>NZ_JAFCJX010000009.1 GCF_018130695.1 Bradyrhizobium jicamae | reverse complement strand
TCGCCCTGGTGAGACTCTGCTTTTGTGCCACCATCGCCAGCGACAGGCGTTAGCCTTTCGCGTGCTTGCCACCTGCATCGGGGCGGCAGGCCCACACGACTTCGCCGTCCGCCTTGCATGCACACGCCTGTCGCACGCCCGGCGGCCACCGCATCGTCACCCACGTTCGTGGCGTTCGCGAGCGCCCCTCGTGTCGGGTGAGATGGCCATTGTTAGCATATTCCGAAGTTCGTGTAAAGAGGAAATATTTTCACTCCGGGCCCTTGCGCCGTCGGGCAAATCAGCGGTCTAATGTCAGCGGGAGCGCACAGGCTTTGTGATGGGTGGAGCGCAGCGATATCCATCCTCTCACGACGCGGCACGAAGGTGATGGGTATCGCCCTTCGCTCCACCCATCCGACGAAACTACGATACCGCGCCACTGCCGACGCCTCTCCAAAATCAATGGATCGCTTCTGGAACCTGTGCGTTGTCAGGCTGACGACGCACAAAGGGGGTCTTGGCGTGATGGCGATCCGCTGGGGGCGACTGCTACCGATGGTCGGGGCTGTCCTCGCACTCCTGCTGATGACGTCAGTGGCGGATGCGGAAGGCGACAAGGGCGCAAAACCATCCGAATTCATCCTGCTGGTGCAGATCGCGCTGCTGATCCTGGTCGGCCGCGGGCTCGGCGAGATCATGCAGCGGATCGGCCAGCCCTCCGTCATCGGCGAGCTGCTTGGCGGTCTCTTGCTCGGCCCGTCCCTGTTCGGCTGGGTGTGGCCTTCCGCGCAAAGTGCGATCTTTCCGCATTCCGCTGAGCAAAAGGCGCTGATCGACGGGATCGCGCAGTTTGGCATTCTTCTGCTGCTCTTGCTGACGGGCATGGAGACCGACCTCAAGCTGGTGCGCAAGGTCGGCCGCGCCGCGGTCACGATCTCGATCGCCGGCATCGTGGTGCCCTTCGTCTGCGGCTTTGCGCTCGGCCATGTCCTGCCGGACAGTCTGCTGCCGCATCCCGAGGCGCGGCTGGTCGCCTCGCTGTTCCTCGGCACGGCCCTGTCGATCTCCTCGGTGAAGATCGTAGCCGTCGTGGTACGCGAAATGAACTTCATGCGCCGCAATGTCGGGCAGATCATCGTCGCGACCGCCATCATCGACGACACGATCGGCTGGATCATCATCGCCATGATCTTCAGCCTCGCCTCGCGCGGTACGCTCGATCTCGCCTCGGTGGCGCAGGCGCTGCTCGGCACGCTGGCCTTTCTCGCGATCAGCTTCACGATCGGCCGGCGGCTGGTGTTCCGCCTGATCCGCTGGGCCAATGATCATTTGGCCAGCTCGGCCGCCGTCATCACCGTGATCCTGCTGCTGATGAGCGTGATGGCGATGATCACACACCTGATCGGCGTACATACCGTGCTCGGCGCCTTCATCGCCGGCGTGCTGGTCGGGGAATCCCCGATCCTGACACGGCAAATCGACGAGCGATTGCGAGGGCTGATCTCGAGCCTGTTCATGCCGGTGTTCTTTGGTCTCGCCGGCCTCAGCGCCGATCTCACCGTGCTCAGGGATCCGAACCTCTTGATGCTGACGGGCGCGCTGGTGCTGATTGCGAGCATCGGAAAATTCGGCGGCGCCTTCGTCGGCGGCGCACTCGGCGGGCTGACGCGTCAGGAATCCTATGCGCTGGCGAGCGGCATGAATGCGCGCGGCTCGACCGAGGTGATCATCGCGACCATCGGCCTGTCGATGGGCGTGCTGAGCCCGAACATGTTTTCCATGATCGTGACCATGGCGATCCTGACCACGATGGCGATGCCGCCGATGCTGCGCGCGGCGCTGGCGCGGCTGCCGCTCGGCGAGGAAGAGAAAGATCGGCTCGAGCGCGAGGAGTACGAACAAAAGGGCTTTGTCGCCAATCTGGAACGGCTGCTGCTGGCGGTCGACGAGAGCACCAACGCGACCTTCGCCGCTCACCTCGCCGGCCTGCTCGCCGGCGGGCGCGGCCTGCCGATCACCGTGCTGCATGTCGGCGCCGAGGCGGAGGCGCAGCAGAAGAAGCGCGCCGAGGATGAGAGCCACGAGGCGGCTGTAACCGAGGCTGCAAGAGCCAGCGCAGAGGCCGAACCCGATCGCGGCGGCAATGTCGAGGTCACGACACGGGCACGCGACAAGGATATCGCGGAGACGATCACTGAGGAGGCAAGGAAGGGTTTTGATCTGCTGATCGTCGGTGTCGAAGCGGTGATCGACGGCGACGGCGGTTTCACGCAAGAGATCGACGACCTGAGCTCGGGCTTTACCGGGCCACTCGCGATCGCGCTCGCCAAGGGCCCTCACCTCAAACAGCCGACCAGCACCGCGCGAAAGATCTTGGTGCCGGTGTCCGGCAGCACGGTGTCGCGGCGCGGGGCCGAGGTCGCGATCGCGCTGGCCAGGCTCAGCGCACAGCCGCTGCAGATCGTCTATGTCTCGACCACCCGGGACAAGGGCGCGCGGCGCTCCAGCCCGAGCATGTCGCTGGCGCGAGAGGAAGCGATCCTGAAGGACACCGCGGCCGCAGCCGCCCGCTACGACGTCGAGGTGCGCACGCGACTGCGCGTCAACACCGCGCCAGAGGTCGCGATCCTGCAGGAGATTGCGGCCGTCAGCGCCGATCTCGTCGTGCTCGGTGTCGATCGCATCCAGGGCGATGAACTGAATTTCGGCAGCGTCGCAGCCGCCGTGCTGAGCAAGTCGAAAGCGTCCGTGCTGCTGGTGTCGGATGGGGAAGTCAGGCCGAAGACCTAAGCACCTTGCGTTTGGCAGGTCGCAGATCCCCTATCCCCTCATCCTGAGGAGCCCGCGAAAGCGGGCGTCTCGAAGGACGAGGCCACAGCTGGGGCCTCATGGGTTCGAGACGCGCTTCGCGCTCCTCACCATGAGGGTAACCAGCGCCCCTACCACTCTTCCGGGCAGGGATCGACGATCTTCCAGAGCTCGGTGCCGTTCTTGATCTTCTTCATCTCGGTGGTGAGCCCGCCGTTCCTGCGGATCCAGTCCTTCACCGTGTCGGGGTAATAGGACATCAGGTCGGAGGTGCCCTCGAGGCTGGTGACCTTGATGCCGAAGGTGAAGGCCTTGTCGTAATAGGCCTTGTGGAAGCCGAGGCTCGCCTTCGGCGTCACGCAGATCTTGTTCATCGGCACGATGCCGAACACCAGCGTGCAGGCGGAGTTGCAGATGCCGTCGATGATGACGCGCTCGCCCTTGTCGCGGACGCGCTTGTACTTGGCCTTGTACTCCTCGACATAGCCGCCATGGTCGCGCGTGATGTGCAGCTCCGCCCGCGCGGGCGCGGCGGCCAGAACAACAAGCGACAAAGCGAAGAGCGTGATGCGCATGAACAGTTCGAAACCGGGGTGTCTGGTCAGGAAATACGGCCCAAGTCGATTTACCCAAGTAGACTTATCAGACAGGACCTGCCGCAAGACTCTGGCCGGACTGTGTTGGGAATTCGTTAAGCATCCCGAAAAGGCCAAAAATTGGCACGCTGTGACCGTTTTCCCGCAGCTTTTGGGCCCGTTACGGGTTAAATGGAGGGAGGGAGCGGCCAAAACGGCCGATTCCCCTGGGGAATGTCCGGAGATGCCGATGACCACCAAGACCCTTTTCGCCGCTGCCGCCGCCTTCGTCCTCCTGGCCCTGACCCCGGCCTCCGCCGCCGACATGACCGCCACTCCGCGCCACCACCACTACCGGCACGCCCATTGGTGGGGCCTGCCCTACCACATCAGCTATCTGCATAATTACGGCCCCGGCCCGGCTGCCGGCACCTTCGCCTATTATGACGGCCCGACCAGCGTGAAATGCTACCAGAGCGCCGCCGCCTATCGCGGCCAGGACGGCCGCCGGCATCCCTGCTTCTGAGGCGGTCCGCTTAAGCCGAGCCCCCGCGGCGGCGCCCGCTGGCCCTCGCCGGGCCAATCTGATAATCGACCTCTGTTCGGGCGTGCTCTGATCGGATCACGCCTCGGCATGCACTCGTAGCTCAGCTGGATAGAGCATCGGATTTCGATTCCGAGGGTCGGGAGTTCGAATCTCTCCGAGTGCGCCAAACAAATTCAAACAGCGTGGGTTTGAGGTTCGCGTCGCGTCCTCAGGAGAGTTGCTTCAGACCCTCTTCAATCGCTCGCAAATCGTCATGAACCTGATCGAGCGCGTGGCGCGTGGATCCGCTGGGCGAGGACTGGAGTTCTTCAAGCAACTTGCGCCGAAGCTCGCTCATTCTCTCCAGCGCTCGCCGGTTCTTCGCGCGCACGTAAGCGGATACGAGGGTTCGAACGGCAGATGACACTGAAAGACCCATAGCGAGCAGCAAATGCTGCGATGGTGCTACGTTTTCCCTAAATTATTATTCCGGCCGTCTCATACGTGAATCCGGCGATCGGACGAACGATTGGCGGGGCCGAATTGAGCTGCACGACTTTGCTCCATGATGAGCATCGGCTCTACGCTCAGCCATCTGAAGCGCTCGTCCTTGCGCGATGTTCGGCCGAACTTAAAATAATACCGCTCGCGTTCTGAAAATCGACCCCGCCCGTCTCAAATGAACATGCCCAAAGCGAGGATGACGACCGGCAACAGTCCGAATGCAATGATTCCTGCGCGTTTAAAGATTTCAATCATGGCACACCCCCGACAGATGCACTTAACCCAAGTTAAGCCGGGGAAACGCGGGCCGCCAAGTGCAGTTTGTGCCAAGCGGATTCGAGAGCGGAATGAGCGCCGCTAAAGCGCAAACAGGGCCAGCGCCGCCAGCATGACCAGTGCTGTCGAGACGCACAGTGCAACGGGGAGCCAATCAATGCGCATATCGCTACGCTGATCCGGCGTTCATCGCGACCTTTGACCTGAATCAACTGAGGCAGACGTTGCCGGCGCATCGCGCACGACGGACAGAATGCCGCAGGGGCTGCGCAGCGTCAGGTTGCATTTGAATGAGTCACACAAGGGATTTTCAAAAGACTTCGCCTAAACAGCACCGAACATTTTAGTTCGGGAGGGCGAATTGAACGGAAAGCTCGTCGTTGTTCTTGCAGGTGCGTTAACCGTGGCCGGCTGCGATCTCGTCCCCGACCCGACGGTCTTCCCTTATTCCAGCGACCAGGTCCGGACCATGCTGATGGACGCCAGGACCACCATGCCGCGGCGCGATGATGCCAAGGAGATGATCAAGATCTGGGGCGCCGCGCGCACATCGAAGGGCGTCAGACTGAACATGAAATATGCAAGCTGGGCGGGCACGCAGGAGTGCGAGGCCGTCATCACGGTCATCAAGCCGCAGGAAAGCCGCGTCGTTGCCGACTGCGGCAAAGTCACAAACCCTGACTCCGCGCTGAGCCGCACGCAGGATGGTCTGCGCGCCCCGATGTTCGAGGAACATATCGCCGCAACCCTCAACAAGCGCCCGTTCAATCGCGGCAACGTCACCGCGAAGGAGTCCGCGCTCGTGATGAAGAACCTGCCGGCGATGCAAGGCGAAGCATTGCAGATGGCCGCCGACGAAGCCAAGCTAAGGGCTGCGGCGGGCCGCCGCTGAGGACGTCGCAACACCCCCACTGCGGCACGTTGATCGAGAGAAAAATCGGCCCGGCCAATCGCATGCAGCGATCGCCGGGCCGATCTCATGTTGGCTCAATGCTTGCTCGGCGTCAGCATCACCAGCACGCCGGTCGGCTCGGGCTCGTGGGGACGCAGGCTCGTCAGCGTCGGATCGCTCCAGTCGGCGAGGCTGACGACCTCGCCGGTCTCGCCGTCCATGTCGGAGGTCTGCGCAGGCTCGAGCACCTTCAGCCCGCTGCGATCGACGAAGAAGGTGTGGTCGCCGAACAGGCCGCACAATTGCGCGACGGCCGGATGATTGTCGGGAAGCACCTCGGCTTCCATCTGGGTCATGGTGCGCTTCACTTGGTCGGAGTTTAGCTTCATCAGCAGTTCCTTGTCTGGAGTTCCGGCCGCCGCCCGTTTTCCTCAGGGGCCTTGAACTCCCGAACACATGTTGCGCGGAAACGTTCCGCACGTGAGGCTCTTCGACGTCACGGCGCAACCGACAACATGTCGCTCAATTCATGTCGCTCAATTCCCGATGCCCCAATCGTCGCAAGCCTGAGGCAAGAACCGGCGACTCCAGCGCTTGACGATCGTCGCGGTTCCCATAAATATGGTTTTATGGGAGAGCGACGCATGAAGACCACGATTGAGCTTCCCGACGACCTCTATCGCCGCGCCAAGGCGGAGGCGGCGCTGCGCGGTCGCAAGCTCCGGGATCTGGTGGAGGAAGGGCTGCGGCTCGCCCTCGATGCCAAGACCAAGACCCGCCGCCCGCCGAGCCTGTCCGGATTGACCAAGCGGGCACGCGGCATGATCGATTCAGGTGTGCCCGACCTCGCCTCGAACCCCAAGCATCTCTCGGGCTTCGGGCGCCATGACCGTCGCGATCGTTGATACCGGGCCCCTCGTCGCGCTGCTCGACCGCGCCGAGCAGCACCACGGCTGGGTCGCCGAGCGCCTCGGAGAGCTCGATGCCCCTCTCCTCGTCTGCGAGCCCGTGCTCGCCGAGGCGATGTATCTGCTGGCGCGCTATCCGAGTGCACAAGACGCCGTCCTGGAACTCATTCAGAACGGAGCGCTGGCCGTCGCGTTTCGCGTCGATGACCATGTCGAGGCGCTGCGCAGGCTTCTCAGGAAGTACCGGGACATGCCGATGTCGCTCGCCGATGCCTGCATCGTTTTGATGTCGGAGGTCCATGATCAGCACGTCGTCCTGACGCTGGACTCCGACTTCCTGGTCTACCGGCGACACGGCCGCTCGCCCCTGCCAGTCATCCATCCCCAGGCACAATAGCTGGTGGCCGCGGCGGCGGTTGATTGATACCTGTCGCGTTCCTCAAGGGGATAGAATTCACCTAGAACTTGCGTTAGTCACGGGAAAGGCCTCGGCTTTGCCGGTCCGGGCCCCCCTCCTTCGGTCATCACGCCATTTCGGACATTTTCGACATGAGACAGATCATCCTCGCGCTGGCGCTCCTCGTTCCGGCTGCCGCGCTCGCCCAGGGCACCACGCCGCCGCCGCCGGCCGATGCCAGCCAGCCCTCAGCAGCCGCCAAGCCGGCCAAAAAGCCCAAGCCCGCGGCAACAGCACCTGCGGCAGCCGCGCCAGCGGCCGACAGCACGGCCCCGATGGTCGGTGACAAGCCCCTGGTCCAGGTCGGCAAGAAGAAGGCCGCCAAGAAGGATGCCGCCGCCCCGGCCGCCTCCGGCAAGGGGCAATCGGTCGCCCAGAAGCTGCAGGCCTGCGGCGACATCGACGACGCCACCAAGGAACGGCTGATCTGCTACGACGCGATCTACAAGCCGGAGCCGAAGGCCAAGCCCGCGGCCGCCAAGGGCGTCAATGAGTGCCGTTTCGTGAAGGAAGAAGACGAGCGGCTGACCTGCTACAACGGTTTTGCCGACAAGATTCCACGCCTGCCGCGCTAAGTGCTTGATAGCGCACGCGATCGGCCTGCAGCCAGATTAGATTAGACGGGAATGGTCAGCGTTGCCCAAGCGGGCAACGCTGACGTTTGGCTTTTACCAGGTGCTGTTCCAGCCGAAGCCGCCGAAGAAGCCACGCGGCTGCTGCTGGGCGACGCGGAACGGCTGGGCCTGCGGCTGCGCCAGCCGGGTCGGCTGCAGCTGCTGCGGCGGGTTGCTGTGGACCTTGGCGACCTTCTTCTTCGGCTTGGCCTGCTGGGCCGGGGTCTGCTGGACCTCGAGCGGCTTGGCCTCGGCGACCTTGGCCGCATCCTTCTTGCTGACGTCCTTGCTGCCCAAGTCCTTGGCTTCGGCCGGGACGAACTGGGCGAAGGTGTCGCGAACCCGGGCGGTGGCCGACTGGTCGACCGCCGGCCTGGTGGCCGCGGCAACCACGGTTGCCTGCGCCGGCACGATGGTCGGCTGGGTGGTGTCATAGACCACCCGCTCCGGCAGCTTCTGGGTCGACTTGATCCGCACCGTGCTCTTGTCGAGGCCGGGCGATGACAGGTTGGCGAGCGCGGCGTTGTCTTGCGGGACAATGGCGTCGATGACAAACAGCAGCGCAAGCAACGCACCGCCGACAAACAGAAAATATCGCGCCAAAGGCATCGTCGTAGCTCCCCCCGCGCTCTCTTCGCGCGGTTCATTCGCCATGGCCCTTCCGGATTTCGTTCCTTCGGACCAGATTTTTCGTTTGAGGTGCTCGTTCAGGCGATCCCGTCAACCGGTAACCCGGGACGCATCGCTTCGAAGCCCTCACACGGGCGATCTATCAGTTAGTTACGAGGGAGGTCCTAAGGTTCACCCCAGGGGGTCAAATTTTCGCGACGAAAGGTTTACGTGCGGCTCGCGGTGACGAGGGAACAACGCGCCTTGTTTGCATTAACGTTGACGAAGCCGATTAACATTCCCGAATAGGTCTTCCGGCTCTTCATGTTGATGGTGTCGGATATCAGCTTGGTGCGCGCGGTCAGCGGGCTGCCGTCCTGACGGACGAACTTGCAGGCGATCTCGATATCCTTGACCGCGAAGTCGTTGCTGTTGCGCAAGGTCAGCGTCACCAGCGCCTTCGAGCCCAGCCCGCCGCGGCGGAACGACTGCGACGCAATTTGTAAACCATCCAGCGGCGACTTCTCGGGCCGCGCGTCAGGCGCAACCGACGACGGCGCCATGCCGACCGTCCCGGTCGCCTCCGCCGGCGCGGTGGCCACCGCCGGGCTCGCGGTCGCCTCATCATTGGTCGCGTTCTGCGCGGTGAGAATGATGGCGGAGGACGCGGGCGAGGCCTGATCCTCGGCATCGCTGGGCTCGGGAAGCATCAGCCAGGCGGTCAGCCCGGCGACGACGATCAGTGGCAGCGCAATGGTCGTCCCCCAACTCTGCAGCGACGCCTTGCCGAGCCTTGCCCCGATCCACATTGCCTCACCCCTCAGCCGGCAACGAACCGGCCGTGCCGGTCCGCCACACATGAAAAAAGCCATACGGCGTTCAACCGTACGGCTTCCGGGACGACGGCCGCGCAGTACGGGGCGCCACTTCCAACCCAACCACTGGGCAGCAAAATGGTTTCATTCCGGGACGGCAATATTGCGGCGCGCGCATATTAGCGCGATGGCATTGCCGCGGGGCCGCCGCTAATACTGCGGCGATCGGCCGCCGCTTCGCGCGGTCCAAGAACAACTTGAGGAGCTCGCTATGCCCATCGTCGTCACCTGGGATCACGTCCACCTGCGCAGCCCCGATCCCGAGGCCACCGCGGCCTGGCTTCGCGACACGCTCGGCGGCGAGATCCTCCGCGGTCCCGGCCGCATCGACGTGCAGCTCGGTGGCGCAAAAGTGTTCATCGCCGAGGTCAAGGATGGCGACGGCGTCAACGCACCGCCGGTGACGCCCTATCAGGGCCTCGACCATATCGGGCTGACGGTGAAAGACATCGACGCGGTCGCCGCCGAGCTCAAGAGCAAGGGCGTGGCGTTCACGAAGGAACCGACCACGATTCGCCCCGGCGTGCGCATCTGCTTCATCCGCGGCCCACAGGGCATCTCGATCGAGCTCCTGGAGCGCGACAAGAAGTACGCGTGATGTATCTCCTCATGGTGAGGAGGCGCGCGAGCGCCGTCTCGAACCATGCGGCCACATCCTTCGAGACGCCGCTGCGCGGCTCCTCAGGATGAGGGGAAAGGTACAGTCTGACGACAGAGTCGCTACGTCATGCTTCCCGGCATGAAGCAGCGGATGGTGATGCCCTGATAGCCGCGGATCGGCCACACCATGGTACGGCCGACGCGGTTGGGCTCGGTGATCACGGCCTCGTCGGGCACGTCCCACCATTTGTCATCGAGACGCACGCGGTAGTGGCCGTCCCTGGATTCCCAATCGACGTCGCTGACCGCGCTGCCGTCGGCGTCCGAGCAGCACGGTCCCTTGCCGCTGCGCAGGCTGTCGAACCATTGCTTGAGCGGCGAATTGGCGTAGCGGCCGTCGGGATCGCGGGCCTGCGCAAACGATATCGCCGCAACCGAAAGCGAGACCGCAAGCGCGAGTTTGAGGGGTGTCATGACGGGGCCCGTTCGGTTGCGAAGCGGAAGCCCACGGGCGAAGTGACGGCGCACCATGGTGCGGCCGGAATCGATCCAGTCTGTCACGTGTTTCTTGCTCCAGCACCCACCGGCCCAGTGCAATCAGACATTATGCATTTCGCGGGCCAACTTGATTCGCAGAGCCGCCCGCTCTGTCATCGCATCGTCACACAACTGGCAGGAACCGAGGGTCTCACCGCCCGCCTTGGGCTAAATAATCAACCGGCTGCGTTGCGCTAGGTTGCACGCTTTGGCATAAAAATCCGAACGGCTGCCGTGGGCGCGGCGGCCGGCGAGTTGGGACGTTATGAAGAACGGGCTGTATTCCATCCACGTCCAACTGCAGGACGGGCGCGTCGGCAAGGGCAGCGGCGTGATTCTGTTTCGCGACGGCCAGATCCTGGGCGGCGATGCCTATCTCTATTACACCGGCAGCTACACGGTGAAGGGCGACACCTTCAAGGGCGAGGTGCTGGTGCAGCGTCACACCTCGCCGCGCGACAATGACAATCCGCTGTTCGGCGGCCCCGCTCCGGTCGGCATCGGCGTCTCCGGAACCTTCACCGACACCCGCGGCAGCATGACCGGCACTGCCCTCGTCGGCAAAGCCAGCCAGATCTTCGGCGCCACGCTGCACAAGCTCGCGGATACGAATTAGCGCCGGCTGCGATATCTCGCGACGCACGTTTCAACGCCGGCCGAACACCTTGAGGATGTCGAGCAGTTCCTTGTGGCCGCGCGCGCCGACCTTCTTGATCAGACGCTTCTCGTGCTCCTGAACCAGCGCGTCCGCGCGCGCCAGGAAGTGCTGGCCTTCGGCGGTCAGGTGCAGCGCGTGTGAGCGACGGTCCGATGCCGACGGCATGCGCCGGATCAGCCCCTTGCCTTCCAGCCCGTCCAGCAACGGCACGAGGCCCGACCGCACGATGCCGAGGATCTGCGACAGCGCCATCTGGGACAGACCGGGATTGTCGCCGATGATGGTCAGGATCGAATATTGCACCGGACGCAGATCGAGCGGCTCGAGCGTGGCGTTGAAGTCCTGGAAGACCCAGAGCTGAGCCTGCCGGATCAGATAGCCGGCCAGGCCTGTCAGCTTCTTCAGGTTCACCATGGGCGCAGCGTCAGTCGTGCGGTCTGCGCGCTGCGCTCGCCTGTCGCTCCGCGGCGCTTGCTTGGCTGACTTCACCGCCGTCCGCAGCTTCTGGTCGGACACCCCTACCCTCATCACTGTGATCCGCTCCGTTCATGGCGTGGTTCGCGCAGCAGCGCAAATTGTTTGTGAATCGTTCTTGACTCGAACAGTTCACTAGATGAACAATATCGGCAACTGGCGAAACGGCCAGACATCCTGGGGGAAGGTTCAGATGCGAATGGGGCGCGACGCGCAGGCGTATCCTGCAGACACGATCACGGCGATGGTTTCAGGCAAGCGCAGACGGGGCGCGGCTGCGGCGATTGCCGCTACTCTCCTCGCCTGCAGCACCGCGCCGGCGCTGGCGCAGGGCACGAAGTTCACCAGCATCACCGGATTCGGCGACAGCTATGCGGACACCGGCAGCGCGCCCGGCGGCGCGTTCCGCCTGCTCGGCTTCCCCTGTCCCGCGGGACCTCCGACCAATCCGACCTGCCATTTCAGCCAGGGCACCAATTTCGTCGACTCGCTGCAGTCGATCTACAATTTGCCGCCGCTCACCAACTACGCGGTCGGCGGCGCGCAGACCGGCAACACCAATGTGATTCCCGGCCTGCCCGGCTTCGCCCAGGAGGTTGCGACCTTCGTCGCCAGTGGCAAGCGCTTCTCCTCGACCGACCTGCTCGCGATCTCGATCGGCGGTAACGACCAGGCGCAGTTCAACAGCGCCAACACGCTGCCGCAGATCAACGCGATGGCAACCACATCGGCCGGCAATGCGGTCGCCGGCGTCCAGCAATTGATCGCGCTCGGCGCGCACAACATCGCCTGGGTCAGCCCCGGCAATCCCTTCTACTTCCCGGCGCCGTTCGGCGATCCCGCGCTGACCTTCGCGCAGCGCGAGGAATGGGCGCGCACCTATTTCCAGCAGTTGCAGATGCAACTCGCGCCGGCGGCCAATGCCGGCACCCGCATCTTCCTGTTCGACTACGAAACGCTGCAGGCGCGCATCGTCGCCAATCCCGGCCAATACGGCTTCGCCAGCGCCGGCAGCTGCCTCGCAAGCCTCGGTGTCGGCGGCTGCCTCGCCGCGTCGAGCGCGGTGCAGAACAGCTATTTCTACTGGGACACCATCCATCCGACCAGCGCGGGCTTTGCGCTGATCGCGCGCTACATGGCCAACCAGATCGATGCGCCGCTGACGGTGGCGCCGCAGGGCGACGTCGCGATGTCGATCGCGACGGGTTTTGCCGGCTCGATCTTCGGCCATCTCGACGCCTATCGCACCTTCGCGCCCTATGGCGGCGTCATGAACGCAATGGCGGCGGACATGCCGGCGAAGGCGATGCGGCCGCAGGCCGCGGCGAGTCCGTGGACGGTGTATGGCGATGCGGCCTATTCCGGCGGCAACCGTGACAGCCAGGCGCTGTTGTCCGCCTACAACTACAATGCGGCCGGCGGCCAGATCGGCGTCGACTACCGCGTGCGGCCCGACCTCGTGGTCGGCGGCGTGTTCAACTACAGCCAGCCCAACGTCAATCTCGCCGTGCAGAGCGCGAACTACAAGATCGATGCGTTCCAGTTCGGCGGCTACGCATCTTACACAAAATCGAACTGGTTCGCCGATGCGCTGGTCGCTTATGGCCGCCAGGCCTTCGCCACCAGCCGCCAGGGCATCCTCGGCAACATCAACGGGTCGACCAATGCCGACACCTTCACGGTCGCGGGCAAGGCCGGCTATCTCTGGGATGCCGGGCGCTTCCGCATCGGCCCGATCGGCGGTCTCGCCTACACCAATGCGCAGATTGCCGGCTACACCGAGACCGGCGACATCCTGCTCACCAACATGGTCGCGCGGCAAACCCTGGAAAGCCTGACCGGCAGCGCCGGCGTGCAGATCCGCGCCCCCTTCACGTTCAGCAACGGCCTCTACAGCCCGTACATCAACGTCACCGCCGAGCACGACTTCATCGGATCGGCGCGGACGCTGATCACCACCCAGGTCACCACCCCGCTGCTGCCCGTGCTGACGCCGATCGACGGCCGCACCGCGACCTACGGCAAGGTTGTCGCCGGCCTCGCCGCTGCGATCAGCGACAGCGTCAGCGCCAATGTCACGGCGGTCAGCACCTTCGCACGCAGCGACGGCAATGACTACGGCGTCAGCGGTGGTCTCAAGGTGAAGTTCTGAGGAGCCGAGGGAATGACACGACTGATCGGAACACTCCTTGTTCTCTTCTGGGCGTCGTCGACGGCGCTGGCGCAGGTCTCGGACAACGCGGTCAGGATCGGCGTCATGACCGACCTGTCGAGCTGGGGCCGCGACAACACCGGCCCCGGCTCGATCGAAGCCGCCAAAATGGCGATCGAGGAGTTCGGGCCGACCGTGCTCGGCAAGCCGATCGAGCTGATCAGCGCCGACCACCAGATGAAGGTCGACGTCGGGACCCAGATCGCGCGCGGCTGGATCGACAACAGCAAGATCGATGCGATCGTCGACGTGCCGAATTCGGCGATCGCGATCGCCCTCCACAACATGGCGCGCGAGCGCAACAAGATCCTGCTGCTGTCGGGCGCCGGCGCGAGCTCCCTGACCGACGAGCTCTGCAGCCCCAACACCGTGCAGTTCACCTACGACACCTACGCGCTGGCCAAGGTGACGGCGTCCGCGATGGTGGTTGAAGGCAACAAGTCGTGGTTCTTCGTCACGGCGGACTATACGTTCGGCCAACAGCTCGAGCAGGACGCGACCCGCTTCATCAAGCAAGCCGGCGGCACGGTGCTCGGCAGCGTGCGGCATCCGTCCAATACCTCGGACTTCTCGTCGTTTGCCCTGCAGGCGCAGAACTCGAAATCCAATGTCGTCGCCTTCGCCAATGCCGGCCAGGACACGCAGACTGCGATCAAGCAAGCCAACGAGTTCGGGCTTGTCAGCGCCGGACAAAAGCTGGTCGGGCTTCTGCTGTTCGATGCGGACATCCACGCCATCGGCCTGCGCGAGGCGCAGGGAACCTACATGACGACCGCATCCTACTGGAACATGGATGACAAGACGCGCGCCTGGTCGAAGAAATTCTTCGACCGCACCGGCGTCATGCCGTCCATGATCCACACCGGCGTCTATGGCGCCACCCTGCACTACCTCAAGGCCATCAAGACAGCCGAAAGCGACGATCCGGCCAAGGTGATGGCGAAGATGCGCGAGCTGCCGATCGAGGATGCCTTCGTGCATCAGGGACGGTTGCGCGAGGACGGCCGTGTGATCCGCGACATGTATCTGGCCCGGGTCAAAAAGCCCGAGCAATCGAAGGAGCGATGGGACTATCTCGAGATTGTCCGGACGGTGAAGGGCGACGATGCGTTCAGGCCGGTGTCGGAATCGAAGTGCCCGCTGCTGAAGCGTTGACTGCGATGGTCAGTCTGTTCGATCCGATCAAGCTCGGCGCCATCGAGGCCCGAAACCGCATCTTCATGGCGCCGATGACGCGGGCACGCGCCACCGCCGACCACGCGCCGACGGCGATCATGGCCGAGTATTATCGGCAGCGCGCCTCGGCGGGGCTGATCCTCACCGAAGCCATCGGCATCAGCCTGCAGGGGCTGGCCTGGCCCTACGCGCCGGGCATCTGGAACAGCGCGCAGGTCCAGGCCTGGCGAACCGTCACCGACGCCGTGCACGCGGCCGGCGGGCGCATCGTCGCGCAACTCTGGCATATGGGCCGCCTCACGCACACCAGCTTTCCCGGGCGCGGCCGCCCCGTCTCGGCGTCCGCGACGACCGCTCCCGGGCTGGCGCAGACCTACGACGGAAAGCTGCCTTACGAGGAAGCCCGCGCGCTGCATCTCGACGAGATCCCCGCCATCATCGACCAGTTCGCCAACGCCGCCCGCAATGCCATCCAGGCCGGCTTCGACGGCGTGCAGATCCATGCCGCGAACGGCTATCTGCTCGACCAATTCCTGCGCAGCAGCTCCAATCTGCGCAGCGACAGCTATGGCGGCAGCGTCGAGAACCGCATCCGGATCCTGCTGGACGTGACGCTCGCGGTCGCCCAGAGCATCGGCGCCGGCCGCACCTCGGTGCGGCTCTCCCCCAACGGCGAGATCAAGGGCATCAACGACGACCATCCCGAGGAGCTGTTCGTCGCCGCGGCGAAGATGCTCTCGAAGCTCGGCATCGCATTCCTGGAAATTCGCGAGCCGGACTTTGCCGGCACCAACGGCAAGGCCGACCGGCCGCCGATCGCACCGCTGATGCGCGCAGCCTTTCGGGGACCGCTGGTGCTCAATTCGGACTACGACGCCGCCAAGGCGCAGGCCGCGCTCGATGCGGGGCACGCCAATGCGATCTCGTTCGGCCGTCCGTTCATTGCCAATCCCGATCTTCCCGGCCGATTTGCCAGACGCGCAGCGTTGAAGTCGACCGATTCCGCGTCGTGGTACGGCAGAGGCGCGGAGGGTTATACCGAGCTCTGACGTCGCGCGCAGGCCACGCCCTACTCCGCTGCCTGCTCCAGGGGTGCTGTGCGCGGCAGGATGATCTGGATGCGGGTGCCCTTGCCCGGCGCGGAGTCGAGATCGAGCCGGCCGCCGAGGCGCGTGGTGACGATGCTGTAGACGATGTGCAGGCCGAGCCCGGTGCCGCCCTGGTCGCGCCGCGTGGTGAAGAACGGGTCGAAGGCGCGGCGACGCACGTCGAGCGACATGCCGCAGCCATTGTCGGAGAAGATCACCTCGACATTGTCCTTGCCGGACTCGCGCACCTGGATGTCGACCTCGCCGGCCTTGCCGTCCGGGAACGCGTGCGCCACCGAATTAAGGAACAGATTGGTCAGCACCTGGCCGTACGGACCGGGATAGGAATTCATGGTCAGGTTCGGCTGGCAATCGACATTGAGCGTGAGGTTATGCTTGCGCAGGCCCGGGCGCAGCGACATCACCACCTGCTCGGTGAGATCGCCGAGATCGAAGGTGCGCTGGTCGGAGTAGTTGCGGTCGGCGGCGACCTGCTTGAACGACTGGATCAACTCGGCGGCGCGGTTGAGGTTGGCGACCAGCTGTGACGACGCATCGCGCGCGGTGCCGAGGAAATCGTTGAGGCTGGAGCGGCGCAGATCGCCGCGCTCGACCTGGGAAGCAAAATTCGCGGTCTTGCGCTCCAGCGCAGACGCCACCGTCAGGCTGATGCCGACGGGATTGTTGACCTCATGCGCGACGCCGGCGACGAGGCGGCCGAGCGCGGCGAGCTTCTCGGCCTCGATCAGCGAATTCTGCGTCTCGCGCAGATTGCGCAGCGCGGCCTCGGCGGAATCCTTGGCTTTCCGCATCTCCTGCTCGCTGCGCTTGCGCTCCCCGATGTCGAGCGCAACCGTCACGATGGTCTCGATCTCGCCCTGGCCGTCCAGGATCGGCAGCTTGTTGACCAGCCACTGCCGCATGTTGCCGGCGGAATCCTTGTACTCCTCCTCGTAGAAGCCGAGCTCGCGCCGCGCCGACAGCACGCGCTTGTCATGCTCGTCGGTCTTCGCCGCGCCGTAATGCGACATAAGCTCGGCCGTGGTCTGGCCGAGCGCGTCCTGCGGCTCGATGCCGAAGATGCCGGCCATGTAGCGGTTCATCAACACATAGCGCAGCTCGCGATCCTTGACGTTGATCACCGCGGGCACGGTGTCGATCACCATCTGCAACAGGCGGCGGCCTTCGGCGATCGCATCTTCCGCACGCTTCTGGTCGGTGATGTCGCGCACCGTGCCTTCGTAGCGGACCACCTCGCCGCGCTCGTTGCGCACCGAGGTGGCGGAGTCCGACAGCCACAGGATGGTGCCGTCGCGCGAGCGCACCTGGTATTCATATTCGCGCACCATGCCGTCGCGCCTCATCAGCGCCTCGTAGCCATCGCGCGCGGCCGCATCGACATAGACGGTGGAGGCGATGTCGCCGATGCCGTTGATCAGGCCCTGCGGGGTCTCGTATCCCATCATCCGCGCCAGCGCCGGATTGGCGTTGAGCAGCGCGCCGCCCGGCGTCGTCACATAGATGCCGTCGACGGAGGCCTCGAACAGCTTGCGGTAGCTTTCCTCGGCCAGCCGCTGCTCGGCGAGCGCGCGCACCGCGGCCTCCCGCGCGGTGTCGGCATCGACCAGCGTGGCGCGGAACACTTCGGCGGCGCGCGCGATGTCGCCGATCTCGTTGTCGAGATCGGTCGCCGGGATGAAGGCGCTCTTCTCGCCGCCCGACACCTTGCGGATCGCGCCGGCGATCTTGGCGAGCGGACGCACGGTGCGACGGACCACCAGCACGGCCGCGAACATGCCGATCAGCACGCCGGCCGAGCCGAGCACGATGCTCTGCCATTTGGCTTCCGCGAGCGTGCGGGCGAAGTCGCGCGACAGCACATGGCCGCGCCGCGTGCTGACTTCGCGGAGCAACTCGGTGACGCGCTGGATCAGGCGGCCCTCGATGCCGAGCACCTCCTTGTCGATGTCGGCGATCTGGCCTTCCCGCACCGAGATCGCGATGATCGCCTCGGCATAGGCATCGACCGCGGAGCGCAGCGAGCCATCGGCGATCTGCATCGCGCGCATGCTCTGGGCCGCCTGCTCGGCCGCCGACGGGTTGTGCGCCAGCAGCGCGGTCGCGATCCGGCTCTGGGTTTGTGACAGTTTTGTCGCAATCTCCGGATCGGGGCTGGCCGCGACCGCCTTGTCGAAGGCCTCGCGCAGCGGCGCCAGCGCGACGATCAATTCGGCGCGGCGGGCGATCAGCGCCGAGATCCGCTCGATGCCGCCGCGGTAGGTCGCCAGCCGCTCGGTGACCCCATCGATCATGTCCTGCTGCTCGGGCGCGAGCTCGAGACGGGTCTTTTTCAGGATCTCGTTCAGCGATTGGGCGGCTTCCGCGACCTGGACGGACTGGCTGCCGGGCTCTGTGACGAAGTCACGCGCCGCCAGCCGCAGCTCGTTCATACGGCGATCGATGTCCTCGGCGAGGTCGCCGACGCTCTGCAGCCGCCGCAGCTCGGCGAAGGTCGAATCGATGTGGCGGATCGCCACCACGCTCGCGGTCGAGGTGATGATGATGACGGCCAGCACCAGCATGAAGCTGCCGAACGTCAACTGCCCGATCGACAGCGAGAACGATCGCGGCGGCGGCGAATTCGGCGGCAGTTCGGAGGTCATCTTATCGAGGCCGGGGTCCCATCCGCCCCAATATACGGGATATTACGAGCCGTGGGGAACATGCTGATCATCATGGATAAGCCGGCCGGCCCGGCGTGATTTGCGTCACGCTGACGCGGTCCACTGTCCGAATCCGGGCTTGCGCAGCCGGCCAGCGCCCGAACCGCCCGCCTGAGCGGGCGGTCAGGCGGCCGAGAACGACCGTGCCGGGATCGTCATCGCGGCAACACCGATCACGACGCAGGCGAGCCCGATCCAGACGGTCGGACCAGCAGCGCGAGCTCGAAGGCCAGGTTGGGCTGGCGTGGGGTGGTCATGGGCTTCCGTCCCGATGCGATCGGGACGGAGACTACGCCGGGAGGTGACCACGATACTTCGATCGAGACCAAACTATCCGTGTCCCGGACGCGATGCAGCGTGCAACGCTGCTTCGCAGCGCCGGGACCCACGCTTGCTTGTTTGATGGATGGACCCCGGAGCAGCAGCGCATCACCATAGCGTGTCGAAGACGCGCGTGAACGCGCTTGCGGTGCTGCGCAGCATCCGGGGAACGCCGATGGAGATACGGCTACCCCACCGCCCCCACGTCGAACACCTCGCCGTCGTAGCCGGCTTCCTTGGGGATACGCAGCTGCCGGCCGGTGGCGGTCTTGGTCATCACGGGCATCACGCTGACGACGGTCTTGCCGCGGCTATCGTCCAGCGCGGCCTGCACGCTTGGCTGCTTGCCGAGCTTGATCAGATTGCGGGTGGTCGGGAATGGCAGCTTGAAGCGGCCGTTGTCGCCGCCTTCCAGCGCCTCGCGCGGCGACACCCAGATCGAGTCGGTGGACTCCTTGCCATCGTGCGCGCCGAGCTGCTCCGGCGGCGCGGCGGCGAGGAAGAACCAGGTGTCGAAACGCTTGGGCATGCCCTCGGGCGTGATCCAGTGCGCATAGGGCATCAGCCCGTCGAGCGCGAGCACGAGGCCGTTGTCCGTGATCACCTTCAGGAAGCTGATCTTGCCTTCGTTGAGCTCGGTGCGATGCGCCAAGGCGATCGCCTCGGCCCGCTTGGCGTCGATCAGATCCGTCGAGCCCTTCGGCCGCGCCAGCAGAATGCCGCTTTCCTCAAACGTCTCGCGGATGCCGGCGATGCGGAAGCCGAGCGCGTCGCCATCGAGCCCCTCGCCGCCCGAATAGAGCGCGGGATCGGCCGCGATCTCCATGTCGTTCTTGTCGACACTGCCGCCCGGAAACACCAGCGCACCGGAATTGAACTCGATCTGATGATGGCGCACCATCATGAAGATTTCGATTTCAGCGCGGCCCTTGCCGTCGCTTGACGCCGCTGCGCTATCGCGCAGCAGCAGCACGGTGGAGGCAAGACGCGGGGCGACGGTGTCGGGCATGGACTAACTCCTCAGGACCTCATCCTGAGGAGCGGCCACTTGGCCGCGTCTCGAAGGATGAATGGCACGATCGGGGCCTCGTGGTTCGCCTGGCGATGCGAAGCATCGGACGGCGCTTCGCGCCTCCTCACCATGAGGGTCCTGCGCTGGATTGCTTCGGCTGCAGATTGGCGCGGCGATCGACGCGCGCCACGCGCGACAGGAGGTAATCGACCTCCGCCCGCGCCTGCGCCGTGATCACGGCGCCGGGCTTGCGCTGGGCACTGGAGGCGATCACGCCGCGCTTCTGCAGCACATATTTTCGCACCGTGAGGCCGACGCCGGGCTGCTGCTCGTAGCGGATCAGCGGCAGATGGGCGTCGAACAGATCGTGCGCTGCGTCGCGCTTGCCGGCCTTGGAGAGATTGACCACGTCGATCAGCAACTCAGGGAAGGCATAGCCGGTCATCGCGCCGTCGGCGCCGCGCTCCATCTCGAAATCGAGGAAGGTGCCGCCATTGCCGCACAGGATCGACAGCGGCCGCAGCGAGCCGTCCTTCTGGAAGTTGCGCAGCGTGGTGATCTTCTCCAGCCCCGGCCAGTCCTCATGCTTGAGCATCACGCAAGACGGCGAGTTCATCACGATGGTGCGGATCACCGCGGGCGTGAACACCACCGTCAGCGTCAGCGGATAATCCTGCAGCACCCAGGGAATGTCGTCTCCAACAGCTTCCTGCGCCTGCTTGAAATAGGTGACGATCTGGTCGTCGGTGCGCAGGTTCGGCGGCGGCGCGATCATGACGCCGGCGGCGCCGGCGTCCATCGAGGCCTTGGCGAGCGAGCGCATGGTGGCAAAGCCCGGCGCGGAGACGCCGACGATCACCTGCATCGACTTGGCGCGCTTGACGTAGCGGATCGCGACCTGCTCGGCCTCGGCAGCATCGAGCTTCGGCGCCTCGCCCAGGATGCCCAGCACCGTGACGCCGTCGCAGCCGACCTCGGCGTAGAAATCGGTCAGGCTGTCGATGGATTTCTCGTCGATGCGGCCGTCATCATGGAACGGCGTCGGCGCGATCGCGAAAGTTCCTTTGGCCTGGGCAGTGAGCTTCATATCTATCCTCGTTAGGTATCCGGGGCGGACCATTCCGGCCGCCCCGGCCCCAATAGCATGGGGTCAGAACCGCCGCGCGCCCATCTTGATCTGCTCCTCGGAGAAGAAGATCTCCTTGGCGTGGGTGACGATGTCCTCGGCATTCCAGCCCGAAAATGGCGGCTTCCAGCCTTCCATCTCCATCATCCGCATCTCGCGGACGCCACGCGGGCCTGATACGCCGAGCACCTTGCCGGTCTGGTCGCCCGACAAATCGCTGACCATGTATAGCACGGCCGGCGCGATGCCGTCCGGCCCCAGCGCCGCACCAGGGTTCTCCTTGTAGCGGGGCAGGTCTGCGGTCATGCGGGTCAGGGCGCCGGGCGCCAGCGTCCAGATCCGGATGTTGTACTTGCGGCCCTCGATGGCCAGCACGTTGGAGAGGCCCCAGATGCCGCCCTTGGCCGCGCCGTAATTGGTCTGGCCGAAATTGCCGATCAGGCCGGAGGTCGAGGACGTGTTGACGATGACGCCGCCGCCGTTGTCGCGCATCCATTTGAACACCGGCTGGGTGCAGCAGAAGGTGCCCTTCAGATGCACCTTCATCACCCGGTCCCAGTTCTCCTCCTTCGCCTTGTGGAAGGTCTCGTCGAGCAGGATGCCGGCATTGTTGACGAGGATATCGGCGCGGCCGAAATTCTTGATGGCGTCGTCGAACACGGCCTGGCCGCCGGCGAGCGTCGAGATGTCGGCGCCGTTGGCGACCGCGCGGCCGCCCTCGGCCTTGATCGCGTCCACGACCTTTTGCGCCATCGATTTGTCGGCGCCGGAGCCGTCGCGCGGCCCGCCGAGATCGTTGACGACCACCGCCGCCCCCTCGCGTGCGAACAATTTCGCATAGGCCTCACCGAGCCCGCCGCCGGCGCCCGTGATCAGCGCCACCTTGCCGTCGAGTAATCCCATGGTCGTTTCTCCCTGTTATCGTGTCCCGGACGCGATGCAGCGTGAAACGCTGCTTCGCAGAGCCGGGACCCATGCCCGGCAATGGGCCCCGGCTCTGCAGCGCACCGCTTGCGCGCTGCGCTGCGTCCGGGGCACGAGAGTTACGCCAGCACAGTCTTGCCGCTCTTGATCACGGTGACACCGCGCGATTTCACCTTGGCTTCGAACGACACCACATTGCTGTCCTTCCACAGCTCCATGGTCACGGTCTCGCCGGGATAGACCGGCGAAGAGAACCGGGCGACGTGCTGCTTGAAGGCGGACGGATCGTAGTCGGCGTAGGTCTGCAGCACGCCGCGGCAGGTGATGCCGTAGGTGCACATGCCGTGCAGGATCGGTCGCGGGAAGCCGGCCTTTTTGGCGAACTCGGGATCCGAGTGCAGCGGATTGCGGTCGCCGCAGAGCCGGTAGATCAGCGCCTGGTCCGGCCGCGTCGTGATGTCGACGGTCTTGTCGGGCGCCCGCTCCGGCACCTTGTGCGGCTCGGGCTGGCCTTCCGACGGACCGCCGAAGCCGCCATCGCCACGGGCGAAGCGCGAGGCGACCAGCGTGGCGAGCTTCTCGCCTTTCTCGTCTTTCAGTACGGTCTGGTGACGGATCACGGCGCCCTTGTCCTTGCCCTTGTCGAAGACGTCGAGCACGGTCGAGTCCGCAGTGATGTGGGCGGCCGTCGCGAACGGCTTGTGGAAGGTGATGTCGCGCTCGCCGTCGACCACCATCACCCGGTTGAGATTCATCTCGCCCGGCCCCGCGCCCCACGCGGCGACGGAAGCAAAGGTCGGCACCACCTTGAGCGGCCGCGGCGTCAGCACGCCTTCATTGACGAAGGCGAGCTCCTTCTCGTCCATCGGATCGGCGCCGAGCCCGATGCCGTAAGCATAGAGCATCACCTCGCGATCGCTGTAGCTGTATTTCTGGCCGAGATTTTTCAGGGCCATCAGCTGTTCGTAATTGATCGGCATGTTTGTTCTCTCCCCGAACTGTCTCTTCTTCGGCGCTGCTAGTTATTGTGCCCTCTCCCCTTGCGGGAGAGGGCTACACCGGCATCAGCCAAAAACTCTTTTGGGAGAGGGGTTGCCTCCACAGCGAGACTCC
Organism: Bradyrhizobium jicamae; assembly: GCF_018130695.1. Taxonomy (GTDB): domain Bacteria; phylum Pseudomonadota; class Alphaproteobacteria; order Rhizobiales; family Xanthobacteraceae; genus Bradyrhizobium; species Bradyrhizobium jicamae_B. The sequence continues at coordinate 280,184 of NZ_JAFCJX010000009.1, read as the reverse complement.
TTATGCGGAGCGACCCCCTCTTCCGGCGCTTCGCGCCACCTTCCCCCGCAAGGGAGGAAGGTACTTCTTAGACAGGCGTAAAGAACGGCAGCGGCGCGCCGTCGGTCGGCTTCCACACCACCTTCACCTTCTGGCCGATCTTGATCTTCTCCAGATCGCAATCGACGATGTTGGTCTGCAGCGACGGGCCTTCTTTCAGCGTCACATAGGCGATCGCGTAAGGCCCCGTCGGCGACTTCCGCATCAGGCTGTAGGTGTAGATCGTGGCCTCGCCGGAAGACTCCTCCCACACCGTCTTGTCCGAGAAGCAGAATGGGCAGACCGAGCGCGGAAAATAATGCGGCTCGTTGCACGATGTGCAGCGCTTGATCATGAACTTGCCGGCCTTGGCCGCTTCCCAGAACGGCGCGGTCTCCGGATTGGTCACGGGGGCGTTGAGTTTCTTCGCGTCAGCCATCACACACGCTCCAGAATGCAGGTTGAGGCGGCGTGGCGCACGCCGAGGAGTCCGCCGGTGCCGTGCGCGATCGCGAGATCACAGTTCGGCACCTGCACCTTCGGATGCGCTTCGCCGCGCAGCTGGCGCACCGCCTCGAGGATTTTCGTCATGCCGCCGCGGTTGACGGGATGGTTGCTGCAGAGCCCGCCGCCATCGGTGTTGAACGGCAGCTTGCCGACGCCGGAGATCAGATTGCCGTCGGCGACGAACTTGCCGCCCTCGCCCTTCTTGCAGAAGCCGAGGTCTTCGAGCTGCATCAGCACCGTGATGGTGAAACTGTCGTAGATCGAGGCATACTTGATGTCCTTCTGCGTCACACCCGCTTCCTCGAAGGCACGCGGGCCGGACCAGACGCCGGCGGAGTACGTGAGATCGAGATCCTTGCCGCCGCGCGGGCCCTTCATCGCCTCGCCATGACCGATCAACCGCACTTGCGGCTTCTTCAGGCTTTTGGCGATCTCCGGCGTCGTGACGATCATCGCGCCGCCGCCGTCGGTGACGACGCAGCAATCCATCCGATGCAGCGGATCGGAGATCATCGGCGAGTTCAGCACGTCCTCGACGGTGACGACCTCCTTCAGCATCGCATGCGGATTGTATTGCGCGTGATGGGAGGCCGCGACCTTGATCCAGGCCAGCTGCTCGGAGGTGGTGCCGTAGTCGTGCATATGGCGCATGGCACACATGCCGTAGGCATTGTGCGTGGTCGCCCCGTAGGCGGACTCGAAATCGGCCTCGGCGCCGGAGGCGCGTGCCGGCATCGGCCCGGTGCGCGGCTTGCCCGCCAGTGTCACCAGCGCGACCGAGCACTTGCCGGCGGCGATCGCTTCCGCGGCATGGCCGAGATGGATCAGATAGGAACAGCCGCCGGTCTCGGTGGAGTCGACATGGCGCAGCTTCCCGGTGTTGAGGCCGAGATAATCGACCATCGGCCACAGCCCGCCCGGCGCGTCGCCGGCGCAGAAATAACCGTCGACGTCGGCCCTGGTGAGGCCGGCGTCTTCCAGCGCGCCCTTGGCGACCTCGGCGTGCAACTGCGCGGTGGATTTGTCGGGTGCGTGCCGGGTGGGATGCTCGTAGATCCCGGCGATGTAGGCTTTGCCCTTGATGGTCAAGTCATGCTCCGCTGGCGTTTCTTCTCTCCAGCGTTTTTCTGAACCGCGCAGGCGACCTTGGCAAGCGCGGAAATATTCCGTCAGGCGATACAGGCGGATCGATATGATTATAGGCAAAAATCGTATTGAGTCTGACGCCCCGCATCTCCAGCGACACATGATTTGAAAGAAGCCGGGCCACCACAGGACGACTGGGTTGATGGCGGTGCGCTCAATCGGGCAGACCGGCCATGCGAAGGCCATCGAGATAGTGCGCGAAGTTTGCCGCGTCGCCCAACAGGTGGGTTTCTCGCACAAAGGCTATCGACGTGTTTGGGCGCTTGACCTGCAATTCCTGGATGCGATTTCTGGCCTCGTCGAGCCTGCCAAGCTGAGCCAGAGCCGCGATCAGCACGGTGTAGCGCGACCATTGGAAATTCGGCTGCTGCAGCGCGCGCTGCGCCCACTCGGCGGCTTCCTCGTAGCGCGTCAGCAAATAAGTGGCATCGGCGAGTCGTACCAGGAATGATCCCATGTTTGGATCATGCGGACTTAATCGTATCGCGGCAGTCAGATGGGGGATGCTTTCCTCTGCGCGCCCCGAGAATACGAGCGTCGCACCCAGACCGTAATGTGCGAGCGCCAGTGAAGGGTTGAGCTCCAATGCTGTCTTCAGTTCCCGGAATGCAGCATCATATGCGCGGCGCATATAGTAAGCCCGCCCCAACGTACAGTGCGCGCCCGCGTCCTCGGCGTCGAGCACCACGGCCCGCAGCGCCGGTGCGAGTGCTCTCTCCCGATTGTCCGAGATGGACTCAGCGAAGCCGTAGACACCCTCGTAGTAATAGGTCTCGGCGAGCCCGGAATGCGCCGGCCCGAGCTGCGGATCCCTCGCGATGGCCTGCAAAAAATACTGCCGCGCGCGCTGCAGGTCGTCCCTGGTATATTCATAGAGATGCGACATGCCACGCTGGTAGAGATCCCACGCGTCGAGATTATCCGGACGCTTGCCAGCCGAGCGCCGGCGCTCGACTTTTCCGAGCTCCGGCTCGACCGCACCGATAATTGTCTCCGTGATCTCGTCCTGCATGGCGAATATGTCGGATAATCCTCGGTCGTAGCGCTTCGCCCAAAGCTGCCTCCCGGAAACTCCCTCCGCCAGCTGTGCACTGATCCGGACGCGCTCGCCCACCTTGCGTACGCTGCCCTCGAGCACGTAGCGCACGCCGAGCTCGCGCGCGACCTGCTTGACGTCGGTCGAGCGCCCCTTGTACGCAAAGGACGAATTCCGCGCGATGACGAAGAGCCAGCGTGCGCGGGAGAGCCCGGTGATGATATCCTCGATCATGCCGTCGGCGAAATAATCCTGCTCGGTATCACCGCTCATGTTAGCGAATGGCAGGACGGCGATCGAAGGCTTGTCGGGAAGCGCCAAAGGTAGCGGCAAGGCCGGTCGCGCCTGCGCGGCTTCGCCGCTGAGCCGCACCCGATAGACCCGCACCGGCCAGGCGATGTTCTTCAGCTGCTGTTCGCCGATGTCCTCGAAGGCGATATCGAGCTTGCCCCGAGCATCTTCCTGCACGCGGCCCGAAACGCTGATGCCACCAGGCTCCGCAAGGCCCTCCAGACGGGCTGCCACATTCACGCCGTCGCCATAGATGTCGCCGCCGTCGCTGATGATATCGCCGACATTGATGCCGACACGGAACTCGATCCGCCTCTCCTGAGGCACGTCCGCATTGCGCTCCAGCATGCCGCGCTGGATCTCGACGGCACAACGCAGTGCATCGACCACGCTCGCGAACTCGGCCAGCATGCCGTCGCCTGTGGTCTTGACGATCCGCCCCTGATATTCGTCGATCTTGGGATCGAGCAGCGTATGCCGATGCGCTTTCAATTGGGCAAGCGTGCCCTCCTCGTCAGCGCCCATCAGCCGGCTATAGCCTGCGATGTCGGCCGCCAGAATTGCCGAAAGCCGTCGCTGCACGCGCTCGCCAGCCATGGCATCCCTCTGTCATCCGCCGGATGGATACTACACGCTTCCGGTGGCGGGGGACATGAGGCTAAACAGTCGTACCCCCGTTGAACCTGCGTCTCCAGCGCGGCCACAAATGATACCGAATGGCATCATCGTGTAAGGAGGCTGCGCTGGCCAGGGCTGCATTGGGTGTATCCTGCATCGGCTTGATCCTGATCCTGGCCGCGTGCGGTGCGGCCCGCACCGAGAGCGCCCGCATCAAGGCTTGCTTCGACCGCCGCTCGAATGCCGAGCAACGCGATTGTCTGCATGATCTCTATCGCGAAGCGCAGGCCGAGCTCGATCAGCTGTTTCACCGGAAGATCGACGAGGCGAACGCCCGCGAGGCCGACATGCGGGCGAGAAACACCTTGCCGCCGCCCGTGAAGGGACCAAGCACCGTGGAGCGGATCGCTGCGAGCCAGAAAGCCTGGGAAGGCTATCGCGAGGCCGAGTGCTGGGGCGTTGTCGGCGAGCCCGGCGGTTCGGGGAGCAGGACCTGGGCGTATGGCTGCCTCGCTGAAAAGACGTTCGAGCGGATCGGCGAGCTGAAGGTGCCGTACGTCCAGCGGTAGTTTTGAAGGCGTAACCCACGAAAGCTCATTTTCGCAGAAGCGAAGTGATGGGCACGCTTCGCAGGCACACCCTACGACTTCTGCCTTCGCTGGCGTTTCTTCTCTCCAGCGTTTTTCTGAACCGCGCGGGCGACCTTGGCAAGCGCGGAAATATTCCGTCAGGCGATACAGGCGAGCTGATACGATTATGGACGGAAATCGTATTGCCTGCGCGAGGCTATTTCGGATCGGCTAATGCTTCGTGCCGGCATATCTGAGAAGGTCCAGGATCGCGGGATCAATCCCCTGCTCGGCGGCATCTCGCAGCAAATTCATGGACGTGCTGGCCGCTAGTATCGGCAGCGTCGCTCGACCGTAGTCGGTCAATTCAAGACTCGAGCGGAGCGCCATGTAGAGGTCCTCCCTCTCACCAAGGTCCAATCCAGGATGAACGACGAACTGTTCAAGCTCCTGGACGATCTCGGCTGCGAACTGATCCGGAGCGATCAACTTTTCCGCCGCCCGCAGAAGACCGTACTCGTCAAGTGGTCCGTGCGGAAACCGGATGCCGTCTCTATGCCGGATCAACGCGAAGTAGATGCCGAACCTGATCATGGCCAGATCGCGCCACTTGGTCTCCTTGATGTAGAGCTTCATGATCGTGTTGGTGGAATACGTCTCGTGCTCGCCATCCCGCTTGACGAGATAGTCGCGGAAGACATCATGCGCGTCCGGGCTGAGGCGCAACAGCGCCAGCATCGCTGGGGCAAGTGCGCCTTGATTTTCCGGCCCCCATATCTGGCGAAAGATCTTGCTGGCCTCAATGACACGAGGTTGGACCTCCAGATACACGGTCAAGAGTTCTCGAAGCGCCGATGCAACGGGAATCCGCTCGCGCGTCAAGCGGGCGAAGAATGCGGTCTCCGATATCGTACGCTTGCCGACCTTAAAGGACACCTCAAACACGTCGTTCTGAAGAAGATCGGACAGGCGGTCGCGGACATCGCGTGTCAGCTGCGCAAGCGCGTCGACGATGGCTGACTTCGAGAAATCCCGCACAAGTACAACATGGCTTCGGTCGGTTTGAGTGAGCAACTTCCTGACCAGACGGCTCGGCGGATATGGCCGCATCCCCTTGCGGAAGCCATCTTCATCCTCGGCAATCAGCCTGAACGGCAATTCGCTCTCACACCAGTCACGCTGAAGATAGACGGTGTCTTCATGCGACTGGATTTCCACAGTCCGGGTATCCGTCACGTCGACGATATCTTGAAGCACGTTATAGCTTTTATTGCGAAATCGCTGAAAGGCGAACGCGGGCGAAAGCTTTCCATCGACACTGACGCGCTGGAACTCGACTGATCTGGACCAAGTACCGGTCTTGATCCAAAAAGCTGCTTCGGACTGCTCCCAGATCACGTCGTGGATCGACTCGGTCTGCAATCCCTTCCGCGTTGTGATGAGAGACTTTAGCCCGGGAGGGTCGGTTACCCAAAGCTCGAGAACATGCCAATTGCGCTTCTGCTCGTCGTAACCCACCCCCCTCAGCGCATGATCCCGATCAACAGAACCATCATCGACCGAGGGGACGCCAAGGTGGTGCGCGATCGCATAGCATCCAGTCGGGCTGAGCCAGATCCATGGCCCCGCTTCGTTTGGAATGAGTTCGGCGGAAATGGACCAATCAGACCTATCGATGCGGCAAAACCTGCGGCGAGATTCTGCATTTCGCGGATCTCCGTCACAGCAAATGAACAACAAGTGGCCGGCTTGATCCTCGGTTACCTTACCCAAAATCTGCAGGTCCGAACGGTCGCACCGTTCTTCATCGGTAGGCTGCGCAATGCCCTCGCTGACAATTCGTCCGGCGCGTTGGTCCGCCGCCCATGACACAGCATCCCCCTCAACCATCGTTTCGAGACTATTCGACTGCAGGATGTGGATCGAATGCGCCCCAGCCCAGCGATCGAGGTAGGTTCCGGCACGATAGAAAACAATGAACTCAGCATCGTCCGTCACACGCACGTGGCCGCTACTAGACTTCATTGAAATATGTCGTCTTGCGATCTCCTTGCCCGATCGCCAGTCGATCAGGCATACCTCCGAGTCCTCGGAACAGCACACCAAGCGGTCGTTACCAACGATCGCGGCTTGCTGAATCCTGTGTTTGGGAAATGGCATGAACAGCCGCCACTGGCCATCGTGCTCCACCGCAGCGACGGCGTTATAGCGACGTTCAGTACCCGTGATGTGAACGATGGGCTTCAGGTCGACCAATTCCTATCGTCCCAAAATGCAAACGTATCGAAACGTTCCGAATTCTAGGTTGCTATGGGAGTCAGATGCAATCCTCATTGTCGCAGAAGCGACAATGAGGACCGGACGTCTCCAGGCTGAAATTCACGAGTCGGCAAAAGGGCGTCAGAAGGTGAGCATATGCTTTTTGCCCACCCACTCTGCACCCTGCTCTTACTCCGCCGCGATCTGCCGCGGGGCCGGCGACGGGCTCGCGAGGTCGGCGGCGAGTTGCGCGTAGCGGACCTTTGTCTCCTTGATCGCCTTGTCCTTCACCGGGCCGTAGCCTCTGATACGATCGGGCAGCGACAGCAGCTCGACGGCGATGTCGTGGTTGAGCGGCGACAGCAGGCCGAGCACGGTGGCGACGTCCTTCTCGTAGCCAGCGATCAGGTCGCGTTCGAGCTTGCGGTCGGCGTTGTAGCCGAACATGTCGAGCGGCGTGCCGCGCAGGAAGCGGAATTTCGCCAGCCAGCGGAAGGCCGACATCATCCACGGGCCGAACGTGCGCTTCTTCGGACGGCCCTGCGCGTCGAGGCCGCCGCCGAGGATCGGCGGCGCCAGATTGAAGTTGAAGGTGAACTCGCCCTCGAACTGGTCGCGCAACTGCTTCTCGAAGCGGCCGTCGGTGAACAGACGCGCCACCTCGTATTCGTCCTTGTAGGCGAGCAGTTTTGCGTAGTTGATCGCAACCGCGCGCGGCAGCGCTTCGTCGAAGCCGCCCTTGGTCGCGGCGTCGCGGACCTGATCGACCAGCTTGCGGTAGCGTTTTGCTAGGCGTCCGTTCTGGTAGTCGGAGAGCAACGCCATGCGATGGGTGATGATCTCGTCGAGCGACATCGCATCCAGCGTCTTCACCGGTGCAACGTCGTCGTCCTGCCCCTTCATCATGTCAGCCAGCCGCGCCGGATCGGCGGCGGCGAGACGGCCGAGCTGGAAGGCCTGCGTGTTCATCTTGATCGAGACGCCGTTGACCTCGATCGCCTGCTGGATCGATTCCGCCGTGAGCGGCAATAGCCCGCGCTGATAGGCAAAACCCATCATCATGATGTTGGTCGCGATGGAGTCGCCGAGCAGCGCTTCGGCCGGCTTGGTGAAATCGACGAAGGCGGAGTCCTTGCGCAGCTCGGTCTCCAGCACGCTGTTGACCTTGCGGCTCTGGAAGTTGAAGTCGCGGTTGAGGATGAAGTCCGCGGTCGGGATCACATGGCTGTTGATGACGCCGACGGTGCGGCTGGCGTCGCACAGCGTGATCGTCTCCTTCGACGCCGCCACCACTTCATCCGCGGCCAATACGAGATCAGCCGTGCCGGTGACGATGCGCGAGCAGGTCACGTCAGCCGTGTGCTCAGACAGGCGGACGTGGCTCAGCACGGCCCCGCCCTTCTGCGCGAGACCGGACATGTCGAGGATCATGCTGGCCTTGCCCTCGATATGGGCGGCCATGCCGAGCAGCGCGCCGATCGTCAGCACACCGGTGCCGCCGACACCGCCGACCGCGATGTTGTACGGCCGGTCCAGCGGCGGCTTGGAGGTCGGCTCGGGCAGATTGTCGATCGCGCCGAGATCGGGCGGCGCGCGGCGGCGCAGCTTGCCACCGTCGACCGTGACGAAGGACGGGCAGAAGCCCTTCACGCAGGAATAGTCCTTGTTGCAGGTCGACTGGTTGATGGTGCGCTTGCGCCCGAGCTCGGTCTCCAGCGGCTCGACCGAGATGCAGTTCGACTGCACCGAGCAGTCGCCGCAGCCCTCGCAAACCGCGGGATTGATCAGCACGCGGCGTTGCGGATCCTCCATCAGGCCGCGCTTGCGGCGGCGGCGCTTCTCGGCCGCGCAGGTCTGCACGAACACGATCGCCGAGGTGCCCTTGAACTCGCGGCACATCTTCATCACGTTCTCGAGTTCGTCGCGATGGAACAGCTTCACACCCGGCGCGATGGTGTCGGACGGATAGGAGCCGGGATTCTCCGAGACCAGATAGATCTCGCGGATGCCTTCGGCGTGCAGCTGGAAGGTGATCTGCTGCGGCGACAGATCGCCGTCATGGCGCTGGCCGCCGGTCATCGCGACGGCGTCGTTGTAGAGGATCTTGTAGGTGATGTTGGCTTTCGACGCGATCGACTGCCGGATCGCCAGAATGCCAGAGTGGAAATAGGTGCCGTCACCGAGGTTCGCAAAAATGTGGTTCTCGTTGGTGAAGGGCGCAATGCCGACCCACGGCACGCCCTCGCCGCCCATATGGGTGAACGTCTCGGTCGAGCGGTTCATCCAGAGAGCCATGAAGTGGCAGCCGATGCCGGCCAGCGCGCGGCTGCCTTCCGGCACCTTGGTGGACGTGTTGTGCGGGCAGCCGGAGCAGAAATACGGCGTGCGCGACACCGGGGCCACCGCCTGCATCTGCGTCGATTGCCGGCCGTTGAACCAGTCGGCCTTGGCGCGCAGCATCGCGGCGATCTCAGGGTTGAGGTTCAGTCGGAGCAACCGTTCCGTCAGCGAGCTCGCAAGCGACGCGACGCTCAGCTCGGCGGCGAAGGTCAGGAAGCGCTTGTCGTGCTCGTCCATCTTGCCGACGATGCGCGGGCGCACGTCGTCACGCCAGTTGAACAGCACCTGCTTGACCTGGTTCTCGACGATCTCGCGGCGCTCCTCGACGATGAAGATCTCTTCGAGGCCGACGGCGAATTGATGCACGCCTTCCGGCTCCAGCGGCCAGGGCATGCCGATCTTGTAGAGGCGGATGCCGATCTGGGCGGCGATCTCCGGTGTGATGCCGAGCTCGCGCAGCGCCTGGCGGATGTCCTCGTAGCTCTTGCCGGAGGCCATGATGCCGTAACGCGCGTTCGGCGAATCCATGGTGATGCGGTTGACCCTGTTGGCGCGGGCAAAGGCGATCGCCGCAAAGCCCTTGTAGTCCTGCAGCCGGCGGTCCTGCTCGAAACGGTCGTCGGGCCAGCGGATGTTGAGGCCATCAGGCGGCAGCTCGAAATCGGGCGGGATGATGAACGGGGTCATCTCGTCGGTGAGATCGATCTCGGCGGTGGTCTCCACCGTCTCGGTGATCACCTTCATGCCGACCCAGCAGCCCGAGTAGCGCGACATCGCGATACCCAGGAGGCCCATCTCGATCATTTCGTGGATGCTGGAGGGATAGAGGTAGGGCATCAGCGCCGACATGAAGGCGTGGTCGGACTGATGCGGGACGGTAGAGGATTTTGCGCCGTGGTCGTCGCCGGCGAGGCACAGCACGCCGCCGTTCTTGGCGGAGCCGGCCGCATTGCCATGGCGGAACACGTCGCCGCAGCGGTCGACGCCGGGGCCCTTGCCGTACCAGATGCCGACCACGCCATCATGCTTGGCGCCGGGCGAGAGGTGGAGCTGCTGCGAGCCCCAGACCGCGGTCGCCGCGAGGTCCTCGTTCACGCCAGGCTGGAATTTGATGTTGTATTGCTCAAGGTGCTTGCGGGCGGCGAACAGCTGCTGGTCGTAGCCGCCAAGGGGGGAACCGCGATAGCCGGAAATGAAACCCGCGGTATTGAGGCCTGCGGCGCGGTCACGCCTGATCTGCGCCATCGGCAGACGGACCAGCGCCTGAATGCCGGTCAGAAAGACGTGGCCGGTGCCCTGGGTATATTTCTGATCGAGGCTGATCGGACCTTGGTTGATTCCCATAGTGCCCTCTTGGAGAACTGGTCGCGATGACGTCGTTTTTAGCTAGTCATCTGAGCTTGTTAGAACCAGTCTATGTCGGATTTTCCGCGCCGCGCAGCACAATTCTGAACGCTCATGCCCGGCATTCAAAAATCGCAATTTCGTGCCGGGAATATCGCGAGGGCGTTTCGGTTTCTGTCGTTGGACGGGCCTGCAGCGAAACGGCGTGACGCGTCTGGCAGACCGGAAGGTGATGGATGCGGGTGCGGGTTTGGTCGGCGCGGGCGATTCTTCTCGCCGGAGTGGTTTTGTGCGGTGCGTTCCAGCCAGGTGAATGCGCGGCCGCGCCTTCCGAGGAGATGATCGCACGCGGCAAGGCGTTGGTGATCGCCGGCGACTGCGCGAGTTGCCATACCGTCGATCCCCAAAAGCCGTTTGCCGGCGGCAAACGCATCGAGACACCGTTCGGCAGCATCACCTCGCCGAACCTGACACCCGACCGCGATACCGGCATCGGCGGCTGGAGCGACGACGATTTCGTCCGCGCATTGCGCGAGGGCGTCTCGCCGAGCGGCGCGCGCTACTACCCGGCCTTCCCCTACCCGAGCTTCACCAAGCTCACCCGCGACGACATCCTGGCGATCCGTGCCTATCTCGGAACGATTGCGCCGGTCAGCAACAGAGCGCCGCCACCGGACCTGCGCTGGCCCCTCAACTATCGCGTGCTGATGCGGGCCTGGAACGCGCTGTTCTTCACGCCGGGCATCTTCCAGCCCGACCAGAGCAAGAGCGCCGAGTGGAATCGCGGCGGCTATCTGGTCGAGGGCCTCGCGCATTGCGGCGCCTGCCACACGCCGAAGAACATGTTCGGCGCCGACAAGGCCGGCCAGGCCTTCGGCGGCAGCGCGATCCAGGGGGTGTTCGCACCACGGCTCGATGCGGCTGCGCGCAGCGGACTGAAGTCGTGGAGCGTCGACGACATCGTCGAGTACCTGCAGAGCGGCCGCAATGCGCGCAGCCACGCCGGCCCCCTGATGTCGGAGGTGATCGTCAACTCGACCTCCAGGATGGCCGATGCCGATGTGCGGGCGATCGCGGTCTATCTGAAGGGCCTGCCCGCCGGCGCGCCGGAGCCCGAGGTGACGCCGCCGTCACCGGAGTCGATGCGCGACGGCCAGCGCATCTATCGCAGCGCCTGCGTCGCCTGCCATGAGATCGACGGCAGCAGTGCGCCGCGGATCTATCCGCCGCTGCCCGGCAACGCCAATCTGCAATCGGCGGATGCTGCGAGCACCATCCGCATCATCCTCGACGGCGCGCAGACCGTGACCACGCCGCGCGCGCCCAACCCCGGCTCGATGCCGTCCTATCCCAAACTGACCGACCAGGAGATCGCCGACGTCACCAATTATATCCGCAATTCCTGGGGCAATGCGGCGCCGGTGGTGTCGGCGGATGAGGTGGCGAAGGCGCGGCGGAGATAACTCTCGTGTCCCGGGCGCGGTGCAGCGTGCAACGCTGCTCCGCAGAACCGGGACCCATGCCTCAACGGCCTGAGATGGGCCCCGGCTCAGCAGCGCACCGCAAGGGCGCTGCGCTGCGTCCGGGGCACGGGGGCTGCTACCGCCCCTCGCCCGTGAACACGAATTTCGGCATCTCCCATTTGTAGCGGATCGCAAGCAGGCGGAAGCTGAGGCCGAGCACAAAGGTGAGCGCGGTCCAGAGATGGGGGTTCAGCTGCAGGCCGAACGCGGTCGCATAGAACAGGCCGGTGACGACGGAGACACTGGCATAGAGCTCGCTGCGGAACAGCAGCGGCACCTCGTTGCAGAGGATGTCGCGCAGCACACCGCCGGCGCATCCCGTGATCATGCCGGCGACGATCACGATCGGCAGCGAGGCATCGACCTGCCAGGCGACGTCGCAGCCGGCCATGGTGAACACCACGAGGCCGATCGCATCGAGCACCAGGAAGGCGAGATTGAGCCGGTGCACCAGCCGCGCCAGCAGGATGGTGACGAGGGCTGCGACCTTGGTGATCGCCAGATAGATCGGCTGCTGCACCCAGAGCAGCGGATAATGCCCGAGCAGCACGTCGCGGATGGTGCCGCCGCCGAGCGCGGTAATGCAGCTCAGCATGCACACGCCAGCCCAATCCATGCTGCGCTTGCCGGCCGCGAGCGCCGCCGTCATCGCCTGCGCTGCGACCGCGATGAACGACAGCACATGCAGCACGGAATCAGTGGGCGGCATGGTCCACATTGCGGATAAGCCCCTCGGAACCTCCGAATCGCCGGTTCCATCATGAACGGACTGCAACATGGCGCGGAACATCCTTGCGCGCCAGCCATTGTCTTCGCGCGTTTAGCGATGGGGTGCTAACGGAGGAACTTTTGATGGCATACCAACCGAACGATCCGTATCGCGCCAACCTGACCGAAGACGAAATCCGGCATCAGGCGCGCCTCAACAGTCTGGACAACGAGTTGCAGCCCGATCCGGAGCTCGCCGAGGGCCCGGCCAGCGGGACCAAGATCGCGATGTTCGCTGTCGCGATCGCGGTGGTGCTGGGTGCGCTGTTCTACGGGCTGAACAACACCTCGGTGAACCAGGCCGGCACGACGCCGTCGACGCAGACCGCCCAGACCCAGCCGGCCAACCCGGCCGCGGCGCCTCCGGGCATGCGTGATGTGACGCCGCGTCCGAACAACCAGCCCGGCATGACCACGGGCGCCGCCCCGGCGAACCCGGCTGCTCCGCCGGCCAACAAGCCGACCGGCCAGGAGTCGACGGGCGACAAGCAATAATCAATCACGCTCTCACGCAACGAAGCAGCGGGCCGATCGGCCCGCTGCTTTTTTGTGTGCTCTATTTGAACATCTTGTTGAGCTCGCCGCCGGGATAGCCATTGGCGAATTCGGTGAAGGTGCCCTGCTCGGCCATCTCCTTCGACGCCTTCATGAAGCCCGCCCAGGCCATCCGCGCCAGCGCGCCGCCGACGCTGATCCGGCGTACGCCGAGTTCGGCGACCTTTTGCAGCGACAGATCGGACGCGCCGCCGATCAGGAGATTGACCGGCTTCGGCGCCACCGCCTTCACGACCGCGGCGATCTCCTCGCTGGTCGAGATGCCCGGCGCATAGAGAACGTCGGCGCCCGCGTCCGCATAGGCGCGCAGCCGTTCGATCACCAGCCCCAGATCCTTCACTCCCCGCAGGATCGCTTCACAGCGGCCGGTGAGCAATACGCCGCTGCTGCCGATCGCCTTGCGCGCCGCCTTGATGCGCTCGACCGCAAGCGCCTGCTCGAACAGCGGGTTGGCGGCATCGCCGGTGAAATCCTCGATCGAGAGCCCGGCAACGCCGGTCTCGACGGCCCGCGCGACATTGACGGCAACCTTCTCGGGTTCGACGGCAAAGCCGTCCTCGTAGTCCGCGTTAACGGGAATATCGACGGCGGCGCAGATCGCCGTCAGGTGATGGCAGACGTCATCGACAGTGACACGGTTGTCGGCCTTGGCGATGGTCCAGGCAAAGCCGGCGCTGGTCGAGGCCAGCGCCTTGAAGCCGAGATGCTGCAATGCGCGGGCGCTGCCGACATCGAAGGGGTTTGGGATGATGAAGCAGCCGCTCTCGTGCAGCGTCTTGAAGGCGGCGCGTTTGTCAGCAGTTGTCACTGGCATTGTTCTCTTCCCTGGTGTTGTTGCCGCGCTGAGATAGGCACGCATCCGGGGCAGCGCCAGTGCGCGCCCGGAGGTGCTAGCGCGCCTCGTGGACGGCGCGGCTGTCCTTCGGCGCCTGCTCGCGCTCGTTCATGCCGTAGTCACGGATCACGCCGGCGACACGCAGGCGATAATCGTCAAAAATCCTTGCGCGGCCCTTGGCCTGGGTGCGGCGGTGGCCGGCGGTGTTGCGCCAGGCTTCCACCGCAGCCTCGTCGCGGAAGAACGACAGCGAGACGAACTTGCCCTTCTCGGTGACGCTCTCGAACCGCTCCACCGAGATGAAGCCGTCAATCTTCTCCAGCTCCGGCTTGAGCTCGGCGGCTAGGTCAAAGTACTGCTGGCGGTACTCGGCCTTGGGCCAGACCTCGAAGATCACGGCGATCATGTTCGTCTCCTTGTTCGTTATGATCGCACTATAACGCCACCTTGCGCAGAAATGTCCGTTCCTCAGCCAGGATGAACTTGTTTTCTTCGGCGAAGTTGAAGTTCGCCATGCCTTCACTGTCCTGGCGCAGCCGCGCGCGATAGGCCTCGTAGGCGGCAAGGCTCTCGAACGAGATCAGCGCGAAGGCGATGTTGTTGGTGCCCTCATGCGGCATCCAGTAGCCGATCAGGTCGCCGCCGCATTTCGGGATGATAGTGAGCCAGTTCTTCGAATACGCCTCGAACATCGCGCGCTTGAACGGGTCGAGCTGATAGCGGATGAAGACGGTAATGGTCATGGCAGTGCTCCCTTGATTTCCCGCGCAGACTAGTCCCTTGCCCGACGTAGATGCTTCGGCTATCATCGAACTATGAAATCCGGACCCGACATCTCCATGGTCGCCGCTCTGGTCGGCGATCCCGCGCGCTCCAACATGCTGCAGGCGCTGATGACCGGCCGCGCGCTGACCGCGAGCGAGCTGGCGCAGGAGGCCGGCATCACGCCGCAGACCGCGAGCTCGCATCTGTCCAAGCTCGAGGCCGGCGGGCTGATCGAGCCGGAGAAACAAGGCCGCCACCGCTACTACCGCCTCACCGGGCCTGACGTCGCGAGCGTGCTGGAAGGGCTCGCGGGGCTCGCTGCGCGCGCCGGCCACATGCGCGTGCGCACCGGGCCGAAGGAACCGGCGCTGCGCCGCGCGCGGATCTGCTACGACCATCTCGCCGGCGATCTCGGCGTGCAGATGCTCGACAGCATGCGACGGCAAAAGCTGGTCCGGCAGACCAAGCAGACGATCGAGTTGACCGGCGACGGCAGGCGCTTCATGGCCGAGGCACTGCAGATCGACGCCAATGCGCTGGCGCATCCGCGCCGCCCGGTGTGCAAGGCCTGCCTCGACTGGAGCGAGCGGCGCCATCATCTCGCCGGCACGCTGGGCGCGGCCGTGATGACGCGCTTTGCGGAGCTGAAATGGGCGATGCGCGATCCCACGCCGGGCAGCCGCGTGGTCAATTTTTCGCGAAACGGCGAAAAGCGATTTGCAGCGTTGTTCGGTCCGGGCGAATAACGGCGCGCGTTGCAGGCCGGCGTCATTGCCGGCTTGCATGAACGCAGCACGTTCGTCCCGGAGCCCTTGATGAATCGTCTGTCCGCTGCGGCGCTGCTTGGCGCCCTGCTCGCCTTGCCTGTTGCCCCCACCTTCGCCGCCGAGCGCGAACCCTATGGCATCGGGCTCGAAGGCTTTGCCTATCCCTACCCCGTCAACATGCTGCCGCTGGTCAATGACGGCGAGCAGCTGCGCATGGCCTATATGGACGTCGCGCCCGCGCAGCCGAACGGCCGCAGCGTCGTGCTGCTGCACGGGCGCAATTTCCCGTCGAGCTACTGGGCGCCCGTCATCAAGACGCTGACCGACGCCGGCTATCGCGTCGTGGTGCCGGACCAGATCGGCTTCGGCAAGTCGTCGAAGCAGCAAGGCGATCTGCATTTCGACAATCTCGCGCGCAACACGGTCGCACTGCTCGATCACCTCAAGATCGCCAAAGCCGACATCGTCGCGCATTCGATGGGCAGCATGCTCGGCGTCCGCATCGCGCGCGCCTATCCTGACCGCGTCGATCACCTCGTGCTGACCGCGCCGATCGGACTGGAAGACTACCGCCTCTATGTGCCGCCTACGCCGACCGAGAAGATCATCGAGAACGAGGACAAGCTCACCGCCGAGGGCTACCGCAAGCAGCTCGAGATCAACTACGCGCTGAAGCTGCCGCCGGACCAGGTGACGCCGTTCATCGACGCGCGCTTCAACATCAAGGGCAGCGCCGAATATCCGCGCTGGCTGCACGCCTTCGTCGCCTCCGCGCAGCTGATCTATCGCGAGCCCGTGGTGCACGAGATCCCGCTGATCACGCAGCCGACCTTGTTCGTGATGGGCGCCGACGACCATAACGCGCCGGGCCGCCCGAATGCGCCGGAGGCGCTACGGCCGAAGATGGGCCACAACGCCGACCTCGCCAAGGCGCTGGCGGCGCAGATGCCGAACGGCCGTGCCGAGGTCATTCCCGACACCGGCCATCTGGTGTTTCTGGAAGCGCCGGCGAAATATGACGAATTGTTGCTGGGCTTCCTCCGCTCGCATCAGTAGAACCAAGACAGATGTTCGCCTTCGCCACGTTCATGTCGCATTCAGGCAGCGGAACTATGGTTGAAGACAACGGAGGCGGCATCTGCAAGACTCCGGCCCGCCGATTCGTTTGAGCATGTTTTTTGCGGTGCCACACAGCGTGGGCCGAAATCGAGGGAGAAGACATGAAGTATCTTTTTGCAGCAGTTTTGCTCGCGAGCTCCGTTGCCAGCTTCACCGCCGCTGAAGCGGCGGGCGGATGCGGCCCGTATCGGCATCGCGGGCCCTACGGCGGCTGCGTTCCCAATGGTGGCGGTGGTGGCGTCGTCGTCGTGCGACCGCCGGTCGTCGTCGCTCCCGCGCCGGTCGTCGTGGTTCGTCCCGGCCGCGGCTGCCCCTATGGTTTCGTCTGGCGCTACGGCCGCTGCCGTCCGATCTGATCGGCACATCGGAATCCATCAAAACCCCGCCGCTCCGGCGGGGTTTTCTTTGACGGCTGCTTGAACGCATTCATCGCTCGGCAAGACCAAAAGAGTGGTGCGTTTCCTCCGCCGTGTCATTCCCGTTCATGAAGCCCTTCATCTCGCTCACCGCTCTCTTCCTCGCCGCATCGATCGGCCTCGCATACGCCGACGAGGTGCGCAGCTGCGACTTCGAGGTGAAGCCGCGCTGCACCTCCGGTTCGGCAAGCGTGACGCTGGCTGATGGGACCGTGAAGAGCATCGAGGTGACTGTCGTCACCTGCGGCCTGCGCGGCCGTCCCGGCTACAGCTGCACCGTCGATGCCTCGCGCGGCGAGACGGATTCCAAATGGAGCGAGGAGAACGGTGCGACCGTGATCGCGAACGCCTCGCCGTTCAATCCGACGGCGCCTGACCGCGTCAAGGTCACCGTCGGCAAATACGTCTCGATCGACATGGACGAGGCGCAATCAGCCGGCCGCTGCGGCGCCGGCGCGGAGCTGCCGCGCGCGATCGTCATTCCCGCGGCCAAGGGCGCGTGCAAGGTCTTCCTGGGATCGCGCTAGGCTCGTTACCAATAACGGCGCCAGTGCCGGCGATGCCAACGACGGCGGTGCCAGCCCCAGTGGCGACGGCGCCAGCCCCAGTGCCTGCGGCGCCAGCCCCAATGGCGGCGATGCCAGCCCCAGTGACGGCCACGGCCCCAGCGCACCTCCTCCGGCGTGAGATGCTCGACCTCCTCGCCCGTCGTGACGGCGGGATGGGCGTCCGGCGGCGGCGGCAGGCGGGCGTCTTCGTTGAGCGGATGCGGAGCGAGTGGCGCAGCATTGGCGCTCGCGGCGAAGGCGGCGGCTCCGGCGGCAACACCGAAAGCGATCTTGAGAAAGTCGCGGCGTTCCATGGCATCTCTCCAGTTCTGTGACGTGAGCGATGCGCAAGGATCTTGCGGCGGCCACCTGAACATCCGCTGAACCGCGCGTTCAGGTTGGGCGTGGCGGCACCGGGCGGCGACACCTCCGTCGGCCCCCACGCCGCCGTCACACGATCCGTGATATCCTCCCGCCGCACATCGCCTGCTCCGGAAAAACAATCATGTTTGCCCGCGTCCGTTCCAACCTCTTCGCGACACTTCTGCTGATCGCTAGCGCCCTGCCCGCCGTTGCCGACGACGTCGCGCTGCCGCGCGAGGCGCAGCTTGGCCCGCGGCCGTTCTATCTGGTCGACAAGATGAAGGACGGACCGCTGAAGCAGCGGCTCCGCCAATGCACCGGCCCGTTTCACAAGACCGATTTCTCGATCGGCCATCGCGGCGCCGCGCTGGAATTTCCCGAGCACAGCCGCGAATCCTACATCGCGGCCGCCCGCATGGGCGCCGGCGTGATCGAGTGCGACGTCACCTTCACCAGGGATCGCCAGCTGGTCTGCCGCCATTCCCAATGCGATCTGCACACCACGACCAACGTGCTGGCCGTGCCGGAGCTGGCATCGAAATGCACGCAAGGCTTCAGCCCGGCCGACCCGGCCGCCGGCAAGAAGGCCACGGCCAAATGCTGCACCAGCGACTTCACGCTCGCCGAGTTCAAGCGCCTCACCGCCAAGATGGACGGCTTCAATCCGGATGCGAAGACGCCTGAGGAGTACCAGAACGGCACGCCGCGCTGGCGCACCGACCTCTACGCCCGGGGCACGCTGATGACCCATGACGAGAGCATCGCGTTGATCAGGAGCCTCGGCGCAAAGTTCACGCCGGAGCTGAAGGCGCCGGAGGTGCCGATGCCGTTCGACGGCGACTACACCCAGGAAAAATACGCGAGCCAGATGATCGCGGCCTACAAGCAGGCCGGCATATCAGCGCATGACGTGTTCGTGCAAAGCTTCAGCCTTGCCGACATCCTCTATTGGGTGAAGACCGAGCCGGAATTTGCCAAGCAGGCGCTCTATCTCGAGGAGCGCTACGAAAAGCAGGGGCTCGATCCGAACAGGCCCGAGACCTGGAAACCGTCGATGGAAGAGCTGAAGGCCGCGGGCGTCGCGATCCTCGGCCCGCCGATCTGGACCATGCTGACGCTGAACGACAAGGGCGAGATCGTCCCCTCCGCCTACGCCAAAGCCGCGAAAGCCGCCGGCCTCGATCTGATCGGCTGGTCGCTGGAGCGCGACGGCCCCCTCAACAAGGGCGGCGCGTTCTATCACAAGTCGGTCAAGGCAGCGATCGATCGCGACGGCGATACGCTGACGGTGCTGGACGTGCTGACCCAGCAGGTCGGCATCCGCGGCATGTTCTCGGACTGGCCGGCAACGACGACGTTCTATGCGAATTGCGTGGGGAAGGATTAGGGCTGCGCGCGCAGTCTCCTCACCGTCGTCCTGGCGAAAGCCCGGACCCACTACCACCGAATTTGGTTGTGAACGGGATCGTGGCCCCAGCGTCGTGAAACAATTTGCGTTTGGGGTAATGGGTCCTGGCTTTCGCCAGGATGACATCGAGTTTGTTCGCGGCCGTAACCTGATTTCAGACAGTAAATGTAGGGCGGGTCAGCCGCCTCGTCCGCCGTGGCTCAACAAGCGAAGGGCCTTAACGCTCGTCGGATGGAGGGACGACGGGTTGACCTGAGACGCTGACCCGCCCCATGCGCTGCCCAGGTGCGAGACTGTGCGGCGCAAACTGCAGAAATCAGTGGCGTTCGAAGATCCTGGCGCCCGGGTAGGCTCGCCAGGCGTAGCTCACGACCAGCTCGCGGTCCTGTGTCTCCAGGAACGGCGTTCGGATCTGGCACGAGCCGACGATGAGGTACCAAAGGCCGTTGAGCTTCTGAATGAAGACGTTCATCGCGCGTTCTCCGAAGGACTTTCTGTCCGGCAAACCCGTGTCGATGTGACAATCCTGCACGTGTTGGCTTGAAGCAGTGATTGCGGTCACATCCGTTGGGAGCCCACCTTGTGCCTGCCATCGGATTGCTTGCCCGAGATCATAAGGATTCGTCGCCGCCGTTGAATTGTACAAGCGTAAGTGCAGGGCATGATTTGGGATGAACGGGATATACGAGGGTATGCCGGGTTCATCCGTGGTGACGAAAAAACCCCGCCGTTGATGTCGGAACGCGCGCCCGTCGCACGTCCTTTGCCTGGAACCAGCACATGGAGATACCGCATGGCCGACCTCACCCTCACCACCTTCGATTGGGTTCCCGAGCCGCCACGCGGTTTTGTACGCGATCTGCGCATCCGCTGGGCCCTGGAAGAGGCCGGCCTGCCCTACCGCGTCGCCAGCGTGCCGTTCGGCGACCGGAATGCTGATCATTTCGCGCACCAGCCGTTCGGCCAGGTGCCGTGGCTGACCGACGGCGATCTCTCGATCTTCGAGAGCGGCGCGATTCTGCTGCATCTGGGCGGACTGAGCGCAGCGCTGATGCCGAGGGATTCGCGTGGCCGCAGCGAGGCTGTGGAATGGCTGTTCGCCGCACTCAATTCGGTGGAGATGGCAAGCCTGCCCTGGACGATGTTCAAGTTCATGGGCACTGACGACGGCTCACCCGCCGTGAAGTTTGTCGACGACTTCCTCACGCTGCGCCTGAAGCACATCGAGGCGGTGCTGGCGCAACGCGAATGGCTGGCCGGTTCGTTCTCCGTCGCCGATATCCTGATGTCCGACGTGCTCCGCGTCGTCGACCGCTTCGGCGGCCTCGCGGCCCATCCCGCCAGCCGCGCCTACGTCGCCCGCGCGACAACACGGCCGGCGTTTGCGAAGGCGCATGCGGACCAGATGGCGCATTTCGCCGCGGCGGATAAGAATCGTGAAAAATCGTAGGATGGGTGGAGCGGCCGCCATCGCTCGAAGAGCGAAGGCGGACGCGATACCCATCATCTCTCCGCGCAGCACGAAGTTGATGGGTATCGCTTCGCTCCACCCATCCTACGCACCGCGCGCGCGTCACCGCCTCACATCAATTTCATCGGCGCGTCGTGCACGACGCGGAGATCGATCCGGCCGATCAACTCCGCCCGCAGCGCCTCGGCGGCACCGATCGCGGCATCGGTCTGGCGCAACGTGCTGACATTCGATCCCAGCGAAACGATCCCGCCGAGCATCAAGGCAATCGACCCGAGGGCAGCGGTCGAGCCCGCGCTGAACAGGCCGAGCATCACGATGAGCAGCAACGCAGCTCCGCCGGCGATGGCGGCCTTCGACGCCAGGATGAATTTGCGGCAGCGCTCGGCCGTCACGGCAAGCGCTTCGATCCGCGCTTCGATCTGGGAGATGCCGTCGGTCGAGTCGTCGTCTTCGGTCATCGGATTCGAGATCACGCCGTCATCCACAGGGTGGGTAGCGTTAGCGTAACCCACCACAGTCTCAACGCGCTGTTGGTTAGGCCGGTGGGTTACGGCTTCGCCCAACCCACCATGCGAACCTCATTACAACGGCAAATTGTCGTGCTTCTTCGCGGGGATCTCGACCTTCTTATCCCTGAGCATCGCCAGCGCCCGCGCAATCCGCCGCCTTGTCGAATGCGGCATGATGACGTCGTCGATGTAGCCGCGCTCGGCCGCAATGAACGGTGACAGGAAGCGGTCTTCGTATTCCTTGGTTCGCGCCGCGATCTTGTCGGGGTCGCCGATATCAGCCCGGAAGATGATCTCGACCGCGCCCTTGGCGCCCATCACGGCGATCTGCGCGGTCGGCCAGGCGTAGTTCATGTCGGCACCGATTTCCTTCGACGCCATGACGTCGAAGGCACCGCCATAGGCCTTGCGGGTGATGATCGTCACCAGCGGCACCGTGCATTGCGAATAGGCAAACAGCAGCTTGGCGCCGTGCTTGATCAGGCCGCCATATTCCTGCGCGGTGCCTGGCAGGAAGCCCGGCACGTCGACGAAGGTGACGATCGGGATGTTGAAGGCGTCGCAGAAGCGGACGAAGCGCGCGGCTTTCCGCGAGGCGTCGCTGTCAAGCACGCCGGCCAGCACCATCGGCTGGTTGGCGACGAAGCCGACCGTGCGGCCGGCGATGCGGCCGAAGCCAGTGACGATATTCTTGGCGAACGTCTCGGAAATCTCGAAGAAGTCGCCCTCGTCGACGACCTTCAGGATCAACTCCTTCATGTCGTAGGGCTTGTTCGGATTGTCGGGGATCAGCGTGTCCAGGGACATGTCGACCCGGCCGATGTCGTCGAAGCTCGGCCATTCCGGCACGCCGTCGGTGTTGTTGGACGGCAGGAAGTCGATCAGGCGGCGCATCTGCAAGAGCGCGTCGACGTCGTTTTCGTAGGCGCCATCCGCAATCGAGGAGCGGGTCGCGTGCACCGAGGCGCCGCCGAGCTCTTCGGCCGTCACCACTTCGTTGGTGACGGTCTTCACGACGTCGGGGCCGGTGACGAACATGTAAGAGGTGTTCTTCACCATGAAGATGAAGTCGGTCATGGCCGGCGAATAGACGTCGCCGCCGGCGCAGGGACCCATGATGACCGAGATCTGCGGGATCACGCCTGAGGCGATGACGTTGCGGCGGAACACGTAGGAATAGCCTGCCAGCGCTGCGACGCCCTCCTGGATGCGCGCGCCGCCGGCGTCATAGAGGCCGACGATCGGCGCCCGCGCCTTCATCGCCATGTCCTGCAATTTCGTGATCTTCAGCGCGTGGGTCTCCGACAGCGAGCCGCCGAACACGGTGAAGTCTTTGGCAAAGACAAAGGTCTTGCGGCCGTTGACGGTGCCCCAGCCGGTGACGACGCCGTCGCCGGGGACCTTGGTCTTCTCCATCCCGAATTCGGTCGAGCGGTGCTCGACGAACATGTCGAACTCCTCGAACGAGCCCTTGTCCAGCAACAGCTCGATGCGCTCCCGCGCGGTGAGCTTGCCGCGGGCGTGCTGGGCCTCGATGCGCTTCTCGCCGCCGCCAAGCTTGGCTCCGGCGCGCCGGTCTTCGAGGGTATCGAGGATGTCTTTCATTTGCTTCCGCCCGCATTAGCTAGTGGACCTGACGTCCGGGGATTGGGCGGGGTTCTAACACGGCCTTTTCGGATGCGGAAACCGGGTTCTGGGCGATCCCGGCGACAAAACGGTAGGATTTTCTGACCTTGGGGAGACGACCATGAATGATACCACCACGGCCGCGACGGGCGCGGCCACTGGCGGGGTGCGCGCCCTGCTCCGCCTAGAGGGGCTGGCGCTCTTCCTCGGCATGACCGTGCTCTATGGCATCTGGGACGGCTCGTGGTCGGTTTATGCCATCCTCTTCCTCGCTCCCGACCTCAGCTTTGCCGCCTATCTGGCGGGCCCGCGCACAGGCGCCTTCGTCTACAACACCGCCCACGCCTATCTGGCGCCGACGGTGCTGATGACGGCGGGCTTCGCCACGTCATCGCCGCTGGTGCTGTCGATCGCGATGATCTGGCTCGCCCATATCGGCATCGACCGCGCGCTCGGCTATGGGCTGAAATATGAGGCAGGCTTCGGCTTCACCCATCTCGGGCGGATCGGGAAAGACCGAAATTGACAGGCAGTTCCGCCCTTGCTGTTATTGGACAAAATCGAACACGGGGGGTTACCAATGAAGGACTGGCGGATCGCCGCAACGGGCGCGCTTCTGGGCTGCGCCGTGCTGTTCACCTGCATCGAGACCAGCGCGCAAGTGATCCCGAAGGAGATCGCGGCACGCACCGAGATCTACGGCATCCCCTCGCTGACCATCTCCGACCAGCAATTCCTGACCGGTGACGCCAACGGCAAACAGGTGACGGTCGGCGGCGAATTCCGCATCGCTCAAGGCACCGGCAAGCTGCCGGTCGTGGTGCTGATGCACGGCTCGAGCGGGGTCGGCGGCACCATGGATGCCTGGGTGCACCAGTTCAACAGCATGGGAATCTCGACCTTCGTGATCGACGGTTTTTCGGGCCGCGGACTGACCGCGACCGGGCCGAACCAGGCCCTGCTCGGCCGGCTCAACTTCATCCTCGACATCTACCGTTCGCTGGACATCCTCGCCAAGCATCCGCGCGTCGATCCTGACCGCATCGTGCTGATGGGATTTTCGCGCGGTGGGCAGGCCGCGCTGTTTGCCAGCCTGGAGCGCTTCCACAAGCTCTGGAACAAATCCGGCGCGCAGTTCGCTGCCTACATCCCGTTCTATCCGGACTGCTCGACGAGTTACGCGTCAGACACCGAGGTCGCGGCGAAACCGATCCGCATCTTCCATGGCGCGCCTGACGACTACAATCCGGTCGCCAGCTGCAAGGCCTATGTCGCGCGACTGCAAGAAGCAAAGCGCGACGTGGAGCTGACGGAATATCCGGACTCCGCGCACGGGTTTGATGCCGGGCTGATCGGAGTGACTAACGTGGTGGAAGCGACGGGATCGCAGACCGTGCGCCACTGCACCATCAAGGAGGGCGAAGGCGGCGTGCTGATGAACGCGGCGACGCACGCCGCCTTCACCTACAAGGATTCCTGCGTCGAGCTCGGCCCGCATGTCGGCGGCAACCCGACCACCGCGGCCGAAGCGCGCAAGGCGGTGAGCGATTTCCTCACGGCGCTGTTCAAGCTGGGGTGACGGCACTCGCATGCACCACCGCTGTCATCGCCCGGCCTTGACCGGGCGACCCAGTATTCCAGAGACGGTGTTGTTTAACCGATAAGCCGCGGCGTACTGGGTCCCCCGCATTCGCGGGGGACGACACTCCATGTGTGTCGTCACATCGCGACGATATCCGTCAGACACTGCTGCGTCACGCTCATGCGCGCGGCGATCTGCTCTGGCGTCTTGCAATCCATGTTCATCGCGAACACCGTGACCGCTGAGCCCTTCTCGACCCAGCCGACCAGCCAGCCGAGCGAGCCCTGCTCGCGGCCGGTCAGGCCGCTCTTGGCGCGGATGGTGGCGTCGCCGACCTTGGTCACCGGAAGGATGTCGCGCACCAGCTCCTGGCTGCGCTTACCGACCGGCAGCACGCCGCGGCGCAGGCGGTCGACGAAATCGATCTGCTCGATCGGATCGATGCGTAGCTTGCCGGAGAGCCAGAACTGATCGATGCCGCCGCCGATGTCGCGGTTGCCATAGTCGAGCTTGTCGACGTACTCCTGCATCCGCGCCTCGCCGATCCGCCGCGCGATCTCCTGATAGACCGGCACCGCGGAGACCGCGATCGCCGAGCGCAAGGTGTGATCCTTGTTCCAGGCCTCGATCGGACGCGTCACGCCATCCCATTTGAACACGTCCTTGTCGGGATCCTTGACGACACCGGTCTCCAGCGCGATCAGCGAGTTCGGAATCTTGAACGTCGAAGCCGGCAATTTGCCCTCGCCCGAGCGCTTCTTGTCGCTCGCGACGATCAGGTAATCGTCGATCTTGTAGGCGACGAAGGTGCCCTCGGTGCCGAGATCGAAGAACCGCTTTTGCAGATCGTCGCGAAATTCGCTGCGCTGGCTGGAGACATTGGCGAAGCTGCGGGATGGCAGGATGCTCGCGGCGGCAAACAGACCGAGCGCATGACGGCGATGGATCACGACGGAACCTGGACCAATTGAGGGACGCAACGATGGTGATGCCATCTTGGTAAAACGATGGCAATGAGGATTAGCCTCGTTGTGTCTTTAGCCCCTCATGGTGAGGAGGCGCGAAGCGCCGTCTCTGGACGATGCTTCGCATTGCCAGGCGAACCACGAGGCCCGGCTGGTGGCCTCGTCCTTCGAGACGCTTGCTTCGCATGCTCCTCAGGATGAAGGGATAAAGCTAACTATGACGCAGCAGGATCAGCGCACCCGTCCCGACAGCCGCAGCACGAAGATCAAGACCTCCGCGACGGCCTTGTAGAGCTCTTCCGGAATCTCGTCGCCGATCTCGACATTGGAGAGCGCGCCGGCCAGCACCTCGTTCTCCTCGATCGGGATGTCGTTGGCCTTTGCGATCTCGATGATCTTGGCACCGATCGTGCCCTTGCCCTTGGCGACCACGCGCGGTGCGCCGGTGCGGTCGTAATGCAGGGCGACTGCAAGCTGGGTCTTGGTGTCGCTCATAGCGCACGGTCCAGGAAATGCCCGGCGCGCGCCGGGATCGCTTGCGGCGGCGTGCCGTCGCGGATCACGATGTCGCCGGGATTGAGCTCGGCCTGCGCCAGCTGCTGGCTCAGCTCGGCGGCGCCGGCACGCAGTTGGGCTGCGGTCGACGGCCGTTCCGCCCACATCCGAACCGAGGTGCGGTCGCCGACCAGCGAGATCAGCGCATGCACCGGACCGGTCGGCTCGACGTCGAGCGAGAAGCGCGCCTTCCACACGCGCTTGCCCGCTTCGGCCGCCTCGCCGCCGCCATCCCTGGAGACCTCGAACTGCGCGATCGCCGTGCCCTGCGGGGTCAGGAACGGGATCTCGAAATTCCAGCGCGGCGTGGTGATATCGATCCGCTGCGCCGTCGCGTCGACGCGATCGGGGAGCGAGGCGACCTGCAGCAGCGTCTGCCGCGCGATCGCGGCATCGGTGTTTTCAAGGAGATGATGCGTGGTGGCCGCCAGCGGCGCATCCGGCGCGATCGATGGCGCGGCGATCGGCTGCGCGGTCGGCAGCGCGCCGCGGAATGGCGGTGGCGGCGTGTTGGTGTGGACGGTATCCCCGAGCGGCACCGCGCGCGGCGCGGCCGGCTGAAGTCGCGTTGCGGCCGTGGTGCCGAGCTCCTGCAGCGCCTCCTGCAGCAGATTGAGCGCGCCGCCGGAGGACGGGCCGGAGTCGAGCGCTTCGGCCAACGCATTCGCGATCGTGCTGCTCGCGACACCGACATCATCGGCAACCGGCACACGCGCCTGCGGCAGCAGGATTTCCTGCAGGTCGGCCTCGGGCGCCGGCGCCAAGGTTATGGCGGCGGTGGTCGCAGCCGCGCGCGGCAAAGCGGCGTCCTGCGCGACGGGCGCGGCAGGCGCCTGCCCTGCTTCCGTCGCGCCGAGCGACGACAGCGTCTGCTTCAGCACGATCAGCGCGGCCTTGAGATCAGGCAGCACGCCGCTTGATGACGGCACCGTGCCCGTGGCGAGCGAGGCCTCCAGAAACAGGCCGGATTTCTGAAACGCGGCCTTGATGTCGCCGCCGTCGAGTTGGGGGTCGAGGCTGGTCTGCTGGGCCAGCACCTGCGCGATCGCAGCCTGCAATTTCGGCGGCAGGTTCGGAGAGGTCGCGAGCGCGTTGAGATTGGCGAACAATGGCGCCTGGCTGTCCTGGATCGTCGCCGCACCCTGGGCGGCCGCCGTCACCACGACGCGCTCCAGCGGCGTCAGCACGGCCTTCTGCACCGGCGCGGCCGGCTGTGCGCTCAGGGGCGCATCGACCTGGGCTTTCGGCGACAGCGTGATCGCATCCGGCGAGACGCCGCCGGCATCCGCGCCCTGCCCGACCAGTTGCAGCCGCGTGCTGCCGTCCTGACCCTGCGACACGGCCAACTGCAGTTGCTGCCCGGCCTGCAGCGGTACCTCGGTCTGCACGTCGATGGAGAGGCTCTGGATCGCGATCCGCACCAGGTCGGCCGACAGAACTTGAAGGACCTGCGCATTGACCACGCTGCCCTGCTGCAGCACGAGCTCGGGCGCGATGCTGGCAGCCTCCTGGGAGGCAAGCACCGGCAGCACAGGGTGGATGGAAATCGCCATATCGGAGGTCTCGGCCTGGGCGAGACGCTAGCCCAACGCCGTAAACCTCTCGTTAACCGAAGCGCAGAGAGTGGCCGGTTTCGGCCCCCCGGCCGGCTATTTGAGGATGGCGAGGATGCCGGCTGCGGCCTTGTAGTCGACCAGCCGGGCCGCCCGGCGGGCCACGACCTCCTCGTCGGCGCCCCATTTCTCGATGTTCCAGTCCTCGTCGACATGGGCGGCGGTCCAGATCGCGTCCTCGTCGCGCACGCCATGCGCCAGCGCCAGCGCCAGCAGCGCCGAGCCCGTGATCGTCGTCACCACGTGCAAGGCTGCGACCGACCAGGCATCGGCCGGAAACGCCGCCCGCGCTGCGGTGATCGCGGGCTCGGGCTGGGCGACATGCACGATGCCCTCGGCGAGGATGAAATGCGCACCGAGCTCCTCGGCGGCCCAGCGCAGGATCGGGTCCCAGTGCCGGCCCTCCCGCGCGACCAGCGTCTCGGGATGGCCGGCGCGGTAGAACAGCATGTCGGTGCCGAGATATTTGGCGGCGTCGTCGGCAACCTCATCGACGCGCGCGATCACGCCCTCGACGACGCTGTTGGCAAAGCGCGTCAGCGGCATGGTCAGGGGATCGATGCTCTCGCCCTGCGCACGCCATTCGGCTGCGATCATGTCGGCAATCGCGCGCGTCGGCGCGGTCACGCCCTTGCCGGTCGGCGTCTTGATCGGCCGGCCGTCGAGCGTGACGGCAAATCCGCCAGCGGCCTCGGCCACGCCGACGTCGGTATAGAACCGCTTGCGCAGCGGCGCGCGGGTCTGGCGCCGCACCGCTTCCTGCGGGTCGAGCGGGGATTGTCCCGCGGCTTCTTCGAAGAGTTCGCGCATTGCGCCTGATAGCTTTCGTTCGATGAGACTTTTCGGCAAGATATGTCAGGGATGGCGGCAAATAAAGCAGATGCGACGTCTGAAATGCCTGACAGGTTCTGTGCTGCTCGCGGCCACCCTCGCCGCGACGCCGGCCGATGCCGGGTTCCGCTCGCCGGAATCGCTGGTCCGCAACGTCTATGCCCATTACGGCAAGGGCAGCGCCGAGCTGTCCGGCGGCCTGCCGCGCGACGCCGAGACCACGCGGCAGTTCTTCGATCCCAGCCTGCGCGCCGCCTGGAGCGCGCCGCACGACCAGCCCTATGATTTCCTGGTGCAGAGCCCGACCTGGCGGCTCGGCGCCATCTCGATCGCGATCCTGCGCAAGCAGTTCGACAGGACCTATGTCACGGTTACCTTCGACAATCAGGGCCGCGCCGTGGTGCTCAACTTCATCGTCGTCAACGGCCCCGAGGGCTGGGTCATCTCGGACGTCGAGAGCCCGCATGACTCGCTGCGGCTGTTCCTGGCGCAGTTCAAACGCTAAAGTGCGATGAGATTAGGTTGAATCGTCATCGTGCTTTAGCTCGTGTTTGAGCACGATCTTTTCGGAAAACCGCTTCACACCTTTCCGAACCGGCGACCAGCCAGTCCGACGCACCCCAACCGACCGGCATGACCCTGCTTTGATCGTTCCTGCTGTGGGAGCCGCGCTGATTATTCTTCCGGCGCATTCTCGATGGGATCGAAGCGGTCGTATTCGAGCCCGAGCAGATTCCAGGACTGCTGCATGTGCGGTGGCAGCGGCGCGGTGGCGTCGATCACGCCGCCGCGCGGATGCGGAATCACGATGCGGCGGGCGAGCAGATGCAGCCGGTTCTGCAGGCCGCCAGGCAGCTGCCAGTTCTCCTTGTTGAAATATTTGGGATCGCCGACGATGGCGTGATCGATATGCGCCATATGCGCGCGAAGCTGATGGGTTCGTCCCGTCACCGGCTTCAGCGACACCCAGGCGAGCTTTTGCGCCGAGGTCTCGACCACGGCATAGTAGGTCACGGCGTGGCTTGCGCCTTCATCACCATGCGCCGCGATCCGCATGATGGTGTCTTCCTCGTTCTCCTCCTTGGCAAGGTAGGTCGAGATCCGGCCCTGCTTCGGCTTCGGCACGCCGGCCACCAGCGCCCAGTAGATCTTTCGCGCCGAACGATGGCGGAAGGCGCCGGTCAGATGCGTCGCTGCAAAGCGCGTCTTGGCAATCAGCAGGCAGCCGGACGTCTCGCGATCAAGCCGATGCACCAGGCGCGGCTTCTGTCCCTTGGCGTCGCGCATCACCTCCAGCATCTGGTCGACATGGCGCGTCATGCCGGAGCCGCCCTGCACCGCAAGCCCCGCGGGCTTGTTCAGCACCATGACGTCGGCGTCCTCGAACAGCGTCATCTCCTTGAGCGCCTCAAGCGTCTTGGTCTGTGCGTCCGAGAGCACGCCGACCACCTTCGGCGCGTCGAGCTTGAGCGGCGGAATGCGCACGCTCTGGCCCTCCTCGAGGCGATCCTTCGAGTCGGCCCGCTTGCCGTTCACCCGCAGTTCGCCTTTGCGGACGATGCGCTGGATGTGGGAGAACGACAGCCCGGGAAACCGCGCCTCGAGGAAGCGGTCGACGCGCATGTTGTCCTCGTCGGCGGTCACGACCACGGTCTGCACCTTGGTCGGCAGCTGCGGCTCGGCCTTGGGCTTTTCCGGCTCGTCGCGGAACGCCGCCGGCTTCTCGCGCAATGGCTTGGAGAAGCGCTGCGGCTTGCCGCCAGCGAAATGCGCGGGCGCGCGATGCCGCTCGCCGCGCTCGCTCTCGGCCCCTCCGCCGCCCTTGCGATCGCGATCGCCGCGGCCGCCTTTGGGACGCTCACCCTTCGCACGATCTCCCTTGGCACGGTCGCCGGGCGACGTTGTTCTCTTGATGCGACGACTCATGAGGCTTTTCCAAGTTTGCGCTATGTCAGAAAGACTCGTCCGACGGACGAGATATTGGAGTTCGTCAAGGAGAGAAAGTATTACTACGTCAGTTCCACGCGTAGCGTGCGACCAACGGCGTTGGCCGCTCTACGGAGGGTCTCCAGTGTAACGGACGGAGTTGCGGGATCGAGCAATCGGTCGAGCTGGCGCCGGCTGGTCTTCATGCGCTCGGCCATCACGCTCTTGGTGATGCCTTGTGCCTTCATGGCTTCTGCCAGCTGCTCGGCGATGATTTCCTTGATGGCACGCTCCTCGCAGGCACCCAGCATTCGCTGTTCGGAGAGAAAGTCGTCAAATGTCTCTTCGCTGATACGCGCTTTTTTCTTTGCCATCACGTCACCTCTCGCTTCCGCTTAAGCGCCAACTCCAGATCCTGCTGCGGCGTCTTCTTGATGAATCCGTGCAAGAGGATCATCTGACCGTCAGCAATATAGAAGATCACCCGCGCAATCCGATTGCTGTCGAGATCGCTCCTGACTTCCCACAATCCGTGCCCAAGCGGCGCGCAAGACGGTCGACCGATCGGCCAACCGAATTCCACTTTCTGAATGTCCTTTCCGACCGTGCGACGGTCATCAGGGGGTAAATCCAGAATCCATTCGCGGACGGGATGACGCCCCGTCGGGCTGATGTAGAATCGTGCGGGCAGCTTTTTCGCGCGATCAATCATGCGCAATTTATGTGTCATTTTTGACACACGATTGCAATACCACCCTCAGCGTTTCGTCCGACCTACGCCCCGCCCCGCTCCTTCCGCAGCCTGTTCCAATAATCCAGCCGCTTCCGGATCTCCCGTTCAAACCCACGGTCCGGCGGATCATAAAACGTCTGCCGGCCGAGTGCCTCCGGGAAATAGTCCTGGCCGGAGAAGGCGTCGGGCATATCATGGTCGTATTGATAGCCGGAGCCGTATCCTTCCGACTTCATCAGTTTGGTCGGCGAATTCAGGATGTGCTTGGGCGGCAGCAGCGAGCCGCCCTGCTTGGCGGTCTGCATCGCCGCGCCGAAGGCGGTGTAGACCGCGTTCGATTTCGGCGCGGTCGCGAGATAGACCACCGCTTGCGCGATCGCGAGCTCGCCTTCGGGCGAGCCGAGGAAATCATAGGCGTCCTTGGCGGCATTGCAGACGGCCAGCGCCTGCGGATCGGCCAGGCCAATGTCCTCGACCGCCATCCGCACCACGCGCCGCGCCAGGAACAGCGGGTCCTCGCCGGCGTCGAACATGCGCGCCAGATAATACAGCGCAGCGTCAGGATCCGAGCCGCGGACCGATTTATGCAAGGCCGAGATCAGGTTGTAGTGACCGTCGGCCGACTTGTCGTAGATCGGCGCGCGGCGCTGCAGGATCTCCTGCAACTGCGCGGCATTGAACACCTCGCCCTTGCGCGCGGCGCGCCAGACCTCTTCGGCGAGCGTCAGCGAGGCGCGGCCGTCGCCGTCGGCCATCCGCACCAGCACGGCGCGCGCTTCCGCATCGAGCGGCAGTTTTCGGCCTTCAATCCTCTCGGCGTTCTCAAACAGCCTCTCGATCGCGACCGCATCGAGCGAATGAAACACCAGCACGCGGGCGCGCGACAGGAGCGCCGCGTTGAGCTCGAAGGACGGGTTCTCCGTGGTGGCGCCGACCAGCACCACGGTGCCGTCCTCCATCACGGGCAGGAAGGAATCCTGCTGCGCGCGATTGAAACGATGCACCTCGTCGACGAACAGCAGCGTGCCCTTGCCCATCTCGCGGCGGGCCCGCGCGGCGTCGAACACCTTCTTCAAGTCGGCGACGCCGGAGAACACCGCCGAGATCTGCTCGAACTGCAGCTCGGTGGCGTCGGCCAGCAGCCGTGCCACCGTGGTCTTGCCGGTGCCGGGCGGGCCCCAGAACACCAGCGAGCCCAGCGTCCGCGTCTCGAGCATGCGCGTCAGCGCGCCGTCGGGACCGAGGATGTGATCCTGGCCGACGACATCGGCGAGCACCCGCGGCCGCAGCCGGTCCGGCAGCGGACGCGGCGCGTCCTGCTCCATCCCCGCCGCGGCAAAGAGGTTCGCTGCGTCCTGCGGCTTCTTCGGACTCATCCGCCGAGCGTCACGTTGATCTGCTGGCCGCCGCGCACCACGGTGATGCGCCAGATCCGGGAGCCCGCCTTGGTCGCTCTGTCGAGATCACTGGTGCGCGCGATCTTCTGGTTGTTGACGGCGAGGATGATGTCGCCCTTCTGGAAGCCGACATTGGCTGCAGTGCCGTCACCGGCGAGATCGGTCACCACGACGCCCTCGGTGCCGGCATCGAGATGCAGCTCGTCGGCGAGCGCCGGCGAGATGTTGGCGACCCGGGCGCCCTGGAACGGCGAGCGCGCGGTCAGCACGATCTCGTCGCGATCATTGTCCGGCGCGGTCTCCAGCGGAACGGTCAGCTTCACGCTCTTGCCGCCGCGCTGCACGTCGATCTGCGCAGTGCCGCCGAGCGGGCGCGTGGCGAAGCGATAGTCGAAGGCGTTGGGATCATCGATGGCCTGGCCGTCGATCCCGACGATCAGGTCGGACAGCTTCAGCCCCGCCTTGGCCCCGGGGCTGTTCGGCGACACGTTGGCGACCAGCGCGCCGGTCGGCGTCTTCAACCCGAGCGTTTCGGCGATGTCGGGCGTCACCGCCTGCAGGCGCGCACCGAGCCACGGCCGCTTCACCGCCTTGCCACCACCCTTGGCGGAGGCGACGACGACACGGACCATGTTGGCAGGGATCGCAAAGCCGATGCCCTGCGAGCCGCCGGAGCGCGAATAGATCGCGGTGTTGATCCCCGCAAGCCGGCCGGTCATGTCGACCAGCGCGCCGCCGGAATTGCCGGGATTGATCGCGGCATCGGTCTGGATGAAGAACTGGTAGTCGGTGATGCCGACCTGGGTGCGCGCCAGTGCCGAGATGATGCCGTGCGTCACGGTCTGGCCGACGCCGAAGGGATTGCCGATCGCGAGCACGACGTCGCCGACCAGGAGCTCGTCGGAATTGGCGAAGTCGAGCGTCGGAAATTTCTCCTTGGTGTCCTTCAGGCGCAGCACCGCGAGATCGGTGCGGCTGTCCTTCAGCACGATCTCCGCCTCGAACTCACGCTTGTCGGACAGCGACACCTTGACCTGGTCGGCGCCTTCGATGACGTGGACGTTGGTGACGACGAGGCCGGAGGCATCGACCATCACGCCGGAGCCGAGCGAGCGCTGCATCTGCTCGGGCTGCTGGCCGGGCACGCCGAAGAAGCGGCGGAAGATCGGATCGTCCAGCAGCGGATTGCGGTTCTGCACCACCTTGGCGGCGTAGACATTGACGACCGCCGGCTGCACGCGCTGCACGATCGGCGCATAGGACAGCCGCAGTTCGGCCGCCGAGGACGGCACGCGCCGGTCCTGCGCCAGCGCAAGGCAAACGCTGCCGATGTGGATGAGCGTGCAGAGCACAGGAATTGCAGCAAGGCGGATCGATCGAAGCATTCTTACCTCTCGCGGAAAACGCCGGAATATAGGCGCGTTCGCACGGCAATTGAAGGGCGGTCCGGCCAATATATGGCGCCCAAAATGCCCCTCGCCGGCCGTCCTCACGTCCCGTTGAACCGGCCCGTCAAAGTTCTATGATGACCATCATGCCAGCACGCAGTTCGCGTTCTGAGTTTGACTACCTTTTCCATCGGGGAGAGGTGAAACGATTACGCTGCGCGCTTCGCCTTCTTCACCACCACTTCGGGCGCGGGCGCGCACGACAGCGACTGCTGATGGCTCTCGCCCCAGGCTTTCAAAATATCGATCACCGGCCGCAGGCTCTCGCCGAGCTCGGACAGCGTGTATTCGACCCGCGGCGGCACCTCGGCATAGACCTTACGGATCACGAGCCTGTCGTCCTCGAGCGCACGCAGCTGCTTGGTCAGCATGCGCTGGGTGATGCCGGGCATCCGCCGGCGCAGCTCGCCGAAGCGCTGGGTGCCGGCCTGCAGATGAAACAGGATCACGCCCTTCCATTTGCCGTCGATCAGATCGAGCGCCGCCTCGACCGCGCAGCCCGGCCGGCGGGCGAAATTCTTCCGCTTCACGATGATTTTCCCAGGATTTTTCCCATTAGTATCCAAACGGGGACTAGGTCCCTCTTTTTACAGTACTTGCCAATTCGGCGCCAGCGCGACAGTTAAGCGGCAGGCGATTGCCGCCACACATGGAGACCGGGCATGAAGGCCGTCGGATACAAACAGTCGCTGCCGATCGAGGCAGCCGACGCACTCGTCGATTTCGAAATTGCAAAGCCGGAGCCGAAGGGGCGCGACATCCGTGTCGCGGTGAAGGCGATCTCGGCCAATCCGGTCGACTACAAGGTCCGCAAGCGCGCCGCGCCGCCCGCAGGCGAGCACAAGATCCTCGGCTACGATGCGGCCGGCGTGGTCGACGCGGTCGGCCCCGACGTTTCGCTGTTCAAGCCGGGCGATGAAGTGTTCTACGCCGGCTCGATCCTGCGCCCCGGCACCAACTCCGAATTTCATCTGGTCGATGAGCGCATCGTCGGTGCCAAGCCGAAATCACTCTCGTTCGCGCAGGCCGCGGCGCTGCCGCTGACCTCGATCACCGCCTGGGAATTGCTGTTCGATCGGCTCGGCGCCGTTCCCGGCAAGAGCGTCGATCCGCGCACGCTGCTGATCACGGGCGGTGCCGGCGGGGTCGGCTCGATCCTGATTCAGCTGGCGCGACGCCTCACCGGCCTCACCGTGGTTGCGACCGCGACGCGGCCGGAATCGCAAAAATGGTGCCTCGATCTTGGCGCGCATGCGGTGATCGATCACGGCAAGCCGATGAACGAGCAGATCGAGAAACTGAAGCTGCCGCCGGTCGACCTCGTCGCCAGCCTCACCTACACCGAGCAGCACTACAAGGGCATCGCCGAGTTCATGGCGCCGCAGGGCAAGTTCGGACTGATCGACGATCCCGCTGAATTCACCATGAGCGTGTTCAAGGGCAAGGCCATTTCGGTGCACTGGGAATCGATGTTCACGCGCTCCTCGTTCCAGACGCCTGACATGATTGCGCAGCATCATCTGCTCAACGACGTCGCCGACCTCATCGACAAGGGCGTGCTGCGCACCACGCTGGACCAGACCTTTGGCACGATCAATGCTGCGAACCTGAAGCGCGCGCATGCGCTGCTGGAGAGCGGCAAGTCACGCGGCAAGATCGTGCTGGAAGGCTGGTAGCTTCGCGGCATCCGGTCGCTTTCAAACGACCAAACGTCTCTGTTAGGTTCCCCGGGCCGGTTGACCCCGCCTCGGGGAATTACAGGGACAGGATTGAATGAACATCTGGATGAAGAGAACGATCTCGGCGGCTGCCTGTGCGGCCGCCGGGTTGATGGGCTGCACCTCGCTCGCGCTTGCTGACGGCTATCCCGAGAAATCACTGCAACTGGTCGTGCCGTTTCCGCCGGGAGGCGCCTCCGACGTCGTGGCCCGCATCATCGGCGGCGAGCTCGAGAGCCGGCTCGGCAAGCCCGTGGTCATCATGAACCGCCCCGGCGGCGGCACCACGATCGCGGGCAAGGAAGTCGCACGCGCTGCGCCCGACGGCTATACCCTGTTCTTCAGCTCGAATTCGACCTTCACTCTGCCGGCGGCGGTGAAGGAGAGCGTGCCTTACGATGCGGCCAAGGATTTCGAGCCGATCGGACAAGTCGGCAAAATCACGCTGGTGCTCGTCACCTACAAGGACAACCCGGTCAAGGACCTTGCCGCGCTGATCGCCGAAGCCAGGGCAAATCCGGATAAATTGTCGCTCGCGTCCTTTGGCGTGGCGACCGTCTCGCACTTTGCGGGCGAGCTGTTCAAGTCGAGTGCGGGGATCAAGATGGTCCACCTGCCCTACAAGGGCAGCGCGCCGGCGATGAACGACCTGATCGGCAAGCACATCCAGTATCATGTCGACACCGTGATCGCCGCCAAGCCGCAGCTCGAGGCCGGCACCGTCCGCGTGCTCGCGGTCTTCTCCTCCAAGCGCACGCCGCTCCTGCCCGACGTGCCGACGCTGACAGAACTCGGCTATCCCATCGACTTCGCCTCCTGGGGCGCCGTGGTCACGCCGAAGGGGCTACCATCCGCCGTGCGCGACAGGCTGACGGCGACGCTGGAGGAGACCATCAACAATCCCGCCGTCATCGAGCGCTTCACCAAGGTCGGCTTCGAGCCTGGCTTCATGCGCTACAGCGACTGGACCGGTGCGATCACCAAGGAAACTGCTGACATGAAGGACGTCGCGCAGAAGGCGGGGATCAAGGAGGAGTAGTCGGCGTGACCAGCGCGAGGAGCGCCCTGCGCAAGGCGCTCCTCGTCATCCAGCAAGACACAGCTACTTCGCCTGCGCGGCCGCCCGAAGTGCCTTCGTTGCGTCAGAAAGACCTTCCCCGGCACGCCCTCGACAAACACCAGCCGCCGCTCCAGCGCGTCAGCGCGGATCGTCACCGCGACGCGGGCGAAGCTGCCGCCTCCGGCGGACGCGCCGCCCGCTCGACAAAACCCTTGGCGAGCGCGTGATAGATCCCCTCCTCGCAGATCATCCGCGAAACGAAATGGGCGATCAGCGCCGCGGCCATCAGCGGCACCACCATGGCATGATTGTCGGTCATCTCGGTGACGATCACGAAGGCCGTGATCGGCGCCTGCACGACGCCGGCGAAATAAGAGACCATGCCGAGCAGCAAGATCGCACCGATCGGCGCATCGTGGAAAAGCACTGCGACGTTGCTGCCCAGGCCGGCGCCGACGGCC
Source organism: Bradyrhizobium jicamae (assembly GCF_018130695.1). Classification (GTDB taxonomy): domain Bacteria; phylum Pseudomonadota; class Alphaproteobacteria; order Rhizobiales; family Xanthobacteraceae; genus Bradyrhizobium; species Bradyrhizobium jicamae_B. The sequence continues at coordinate 243,091 of NZ_JAFCJX010000009.1, read as the reverse complement.
AGCGACGGCGAAAAGATGCCGCCGGGTATGCCGCTGATCGCCGCAAACGCGGTCGCCAGCAGCTTGAGCACGCCGAAATCCTGCGGCAGCGGCGTGCCGTGATCAAGCGCTTCCTTCACCTGCGCATAGCCGGTGCCGTAGATCGTATCGCCGGAGATCAGACCGCAGATCGCAACCGCAAGCCCGCACGCCAGTGCAAACCACAAGGGATGCGCCTTGATCGCACGGCCGACGGGGTTGGGCAGGCCGCGCGCCATCGTGATCACGATACGGCTGAACACCCCCCCTGCAACGCCTCCGACCACGCCGCAAACGGGAACCGCCAGCCAATCGAGGCCGCGGGCCAGCGACATCGCGCTGCTGCCGAAATAGGTGTAGTTGCCCATCAGCGCCAGTGACGTCAGGCCGGCCGCGATGACCGCGGCGATGATCAGGCTGCTGGTGCGCGTCTCGAAGGCACGACTCATCTCCTCGATGCCGAACACGATTCCCGCCAGCGGCGTGTTGAAGGCCGCGGCGACACCGGCCGCCGCGCCGGCCAGGATCAATCCGGGCTGGCGGCGCGGCGAGACGCGCCCGAGCGCGAACATCACGGATGCGCCGACCTGAACGGTCGGCCCTTCCCGCCCGACGGAGCCGCCGCACAACAGGCCGAACAGAGTGAGGAGAATTTTCCCGACGGCAATGCGCAGGGACACGAGCCGTTCCCGCGCCGTCTGATCGTCAAGATGGCGCGCGGCGATGGCTTGCGGAATGCCGCTGCCCTGAGCTCCCGGAAACAGCCGCATGGTGAGGAACGCCGACAGCAGGAAGCCGAGCGGCGTCACCAGCAGCGCGGCGTAACGCCACTTTGCGAGCAGCAGCCTGAACGCCTCCTGGGCGAGGTCGGCGAGCAGCGCGAGCCCCACGGCCGCGGCGCCAACCACGATCCCACCCAGCAGGAAGATGGCCCGCCGTTGCCACCGCGCAGACGTGATCCTCAACCGCCGCCTGTTGCGGATAGACCGGACTATAACCATAACGCGGTCTATACCGATCACGCCGCGAATTGAAGCGGCCAGCGAGCAGATCAGCTAAGTTTGTTCCACACCCTCGACGAACACCAGCCGCCGCTCCAGCGCGTCTGCGCGGATCTTCAACGCCTCGGCGTATTCCGGCGAAGCATACCATTCCTTCAGCCGCGCCATGGTGGGGAATTCGACGATCACGATGGATTTGGGCGGCAAATTGCCTTCGGCGAGCTCGGCCTTGCCGCCGCGGACGAGATAGCGGCCGCCAAATTGCGCGATGGTCTTTGCGGCGAGCGTGCGATAGGCCTCGAAACCGTCGGGGTCACGCATCTCGACTTCGGAAATCACATAGGCTGTCATGTGCGTGCTCAAGCGATGGTGTTGACGATGCCGCCCTCGGCGCGCAAGGCCGCGCCGTTGGTCACTGATGCCTCCTTCGAGGCAACATAAACCACCATGTTGGCGATCTCCTCGACGCTGGCGAAGCGCTGGATCAGCGAGCTCGGGCGATGCTGCCTGACGAAATTGGCGGCGGCCTCATCGACCGACTGGCCGTTCTGCTTCGCAAGATCCCTCACGAAGGTCTCGACGCCTTCCGACATGGTCGGTCCCGGCAGCACGGAATTGACGGTGACGCCGGTGCCGCGGGTGAGCTGCGCCAGCCCGCGCGCGACCGAGAGCTGGGCGGTCTTGGTCATGCCGTAGTGAATCATCTCGACGGGAATGTTGAGCCCGGACTCCGAGGAGATGAAGACGATGCGGCCCCAATTGCGCTTGAGCATGCCCTTGAGATACGCGCGCGACAGCCGCACGCCGCTCATCACATTGACCTCGTAGAAGCGGCTCCAGTCCTCGTCGGGGATGTCGAAGAACTCCTTCGGCTCGAAGATGCCGGCGTTGTTGATGAGGATGTCGACCTCCGGCAGCGCTGATACCAGCGCCTTGCAGCCGGACGCGGTCGAGACGTCGGCGGCGATGCCGCGGATCTTGGCCCCCGTCCCTTCCAGCTTGCTCACGGCCGCATCGACCTTGTCCTGGCCGCGGCCATTGATCACGACGCTCGCCCCTGACTCGGCGAGGCCCTTGGCGATGGCGTGACCGATGCCGGCGGTCGAGCCGGTGACGAGCGCCGTCTTTCCGGACAGGTCGATGTTCATGTGTGATCTCCGTGGTTGCTGACAGAGATATCGTGCGCTGCACAAAGAGCTTCAACCGCCCTCACCGATGCGTGAGGCAAAAAGCGCGATGAGATTGGGTTGAATTCGTCATCGCGCTTTAGCTCTTTGTTTGAGCATGATCTCCGCGCAAACGCCTTCGGCGTTTGTCGCGAGGGAAAACCGCTTCACACTTTTCCGGATCATGCTCCAGGTTCCGCATGGCCGCTATTCGCGCGGCGGCAGCGTCCGGACGAAGGCGACGAGCGCGTCCAGATCCTGCGGGCTCATGGTCGCATAGCCCGCATACGCCATCGGCGGCTTCATCTTGTGGCCGTCGCGCGCGACGCCTTGCGTGATGGCGCGCTTGATCTCGTCGTCGCTCCACGCACCAATGCCGGACTGCGCATGCGAGGTGATGTTCGGAGACCTGGATTCGCCCCATGGCCCCTTGAAGGTGCGGCCGCCCTTGCCGCTCGCCTTGGCGAAGTCGTGCACGGCGGACGGGCCTTCCGGCGTGTGACATTCCAGGCAATGCGCGATGGTCAGGAGATAGCGGCCGCGCGCGAGCTTGTCGGCCAGCTCAGCCTCACTCGCCTGCTTGCCGGCATAGGTCGGCACCTCCGGCTTCAGCGCAATCCGGTATTCCGGCGCCGGCACCTCATGAGGCACGGCCGGCACCGAGCGCAGATAGGCCACCAGCGCGTCGAGATCGCGTGCGGTGAGCACGGTGTAGAACCCGGTCGGCATGATCGGCGCGACCTTTGTGCTATCGGGCCTGACGCCGCTGACCAGGAAGTGCTTGAGCTCGGCGTCGCTCCATTTGCCGATGCCGGTGTCCTTGTCCGGGGTGATGTTGGAGCCGGTGACCTTGAAGGCGGGCTCGTCGAAGGTCTGGCCGCCCGACAGCGCGCGCGACATATCGAAACCTTGCGGACCGCGCGGGGTGTGGCAGTTGTGGCAGACCATGACGCTACCCACGAGATAAGCGCCGCGCTCGACCAGCGTCTCGCTGGCCGCCGGCGACATCAGCAATGCGAGCGCGATCCCCAGCACAATCCTCATTGAAGCCTCCCGGGCAAAAATCGCATTTGAAAAAATGATCGTGCGCGGCATGAGAATTCGACGCGCCATACAAAAAAGCGGCGCCCAAAAGGCGCCGCTTTCGAAACTCTTATCCGCTGAGGCTTACGCCGCCTCGGCTTCCTTCTCCTGGACCGGACCGGAGTCCTGGCCCTTGGCGTCGACGTCGCGGTCGACGAACTCGATCACGGCCATCGCCGCGTTGTCGCCGTAGCGGAAGCCGGCCTTGATGATGCGGGTGTAGCCGCCCTGGCGGTCCTTGTAGCGGGTGGCCAGCGTGTCGAACAGCTTCTTGACCTGGTCGACGTCGCGCAGCTCCGAGATCGCCTGGCGGCGCAGGGCGAGACCGCCCTTCTTGCCGAGGGTGACGAGCTTCTCGACGATCGGACGCAGCTCCTTGGCCTTCGGCAGCGTGGTGACGATCTGCTCGTGCTTGATCAGGGCTGCCGCCATGTTGGCGAACATCGCACGCCGATGCTCGGCGGTGCGGTTGAGCTTCCGATGAACCTTGCCGTGACGCATTTCTGTATTCCTTACTTTGACTGCCGCGACGGTTCGTCGGACATGTTGCTCAGGTGGGCTACCTGCGTTCGCCCGTTAAAACATGACGGCCGGACAAGCCGGCCATCACGCAACTCAGTAGTGATCCTCGAAGCGCTTGGCGAGCTCGTCGATGTTCTCCGGCGGCCAGCCCGGCACTTCCATGCCGAGGTGCAGACCCATCTGGGCCAGCACTTCCTTGATCTCGTTCAGCGACTTGCGGCCGAAGTTCGGAGTGCGGAGCATTTCCGCTTCGCTCTTCTGCACGAGGTCGCCGATGTAGACGATGTTGTCGTTCTTCAGGCAGTTGGCCGAACGCACCGACAGCTCGAGCTCGTCGACCTTCTTGAGGAACGCCGGGTTGAAGGCGAGATCCGGGATGATCTCCTGCGCGACTTCCTTGCGCGGCTCTTCGAAGTTGACGAACACGTTGAGCTGATCCTGCAGGATGCGCGCGGCATAGGCCACCGCGTCATCCGGCGTGATCGCGCCGTTGGTCTCGATCGTCATGGTCAGCTTGTCGTAGTCGAGGATCTGGCCCTCGCGGGTGTTCTCGACCTTGTAGGAGACCTTGCGGACCGGCGAGAACAGGCTGTCGACCGGGATCAGGCCGATCGGCGCGTCCTCGGGACGGTTACGCTCGGCGGCGACATAGCCCTTGCCGGTGGTGACCGTGAACTCCATGCGTATCTCGGCGCCGTCGTCCAGCGTGCAGAGCTGCAGGTCGGGGTTCAGCACGGTGACGTCGCCGACGGTCTGGATGTCGCCGGCGGTGACGGCGCCCGGGCCCTGCTTCTTCACGACCATGCGCTTCGGGCCTTCGCCCTGCATCTTGATCGAGATGTCCTTGATGTTGAGCACGATGTCGGTGACGTCCTCACGGACGCCCGCGATCGAGGAGAACTCGTGCAGCACGCCGTCGATGTGCACCGACTGCACGGCGGCGCCCTGCAGCGAGGAGAGCAGAATGCGGCGCAGAGCGTTGCCGAGGGTCTGGCCGAAGCCGCGCTCGAGCGGCTCGGCGACGATGGTCGCGAAGCGCGAAGCGTCCGAACCCGGCGTCACCACCAGCTTGTTCGGTCGAATCAATTCCTGCCAATTTTTCTGGATCGTCACTGGTTCACCCATTTGCCGGCCATCCGGGCCGATCGATCGGCCCACACCGGCGTTGGAGATCGCGGAACTGTCCGCGCGGTCAAATTCCAAAAAACCATCGCGGACGGCCGGGCCGTCCGCGACTTCATCAGATCAAACGCGCCGGCGCTTGCGCGGACGGCAACCATTGTGCGGGATCGTGGTCACGTCGCGGATCGAGGTGACGGTGAAGCCCGCAGCCTGCAGCGCACGGAGCGCCGACTCACGGCCCGAACCGGGGCCGGCCACTTCAACTTCCAGCGTGCGCATGCCGTGTTCCTGCGCCTTCTTGGAAACATCTTCGGCTGCGACCTGCGCGGCATACGGGGTCGACTTGCGCGAGCCCTTGAAGCCCATCGTGCCTGCCGACGACCAGGCAATGGTGTTGCCCTGCGCGTCGGTGATGGTGATGGTGGTGTTGTTGAACGACGAATTCACGTGCGCGATGCCGGAGGCGATGTTCTTGCGTTCGCGACGGCGGACGCGGGTGGCTTCCTTGCCCATTTCAAACCTTTCCTGTGATCTCAAACGCCGCCGTAGTGCCAGCGGCTACACCTAAAAACGTGATTAGCGAATGGCGAGTAGCGAATAGTAACTATTCGCCACCCACTATTCGCTATTCGCGAAACTTTACTTCTTCTTGCCGGCGATCGCCTTGGCCGGACCCTTGCGCGTGCGCGCATTGGTGTGGGTGCGCTGGCCGCGCACCGGCAGGCCGCGGCGATGACGCAGGCCACGATAGCAGCCGAGGTCCATCAGCCGCTTGATGTTGATGCCGACCTCACGACGCAGGTCGCCCTCGACGAGATAGTCGCGGTCGATCACTTCGCGGATCTGCAGGACTTCCTGGTCGGAGAGCTGGCTGACGCGGCGCTCGACCGGAATCTTGACCTTCTCCAGGATGTCGGCCGCATTCTTCTGGCCGATGCCGTGGATGTACTGAAGCGCGATCAGCACGCGCTTGTTGGTGGGGATGTTCACGCCGGCAATACGGGCCACGGCCTTCTCTCCTGTTGCCGATCCTCTCGGAGGATGCGGGCTTAAGTTCTTGCTATCTCGGGCAGGTGTCCGCAAACGCGAACACGACGCCCTCCCCTCATGTCCTTGTGGGGCCCGGCATCGTCATAAAACTATCCGACTTGGATGCGGGGCTTATTAAAGGATTCATGTCGGTTTCGTCAACCGCCCCTAGCGCTTAGCTCGCTTTTTCGTCAGCTTTTTTGCAGCCTTTTTGGCGGCTTTCTTGGCCTTCTTGGCACCCCCGCCTTTGGCGGGCTTTTTGGCTGATTTCGCGGCCTTTTTTGCCCCTTTAGCGGCCTTTTTGGCCGGTTTGGCGGCCTTCCTGGCAACTTTCGCTGCCTTCTTGGCCGGCTTCTTCGCGGATGTCTTGGCGCCCTTGGCGGCCTTCCTGGCCGGTTCCGCGGCGTGTTCCTTCGGTTCCAGGGCTCCGATGGCGCCAAGGATTCGGTTGATGTCGCGAGTGACGTGCTCGATGGTCATCATGCCATCGACGGTCAGCAGCTTGCGCTTCTCCGAATAATAGTGAATCAGCGGCTCGGTCAGCGAGCGGTACTGGGCGAGGCGCTTGGTCAGCACTTCCGGGGTGTCGTCGAGGCGGACTTCCTCGCCACGGGCGCGGGTCTCCTGGGCGCGGCGCTCGACGCGCTCCAGGAGCGCACTCTCATTGACGCGCAGCTCGACCACGGCGTCGAGCTTGAGGTGCTTCTTGCGGAGCAGTTCGTCGAGGGCAGCGGCCTGCGGCACCGTGCGCGGGAAACCGTCGAGGATGAAACCCTTCTTGGCATCCGCCTGCTCGATGCGGTCGGCGATGATTCCCACCACAACCTCGTCGGGAACGAGGCCGCCATTGGCCATGATCTCCTTGGCCTGCAGCCCGATCGGCGTGCCGGCGGCAACCGCGGCGCGCAGCATCTCGCCGGTCGAGAGCTGGACGATGCCGTGCTTGTGCACCAGCCGCTGGGCCTGGGTCCCCTTGCCCGAGCCAGGCGGTCCGAGAAGAATCAATCTCATTTGCGTTCGCCCCCACGAGTGGTGAGCGAGAGATCGCACACCTGTTTTTTCAGATCCAGAATAGTGCAAACCACAATCAGCACCGAACCACCACCAAAAAGAAAGGGCAGTTCGCCCCAGGCCACCAGCAGCTCCGGAATCAACACGATCGCCACGAGGTAGACGGCTCCGACGACGGTCGTCAATGACGCGACGCGATCGAGATGCTCGACCGTCGCTTCCCCAGGCGCGACGCCTTGTATCGTTCCGCCCTGCTTTTGCAGGGTCTCGGCGGCCTGCTCGGGATCCAGCACATAGGCCGTGTAGATGAAGGCCAGCACGAAGATCACGATGGATCCGAGCACCATGTGCACCGGCTGGCCGAACTTAAGGTGTCCATATGCCCTGGCCAACCAGGACGTTTGGCCGAACACGAAGGTCGCGAGCGCCAGCGGCAGATAGAACACCCAGGGCGTGACCGTGGAGGGAATCAGGAATCCGGCGCTGTTGATCTTGATCGACAGCACCGAGGACTGCGGCTCAATCACGGATTGTCCGACCTGCCGCGCGGCGTATTGCACCGGGACACTCCGCCGCGCGCCTTCGAAAAACACGACGACAGCTACCAGCGCCACCGAGATGACGGCCAGCAACGGCCCAAGACCACCGGGGAGCGCGCCCTGTCTCAACAGTTCAAAAGTGTTGGCGATGTCCCCCGGCAGCGAGACGATGATGCCGACAACCAGAATGAGCGCGAGCCCGTTACCGATCCCGTGCCGGGTGATTTGCTCGCTGAGCCAGACCAGGCAAAACACCCCGCCCACCATCGTTGCCGTGGCCGAAACCAGGAACCAGGCGCCGGGCTCGCTGACGACGCCTGAAATACCCTGCAGGCCGGACGCAACACCGAACGCCTGGAACGATGCAATGAGCAGTGTCAGGACCAGCGTGTAGCGGGCGATTCTGCGCCGGCCGATTTCGCCGGATCGCTCGAGCGCACTCAGCCTTCCCCACACGACGGCGACAAGCTGGAGCAGGATCGCGGCGCTCAGATAGGGAATCACGGAGAGCGCGAAGATCGAGATGCGGGCGGCGCCGATCGCTGAAAGCAGGTCGGCCTGAACGCGGGGCGAAATTCCCGTCATCGGGATGTGGCTGCCGAGCCTGAAAAGAAGCAGCGCGCCGATCGTGATTGCGATGCGGCGCGCCAGCTCGTTCATGATGGGGACTCTCGTTAGCGGCGGCGTCCGCGCAGCTTCGACTTGCGGATCAGGCCTTCATACTGATGCGCCAGCAGATAGCCCTGCACCTGCGCCACTGTATCCATGGTCACGCTGACCACGATCAGGAGCGACGTGCCGCCGAAGTAGAACGGCACCGAGGCGTACGAGATCAGGATCTCCGGGATCAGACAGACGATCGCCAGATAGACCGCGCCGAGCACGGTGACGCGCGACAGCACATAGTCGATGTATTCGGCGGTGCGCTCGCCGGGCCGGATGCCCGGGATGAAGCCGCCATGCTTCTTCAGATTGTCCGCGGTCTCGGTCGGGTTGAACACGATCGCGGTGTAGAAGAACGCGAAGAACACGATCAACGCGAGATACATGAACAGGAACAGCGGACGGCCGTGGCTGAGCTGGGTGGTCAGCCACTGGAACCACTCCGGGCCCTTGCCGGCGTAGAAATTGGCCACCGTCGTCGGCATCAAGAGCAGCGACGAGGCGAAGATCGGCGGGATCACGCCCGACGTGTTGAGCTTGAGCGGCAGATGCGAGGACTGGCCCTCGAACATCTTGTTGCCGACCTGGCGCTTCGGATACTGGATCAGCAGCCGGCGCTGCGCGCGCTCCATGAACACGATGAAGGCGATCACGGCGACCGCCATCACGATCACGATCAGGATCAGCCCGGTCGACATCGCACCCTGGCGGCCTAGCTCCAGCATGTTGGCGAGCGCCGACGGCAGCTCGGCGACGATGCCGGAGAGGATGATCAGCGAGATACCGTTGCCGATGCCGCGCGAGGTGATCTGCTCGCCGAGCCACATCAGGAACATGGTGCCGCCGGTCAGCGTGATCGTGGTCGACAGCAGGAAGAAGAAGCCGGGGTCGCTGACGACATTGCCGGCGCCTTCGAGGCCGACCGCGATGCCGTAGGACTGGAACGCCGCCAGGATCACGGTGAGGTACCGCGTGTACTGGTTCAGCATCTTGCGGCCCGCCTCACCTTCCTTCTTCATCGCCTCGAGCTGGGGCGAGACGGTGGTGAGCAGCTGGATGATGATCGATGCCGAGATGTACGGCATGATGTTCAGCGCAAAGATCGCCATGCGGTGGATGCCGCCGCCGGCGAACATGTTGAACATGCCGAGGATGCCGCCGGCCTGTGTGCGGAACACCTGCTCCCAGATGTTGGGATCGATGCCGGGCAGCGGGATGTAGGTGCCGAGCCGATAAACAAGCAGCGCACCCAGGGTGAACCAGATGCGCTTCTTCAGCTCGTCGGCCTTGGCCAGGGCGCCGAAATTCAGGTTGGCTGCAAGTTGTTCCGCTGCTGAGACCATGTCTTGGCTTTCTCCCGGGCCCCCTTCGCCGACGACCCCAGGGCTCAAGTTTGGGGGATCATCGGCAGACGCCGGACATTATCTGGTGCTCGGCCTCGATAAGTCCATCGTTCCAAATGCGAATTGCCCGCGTGCGACGCGGGCAATGACGCAGTTGTTACGCCGCCTCGCCGTCTTCCTTCTTGGCGGGCGCGAGGATCTTGACGGTGCCGCCGGCCTTTTCGACCGCTTCCACGGCCGACTTGGAGGCGCCATGCACCTCGATGGTCAGCTTGGACTTGAGCTCGCCGCGACCGAGCAGCCGCAGGCCGTCCTTGGCGCGGCGCAGCACGCCGGCCTTGACCAGGGCTTCCACGTTGATCGTGGCGCCGGCGTCGAGCTTCTTGGCGTCGACGGCTTCCTGCAGACGGTCGAGATTGATCTCGGCGAAGTCGAGCCGGAAGATGTTGTTGAAGCCGCGCTTGGGCAAACGGCGATGCATCGGCATCTGGCCGCCTTCGAAGCCCTTGATGCGCACGCCCGAACGCGCGGTCTGGCCCTTGCCGCCGCGGCCCGAGGTCTTGCCCTTGCCGGAACCGATGCCGCGGCCGACACGCATGCGCTTCTTGCGCGAGCCGGCGTTGTCGGCGATATCGCTGAGCTTCATCGCCCTTCTCCTATTTCTTGCTTACTCGCCGACGATGCGGACGAGGTGATGGACCTTGTTGATCATGCCGCGAACCTCAGGGGTGTCCTGAAGCTCGGCGGTCCGGCCGATCTTGTTGAGCTTGAGGCCGATCAGCGTCGAACGCTGCGAGTGATGGCGGCGGATGGCGCTGCCGATCTGCTCGACCTTGATCGTCTTGCTGGCCTTGGCCATGTCAGTAACTCCAGATAGCGCGCTGGCTTACAGCGCCGGTTATTCCGCCACCACTTCGGCGTCGCCGCCGACGCGGCGCGACTGCAGGGTGGAGACCTTGATGTTGCGGCGGGCGGCCACCGAGCGCGGCGAATCCTGATGCTTCAGCGCGTCGAAGGTGGCGCGAACCATGTTGTAGGGATTCGACGAGCCGATCGACTTCGCCACCACGTCCTGGATGCCGAGCGTCTCGAACACCGCGCGCATCGGGCCGCCGGCGATGATGCCGGTACCGGCCGGAGCGGCACGCAGGTAGACGCGGCCGGCGCCGTGACGGCCGGCGATGTCGTGATGCAGCGTGCGGCCTTCGCGCAGAGCGACGCGCGTCAGGTTGCGCTTCGCCGACTCGGTCGCCTTGCGGATCGCTTCCGGCACTTCGCGCGCCTTGCCGTGGCCGAACCCGACCCGGCCCTTCTGGTCGCCGATCACGACCAGTGCCGCAAAGCCGAAGCGCTTACCGCCCTTGACGACCTTCGCCACGCGATTGATGTGGACGAGCTTGTCGACGAACTCGCTGTCGCGCTCCTCGCGATCCCTGCTCCGTTCGCGTCCGCCGCGTTCGCGTTCACCTGCCATGGTGTTTTCCAATCTTTAAGAGGCCTTACGCCTCAATCCTCAAATGTCTGTTCGGTTTAGAAGCTCAGTCCGCCTTCGCGCGCCGCATCCGCGAGCGCCTTGACGCGCCCGTGATAGATGTAGGCGCCGCGATCGAACACGACTTCCTTGACACCCTTCTGCGCCGCGCGCTCGGCAAGCAGCTTGCCGACCGCCTTGGCCGCATCGATGTCGGCGCCGGTCTTGCCACCGTCGCGCAAGGTCTTCTCGAGCGACGAAGCGGACGCCAGCGTCTCGCCCTTCTGGTCGTCGATGACCTGGGCATAGATGTGCTTGGACGAGCGGAACACCGACAGCCGCGGGCGGCCATTGGCAGAGCGGCGAAGCGCAAGGCGCACGCGCTGCTTGCGCCGGGCATTCGTAACCTTGAGTGACATGACCGGCTCCGTTACTTCTTCTTGCCTTCCTTGCGGAAGATGAATTCGTTTGCGTACTTCACGCCCTTGCCCTTGTAGGGCTCCGGCGGACGGTAGGCGCGGATCTCGGCGGCGACCTGGCCGACGCGCTGCGGATCGTTGCCGGTGATCGTGATCTCGGTCGGCTTCGGCACCGCAATGGTGATGCCTTCCGGGATCGCGTAGACCACATCGTGGCTGTAGCCGAGCGCGAGCTGCAGGTTCTTGCCCTGCATCGCGGCGCGGTAGCCGACGCCGGTGATCTCGAGCTTCTTCTCGAAGCCCTTGGTGACGCCCTCGACGAGGTTGGCGACCTGCGCGCGCGCGGTGCCGTACATCGCCTGCGCGCGGTTGGTCTTGACGCGCGGAGCGACCTTGACCTGGCCGTTCTCGAACTTGACCTCGACGTCGTCATGCACGACGAACTGAAGCGCGCCCTTCGGGCCCTTCACCTTCACCGTCTGGCCCTCGACGCTCGCCGTCACACCCGACGGGATCGTCACCGGCCGCTTGCCAATACGTGACATCGCTCTTCCTTCCTCAGAACACCGTGAAGAGAACTTCGCCGCCCACATTCGCGTCGCGCGCGTCGTGGTCAGCCATGATTCCCTTCGGCGTCGACAACACCGAAATGCCGAGACCGTTGTTCACGCGCGGCAGGTTCTTCACCGAGGTGTAGACCCGGCGGCCCGGCTTGGAGACGCGCTCGATCTCGCGGATCACGGGCTCGCCGTCGAAATACTTCAGCTCGATCTCCAGCTCGCTGCGGCCGGACGAATGCTCGACGCTGGCGTAGCCGCGGATGTAGCCCTCGGCCTTCAGCACATCGAGAACGTTCTGGCGCATCTTCGAGCCGGGGCTCGAGACCTTGGACTTGGAACGCATCTGCGCGTTGCGGATGCGGGTGATGAGATCGGAGATCGGATCGTGCGTAGACATGTTTCCGACCCTCCTTACCAGCTCGACTTCACGAGCCCGGGAACCAGGCCCTTGGAGCCGAGTTCACGCAGCGCGATGCGGGACAGCTTGTTCTTGCGATAGTTCGAGCGCGGACGGCCCGAGAGCTCGCAACGGTTGCGGATCCGGGTTGGCGACGAATTGCGCGGCATCTCGGCGAGCTTCAAGGTCGCCGCGAAACGCTCTTCCATCGGCTTGGTCTTGTCGGCGATGATCGCCTTCAGCTTCTCGCGACGCGGGGCGGCGTTCTTCGACATCCGCTTGCGCCGGTTGTTCTTCTCGATTGAACTCTTCTTTGCCATGCTTGGCTCCTGGGTATCCGCGTTTGAGTGGCTTTGGCTCAGCTACTCACTGCCGGAACGGGAAATTGAAAGCGGTCAACAAGGCGCGCGCCTCGTCGTCGGTCTTGGCCGTGGTGCAGACCGTGATGTCCATGCCGCGGGCTTCCGTGACCTTGTCGAAGTCGATCTCGGGGAAAATGATGTGTTCCTTGATGCCGAGCGAGTAGTTGCCGCGGCCGTCAAAGCTCTTCGGGTTCAGGCCGCGGAAGTCGCGGACGCGGGGCAGCGCCACGTTCACCAGGCGGTCGATGAACTCGTACATATGGGCCTTGCGCAGCGTGACCTTGCAGCCGATCGGCTGGTTCTCACGCAGCTTGAAGGTCGCGATCGCGATCCGCGAATAGGTCACGATCGCCTTCTGGCCGGCGATCTGGGTCAGCTCGGCAGCGGCGGTCTCGGCCTTCTTGCGGTCGTTGACGCTGTCGCCGACGCCCATATTGAGCACGACCTTGTCCAGGCGCGGAACCTGCATCACGTTGGCGTAACCGAACTTCTCGGTCATCAAGCCGCGGATCTTCTTGTCATACTCCGCGCGCAGGCGCGGAACGTAAGCGGTATCAGCCATCGATCTCTGCTCCCGAGCTCTTGGCAATACGGACCTTCTTGCCATCGGCCTGAATCTTGAACCCAATGCGGGTCGGCTTTCCGTCCTTTCCGACATACGCAATGTTGGACAGGTGGATCGGCGCCTCCTTGGAGATGATGCCGCCCTCCTGGGACTGGGTCTGCTTCTGGTGACGCTTCACCATGTTGACGCCGCGCACGAGAGCCTTGTTCTCGTCCGGACGCACCTCGAACACCTCGCCGGTGCGGCCCTTGTCGCGGCCGTTCAGCACGATCACCTTGTCGCCCTTGCGGATCTTGGCAGCCATCACAGCACCTCCGGCGCGAGCGAAATGATCTTCATGTGGTTCTTGGCGCGGAGTTCGCGCGGCACCGGCCCGAAGATACGAGTGCCGACCGGCTCCGACTGGTTGTTGATCAGCACGGCGGCGTTGCGGTCGAAACGGATGACCGAACCGTCGGCGCGGCGGATGTCCTTGCGGACGCGCACCACGACGGCCTTCATCACGTCGCCCTTCTTCACCTTGCCACGCGGAATGGCTTCCTTGATCGACACAACGATAACGTCGCCCACGGTGGCATAGCGGCGCTTGGAACCTCCAAGAACCTTGATGCACATGACACGGCGTGCGCCAGAATTATCGGCCACGTCGAGGTTGGTCTGCATCTGAATCATTGATGCACCTCGTCCTCTTTCTGCGCTTCAGCGCGCTCAAAATTTCCCTGAACTCGTCCGGCTAAGCGGAAGAAATCAGGCAGTTTTCTTGTGTTCGCCCCGGACCACGGTCCAGCGCTTCAGCTTCGAGATCGGCTTCGATTCCTCGATCCACACCATGTCGCCCGGCTTGAACTCGTTGTTCTCGTCGTGCGCGTGGTAGTTCTTCGAACGGCGGATCGTCTTCTTGTAGATCGGGTGGGTAAAGCGGCGATCAACGCGCACCACGATCGTCTTGGCTTGCTTGTCGCTGACGACCACGCCCTGAAGGGTACGTTTCGGCATAGGCGGCCTCTTACTTCTTCTTCGCGCGCGACTGCGCGGCGACGGTCTTGATACGGGCGATCTCGCGGCGGGCTTCACGCATGCGCGAGGTGTTCTCCAGCTGCCCGGTGGCGCGCTGGAAGCGCAGGTTGAAGCGCTCCTTCTTCAGGTTGAGGATCGCCTCCTCGCGCTGGTCGTCGCTCATCGCGCGGATGTCTTCGATTTTCGTCTCGGCCATGGCGATTACTCCGCGATGCGCGCGACGAAGCGCGTCTTGATCGGCAGCTTGGCGGCGGCGAGCGTCAGCGCTTCCTTGGCGGTTTGCACGTTGACGCCGTCGATCTCGAACATCACGCGGCCCGGCTTGACCCGCGCCACCCACAATTCCGGCGAACCCTTGCCGGAGCCCATGCGGACTTCGGCGGGCTTCTTCGACACCGGCACGTCCGGGAACACGCGGATCCAGACGCGGCCGGCGCGCTTCATGTGACGGGTCAGCGCGCGGCGGGCGGCTTCGATCTGACGGGCGGTGACGCGCTCAGGCTCCATCGCCTTCAGGCCGAACTGGCCAAACGCCAACGTCGCGCCAGAGGTCGCAACGCCGTGGATACGGCCCTTATGCGCCTTCCGGAACTTCGTTTTCTTAGGTTGCATCATGGCTTTAAGCCCTCAAATTCCTGCTTTGCCTCAAGCGGCGTCGCGGCGCGACGGACGGCCGGAGTCGCCTTCGGCCATTCTCTTGTCCTGGGCCATCGGATCGTGCTCGAGGATCTCGCCCTTGAAGATCCAGACCTTGACGCCGCAGGTGCCGAAGGTCGTGAACGCGGTGGCAACGCCGTAGTCGACGTCGGCGCGCAGCGTGTGCAGCGGCACGCGACCTTCGCGGTACCACTCCATGCGCGCGATTTCGGCGCCGCCGAGACGGCCCGAGCAGTTGATGCGGATGCCCTCGGCACCCAGGCGCATCGCCGACTGCACCGCGCGTTTCATGGCGCGGCGGAACGCGACGCGGCGCTCGAGCTGCTGGGCGATCGATTCAGCGACCAGGGTCGCATCGAGCTCGGGTTTACGGATTTCGACGATGTTGATCACGACGTCCGACGAGGTGATGTCGGCAACCTTCTTGCGCAGCTTGTCGATGTCGGCGCCCTTCTTGCCGATCACGACGCCCGGACGCGCCGAATGGATCGTCACGCGGCACTTCTTGTGCGGACGCTCGATCACGATGCGCGCGACGGCCGCCTGCTTGAGCTCCTTGTGCAGGATCTCGCGGATCTTGACGTCTTCGTGCAGCAGCTTACCGTATTCCTGCTTGCCGGCGAACCAACGGGAATCCCAGGTCCGGTTGATGCCGAGACGCAGCCCGATTGGATTGATCTTTTGACCCATCGTCTTCTCCTGCGCCCTTCTTAAGCGCTTGCCTTTTCCTCGACCTGACGAACCACGATGGTCAGGTGCGAGAACGGTTTGTACACGCGGCCCGAACGGCCACGGCCCCGCGGGGCAAAACGCTTCATCACGATGCCGTTGCCGACATGGGCCTCGGCGACGACGAGATCGTCGACCTCGAGGTCATGGTTGTTCTCGGCATTGGCGATCGCCGATTCCAGGCACTTCTTGACGTCGACCGCGATCCGCTTGCGCGAGAACTGCAGGTCGGCGAGCGCAGCCGATGCCTTGCGGCCACGGATCAGCTGGGCGACCAGGTTCAGCTTCTGCGGGCTGACGCGCAGCATGCGGGCGACGGCCTTGGCCTCATTGTCCGCGAGGCTACGTTCGCGCTTAGGTTTGCTCATCGCTTAATCCTCAAGCCTTCTTGGCTTTCTTGTCGCCCGAGTGGCCATGGAAGGTCCGGGTCGGCGAGAACTCGCCGAACTTGTGACCGACCATTTCCTCGTTGATCGCGACCGGCACGTGCTTCTGGCCGTTGTAGACGCCGAACGTCAGGCCGACGAACTGCGGCAGGATGGTCGAGCGGCGGCTCCAAATCTTGATGACGTCGTGACGGCCGGACGCGCGCGCGGCATCTGCCTTCTTGAGCAGAGAACCCTCGACGAACGGGCCTTTCCAGACTGAACGAACCATGTCCGGCGTTCCTTACTTCTTCCGCTTGTGGCGGCTTAGGAGAATGAATTTGTTGGTCGACTTATTGGTACGGGTCTTCTTGCCCTTGGTCGGCTTGCCCCACGGGGTGACCGGGTGGCGGCCGCCCGAGGTACGACCTTCACCACCGCCGTGCGGATGGTCGATCGGGTTCATGACGACGCCGCGGTTGTGCGGACGCCAGCCGAGCCAGCGGGTACGACCGGCCTTGCCGATCGAGATGTTCATGTGGTCGGGGTTCGAGACCGCGCCGATGGTGCCGCGGCAACGGCCGTGCACCAAACGCTGCTCGCCCGAGTTCAGGCGGACGATCACGTAGTCCTGGTCGCGGCCGACGATCTGGGCGTAGGTACCGGCGGAACGCGCCAGCTGACCGCCCTTGCCGATCTTCAGCTCGATATTGTGGATGATCGTGCCGACCGGCATGTTGCCGAGCGGCATGACGTTGCCCGGCTTCACGTCGACGTAGTTGCCGGCCACGACGGTGTCGCCGGCCGCCAGACGCTGCGGCGCCAGGATGTAGGCCTGCTCGCCGTCGGCGTACTTGATCAGCGCGATGAACGCGGTGCGGTTCGGATCATACTCCAGCCGCTCCACGGTCGCCGCCACGTCCACCTTGTCGCGCTTGAAGTCGACGACACGGTAGGCCTTCTTGTGGCCGCCGCCGCGGAAGCGCACGGTGATGCGGCCGGTGTTGTTGCGGCCGCCGGTGCCGAGCTTGCCCTCGGTCAGCGCCTTCACCGGCTTGCCCTTGTAGAGCGCCGAACGATCGACCATCACCAGCTGGCGCTGGCCCGGCGTCGTGGGATTGTAGGTTTTCAATGCCATCGTGGTTACGCCTTATAGTCCGGTCGTCACGTCGATGCGGTGGCCCTCTTCCAGGGTCACGATCGCGCGCTTGGTGTCCGACTGCGAGCCGAGATTGCCGCGGAACACCTTGGTCTTGCCCTTGCGGACGAGCGTGTTGACGCTCTTCACCTTGACGTCGAACAGCTTCTCGATCGCTTCCTTGATCTGCGGCTTGGTGGCCTTGCTCGCGACCTTGAACAACACCTTGTTGTGCTCGGAAGCCAGCGTCGCCTTTTCCGTGATGACGGGAGCGACGATCACGTCGTAATGGCGCGGGTCGATATTCTTCATTTGAAGCGCGCCTCCAGCGCATCAACCGCAGCCTTGGTCAGCACCAGCTTGTGGCGGCGGAGAATGTCATAGACGTTGATGCCCTGGATCGGCAGCACGTCGATGTTGGGGATGTTGCGAGCCGCGGTCGCGAAACCGGTGTTCAGCTCGGCGCCGTCGATGATCAGCGCATTGGTCAGGCCGAGGCCCGCGAAGTTGCCGATCAACGCCTTGGTCTTGGCTTCCTTGATCGCCGCCTGGTCGATCACGACCAGCCCGCCGTCCTTGGCCTTGGCCGACAGCGCATGCTTCAGCGCCAGCGCACGGACCTTCTTCGGCAGGTCGGTCGCATGCGAGCGCACGACCGGACCGAACGCACGGCCACCGCCGCGGAACTGCGGCACGCGGGCCGAGCCGTGACGGGCGCCGCCGGTGCCCTTCTGCTTGTACATCTTCTTGCCGGTGCGCCAGATCTCGGCGCGGCCCTTGGCCTTGTGCGTGCCGGCCTGGCGCTTGTTGAGCTGCCACTGCACGCAACGCTGGATGATGTCGGCGCGCGGCTCGAGGCCGAAGATCGCATCCGACAGCTGGACCGAACCAGCTTCCTTGCCCTCAAGGGTGGTGACCTTCAGTTCCATCTCACGCACCCTCCTTCTCGGCCGCAGCCTCGGTGGCGCCCTCGCCGGCAACCTTGAACTTGCCGGGCTTCGGGGCTTCCTTCGGCAGCGGCTTCTTCACCGCATCGCGCACCGAGATCCAGCCGCCCTTGGAGCCGGGAACGGCGCCTTCGACGAGGATCAGGCCGCGCTCGACGTCGGTCTGGACGACCCGCAGGTTGAGCGTGGTGATGCGGTCGACACCCATGTGGCCGGGCATCTTCTTGTTCTTCCAGGTCTTGCCGGGGTCCTGACGGCCACCGGTCGAACCGATCGAACGGTGCGAGATCGACACACCGTGCGTGGCGCGCAGACCGCCGAAGTTCCAGCGCTTCATGCCGCCGGCAAACCCCTTACCGACCGAGGTGCCGGTCACGTCGACGAATTGGCCGACCACGAAATGGTCCGCCTGGATTTCCGCGCCGACCGGGATCAGCGCGTCCTCGGACACGCGGAATTCGGCGACCTTGCGCTTCGGCTCGACCTTCGACACGGCGAACTGGCCGCGTTCGGCCTTCGGCATGTACACGGTCTTGCGGGCGCCCGAGCCGAGTTGAAGGGCGACGTAGCCGTTCTTCTCGGTGGTGCGGTGGCCCAGCACCTGGCAGTTGCCCAACTTCAGCACGGTCACAGGGATATGCTCGCCGGTCTCCGTAAAGACCCGCGTCATCCCGACCTTCTGTGCGATCACTCCGGAGCGCATCGGCGTGCTTCCTGTCTTTCTGTCCGCAATCGGCGGACGTAAAAATCCAAAACCTTAGAGCTTGATCTCGACGTCGACGCCGGCGGCCAGGTCGAGCTTCATCAGCGCATCGACGGTCTGCGGGGTCGGATCGACAATGTCGAGGAGGCGCTTGTGGGTGCGCATCTCGAATTGCTCGCGGCTCTTCTTGTCAACGTGCGGCGAACGGTTGACGGTGAACTTCTCGATGCGGGTCGGCAGCGGAATGGGTCCGCGAACCTGCGCACCGGTGCGCTTCGCCGTGTTCACGATCTCACGGGTCGACGTATCGAGGATCCGATGGTCGAACGCCTTGAGACGGATGCGAATGTTTTGGCCGTTCATTGCCGTATCTCTTTCTTCGTCGCTGTCTTAGCGAATAGGGAGTGGTGAGCGGCGAATGGAGAAACCCACTCGCCGCTCCCTTGATTGGTCCACCCTTACTCGATGATGGCGGCGACGACGCCGGCGCCGACGGTGCGGCCGCCTTCGCGGATCGCGAAGCGCAGCTTTTCTTCCATCGCGATCGGCACGATCAGGTGCACTTCCATCGCGATGTTGTCGCCCGGCATCACCATCTCGGTGCCTTCGGGCAGGTGCACGACGCCGGTCACGTCGGTGGTGCGGAAGTAGAACTGCGGACGGTAGTTCGTGAAGAACGGGGTGTGACGGCCGCCCTCTTCCTTGGTGAGGATGTAGGCCTCAGCCTTGAACTTGGTGTGCGGCTTGACCGAACCCGGCTTGCAGAGCACCTGGCCGCGCTCGACTTCCTCGCGCTTGGTGCCGCGGAGCAGCGCACCGATGTTGTCGCCGGCCTGGCCCTGATCGAGCAGCTTGCGGAACATTTCGACGCCGGTGACGATGGTCTTCTGGGTGTCGCGGATACCGACGATCTCGATTTCCTCGCCGACCTTGATCACGCCGCGCTCGACACGACCGGTGACCACGGTACCGCGGCCCGAGATCGAGAACACGTCTTCAACCGGCATCAGGAACGGCTGGTCGATCGGACGCTCCGGCTGCGGGATGTACTCGTCGACGTTGCGCATCAGCTCGAGGATGGCGTCGTGGCCGAGCTTCTTGTCCTTGTCTTCGAGGGCGGCGAGCGCCGAGCCCTTGATGATCGGGATCTTGTCGCCCGGGAATTCGTACTTCGAGAGCAGCTCGCGGACTTCGAGCTCGACGAGCTCGAGCAGCTCCGGATCGTCGACCATGTCGCACTTGTTGAGGAACACGACGAGCGCGGGCACGCCGACCTGGCGGGCGAGCAGGATGTGCTCGCGGGTCTGCGGCATCGGGCCGTCAGCGGCCGACACGACCAGGATCGCACCGTCCATCTGGGCGGCGCCGGTGATCATGTTCTTGACGTAGTCGGCGTGGCCGGGGCAGTCGACGTGGGCGTAGTGGCGGTTCTGGGTCTCATACTCGACGTGAGCGGTCGAGATGGTGATGCCGCGCGCCTTCTCTTCCGGCGCCTTGTCGATCTGGTCGTAGGCGGTGAACGTCGCGCCACCGGTCTCCGCGAGCACCTTGGTGATCGCCGCGGTCAGCGAGGTCTTGCCATGGTCGACGTGACCGATGGTGCCGATGTTGCAGTGGGGCTTGTTACGTTCAAATTTTGCTTTGGCCATTTGACTCTCCGTTCAATCGTTAGCTGCCAACCAACGATAATCAGGCAAACTTTTTCTGGACTTCAGCCGACACGTTGGCCGGGGCTTCTGCGTAGTGGTCGAACTGCATCGTGAAGGTCGCGCGACCCTGGCTCATCGAGCGCAGGTTATTCACGTAACCGAACATGTTCATGAGCGGCACCATCGCGTTGATGACGTTGGCGTTGCCGCGCATGTCCTGGCCCTGGATCTGGCCACGACGGGAGTTGAGATCGCCGATGACCGAACCGGTGTAGTCTTCCGGGGTCACGACCTCGACCTTCATGATCGGCTCGAGCAGGACCGACTTGCCCATCTGCAGCGCTTCGCGGAAGCAGGCCCGCGTCGCGATTTCGAAGGCCAGCGCCGACGAGTCGACGTCATGATACTTGCCGTCGATCAGCTGCACCTTGACGTCGACGATCGGGAAGCCCGCGACCACGCCGGAGGACAGCACGCTCTCGAGACCCTTTTCGACGCCGGGGATGTATTCCTTCGGCACCGCGCCGCCGACGATCTTGGATTCGAACTCGTAGCCCTTGCCCGCCTCGTTCGGCTCGACGATGATCGTCACGGCCGCGAACTGACCGGTACCACCGGTCTGCTTCTTGTGGGTGTAGGAGTGCTCGACGCGCTTGGTGACACGCTCGCGGAACGCCACCTGCGGCGCGCCGATGTTGGCGTCGACCTTGTAGGTGCGCTTGAGGATGTCGACCTTGATGTCGAGATGGAGTTCGCCCATGCCCTTGAGGATGGTCTGGCCGGACTCGTGGTCGGTCGACACGCGGAAGGACGGATCCTCCGCGGCGAGCTTGGCCAGCGCCACGCCCAGCTTTTCCTGGTCGGCCTTCGACTTCGGCTCGATCGCGATCTCGATCACCGGCTCCGGGAATTCCATCTTCTCGAGGATGACCGGCTTGTTGGCGTCGCACAGCGTGTCGCCGGTGCGCGCTTCCTTCAGGCCGGCCAGCGCGACGATGTCGCCCGCATAGGCTTCCTTGATGTCTTCGCGATTGTTCGCATGCATCAGCAGCATGCGGCCGATACGTTCCTTCTTCTCGCGGGTCGAGTTCACCACGCCGGTGCCCGACTGCAGGATGCCGGAATAGATGCGGCAGAAGGTGATGGTACCGACGAAGGGGTCGTCCATGATCTTGAATGCGAGCAGCGCGAGCGGCTCCTTGTCGTCCGCCTTGCGCACGACCTCGTTGCCGTCCTCGTCGGTGCCCTTAATCGCGGGCACGTCGATCGGCGACGGCAGATAGTCGACGACGGCGTCGAGCAACGGCTGCACACCCTTGTTCTTGAACGCGGAACCGCACAGCACGGGATAGAACGCGCCGGTCAGCACGGCCTTGCGGATCAGCCGCTTCAGCGTGGCTTCATCCGGCTCGTTGCCGTCGAGGAACGCGGCGAGCGCATCGTCGTCGAGCTCGACGGCGGCTTCCACCATCTTCTCGCGGTATTCCTTGGCCTGCTCGACCAGGTCTTCCGGGATGTCGACGTAGTCGAACTTCGCGCCGAGCGATTCATCGTTCCAGATGATGCCCTTCATCTTCACGAGGTCGACGAGACCCTTGAAGTTGTTCTCGGCACCGATCGGCAGCTGGATCGCGATCGGCTTGGCGCCGAGGCGGTCGACGATGTCGGACAGGCACTTGAAGAAGTCGGCGCCGGTCTTGTCCATCTTGTTGGCGAAGACGATGCGCGGAACCTTGTACTTGTCGCCCTGACGCCAGACGGTCTCGGTCTGCGGCTCGACGCCCTGGTTGGAGTCGAGAACGCAAACGGCGCCGTCGAGCACGCGCAGCGAACGCTCGACTTCGATGGTGAAGTCGACGTGGCCGGGGGTGTCGATGATGTTCAGGCGCTTGCCGGCCCAGAACGCGGTGGTCGCAGCCGAGGTGATCGTGATGCCACGCTCCTGCTCCTGCTCCATCCAGTCCATCGTCGCGGCACCTTCGTGCACTTCGCCGATCTTGTGGCTCTTGCCGGTGTAATAGAGGATGCGCTCGGTCGTCGTGGTCTTGCCGGCGTCGATATGCGCCATGATACCGAAGTTACGGTAGTCCTCGATGGCATGTTGGCGGGGCATGGGTTCTTCCTGTTCCGTTAGTCGCCGTTACCAGCGATAGTGCGAGAAGGCACGGTTGGCTTCCGCCATCTTGTGCACGTCTTCACGCTTCTTGACGGCGTTCCCCCGGTTGTTCGACGCATCCAGCAGCTCCGCCGAGAGCCGCTCCGTCATGGTCTTCTCGTTGCGATCGCGCGCAGCCGAAATCAGCCAGCGAATGCCGAGCGCCTGGCGACGCACCGAGCGAACTTCCACCGGCACCTGGTAGGTCGCACCACCCACGCGGCGGGAACGGACCTCGATGGTCGGCATGACGTTCTCGAGCGCCTGCTCGAACACGCCGAGCGGGTTCTGCTTGGTCTTGGCCTCGATGATACCGAACGCACCGTAGACGATGCCTTCGGCAACCGACTTCTTCCCGGCATACATGACCGAGTTCATGAACTTGGTAACGATGATGTTCCCGAACTTCGGATCGGGAAGCACTTCACGCTTTTCGGCAGAATGGCGACGAGACATCGATCTGGTTCCCGCTTACTTCGGACGCTTCGCGCCGTACTTCGAACGACGCTGCTTACGGTTCTTGACGCCCTGGGTATCCAGCACGCCGCGGAGGATGTGGTAGCGCACGCCCGGCAAGTCCTTGACGCGGCCGCCGCGGATCATGACCACCGAGTGCTCCTGCAGGTTATGGCCCTCACCCGGGATGTAGCCGATCACCTCGAAGCCGTTGGTCAGGCGCACCTTGGCGACCTTACGAAGCGCCGAGTTCGGCTTCTTCGGGGTCGTGGTGTAGACGCGCGTGCAAACGCCGCGCTTCTGCGGCGACTGCTGCAGCGCCGGCACCTTCTTGCGCGACTTCTGCACTTCACGTGGATTTGCGATCAGCTGGTTGATCGTCGGCATGCAGCCTTCACCCTTTAATTCGCGCGGAGACCTTGAATGGCTCCGCAAATTCTTCTCGGGACTAGCCGTCCCGTACGGCCCGTTCGACGCGGAACTAGCACCCGCGCAAAACGAAATCGCGCCAACCACTCATTGCTGAGCGGAAAGCGCTTCGACGCCACAGAGGACCGCGATTCCCGGGCCGATCAGCGTTCGCTGTTCAGTCCGTCACCGAGGTCATGCATCCGAACCCACTCTCAAGAGAACTTGCTCAAGAGAACCAGTATCGTCCTGGCATTGCCTAGCTATAATCGACAGCGTTTGAGCGGCATTCGTCGAGGTTGGTGCCCGTCCCTGCCCCAAAAGGCCGTCCGGGTGCTCCGTTCCGACGCTGGCGTTGCTCACCGCCTGTCGTTAAGTGGGCGCCTTGTATAAGCGCAACTGAGTGAAGTCAAGCGAAACGACAATCAAAGAAACGCCTATGGCACCAGCGGATTCCGCATTTCGCGCGACTCGGAATCGCGCAAATTTTGGGCGTCCCGACCAGCCCTTTGTGACACAAGATCACATATTTTATCCGGGTAAAACATAGGTAGAAACAACTCTCCGCAGCTTTGCCCTTAAGGCGCCCCACCAAACTAAGCCTTTATTTGCCATTCGCGGCGCAAAGATGGGGTTCCGAGGCCCGGATTCCCTTTATGCGGTACACCGACATCGCGATCATTGGCGGCGGCCTTGCAGGCTCGACCGCGGCCGCCATGCTCGGCCGCGCCGGGATTGCGAGCGTCGTGATCGACCCGCATGCGGTCTATCCGTTCGATTTTCGCGTCGAAAAGCTCAGCGGCGGCGTCCAGCTCGAGCGATTCGAGAAGACGGGACTGGCCGATTCCGTGCTGCGATCGGCGACTCACGACGGCGAAAACTGGATCGCGCGATTCGGCTACCTCCTGGACAAGGCGCCGAGCGAGCAGTTCGGCATCATGTATGACGTGCTGATCGCAGCGATCCGCGCCGAGATTCGCAAGCCCGCCGAATTCGTCTGCGCCAAGGCCGTCGAGATCGCGCTCAGTACCGAACGGCAGAAGCTGACGCTATCCGACGGGCAAGAGATTTCAGCCCGGCTCATCGTGCTTGCCAATGGGCTGAATGTCGGCCTGCGCCGCATGATCGGCATCGAGCGCCAGGTGATCAGCGCCTGCCATTCGATCTCGATCGGATTCGACCTGGTGCCGGTCGGTCGCCCCGCCTTCCCGTTCCCGGCAATGACCTATTTCTCGGAGCGGCCAAGCGACCGCATCCCCTATCTGACGCTGTTTCCGGTCGGCAGCCGGATGCGCGCCAACCTGTTCGCCTATCGCGAGGCCGACGATCCCTGGCTGCGCGAGATGCGGCGGAAGCCCGTCGAGACGCTCAATGCGGCCCTGCCGCGGCTGAAACGGATCACCGGGGAATTCGACGTCGCCGGCGACATCAAGATCCGCCCCGCCGACCTCACCGTCTCGACCGGTTATCGGCAGCCCGGCGTCGTGCTGGTCGGCGATGCCTTCGCGGCCACCTGCCCCGTCACGGGCACCGGGACCGACAAGGTGTTCACCGACGTCGCCCAGCTCTGCAACGTCCACATCCCGGCGTGGCTTGCGAGCGAGGGCATGGGGCTAACGAAGATCGCCGCATTCTACGACGATCCGGCCAAGCTTGAATGCGATGCCTGGTCCACCGCAAAAGCCTTCAACTTCCGCTCGGTGTCGATCGATCCAGGACTCTACTGGCAGGCGCAGCGCTGGGCGCGCTTCCTCGCCTATCTCGGCGACGGGACGCTGCGGCGACTCAACAAGGCGTTCAGCGGGGGGACAAGGCTCCGCACTCACTCCTCCTCGTCGTCCTCATCCTCGTCCTCGTCGTCCTCATCATCCTCGTCGCTGTCGTCGTCGTCATCATCGTCGTGACTGGCGAGGCCCTGGTCGTCCCATAGCTTGCGGTAGGTGCCGTTCTTGGCGAGCAGCTCGGCATGCGAGCCGCGCTCGATCGCCCGGCCGCCGGAGATGACGATGATCTCGTCCATCTCCACGACCGAAGTCAGCCGATGCGTCGACCAGATCATGGTGCGGCCTTCGGCGACCTTGAGCAGCGTGCGGTTGATCGCAGCTTCCGTGGTCTGGTCGAGCGCCGAGGTCGCCTCGTCCAGCAGCAGCACCGAGGGATTGCGGATGATGGCGCGCGCGATCGCGATGCGCTGGCGCTGGCCGCCGGACAGCGTATCGCCGCGCTCGCCGACCGGCGTGTCGTATTTCTGCGGCAGGCTCATGATGTAGCGGTGGATCTCGGCCTTCTTGGCGGCGTCCACCACCTCCTCGTCGGTCGCGCCTTCCTTGCCGAGCCGGATGTTCTCGCGGATCGACATGTTGAACAGCATGTTCTCCTGGAACACCACCGCCATGCTCGCCCGCAGCGACTCGCGGGTGACGCGGCGGATGTCGACGCCGTCGATCGCGACGCGGCCCTCGTCCGGCACGTAGAGCCGCAGGATCAAATTGAGCAGCGTGCTCTTGCCGGAGCCTGAGGGACCCACGATTGCGATGCTTTTGCCGGCATTGAGCTTGAGGCTGAGATTGTCGAGCACCGGCGTCAGCGCGCCCTCATACTGGAAGGTGACGCGATCGAAGGTGATGTCGTTGGTGATACGCGGCAGGTCCGGCGCGCCGGGACGGTCGGCGCCGCGGGTCGGCTCGTCAAGCAGCTCCTGGATGTGCCGGATCGCCGCCGCCGACTGGATCGACACCGGGATGAAATGCATGAGATGGGCGATGTTGTAGGACACCTCCCAGAATGCGCTCTCGAAGGTGACGAAGGTGCCGATCGTGATCTGGCCCTTGGTGGCGAGATAGGCGCCGATCGCGAGCACCACCAAATGCAACAGCAGCACCGAGATGGTCACGGTGCGCTCGACCATGGTCGACAGGAAGGTGGCGGACGCCGACTTCAGCCGCACGTCATTGTTGCGCAGCGTGAACCAGCCGAGCGCGCGGCGCTGCAGGTTGAAGGCCTTCACCACCGCTTGCGCGGCGACGTTTTCCTGCACGGTCGCCAGCAGCCCTGCCTCCTGCAGCTTCTGCTCGTAATTGGCCTGCACCGCCTTCGGGGTGAGGATGCGCGGGCCGATCAGTGTGATCGGAAACACCAGGAGCGCCACCGCGGCGAGCTGCCAGTTCAGGAACAGCATCAGGATGATGCCGGCAATCAATTCGAAAAACGGCAGCGCTGCGCTGTTGGCAAAGCTCTTGATCGCACCCTCGAACGCCGACAGGTCGATCGAGAAGCGCGACAGGATCTCGCCGCGCTTGGTGCGCGCGAAATAGGCCGATGGCAGGTTCTGCACATGGTCGAACAGGCGGGTGCGGACGTCGGAGATGATGTTGGCGGCAAGCCGCGCATCCCAGCGCTCGTACCAGACCGCGATGATCGAGGTGATGATGCCGGCAACCGCGAGTACGCCGAGGATCTTGTAGAGCGCCTGGAAATCTTCCTCGCCGAGCGCGTCGTCGATCAGGAATTTCAGGCTGAGCGGCATGATGACGTTGAACAACGTCTCGACCAGCACGCCGAAGGTCACGAAGACGAACAGCTTCTTGTAGCTGGAGAGGAAGGGCCTGACGAAGCCGTAGATGGTGGCGAGCGCGCCGGCGGCTTCCTTGGCGGTGAAGACGACGAGGTCCTCGTCATCATCATCGTCGTCGAGCTCGAGTTCGTCGTCCTCATCCTCGTCGTCATCGTCGGGCGCCGGCTTCGCAGCCGCAGGCACAACAGCCGATGCTGCAAGCTTCTTCTTCCGCTCGGCCTCCTCGGCCGCGGTCAGTTCAGGGTCGTCAGGGGCAGGAGGCTTTGAGCTAGGAGGCTCGGAGGTGGGAGATTTGGGCGCCATGAAACCAACCGATGCTGCACGGCCGGCATGACCGCAAATCGAAATCGTCACGCAAATCGCAACGGCGGCAATCCTATGCGATCAGGATGAATTCGGCAAAGCAATTGGCAGTCGAGGACGCGCCGCACGAAAGTTGCAACGGCGGAAGGGGCGCGCTGCGCGCCCGCCCCTTTTACAGTTTTCTGACGCGGCGGCGTCGAGGCGACTAGTCTTCGTCCTCGTCGTCCTCGACCTTGTCGAAGAACGAGTAGCGCAAGGAGTCGGCGTCGGCGTACCACTGCCCCGGCCCCTTGTTGGCGGCAAGGGTCGCGGCCCACAACGCGTCGGTGCAATCCTTGCGATGCATCGAGAGATCGAAGCCGTTGCCGAAGAACAGCTCCGACCATTCCCACCAGGTGCCGAGCTTCCTGACCCCGCGCAACAGGTCGTAGCGGTCGATCAACCCCGGCGCCATGTCCGAGGTGACCGAGCCGAACACCAGGCCGGTCTTCATCACGCGATTGAGCTCGCGCACTGCGCGCACCACCTGCTTCTCGCCGACATGGCAAAGGCTGGTCTCGTAGACGAAGTCGAACTCGCCTGTCTTGAACGGCAGGTCGGTGATCGAGCCGAACTTGTTGTACTTCTGCAGCGCCTTCGGCGTCTTGCCGTGGATGTAGCGATTGTTCTCGACACCCCAGGCATCGATGCCGCGCTCGCGCAGCGCACCGACCAGCTCGCCGCTGGCCGAACCCGCGATCAGCACCTTGTAGCCCTTCGCCCTGCCCCACACGATCTTGATCATGTCGGTCAGGTAGGTCGGATCGGAGAACTGACGCCACACGTCGCCATAGGGACCGGCACCGCGATAGTTCTGGAAATAGTCGCGGTCGATCTTGTCGGAGAGGTTGCCGGACTCCTGCGCCTTCGAGCGGCGCAGCCGCATCATCTCGGTGACGACGATGTCGGTCGCCGCATCCGAGGAGTCGAGCAGACCGTTCAGGGTCGAATCGAAGAGATAGTCGCCGACCACGACGATGCCGGGATGGTCCTTCGGCTCCGGGCGGTGATTGGTCATGACGTCGCGCACCGGCAAGCCGCCGGGTAGCGCGTTGACCGACGACAGCCAGCGATGGATCTTGCCCTCGAGGAAATGCTCGCGGACATTGCCGAGCGAAGCCGGCAGCGACTTCAGCGCGGCGTCGATCAGCTCCTGGTCGCTAAGATTAGCGAAGGCCAGCGCATCCGAGCCCGCGATCAGCCAGTTCAGCACGCCGTGCTTGCCGACGTCGTGGCGCGCGCCCTCATTGTAGACGCAGCAGCCGCCGAACGCTTCCGACATGAACCAGGCGCCGGGAATCTTCTCGCCCCAGAACGGCTCGTCGAACAGGATCGAGACACGCAGATAGTGCGCGGGACGATCGAAATAGGCGACGTGCTTGACCATCGACTTGCGCAGCTCTTCGCCGTCCCAGCGCATGGTCGAGAGCCAGGAATGCGGCAGGCAGACCAGCACGAGATCGAAATCGCGCGTCTCCGGCCCCTTGCCGTTCATCATGTTGAGCTGGTAGCGCCCGCTCCCGGTCTTGCCGACCTTGAGGACGCGATGATTGAGCTGGATGTCAGCTGAGACTTCCGAGCGCAGGCAATCGATCAGCTGCTCATTGCCGTTCTGGATCGAGTAGAGGCCGATATAGCCGTCGACATCCATCACGAAGTTCTTCAGCGCGTTGAGGCCGTTGGTGTTGTGGCTCTCGGTCGCGATATCGGAGCGCGCCATCACCTTGAAGAAGCGTTTTGCGATGGGATCCTTGACCTCCTCGTCGAGCAATTGCTCGGCGGTCTTGTAGGCCCAGGGATGCTCGTTGTCGTGGGCGCCGACGCCTTCGTAGTATTCGATCGGCGACACCATGTTGGCGCAGCGCTTGCGGAACGCCTCGATCGCAGCGGCGGTCTTGGCGCCGTACTTGCGACGCATGCCCGGCACGTCGTTGAGCAGTTCGCCATCGAGCTGCACCTGCTCGGCGTCCATCGGTATCGTCTGCAGGCCGAAATGCTGGATCAGCTCGCGCAGCGGATCGGGTCCGGTCATCGAGTAGTCGTAGATCTCGGCAACGCCGGCTTCATACATCGCAGGCGCGGTGTCGAACTTGCGCGTCACGATCTTGCCGCCGAGGCGATCGGACGCCTCGAAGATCGTGATGCGGCAGAGATCGCCGAGCTTCTTCTTCAGATACCAGGCGCTCATCAGCCCGCCAGGGCCGCCGCCTACGATTGCGAGATCAAGCATGTGGGTTCCGTCGGTTCCGGCTCGCAAAGGGCCGGTCTAAGTCAGCCTAGCAAAAGCGCTTTTCAGCCTGAAGGGAAGATGAACAAAGCGGGTCCCCGCACCGCAGCAGGGAAACAAAGCAGCAAAAAGGCCGGCAAAAAGCCGGCCTTTTCGTCTGTCTCCGTAGTCTTGCGGAGGCTTATTCCGCCGGCGGCAGCGCCAGCGGTTCGGCTTCCGGAGCAGCAGCCGGCACGATCGCCGCCTGCTTCTCGCGCTCGTCGAGGATCAGCTTGTCGCGCTTCATCGCGACTTCGCGGATCCGCGCCATCGAGGCGCCGGTGCCGGCCGGGATCAGGCGGCCGACGATGACGTTCTCCTTGAGGCCTTCGAGCGGGTCCACCTTGCCGTTGACGGCAGCTTCGGTGAGCACGCGCGTGGTCTCCTGGAACGACGCCGCCGAGAAGAAGGAGCGGGTCTGCAGGCTCGCCTTGGTGATGCCGAGCAGAACCGGCGTACCCGTGGCGGGCTTCTTGCCCTCCTCCTTGGCCTTGGTGTTGAGCGCGTCGAACTCGATCTTGTCGACCTGCTCGCCCGAGATCATGTCGGTGTCGCCCTGATCGGTGACCTCGACCTTCTGCAGCATCTGACGGACAATCACCTCGATGTGCTTGTCGTTGATGAGCACGCCCTGCAGCCGGTAGACCTCCTGGATTTCGTTGACCAGATAGGCAGCGAGTTCCTCGATGCCCTTGATCGCCAGGATGTCATGCGGCGCCGGGTTGCCTTCGACGATGAAGTCGCCCTTTTCGACGATGTCGCCGTCCTGAAGGTGGATGTGCTTGCCCTTCGGGATCAGGTACTCCTTCGGCTCCTCGGTCTTGTCCATCGGCTCGATCGAGATGCGGCGCTTGTTCTTGTAGTCGCGGCCGAAGCGGATCGTGCCCGCGGTTTCCGCGATGATCGCCGCGTCCTTCGGCTTGCGAGCCTCGAACAGTTCCGCCACCCGCGGCAGACCGCCGGTGATGTCGCGCGTCTTGGCGCTCTCGGTGGAGATACGCGCCAGGATGTCGCCGGCCTTGACCTGCGCACCGACGTCGACCGACAGAATGCCGTCGACCGACAGCATGTAGCGGGCATCGCCGCCACGCGCGAGCTTCAGGACCTTGCCGTCCTTGCCCTTGACCACGATCGCCGGACGCAGGTCCGCACCGCCGCGGGTCGAGCGCCAGTCGATGACCACGCGCTTGGCGATACCGGTCGATTCGTCGAGCGTTTCCGAGATCGACTGCCCCTCGACCAGATCCTCGAAGCCGATGGTGCCTTCCGCCTCGGTGAGGATCGGACGGGTGTAGGGATCCCACTCCGCGATGCGCTGGCCGCGCTTGACGGTGTCGCCCTCGTCGACATGCATGCGCGAGCCGTACTGGATACGGTGGGTCGCACGCTCGGCGCCATCGGCGTCGACGATCGCGACCACCATGTTGCGCACCATCGCGATCAGGTGGCCTTCGCTGTTGCGGGCGATGGCCTTGTTCTTGATCACGATCTTGCCGTCGAAGTTCGACTCCACGAACGACTGCTCGTTGAGCTGCGCCGCGCCGCCGATGTGGAACGTGCGCATCGTCAGCTGGGTGCCGGGCTCACCGATCGACTGAGCCGCGATGACGCCAACGGCCTCACCGTGGTTGACCGGCGTGCCGCGCGCGAGGTCGCGGCCGTAGCACTTGCCGCAGATGCCGTTGATCAGCTCGCAGGTCAGTGCCGAGCGGATCTTCACCTCCTGGACGCCGGCCTGCTGGATGGCGTCGACGTGGCTTTCCTCCATCAGCGTGCCGCGCTTGACGATCACCTTGTTGGAGGCGGTGTCGCGCACGTCATCGCAGGCCACGCGGCCCAGGATGCGCGAGCCGAGCGAGGCCACCACCGTGCCGGCATCGACGATGGCGCGCATCTTGATGCCGAGATGGGTGCCGCAGTCGTCCTGCGTGATGATGCAGTCTTGCGCAACGTCGACCAGACGACGGGTCAGGTAGCCGGAGTTCGCGGTCTTCAACGCGGTGTCGGCCAGACCCTTGCGGGCGCCGTGGGTCGAGTTGAAGTACTCGAGCACCGACAGACCTTCCTTGAAGTTCGAGATGATCGGCGTCTCGATGATCTCGCCGGACGGCTTGGCCATCAGGCCGCGCATGCCGGCCAGCTGGCGCATCTGCGCCGGCGAACCACGCGCACCGGAGTGGGCCATCATGTAGATCGAGTTGATGTCGGCATCGGCCCCGCTCGCCGTCTTCTTGGTGGCGGAGATCTCCTTCATCATCGCCTTGGCGATTTCTTCCGTCGCCTTCGACCAGGCGTCGACGACCTTGTTGTACTTCTCGCCGTGGGTGATCAGACCGTCATTGTACTGCTGCTCGAAATCCTTCGCCAGCGTACGGGTGGTGTCGACGATCTTCCACTTGCCGTGCGGCACGACCATGTCGTCCTTGCCGAACGAGATGCCGGCCTTGAACGCGTTGTAGAAGCCGAGCGCCATGATGCGGTCGCAGAAGATCACCGTCTCCTTCTGGCCGCAGTGGCGGTAGACCTGGTCGATGACGCCGGAGATCTCGCGCTTGGTCATCAGCTTGTTGATGATTTCGTACGAGATCCTCGGATTCTTCGGCAAGAGATTGCCGAGCATGACGCGGCCCGCGGTGGTTTCGATCCAGCGCTTGGAGTGCTTGCCTTCCTCGTCGATGCCTTCCCACCGGTACTTGATCTTGGTGTGGAGGTGGATGACCTTGGAGTGCAGCGCGTGCTCGAGCTCGGCCATGTCGCCGAAGATCTTGCCCTCGCCGGGCAGGCCTTCACGCATGATCGAGACGTAATAGAGGCCGAGCACGATGTCCTGCGACGGCACGATGATCGGCTGGCCGTTCGCCGGATGCAGGATGTTGTTGGTCGACATCATCAGCACGCGCGCTTCCAGCTGCGCTTCGAGCGACAGCGGAACGTGCACGGCCATCTGGTCGCCGTCGAAGTCGGCGTTGAAGGCGGCGCAGACCAGCGGGTGCAGCTGGATCGCCTTGCCCTCGATCAGCACCGGCTCGAACGCCTGGATGCCGAGGCGATGCAGCGTCGGCGCGCGGTTCAGCAGCACCGGATGCTCGCGGATCACCTCGTCGAGGATATCCCAGACCTCCGGACGCTCCTTCTCGACCAGCTTCTTGGCCTGCTTCACCGTGGTGGACAGGCCCTTGGCGTCGAGCCGCGAGTAGATGAACGGCTTGAACAGCTCGAGCGCCATCTTCTTCGGCAGGCCGCACTGGTGCAGGCGCAGCTCGGGACCGACCACGATCACCGAACGGCCGGAGTAGTCGACGCGCTTGCCGAGCAGGTTCTGACGGAAGCGGCCCTGCTTGCCCTTCAGCATGTCGGCGAGCGACTTCAAAGGCCTCTTGTTGGCGCCGGTGATGACGCGGCCGCGACGGCCGTTGTCGAACAGCGCGTCGACGGCCTCCTGCAGCATGCGCTTTTCGTTGCGGATGATGATGTCGGGCGCGCGCAGCTCCATCAGCCGCTTCAGGCGGTTGTTGCGGTTGATGACGCGGCGGTAGAGGTCGTTGAGATCAGACGTCGCGAAGCGGCCGCCGTCGAGCGGCACCAGCGGACGCAGGTCCGGCGGAATCACCGGCACGACCGTCATGATCATCCACTCCGGCTTGTTGCCGGAGAAGCGGAAGGCCTCGACGATCTTCAGGCGCTTGGCGAGCTTCTTGTGCTTGATGTCCGAGTCGGTCTCGGCCATGTCGGTGCGCAGCTGCGCCTCGAGCTTCTCAAGCTCGAGACCCTTGAGCAGCTCGCGGATCGCTTCCGCGCCGATCATGGCGGTGAACGAATCCTGGCCGTACTCGTCCTGCGCCTTCAGATACTCGTCCTCGGACAGCAGCTGACGGTCCTTGAGCGCGGTCAGACCCGGCTCGAGCACGACGTAATATTCGAAGTAGAGGATCCGCTCGAGATCCTTCAGCGTCATGTCGAGCAGCAGGCCGATGCGCGACGGCAGCGACTTCAGGAACCAGATGTGGGCGACCGGCGCCGCGAGCTCGATATGGCCCATGCGCTCGCGCCGGACGCGCGACAGCGTGACCTCGACCGAGCACTTTTCGCAGATGATGCCCTTGTACTTCATCCGCTTGTACTTGCCGCACAGGCACTCGTAGTCCTTGATCGGCCCGAAGATGCGGGCGCAGAACAGGCCGTCGCGCTCCGGCTTGAACGTGCGGTAGTTGATGGTCTCCGGCTTCTTGATCTCGCCGTAGGACCAGGACAGAATCTTCTCAGGAGACGCGATCGAGATCCGGATCTGGTCGAAGACCTGAGCCGGCGTCGTCGGATTGAAGAGATTCATAATTTCTTGGTTCATCGTCTTCTCCTCGCGTGCCGATCGTCACCGGCAGCAAATTCGAAAGTCTTTAATTCGAAGCACCCTGCCCGCACCCCGCGGACCAAGGCGCCGATGCCCGGCCTTTCGGCCGGGCATGAAGCATCGTGTTACTCGGCCGCCTCGGAGGTCGGCGCCGGGCCGATCTTGGAGTTGTGCAGGTCGACGTTGAGGCCGAGCGAGCGCATTTCCTTGACCAGCACGTTGAACGACTCCGGGATACCGGCCTCGAACGTGTCGTCGCCGCGCACGATCGCCTCGTACACCTTGGTACGGCCGGCGACGTCGTCCGACTTCACGGTCAGCATTTCCTGCAGCGTGTAGGCGGCGCCGTAGGCTTCGAGCGCCCAGACCTCCATTTCGCCGAAGCGCTGGCCGCCGAACTGCGCCTTGCCGCCCAGCGGCTGCTGGGTGACGAGCGAGTACGGACCGATCGAACGCGCGTGGATCTTGTCGTCCACGAGATGGTGCAGCTTGAGCATGTAGATGTAGCCCATCGTCACCTTGCGATCGAAGGGATCGCCGGTACGGCCGTCATAGACGGTCGACTGGCCGGAGGCGTCGAAGCCCGCGAGCTTCAGCATCTCCTCGATGTCCGCTTCCTTCGCACCGTCGAACACCGGCGTTGCGATCGGCACGCCGTGGCTCAGATTGCGGCCGAGCTCGACCAGCTCGTTGTCGTTCAGCGACTTGATGGTTTCATCCTCGCCGTAGATCTTCTTCAGGGTCTCGCGCAGCGGCTTGAGATCCTGCTTCTGATAGAAGGCGTCGATGGTCTGGCCGATGCGCTTGCCGAGGCCGGCGCAGGCCCAACCGAGATGCGTCTCGAGGATCTGACCGACGTTCATGCGCGAGGGCACGCCGAGCGGATTGAGGACGATGTCGGCATGCGTACCGTCCTCGAGGAACGGCATGTCCTCGATCGGCACGATCTTCGACACCACACCCTTGTTGCCGTGACGGCCGGCCATCTTGTCGCCGGGCTGGATCTTGCGCTTCACCGCGACGAAGACCTTGACCATCTTCATCACGCCGGGCGGCAGCTCGTCGCCGCGCTGCAGCTTCTCGACCTTGTCGAGGAAACGCTGCTCGAGGCCCTTCTTCGACTCGTCGTACTGCTTCCGCATGGCCTCGATCTCGGCCATCAGCTTGTCGTTCGGCGAGGCGAACAGCCACCACTGCGACTTCGGATACTCGTCGAGCACCGCGCGGGTGATCTTGGTGTCCTTCTTGAAGCCCTTGGGGCCGGCGATGCCCTGGCGGTTCTCCAGCAGCTCCGCGAGGCGGTTGTAGACGTTGCGGTCCAGGATCGCCTGCTCGTCGTCGCGGTCCTTGGCCAGACGCTCGATCTCTTCCCGCTCGATCGCCAGCGCACGCTCGTCCTTGTCGACGCCGTGGCGGTTGAACACGCGGACTTCCACGATGGTGCCCTGCACGCCCGGGGGCACGCGGAGCGAGGTATCGCGGACGTCGGAGGCCTTTTCACCGAAGATGGCGCGGAGCAGCTTCTCTTCCGGCGTCATCGGGCTTTCGCCCTTCGGCGTGATCTTGCCGACCAGGATGTCGCCGGCGCGGACTTCCGCACCGATGTAGACGATGCCGGCTTCGTCGAGGTTCTTCAGCGCTTCTTCCGAGACGTTCGGAATGTCGCGGGTGATTTCCTCCGGACCGAGTTTGGTGTCGCGGGCCATCACCTCGAACTCCTCGATGTGAATCGAGGTGAAGACGTCGTCCTTCACGATCCGCTCGGAGAGCAGGATCGAGTCTTCGAAGTTGTAGCCGTTCCACGGCATGAACGCGACCAGCACGTTGCGGCCGAGCGCGAGCTCGCCGAGATCGGTCGACGGACCGTCGGCGATGATGTCGCCCTTCTTGACGACGTCGCCGACCTTCACCAGCGGACGCTGGTTGATGCAGGTCGACTGGTTGGAGCGCTGGTACTTCATCAGGCGGTAGATATCGACGCCCGACTTGGTCGGATCGAGATCCTCGGTCGCACGGATAACGACGCGGGTGGCGTCGATCTGGTCGATCACGCCGGAACGGCGCGCCGCGATCGCAGCACCCGAGTCGCGCGCAACCACGCCTTCCATGCCGGTGCCGACGAACGGCGCCTCGGCGCGAACCAGCGGCACCGCCTGGCGCTGCATGTTCGAGCCCATCAGCGCGCGGTTGGCGTCGTCGTTCTCGAGGAACGGAATCAGGGCTGCTGCGACCGAAACCAGCTGCTTCGGCGACACGTCCATGTAGTCGACCTTGTCCGGCGTGATCGGCAGCACTTCGCCAGCGTGACGGCAGACGATCAGGTCTTCGGTGAAGCGGCCCTTGGCATCGAGCGGCACGTTGGCCTGCGCGACGCGGTAGCGGCCCTCTTCCATCGCCGAGAGGTAGACCACCTCGTCGGTGACGCGACCGTCCTTGATCTTGCGATAGGGCGTCTCGACGAAGCCGTACTTGTTGACGCGCGCGAACGTCGCCAGCGAGTTGATCAGACCGATGTTCGGACCTTCCGGCGTCTCGATCGGGCAGATGCGGCCGTAATGCGTCGGATGCACGTCGCGCACCTCGAAGCCGGCACGCTCGCGGGTCAGACCGCCCGGGCCTAGCGCCGAGAGACGGCGCTTGTGGGTGATCTCGCTGAGCGGATTGGTCTGGTCCATGAACTGCGACAGCTGCGACGAGCCGAAGAACTCGCGCACCGCGGCAGCCGCGGGCTTCGCGTTGATCAGGTCCTGCGGCATGACGGTGTCGATATCGACGCTCGACATGCGCTCCTTGATCGCGCGCTCCATACGCAGGAGACCGATGCGGTACTGGTTCTCCATGAGCTCGCCGACCGAGCGCACACGGCGGTTGCCGAGGTGGTCGATGTCGTCGATCTCGCCCTTGCCGTCGCGCAGGTCGACCAGCGTCTTGATGACGGAGAGGATGTCTTCCTTGCGCAGCGTGCGATGGGTGTCGGGCGCGTCGAGCTCGAGACGCATGTTCATCTTGACGCGGCCGACCGCGGAGAGGTCGTAACGCTCGGCGTCGAAGAACAGCGACTGGAACATGGCCTGTGCCGAGTCCAGCGTCGGCGGCTCGCCCGGACGCATCACGCG
This sequence comes from Bradyrhizobium jicamae, assembly GCF_018130695.1. Taxonomy (GTDB): domain Bacteria; phylum Pseudomonadota; class Alphaproteobacteria; order Rhizobiales; family Xanthobacteraceae; genus Bradyrhizobium; species Bradyrhizobium jicamae_B. The sequence goes on along the minus strand of NZ_JAFCJX010000009.1, from coordinate 205,950 downwards.
ATAGATGTCGAACAGCGCATCCTCACGCGTCATGTTCTTGTCGGCATGCAGCGTGTTGCGGATGTAGCCGCCGACATTGACGTGGTCGATGTCGAGCAGCGGCAGGTCCTTGTAGCCCTGCTCGTTCAGCACCTTCATAGACTTCTCGGTGATTTCCTCGCCGGCCTCGGCGTAGATCTCACCGGTCTTCGGATTGACCAGGTCCTCGGCGAGGTAGTTGCCGACGAGCTCTTCGTCCGACATGCGAAGCGCCTTGAGGCCCTTCTCCTGCAGCTGGCGGGCCTGGCGCACGGTCAGCTTCTTGCCGGCCTCGAGCACCACCTTGCCGGTGTCGGCGTCGATCAGGTCGTTGACGGTCGAGTAGCCACGGAAACGGCTGGCGTCGAACGGCACGCGCCAGCCTTCCTTGGTCCGCTTGTAGGTGATCTTCTTGTAGAAGGTCGACAGGATCTGCTCGCCGTCGAGACCGAGCGCGTACATCAGCGAGGTCACGGGGATCTTGCGGCGGCGGTCGATGCGCGCGAACACGATGTCCTTGGCGTCGAACTCGATGTCGAGCCAGGAACCGCGATACGGAATCACGCGCGCGGCAAACAGCAGCTTGCCGGACGAATGGGTCTTGCCCTTGTCGTGGTCGAAGAACACGCCGGGCGAACGGTGCATCTGCGAGACGATGACGCGCTCGGTGCCGTTGACCACGAAGGTGCCGTTCATCGTCATGAGCGGGATGTCGCCCATGTAGACGTCCTGCTCCTTGATGTCCTTGACGGACTTGGCGCCGGTCTCTTCGTCGATATCGAACACGATCAGGCGCAGCGTCACCTTGAGCGGCGCAGCGAAGGTCATGCCGCGCTGGCGGCACTCGTCGACGTCATACTTCGGCGGCTCGAATTCATAGCGGACGAATTCGAGCATCGAGGTGCCCGAGAAGTCCGAGATCGGGAACACCGAGCGGAACACCGCCTGCAGGCCCTCGTCGAGACGACCGCCGACGGGCTCGTCGACCATCAGGAACTGGTCATAGGACGCCTTCTGAACCTCGATGAGGTTCGGCATCTCGGCGACTTCCTTGATGTGACCGAAGAACTTGCGAACGCGTTTGCGACCGGTGAATGTCTGCTGCGCCATCGTGGCCTCTCATTTTCGTCGCCTTTGTCTGGCGAACCTTCCGAGCACCGGCTGCGGCCGGCTTCGGGTTGAATTTTTCGAACCGCCTCGAAGGAACGAAGCCCAGATTCAGGAATTAAATCCTCAACCCGGACCGAGGGCCTTCAAAACGCAAAACGACGCGCGGGGCGCTTGACTGCACCCGCCCGTCCGAACGTTCCGCTTCACGGACTGAAAAAGCCCGAAATCTGACTGTCTCCCAACGGCTTGTGCCGAGGGCCCTGCCGCCCCCGTCGCCGACCGTGTTTTTCCGCTGCCGTCCCGATATGGGATGGCAATAATGGAGATTCGAGGGTTAAGTCCACGCATCCCCACACTTTTTTGTGTCCCGCGCCATCTGCGACAAGCTGCCGCACACCGCCTGCATGGCCGGGAGCGCCATTCGGCGCTCCCGGATCGCGCATTACTTGAGGTCGACCTTGGCGCCAGCCTTCTCGAGCTGGGCCTTGATCTTGTCGGCTTCTTCCTTGTTCACGCCTTCCTTGACGGGCTTCGGAGCGCCTTCGACGAGATCCTTGGCTTCCTTGAGGCCCAGGCCGGTGATGGCGCGGACTTCCTTGATGACCTCGATCTTCTTGTCGCCGGCGGAAGCCAGCACGACCGTGAATTCGGTCTTCTCTTCAGCCGGAGCGGCGGCAGCGCCACCAGCGGCCGGGCCAGCGACCGCAACGGCGGCGGCGGCGGACACGCCCCACTTTTCTTCGAGGAGCTTGGCGAGTTCGGCCGCTTCGAGCACGGTGAGGCTCGAGAGGTCGTCGACGATTTTCTGCAGATCAGCCATTGTTCAGTTCCTTAAACGTTTGGTTCGAACCAGGTTTGAGATTAGCGAAGGGGTCAGGCCGCTTCGCCCTTTGAGGCATGAGCCTGAATGACGCGTGCGAGCTTGGCCGCAGGCGCGTTGGAGAGCTGAGCGAGCTTGGTCGCCGGCGCCACGAGGAGGCCAACGAGCTTGCCGCGCAGTTCGTCCAGGGACGGCAGCGAGGCGAGCGCCTTCACGCTGTCGACATTCAGGACGGTTTTACCCATCGAGCCGCCGAGGATGACGAACTTCTCGTTCGCCTTGGCGAATTCGATGGCAACCTTTGGCGCCGCAACCGGATCTTTCGAAGTAGCGATCACGGTCGGTCCCTTCAGCAGGGAGCCGATGGCAGCGACGTCAGTGCCTTCAAGAGCAATTTTGGCGAGACGGTTCTTCGAGACCTTCACCGACGCACCCGCCTGCTTCATCTGCATGCGCAGCTTCTGCATCTGGGCCACGGTGAGGCCGGAATAGTGAGCAACGATCGCAACCGACGTGGTCTTGAAGACCTCGTTAAGTTGTTCGACCGACTCTTTTTTTGCCGCTCGTTCCACAGCAAGCTCTTTCCGGTTGGCGGCCTACACGAAAGGCAGGACCGCCGGGTTGCACCCATCGTCCCACCCAAAACCTGATCCGAGAGGCCGAAGCTTTCGGACATGCCGGGCAAGACGACATCTAGAAGCCTGCCCTCCCAAAGCCTTGCGGCGATGGGCTGTCGAGGTTCGAACCAAATCAGCGTCTCGTCACGGCAATCGCCGCGACGGGGAATGCAAAATCCGGTCTTCACCCGTCTATGCAGGCCATGCGATTAAGCCGTTGAAAACGTGACGTTCTCGCGGGCGCCTGCAGTCTTGGACAGGATCGGATGATTGACCGAAGCCAACCACCCTGCTCTCATTCCACCGGAGGCGACGGGTTTCCTTCCTTTCGAGCATCCTTGCGGGCATGCGGAAAGGAATGATCTCCTATCATCTCAGGTTTTCGGAATGCGAGCACGGACGCGCCAGCAACGAGGCCAGCACGCCCGGAGGCCGCTATGTAGCGGCTCCGGCCCGTCTTGCCAAGAGCAAAATTCAGACCAGTTCAGGCCAGACCGGCCGGGCCGGATTTTTCCTTTGTAGTCAATATGATCCTACCGGCTCCTGACCTCGTAGGGCAACGGTCTGCCGGCAAAAAACGCCTCCAGATTGGCGAGCACGCAGTCCTGCATCGCCACATGTGATTCCAGGGTGTGGCCGCCGAGGTGAGGTGCCAGCACGACGTTCTGAAGCGCCGTCAGTTCGCCGGGCGCGTGCGGTTCCAAAGCGAACACGTCGAGCCCCGCCCCTGCGATGGTCTGCTCGGTCAGCGCCTTGACCAGCGCCGGCTCGTCGATCACCGAGCCGCGGGAGATGTTGACGACAAACCCCTCGCTGCCGAGCCGGCGCAGGATGTCGGCATTAACGACATGCTGGGTATCAGCCCCAGCCCTCACCGCGATCATCAGGATGCTGCACCAGTCGGCGAGCGCCTCGAGCGTCGGGAAGTACTGATAGGGTACCTCGCGCTTTGTGCGGCTGAAATAGCCGACCTCGGTCTCGAAGGCCGCGACCCGGGCAGCGATCTTGAGCCCGATTTCACCCAAGCCATAGACCCCGACCTTGCGGCCGCGCATGCCGGCCTGCGGCCGCATCATCGGCGACGGCTTGGCCCCAGCCCAGTCGCCGCTGCGGACATAATTGTCGGCCACTGGCAGACGCCGCACCGCCGCGAGCATCAGGGTTAGCGCGATGTCGGCCACCGAGGACGCATTGGCGCCGGGGCTGTTGGCGACCGCGATGTTGCGTTTGGCGGCGGCGGCGAGATCGACGCCGTCATAGCCGGTGCCGTAGCAGACGATGGCCTTGAGGTTCGGCAGCGTGTCCATCGCCTCGGCGGTCAGCGCCGTGCCGCCGGCCGTGATCATGGCCCTGATATCGGCAAGCTCGGCGGCCGAAAACACCTCGGTCAGCAGCTTGCCGCCGGCGTTGAGCAGCTCGTAATGCTCGCCGAAGCGGACCATCTGGGCTTTTGGAAAGCGTGAATAGATCAGGACCTTGTCGGGCATTGTTGTTATTTCCTGCGAGCTGCCTCACGCCCCAAAACAAAAGGGCGAGATCGGCTGTCCGATCCCGCCCTTCGTTATCTCGTCACGGCCAAGGTCTTAGCCGAGGATCGTGCCCGGCTCGACCTTCACGCCCGGGCCCATGGTGGAGGACACCGCGACGCGCTGGATGTAAGTGCCCTTGGAGCCGGCCGGCTTCGCCTTGGAGACCGCGTCGGCGAGCGCCTTGACGTTCTCGACCAGCTTCTCCTCGGTGAACGAGGCCTTGCCGATACCGGCCTGCACGATGCCGGCCTTCTCGACGCGGAACTCGACCGAGCCGCCCTTGGCGCCCTTCACGGCGGAGGTGACGTCCATGGTCACGGTGCCGATCTTCGGGTTCGGCATCATGCCGCGCGGACCGAGCACCTTACCGAGGCGGCCGACCAGCGGCATCATGTCGGGAGTTGCAATACAACGGTCGAAATCGATCGCACCGCCCTGCACCTTCTCGACCAGGTCTTCGGCGCCGACCACGTCGGCACCGGCGGCCTTGGCTTCCTCGGCCTTGGCGCCACGGGCGAACACGCCGACGCGCAGTGTGCGGCCGGTGCCGTTCGGCAGGTTGACCACGCCGCGAACCATCTGGTCGGCGTGACGCGGGTCGACGCCGAGGTTGATCGCGATCTCGATCGTCTCGTCGAACTTCGACTTGGCGCGCTCCTTGACCATCTTGATGGCGTCCGCGAGCGGATAGAGCTTCTCGCGGTCAACACCCTCGCGGGCCTTCTTCAAACGCTTTCCGATTGCCATGGCCCGTTACCCCGCAACTTCCAGACCCATCGAACGGGCGGAGCCCTCGACCATCTTCATGGCCGATTCAATGGTGTCGCAATTGAGATCCTTCATCTTCTTCTCGGCGATCTCGCGCACCTGCGCCTTGGTCACCTTGCCGGCCTTGTCGCGGCCCGGGGCTTTCGAACCGGACTGGATCTTGGCGGCCTGCTTGAGGAAGTAGGACATCGGCGGCGTCTTCATCTCGAAGGTGAAGGAACGGTCCGCATAGATGGTGATGATCACCGGGATCGGGGTATTCTTCTCTTCCTTCTGGGTCTGGGCGTTGAACGCCTTGCAGAACTCCATGATGTTGAGACCGCGCTGACCGAGCGCGGGACCGATCGGTGGCGACGGGTTCGCCGCACCGGCCGGGACCTGAAGCTTCAGGTATCCGGTCACTTTCTTTGCCATTTCATACTCCTGTTGTGCCGGACGGAGCCGGCGGTTTCAGGTTCCGTGGTTCGGTCAGAGGGGCTGGCGACCGCCTCCTCCCTCCCACGGCCTCTAAGTCACGCGGGGCGCGTATACCCCACGCCGTCCGATCAGGCCACCTTCTCGACCTGACCGAATTCCAGTTCCACGGGCGTCGCGCGACCGAAGATCGACACCGCGACCTTCACGCGCGAGCGCGCCTCGTCGATTTCTTCCACCACGCCGGAGAACGACGCGAACGGGCCGTCGGCCACGCGCACGTTCTCGCCGATCTCGAACGACACCGACGCCTTCGGCCGTTCCACGCCTTCCTGCATCTGGTTCAGGATGCGCATGGCCTCCGATTCCGAGATCGGCATCGGCTTGTTCTCGGCGCCGAGGAAGCCCGTCACCTTCGGCGTGTTCTTGATGAGATGGAACGCCTCGTCGGTCAGCTTCATCTTCACCAGCACGTAGCCGGGGAAGAACTTGCGCTCGGCGTCGATCTTGCGGCCGCGGCGCACCTCGGTGACCTTCTCGATCGGCACCAGCACCTGCTCGAACAGCTCTTCGAGCCCGCGCTGCTTGGCCTGCTCGCGAATGGACTCCGCGACCTTCTTCTCGAAGTTCGAATAGGCGTGAACGATGTACCAGCGCTTGTCCATCAATTGAGTCCCGGTGCTCATCAGTGGATGCCCAATATCAGGGTCACCAGATAGCGGATGACCTGATCTGCGGCGAAGAAAAAGACCGACGCCAGTGCCACCATCACGAACACCATGATCGTGGTGATGGTCGTCTCGCGACGCGTCGGCCAGGTGACCTTGGCGGTCTCCGAGCGCACTTCCTGCAGGAATTTGAACGGGCTGAAAGCCATCGTTGGGGTACCGCGTCACAAAGTTTACGAGGAATCCGAACAGCCGATCTTGCGGACCCAGCCCTCGTATGAAGGTTGAGCCGATGAACGAGCTCGAATGTTCGGGGGAAATTCAAGGCCGCGCCGGATATCCGCTTTTCTCAGCGGGCCGGCTGCGAGTGGGGGGTATCTACTGCGGGACCGGCCAAACGTCAAGGTCGGCCGGGCCGCCTGCCGGCCCCGGATAACGCCGGGGCGAGCGGGACCGCCCGCGAGAATCAAGGGGTTAACGGATCGGTTGCTTTGCTGGCAGGTGGGCGAATGCTGGCAGGAGTGGCAGGGCTCGAACCTGCGACCCCCGGTTTTGGAGACCGGTGCTCTACCAATTGAGCTACACTCCTGCAGGGAACCCGCGTCGCCGCCGGTTCGCGCCGTTTCAAGCACAGGGCATGGCCGGATTGCAAGTCCGAAGCGGCGAACCTGCTGTTCAAGCCGAAACTTCTGCGCCAGAGTTTCCCCATCACCACCCGGCGGAGCGTCGCCGCAAGAATCAGTCGCAAGGGAGAGACCATGAACGCCCAAACTGCCACCCAACGCGCAGCCCACCCCCAGACGCCGTCCCTCCCTTTGGCCAAGCCGGAAGCGATCGGGCTGTCGGGTGCGCGGCTGCAGGCGCTGTCGGACACATTCAAGCGCGAGGTCGACAAGGGCAACGCCCCGGGCGTGACCGTGCTGGTGGCGCGGCGCGGCCAGATCGGCTGGTACGACGCGATCGGCCGGCAAAGCCCGACTGCGAGCGCGCCGATGACGCATGATTCGGTCTTCCGCATCTTCTCGATGACCAAGCCGATCGTCTCTGTTGGCATCATGATGCTGCTCGAGGACGGGCACTTCATACTGAACGACCCCGTCGCAAAATTCATTCCGGAGTTCGCCGAGACCAAGGTCGGCGTCGAGCACAATGGCAAGCTCGAGCTGGTCGCGCCGAAGCGGCCGATGACGGTGCAGGACCTGCTCCGCCACACGTCTGGTTTGACGTATGACCACACCGGCAACAGCCTGGTGCAGCAGCTCTACCAGCAGTCGCGGCTGCGTAGCCGCAAGATCACCAATGCCGAGCACGCCGTCATGCTCGCTGGCATGCCCCTGATCTGCCAGCCCGGCGCCGAGTGGAACTACAGCCGCTCCACCGACATCCTCGGCCGCATCATCGAGGTCGTCAGCGGCAAGCCGCTCGGCGAATTCCTGAGCGAACGCATCCTTAAGCCCCTGCAGATGAACGAGACCGGATTCCACACGCCGGAGTCCAATGCGGGACGCCTCGCCGAAGCGTTCGCCAATGATCCCTGGACCGGCGACAAGGTGCAGCTGTTCAACATGCTGGAGAAGCCGGCGATGGAGTCCGGCGGCGGCGGCCTCGTCTCGACGACGATGGACTATGCGCGCTTCGCGCAGATGCTGCTCAATGGCGGTTCGCTCGACGGCAACAGGATCATCGGCCGCAAGACGCTGCAGCTGATGGCGTCGGATCATCTGTCGCCGAGCGTGCAGATCAAGGGCACCTTGATGCCGCCCGGCCATGGTTTTGGCCTCGGCTTCGCGGTACGGACGCATCAAGGTATCGCATCGTTCTCCGGTTCGGTCGGCCAGTTCTTCTGGAGCGGCATGGCCGGCACGTTCTTCTGGATCGACCCGAGCGAGGATTTGATCGCGGTCTTCCTGATGCAGGGTCCGGGGCAGCGCGAATATTTCCGCTCGCTGGTGCGGAACGGGGTGTACGCGGCGGTGGAGTAAGTCTCGTGCCCCGGACGCAGCGCAGCGCGATAGCGGTGCGCTGCTGAGCCGGGGCCCATCTCGATCCAATCACAACTCTCCACATGGGTCCCGGCTCTGCGGAGCAGCGTTGCACGCTGCACCGCGTCCGGGACACGAGACGTCAGCTGATCGTCGCCCCACCGTCGATCACAATCGTCTGCCCCGTCATGAAGTCGCCGGCCGCAGATCCCATCAACACGGCAGCACCCGCGATCTCGTCGGGGATGCCGATGCGCAGCAGCGGCGAGCGGGCGGTCGAGGCTTTCAGATTGTCGGGATTGTCCCACAATGCCTTGGCAAAGTCGGTCTTGATCAGGCCGGGCGCGATGCAGTTCACGCGGATGTTGTGCTTGCCGTACTCGCAAGCGAGGTTGCGCGCGAGCTGCATGTCGGCCGCCTTCGAGATCGCGTAGGCGCCGAGGATGGTCGAGCCTTTGAGGCCGCCGATCGAGGAGACGATGATGATCGAGCCGTCCTTGCGCTCGATCATCTGCGGCACCACCATCGAGATCAGCCAGTTGTTGGCGACGATGTTGTTGTCGAGAATCTTTCGGAACTGATCATCGGAGATGCCGGCGAGCGGGCCGTAATACGGATTCGACGCCGCGTTGCAGACGAGCACGTCGATCTTACCGAAGGCGCGGTTGCTCTCATCGACCAGGTTCTGCAGGTTTTCCTTCGACGAGATGTTGGCTGCGATCGCAACCGCCGTGCCCTTGCCGTAGGTCTCGTTGATCTCGCTCGCGACCTGCTCGCAGACGTCGGCCTTGCGCGAGGAGATCACGACCTTGGCGCCGTGCTCGGCCATCCGCTCGGCGATGGCGCGCCCGATGCCGCGCGTCGAGCCGGTGATGACGGCGACTTTACCCTTCATGTCGAACAAGGTCATGGTTCTCTCCCAGATTGAAATTGTGAATTGGCGTTGAGCTAAGCAGCGTTCGCCGTGCGCGACAACATGATCAGGCGAGCTTCTTCACTTCCGGCCCTGACAGCTGATGCATCGCCGCATGGCGCGGGTCGGCGATCCAGGGCTGCTGATTGACCATCGGCAGCCGCCAGATCGAAACTCCGGGCGCAGCGATGTGGTCGAGCCGCGTGACTGAGACATTGTCGATGTCAAAGGACAGGCCGCGATCCGGCTGGCCGCCGAGCGCGAGGCCAACCGCGGCCTTGATCGTGCCACCATGGCCGACCGCGATGATGTTCTTGCCTGCTTCCTTCGCGTTGATCCGCACGATCTCACGGCACACCCGGGTGTAGAGATCCATGAAACTCTCACCGCCGGGGGCGCGCTCGTTGACGTCGGCAAACCAGACGCGGCCGGGTGGCTGGCTGGCAAGGAACGCGGCGCGGTTCATGCCCTGCCACTCGCCGAGATGCAGCTCGGCGAAATCCTTCTCCTGCGTCATCTGCGCAGGTCTCGGATAACCGGCGGTCCAGATCGCAGCCGCGGTCTGATGCGTGCGCTTGAGGTTGCTCGAATACCAGACCGCATCGCGCGGCAGCATCTTGGCGACGGCCTCGAACACTTCGGTGTCGCCGGTGTCGCACTCGATATCCTGCTGGCCGTAGATGTTGCCGCCGTCGCTGCGCACCGGCGCATGACGCACCCACCACCAGCGCGTCGTCACGACTTTCGAACTGTCTGGATTGGACATCGCGAAGACCCTTCAATACTGTCCCTCGTCGCTGTACGTCAGGGCGCGCATCGTCTCAAGTGACTTTGACGTTTGAAATCTTGTTTGAAATTCCGTGAAGCGGCAGGTGTCGCAATGGATGCAGTCAGGGAGAAACTCATGGGCCGCCTCGAAGGCAAATCCGTCATCATCACCGGCGCCGGAAGCGGCATCGGCCGCGCGGCCTCGTTGCTGTTCACCAAAGAGGGCGCGAAGCTGATCGCGGTCGATCGCACCGAGGGCGTGAACGAAACTGCGAAGCTGGTGCGCGAGGCCGGCGGCACCGTCGAGGCCGTGATGGCGGATGCAGGCTCCGAGTCCGACGTGAAGGGTTTTATCGCGAAGGCCGTCAGCACATACGGCAAGCTCGATGCGATCTGGGCCAATGCCGGCGTCAGCGGCGGTCTCGTTCCGCTCGCCGACCAGACCCCCGAGCATTGGCAGGAAGTGCTGCGCGTCAATCTGATCGGGCCGTTCCTCGCCATCAAGCATTCGATCCCGCACATGACGAAGCAGGGTTTCGGATCGATCGTCTGCACCGCGTCCGTCGCAGGCCTGAAGTCCGGCGCCAGCGGTCATCCCTACGGCGCGAGCAAGGCCGGCGTGATCAGCCTGGTGCAGACCACCGCCTACTCGCTCTCCGGCACCGGCGTGCGCATCAACGCGGTGTGCCCCGGCCTGATCGAGACCGGCATGACCAAACCGGTGTTCGACCGCGCCAAGGAGCGCGGCACCGCCGACAAGATCGGCCAGCTCAATCCCTTGAAGCGCGCCGGACAGCCGCACGAGCTCGCCGCGATGGGATTGTTCCTGGCGAGCGACGAGGCCTCCTACGTCAACGGCCAGGCGATCCCGGTCGACGGCGGCCTGACGGCGTCGATGCCGTATACGGGCAAGCCGATCTAGCGAAGGATATCTCAAGCCTCATCCTCTCAGTGTCATCACCCGCGCATGCGGGTGATCCAGTATTCCAGAGACGATTGTGATTGAGCCGATGGGCCGCGGCGTACTGGGTCGCCCGCCTTCGCGGGCGATGACAGTTTAGTATGAGGATACAGCTTCGCATTCTCGCGACATGATTTGCCCGAGTCTTGCATCTCGTTCCGCCCTCTCTCCTGAGAGAGGGCGCGGGGAAGACCGGGTGCACGCCGCACCCGCGGTCTCGCGTGCAATGTGCACAGAAGAAAGTGCGCACACGAGCATACAGGTTTGGCTGAGACATCCCGGCCTTCCCTGCGCGATGGCTTTACGGCTTATACGTGCTCGCCCTGGTGAGACTCTGCGTTTGTGCCACCATCATCAGCGATCGGCTTTGGACCTCTCGCGTACTTGCCACCAGCATCGGGGCGGCAGGCCCACACGGCCCTATTTTGGGGCTAGGTGGGAATATTTGGACGCCGCTGGGGCAAATTATGCCCCTGCAAAATAAGCCCTTTTAGGAATAGCCTTTCCTATCAAGGGCAAGCGCTTTCACCGCAGCCCGCTGCGATTGGGGCAAGGCCCCAACCCCCACTTCCAATCCCCGGCACCCGCGAGGGTCACCGGGTCAGGCGGTCAGAACGCCCCGCAATCATGCGCGGCTTCTGAACCGAAGGAAGTACATCATGACGACCACCAAGAAGCCTCACCCCGCTGATGCCGCCGATTTGGCCTTGATCGCCAGCTGCAAGAAGTTCACCGCATCGATCCTGAAGGCGAACAAGCCGCAGACCACCGAGCATCCTTCGCTCGCTGCGGCCCGCATCGAAGCGGCGCGGCTGAACGCCACCGCCAACAACGGCCGCAAGGCTCTGGTCTACGCGATCACCGATGAAGGCCGCTCGATCCTCGTCCCGGCCACCTACGGCAGCGAAGCGGCCAAGCCCGAGGCCAAGCCCGCCGATGCTGCAAAGCCCGCCGAGGCCGCGAAGGGCGAAGCGAAGCCCGCTAAGCCTGCGAAGGCTGCCAAGCCAGCGAAGGCGACGAAGCCTGCCAAGAAGGCGAAGGCCAAGAAGGCGGCGAAGCCGAAGGCGGCCAAGAAGGAAGGCCCATCAAAGGTCGATACCGTCATTGCGATGCTGACCGGCCGGAAGGCGGTCTCCCGCAAGGATATCGCCGAGGCGGTCGCATGGCCTTCGATCAACATCAAGGCCATCTGCGCCCGCAAGGGGATGAAGCTGAAGCAAGCCGCTGACGGAACGCTGTCAGCATCGGCCCCGAAATAACCAGCGCGATCATCAGGGCGGGCCAGCGGCTCGCCCTTCTGCTTTTTCAAATTCTCGAAGGACGCAATTATGACCGACAAACTGACCAACGCCGATCTGCAGCAATTCACCGGCGGCACTGGCCACTGGTATCGGCACAATCTGGTGCGCGGCATCACCTATACCGATGGCGTCAAGTACATGGCCGAGCGCGCTGGCGCTTATTGGCTGATCGATGAGATCGCGCTTGCGCAGATCGGCGAGCCGCGCGTCAAGGCCGAGCCCTTCCAATCATGGAAGCTGCGGGTCGCGGACTCGAAGGCCACGCTGACCTGCGATGACGGCAACGGCAACATCGTATTCTCCAAGGCCATCGACTTCACCGACTTCCCCCTCGATCAGATCGATATCTGGGTTGAGGAAGGCGAAGGGCGCGTGATCCTGCTGCCCTGCGAGCACTGATCAAACCGGGCGAGCCCAGCGGCTCGCCCATTCGCTTTTCAAGCCATCAAGGATCATCATCAATGCAATATCTCATCTTCAAGGCCGCTGATCTGCAGCGCGTCGTGCAGCATTCTCTGACCGCGCCGAAGCAGAGCGAGCAGCTGGATCATTACGAAACCGAACCGCCATGTCGCGCGATCACCAAGCCGGTCGATGCGCCTTCGGTTCTGCTCGTCCACGATCAAGGCGTTTACCTGATGTCGAACGGTTCGCCGCGCGACATTGCCAAGGGCGAGACTTCTTACGTCGCCTATGCGGAAGGCTGCAACCCGGATCGCGACCGCGATTGGTGGCAGGCCTCCCGCCAGCTGGTGGGCGGCGACGACTTCGGCGAGTGCCTGCCATGGGCCGCCGAGATCGCCCAGCAGATCAGCGAAGGCGCAACCGAGATCATCATCAGCATCAGCGGCGACTCCATCGCGCTGGTCGAGAGGAGCTAAGCAAATGGCCGATTATCGCACCGAGTTTCCCGACTTCCCCGCCGCTGACATGCCCGCGATCCCGGAAGGCTTCGCGGATGCATCTTGGCGCAACGATGCCTGCCCGAGCTTCCTAAGCGAAGCGCTGGGGCTGCGCCTTTGGATTGACTATGCCGATCCGCTGCAGCGCGATCACAGCGACGGCAGCCGCTACCAGCTGGTGCCCGACAGCATGGACGACGATATCAGCGATGGCATCGCCACCGATGATTGGGCGGCCTTGCTGGCGGCCATCGAGGAGGAGCGCGCGCAGGTCGCCGATGTTCTCGATACGCTGGAAAAGGCCGATGGCGCGGTCCTGCAATGGCAGCTGGATCACAACAGGCGCTTCGCCAATGCCATGCTGAAGCGCGGCTTGATCAGATCGGAAGGCGACGTGCTGATCCATCCGAAGGCGCGCAAGGTCACCGATCTGACCTTCACCATGGCGCAGCCCGCCGAAATGCGCGTGCTTTACACGGGCGACAATGAAGGCCCGTCGATCATGCTGCTGAGCAAGCTCATCGCGAACTTCAACGCGGGCGGCGGCTGGTATGCGCACGCAAGCGAGGAAGCCATGCGGCAGGAGCTGGAGTCGCGCGGCTGGTTCGAAGGCCTGCACGCCAACGGCCATTACCTCGTGCTTGATCTGGATCACGTCAAGCTCGAACCCCACCCCGATCATCCCGACAATCAGGTCACCAGATAAGGAGCGCTTAAAATGCGACCGAATAAATTTGCAAAGCTGATCGCCATGCCCGCGCTCTGCCTTCTGGCTGCAGGCTGCGAACCCGAAGCGCCCACGCCGAACGCCGACGTAGCCGCGCAGGTCGGCGACACCGTTACGCTGCTCTATTCGCTCGTCACGCCGATGTGCTCTGACCGAACTGATGCGGGCGCGGTTTACCTCGCCTATGAGATCGCCATGCGGCAGAGCCTTCGGCTTGAAGGTAGCGCGATGAAGGCGGTCGGTGCCGCCAAGGATGCTCAAAAAGCAGCGATGGTCAAAGCCTATTCGTGCGAGTGGGGTCCCGCCAAAGGCGAGTACGTGGTGAGGCGGAAGGAGATCATGGGGGACGAGAAAGAGCCCCTGTATCATACGGCTGAATACTGCCTGAAGCCGAAGCTGCCCGAGGGGCAGGATTGCTGGTGGATCGTTTCGGCCGCCACGCGCGGCGCGCTGATCAAGCGCGTCGATCCCCAGCAGGCCGCCAAGTAAGGAACACCATTCAATGTCGAAAAGAGCAAAGCAGAACATCACCAACCGCGATTGCACCCGGAAGGTGACGAAGCGCGCGAAGATTTACGACGCGGAATGCTCCGGCCTGTACGTCAGCCTGAGTCCGACCGCGCCGCCGACCTTCTCGCTGAAGTACACTTGCCCGATCACAAAGGAGCGCGGCACGCATCGGCTGGGCATCTATCGCAAGGCCGAAGATGGCCAGCCCGCGCATGATGTCGCTTATTGGCGGATCGAAGCTGGCAAGGTGAAGCAGCGGCTGGCCCGGGGCGAGGATATCACTGCGACTTCGCGGCGCGCGAAGGATCAGCAGGCCAAGCAGATGATGACGGTCAGTCAGCTGATCGACCTGCGCATCGCGTGGTGCGCCGAGGAGATCACGGTGCGTCGCCATACCGACAGCGGCGTGGTGCTGAAGACGAAGCCACGCATGAAGGACCACGCCAACATGGCGAGCCATCTGAACCGCTTCGTTCGGCCGCGCCTTGGGCCGATGATCGCGAAGGAAGTCAGCAACGACGATATCGCGCAGCTGCAGGCCGATATCCTCGCGGGCACGCTGATCATCAAGAAGGGCAAGACCAGCAAGAAGGACTCCGTCAGCAGCGCGCGGCATATGCGCAAGGCGGTCTCGGGCCTTTTCAACTGGGCCGCCGAAGCGGGCCGCAAGTACGTCAGCGCCAGCCCCTGCGTGAACCTGCCGCCGCTGCCGAGGGAAGAGCCGCGCAAGCGCAAGCTGACGCCTGATGAGATCAGGACGCTGTGGCTCGGGCTGGATCGGCCCGACATCACCGTGGATCGCCGCATCTGCCTTGCGATCAGGTTCGCGCTGGTCTCGATGCTGCGCTCCATCGAACTGCTGCATATCCATCGCGACGAGCTGGTCGGTGGCCTGACCATTCCGAAGCCGCTGGTGGTGATCCCGGAGGAGCGCGTCAAGAAAGGCCGCGAGATCCATCAGCCGCTGTCCGATCTCGCGGTCGAGATCGCGAAGGAAGCCATGGGCAACTACGACTGGATGTTCAGCGGGCGCTGGGAAGGCGAGCCGCTAAACCGCAAGGCCATGGCTTGCGCGCTGCGCGGCAATACCGCCAAGGATGGCCGGGTGCGGTCCGTTGGCCTTTGCGCCAAGCTCGGGATCAGGCCGTTCACACCGCATGATCTGCGCCGCACGGCCGCCAGCCTTCTGGGCAGCTTGAAGGTGCCGCGCTCGATCATCTCGATGTGCCTCGACCATACGGTCCAGAAGGATGAGCACGGCGACATCTCTCCGGTCACCGGCAAGCATTACGATCAGGACGAGCGCATCGAAGAAAAGCGCGAGGCCCTGCAGCTGCTGGCCAACGAGATCAAGCGCATAATCAGCATGCCCGCCGAAGCGCAGGAAGAGCTGCGGCAAGCCGCCTGACCATCATAAAAAAAATGAGCCGCCCCGGTTGATTCGGGGCGGCTTTTTTGTTGGCATGCGCTGGCAAGCAGCTGGGGCGCGCGAAGCATGGAAGGGAACCCCCATGCATCCGCTGCTGCTACCTAAATTCCCGATCCGGCTGGGCATCGCATTAGCGGCCCTGTGGTGCGGGCTGGCGGCCGGGGCTGTGTTGATCCGTCGGCCGGGAAATATCGCGCCAGCGCCTGCGCCTGGGCGGCCAGTGAAGGCGGAAAGCCTGATCCTACAGGCTCCGGAAATGGCCCCGCTACTGGCCTTTGATGATCGCTGGCAGGGCCAAGCGCCAGTTATGCAGCATGTGGGCATGGCTGAAGCCGCCCAGATCGCCCCAGCGAAGCCCAAAGAAGCGCAAGGCCGCCCAAGGCGGACGGCAAGCCATGCTGATCGCGTATGCGGCAGCAAGGGCCGCCGCTATTTCCATCGCGGGCGGAACCTCTCATGGAGATGCAGGCGATGAGCGAGCGCGAAGGCGGCGATCAGGCCGCGATCATCACCGACGCCGCCGCCTTCCTGCGGCGGCTCGCCGAGCATCTCGAAACCAGCGGGATGCCGGGGCAAGCGAGTAACTGCGTCCTGCATGCCGATGCACTCGCCCAAGCGACGTGGATCGAGCGCGTCGATTAGGCGCTCGCGCGGCAGCTGTCGCGCTCGAGACAGGAGAAACGCGCGGCTGCACGCGCGCATCAGCGAGCACCGTAAAGAGAGATCGAACGCCTGGCCACCGAGCTTTCAAAGAAGCTCGCCGACGAAGGCACACCTATTGACGCAGGATTGGCCTCCCTCCTTACCATTCTCCAGTGCATTCTGGTGACGAAGCGCCATCTCTGCTTGGCCACCAAGCTGTCAACCGCTAAGCATTCATAAAGCAAAAAAGCCTATGTTCTCGGTTTGTTCGGCGTGATACGTTCGTCGACTCGACCGCTCTCCAGCTTTATTACCGGGGACTTGCCTATGTCCGCTATCGTCAAACAGCTTCTGCGCGCCAATGAGGCAGAACCTAACCCCTTAGACTTCCTCGACAAAGAGGACCTCATCAAGCTCGTCAAGTCGCTATTGAGTGGAGGCGTCGCCCTCTCCTTCAGCGGAAAGCGCTCGGCTCTGGAGATCGGACGGAAAGTGCGCCCGCGCATTATGCGGCGGGAGTCCAAGTTTCACGTGGGGCCGCCTGACCAGCAGGGTCGGAACTTGCTTATCGAGGGCGAAAACCTCCAAGCCATGGTCACTCTGTACAAGTACCGTGGCCAGATCGACCTCATTGTCACCGACCCCCCATACAACACCGGCGGGCAGTTCCGGTACAATGATGCGTGGGACAAAGACCCCAACGACCCCGAGCTTGGCACGCTCGTTGCCAAAGACGATGGCTCTCGGCACACCAAGTGGATCAAGGCGATGATGCCGCGACTTCAAGTCATGAAGTCGATGCTCAAGCCAAGTGGCGTTATCGCGATCTGCATAGACGAGAACGAGCTTTTTCACTTGGGCATGCTCATGGACGAAGTCTTTGGCGAGGACAATCGCTTAGGCATCATCAACTGGCAGAAGGCTTATTCGCCGAAGAACGACTCCAAGACCATATCGAAGACGACTGAGTACGTCCTCGCATATGCGAAGGATCGAGCCAGTTCCAAGATGTCGCTGCTCGGGATCGACCGCACGAATCTCCGATCGCTGGACGGCGACAAAACCCGATGGTTTCCGAAAGACCCAACGGCGCGGCAGCATCGAGCCAAGAGCGCATATGCGATCCAGTCGCCATTTACTGGCTACCTTCATTATCCGAACGGAGAATACCGTTTCAACGGACAGCTTCCCGAGCCTCGCGCTCATTGGGTAAACTTCACCAAGCTCGAAGCGCTCGATATGCTCGAAGAGTGGGGTGTCAAGTATGAAGAGCAGGACATAGGCGACGGTCGCGGTTCTGCCCTCGTGATCAAGGGCACCGACGTCAGCGTCAAAAAATACGATCCTTCAAAAGACCCGATCGTTCAAAAGGCCATAAAGAAGGCAAACGCCCGCCGCGAAAGCGGTCAGTGGCCATTGCTCTATTTTCGCGACGATAAGAACCGCAACGCTGGATGGGGCCGCCCGCGTCTGAAGGCATACGAGCAGGAGATCCGACAAGGCAAGGTTCCAACCACGTTCTGGGACGATGACTTTTACACGTTTCCCGTCGAGACGGGCGCAGTGACTTGGCCGCACGAGGAGTCGGGTCATACCGATCTCGCAAAGCGCGAACTCGACGCGATCGTGGGGACCGATCACGGCTTCGACACCGTGAAGCCGCTGCGATTGATGAAGAAGATCATCCAAATCTGGTGCCCGCCAAACGGGCTTGTCTTGGACCCGTATGGCGGTTCGGGCACGACGGGACACGCGGTGCTTGAGCTCAACAAAGAGAGCGAGAGCACGCGACGCTTCATACTGATCGAGCAAGGGGCGCCTGAGGTAGGTGACAAATACGCTCGGACTTTGACCTGGAAGCGGCTGCGGAATGCCATCACAGGCGAGAGACCAGATGGCTCCGAGGGCGAGCCACTTGGTGGCGCTTTCGAGTATCGGCTTCTGATGAAGCAGATCGACGCCAAAACCGTGCTGTCCATGAAGAAGGACGAACTCGTGGACGTTGTGATCACGTCTCATTGGGAGACCTCTAACCGAAGCTCTCCCGGACTGATCCGAATCGACGAGCCAAAGTTTCGCTACCTCGTAGGAAGGAACGATCGCGGCGAAGGATATTTCATCATTTGGGACGGCGAAGGGCCGGTCGGACAGCTCGACCGCGAGACCTATAGAGACGTGTTGAAAGATGCTGAGAAGGCTGAATTAAAGCCCCCGTATCACATCTATGCGCGGTATGAGCTCTATCAATCCAAGAACGTTCAGTTCTGGAAAATTCCGGACAAGATTCTCGCCCATCTAGGGCTCAACGAGAACAGCGATCGTTTCAACGAAGAGGATTGAGTCCCGCCATGGAGCTTTTCCCGTTCCAGGCCGCGGCAGCTAGTCAGATTGCCTCGCGCTTCCAAACCTACATGCAGGACCCGCTGACCGTCACGCGCAGGCAGCTCGTCCCCTTCTATCAGAATCTTTCGGCCATTACCGGTAGTGGCAAGACCGTTATCCTTGCTGACGCGATCGAGCAAATTCGCTCGCAGCTCAGCGTGGAGCCCGTCGTCCTATGGCTGTCCAAAGGTCGCATCGTCGTATGGCAGACTCTGACCAACCTCTCTACGGGTAAGTACAGCAGCCTAGTGGGCGAATTCGATATCAAGCCCCTACTCGAGTGCACGCCTGAAGCGGTGGCCGACTCTAGCCAAGGCCTCCTGCTAATCGCCACTGTCGGCCGCTTCAATCAGCGAGACAAGGAAGAGGGCGATCGCCGTATTTTCCGAGTTCGGCTCGATGTAGCTGAACAATCGCTTTGGGACCAGCTTAAGGAGAGACGCGACCGACAAGGACGGCGCCGGCCGCTTATCATCGTGTATGACGAGGGCCACAATCTTTCGGACCAGCAGACGCAGCTCCTCATGGAGCTTATGCCAGATGCGCTGATCGCGGCCTCGGCCACAACCCGTGTTCCTCAGGCGCTTTCTTCCACGATCGAGCGACTTCGAAACGACAAACGCTGGACCGACGACGATCTTGTCACGAAGCTCCGCAGCGCCGACGTCGTAAGCTCCGGGCTTGTGAAGAAGAATATCATGCTCGGCGGCTACCTCACGCCAATGGAGCTTGCCATCAACGACATGCTCGCCGAGATGAAGCAGGCTACCGAAGCGGCGCATGATCTCGGCTTGCCATTCCGACCGAAGGCGATCTATGTAGCAACGACAAACGTCCCCGAGGGCGGGACAATGCGTGAAGATGCCGCTCGGCCTTTTGATCAACGCCATGCGCGGCCGATACAGATATGGCGGCATCTAGTCGAAAGCGCGAAGATCGACCCCGCCAAAATTGCCGTCTACTGCGACCTCCGATTCGATTCGAAGTTCCCCCCTCCTAGGGGGTTTAATTTATTTGCGGGGGGCGATTCCGATTACGACACCTTTATCGCAGGCGGGTACGAGCACATCATCTTCAACCTTGGCCTTCAGGAAGGTTGGGACGAGCCAGAATGCGCGTTTGCGTACATTGACAAGGATATGGGCTCGCCCGATCAAGTGACTCAGATCGTCGGTCGTGTCTTGCGCCAGCCGGGTGCTCAGCACTATGCCGCGCCGAGTCTCAATACAGCTCACTTTTATATCCGCACTGATGAGCGCGGCGTGTTCGAAGCCATTCTCGAAGATGTCGAACGGAAGCTTGCAGCGGAGAGCCCCGAGATCACACTAACAATTAGGCGGACCACGAAAGGAGGGTCTCGCACCTACGCGGAAGCCACGAAGCAGCGCCAAGTCCCCACTGTCAGTATCGATTCAAGTGAAGCCAGGGCTCCGGTGGGGAAAATAGTCGATCGGATCGTCGACTTTCGACAGGGCGGCTCTAGTACGATCGGAAAGGGTGGCCGCATCCAAGTCCTTCAGACTATTGGTGAGGGCACTACTCAAACTGAGGAGTGGGTCGAGGTCGAACATAGCAACCGCGTGACCGCACGCTGGATTCTTCGCCGCGAAATTCAGCAACTCTTCCCTGCACACGGCGATCGGACGCTCAGCCCGATAAACATCTGCGATATCGAGCATCCTAAATTCGATGCTTTGATCGAATACAATAGCGCGGCTGCGGATCATTTGCGCGAGCAGGCGCGCAACATCGTGAAAACCTACATCGAACGTTCTAAGCTCGTTCAAAACGCACTCGACCATCCTTATGTCGTCGGCAATGTGCCGATCGACGAAGGGAAGCTCATGCCATTCAAGAATGCCATTCATCGCGGCTATAGCGGCCTAAATAATGATGAGCGGCCGTTCGCGGAGGCGCTCGATAAGACGAAGCGCGTGTGGTGTCGCAATCCGTCGCAAGGCGGTTTCTCTATCCCGCTCCTCGACCATGGCAACACGCGCACTTTCTCGCCTGACTTCCTCGTCTGGCTCGACAGGGTAGTTTTTGCACTCGATACGAAAGGCGATCATCTCATCACAGAGGACGCCGGACGGAAACTATTCGACATCGAGCCCATGGAGGACGGCCTGCTGTTGGTCATCCGGCTCATCACGAAGGGCGAGTGGACGATCGCGCCTACTGGCGAGTTCAGCAAGAAGTCGGGTTCTACGGGTCATACGGTCTGGCGGCTCCGTAATGGCCGCATACAGCCCTCACACACCGAGAGCATCGGCGAGGCAATAGAGGCATGCTTGCAAAAATAGCGAGCGTTTGTCACAGCCGAATATTCGCCGTAGGCCTAGACCTTCGTGATCTCCTCCCTGCACTCGGGTGATATGAGTTTGTCTGCGGCGCACGCCACCGAACAGCAACACCATCCGAGCCGCAGGTTGTGCACAAACTTTAGAACTGATCCTGCACCCGCCGATAGGCTGGGTGCTTCGGGTTCTTCACCTTGAGCCAGTGCGTGCAGCGCCCGACGCCATAGGCGCGGCCGACATGTTTCGAGACCAGCCCTTCCAGCCCATGTAGGCATGCGTGGCGGAACAGATCGGGGCCAATCTCACCTTGCTCGTAGGGTGCGGCATGGATGCCTTCAGGCCTACGCGCTAGCAACGCTGCAAGGTTCTGCTTGCGCAGCGACAGCGGCAGCCGGCGGTGATCATCGCCGCCGCCCGACAGCATGTCGAAGGCGTAGAACTGGACCTCGTCGTCGTACTTGCGGGAGTGCAGACCCCCGAAGTCCGATGTCCCATCGACCCCCAACAGCACTGCTTCACCGTCAAGCTCGAAGTGGTTCTGGCGCAGCTTCAGGGCCGCCTCAACGATCACCGGATAGCGGTCGGTCCAATCGTGCCCGTTCTTGGTCCGCAGCCGCACGCGCTTGCCCTCCCGAACGATCATCATCCGGTAGCCATCGTGCTTGATCTCATGGAGCCAGTCAGGCCCAGCCGGAACTTGGGCGGCCTTGACCGGCAGAGCGAACAGAACGTCCCTGCGCATAGGATGCAGATAGGTCATGTTAAAATTTATGCGAGTCCCGCGCCCGGTTTGGGGTACAGTTTTGCCGGTCGAGACGGGAGTTGCGTATGCGTGGGATGCCGTCGATTGTCCCGGGCGCGGAGCCGGATTACTACCTTGTAATAAACGACTTTCACGACGGGCCTTCTTTTCTGGAGACCGATCTGGAGAAGGCTGATCTGGACACCATCATCGCCAACTTGATTGCTGGCGAGTACAGCGAGCCGCTGCGCGTGATCGTGGCCAACCCCCAGACCGGGCGCTGCGCTGATGTCTCGCATGCGGTCGCCAGCGATGTCCTGCGGCGGCTGGAGCTTGAGGGCCGCGATCCGCCCGAGCATCTCGAAGCCTTCATCGACGCCCATGTCGGGCCGGATCGCCAGCTGACCTTGCGCCTTGCCGGTCAAGCTGCGAGCGCGCTCTAAGGTGTCGGAACGGCCTGCCATTACCCATCATCTAGCCCGCCGAAGTTGAGCGGTGATGGATGTGCCGCGTGATGGGCTTGAGCCAGCGCTCTCAGATCGGAATCGATGGATCGATGTGAGCGTTCGAACAGCCCGGCCAAGCCAAACGCTGCCTTGAGCGGAATGATGAAATTTTGTCGCATTTCAAAGGTCGTGATCCCTGTAGCTCGATCCCGCGCTGAGAACAGACCGCGATGTCCAAAGGAGTTGGGGTGGCAGAACTCGGAAAGCGTTTCGTAGTGCCCGCGAAAGCCCGGTAAGACATCTTCGTCGACCGCATCGATGGAGTTCATAATCGACCGCAGCTTGAACTCGGGAAACTCCTTCAGCAGTTCCTGATCCATCGTGCCGAACAGGCACTTCGTAATCAGTTGGTTGATGGCCTCGAAGTCGTTGCTCGGCACCAGTTGCGAGAGCCGCTTGCCAAAGTCATAGTAAAAAGCGAACGTCTCCATCGCCGCCCGAGCGTTCAGAACAGCACTGAGAGAGTTGGAGGCGTTCCAGGAAATCGCCACGCCCTCGGCAAGCGCGACAAATCGATGCACCATTGCATTGGAAAAGATCGCGATCTGCCACGCTATCCGCGACAAGCAATACGGCTCATCGCGCAGATCAATCTGCGCGAGCCGAAGCGCCGCCAGACTCTCCAGCTGGGCATTCACCTTTGCGAGGTCCGCGCGCTCGCCTTCAGGGACGGCCTTTTCATAAATCAGGATCATAGCTCACAACCACCATGTCACAGCGATCTTGGTTTCCGAGATGCAGCGGATGGGCTTACTGAGCCTCCGCTGCGGAAATCGAGGTCGTTCACCAGCTCGGCTCCACGGCGGGGCTTCTCATTGTCCCGGCGCAGATAGTTGAAGTCGATATTGTGCGCGTACACTTGCCGCTCGGCGCAGGCGGCGACGGCTCCATTCACCCGGGCGACATGCTCCTCGGGCAATTGGATCTCATCCTCTTTGAGTTCGAAGGCCCCGACGACGGCAAGATGCCGAGATACCGGGAAGATGATCTCGGTGCCTTTCAGGCCATGCCCCGGTCCGAAGAACTTGCCGCGCAAGGCGGGGTCGGAGAACATCAGGCAAACTGGATGGTCTGATGTGATGAAGCCACCAGAGACAGCTGGCGGCGTCAGGCAGACCCATTTCCGATTGAACAAGGTCGGGAGGATCGCATCGAAGCCCTTCAGCTCGCTCGCGATGTGAAAGCCCTTGTTCAGCTCGATGCGATAGTCTCCCCGCTGCACGAAGTCCCGCATCTGTTCATATGTCACTTCGGGCGAGTCGGGCTTGACGTAGCCGCTATCCCGCATCTTCTTGACCTGACCTTCCCAGCGATCCTTGTCGGCGGTGACGAGGTTCATCAATTGGTTCAGGACCTGCTCGTTGAAGTCGCGGAAGGTCTCTCGGAAGCGCGGATTGCGGATCGCAACGAGGCCGATAAAGTTCAGCAGCGTGGCGCGATCCTCTTCGTTTCGCAGGTTGCGTGCCTGCAGTATCCGGCTGAGCGCTGGCCCGAGGTCGCCCTCGAAGGCTGCCATCAACTGTTCGAAGGTGTCGGGCGGGTGACCTTCGACGTCCACGCGATTAAAATCCTGCTCCACCGCGATGTTGATGATGTTAGACGTGAAGGATTTGCCTGCGCGATCAAAAACGACGACTTGGTGCGTCTTGCCGTGTTTCTTCGGCCGCGCGAAGCCCTTCAAATAGCATTGCGGTAAAAAATGGTGCCGCCGAGCGACCATCATCGCCTTCCTTGCCGAATCAGGGCGACAACGATGGCACAATGCAAGGTAGCGCCGCGACAGAACGCAGCGCCCGATCCCAACTATTCACAGGTCGCCGCCTAGCGCTGATACCGATCCGGCCGGTCGGCGCGGTTCATCTCCCCATAGGCCTTCGCCAGTTTCTCCGGGCCGTGCTTCTCCTTGAAGGCGAGCCACGCCGTCTTGAAGCGCTCCTTGGCTTCTGTGATCGACTTCGCATCACCGAACGGCGGGCCGGGAATGGTGACGGTGACATTCCAGAGCCAAACGCCGGGCGAGCGCTCTTTGGCATGCCGGATGCGGCCGATCCGCTGGCCGTCCTCGAAGACGCAATAGTCGTTCGGGTCGATCAATCGCATCGACAACGACCCGGCGTTTTCGCTCATATCCACACCTCAATGATCTGCGGCTGATCGCCCTCGCTGCGCGACAGTTTCACCAGACCCGCGTCGCCCAGGCAAGCCCGCAGCTCGCTTAGATCGACGCCGCCGATCATGTCCTGCGTCGGCACCGGCTCCGGGGTGCCCCGGATAACTTCCCAGCGTCTGGCGACGAAGGCATCGGGGTGGTCGCGCGGATGGTCATAGACCACCCATTGCGACATCACCCCGCGCTGCGCGGCTTCCCACTGCCGCCGCATCACCAGCTCCAGCGGCCCCATCACTTCACCCGCGAATAGGTGACGATGGCGCGCGACCCATGCTCGGTATGATCCCACGTTACCTCAGGCTTAATCAGGCCCAGCCACGAGACATCGCTGCGCAGGACAGCGAGGGGAATGCGGCAGCTGGTGGTCTCGCCATGGCGATCAGCGCCGACGATCACGCAGCGGCCTGCGAACGGGTCCTTGGCCCTCGGCAGCAGGAAAGCGTGGATCGGCTCGCCTCGCGAAAGGCCACCGTCATCCATCCAGCCGCTGTCGATCTGGCCATTGTCGTCCCAGCGGGCGAGTCCGAAATGGCACAGCGTATCCGCGCCGATCAGCTCGTGCATGGCCGCCAGCGTGGCGGTGCTCTCGATCTCGGTGATATGGCGCGCGGCGGGATCGATCAGGATCAAGCGGTGCTTCTTTGGCTCGGGCATGTTAGCATCCTCAATGCTCTCGCTTTCTGCGGAGATAGCGCCCCAGCTCAACCGCCGTTTCCGGTGTGATGATCGAATGCAGCTCGCCCCGCGCGCCCAGCTGCTCTATTTCCGGCATGATGCAGACTTCGCAGACCTTGCTCGGCAGCGGCGAGACATGCGGTCGGAATTGGATCGCTTCGCCGCAGCGCGAGCACAGCCCGATCTCGTTGTCGGGCATCAGCAGCGGCTGGGTCATCCTGCGGCAGACCAGCACATCGGCGGCATCGCCGTTCTCGCCGTCGTCAATCTCGAAGCTGTTGGTCATGAGTGCATAACCGTTCGCCTCGCTGCCGATCTTTTCATTGCCGCGTCGCCTCTCTCCACTCAGGCCCGCACTGCCCGCGCTCGATCATTTCCTCGACTTCGATGGGAACCAAATCGCGCGCCATGTCGATCACCAGCCGCATGGCCTCGTCGCGCATAATCGGATGGTGCCCGGCGACAAGCTTGGCGAGGAGCTGACCCAGCACCGCGCCCGCTATCTCGGGCGGCACACCGGCAAAGACCGGCTCGATCATCTTGACCATGCCGCTAGCGATCTGGGTGGCGACATCCGCCTGCGCTTCGGTCTGGTTTCTGCTCATGGCACGGCCTCGGTCTGCTCGCCGACCGCGCTCCAGCTGCCGAAAGCTTCTCGCAGCGCCTTGGTGACGTAGCGGCGACGGTCGTTCTTCTGCCGGAAGTCAATCTGCCGCTTCCAGTTGATCTCGGGCCGATCCAGCCAGAGCAGCATCACGCGGCGGTCGGGCAGCACCGCCTCGCAGCCCGCAATGGACGGGCAACCGTGGATCAGCTGGTGCGGCCATGGCTGGTGATACTTGATCGCTGCCATGCCGCTGACCGCGCCAGCCCATTGCGGGCGGACCGCCTGATACACCGTGGTGTCGATCAGCAGTTTGAGCGACGGCACCGTGCAAACCGCATGGCCGTTGAACTTTTCGGGGATCGGGTATTGCCCAGGCGCACCGAGGCCAACCGACCACAGCTCCTTGCCCTGCAGATCGTTGGCGGCGATGTACAGGAAGCAGCTGCGCGCTGTCGCATCGGCAAAGCCGATCTCGACAAGGAAGTCCCGCACGGCCAGCGACATGAAAAGGCACTTGTCCCGGCTGGCGCCGGCGGCCACGCCTGAGCACTCGTCATAGGCCGGATGGGCGCGGGTCGCGATCACCGCCAGCGCCTTCAGCATCTTGGCGGGCGGATGCGCCATCACCCCCATGTCGCCGAACTGCAGCGCCTCGATGATATCGGGTTCGGTCATCGCGTGCCTTCGTCGCCCTCGGTCACCTTCAGCTGCACCAGCTGCGGCATGCTCTTGCGCCGCGCTTCCTTCATTGCAACGACCTCGTCCACGAAAAGCTGCATCGCCTGGATTGCGCGGTCTGGATCAACCCCGCTGGTGACGAGATGATGGTAGGCATCGAGCGACCAGCTGCTTTGCACGCCGACAGTCCTGATGCGGTCGATGATCATGGCGCGCGGATCGCGCATCATTGCAGCACCTGCGGGAACATATCTTCCCTCCATTCGCTGTCGTTCGAAATCCGCTCGACCCGCACCAGCAGGCCGCGCCAGCATGCGACGTTGAAGCGCGACCTGCAGCCGACGCATTCGAGGTTCTGCGAGAGCCCGCCGCGCGGCCCGGGGCGGAAGATGAAGCCGCCGCAGTCCGGGCAGGTGAAGTCGCGGGCTTGTTCGCTTGGCGTCACTGCGGCGGTCTCCCATCGGGCGTGATCGTCATTTCCTCGGTGCGGGCGCTCATCTTCACCACCTTCACCGGCTTGCCGCTCAGCTCGGCGATCTGCCTGGCCAGCGGCATCAGCGCGTCCCTGCGAACCTTGTCGGCCGCGACCAGCGGCACCAGCGTGCCGGGTCCCATCAGCGGCCCCGCGCACAGGCCTTCGCCGTTTTCATCGATTGAGACGAACAGCCAGACTTCATCAATGCGCAGCTGCTCGTTCGGCGGCGTCAGGACGACTGTCATTGCTTCCCCTTATTGAATGTCACCAGATAGCCGGGCACCGGCACCTGCCCGAGGCTGGGCTTGATCGGGTCGTCAGTAAAGTGCTTGCTGACGATGTGGATCGAATTGGAGCCGTTGTCGGTCGGATAGATCGCGGCGATGAACGAGCCGTCGTCGCCGTAGACCTCGACCATGCGCCGCCCGGTCTCGGTGTGGAAAGCCATCTTCATCGTGGTCATTGCCGCGTTCCCCGTACTGGCAACATGCCGACAAGTCGGCCGGTCGACTGGACCGCCGCGCCTTGCGGAATGAAGGGCAGATCGTTGACGAATTGCAGCGGGCCGAGATACGGCTTGCGCCCCTCGGGTCTGATGATGTTCCGCGCCGCCATGATCTGGCCGTACTGGCTATCCTCGCCCTGTATCTGGACCACTTCGACGCGATCAGGATGCTCGGAGATCCCTTTGCGGAAAATTTCCTCCTGCTCCTCGGGCCTGATGATGCGGTTCAGCGTCCAAGCTTCGCCGACGTAGACGTATCGAACCACGTCGCGCAGATCGAACAGCGCGCGGATCAGCGCGGCGGCAAGGTCCTTGCCGAAGAACATCGGATGCGGCTCGATGATCCTGTCGCCGGTCGCGGTGATCGCGTGCCAAGTCGGGGCGATCTCGCCCTTTACATCGAAGGTGCGCTCGCAGAAGTCGGATGCGAGGTCGATCATTTTGCGCAGCTCTCGTTCGCTCATCCCTGTCCTCCCTGGGCGGCGGTACGATCATCGCTTCGTTCGCGGCTTGCGGTGACCGTTGGTCTTCGCGGGCTTCGCCTTCGCCGCCGCCTTCTGCTTCTCCTGTTTCTCGAGCCACGCGGCAGCCGCCTTGCGTTCCGCCTCGATGTCGAGGTCATGGTCTTTCACGAACTCCTCGCGGTAACCGAGCGAGGTGACCACCGCCGCGATGGTCGCGTGCTGCGGTGATCGCGTGGTGCCGTTGAACCAATTGTCGAGCGTCGATGTCGAGACGCCCGATATCTCGTGAACGATCCCCAGCTTCTTGATCAAGCCTTCGTCTTGCACCAGCGTGCGGACTTTATCGATGACGGGGTTCTTATCGACCATGTTGTAGGTGCGATATACGCGCAGGAAACCCCTAGCCATGTGCCGCAGCTCCCAGCTCGATCTTCTGGCCCTTCGCCGTCAGCGCATAGCCGACGCCATTCTTCTTGATCAGGCCGCTCTTCTTGGCGCGATCCAGCACGCCCGCAACGCTCTTCGCTGACATGCCCTTGGCCGCAAGATGGGCGCGCAGATCGGAAGGCGAGACCGGCCCTGCGTCGAGCGCCTTGCGAAGCAGAATGTTGCCTGATCCGGGCGCAGCGCGCCCGCTCGGCCCGCGCGACACTTTGTCGGGCGCGGGCAGCGCGGGCATGGCACCGCCCAGCTGCTCGCGCGCCTTCTTGGTCAGCTGATGCATCGCGCGGCCTTGCGCCGGTTCCGCCAGCCCCTGCTTGCGCAGCTGGGTCATGATTCCATAAGCGCGGGTCTTCTTGCCCCCAACCGCGTGCGCAATCTCGTTGATATGCTTCGGCCCGCTCATCAGCAGCTTGACCGCCGCCTGTTGCCCGTCGCCGTTGCTGGCGCGATGCGCGGCGGCTTGCCTCTCCAGCTGCTTTTTGCCTGCGCCTTGACCGCCTTGGCCGAGGTCAAGATGCAGCTTCGCGATTCCTGGCATCTCGTTGAGTCGCCGCAGCACGGGGCCGAGCGCGATCTCTTCAACTTCGATCATGATGGGAAATGTCTTCGGCACCGCGTGATCCTCCTTCGTTTTGAGCGAGGTGGTTTCGTCAGCGGTGTGAGAGGTCGGGGCAGCAGGCAGCGTGCGGCTTGAACTGCCGCACCGATGTTTCCTCCCGCCCTTGGTCGCACACACGGGTTCTGTCCCAAGGACGGCTCGCGATGGCCCCAGCGATCACGAGCAGCTGTTAAAATAAATGAGATCGTGGCGGTTGTATAGCAGTACGATGCCAACCGGCTTATCTTGTCGTCGGGATCGGCGCACACGGGCGATCCTGGGGAACTGGAGCGGGCGCTTTTCATGGGTGGCCAAATTGGCCACCCCCAACCAGACAAAAAAAGAGCCCCGCCGAAGCGGGGCGATGATCGAGCGGGCTTTTCGTCGCACTACGCTGCGGGCTTCACGGTCGCATAGGCGAGACTGCGAGAATCCCAGATTGTCGCAAGTGCGAACTCGATGTCGCCGTCTGGCACGTTCTTGCCAAGCGCCTCGGGATCGCTGTCGATGGCCCCGGAGATCACCGCGTTCGACGAGATCACATGACCGGCAACCAGCTGCGGCTTTTCTTCGCCCATGATGACGAAGCTGGCATAGGCGATGCGCTCTTGATGGTGCGCGGTCGCCGGGTCCTCGCTCGCGACGTTCTGCGCGACCTTGAACATGATTATCATCACCCGGCCGGAGAACTCAGGATCGGACGCTGTTGCGATGTAGTTCACAGCGGGCATGGTTCAGGCTCCCAGAATTTCGGAGGTGGTCTTTGCTGGCTTGTCGTCAAGCTTCGGATTGATCGTCGGGTTCACCGGATCGGGCACGCCGCCGGCATCGAGCCATTGCTGGTAGGCTTGCCAATCGACGTTGCCCTCGTCGTTTGGGATCAGCGCGTTGTCGGCGGTGCGGATAACCGCGTCGGTTGCGGTCAATCGATATTCTGCCATCAGTTCAGCCTCGCGTCTGACTTCCATGTGCCGTTCGCACCGAAATCGTCGTTGGCGGCACCCGTGTTGAGGAGCGCGATATAGAAGCAGTCCGGCCCCGGCTGGCCCGTGTTGACGCTGCAACGTGTCGCATTGATTGTCGGCACGGTGAGCGTCGGGCTGGCGCGCTTGAGCATCTTGTAAGGTATCGTCCAGACATAGTTGCGGTTCGCGATTGAGGACGAAATTGAGCCGAGCTGCCATGTGCCTGTCTCGACGTAGCGCTGGCAGGTTCGCAGCTCTTCGCCATAGGGGCGCATCAGCAAGTGAGCGCGGTCAGATGTCGGCGCTTCGTTGCCGGGTGCAAGGAAGATGTTGCCGATCTGGAAGCGGTCGGTGTTCGCCTGTGCGCCGTTGATTTGATTATTGGACGCGATGACCCCGGTCGTAGTCCCGAGCCAAGCCCCAGCCGCCGCTCGAAGGCTCGATCCGGCAGCCACCACGAAGGTAACGTAGAGACCAGCGCCGTTCGTCAGCGTCGGTGCTGGCCCTGTAGTCTGCGGCGGAATTTGGATGACGTTGAATTGCGCGACCCCTGATGCAACCTGCGTGTACTCGAAGACGTAGCAAAAGGCCGAAGCGATGTTTTTGACCGAGCCGGAATAAATACCGGGGCGAATGTGCGCAGTCCAGAAGCACAGGAACATCGGCTGGCAGGACGCGGAGCCGAATCCTAACCGCGCTAACCGATAGCCCTCGATCACCTGATACATCGCGACGGCATCATTGGCGCCGAGCGAGGCTTGCCCCGTGCCGATCTCGATGTCGCCCATGAAGTTGCTGCCCGGAGCTGGGAAGTTCGGCGACGGAACACACCGTCCCCACGCTCCGGCGGTGCCGACGCTGTAGAGGTTCCAGCCGTCGCAAAATGCGGAGGCATGGGTGGTCGTGCCACCTGTACCTCCGGGGTCCTGATTAACGTCGAATGCTCCGTTGATCAGCAGGTTGTTGAACGATTGCGCGTCGAGCGGCGCGGCGTAGACGTTGGCGCGCGCAATGGCCTTCTGCGCGACGGTGATTGCGGGCTGCGCCGCATCGAAGCGGACAAGGGCACCGGAGCCATCGAACCAAGCACCATTGCGCCGCGTGTAGTATGCGCCATCGCTCGGCGCTTCAGGCACCGGCCCGGCCGGGCCTTGAATGCCCTGCGGTCCTCTGATGTTGCCGACCGGCGAGCCCCACGAGCTGCCCGAGTAGTTGTAAACGTCGCCGTTGGTGGTGTTCAGATAATTGTCGTTGGCAATCGCCCCGCTGATCGTGCCGGGTGGACCTGCGCCTTCATACCATTGCGATCCGCGCGTGCCGGTGACGCCCTGAATGCCCTGAACCCCCTGCGGACCTTGCGGTCCAACCAGCGACGTGCCAGCGGGCCATGCGCCGCCAGCCTTCGGCCCATAGATGAAGTTGTTGCTGGTGTTGATGTAGAAGTCGCCATCGATGCCGGTCCCAGCGACCGGAGCGCCTGCGCCGTACAGCACCGCGTTCCCGCGCGGTCCCTGCGGCCCGATCAGCGAGGTGCCAGCCGGCCAAAGGTTGTTCGCCTTCGGCCCGAACATGAAATGCGACGTGGTGTTGATGTAGAAGTCGCCATTTCGCCCGTCAGAATTGACGGGGTCCACCGGGCCATAGAGCACCGTGTTGCCGGGATCGCCCTTGGGGCCTTGCGGTCCCGGGATGGTCGAAGGCGCTCCGGGCGGTCCCTGCGGTCCAGGCGGAC
This sequence comes from Bradyrhizobium jicamae, assembly GCF_018130695.1. GTDB lineage: Bacteria > Pseudomonadota > Alphaproteobacteria > Rhizobiales > Xanthobacteraceae > Bradyrhizobium > Bradyrhizobium jicamae_B. The sequence goes on along the minus strand of NZ_JAFCJX010000009.1, from coordinate 174,628 downwards.
CCTGCTGGGTCTCTTGGATGACCTCAACCTCGAAGTCGGTAACGACCACCACAGAGTCTGAAGACGAGCCAGTTGCAACGTCCTTGTCCTGACTGATCTCGACATCGATCATCGGCTCGCCCCAGCGTTGTTGATGAGCGAGCCCGACCAGACGCGCAGATGCATCCCGCTGAACATGCGGATCAGGGAATGCTCGTAGTCGCCGAGCTGGAGCCGCTCCAGCTGCGCCTGGGTGATCCGCACAGTGAATTTGCCGTGCGTTGCATCGACAATCGCGATTCCGCCGTTCTCCGTGGTCAGCAGCAGGTCTTCGTGCGCGTCCGTGGCGCGATGCCGTATGCCCATGCGCATGGCGCTGCCGGTCAGATCGATGGGCGTGCCATCCTGAAACTGGTAGGCGAACTGCCTGTAGAAGTCGGCATCGTTCTCGCAGGTGATGTTGACGATGGCCATCCGTCAGCCTTTCACCGCCTTGAACCGCTCGTCGATCTGCTGGTGGCTGGTGATCTTCTTTTGCCTGACCTGCGTAACGATGTCGGTATAGGCGACAAAGCATGCATCGATGTGGTGCTGGAGATCCCCGACCTGCTGCTTCAGCTGATCGTTGGTGAGCGGATAGAGCTCGCCGTCCGCGCCTACCCATGTCGTGGTGAAGTTGGGATCGTTGGTCGCCAGCAGGCCAGCGCCGATGATCATGGTCTTGCCACGGTCATCCGTCTTCAGGGGCACCCCGGCCGTGGAGGCGATGCCGCCCGTCTCCAGCTTCCATCGCTCGTTGGCGGCGTAGGCTTCGAGCGTGACGAAAATGAAGTAGGGATCGAGCACGCCCTGCAGCGCGGCGTCGGTCTGGGTGCCATCGTTGTCTCGCGGCCATGTCGTCGGGGCCTGAACCTCGGCGAACGCGATGAAGTCCGGATCGGTCTCGTCAACGATCTGCTGGCGGGCGCTCGCGAAGATGCGGCCGTCGTCTGCGCGCCAATACCAGTTGAACGGGTTAAACATACTGACCTCCCGACAGCTGGGTGCCCGGGATGCTGCCCGGCACGTAGTTGGGGCCGCCGCCGCCTGTGTTGAGGATGCCGTTGGTCGCGACGTAGTAGCGCATGCCGGTCGCCGCGCCGGTCACATCCGCCACCCAATCGACCACGCCCACGTCGAAGCAGCGAATGAAGGCGGTGCCGTAGTTCGGTGTGCCGACAATGTTGAGCGTCATATGGACGGAGAGCGGGCAGTCGGCCTTGGAGGCTTGCGAGCATTCGATGAAGCAACCGGGCGAGTACGGGCCGCCCGGGGTGCCTCCAGAGATTTTGAAGGCCGACAAGCCGAAGCGAAGCTGCGAGCCGTTCACCAGCCGGTTCTGTGCGCCGACCGTTGGACCCCACTCGAAATTGTCGATGCCCATCAGCCACGGGCCGTTGCCGTAGATACCGTTGCACTCCGAGATGCTGCCGACCCCCGTGTGCGTGACCTTGAAGCCGCTCATGTAATTGGCGACCCCGGCCATGCCGATGCAGGAGTTGGTCTGGTTACCCGCGATCAGGCATGCTGCTGGGTTGGCATTGTTGCCGTGCCACGAAACTTGGCCTTGACCGGCAACTTGAGGAAGCTGCACGGGCGCATAAGTCGCGTCCGCGACGTAGACATCGACATTGTAGCCATTGAGGTTGAACTTCGCGATTGAGTTCGACGCGCGCTGCAACGTCCTGAACGGACCTTTTGGGGACGGGCCGACCGCCGCCTGCGAGCCGTCGAAATTGTCGTCTCCGGTATTGCCGTTGACGTAGTACGTGCGCGGCGCGGTGAGATAGATCGGCCCGCCAGAGCCCGCCGAATTGATGCCCGTCAGGACCCATTGCGCGCCGTCATAGACGAAGGTGGCGACCTGACCTTGGATCAGGTCGTACTGCTGCAGGTTTGTGCCGTCCGGTCTGACCACATGCTTGGGCGAGAGCGGATAGAGCGCGAGCGTCGAGTCGCCCGCGTTGGTCGCGCCGATCTTCACGCGGCAAACCATGCCAGCGAAATAGTCGTCCGGTGCTGGCGCAAGGTGCGCGACGTAGGCGTTCGCGGTGCCGTAGTCGGCCGAGTAGTTCAGACGCTGCGACTGGATCGCTTTTGCCAGCTGATGCAGGTCAGAGTTCGCTGGCACCGCAATATTGACATCGGTGAGGAGATTGACGATCTCGCGCTGCGGATACTCAATCGACGCGGCGGGCGGGATCGATCCAGCCTGGCCGGTCGAAGGGTTGCCGTTGATATAGGGAGCGTTCGGATCGCTCACGCCATAGGGCTGGTTGTACTTCATGCGCGCGTCCTCTTGCGCGGCGGGCCGAGACAGGCTCGCCGTGGTGACCGTCAGAGAAGCTTGTCGAAAGGGCTACGGTGTCCCCGCCATGGGATCGCCCGGCGTCAGGCCGGAATAGTCGAAGACGATCTCGGTGTGCGCTGGCTTCCAGCGCGCGAGGATGCATTCAAGATCGGTGGCGTGCCCGATGCGCAGATGCGGATCGACGCCGCATTGGCCCGACGCGCAGCGAAACCATGTCAGGTTCGCTTGATGGACGTGGACCGTCCAATAGTAGCGGTTGGTGTCGGGGCCGAGGCCATAGTTCGGATATTCGCTCAGCTCGCCGTTCTGAACCCGCTCGCCGTTGGGATTGTAGACCGGCAGGTAGCCGCAGACGAACATTGGGCTGAACATCGGGTTGCTGCCGTCGCCATAGACCCGATTGTCGCCGCAGCGATCCAGCCCGACCATGAACGGCCGATACTCGGTGATCGTGATCGTGTAGCCGATCTGGGCAGCGAAATTGATGTAGAACTGGCGCGACTGCGACCCCCACAGCGTCATCCGCGCGACCAACGCCACCTGCCGATCATGGATGCTCTGAGGCGCGGTATAGCAAGGATCAGGCAGGCCCCAGTTGCGCTCCCAGTCCGGTAACAGCTCGACGGTCTGGCGCGGATCGCTTTCGCGCTCCAGCAGATCGGCGGCGCGGCCGTCAACGAAGCCCCAATAGTTCGCCAGCCCACGGCATGCCAGATCGAGCGTTGATCCGGGATGCTTCGGCCACGCTTGGCCCTGCGGCAGCAGCGACAGCAGCGCCGTGCCGTAGTCGTCGCCCAGCCGTCGAATGTGCCTGTCGCTCATGGGTAATAGATCGTCCCGAGCACCGCCATGTGGCCGGGCGATGGCATCACATAATCGTCGTCCGTCACCAGCTTGAAGGACTGCACGCTGGGCGCGTTCATGATCGCGTAGGAAACCCACGCGGCGAAGATGGTCTGTCCGGGCGCGGCCGTGACGAATAGCATGTCGCGCAGGCTCTTCTCGATCTCGGCTTTCACTTCCTCGGTGTCGGGGACCAGATCGGCGATGGTGATGTCGATGAATTGCTTGATCGGCGCGATGACGTAGCAGTCCTTGACGGTGACCGGGCGCACCTTGTCGATGTAATCGGCGACCGCCACGATATCCTCCGGCTGCGGCCAGCCGTCGTCGTCGGCGCGCAGATCGTCCATCAGGAAGCGCACCGTCATTGTGCCGATGCCCATCTCCTGCGGCGCGGCCCATGCCCGCGTGACGCCGTTCACCGCCAGCGCCCATTGCTCATAGTCGGTCTTGTCGCCGCCCATCGGCGGGTTCTGGATGCGGCGCAGGATGCGCGAGCGCAGCTGATCATCGGTCTCGGCGTCGGTGCCGCCCGTCAAAGCGACGACCGAGGCGGTCGAACTTACCCCAGCGGGCGGCGTCGGCATCCATAGCGCGGAGTCGACAGGCAGGTTGCCGAAGCTGCCCGCGTCGAGCGCGCGGATCGGGCCTTGCACCAAAGTCGTTGCCGATGTGGTGATGTCTTCGAGGGTTTCGAAGGTCACAACATCGTTGGGCGAGTCGGAGCCGGGCGGCATGCCGACCGCGCTCTGCAACTGCGTGCCAGCCGGGATCACCGTGCGGTCAATGATGCCCTGAAAGCTGGCGGTCCCGCTGGCCAGCGAAGCCAGCTTGCGGCCGGTCGTGCCATCGGCGTTGACGAGCCAGATGTTGCTGTGCCGATCCAGCCATTCGGTCTCGGCCGTGTCGGGCAGCAGCTGCAGCGCCAGCCAGTCGATGTACTGCAGGGTCAGGTGGCAGAGCGCGCCTTGGCTGTCCGACAGGATGCGCAGCACGCTGTTCGGGACATTTGCGTCTGCACCAGGCAGCGATGCATGCACGGCATCGCGCACCAGCGAGCGGACCTCTCGCAGTGTCGGCGTTGACCAAGGCATTCTCTATGGCCCCATCGCGTCCCAGAGAACCTCATAGCGCAGCTCGATTGGGCGGCCGGGTCCTCGAACAATCCGCAGCAGTGCGTCGATGCGCTGCTTGTCCACGCGCGTCGCCATCACTTCGAAGCTTGTGCAAATGCGCCGGTCCACGAACGGCTGCATGGCGTCGCGAATGTAGTTTTCGACGGCGACCAGCGTGGAGCCTTGCTGCGCGGATGCCGAGTTGATCTTGGAGCGGCGCAGCAGCCAAAGCTTTGAGCCGACCGGCCAGCCGTTCCAGATCAGCTCGGCATCGAGATCGCCCCACCAGCCGCAGCGGTCGCTGCTGTCGGGATCGGGCAGCACATCGGTGGGAGAAGCCAGCGCGTTGGTGCCTAAAGCGACGCAGACGGCGGTCGCAAGCGCCTGGGTGTCGTCCAGCGTGCCGTTCGGCAGCAGCGACCAGTCCAGCGTGACCGAGTATTTCGGGAACTGATTGTTCTGGACCAGCCTGATGTCAGGGACATTGGCGGCCATCGGCTCATCCGATCTTGCCGAGGCTGTTCACGCACGGCCCCGATAGCGTCGCCAGATAGTCGAATGCCCCTTTGCCAGCTTCCCCACCGACATAGACCTGCTTGTCGGTGTGGCAATGCACGTAGGTGTTGCCATCATCGAGCATCAGATGGACCTGCTTGCCAGAGGCGCGGGTCCTGTCCTTGGTCACATCAACGAAGCGGTTGCCTTTCTGGCCGTCCTTGTACAGCGCCTCCTGACCGCGCTTCTGCTGGCCTTGCTGCTGCCCGCCGCCGGCTGATCCATCCGCCGCCAGCTGATGCGCGCCAGCGCCGCCCGATCCCGATCCGCCGCCTTGCGTGGAGTTGCTTTCGCTGTCCTTGTCGAGCAGCTGCATGCGCACCGTCTTGTCCTGCGGCGCGGTCCAAAAGCCGCCATCCTTGGTCAGATGGAATTGCTGCTTGTCGCCGCGCCCGCGAAACATCGCGGTGTCGCCTTTCTCCAGCTTGTAGAGGCGGTGCCTGCGATCATCCATCGGGCCGCTGACCGGAAACGACCGATTGCCGCCCATGAAACCGACGAAGGTCTCTGCGCTGGCCGCGATCTTGCCGTCCGCGCCTTTCTCCGCGTCGAACACCACGCTGGTGAAGCCATAGTTCTGCGGGCTCTCGATCTCCGCGCGGGTCTCGTTGGCCATGAAATTCCCGCCCATCTCCTGCATCAGCTTCTGGTCATCGACCTTATCGACGACGCTGCGCGATCCGCCTGCGGTGTATGCGCGGATGGACGTATTGAGCGGCGTAGCGCGATGCATGGGGACTCCTATGCTCCGGGGTTGAAGTCGGAACGGCTGCGCAAAAGGTTGGGGCTGACCAGATCGAGCGTCGTATGCGTCCCGCTGGCGTTGTCCTGGGTGAATGTGCAGTTCTGGATTTTCAGGGTGTTGTTCAGCATCGCCATCGGCGAGTAGACCGAGACCTCTTCGCCCGCGTGCCAGAGCGCTGATCCATCGCGCAGCCAGCCCTGCACGACGATGGTGGCCTGTATCTTCGTGCCTTCGTGCCAGATGCTTTCGTTCTTCGCGCGGGACTGCAGCTCGGCGATGGTCTTCACTGGCTGCTCGGCCGGGGTGATCAGCTTCGAGAAGACCGGCGAGGTGCCGCCGACCGTCGCCTTCATCTCGCTCGCCGCGGTGCCCGAATTGCTATCGCTGGCCGGGGCCTGCCCATCGACGCGATATTCGCTATAGGTGTGCTCCTCGGTGATGATGCACTGACAGGACTTGATGTTCTGCCCTTCCACCAGCTGCGCGGCGACCGGGAAGGCGTGCTCGCCGATCATGAGGAAATTGCCGTGGCTGTCAGATCCCATGACGACGCCACGCGGCCGGGCGATCCGCTCAAGGAAGTCCCAGATCAGCTCGCCTTTCTCGTTCTGCAGCTTGTCGAATGGCGTGAGGTCAAGCTGCCCAATCACCTTGATGCCGACCGGATAGTCCTGCAGCACTTCCTGCGCGACCTGCAGGATGTTCTTTTTATCGAAGTTGCCGGTCTTGGTATCGACGCTCGATTTGGCCGGGCCAGCGGTGTCGCTTTTGCCGATCAGCATCACGCCGTGCTGAAAGGCGTCATAGGCGACTTGCCGGGTCTCGATGAAGCCCGTCACCGCCAGCTGTCCCGCCAGCGTGATGGTGCAGCGATCACCCGGTTTGAACTGCAGCTTCGCGATCAGGGGGAAAGGGCCGCCGCGCTGGTTGACGATGGGATCGCGCTCGGCTGCGGTGAAGCGGAAATAGGTGAAGCTGTCTGCCCAGCGTTCCTGAACCCAGACCGATTCCCAATCTTCGAACTTCAGGCCGTTGACCTCAAGAACGGCAACTTCTTGAGGCTTCGGCATGTTTCGAGCGCCCCCCTAACTCACTTGCGCTGTGGGGGTTCAATCGGAGTCGGTTCGCCCAGCGGCTGGATCGAGCCCGCGACGGCTTCGCCGCCGACGACCTGGATGTCGCAGATAGTGATCAACTCGCGCGTGCCTTCGCCCAGATCAGCATCGCAAGTCGCGGTGATCTGGACCTGACCCATGCCGCCCATGGGTACGGCGCGGCAAATCGTGCTGTCCTGAAGGTCTACCTGCACCGAAGCGATAGCCTCGTCCGAGCTTGCCCAGGCGACATCGCCATCGATGGTCGCAGGGTTGCCTCTTGCATCGACATACGAGACCTGCATCAGCACGCTGTGATCGACCGGCAGTGTGTACATGACATGGTTTCCTTCTGCGGTGACGGTGAACTGCTCGAACGTCAGCTTGATCTCCGAGCGGCCGCGCGGCGGCTCCTCGGTGACTTCCATGATCTTCAGGGTGTTGCCGAAGATGATCTCGACGCGCTGCAGCTCGACCATGGGTCAGGACGACAGCGCTTGGCCCGCCATCGGGCAGAAAGCCGGATGCACGATCTTGTTTTCGGCGCGAAGCTCGTCGCAGCGCGATGCGTCGTCATAGAGCTTGTAAGCCATGACCAGCGACGGCAGCGGCTCGAAGAATTGATAGTTCAGCATGCGCGGCAGCGGCCGAGCCGTTGCCACCAGATGATTGGTGACCGTGCCGTGCAGCGCGACCAGCGCCTGAAATGTCATCTGGTCCATTTCGTCGGCGGCGATCTCCTCGGCGTCCTGGAACGGTTGCAGCAGCTGCTGCTTCAAGGCATCGACATCCTGCCTGCTGACGAAGGACATGCTCGCGATGATGTGGCACTGCGTCGCGAGGCACAGGCGGATGCCGCAGTTCATCACCAGCGCGCCTCCAAGGGTTGCTGGGGCTTCCTGTTCGATCTGTTCGCGGACGTGGTTGATCTGCGTTGATGATGTGCCCGCCAGCCGCGCCAGCTCGAAGCATTGGTCCAGCGGCGGCCCCAGCGTATCGCTGATGCAGAGCTTGAACGCATTTGCGCGGGTGTCGCCGATGGCGGTGCGCGCATCCGATCCCAGGCGGCCCTTGGATGGCACGGTCGCCAGCAGCTGCGCCAGCATGCGATCCACTATCGGCGCAGCCTCTTCAGCATCGAGCCGTTTCATGCGCTGATCGCCTTGGTGGGCGGCGGCAGCATCTGCTCTGACAGCGCCCGCAGAACCTGCGAGCGCATGGCGTCGCTGGCCTGGGTGATGGCTGCTGCCGTCGCGATGCTCGGCGCAAGCTGCTGGGGATCGAGCCCGTATTCCAGAAACTGCATGTCGAAGACGCAATAGCCGCCGAAGCGTTCTTCCTCGGACATGCGATAGCGCGGGCAGACCACCTGCTGGGCTGGCTGCGTCGGCAGCTGAAGCACGCCCGGGCCTTCGGCTTCCAGCTGCTGCATCAATTGATCGCGGGCGATCCGGTAGTCGCGGCTGTAAAGCGCGTATTCGCTGTCATAGGGGAAGACGATGCAATAGCCGCGCACGCTGAACTCGCGCGCCGCGCGGCCCATGTCTTCGGCATAGGGCAGCTCTTTTTTCGGAAACTGATGCTCGACGATCCTGCGCCCGCTCTCCCGGCCATTGGCTTCGCAGTGGAAGCGCGCGCCGTTGAACGAGGCTGGCATCAGCGACCGACGCCAGACCGCTGGCAGATCGAAGATGTTGGTCATTGCAGGAATTGCTCCGTCGCGTAGCCGCCCACAGGTCCGCGCGGGGCTTCGGACATCTGGGTCTGGCGCTTGATCTCGACGTTCTTGAACAGGCCGCCACCTTCAGCGGCGACATTGGTGCCCTTCGGCGCGTTGACATCGACGCTTATCTTGCCGGTGCCCTCGACCTTGGTGCTCGCGGCCTGCGACCGATCCAGCTGCGCGCGGTCTTCGTCCAGCCGGCGATAGGTGAAGCGTGCATCGGTCGGGAAGGTCTTGGCCGAGTAGCCCATCTGCGTTGCCGCAGACGAGGTGATGTCGATGCCACGCCCTGTGCGCGGGCTCGGGCCGATATCGGTCTGCGGCAGCACGAAGGTGCGGCCATCGGGCGTCGTCACTTCGTACATCTTCCCGAGGCCCTCGCGCGTGGGCAGCGCGATTCCTGGCACTTGGTTGGACTGACCCGATGCGGTCTTGCGGCCGATTGGTTCAGAAGGATCGTGCCAGCCCGGGCCGCTACCGAACCAAGAGCCTTTCGCCGTCTGACCCGTCTCGCCCGCACCCTTTCCGGTGCCGGGTCCTACATCACCCTTCGCGATTGACTGCGGCGTCCACTCGAAGTGCCCCCAATCGTGTATCGATGCACCGGAGGACGTATCCAGATTGCGCATGTGGTGCCGCCGCTGAATTTCCGCGAACTGCTCTGGATGCGCCTTTGCCCACGCATAGAGTTTCGGGCTGTTGTCAGGCCCACTGCCAAACCCGGTCTCGATATCGAGCGCGTTGCCGTAACCGTGCTGGCGCGGCTTGTGGACGTAAGCACCTGCGAACTGATCCAGCGGCGCACCAGCATCGTGCAAGTCCTTCAGGAAGCCCGCCATGTCAGGGCCGGCGTATTTATTTGCCCTGATCGATGTCGGACCTTGCCCCTTCGGAATGCCGGTTGGCAATTCGATCTGCGCGTTCGGGCCATACTGCTGAACGTCGCCCATGCCCATCGCACGCGCGCGCTCGCTGCCCATGAAATTGTAACCGCCAACACCTTCATACTTGCCACTCGCAGCGGCCGGTGTCTCACCCGCGCCTTTTCCAGAGCCGGGACCCGCATCGTTGCCATACGGCGTGTCTGTCGGCGTGCGCATCGCGTACTGACGGCCGCCGCTGCCCGCGCCGACATCGCTGCCATAGGGCGCTACCCCGCCGCCGCTGCCACCGAGGTTGGCATAGCCGCCGCCGCCGAAGGCGCGGGGCGTGACGCCGCGCCCGCCGCCGCCGAAGCCGCCGCCCGGGTGATAGGCCGCAGCGATCACGCCGCCGCCCATGCCGCCACCGTCCCCGCCGCCAGCCATGGCCAGCTTCAGCAGGTTGGTCAGGTCTTCCGTCGCGCTGGTCTGCTTCTTGATGGCGTCGGTCTGTTCCTTCTCGGGCAGACCCAGCAACCCGCGTCGCCGCTCCATGTCCTGTTGTTGCCGACGCTGAAACTCTTGGTCGGGTGTCGGCTGCGGCCCCTGCGGCTTCTCAACGCCGAGGCCGAACTTGCCGAAGCGCTCCTGGATGCTTTCCTTGGCGGTGTCTGGCCGCAGCAGGTGCTTCTCCTCGATCTCGTTGACCTTGGAGATGATCGTGTCCAGCGTGCTCTCGACAGCCTTCAACGCGGTCAGCAGGTACGGGATGAAAGGCTGCTTCAGCGTTTCGACCAGCGTCTCGTACTTCTTGACGACCTGACCCCACTCGTTGGACAGCGCCTCGGCATTCCGCTGCCGCTTGTCGGCCAGCTCCTGTTCGGCCTTCGAGAGATTTTGCAGCTGGCCAGCTTCGCGCAGTCGTGAATTGTAGCCGAGGTCGGCATAGAACTGGTTGCGTCGGTTGGCGGCTTCTTGCTCGCTGTGCGTCTGCTCCAGCGCGTGCCGATAAACCTGTTCGCCGCCTTCGCGGATGATGTTCAGCTGGTCGGCGACGGTCTTCGCGCTGGTCAGGCGGTCGAGGAATCGCTGCATGTTCTCGACCGCTTCGCGGCCGGGCCCTGCCTGCTGCAGCATGTGCAGGCGCAACTGGCTGCCTTGCCGCTGCAGCTCGGCGACCTTGCCCGAGATCGCGCCGATGCTGGCGGCGGATTCCTCGGCGCTGATGCCGAAGGCCTGCAGCTGCTCGGTGACATCCTTCAGCTGGGCCGGATTGACGCCGAATTGCCGGGCCTGCTGGTTCACACTCCTGATCTTGTCCGCATATTCGATCAGGGCCTTGCTCTGCTTCGCGATCTCGAAGCCGAACAGCGCGAGCCCGGCAGCGCCAGCGGCAAGACCGCTGCGGAGCATGCCGAGGCCCTTGAAGGCCTCGCCGACTTCGCCGGTCATGCCCTTGATCTTGGCGGTCAGCTCGGACGTTTCGCGCTTGAACTTCTCGACGTGCCGTTGGCTGGCTCCGCTGCCTAGCTGCTTGATCTCCTCATTCAGTTTCGCGAGCCCAGCCGAAGCGTTGTCGGCGAGGTTGACCGTTAAGCGTAGCTCTTCCTGTTCGGTGGCCATCAGTCGTCATCGCCAGCGGCGGCCCGCTGGGCCTTGTCGCATTGCGCCGAACGGTGCAGATGCAGGGCCACGTCGCTGATCGGCATCGCCAAGAAGACCTCGGGGCTGACGTGATACCAGCGCGCCAAGCGGTAGCAGTCGAGGATGATCTCTTCCTCGCTGCCTACCAGGCCGCTGGATCGGGAAGAAAAAAACGCCGCAACCGATAGGCGCAGCTATTCCAATCGCGGGTGTCCATCTCTTCGATGAAGGGCGGCAGCACGCCCGACAGCGCGGCGATCATGTACGTCATCTTGCGCTCATCGATCACCACGTCACCGTCTTGGTTGACGCGGATCGGGTTGCCGTAGCGGTTGATGTCGCCAGCGCGCGGCTCGCGCAGCGAGACTTCCTTGATGTCCTCGCCGCGATTGTTACGGATCGGGCGATAGAGCAGCTTGACGACGATGGGCCACTCGTCCTGTTCCAGCGGCGGCAGTTCGGCGGGCGACGGCTCGATCTCGGGCGGTGGCATCGCGCGGGTCTTGCCGCCGCTCGGCGAAATGATCTCGGGCTCGGGCTTCGCCTGATCGTCCACGAAGCCTTCGCGTTTCGGGTTCACGTTCACAGGCTCACCTCCTCACAGGTGACGCCTTCCCAGCGCACGCGGACCTGACCATCGCGGGTATTGTTCTCGAAACCGCCCTTGCAGGTGGCGCTGGTCAGCACGTACTGCATCCGGTTCGCCAGCTGCGCGACCACCGTGACATCGGTTTCGTTCAGCAGGTCCTCCAGATAGAAGCCAGGAAGCGTCGAAAGATCGCCCTCGATATAGGGCACGCGCGGCAGCTCCTGATAGCCATGCACGCCATCCTGTCCCGCGATCATCGTTCGCTCGACAGGCGACGGGCTGACGGTGAAGTTGCCGCGCAGCGCCAGCTGGTTGCCATCCACGGTCAGGAAGGCAATGCCCGCAATTCTCTGTGCCATTGATCAGTCCTCCTTTTGCTTTAAGTTCGCAGCGCATGATCCAAGGCCCGTTTTGGGAGCTTGAATCAGGCTCACGGCGGCGCCATCCCGCGATGACCCTAATACTCTGAATTTACTTCCGCTTTCGGCAGCATAGCGGCCTATGCCCGGATTTGCCGCTGGCTGAACCAGTCGCGATTGACCCTTTTCGGACCTAGCGTGCTGTCTGACTTGAGTCCGTAATGCGCTCAAAATCGGACGTTGGCCAACCTCTGCCGACCAAACTCAATCGGACCACAAGCCCGTTCGCGATTCCTAGGGACCCGGCGGCACCGAAATGCTGGGCACGATGAACAAACCAGCCGAGAGACCTATGGCCCAATCCCAATGTCGATCCTGCAGATGTGAAGCGCGCCTTCCAGCACCGAATTTGTGATAGTGTTTGCGCCCAGTCCCTGCTATCCCGTGCCTTGATGAAACGGCAAATCGGCCATAGGCGACGTCCTTTTGCATCCGCGCTGCGTGGACTGCTGACCGTTTTCCTTACGATTGCGTATGTCCTCGTTGGCGTGGGAGGGGAGATTGCCTGCGCCGAGGAGACGCTCATGTCAGTCGAGCAGGTCGAACAGCTCGAACTCGGCGATGTACCCGGCAAAGCGGACCAGGATTCGAAGAAGCCGGCCGTCACCGTCGTCGATCATTGCTACACGTGTGTTCCCTTGCTCCTTCCGCCGCCGCTCCTAGTAGTTGAGCCAGCGGCAAAGTCGGTCCCGCCGACATACTCCACTCCGACGTTCGTCCTTGAGGATCATCCGGGGCTCGATACGCCGCCGCCCAAATACCGGATCTGAGAGCCGTCTTCTCGGAGCGCGCGAGCGCTCGATCGATCTGCTTGATCAGGTAACTACTCATGTTTCGGAAGAAAGCCGCGCGTCTTGCGTGTGCGGTGGCATTTCTGGCCAGCCCGTTGCTGACGAGCGCTTCACATTCGCAGACTCTCACGATGAGGGCCGCGCTTGCGCGGGCACTCGCCGCCAGCCCTCGTCTCACCGCGGCCGAGCGGGACGTCGGGATCGCGTCGGGACAGCGCATCCAGGCAGGAGCGTTGCTCAATCCCGAGGTGTCGTACGAACAAGACGATTCCTTCGGTACTGGGAAGTATCGGGGGACGAAGTCCGCAGAGACCACGCTGCAGATCAGCCAGGCCTTCGAATGGTTCGGCAAGCGTGAGGCGCGAGTCGCGGCCGGTGCAGCGGGTGTCGAGACGGCGGCGATACAGCGTCAAGCAGTCCGGTTGGAAGTGCTCTCGGAGACGGCCATCACGTTCCTGAACGTGCTCGGTTCACAGCGTCGAATCCAGATTCTCGACGAGCAAGTCGCCGCCATCGATCGGTTGACCCCGCTGCTGCAGCGGCGCGTCGAGGCCGGCGCGTCCTCGCCGGCGGAGACCGGGCGGGCCGAAGTGGCTTCCGCGCTGGTCAAGGCGGATCGAGAACGGCTCCGATCGACGCTCGCCGGCGCGCGGCGCGAACTGGCGGTCCTCATGGGCGATACGGTGGCGAAATTCGCCGCCGTCTCCGGGCGGCTCGATACCACCGGTCGGCCGCCCTCCTTTCAGGCCGTCGTGGCGGCGATCGACGCGAATCCGCAACTGGTCCGCTGGACCGCTGTCTACGCACAGCGGAACGCGGAACTCTTGTTGGCGCGGCTCAGGCCCTATCCGGACGTGCGCATCGCCGCTGGATGGCGTCACTTCAACGAGACCAACGACGACGCCGTGCGGCTGACGCTGTCTGTGCCGATCCCGGTGTTCGATCAGAACCAGGGCAACATCCTCTCCGCGCAGGAGAGCCTAGCGAAGACGAGGGCAGAGCGGGACGCGAACCGGAATACGCTGATCGTGATCGCAGGCCGGGCTTACGACTCGCTGCAGGGCTCGCTGCGGGAGCTTGCCATCCTCCGCGAAGTCGCCATTCCGAAAGCGGAGCAAGCGGCGCAGGCCATCTCGGAGGGATACGGTCAAGGCCGATACACGCTTCTCGAGGTGCTGGACGCCCAGGCGAGCCTCACGCAGGCGCGACTGCGTGAACAGGAAGCATTGCAGAATTTCCACGTTGCCGTCGCGACCATCGAAGGACTCGTGGGCAATCCGTTTTCGCTCGCACGCGAGAGTTCAAGATGATCCGAGGACTGATCCGATTTTTGGTTTTCGCCGTGGTCGCCGTCGGGCTTATCTACGTTGGCTACCGCATGTCGACGCCGGCGACGACCAAGACTGCGGCAACGGCGAAGGCGGAAGAGGAGGAGCATTCGAACAGCGTCGCCATGACCGACGCCAAAGTCGCCGCTGCCAGCATCGAGTTGGCGAAGGCGTCACCGGCCGTGCTGCACGACAATCTGCTGCTCAACGGCATGGTTCAGCCGAACCATGAATCTCTGGTTCAGGTCACGCCGCGATTTCCGGGCATCGTCCGGGACGTACGCAAGCGGATCGGGGACCGCGTCCAGAAGGGCGATGTCCTCGCGATCGTCGAAAGCAACCAGAGTCTCACGCCCTATGAGCTGAAGGCGGTCCTCGGCGGGACTGTGATCGATCGTCAGACCACGTTGGGCGAATACGTCTCCGAACAGAAGCCGGCCTTCGTCATCGCGGATCTGTCGACCGTCTGGGTGGATTTTTCCGTTTATCGCCGGGACCTCGGACGGGTCAACGTCGGCGATCAGGTACTCATCGATACCGCGGATGGCAAGCCGACGGTCGACGCGAAGATTTCCTACATTTCGCCGGTTGGCAGCAGCGATACCCAGAGTGCGGTGGCAAGAGCGGTGGTGCCAAATACGGACCAGCGGCTGCGTCCGGGACTGTTCATCACAGGTCGGCTGACGCTGTCGGCCAAGCAGGTTCCGGTCGCCGTGAAAGTCTCGGCGCTGCAGACGGTCGAGAACCGCACGGTCGTGTTCGTGCGCGACGGGGACAAGTTCGAAGCCCGTGAGGTCGAGATCGGCGAGCGGGATTCGGAATCCGTGGAGATCACGTTCGGCGTTCTCGAAGGCGACACGTACGCGGCGAAGAACAGCTTCACCGTGAAGGCCGAAATGGCGAAGGGAGGAGTTGACAATGATTGACGGCATTCTCTCCTTCGCGATCCGTCAGCGCTGGCTGGTGATGATCGGCGTTGTCGCGATGGCCGGATTCGGGGCGTGGAATTTCACGCTCCTGCCGATCGACGCCGTTCCCGACATCACGAACGTACAGGTCCAGATCAACAGCCGCGCGCCCGGCTACTCGCCGCTGGAGGTCGAGCAGCGCATCACGTTCCCGGTCGAGACCGCGATGGGCGGGCTGCCTCGCCTCGAAAGCACGCGCTCGCAATCCCGCTATGGCCTCAGCCAGGTCACCGTCATCTTCAAGGACGGCACCGATATCTATTTCGCCCGCCAGTTGATCAACGAACGGATACAGCAGGTGCGGGATCAGTTGCCCACCGGGATCGAGACCGCCATGGGGCCGATCTCAACAGGGCTCGGCGAAATCTTCATGTACACCGTCGACGCCCGGCCTGGTGCGCGCAAATCGAACGGAGAGGAGTACACGGCCACGGACTTGCGGACCGTTCAGGACTGGATCGTCCGGCCTCAATTGCGGACCGTGGCGGGCGTCAGCGAGGTCAACACGGTCGGCGGCTTCGAGAAGCAATTTCACGTGCTGCCGGATCCTACGCAACTGATGGCGTACAGGATCAGCTTCCGCGAAGTCATGGCCGCTCTGGCCGCCAACAACGCGAATGTCGGAGCCGGGTACATCGAGCGGAACGGCGAGCAGTATCTCGTCCGCACCCCCGGCCAGGTCGGGAGCATCGAGGAGATCAAGGACATCGTGATCGGCTCGCGAAACGGCGTTCCGGTCCGGATATCGGATGTCGCCGAGGTCAGGCAGGGCAAGGATCTGCGCACGGGTGCCGCGACGCTGAACGGCAACGAAGTTGTGCTCGGAACCGCCATGCTCCTCATCGGCGAGAACAGCCGGACGGTGGCGCAGCGGGTGTCCAGCAGGATCAGGGAAATCGGACGCTCGCTACCGGAGGGAGTGACCGTCCACGTCGTCTACGACCGGACGCGCCTAGTCGAGGCGACCATCGCGACGGTCCGCAACAATCTCGTCGAGGGCGCTTTGCTGGTCGTGGTCGTGCTTTTTCTGACGCTCGGAAACTTCAAGGCGGCAATCGCGACGGCGTGCGTCATTCCGCTCGCCATGCTGTTCGCCATCACCGGCATGGTCCAGACCCGCGTCAGCGCGAACCTGATGAGCCTGGGCGCCATCGATTTCGGGATCATCATCGACGGCGCAGTCATCATTGTCGAGAACTGCCTGCGCCTGCTCGCCGTAGAGCAGCGCCGGCTGGGTCGCGTGCTCGATCGCGAGGAACGATTTGCCACCATTCTCGCGGGATCGCGCGAAGTCATTCGGCCCAGCCTGTTCGGAATGTTCATCATCGCCGCCGTCTATCTGCCGATCCTGACCCTCACCGGCGTCGAGGGAAAGATGTTCACGCCCATGGCGCTGACGGTGCTGATGGTGCTGGCGGGCGCCAGCATCCTGTCGCTGACGTTTGTGCCCGCGGCGGTGGCGCTGCTGGTCGGCGGCCGAGTATCCGAGCATGAGAACCTTCTGATGCGAAGCGCCCGGCGCATCTACGCCCCGCTGCTCGCGGCGTCGATCCGGAACAGGTTCGGCGTCGCGGTCATCGCGGCGCTGCTCGTCGCGGTCTGCGGAATCGCGGCATCCCACATGGGCGCCGAGTTCATACCCGGTCTCGACGAAGGCGACGCTTCGTTCGAGGCGATCCGGATCCCGGGAACAAGCCTGACCCAGTCGGTGGAAATTCAGGGCATGATCGAGAAGCGCCTCGGCAAGATCCCGGAAGTCAAAGAAGTGTTCGCGCGCACAGGTACGGCGGAAGTCGCAACCGACCTCATGCCGCCGTCGGCATCCGACGGTTACGTGATGCTGAAGCCGCGGAACGAATGGCCGGATCCTGACAAGCCGAAGGCGGCGGTCGTCTCCGAGATCCAGGAGGCGGCCCAGGACGTCCCTGGGACCGCCTATGGCTTTTCGCAACCCATTCAGCAACGCATGAACGAGCTAATCTCCGGCGTGCGAAGCGATGTCGCCGTCGAAATCTTCGGGGACGATCTTGACGAACTCGTCCAGGGCGCGGCACGGGTCCAAGCCGTGCTGCAGAAGATAGCCGGGGCCGCCGATGTCAAAACCGAGCAGACGACCGGCCTTCCGGTCCTGACGGTGAAGCTGAACCGCCCAGTGCTGTCGCGCTACGGGATCAACGTCGCCGATGTCCAGAACCTCGTCGAGATAGCCGTCGGCGGCAAGAGCGCGGGCCGCGTGTTCGAGGGCGACAGACGCTTCGACATCATGGTCCGGCTGCCGGAGCACCTTCGTTCGGACGTGGAGGCGATCAGGGCGCTGGCGGTGCCATTGCCGCCACTCGAGAACCACGCCAAGGCGACGCCAGCCCTATGGGCCAATTCGCCCCTCGCCCAGATCCGTTACGTTCCGCTGTCGGAGGTCGCGCAGATCGATGTGGCTCCGGGTCCCAATCTGATCAGCAGGGAGAACGGCAAGCGACGCATCGTCGTCACGGCCAACGTGCGGGGCCGCGATCTGGCCTCCTTCATTGCAGATGCCCAGGATCAGGTGACGCAGAAGGTGAAGCTCCCACCCGGCTACTGGATCGGATGGGGCGGTCAGTTCGAGCAACTCGTCTCGGCGACGCAGCGGCTGACGGTCGTCGTGCCCCTCGCGCTGTTCCTGATCTTCCTCCTGCTCTTCGTCAGCCTCGGCTCGATGCCCGATGCGTTGCTGGTGTTCAGCGGTGTGCCGCTTGCCCTGACGGGGGGCGTCGTCGCGCTTCTGCTCAGGGGAATCCCGCTATCGATCAGCGCCGGAATCGGTTTCATCGCGCTCTCCGGAGTCGCCGTGCTCAACGGTCTCGTCATCATCACGTTTATCGAAAAGCTCCGTCGGGAAGAACTGGCGCTGGTGGACGCGGTCCGGGAAGGCGCGCTGACGCGGCTGAGGCCGGTCCTGATGACCGCGCTTGTTGCCGCCCTCGGCTTCGTCCCGATGGCTATCGCCACCGGAGCGGGTGCGGAGGTGCAACGTCCGTTAGCCACCGTTGTCATCGGCGGGGTCGTTTCCTCGACCATCCTGACTCTATTGGTCCTGCCTGCGCTCTACGTTCTGTTCAGGCGCGAGCATGCCGATCGACCGCTTTCGACTGCCACCAAACCGATGGGAGAACGTTCATGAGAATCATCAGTTGGATCGTCGCCGCGCTGCTGTTGGCCACGCCGGTGGCGGCCGAGGACTACGAAAAAGGCCCGAACGGGGGACTAATGCTGGACGTGGCCGGCATCGATGCCGAACTCCTGACGTCGGGCAATACGGTCACCATCAACGTCTTCGAGGCCTTCAAAGCGAAGCCCGTCTCGACCAAGGGCTATGTAGGAGCCGTGCTGATCGCCGGCGGACCGGCCCGGGAAACGGTGACACTTGCGCCACAGGGCGAGAACTCGCTCAATGGCGAGGCGAAGAATCCGATCCCCGCCGGCGCGACGATCACCCTCACGATCAAGACCGCCGAAGGAAAGTCGGGCCAGGCCAAATTCAAGAAGTAGGCTCGCGGAACGTGAAATGGATGCGCCGAGCGGAGGGAAGATCAAGCCTTTGGAGCGGACACGCCTCGGCCGACATCCGTATGCGACATTTGGCGGCCGCCTGCCTGATGTGGCCGCTGGCCTGGAACACGGTGGCCGCAGAAGAACTGGATGCGCGGACCGCCCAGATCGTCGGGCTCGGTGCCACGACATGCCGGCAGTTCACGGCCGATGCGGCGGGTGATCCGCAGGTGCGAAAGGATTACCTGGCCTGGGCGCAGGGCTTCATGAGCGGAATCGTGTTGAGCAGGCCGCCTGGCGTGGACGTCGGTCTCGATCTCAGCCCGCCGACGTTCGGTCTGATGGCTCAACTACGGTTCCTCGAAGAGCACTGCGCGCGGAACGAGACGGCCGATTTCTCCAGTGCCGTCGAGGCGCTCTACAAGAGACTGCGGCTCGAAGGTAAGACTTGATGTAAGGATGTTTGCGATGACGGAAACAGACGCTGCCGAAGCGGTGCGTTACCGCGTGACGGGCATGGATTGCTCCGCCTGCGCTGCCAAGATCGAAGCCGCCGCGCGTTCGATCGCAGGCGTGCGGGATGCGAAGGTCTCGATCGCGTCCCAGGAGATGACGCTCCGGACGGAAAACGGGACGGCTCCGTTGCCCGAGGTCGAGCGCTCGATCACCGGCCTCGGCTATAGACTTGCGCGCGTCGACGAGGGCGAGGATGACGACAAGATCCCGGATCTCTCGCACGTAACGCCTGCCTACAAACGCGCCCTTTGGATCGTAGTTCTGCTGAATGCCGGATACGGCATCGTCGAGATCGTCGGCGGGTTTCTCGCTGGCTCGCAATCCGTGAAGGCCGATGCGCTCGATTTCATCGGGGACGGCGTGATCTCGTTCCTTGGGCTGATGGCGGTGGGCTGGGGACTGGCGGCCCGGGCCAAGGCCGCCCTGCTGCAAGGAATTTTCCTTGGCGTTTTGGGAACTGGCGTTCTCGTCGGGACTGCCTATCGCGTGCTGGTGCAGCAGCAGCCCGAAGCTGAGCTGATGGGGATTCTGGCGCTCGTCGGACTGGTGGTGAACGTGATGGCGGCCGTGGCGCTCCTCCCACACCGGCAGGGCGACGCCAACGTGCGCGCGGTCTGGCTGTTCAGCCGCAACGACGCGATCGGCAACGTCGCGGTCATAGTCGCCGCCGTCCTGGTCGCATGGACCCAGACGCCTTGGCCTGACCTGGTTGTGGCGGTCATCATTGCCGCCCTGTTTCTTCAGTCGTCCTTCTCCATCATAAGGGACGCTCGAAACGACTTAAGCGCGACGGCATCAAGTTCTAATTAGTATGCGCCCTCTAAGCACCCGATGCCGCGTTGAACGGCGGCTGCGTGGGTCCGATGATCTGGGTGTCGATGCCCCGGTCGTATTGCAGCCGGAACTGCGCCAGCACCGCGAAGATACGCAGCTGGTTGATCAGGTCAGGCGGATACAGCACGTTTAGGCGGTTGGGGTCGTTGGGATCGCGCTCGACCAGCAGATGGCGCTTGAAGTTCGAGAGGTCCTCTACAAGGCCGACGTACATATCCTGCTGATACTGCGCGATCAGCTCGCCCTTGACGATGCCCGGAGTGACGATGGCTTGGCCTGGGCCAAACTTGGTGCCGTCATTCGCCAGCTTGTGGCGCGGATACTTCGAGGTGACCGCATGCTTCTGATTGCGCAGCAGCTTGGCCAGCGTGGCGAGCGTGGTCACCAGCTCATAGGCATCATCGGGCTGGCCATAAAGATTGACCTGATAGGTGGTCTGCTCTCGGGCGATCATCGGCTGATTGTCCGCACCAATTTTCTGGATCGCGAGGCCAGTCGATGCGAGCGAGTTCAGCTCCACGAAGTCGAAGCGCTGATGCACGCCAGCGGCCTTGATCTGGTTCAGCGAGAGCGCCTGCAGCGGGCGTGCGGGGTCATTGATCAGGGCGCGCTGCGCCTTCGCGGCATAGGCCGCCGCCCACTCGAAGGTTGGCGACGGCGCGGCGACCTCAACCGCCATGATCGACTCGACCGGGCTGTTCAAGGCATCGCCAAAGGTCAGCAGCTCGGCATAGGTGCCGCGCTTTGCCGAGAAGACGTGGCCGAACAGCTGCCGCTGCCAGCCCCATCGTCCCTGATCGGTGAAGCCATACTCCTGATCCCAGTCGAACAGCGAGTCCGAGTCGGTGTACGGCATCGCGACGTATTCATAGGGCTCTTCGCCGAGGTTCAGGATCGCGGCGTCGAAGTCTGGCGAGCCGGTGCCGCCCGTCAAAAAGCCGCTGGCCGGGAGATCGAGCGCCAGTCCAGGCGGGGTCTGTTCGCCGCCTCGGCTGCCGTAGTAATTCAGCCCCACCGCGATGTCGTTCGCATTGATGCTCTTGAACACCGAGGTCAGCGTAACGACGCCGAGCGCGGCAGTCGCAGTGACCGGCAGCGTTACATCATCGTTGATCGCCGCAGCGATGGCGCTGGCGATGGTATCGACGGTATCGGTGGTTGCGACATTGATCGGGACATGCTCGCCCGCGACGTACAGATGGATGGTGCCCGCAGCGGTCGGCGCGGCAGTGACGGTGATGTCGCCCTTGGCATCTGCCGCTGCGGTCGGCTCTTTCAGCGGCAGGCCCCAGACTTCATTCGCGAAGTTGTTGGCGAAGAACGCTTTGAACATGCGCGACAGCTCGGAGCCTTGTCCGAAAGCGAGATCGGCCTGCGCTTGGCTCCCGATGGGAAGCGGGATGTCAGGCGTGGCCGCGCCATCGGCAGTCATCACGCCGACAAGCAGCGCCCGCAGATTGATGGTCGGCAGGCCCGCCATCGACGGATCGACTTCGACCCAATAGAGCGGGACCTTGATGTTCGCAGGAATGTTGGCAAAGCTGATCGGCATCGACGCCTCCTGTTCAAAATGAAAACGCCGCCTTCTCAGGCGGCGTCGTTCGGTTCATCGGCGTGCTGCTCTCGATGGCGGTGCGCGCGCTGCGGATGCTCTTCGCGCTGATCGGGCTTCGGCTTCGGCGGCGGCTTTTCCACCGTCACCGAGCCGTCGGCGATGCGGCGCTTGGTGAAGCGATCATTTGGCCACTCTGCGCTGCCTTCAGCCGGGAAGTTGCCGCGAGCCGGATGCTTCATCACCCTGCGAATGGCGTCGCTTGCGG
This sequence comes from Bradyrhizobium jicamae, assembly GCF_018130695.1. Taxonomy (GTDB): domain Bacteria; phylum Pseudomonadota; class Alphaproteobacteria; order Rhizobiales; family Xanthobacteraceae; genus Bradyrhizobium; species Bradyrhizobium jicamae_B. The sequence goes on along the minus strand of NZ_JAFCJX010000009.1, from coordinate 152,927 downwards.
GCACGACGCGAACGGGCGCTGGCGTTTGCGCACGCATCTTCTCCATCCGCTGCTTCGTGCGCAGACCGCGCAGCGAGGCCTTGCTCAGGCCCTTGTGTTCATCCGTCATCGGCGTGGCTCCCTTTTTCTGGAGATGTCGAACAGGTACTTGCTCTTGATCGGCGGGCGCTGGTCGTGTGGCTCGTCGCCGACAACGGTGGTGACATCGATCTCTTCGAGATCGTCGGTGATGATCGGCGGCCATGTGGTGCGGAAGAAAACCGACACGTCGTATTGCAGCTCGGCGAGCGGCGTTTCGTTGTTCAACGCCGTGGACCCGAACACATGGCGGCGCACGCCGCGCGTGATGCCCTCGATCACGGTGTTGTCCGGGTTGGGTTGCCCGGTATGCGGGTTCATCGTGTCGAACAGGTTCATGATGTACTGGTCGAGCCAGAGCCGGTTCATGATCCGCCACCAAGCCGCATCGATCTGCTGCTCGGCCACCACCTGATCGTTGTTGGCCACGACCACCGAGAAACCGATGCGCAGCGTGTGGCTGAAGCGGATCATGCCAGCGTTGGCGTCGCCGTCCGGCAGCATGGTCTCATCGATGATGTAGACGCCCAGGTACGGCAGCAGCTGATGTTGCACGCTCAGCATCTTGTTTTTGCGCTTGCTGTAGTTCTCGAAAAACGGATCGCCCGTCAAGGCATCGAAAAACACGTCGCGGATCACCAGCGAGAATGACTGCGTGTCGGTGATGCCCATCGCTCACATGATTGTTTCATAGATGCGGATCGTCAGCATGGTCTGGCCGCCGCCGTCGCTCGATGCGTCGATGATCTGATATTCGCCGCGCGGCACGTTGTTGCAGTCCAGCGGGATCACCAGCCGGTCATTCTGCTGCGGCAGCACCGCGAACTCGCTTTCGCGGATGTCGAGGATGGTGCGCTGGTCGGAATAAATCTGGCCGTCCAAGCCAGCGACATCGAGGCTGTAGGTGTTGAGAATGCCGCGCCCCTGATAGTCGGGCTGTCCGGGCTGCGAAGCGAACGGCCTGAACGTCACCGGCACCGCCCAGAAGTCGAAGATCGGCCCCTGCAGCAGCACGTCGAGGTTCACGGCCATTTCATCGCCTCGGCGGTCAGCCTCACCATGCGATCCCAAAGCTGCCCCAGCAGCTCGGCCCGCAGGATCGGGCGGTTGCTTCGCACCACAGGCCCGTGCTTGGCGGGCCGATACTGCTTCGGACCCTGCCTGCGGTGATGGGTGTCTTTAGAAGGCTGGCGCGAGCGCGGCCAGATCAGGGTCGTCGCGCTGGTCTCGTTCGCGACCATTTCGGTCTGCATGTTCGGATATTTGCGGCGCATGTCCTGGCGCTGCCAGTTCTCCAGCTCCTCGGGCATCTTTCTGCGCAGGGTGGTGATCTGGGTGTCGTACTGGTTCAGCTTCGCAAGCAGCTCTTCGACGCCCTCGATCTTCACCTCAAACATAGAAGCGCATGTACTTGTAGAGCAGCGCGTTGACGGTCTCGGCGGCTTCACCGAGCGCACCTCCAGTCTTGTTCAAAGCCGCGTTGGGGTCCATGAACTGCACCCGCGACTCGCGGTGGGTGATCGACTTGATGCCGCTGACCGCCGCCGCAGTCCGCTGCGCGCGAGCGCCTTGGATCAAAAGGCCGGTCGCCTGCTTCAGCGCTGGCGGCGCTTCGTCGGGCAGATCGTAGCCGCCCCTGTAGGTGACGGTGACTGGCTCCGACCATGCGCCCTCGATGCGCATCTTGCCTGAGCGGTTCTCGATCTCATAAGCAGCCGGGTCGATGCTGCTGCCGCGCGGCGATTCCACGGCTTCGATGTCGGCGTCGGCGACCGGATAATGCGTCAGGAAAAGCCGGGGACTATCGAACGGCATGGTATCGCCGCGCCATGTCTCCTCGACCGTCTCCTTGGCAAAGACTCGATTGCACATGGTGGCGACGATATCGCTGTAGTGCTCGATCCATTGCTTCAGCTGCTCGTCTTCGCTGGTATCGCTCGCGGGGATGTTCAGGATCAGCTTGAGTTCATCGAGCGTCAGCAGATCGTAGCTTTCCGCTGGCGTGATCACTTTGACCCAGATGTCGGCCATCAGTCCGCCTCGGAGTGGAATTGCTCGAACAGGGCGCGCAGCTGCAGCGGTTCGACCTCGCTGTTGTCGGACATGATCGGCGTGGCGCAGTAGCGCTCGCGGTCGATCTTCCAGCCGAGGATCGTCGGCGCTGGCAGGCCGGGCTCGCCACGCGCTCCTGCCTCGCCACGTTCGCCTTGCGGTCCCGGCTTACCTTGCTTGCCCGCGCTGGCGATCAGCTGCCAGCCTTCGCCTGGACACGGCCCCGGATCATCGGTGCGTGCGATGAAGCTGGAACCGCCGAGCGCCACGATGTTGAGGAACGAATAGTTCTCTCCCTCGCGATAGGTGCCGATGATCTTCGGCATCGCGGCGTCGCGGCCCTTGGCGGCGATCAGCGCCCAGTCGTCATGCGGCGGCGTGCGCGCAGTATCGCATCGCGCTTGATAGGTGCTGCCCATATGCCGGACGACCACGCCCTCATAATGGACAGCACCCTCGACAAATGCCTCGACAGCGCTCAGCTGCCCCGGTGCGCCTTTCTCGCCGGGCGCGCCATCCTGTCCCGATAGCCCTTGCTCGCCTTTTTCACCGGGGACACCTTGATCGCCGCGAGCGCCTTGCTCGCCCGGCTGGCCGGGCTGGCCCGCTTCGCCTTCCTCGCCTTTTTCACCTGCTTCGCCTTTTTCGCCTTGCTGGCCATCTTGACCTCGCTCTCCTGTTTCGCCCCGCTCGCCCTGCATTCCTTGTTCACCGCGCTCGCCAGCTGGACCCGGCTCGCCCTGCGGACCTTGCTCGCCTCGCGGCCCCGGCCCGCCAGCAGCCCCGGCAGGGCCTTGCTCACCGCGCTCGCCTTGTTCGCCGCGCTCTCCCGGCTCGCCGCGCTCGCCAGCAGGTCCCTGATAACCTCGCTCGCCAGCTGGACCTGCAGGTCCCTGATCGCCGGGTGCTCCATCCTTGCCGTCTGCGCCATCCTTGAGCGTTGCAAGGCGGGCGCTGATCTGCGCCTGCAGGACATCAACCTGTTCCTTGGCGAACTGCAGCAGCGATGACTTCAGGTCAGCGACTTCGGCCTTCAGCCCGAGGATGACGGTCGCGGCCTGCGCCTCGATCAGGGCGCGCTCGCGCTGCCATTGCCCGCGCTCGCGGTCGAGCGCTTCGCCCAATGCCTCGCGCCAGGCCTCAAGAAGTAATTCGGCGGCGTCCGATCCGGTCGGCGCAGGCAAAGAGGTTTCGGACTTCCCGTTGGATTGCATCGCGGTCGCCCTTTTCTGGAGGCGGTGGCTTCGCATCATCATTTGCAGCTGCTGCGGGATCGGCCGGCGGCGCAGCTGGCGGCGCTGGCGCGGCGGGTATCTTGCTGACTGCGCTCAGCGGAACGACCTGCTGCTGCACGCGCGGCTCATCGCCAAACGGAACGGCGTCGAGGCTCTCGCTATGACGGGCCTCATTGGGCGCGTAGATGCCGCCCTGAACGCCGCGCGCCAGTGCTTCGATCCGGTCCTTCAGGGCAGAGCGCAGCAGTGCTGCCGTATCGAACTCGACATATTCGTCAGGCTGGCCCTTCAGCCCGAACAGCAGGCCGATGGCTTCCTCGATGTGGTTGAGCGCGAAGCCGAGGCCCGATGCGATCCAGCTCTGCATCAGCATCTCGGTCGATGACAGATTGTTGCCGCCAAGCCCGAGCACCTGCAGCGGAATGCGAAAGGCGAGCGCGATATGCTCGTTCGAGAGCTTCAGGATTTCGGCCGTGGCGGCATCCTTGCCGCCTTGCGCCCAAGGCTGGACCTTCAGGCCAGCGGTCAGGATCGGCGTGCCGCCCTGATGCAGCCCCTTGGATTGCTCATTCCAGCGATCCCGCAGCGCCTGCACCTGATCCTTGTCAAGCTGCAGATCGGTCGAAAGCACGGCCGATGGCCGCGCCTCGTTCATATAGAACTTCATCTGCTGCGCGGTGATCGCCGCTGCAATGCCGACATCGCCATAGGCGGCGACGATGGGCGACTCGCCGACCAGCGGGCGCGGCCATTGGCTGCGGACAGTCTGCAGCCGGATATGCAGGACATCCCGCTGCGGGACGATCAGGTTCTCGCCGCCCAGGCGGCGGTCGATCACGTCATTGCCGCTCAGCTGATAGAAGATGTCCCCGGTGGTCGCGAGCCGTGGATAGGACTGCGTCGAATCCATCAGATGCAGCTCGTCGATCTCATAACGGTCATTTCGCAGCGCCAGCCCATAGGCGTTGCCGTGCAGATAGAGCGAGCGCGTGCCGTTCAGCAGAAAGTCGCTGATCGATTGATAGTCGTTCGGCGACCGGAGGATGCGGGAGAGCGCGGAGTTCGTGACGCGATCTCTCCCGCCTTTATCGTTGGCCCGCCAGTGATCCCCGGGGCACATCGCGACGGTCTGGGCATAGGCCGAGACGCAGGCCTCGACCATGGCCGAGGTGGTGCCGAAGCTGATCGGGTCATAGCCCAGCTGCCACCAGTTCATGCTGCTGCCGACCTCGGCGGGCAACCAGCCTCCGGTGATCGGCAGATACCAAGGCCCCGGCCTGACCTCGCCCTCGGCTTTGACAACCGAAGTGTCGGGGCCAGCCACCGCGAACGAGCGGCCAGCTTGAACGCGGTAGCGGGGCTTGGCGGCGGGCTCGGTCATTCAGCTTTGTGCGTCGATGCAGGGTTCGACGTGCGGGTCGAGTAGTCAGCGCGGGACTGCGAGCCTTGGGCTGGCTTGGTCTCGCGCGTGCGGTGCTTGTCCGGATTGGCCGGATGATGCTCCGTTGACTGCTCGGGCGAGCCGTCCGGTTCGTGCTCCGCGATATGGACGCCGCTTTTGGCGAGATCGTTCTCCTCCTGCGTCGGCGTCGGCTTCACCTTCGCGTTCTCGGCCATGCGCTCCTCGCGCTCTTTCTGCCGCGCATCGCGCTCTTCAGCGAGACGCTTGCGGGTATCCTCGTCCCGCTTCTTGGTGGCGGCGGCTTGCTCCTCGGCGCGCTTCGCAGCGGCCTGATCTTGGTCGGTCATCGAAGTTCTCCTTTGCTGGTTGCGCCGCTTACCAAGTGACGCCGTTGACGACGGCGACCACGCCCGGACGGCGGATCGTCCAGTTGACCGGCAGGATCAGCCGCAGCGCGATGCTGTCGGTCTGCCACATCGACTTGACGGGGAACGCGGGCGTGCCCGGGCCGGGACCCGCGACGATGTCCGCAGGCGCGGTGTCCTCCATGTGGAGGGTCGCCTGATCGGACAGCTCGAAGCGCGGCGCATCGCCGCCGACCGAGACGAAGTCGGCTGCATCGAGCGTGATCACGGTGCCCAGCGGGATCGTGCCCGAGTCGATGATCGGCCAGCCCGACAGCCGGCCGTTGCTGATCTCCTCCCGGAACGGGAAGACGCCGGCACCGGGCGCGGTGATCAAGCCCGCGCTGTTCACCTGCTGCGGGTTCATCAGCCAGACCGGATTGCGCACATTGCCAGCGGTGGCAGTGAGCAGCGCGCCTGACAGCTGCTTGATGTCACCGACGATGGCATTGAAGCCGCCGCCTGCGGTGGGCGTCAGCGGGGTGACGCCGTGGAGGATGCCAGCGGGCCGGACCACGGTCGCCGCGTTGCTATCGATCAGGACGGAGTCCAGCGAGACCGCGGTATCCTCCTGGATCGCGTTGCGCAGCAGGCCCTCGATAGCGGGAACGCTGTGCTCGTTGATCTCGCGGGTCCAAGTGGTGATGACCGCCATCTTCTTGGGCGTCAGCACCTGCGAAGTGAACAGGCCCTGACGGACGGGGATCGGCAGCCCTTCACCGACGAACGATCCCGCGATGGTCGGCGTGGTGGAGCGCGTCGGAATGATGATCTTGCCGTTGGTGCCGAAGGACAGCGAAAGGCCAGCGTTCGAAAGCCGGGGATAGACCGACTTCGGCATCAGGGTTTCCATGAACCCGCTGACGATCTGCTGCACCAGCTCGGCGGCCCAGCCCGTGACGGTGGTCATTGCGGGGTTGGTGGCCGCCTTGGCCATCCAGTCGAAGACGCCCCGAATGATCTGCTCATCATCGGGATAGACTTCGCGCATCATGGCCTCGACGGGCTGCTTGCGGCTATGCGCGAGCACCTGCACGACGCCCATCTTCACTAAGAGATCGATGGGCTCGACCTTGCGCTTGGTGAACGGCCGGAAGTCGGCCTGCTGCCGGGCCGGTGGCTGCACCGGATGGCCGCGCACGACAATCGCGGTGCTGCCATCGTCCGAAGTCAGGCCCAGATGCTTCTCGGCATCGCGCAGGGCAGCGAGGCCCTTTTCCTCCTGCGCGATCTTGGCGTTCAGGTCGTTGGCAGTTTCAAGCTGCGCATCGGTGACGTTGGTGTCGTCGATGGTTTCATAGTGGGCCTTCAGCTGGTCGCGCAGCGCCGTGACGCGCTGCTCGGCAGCGGTGATCCTCTGAGCAAACGACATCGTCGTGCCCTTTCTGGTCTGCTGTTGCTTTGAGGCTTGCCCGCCAGTGATCCCGCGCCGCGCGATCCCGTCCTTTCTGCCTTTCCCGGCAAAGACGAGTTCGATGGTCTCGGGTGAAATGTTCAGCGCCTTGGCGACCGCGAGCGCATTGGGATTCGCGGGCACCGAGACAAGGCTGGTCTCGACCAGCTCGGCCTTCGTGTAGAAGACGCCCCAGTCGGTCTCCTTGCGCGGCTTCGTCTCCAGCGGCCTGAAGCCGACCGAGACGGCGCGCAGAATGTCGGCATCGACCAGCCGCCTGATCTCATCGATGCGGTCGGATGTGCCTTCCGGGGCCAGCTCCAGCACGCCGCGCAGCTGCTTATCGACGACGCGCAGGTTGCTCCATTTGCCGATTGGGAAGCTGGACTGATGCCCGAACAGCGCAATTGGGTTCTTCTTGAAGTTGCTCAGCTGCCAGCCGTCCGACAGGATGATGTCGTCCATGCGATCAGGCGTCTCGTCCGACAGCACGAACTCAAGCCCGTTCTTTTTCGCTGCATTGACCTTGTGGCGCAGGCCATCAGCCGCACGATTGTCCCAGATGATCTGACAGACATCCGCATCGCCGATCTCGTCGGTGCAACGGTCCATGAAGTCGGAATAGGTCTCATCGTCTTCCGGCTCGATGTCCGAGCGCGTGACCATCTTTCGCTGATCCATGGCAACTCCTCCCGCAGGGTGCAGGGCTGGTCGGCTTTGCGATCCGGTGACGTTCAGGGTTCGAGATGCCGCTCGATCTCTTCGAGCCGCGCTTCGATGCGATCCAGGCGGCGCGATATCTCGCGCGCTCCGGTCTCAGTGAAATGCACTTCGTTCCAATGGCCGTTGCCGTCGCAGGCATAGAGGCCAATGGCAGGCACGGTGATGATGCGGTTCATGCAGCAGAGCAGCTGCAGCCTCGCGCTATGCTCCAGCGTGATCCCGGCTTCGAACAAAACCCGCTTTATGGTCGGCGGGCCTTCGCCGAACGATGCGATTGCGCCGCTGCCGGTGATGTGGACGAGGTTGGAGTCGACGCTGTCGTCTTCTGGCGCGAGCGCGACCGTGCGAGCGCAAGCAAGCGTGACAGCGGGAGCTTCACCATGCGCGCAGCGCCATTGCAGAATCGGCAATGCCTCATCTCCCGCGATGCCTGTTCGCCGGATGCTTCGGATCGGTCGGCCAGCCGTCGTCATCGACCATCACGTCGAAGCCGCGCGCCTCCATCTGCTGCTTTCGCGAGTTGTGGCAATGGGCGCAAAGGCTCTGCAGCTCGCCGAGGCAGAACAAATTCCAGTCGCCCCGATGGGGCTCGACATGATCGACGTGGGTCGCGGGCATCACCAGCCCATCATCAGCGCAGAACCTGCAGAGCGGATGCGCCAGCAGCTGCTGCCTCCGGCGGCGCTGCCAGAAGGCAGTGCCGTAGAAGTGCGCCCAATCCTCACGCATAGCTTGCTCCGCGGCGGCTAGGCCGCTGATGAAGTGCAGGTGATCGTTTTGACAGGTTGACTCCGTGTTCCTGCTATGGAACTCACTGGAGCGCGGGAGACATTGCCGATGCAAGACTATGAGGCGCACATCGAAAAGCTGCGAGCAGAGGCCGCCGAATGCGCGCTCATCCGCGATCTTGCGACCGATAAGGCGAAGCGTGAGATGTTCAATCGGCTATGCCTGCACCTGAATGCTCTTGCGGACGAAGTCGAAAAAGAAATGCTCAAGCGAAAGACGACGTAGCCGACCATGAAAATGCTGGTCGAATACTTGGAGCGCGCCGTCGCGCTCGAAACGCTTGCCGCGACAGAGCAGGACGAGGTTTTCCGGTCGCAACTGCTGAAGCAAGCCGCCGCCTATCGGCAGTTGGCGCAAAAGCGCGCAGAGCAGTACGGATTGCCAATGCCTAGCTCACCGCAATCAGGCCAATGACGACCACGAGCGCGCAGAAGGCGAAGAACCACCAAGGAACTTCCGTGCCCATCAGCCTCATCCGATCAGCGCCTCGATATCGATTGGTTTGCTTGGCGCCCGATCCCGCGAGCGCAGGCCCAGCAGCATGGCCAGCGCGACCGCGCCGTCGATGCGGAATCGCGCCTTGTCCTTGTCCAGCTTCCTGTTGCCAGCCGGGTCCATCGTCGCCACAGCGTTTGCCATGTTCCAGTTCATCAGCGGATTGTTGGGATGGATCAGCTGGCGCTCGATCACGGCCAGCTCCAGCGCGTCGATGGAAGGCCCCATGTCCTTGAAGCCTTGGCCCCACGGCACCAGCCGCAAGCCATCGCCGCCTTTCTCGCCGTCCTCGAAGGCCTGCAGGCCGATGCGGTCGAACTCGCGCAGCAGATCGTTGATGCGCCAGCGGTCATACGCCATGCCCTTGACGCGATAGCGCTGCGTCATTTCGGCGATGAAGAGCGCGATCACTTCCGGGTTGATCGATTTGCCTGGACTGACCTTCAGAAAGCCTGCGTCGGCATATTCGCGATATCGATGCGATCCCGAACCGAAGTCGCGGGCTGAATGCTCGGTCAGGCTTTCGCGCGGCTTCCAGAAGAACGGCTGGATGCGGCAGGGATCGGCGGCCGAGCCGATCAGCAGCGCGGTCAGATCGACGGTCGAGGACAGATCGAGCGCCAGATAGACTTCCTCGCCGTCCTGCAGCGCCGCGTCGCCAGCGCAAGCCATCCATTCGGCGCGGCTGATCAGCGAAGCGATGGGCGAGACCCGCTGGTTCAGAAACAGGTTGCGGACCTTCGGCTCCTCGGCGGGCATTCGGATCGCCTTGCGGATCGCGGTGGCAAGGTCCTCGTAATCGCGGAATTTGCCGAGCGCCGGGTTGGCTTTCTTCCATTGCTTCTCGTCGGCCAGCTCGCAATCTTCATCGGCCGCATACAGGTGGCAGACGATTGCGGGGTCGATGCCGGAGATTCCATCATCGATCAGTTTCGACATGATGTGCTCGGGATCGTTCGACTGCGTCGAGATCACGATGAAAAGCGGCTCCTCCCGGGCGCCGAAGGATGTATCGAGCACGTCGTACAGGTCGCGGTTCTTCGCCTGCGCCAGCTCGTCATAGATCACCAGGCTGGGCAGGTAGCCGTGCTTGGTGCCAGCTTCGGCGCTGATCGCGCGATAGACCGAGCCCGTGCGGCGGGCGACCATCGTCTTGGTCGATGGCACCAGCTCGATCAGCTCCAGCAGCTCGGCGTCGAGCTCGACCATCTGGCGAGCGAATTTGTAGACGATGGCGGCCTGATCGCGATCATTCGCCGCCGAATAAATCTCGCCGTGGATGATGGCCTCGGGTCCGACCAGATGCGCCAGCACGATGGCGGCGATCAGCGCGGTCTTGCCGTTTTTGCGCGCCATCGAAAGGATCGCGCGGCGCACCGCGCGACGCTGGCCGAGATAGGGCTCATAGATCGCGCGGATGAAGAGCTTCTGAAACGGCTCCAGCTTGAACGGCTTGCCCATGCCGTGACCGCTGGGCACGGTCAGTTTCTCGATAAACCGGATAACGGCTGAAGCCCGACGCCTGCCTTCGGAAGTGCGTCTAGCCTGCGATGAGTCCGGCAAACTTGCTCTGCGAGTTGTCGCCGTGGATGCCCGCCGTGATCCTGCTGCGGGCCGCCGGCGTCAGGCCGAACTCTGCCGCGAAGCGCACCATGTCGCCCGCGTGCTTGCGCACGATGCTGACCAGCGGGTTCATCGCGGCGTCGCCGAACTTCGACTTGATGATCATGGCGTTCATGATCGGATCGTTCGCCTGCATCTTCGCCAGCGCCTCGGCCGCCATGCGCCACTGGCCGAAGCTGTAGCAATAGGCCGCCAGCGCGGGGACATCGACGCGGGTCAAGAGGCCCAGCCGATGCAGCTCGGTGCCGGTGATCCACCATTCGTCGGCAGCATAGCCCGTGATGAAGGGCGGCGGATCGGGGACATCAGGCAGCTGCTCGGGCTGCGGTTCATCAGGAAGCCTGCGCTGGCCGGGGTTTCCGCGCAGCAGCTTCAGATGCGTCGGCAGTGGTCGCTTGCCGGGTTTCATGCGGTCCTCTTGGTTCCTGTCGCTGGAGCGTGGGGATCGGTGCTGCTCCGTCGCTGTGCTGGTTGGTGCCAGCCATCGCCTGCTTCCCACGCACGCCGCGATACATGTTTGCGCCCCGGGCTTCGATTGCGCTGAACGGCAGCTCCTCGGCGTTCAACCGCTGCCGCGCTGCCGGATTCAAAAAATAGACGTAGCGCAGCGTGTAACCTTCCAGCGGCGTGCCGATGCCGCTCCATTTGCCGCCCGTCGCGGCGAAGTGCTGCAGCCGGTTGCCGCCCGTGACTTGCGACATCTTGTGGCCGACGCTGCCATCGGCGAAGCGCATCACGTCCTTGTTCTGCTTGATCAGCGTCAGGATGAAGCCCGAGGCCCGATAGATCGTGCCGTCGCCGCATTGGCAGGCATCCGCGAAGCTGACGATCCATTCGATGTGCGGATAATGCTTCCTGATCATCCGCATCGCGACGCCCAGCGCGCGGCTTTCCGAGTTGCGCGGCAGCGTGTCGGTGAAGGCCATCCGGTTCAATTCCAGAAAGCCGTTCCATCGGGTATCGCGGACGAGGTTCAGCATGTGCGATTTGTCCAGCGATGGGCCGAACTGCATCGCGCCTTCCATCCTGCCGTTCAGGAAGACGCCGAGCGACAGCTGCGAATTGGTGACGACCTTGCCGCTGTAGTGCACGCGGCGGATCAGCGCGTCGGCGTCGCGCTTGGCGACGGGCTGCACCACGATATCCTTCGCGCTGGTCATGATGTCACTGCCTTGAAGGCCGCCATCAGGAAGAGCAGGACGGCCAGCGTATACGCGCGGTCGATCAGCGCGGCGATGCAGAGCAGCAGCAGCGCAGGGGCGATCATGCGGCCAGGTACGCGCGGCAGATTTCCGCCAGCGCGTTGCCGTTCTGGTTCTTGTTCTCGTCGGCATCGGTGGTCGGATGCCGTCGCGCCGCCAGCTGCAGCGCAGAATTGATCGTCTCGGCCTGCTCGGTCAGCAGGATGAAGGTCATCTGCTGAAAGCGCGACTTCTCGCCATCGGCCAGCGGCGGCATTTCGCCCAAGGCCGATACGCCCACGCCCAGCTCGCGCAGCTCGACTTCGTTGAAGCCGGTCAGCGCTACCAGCCCCATGTCGGCCAGATCGCCCAGCTCGATCCGCAGCAGCTTGTCATCCCAGCCGCCGTTCTCGGTCAGCTTGTTGTCGGCGATCAGATAGGCGCGCTTCTGCGCTTCGGTCCAGCCGCGAGCGACCATGACCGGCACCTGATCGATGCCCAAATGCTCCGCAGCCAGGACTCTCCCGTGGCCAGCTATGATCGACCCGACTTCATCGATCAGGACCGGCATGGTCCAGCCCCACTCTCGGATCGACGCCATGATCTGGCTGATCTGCGCCTCGCTATGCTGGCGGGCATTCCGCGCGCTCGGGGTCAGGGCGCTGATCGGCCGCCGCTCGATCTGGTCGGCGGGCCATAGCCTGGGCGTTTCGGCGCGTCCGAATTGACCGTTTTCCTCGGGAAAAACGGCTCTTTCCGCGATCTGATGCATCCGGTTCCTTGGCGCAAGAGCCTGAAATTGCTGGGTTTTCGGCGTGTAGACGAAACTCCCACGCGGTATCTAGTTGCGGAAAAAAGGGCCAATCCGGCCCGAAAGTTAGCCGGGACAGGCCTCGGCCAACTGTTCCGGCCGAAACGGGGCTTTCGAGCACAAGATGCTGTAATCCCAACGCTTTCTGCGTTTTAGAACTTTCGTCTTTCTCGGTTTTTCCATTTTGCAGGCGCTAATTTTGAAGCGCCGCCAGCGCTGCAGCGGGTCCCGCCAATAGTTCGCAAGGAGCCCCCCGGCCCCGTGGCATATTATTCCACCATGAGATCAAGCAGTTAGGCGGCACGGCAGGCGTCACCATGCAGAGGCATGGTCAAATTCGGACCTGCCGAAGGTGCTGACCGGGCCGGAACGGCCCGATCTGCAAGCCTTTTGCGCCCCGTTCACTGCCAATAGAACGAACTTCCACCCCAAAAGCGTCATGAGATCAGGGCCTTACCGGGCGTCAGGGATCTCCAGCGCAATGGCGAACTTGCAAGCCTCGCGCTGGCTGACGGGATGATCCCGGCTGCCGCTGCGAAGCTTTAGCCACCCCACCGTTCGAACCCATGGCTCCCCGGCAAGGGCGATGCCGCTGTCCGGCTTGGCCGTGATGGTGATCTCGTTGCCGCGCGGATCGAACATCGCGTTGTAGAGCGCGCCATCGGACGAGACCTCGAAGGTCATGTTGGCCTGCGTGAACTCCTGCGGGACGGTGATGCGGACGATCTGCCCAGCGCTGCAGTCGACTCCTTCGGACAGCGACTCGCCTGCCGGGATGGTCGGGCCGTCGATGATCTGTAGCGACATCGGTCTTCTCCCTGTTCACCGCGCGGCTTCGATCTTCTCGCGCACCACGCTGCATGTTTCGATCACGGTGACGTACTTCGCATCGGCAAGGCTCACCATGCAGCGCACGCCCTTGGTCAGGTACTTGCCGCTCGCTTCATCGCCGCGAGCTTCGCGCAGTGTGGTGATCTGCTTCGGGTTGATGTCGATCTGCCTTCCGTCGATGGAGTGAAGGCCGATCAGGATCACGGCCAGGAGCAGCATGATCAGCATCCCTTGCAGATCGATGGCGGCGCTGGCGGATAAGGCGGCAAGGCCTCGACTTGGCTATCGGACGTGAGGAAAGCCGAGCGTGCCTGTACCTCCGAGCAGGCAGGATAGCAGGCCGAAGATCACCACGACGACAGCGATGGCGATGATGGCCCACAGCACGATCATGAGCGCGCGGCCGATGATCGGCATGCCTGTGAGGCTATCGAGGAACGGGATCAGCAGCTTGATGATGGCGACGACAGCGCCGATGACGATCAGCCAAACGATCAGCTGCTCAAGCCAAGCAAGGGTGAAGCACATGGGCAATCTCCCCATCGGGCACGAAAAACCGGCCTCGATGGAAGCCGGTTTGAAGCCCGTTGCGTCGGTGGTCGGGAGGTGCGAGCACGGATTCCGAGCCGCGCCAGCGCGCGTGAAGAGATCACCCTGAAACGGAAGAATCAATTCCCTGCAGCGGCGGGAAGATGCTCGCTGGATCAATCTGGCTATCGTTGGTCAGAATTTGACGAAAAATATTTTGCCGCAGCCGGGCGCGGGCCTCGGCATAGGACATTCCGCGCCCTTGGCGCTGCGCCTCCAGCCGCCACGCGCGATAGGCCGAGTTGAACCACGCGAGTTCGCCGTTGGCCTGCGCCTGGGCGATCTTGGCGTCGATGAAGGCGACCGCGGATCGGGCGCGCATCAGCACGGTGGCGTGCTCGGTCAGCTGGATACCCATATGCGCGGCGACGTTCTCGACATGCCGCTGCGCGGCCTTCGCATCGGCCATCAGCAGCTTCTGCTCGGCGACATGCATCAAGCTGCGATTGACCTCGGTGGCGATCAGGCGGGCTTCGCCTCGGTTCTTCACCCAGAACGCTGATGCGATGTGCAAGCCCGGCCACCTGCGCCGCAGCGTCAGCAGGCTGTGCAGCAGATCGCGGGAAAAGCCGACCAGCGATGCGCCTTGCGGCAGCGATGCGACGTAGACCGCGACGATGCCATAGATCGCCAGATATTCGCGCTCGGCAGCTCGCGGCAGCTTGATCATCAGAACACCGGGACCCTGCGGCTGCGCAAGCCGATGGCGATGATGTCGCATCCCTGATCGTGCCGCTCGCGCCATGTGTCGGCATATCCGCCGCGCTTGGCTGCGACCCATCCGGCATCGCGCTCCAGCGCATGCGCCAGCGCCACGGCGTTGACGGCGCGGAGCAGATGATCCTTCGCGCCAAGGTGCTCGGCAGGCCAGCAGATCGCGATCTCCATCCGCTGCACCTCGCGGCTCGATGGCAGCAGCCTGATGCGGTTCTGCATCGCCTGCGTCCGCTCCAGCTCGCCCTGCGCCTGCTGCGCCAAGAGGTCGTCCCATTCGTACACGTAGGGCGGCCAGATTGCGCGCCCGGTTCCGGTGCCCATTGGCAGCATCGCCAAGGTCCGCATCGCCTCGGCCAGCCGCCGGCCGACATGCGGGCCTGACCACCGGCTCGGCGTCTCGTCCAGCAGCTCATCGGCAAACGCCAGCGCGTCCATTTTTCCCTCCAAGTTCTATCATCAATCGCTCCGCTCCGCTCCAGTCTCCAGACAGTCCTGTAATCTGCTCCGCTCCACTTCCTCTTCCCGTAGGGAAGTGGAGCGTGAGCAGGGACTGTACAGCGCTCCAGTTGAGCTCCGGTTTTGCTCCAGTTGAAAACCGCGACTGGAGCAGCCTCATTCCGCATCGCACACCTGCACGAATTGGCGGGCCCTGCGCTGCTCATCGAACCCATCGACCACGATCAAACTCCCGTTGTCCAGCCACCCCTTGACCAGCGTCGTGACCTTCGCCTTGTCGCTCTTCTTGTCGATGTCCAGGCCGAGCGCGCTGGCCACTGCCTTGCCCACCCAGCTGGTCGAGCGCACGTCCTTGCGCCAGTCTGCCTTGCGGATCGCGATGGCGACCTTCTCGAAGTCGAAGGTCGTCACGGCCGACATCGGATCGGGCCATGCCCATGGCGTCACTACGCCGACGCTGTCGCCGCCACCGGGCGCATTGTCGAGCCAGACGCTGGCGATCTTGAACCAGACCGAGACCGATGCGGGCGGCGCGAGATTGGTCTTGTCGTTGATGGCGCGGAAATACACCCGATGGTTCTCGACTCCAGCGGTGACGCCTTCCTCCTCGGTCATCTGGTTCAAGGCGCGGGCGACGCGGGCCGCATCGGTCAATGCCTTCGCGCCCCGGCTGCTGTCGGTGGTGATCTCGGTGCCCGCTGGCGACTTGCGCGTGTGATGCACCAGATGGACAGCGCAGTTCGCCAGCTCGGCGACGCGGCTCCATTCCTTGGCGATCATGTCGATGGCGGAATTGTCGTTCTCGGAAACTTCGTGGCAGCTGACGAAGGGATCGATGATCACGATGTCGATGCCGTTCTCGCTGATCTGCTGCACGAGGTTGTCGATGACCGGCCGCATCACGACGACGCTGCCATTGCGATACTCCTTGGCGATCACCAGCGCATGATCGCGCCCGGAATTGACGAACAGCTGCCCTTCGATGTCCTGCGGCTGCAGATCGAAATGCTTCGCTGCTGCCTGGATCTTGCGCGTGGTCTCTTCCTGCGGGTCTTCCAAATTCCACAGCCAGACCTTCAGGCGGCGCACGGGCTCGATGCCCAGCAGGTTGCGGCCAGAGACCATCGCCAAGGCTTCAGCGGCGATCATGGAGGACTTGCCGACGCCACCGGGCGCAATTGTCACGGTCAGGAAGCGACGCACCAGCAGCCTTCCGTACAGCCAGTCGCGCACCGGGATCGTGGCGGGGTCGATCCAGACATAGGGCGCGGCGGTGATGACGACGGTGGCGCGCTGCGGCTCGCCTTCGGCCGCGCGGTCGCGCCGACGCCGCGCGTCATCGAACGGCACGATGACGGGCTCATCGGGAATCGGCACGCGCACGTTGTCCTCATCCTCAAAGTCGGCCACAGCGCTCGCTCCACACGTCGGCCTGATCCTTGCCTTCACCCCTTGCTTTGAAAATATCGGCCTGCTTGTGCGCCGCGATCCAGCGCTGCGCGCAGATCACGGCGGCGCGCTCGCCGGGCCGCACCATCTTGCCGCCGATCAGCTGCAGCGGATCATGATCGGCCCAGATCACCAGCTCGTTGATGTCTTCGAGCACGGGGAAGGTTTGGATCAGGGATGCTGAGCCGAGCGCCCATGCCGGGCAATGATCCTGCGCAATGACGGCCAGCGCGGTCTCCAGCCCTTCGGCGATGTGCAGCATGGTGCCTATCTTCGGCTGCAGCTGCATCGCCGCGCCGCCAGCGCTGCCGAGCATCATGCCTTTTCCGGTCTTGCGTCCGTGCCTGTCGAGGAAGATGCGCTGGATCGCGGTGATGGCGCGGCTGTGCACCGAGCGCATCGCGACGACGATGGCGGGATGGTCGCTCTTCTCGCGCGGGCAGCGCGGATGGAAGCGAATATCGTCAATCTCCATCGCGACCGACCAGAGATCGCGGCTCTCGAAATAGGCCTGTGCGATGGTGCCCTTGATCGGCTGCGCATCATCGAAAATGCAGCGCGCCAGCACGCGCAGCTGCTGCGTGCGCTTGTCCTCAAGTGTTTCATGTGAAACGCTTTTTTTGCCCTTCGGCGTCCAAGGACGCCCATTCTCGCCCATCGCATCCCACAATCCGCGCGAGCGCAGCACCGCGATGATGTCGGCAGGCTCGCAGCCGGACATGCAGCGGACCTGCACGCTGTCGCGTCCGTCGAAGATGATCATGCTCGGCGAATGGTCCTCGTGGGCGACGCAGCGGCACTTCCACTGCCTGCCGGATCGAACAGCTCCCAGCGCCTGGGCGAGTGCTTCAGCGTTCATGCTGCCACTCCAATGCTTCGCATCGCTGCGCGGATGAAGGCGGCGGCAGGTCGGTGATCGATGGCGTTTCCGAGGGCGCGCAGCTTATCCACTCGGGCGGGAATCCCATCAGCCACGAGACGAAGGCCGGGTTCAATGCGACGGACTCGTCCGTCGATTCTGCAGATGGCGAGATCGAACTTGCGGCGACCGCTGGCAGCGCCATCCCCGTCGATGATCGCGAAGCCTTCGCGAAGTCCGGTCCCGCTTCCGAGGCCCGCGCTGTCGGCCACAGCACCACTTCCGAATTGAAGGCCTGCCGGGGCAGCTGATCCAGCCGCTTGCGCCCGCGCTCGCGCGTGATCGACATCCCGGGCGTGTCCTTCCAATCCCGGCTCGATGCCGTTGACCACAGCGCCGCGCCCGCCAGCGTCGTGCCGCGCTTGCGATGCTTCGCCGCTGCTCCGAAGCCGCGAACCTGCGGATTGTCCGCGATAGCAGTCGCGGTCGGCCACAAACCAATATCGATCTCGTCGATGGTCCGCACACGCGCATGCGGCCTCGACCGGCAGCGCCCCCACGGCGTAACCCAGCGCTTCCAGATCACCTCGCACAAGTCGGAGCCAGCGAGGAGCGGTCGCAAGTTGCTCTCCAAAGATTGTTGCAGGTCGTCGCTCGCCGATGAGCCGAGCCCAAGTCGGCCAAAGGTGCCGCGGGTCTGCGTATCCAGCCTGCTTGCCGAGGAGCGAGAACGGCTGACAGGGGCAGCTTCCTGTCCAAACAGGTCGAGTGTCAGGCCATCCCGCTGCTCGCAAAGCGAGGGACCATCCGCCGATTCCTGCAAAGAAGTGGCACTGCTCGAATCCGGTAAGGTCGGCAGGTCGAACATCTGCAATTGATCGGGTATCGACTTCGCCGTCTGCGACGAGCCGATGCCTGATAAGTTCGCGCAGCCATCCTGCGGCATAGGCGTCGTTCTCGTTGTACCAGGCCACCATCAGGCCTGCTTCACCGTCCGCTTAGTCTCGATGAAGAGCGGCACTGCTTCAGCCTCGACCAGCTCGCGGTAATCGTCCCGGATCGCTTCCATCAGGCGCATCTCCTCGATGCGCTCCAGCTCGCTCATTTTCCCACGCGCCACCAGCCGCGCGTAGACGCGGCGGCGGTAGCTCAGCTCGCGCTCGATGCATTGCAGCTTCTGGGCAGCAGTGACGCTCATGGCTGGCCCTCGCATAGGCGGTCGATAACCGCGCCGACGACGGATTGCGGAGATCCCTGTTCGTCGCGCGTGATCGCGCTCTTGATGTTGGAAAGCTCGGCCCCGTACTGCAGCGCCAGCGAAAGCAGCACGGCGGAATCCCGGGCGATGGCCTCGACCACTTCGCCGGTCTTGCCGCCGTTGATGAAGACTTCACCCAGCGTGCCGTCCTCATAGAAGCCCAGCGTGATGGTGTGGCTTTTCGCCAGCCCGCCATAGGCCATCTCGAAGGTTTCGGACTTACGGCGCTGCGGCAGGGTGCGTCTCGTCATGGTCCGCCTCAAGCAGCTGCAGATCGCGTCGGATCATCGAAAAATGCGGCGACTCCTTCGCTCGCTTCGTTTCCCCACGCGCTCCATCCAGGTCGCGCGGGGCCGCGTCGATTCAATTCGATCTTTGGCAGCGTCGGGAAATATCGCTCGATCATTTCGAGGAATGCTTCGGGCTTGGCGCTGTGCACGCCGCGATCTGCGTCGATGACAGATTGCTCCTGGGTCCCAAGCGCGGGGCACGGCACGTTGCCTCGCGTCCCGATCAGAAGCAATTCGTGCACGCTGCGATTCCAATAGCCAAGGCCGATGGTCGGCTTGCGCCAGATGTAGTGCGAGGCGTACTCGAAGCCCCAAGCGCGCAGAACGTCGATGGCAACATCTAGATGCTGGTTGGTTGACCACAAAAACAGAACGCAGTCATCGGCGGCAATGCTGGCCACGGGCCGCGCCTTGATGGTCTCAACGTCGCTGGTCGTGTAGTGCCGCGAGGCGTGCCGGTCCATGCCGGTTTCTTCGGAGTAGACCTCGTCGTGCCATTCCGGGTCGGCGAGGATCACTCCAAATTTGGCATCAGGCAACGCCGCGATCTTTTTTCCCAACTCCTGTTCGCGCTCGGCCCGCTTCGCATGCGTTCGTGTCATTCCGTTGGAGCGGCGCTCGACGATCTTTGCGGCTGCAGCACCGGACGGCGCAGGTGGCACATTTGTGCCAGCTGAAGCTTTTGGACTGTTGATCTGATTGAGCGTTTTCCCGGCGCGTGGCACATTTGTGCCAGCCTCACGATTGATCGTTTGGCGACTCACACCTAGCGTCTTCGCGATCTGCCGGTTGGAGACCTTCGGCGCCAACTCCTTAATGCGAAGCGCGATGCGCTTGCGCTGCTCAGCGGAGGACTTCAGGTTATCCAGCTTGATCGACGCCATGAAGGCGTAGACATCGGGAAAGCCGCCGCCGACGCTGCGCCAGCGGTCATGCTCCAGCAGCCATTCCAACTTGCTGCACGCACGCTCGAACGTGTAGCTGGCGATGTGTACGCCCTCGATCAGCGCGCCGTAAGCTTCGGCTGCTCTCGGATCAGACGGTTGCTTGCCGGGCGCTCGGGTCATGGCCGTCGCTCCGGAGCGCGGCGAGCGTGGGCCGACCATTCATTCGAATGCAGCGGCGGAACTCTATCCTTTGTTAAGGAACGCGCACGCGAGAGAAAGTTAGACCATTGAGCTAGGTCAAAGAAAGGAACTGCTACCTCCGGCTGCGATTGGCGTTCGTCGCACTGCTGGAGGGGACACCCATGCAGGACAAGGCCTACGCGCGCCGTCACAGCAAGGCGGCGGCAATCTCGCGCATGTTCCTGACGCTGAGCCGGATCATGTCGCGGACCTATCCGCATCAGAAGAACGTCGGCCAGCTGTTGCCCGAGATCCTCATCATCATGGCCTGCAGGGTGAACGACGAGCGCAAACGCCCGCCAGCCTCGTTCAGCCAGATCGCGCGCATTACGGGGATGCCGCGCACCAACGTGCGCCGGCTGATGCCATCCCTGATCGCCGCTGGCGTGCTGGAGAAGAGCGGCAGCGGCTACATCGGCAGCCCGGCCTACATCCGCAGCCGCATCAACGCGCGCTACTTCCGCCGCGTGCTCATCGCGGTGCAGCGCTGCGCGCGAGAGTTGGAGGCGCTGGAGAAATGAGTGGCCATTTTGGCCATGGCCATTTTGGCCATCGCCCTCAAGGCCAATGTGACATTGCGCCGCCATCACTGAAGCTCCACGGCCGAGCGCAGGATGCCCAGCTGCTTCAAGGTGGCGACCGCTTCATCGAGCGAGGTGGTGACCAGCACCGCGAAGCCGCAGGCGACCAGATGCGCGAGCACATCGCTCTGATCTTCCGACAAGCGGCCGGTGCGGAATCGCTTCAGCTCCAACCAGAACACCTGCTGCTGCGGCCCGACGAAAATGAAATCGGGCCAGCCTGGCATCACGCCCATGCGCTGCAGCCGCTGACCTGATGGCGAGTAGCGCTTGCCGGTCTTGGGATTGATCCTGTGCTCGCGGTGCTCGCCGAGCGGCAGGTGGGTGAACTTCCAGCGCGGATCGAGCCAGCGCTTGCAGATGTCGGCAAGGGTCGCATGCGTCGCGAATTCGAGGGGCGGTGGCGGTGCTATTCCGCGCTGTTTTCTGCCTTTGAAAAGCGATAGTTGACGCATGGCGGCTCCCTCCGCGCGTCCGTCATTCAGGCGGCTTGCTGGTTGTTGTCGTGCTCTTCGTTGATGCCGTAGAAGCCCCAGAGGGAAAGCGGCGCGGAGCATCCGACCTCGGCAAGCGCCTCGCTCATGCAAGGCCAATACTTCGGCGGAAACAGCCCTCGATATCGACGCCAGTTGCAAACGGCAGCGCAGGTCTGACCTGTCAGCTTGCCGAGAGCGACGGGGCCGCCCAGCGCTTCGACAACTTCGTTGAAGGTGGTGAGAGTTCGCAGACGCCGTTTCATGGCGTCAACGATGCGCCTGAAAAATTATTTGATCAAACGAGCGCGCTGGAGCGATTTGGACAAAGGCGAGCAGATATTTTCACCCAAATAAAACCAGCGAGGCCCACATTGACCCAGATCAAGCCATCAACACCTCAAAAAAATTTTCAGGCCCGCAGGCGCGGTCTCAGAAAAATTAACGCGCGATAACTTCCCGCTTGACGAGATGAAAATTTCTGTTCGATATTCGCGACCCTGCGCTGCTCGGCCGAGCGTGGATACGGGACACTCGGTCGAGTGAGATCAAAGCAACCGCCAATTGCAAAGGGCGAAAGCCCGCAGCGCGGCGCTCTAAGCACTTTTAGAAGACCAACAACACTGCACGTCTCAGCATCGTCGCTGGGAGGAATCCCGTATGCCCGCCGCGTCCGACTTCAGCTACCAGATCGGCCGATTCACTGGTTCCTCTGCAAATATAGTGATGCAGGGAACAGAAGCCGACTGGAACGCGCACTATCAGCTGCGCGCTGGCCTGGTCGAACCCGATCCGCCGAGCTGGGCGATGCAGGCGGGCTCGCACATGGAGTCGCTGATCCTCGATTGGTACGCTGGCCAGATTGGCCACCCGATCACGCGGCGCGGCGAAGTTGTGTTCCATCCCGAGTTGAAGGACGTTTGTTGCAAGCTCGATGGGTTCTGCGCTGCGCTTGACGCAGTGATCGAGGCAAAATTTCTAGCGCCGCACCGCCAGCGAGAAGAAATCAATCGCGCTTACTATGCGCAGACCACGCTGCAGCGGCTGTGTACATCGGCGAGCAGAGCGTTCCTTGTCGTCGCTCAAGGCACCAGCGAGCCCATCGACTTCGAGCACGAGCACGATCCCGACTACACCGCGGAACTGCTGCGGCGCAAAGACATCTTCCTGAACTGTCTGCGCACGCTGACGCCGCCTTACCCGATGCTGCTGCCGCCCATCGTGCCGCGCGAGAAGTGGCGCACGCTCGATGTCGTCGCCGAGCCCACGAACTGGTCGGCCGAGCTGTTCATGTACTTGAACGAGTACGACGCGACATCGGCAGCAGCCGCGAGCCACGAGGCCATGGGCAAGGCTGCGAGGGATCTCATCCCCGACGATGTCGGCAAGGTCTTCGCTGGCGAGTTCCAGATCACGCGCAACCGCAAGGGCAACCTTGCCATCACCCGGAGGGCCGCCGCATGAACGAGCGCCTGCCTGCCACAGCTGGTCCTGTTCTCTCCGACGCAATGGCGATGCTCCAGACCGCGCTCGCCAACAAGGTCGATGCGGCGACCATCGCGCCGCTCTATGAGCTGATCGACGGCATCCAGACCCGCGAAGCCGAGAAGCGCTTCAATGCCGCGTTCGTGCGCGCCCAGGCGGAAATGGAGCCGGTGTTCGCCGACGCCACCAATCCGCAGACGCGCTCGAAATATGCGACCTATCACGCGGTGCTGCGCGCCGCCCAGCCGATCTATACCGCGCACGGCTTCGGCGTGACCTTCACGCAGGAGCCCAGCGACCAGCCCGGGATGGTGCGCGTGGTCGGCTTCCTGACCCACGAGGACGGCTTCATCCGCCGCTATCAGATCGACGTGCCGCGCGAGAACAAGGGCCTGCGTGGCGGCGACGCGATGACGCCCATGCATCAGGTCGGCGCTGGCTTCACTTACGGTAAGCGCTATTGCCTGATCGCGATGTGGAATCTGGCCATCGATCCCGACACGGACGGCAATGTGCCGCGCCAGCCTTATCGGCCCGCGCCTGCGGCCCGGTCGATGGATGAACTGACCGATCCGCAGACCGGCGAAGTCGTCGATCACGTCGCGCCCTTCAAGCTGGAGATGCGCGAAGGCCAGACGTGGGCCGACTTCATCGAGCCGCTGCAGCGCTACATCAACCACTGCCGCAGCATCGCCGAGTGGGACGAGTGGCGGCTGTTGAACCAAGACCTGCTGCTGAAGCTGAAGGAAACCAAGCCGCAGCTGTTCCGGCTGTTCGAGAAGAACGTCGAGGCCAAGTACGAGGAACTGACCAAATGAAGTGGCTGAAGATGCCGCGCGGCTTCGAGCCGTTCGACTCCGAGGCGCGGGAATTTCATCGCAGCGCCAGCGGGCGCGAGCCGGTCGATATGGAAGGGCTGCACGAGCGCGACATGGTCGAGTTTCGCCGCATCATGGGCACGATCAACGCGGTGGCGAAGGCGCTGCACACGCCGCCCGAGAAGCTGCGCGCCGAACTGCTGGTCGCGACCGGCAATTTCCAGCTGCTCGGCGAGCACCTTGGCAAGCAGGTGGTCGCGGTCAGCTCGATGTCGCGCCATTCGATGAAGGATCACGAGCTTCACGAGTTCTGGGACGAGGCGAAGGAGATCATCAAGTCCCAGCTGTTGCCACGCATCGAAAATGCCGCTGAGCGCGAGCGCTTGGCGGCGACGCTATCGCTGCAGCCTGCGTGATCGTATCTCACAGGGTTGCGGTCGATCCAAAGGCCCTGCCCGAAAGGGCAGCGGCCGGCGGATCATCGCAAGGGTGGATGTGACTCCAGCTGCAGTGGTTCCGAAGGCTCGCCGTCCGGACAATGCGCCCCAGCTCTGCGAGGGCGGCGAGCCGAGGGACCGTACAGGGAAGCCAGACGGGAGACAGGCCATGGTGGAAATGAACGGGATCGACAGGAGCGACTTCAATCAGGCTGAAGAGCGCGAGATGGGCGAGCGCGATCAGGCGCGCATAGCGGCGCGCGAGCCTGTGACGGTAGTTCAGGAGACGCTGGCCGCCTCGGACCTGCCGTTCGACCAGAAGGCGCACGACCTCCTGATCCGGGGCATCGATCAGGTCGCCACCGATTGGGTGCATGAACTGAAGCACACCCGCGAGAACTCCAAGCGCGTCGAGCAGATGGTGCTGGAGCGCGCTACCAAGGTGAAGGCCGATATCACCGCGCTTTACCTGCTCGGCAGCGCGGCCCTGGCAGAAGCAAGGCGCGGCGACGACATCAACGAGCGGCTGGCGGCCGAGCTCGACAAGCTTGCGGAGGAGCGCGCAGCATGACGCGGGTCTATCGCGGCTGGCGCGACGCGGAGGGCAAGGCGCACGTCGATGCCGACGATATGCCGCTGCCGCTTCGGCTCGATCTGGCAAATCATTCGCCCACCGGCTTCGAGTGGGGTTATGGCGGATCGGGACCGGCGCAGCTGGCGCTTGCGATCCTAGCCGACGCCCTTGGGAGCAATCAGAAGGCGCTGCTGCTGCATCAGCGGTTCAAATGGGCAGTGATCGCCAAGCTGCCGCGCGATAAGGGATGGACGCTGCATCGCGACGAGGTCCATCGGCTGCTTGGCCTGAACCTGAAGGATCAGGCGGCATGAGGAGCGGCAACGCCACCAAAGCGAAGCTCGGCGTCTGGCAATGCCTTGAGCAGCTGGCGCGCGAAAAGAACCCGCGACTGGTGGCGCTGATCGAGATCGGGGATGCGCGGCATCTGCTTGATGTCCGCGCGGCCTTGGAAGACTTGGCTTCGGGGGTTGTCGGCAAGGCCAAGGTCGCCAGAGCAAGGAAGCTGCTGGCGCACAAATGACGGCGGGCTGGGGAATGCAGGAGACGCAGGAATGCTCTACTCGTCCCACTTCTGGATCGGGCTGTGCATCGGCCTGATCGGCGGCGGCAGCTCTGGTGCGATGATCATGGCCATGATGGCCATGGCGAAGGATTCGAACCACTGGCCGCCCGGTCCTGACGAGCCCCATCTTGACCATGGCGATGTCACGCTCGTTCCAGGCGCTGGCGAGACGCCCCGGCACTTCACCGGGGAGCGGCACTATCGGCGGTGACGGGGCAATGCCATGGCGAAGGACGAGCCCCGCAGGCTGAGCCGGAACGAGACCCACGATCTTTCTATGATCATCAAGGATCGCACCAAGGTGCTGCGTGCGCACGCCGAGGAGCAGGCCGCTGCCTGCATGGCCGACTTCGAGAAGCAGATGGCGACGGTCTACGCGTTCGATCAGGACGAGGTCTGGCAGAAGGCGACCCGCGAGGCCCAGCGCGTCGTGCAGGAAAGTCAGGAGACCATCGCCAAGCGTTGCAAGGAGCTGGGCATTCCGCCGACCTTCGCGCCGTCGATCAGCGCCAGCTGGCAGGGCCGTGGCGAGAATATGCTGGCATCCCGCCGCGCTGAACTTCGCCGCGTGGCCAAGACATCCATCGACGCCATGACCAAGGCCGCGATCACCAAGATTGAGAAGCAGGCGCTTGACCTGCGCACGCAGGTGGTCGGCATGGGCCTGCTGTCGCCCGATGCAAAGATGTTCCTCGAAAGCCTCGCGCCGGTCGAAGAGTCGATGCGGGCGCTGGACTTCCACGAGATCGAGAAAAAGCTGGAGCAGGAGCAGCAACTGCGGATCGCGGATCGCCGGCGGCTGTACGGAGGCGAAGGATGACGTGGCGCGAAGGCGTCGAATATTGGCGGGCCTGGGCGCGGCGCGGTGATGGCGACATCATCGAGGACGCCGCGCGCATCGCCTCGTTCTATGAAGCCTTGTTGCGGCACAATCCCGATCTGGACAGCCAGATGCCGCCCGCGCTGGTTAGCGAATTGGGGATGTCGCCATGAGCACGCCTTACGAGAACGCGACTTCAGGCGTTGCGGCGCGGGACGAGATCACCAAGCTGCTGCGGCGGTTCGGGTGCTCGTCCATCGGCTTCCTAGACGACTACGACAAGCACGAGGTGCTGCTGGTCTTCGAGCATCGCGGCCGCAAGATGCAGCTGCGTGCCAGCGCCAAGGGCTGGGCCGCGCTGTATCTGAAGGATCACCCGTACAATTATCGCCACAAGGGCAGCGAGCAGCAGCACCGCGAGAAAGCGCTGGCGCAGGGGCAAGTGGCGATCAACTCCATCCTTCGCGATTGGGTGAAGGGCCAGATCATGGCGGTCGAGTGCGGGATGCTGTCCTTCAACGATGTCTTCTTGCCATTCATGCTGACCCATGACGGTCGCACCGTCTCGGAGCGGGCCGATCAGTTGGGCCTGCTGAGCGCAGCTGCGGGAGCCGAAGCATGACCATTAAGCGGGGAATGATCCGCACAGTGATCACGGTGGCGTTGCCGTTCTGCATGGCGTGGGGCTTCGCCGAGGAGCTTTGGCGCGGGATCAGATCGGCATTCCGGCTGGCGTGGCTGGAAGCGCGGGCCAACATCGCAAGCTATCGCGACCTGATGAAGCGAGAGGACTACTGAACCGGAATTGCAAGCCTGGGGCGCGTTCGAACACTGGAGAACGAGCATGGCGACCGAACAGACCGAGCAGAGATTGTCGGCGCTCGCCGAGACGGCAGCAGCGACCGGAGCCTGGTGGAAGCCTGACGCGCTCGGGCAGCGCAGCGATCTTGAACTGCCTTCGCGGGTCCTAACCATTCTCGACAACGCCGGAATCCATACCGTTGATGAGCTGAAGGCGCTTGGGCCGCAGAAGCTGCGCAAGCTGGACGGCATCGGCAAGCAGGCCTTCGAGCAGATCGTGGCGCTGTTGCAGGCGCTGGATCGGCAGCAAGCCAATGGCGGGGAAAGCTGATGCGCGAATTGAACCAGCGCATCCGGCATCTTGAGATGCCCGAGCGCATGCACAATCTGCCGATAGACGACCGGGGTTTTCCGGTGCCGTACTTTGTCGCGTGGCTCGATGGACGGCCCGAGTTCCGCGCCTTCGACGGCGAGAAGATGGCGATCTGCGTCAGGCACAAGCGCTGCTGGCTGTGCGGCCAGCCGCTTGGCAAATATCAGGTCTTCGTCATCGGCAGCATGTGCGCCGTCAATCGGATCAGCGCGGAGCCGCCCAGCCATCGCGAGTGTGCTCTGTATGCGGTGTCGGCCTGTCCGTTCCTGACGCAGCCGAAGATGCGGCGCAACGAAGTTGATATGCCGCTGGAAAGCACGCAGCCCGCAGGCCTGATGCTGAAGCGGAACCCAGGCGTGACCCTGCTTTGGACCACGCTGAAGTATTTTCCGTTCAAGGCTGGCAAGGGCGTGCTCTTCAACGTCGGAGATCCCAAGCGGGTGGAATGGTTCTGCGAAGGCCGCCCGGCTACGCGCGCCGACGTGCTGGCCAGCATCGACAGCGGCTATCCGCTGCTGCGCGAGCAGGCCGAGCGCGACGGCCCGGATGCGCTGGTCGAACTGGCGCAGATGCATTCCAAGGCGATGGAGCTGGTGCCGTCATGACCGAGCGACCGCCGATCAGACGCAGGCCTAGCTGCGAAGCCGCCTATGCCTTCGAGATGGGGTTCTGCGGCGATCCCAAGTGTGGCTTGCATCTGATCGCGCTTCGTGAAGGCGGCGAGCCGATCTGCGAAGTGATTATCGGCCGCGAAGGCATCGGCGAAATGCTGCGCGCGATCCACGATGAAGGACTCGATCTGCCATGAGCGGACCCATCACTCACGAGCTGAAGCTGTACGCAAGCGCCGCGCACAAGACGGCGCAACCGGGCGAGCTGATACTGCATCTCTGGTTTCGCGGCGCTGGGCATACCCTCGACATGGACCTCGACATCGCCCGGCACCGCGAAGATGTAGCCTATGTCGATCTGATCGACTGCATCGAGCACAAGACGCAACGCCTATACCCTTTGCGAGGAGACGATGATGGTGCACCTAAGCACAACCGAGGCGCGGATCGTCAGCGATCTGCACGAGGAACTCATGGACGAGCTGCGCGGCGAGCCCCCGTCGATACAGGTGATGGTGGCGCTGGCGGTGCTGATGACAGCCGTCGAAAGCACCGCAAAGGCCGAGCCAAATGAAGCGAAGCGCGCAGCCGAAATGCTGCACGGGATAGTCGGGTTGTTTCAATGAATGCCCACGCCTGGGGCCGTTGGCTTGGGAAGCTAGGAAGGGAGCACGAAGGTGCAGGCCATGGACGAAGTGAAACCCACAGGCGCGCGGCGCATGCTGACGCTGGAGCAGGTGCTGGAGATCGTGCCGGTTGGTCGCAATACGCTGATGCGGATGATCGACCGGGGCGAGTTTCCCAGAGGCAACTTCATCAGCCCGAACAAGCGCGTCTGGTACGAAGACATGGTGCAGGCTTGGCAGGATGCTTTGCCGGATCACAGCTCGCGCAAGAAGCGCAGGACGAAAGATGCCGCGAAAAACTGAGTAGCGTACTAAAGCTGCGTTACGGCCCAGCAGATGACGCCGAAGATTTCAGAGGAACTACTACCAATATCGCGGCTCGCACAAACCGATCAAGTATGATGAATCTATTGATTGATCATACTTCTGCTGATAGTTTGCATCGCCGGGTTGGAATGCAGTCTACGTGACTGCGACTATGATCGGGGACGTACCGGTGCGCGGGGTTTGGTCGCGGATATTTTCCGCCATGGCATCATCTGCCATTCTGGTTCTTCCTGCTGAAGCGCAGGAGCGTTCCGCGCAGCAGCCAGACCAACTCCCGCCAGTTACTGTAGCCGCGCCCGATGCAAAGCCGCCGAAGCGCGTCGCCCGACAGAGGCCTCTGCCAAATCGGGGGGTTCGTGCTAGAAGCGCGGCTCGGCCCGAGCAGCAACAGGAAGCAGCGAGTGCGGTTTCGAATGGGGTGACGCCTTCGTCTTCCGATGGTACTACCGGCCTACGCCCCACAGCCGCCAGTTCGATCCGCTTCGCCGGAGCCGAGGTAAATGCGGTGCCCTTCACTCGCCCCGGTGAGGCATTGGAAATCGTGCCCGGCCTGATTGTCACGCAACACTCAGGAGAAGGCAAAGCCAATCAGTATTTTCTGCGTGGCTTCAATCTCGACCACGGCACCGACCTCGCCATCACCGTCGATGGCATGCCAGTCAACATGCCGACCCATGGCCACGGACAAGGCTATGCTGATATTAACTTCCTGATCCCCGAGTTGATCCAGTCGGTGAATGTCCGCAAGGGGCCGTACTTCGCCGATGTTGGCGACTTTGGTTCGGCCGGAGCCGTTGGCATTGATTATGTCAACAAGCTGCCCAAGAACATTGCGGAAGTGAGTTTTGGCAGTTTCGGATATCGTCGCGGCATTGCTGCAAGCTCTACCGCTGTCGGTGATGGCACGTTGCTCGCGGCGATTGAAGGAACAAGGTACAACGGCCCATGGGACGTGCCGGACGACGTACGTAAGATCAATGGCATGCTGCGCTACAGCCAGGGTACAGCAACTGATGGCTTCACCCTAAGTGGCATGGCCTATTCCAATGCCTGGAACTCCACCGATCAGGTCGCCCAGCGTGCGATTGATCAGGGCATCATCAGCCGTCTCGGCTCGCTCGATCCGACTGATGGGGGTGTGTCCAGCCGTTTCAGCCTCTCCAGCAACTTTGCGCATTCGAGCGACTACGGCCAGACCAAGATCAGCGCCTACGCAATTCGTTCGAGTCTGCAGCTCTACAATGATTTCACGTACTTCCTGGACGATCCCGTCAATGGCGACCAGTTCAACCAGCTCGATCAACGAACGGTCAGCGGCTTCGACGCGCGACATGCATTTGACTGGCGGTTCGGTAGCTTCGAGACACAGACCCGCGTCGGCATGCAAACCCGATACGATGACATCCGGGTCGGCCTCTTCAAGACCGAGCAACGCAACTGGTTGTCGACGGTGCGAGAGGATAGCGTCCGCGAGGGCAATGTCGGCATCTGGACCGATTCCACCACACGATGGACCGACTGGCTGCGCACGACAGTTGGTCTCCGCGAGGATTTCTTCGCCGGGCGCGTGCTAAGCGACACTCCGGAAAATTCAGGAAATGCGCAGGCATCGATGATGAGCCCCAAGGGCGGCATCGTATTAGGCCCATGGTTCAAGACCGAGTTCTATGGCAATGCCGGTTACGGCCTCCATAGCAACGATATCAGAGGCGCGACCATTACGGTTGATCCCAATGACAAGGTGACGCCGCTGGACCGCGTGCCGCTTCTCGTCCGGTCACGCGGCGCGGAGGTCGGCGTTCGCACCAAGCCAATTGAGGGCCTCACAAGTTCAGTCGCGGTCTTCGTTCTCGATTTCGACTCCGAACTTCTGTTCGTCGGTGATGCCGGCACCACGGAGCCAAGCCGACCAAGTCGCCGCGTCGGTGTGGAGTGGGTCAATCAGTACAAGCCGCTGCCCTGGCTGTCGTTCGATCTCGACGTCGCCTATACCAAGGCGCGCTTCACCGACATCGATCCTGTGGGCGACCGCATCCCCGGCGCTCCTGCCTGGGTGGGAAGCGCCGCCATCACGTTCGGCCGCGAGACCGGCTGGTTCGGTGCGTTAAAAGCGCGCTATTTCGGACCTAGGCCGTTGATCGAGGACGACAGCGTGCGATCGCTGGCGTCGCTGATCTTCAATGCGCGTGCGGGATATCGATTCGACAACGGCCTGCGCGTACAGCTCGACATCCTCAATCTCTTCAACGCGCAGACAAACCAGATCGAATACTATTATCTCTCACGACTTCCGGGCGAGCCCATCGACGGTGTCGCCGACCGCCATGTTCATCCCGCAGAGCCGCGTGCAGTGCGACTGACGGTAGCTGCGCGGTTTTGATTTGTTAGAATCATTTTCCGCAGCCTGATATCCCTCGATCGGTCTGCTAAAGGCCACAGCGGACCTCACTGTTTCGGCAGGAGTTTCAAACCCGGTGCCGGCTCCTTGTAGTCCGCCGCAGACTTTCCACTCGTGGGGATTTCGATCCAGCGGTGGGCGCCGCCGCCCTCGCATTCCTGTACCACCGGGAAATATAACATGCGGCCCGGGGCCAAGTCGTCGGTAAGGTAGACTGAGATCACAAACTCCTCGTAGTAGTCGTTCGGGAGGTTGCCGGTCCACGACACCTCCTTAACGCCTTCGGTGACGTTGCTGTGGTACATGGCGTACGACTTGTCATAGCTGCCTTTGACAAGATCGATCTGCCAGCCTGCCTTCGGCATCGGCTTGACCCCGACCACTCCGTCGGGAATCCGGACGCGGACCTTCAGCGTCGGTGAATCGCCGCAGCCATGAGGAACTCGGAAGGTTGCCCGATAGGAAGTTCCGACCGGAGCCTCCGATTGCGCGAGGGTGACGTGTGCCTGTGCCCCGCCGGTGAAGCCAGCGAAAGCGGCGAGAGCCAGCAGAATGTGACGCATGTGGGCCGTCCCTTTCCTTCTCTTGGTTCTGCCGCATGGATGGCCATGCGGGATTTCATCGATCCTCATCACCACCGATACCTCATCCCGGCGAAGACCGCTCTCCCGGTACCTGGCTCGAACAGCGGCGATGTCGGTGTCGCTCGGTCGATAATGCTGGCGCTTGCGATGTAGGCCTTGTCTGCAATATTGCGCGCTTCGATGTAACCCGTGATCGGACCACCATTGTCGAAGCCGGCCTTGAAACCCCAAATCGCGTAGGCGGAGCTGATCAGTGTGTTGGCGCTATCGACGAAGTAGGCCTGCGGCACCCATTCCAGATTGGGTCCGAAGTAGAGGCCGCTCGGATGCTTGTACAGCAGCTCAGCGCGGACGAAGTGGCGCGGCGCACCCGGCAGCTGGTTGTTGCCGAACACCGGGTCGTTCTCGAAACGGAAGTCGTTCAGCGTGTAGGCCAGGTTGAGCCAAATCTTGTCAGGCGCGGCTCCACTCACGAAGAGATCGCGGAAGATCGCCGCGCCTGCACCCGCTTCGATGCCCTGATGAATGGTCTTGTTGGCGTTCGTGACGTTGCAATTGCCGAATGCGCTGTACAAGCACAGCAGTTCGTCGTCGATTTGCGACCGGTAGAGCGTGACCTCCCAGGCGTAATCTGGCCGCTTCATCCGGGTGCCGACCTCGAACGTCGTTGCCGTTTGCGGCTTGATCTGGAAGAACGGAATGTTCGGCAGCGCCGGATTGAGGAAGTTCGGGCTGACGCTTTCGCCGAAGCTCGGCACCTCCGCGCTGCGCGAAACATTGCCGAACACCTGCCAGCTGGGATCGACCTGCCACAACAGCCCGGCCTTCGGACTCCACAGACTGAAGGTGCTGCGGCCGTTCACGTCGCCGTTGGTGGAGAAAATGACCTGCTGGTCGCGCACGGCGAACAGATACTGCGTGCCGGCCACAAGAGCGACGTTCGGCAGGAAATAGAACGAGTTCTCCGCGAAGGCCGAATAGTTTTCCGGCCTTTGCCGCAAGGCTGATGTCTGGGCCCCCTTGAAGCCGCCAATATTGACGAATTGCTGCGCGTCGATCGTGCCGTTGAGGATGTTGAAGCCGGCGACAAACCGGTTGCGGTAGCCGCCGATGAGCCGGTCGTCCGTCACCTTGGCGAAGCCGCCGTAATCCTTGTAGCGGTAGTCGAGCCACTGGAAGATCGGATGCATCAGATGGCGGTCGACGCCGAACGCCCCGAACTCCACCTTCGTATCATCGATCTGAACGGTGGTCTTGTTGGCGAGCCGTACGGTGTCAATGTTCCGTTGCCAGTCATTGGCAACATTGACGGCCGCGGGCGTGGTCGGCGAGGTCAGCGCCGTTGTTCTGTCGATGCTGCCAGGGATGCGCTGGCGCACCTCGTTGGCGTTCAGGTAGAAGCGCGTTTCGACGTCAGGCGAAATCTGATAGCCGACGTTGGCACTGAGTTTGTTGCTTGATCCGAAGCTGTGATCACGAAAGCCGTCCGAGGCCTGCGTGGATGCGGTGACGAAGCCATCCCACGGGCCGTTCGCACCGCCGACATTGGCCTGTAGCCGTTTCGTGTTGAATGCGCCGAAGTCTACTGAGGCGCCGTTGGGATAGGCATCGCGCCCGGTCGGGGTGACAAAATTGATGGCGCCCCCCAGCGAATTGGCGCCGAACTGCAGTGCGTTACCACCTTTGTAGACCTCCACATATTTGTAGGCTGTCGGGTCGATCTCCTGGAAATCGCCGTACCCGTCCGAGGTGTTGATCGGAATGCCGTCCATGTAGAGCTGGATGCCGCGCAGGTGGAAGTTGCGCGACAGACCTGAACCACGGATCGACAGGCGCGTGTCGTCGCCCCATTTCGGCTGGGCGAATACGCCCGGAACATAGTCCAGGATGTCCTTTATCGTGTTCGAGACGGTCGAATTTCGATAGGCCTCGGCTGGAACGAGCGCAACGCCTCCCGGTGTGTTGTTGATCTCCCTGAGAGCTTGCTGGGCAGAAAGGACGCCCAGTGCTGCACGCGAAGCGCTTCCCTGATCGCCGGTTGATTGGGCCGTTGAGACCGGCACCCGTCTGGTAGGCGCGCTTGGCGATGAGCGGGCTGCCTGCTGGGACGGACGGCTTGCGGCAGCCCGCTTTTGCTTTGGTGCTTCAACAGTCACCGGCGGCAACTGCTTCTGGCCGCTTGATTGTGCTTTTACAGGTGAAGACAGGATAACGGCGGCACTGGCGAGCGCACAGGCTCGCAGCCACCTGATGGTGGACAACACGACAAAACTCCCAATCGATCAGACAATATCGGCGCGGTAGCGCAGCTGTCAGATCAGAAAAGGAGGTCCTCGAGATTGATGATCGTAGGTGCGAAGCGGCGCAACAAACCGTGCTTCGAACGGGATAGCGCTCGGCGATCGGACGTGTGAGCCGCAAGCAAGCGTTGGCTGAGATGGCGGCAACGCACCAGAGACGTGGTGACCGACGCAGACGGGGCAGTGAACGACCGAGTTCTGCCGGCCTTTCCCAGTCTCATTTTGAGCCGCGCGGTCGCTGCCGTTGCTGACGCAGAGCACGTGCTCATCTGCGGCGAAGGCCGGGGAAACGCTGGCGACCAGCAGGCTGGAAAGAACAAGGTTCAATACTAGCGCATAGGCGCCTACGAAAGCAGCTCCCCAGCCGATCCGTCGCTTGAACGCAACCCATGTCATTGGCCTGAACCCCTTTTGCAGGAGTAACACGGCGGACAATGCTGTTAAACGAGCGAAGCTAGCCTTTGTGGGATTAGCTGACAGTGTTGCCGTAGGATCACAATTCTTGGTGAAAGCAATGATTGGTCAACTGTAAGTTCGACCCAAGGTCTCACCTCACCACCGGAGTGGCCGTGGGCCAGCAGCAGACGATATGTGATTGGGCTTACCACTTGAACGACGTCCCCATCTCGTAGCTGCGGGGCGCGCCTGCAATGATCTGGTCGGTGTAGCGAAGCGGCATCGAGCTTTGTTGGTCAGGTTGCGAAAACGCCGAACAAAGAAAAGCGCGGCCCCTCGAAACGCTCAAAGGCCGCCCAAATATGCCCAAGCTTCACCACTTGCTGGACAGGGGCCTATTTGGGGCCTGCGGGGCATCCTGCAGCCCATAGCTTTTTCAAGCGATTGGAAAGATTGCCGTTTTTAGGGCTATTTAGGGCTGGACATCAGGCCCACACGACTTCGCCGTACGCCTTGCGCGCGCATGTCACTCGCACGCCCGGCGTCCACCGCATCTCGACCCGCGTTCGTGACATTGCGCAACGCCCCTCAGAGGGTGAGATGGATGTACATATAGCATAATCCGAATTTCATGCAAGACGAAATATTTTTGCGCCGGGGCCTTGCGCCGTCGGGCAAATCAGCGGTCTAATGTCAGCGGGAGCGTTCCGGCGCATCATCCACCGGCACCAGCAGGCGATCCTCGATCTCCCCCACCATCAGCCCGTGCTCGGCATGGGTCACGCGCTTGATCTCGGCCCATTCGGCATCGGCCATGAACGCCGCCCATTGCGCCGTCTTGGTCGCCTCGTCGGGCCAGTCCAGGAGATAGACGAACTCGGTGCGGTCGCCGAACCGCGTTTCCCACATCTGGACGAATTTGAAGCCGTAGCGGCCGGTCATGATCCGCGCCGCATGGTCGCGGAACCGGGCATGGAACGCAGCCTTGTTCTTCTCGAAGATCTCGTAGATGCGCAACTGCTGGATCATCGTGGCCTCCCTTTTGGGCAACAGATGGGGGCGAGCCATCGAAGCGCAATCCTGCGCAGGAATTACGGCCATTCCGGCATTCACATTTCCCGGTCACAGTTTCGTTGTTATGGTTCGCCGATCTGTTTCCCGTACCTGAAGCCACACATGCAAAGCCCCCGCCCCGACCGCATCCGAAAACTGCTCGCCGACCTCATCGCCTTCGACACCGTGAGCGACCGCTCCAACCTGCCCCTGATCGCTCATATCGAGAGCTACCTCGCCTCATTCGGCGTCAGCGGCGAGCGGATCGTTGATGACACCGGGCAGAAGGCCTCGCTGTGGGTCACCATCGGCCCCGCGGACAAGCCCGGCTTCGTGCTATCAGGCCATACCGACGTGGTGCCGGTCACCGGGCAGATCTGGACCCGCGATCCGTTCGAGCTCTCAGAGCAGGACGGCCGGCTGTACGGCCGCGGCACCACCGACATGAAGGGCTTCGTCGCGGTCTGCCTCGCCATGGTTCCGGAGATGCTGGAGGCGAAGCTCTCAACACCGATTCACCTGGCGATCTCCTATGACGAGGAGATCGGCTGCGTCGGCGTGCGGCCGATGCTCGGCGAGGTCGCCACGAAGCCGGTCAAGCCCCTCGGCTGCTTCGTCGGCGAGCCGACGCAGATGCAGGTCATCATCGGCCACAAGGGCAAGCACGGCGTACGCGCGACGTTTCGCGGCCTGGCAAAGCATTCGTCGATCGCCCCTGAAGGCGTCAACGCGATCGAATATGCCGCCGAACTGATCACCGAGATCCGCCGCCGCGCCACAGAGCTCGCGAAGAACGGTCCACGCGATGCGCTCTACGACATGCCGCACACCACGCTGCTCACCAGCATCGTGCATGGCGGCGCCGCGCTGAACATCGTGCCGGATCATTGCACGATCGAGTTCGAATGCCGCGGGCTTGGCGTCACCGAGTCGAAGCAGGTGACGGATGCGATCGTCGCCTGGGCCAGGGCCGAGATCGAGCCGGCGATGAAGCAGCACCATCCGGACTGCGGCATCTCCTTCGAGGAGATTTTGGACTATCCCGCGCTCGACACGCCCGCGGATGAGGCGATCGTCACGCTGGCAAAACAGCTCGCCGGCCGCAACGACCACGCCAAGGTCGCCTTCGGCACCGAGGCCGGGCTGTTCGTCAGCATGGCCGGTGTGCCGTCAGTGGTGGTCGGCCCTGGCGGCATCGGGCAGGCGCATACGCCGGATGAGTATGTGGAGATGTCGGAGCTGTTGAAATGCGCGGGATTCGTGGAGCGGCTGATCGCGCATTGCGGGACGTGATGGCGTCGAAACCTGCCTACAAAGGGTACGCCGCAAGGAACGCTCGACATTCGTCGACCACCTTGCGGTCGTTGGTTTCCACGGACTTGGCAATCGAAACAAGCCGGACCAGTTCGTCGGGATTTTCAGACCAGTACGCTCCTTTGACTCGCAGAAGCACACTCAGGAGATCGCCTGGATAATAGTCGCCCTCGGTCAACGGATCGGAAGACACGCGCAAAAGCGCTCTCGGAACCAATGTCGTTAGGCCAATCTCTTGACCTATGAGCAGACGCAGATCGCTCACACTCAAGTCCTTCAAGGGCGTTCGACGCAAACGACGGCACTTTGCCACCATGCCAGTCTCGCCGGCCTCAGGATTTCCCCAATCCTGTCCGTCGATCTGCTGCAGCGTGAGGTGCTCATCAACCATCGTTTCGAAACCCGGAAGCGTTCATGCCATGTCTTTGCCGGAGCCAACTCGGACCCGCTTGGAGAAGCTGGCGATGACCTCGACCGGGACTTCATAGCAGTCTCCGCCACTGTGATCTTCCAGGAGATCGCGGATCAGGCCCGACAGCCTGGCGTCGAGTTCGTCAATGCTTGCAGCTTCGGTCACGAGACCCGGGAGATCGGGACTTTCGACCGTCCACACCGAAGCCTCGGTATCCCAAGTTGCTCTGACGACAATGCAGTGTGTCATTTGAGCGTCCTTTCCCCGGCTACGGTTTCCATCAAAACAAATCCGCCCGCGGGCGACAAAGAACCAGTTGCGGGTCGTCACAGCCCATCCGGCGGCAGACTCGACGCGGTGGCGGCGGGCCGCAGCTTGTTGCGGATGCGCTCGCGATAGAGGGTGTACAAGCCTGACGAGACGATGATGGCAGCGCCGATCACCATCGGCAGATCTGGGCGATCGCCAAACACGAGGTAGCCGAGTCCGATCGCCCAGAGCAGCGCGAAGTAGCGGAACGGCGCCACTGCGGAAATGTCGCCGGAGCGCAGCGCCTGGATGATGCATTGGTAGCCGATCAGGACGAACACCGCGGCCAGCGCAAGCAGGCCGACCGCCTTTGCCGATGGCGGGGTCCAGCCGCCGAGCGGCACCAGCACGACGGCGCCTGCGCTGGTCACCGTGACCGTCGTGAGCAGCGCAATGAACACCGATGGCAGATGACCGGGGATGCTGCGGGTGGCGAGATCGCGCACCGCGCAGAATGCGACGGACGCCAGCGCCAGGAGTGCGTACTGGCTGAAGCCGGCCATGCCCGGCCGCACCACGACGAGCACGCCGACGAAGCCTGCCGATATCGCGAGCCAGCGCCGCCAGCCGACGGGCTCGCCGAATACGATGGCTGCGCCGAACGTGATCACGAGCGGCAACGCCTGGAAGATCGCGGCAGCGTTCGCCAGCGGCATGTGCGAGATCGCGGTCAGGAAGGTCAGCGTGCCGCCGATCTCGCCGATGCCACGCAAGGCCACGGGGCGGATCAGCAGCGACTTCAGCGGCCGCAAGGCATCGCGATGCACCGCGAGCGCACCGATCAGCGCCAGCGCGAACACGCCGCGCAGCAGCAGGATCTGTCCGATGTTCATCTCCGCCGACACGGCTTTCGTCAGTGTGTCGTTGGTCGTGAAACTGGCCATGGCCGCGACCATCAACAGGCCGCCGCGGATGTTCGGGGAAAGCTTCAAGTCGAAATCCAGGGCGCTCGAGCCGCGAAGAGATGAGGCCCCCTCGCCCCGCTCTTGCGGGGAGAGGGTTGGGGTGAGGGGCTGCTTCCGCAGATACTTTGACAGTTGCGCTCGCGGAGACTCCCCCTCACCCACATCGCATCTTCGATGCGATGTGACCTCTCCCCGTAAGCGGGGCGAGGTGAAGAGAAGTCCGCGATTGTTGCTACAGCGGCCGGATAACAGCGTTCGGCAATGACGTCAAAAAGAAAGGCGGCGCGATTCCAAACGAATCGCGCCGCCTGATCTCACACCGCACCGGCCTTCTGCGCGTATTCCCATGATGCTTGCGACAGCGGCACGGTGCGCTTGGCCGACTCGATGGCCTTGGCATTCGCGGCGGTGCCGTCGCGGATCCGCCCCGCAATACCCTGGGTGATGCCCGCAAGGCGGAACAGATTGTACGAGAAGTACCAGTTGAGATCCGGCACTGCGATGCCGGTGACGTCGCAGTAGATCTGCGCCGCCTCGTCCTGGCTCGGGATGCCGAGTGCCTTGAGATCAACACCGGCGAGACCCGGCATGGTCCACTGCATCAACAGATAGGTGAAGTCGGCCATGGGGTCGCCGAGCGTCGACAGCTCCCAGTCCAGCACCGCCTGCACGCGCGGCTCGGTCGCGTGGAAGATCATGTTGTCGAGGCGATAGTCGCCATGCACGACCGAGACGCGCTTCTGCTCCGGCACCGTCTTCGGCAGCCATTCGGCGAGTTTCTCGAACTCCGGAATGTGCTGGGTCTCGGACGCCCGATACTGCTTGGTCCAGCGATCGACTTGGCGCGCGAAATAATTGCCGGGCTTGCCGAAGTCGCCGAGGCCGATTGTCTCCGGATCGAGGATGTGCAGCTTCGCCAGCGTTTCGATCTTGCTGGTGAAGATTTTTCGCCGCGCGTCCGGATCCTGGCTCGGCAAGGTCGGATCCCAGAACACCCGGCCCTCTTCCATCGACATGATGTAGAAGGCCGAGCCGATCACGGCATCGTCGGTGCAGAGCGCGTAGGCGCGCGCGACCGGAAAGTTCTGCTTGCCGAGCGCGGCGATGACGCGGAACTCGCGGTCGACCGCGTGCGCCGACGGCAACAATTTACCGAACGGCCTGCGGCGCATCACATAGTTGCGACCGGGCGTTTCGATCTTGTAGGTGGGATTGGACTGACCGCCCTTGAACTGCAGGACCTTCAGCGGGCCCTGATAGCCCTCGACATTGTCCTTCATCCAGGCATCGAGGTTCGCCTCGTTGATACGATGGCGCTCCTCGACTTCCCTTGTGCCGGAAAATTCTTCGTCTTTCCTGACGCCGTCCGCCACGATGACGCTCCCTCAACTGTTCTCTTAACGGTTCTTGGAGAGCGCCATCGCTGGCGCTCCCGTTGGTCTTGCTCCGTCACAAACCCTCATGGTGAGGAGCGCGGAACGCGCTCCGGACGATGCTTCGCATCGCCTTGAGAACCACGAGGCCCCGTCTGTGGCCGCATCCTCCGAGACGCCCGCGTTGCGGGCTCCTCAGGATGAGGGGTTACAGCGTTCATGACGCAACAGGATCAATGCGCCTTGTTTGCATACTTCCGAAGTTCAAGTCTGGCAATGGCGCGATTGTGCACCTCGTCCGGACCGTCGGCGAGACGGAGCGTGCGGATGTGGGCGTAAGCGCGCGCAAGGCCGGCTTCGTCGGAGACGCCGCCGCCGCCATGGGCCTGGATCGCCTGATCGATGATCTTCAGCGCCATGTTGGGACCGGCGACCTTGATCATCGCGATCTCGAGCTGCGCGGTCTTGTTGCCGACCTTGTCCATCATGTCGGCGGCCTTGAGGCACAGCAGGCGATTCATCTCGATGTCGGTGCGCGCTTCGCCGATGCGCTGTTCCCACACCGAGTGCTCGATGATCTTCTTGCCGAACGCGGTGCGCGAGGCGAGCCGCTTCACCATCTTCTCCAGCGCCTCCTCGGCCTGGCCGATGGTGCGCATGCAGTGGTGGATGCGGCCGGGCCCGAGACGGCCCTGCGCGATCTCGAAGCCGCGGCCCTCGCCGAGCAGGATGTTCTCCTTCGGCACGCGCACGTTCTCCAGCAGCACCTGGGCGTGGCCGTGCGGCGCATCGTCATAGCCGAACACCGGCAGCATCTTCTCGACCTTGATGCCGGGCGTGTCGAGCGGCACCAGGATCTGCGACTGCTGTTGATGCGTCGCCGCCTTCGGATCGGTCTTGCCCATCAGGATCGCGATCTTGCAGCGGGGATCGCCGACGCCCGACGACCACCATTTGCGGCCGTTGATGACGTAGTGATCGCCGTCCTTCTCGATCCGCGTCTCGATGTTGGTGGCGTCGGAGGACGCGACTGCCGGCTCCGTCATCAGGAAGGCGGAGCGGATCTCGCCGTCCATCAGCGGGCGCAGCCATTTGCGCTTCTGCTCCTTGGAGCCGTAGCGGATGAACACTTCCATGTTGCCGGTGTCGGGCGCCGAGCAGTTGAACACCTCCGAGGCCCAGGAGATGCGGCCCATCTCCTCCGACAGCAGCGCATATTCGAGATTGCTCAATCCCGCGCCGTGGAATTCGTCGTCCTCATGCTGCGACGGCGGCATGAACATGTTCCAGAGGCCTTCGGCCTTCGCCTTCTTCTTCAGCTCCTCGAGGATCGGGATCACCTTCCAGCGCGGACCCTCGGCATCCTGCTTGTCATAGATCGGCACCGCGGGCCGGACATGCGTCTTCATGAAGGCCTGAACGCGCTCGAGCCATTCCTTCTGGCGGGCGGAGATCGTGAAATCCATGGGACGCTCCTCGTCTAGACTTGGGTCACTTGTTTGGGCCTTTTGCTCGGCCGTTGGGCTGCACTGTCCTCCTCGCGCCTGCATGCCGCAAGGGCGTCGGGGCGAGATGAACGTGGTGTGCCAGAACGCCGCCGCGGGATGCGGATTGACATTTCCGGCTCTTCAAACGATAGTTTCATACAAATGTTTGAAAAGCAACTCCCCGCCCCGAGGTGAGCCATGGCCAGCGATCAGACCAGAACCGCGATCCTCGCCGCCGCCGAGCGGCTCTATGCCGACCGCGGCTTCGGCGACGTCACGCTGCGCGACATCGTCGCCGAAGCCAACGTCAACCTCGCGGCGGTGAATTATCATTTCGGCTCCAAGGACGAGCTGATCGCCGAGCTGTTCGTGACACGCTCGATCCAGACCAACCGCGAGCGTCTCAATGAGTTGAAGGCGGCGGAAGAACGCGGCGGTGGCCGGGCTGCGATCGACGACATCATGCGCGCGCTGGTCGGCCCGCCCCTGCGCGGCTGCCTCGGCCCGAACCGCGAGGGCTCGACCGCGGCGCGCTTCATGATCCGCGCGTCAATTGAATCGGTGCCGCCGATCCGCCGCATCAAGAACCGCGAGGTCGACCATTTGCGCAAATTCGCCGCCGCGATGCGCCGCGCCCTGCCCGGCCGCGACGAGGCCGAGCTCTATTGGGGCCTGCATTTTGCGCTCGCGATGGCCCACCACACCATCCGCGAGAAGGAACGCCTGCTGCGTTTGTCCGAGGGCAAATGCGATCTCGACGATGTCGCAGGAATCATCGACCGCGTGGTCACGGTGTCGGTGATGGCGCTGACGCATGGCGAGGCGCCGAGCAAGCCGGTCGTCCGGCCGATGGTCGCGCACGGACGGCTGACGCGGCAGGATTTGTGATCACACCATCGCGATGCAGTCGATCTCGATGTCGAACGGGCCGGTCCATTCCGGGATGCAGACGAAGATCCGCGCCGGCGGATTGTCCGGGAAGTAGCGGCGGTACACGGCGTTGACCGCCGCGAAATGCTTTGACGAGGTGCAGAACATGTTGCACTTCATCACATTGTCGAAGGTCGCGCCGGCCGCGGCCAGGCACAGCTTCATTTGTTCAAGCACGAGCTCGGTCTGCCGCTCGATCGGAACGCGGGCGATCTCGCCGGTCTCGGGATCGAATGGCGGCAGCCCCGAGACGAACACCATGTTGCCGGCCCGCGTCACCGGCGAACCCGGAGGCGATCCCCAGCGTTCGACATAGGTAGAGATCGGTTCGACACGGAGCGCTTCTCGTTTCATGGCCGGCACCTTCGAAGAGGGATCGATGGTGCGCAGCCTAGCGTGGACTCTCTATATCATGCTTCGAAGATGATCGAAGTGTGATTACAAAATCCCCTGCGCCTTCAGCCCTTCGACCTTGGCCTCGTCGTAGCCGATGGTCGCCAGCACGTCCTTGGTGTCGGCGCCGAGCAGCGGCGGGGCGCGGTAGTCGGTGATCGGGGTGCCGGAGAAGGTCAGCGCGTTGCGGATCAGCGAGAGGTTCGGCTCGAAGGGATGCTT
The DNA here is from genome assembly GCF_018130695.1 of Bradyrhizobium jicamae. Classification (GTDB taxonomy): domain Bacteria; phylum Pseudomonadota; class Alphaproteobacteria; order Rhizobiales; family Xanthobacteraceae; genus Bradyrhizobium; species Bradyrhizobium jicamae_B. The sequence continues at coordinate 110,599 of NZ_JAFCJX010000009.1, read as the reverse complement.
GACGTTGACGCGCATGCCGCGCGACTGGACGTGCGGATCCGAAAACACCTGCTCGAAATTGTTGATCGGGCCTGACGGCACGCCCGCCTCCTCCAGCCTGTCCAGCCAGTAGGCCACCGGCTGCTTCAGGAACAGGCCGGCGAAGATCGCCATGATCTCCTTTCCATGCACGACGCGGTCGTTGTTCTTGACGAAGCGCTTGTCGGTCGCAAGCTCCGGCGCGCCGAGCACCGCGCAGGTGCGCTGGAACTGGCCGTCATTGCCGACCACCAGCATCAGCTCGCCGTCGGTGCAGCGGAACACGCCGGCCGGCATGCCGCCATTGCCCCAGGTGCCGCGCCGCGGCGGCGTCACGCCGTTGACGAGATAGATCTGCAGCCAGTGCGATAGCGACGCGATCACGGTGTCGAACAGGCAGACGTCGATGTGCTGCCCTTCCCCGTTGTTGGCATCGCGATGGTAGAGCGCCGAGAGAATCCCGATCGAGGTGTTCATGCCGGTCATGTAGTCGACGATGGAGGGGCCGACCTTCATCGGGCCCTCGCCGGGCTCGCCGTCGATATGGCCGGTGACACTCATCAACCCGCCCATCGCCTGCAGGATCGCGTCATAGCCGGCGCGCGGCGCGTAGGGGCCGGTCTGGCCGAAGCCGGTCACGGAACAATAGACGATGCCGGGGTTGATCGCCTTGATGGTCTCGTAGTCGAGGCCGTAGCGCTTGAGGTCGCCGACCTTGTAGTTCTCCATGAAGACGTCGGCGTCCTTGGCGAGCTCGCGGATGATCGCCTGCCCCTCGGGCTTGGCGATGTTGACGGTCACCGACTTCTTGTTGCGGTTGGCGCAGAGATAGAACGAGTTGTTGTTGTTCGCCTTGCCCTCGGGGTCTTCGAGATAGGGCGGGCCGAAGGCGCGGGCGTCATCGCCGCCGCCGGGGCGCTCGATCTTGATCACCTCGGCGCCGAGATCCGCCAGCATCTGGGCCGACAGCGGGCCGGCCAGCACGCGCGTCAAATCGAGAATCTTGATGCCCGACAATGGCAGAGCCGACATGAAAGCTTCCTCCGAATTCTTCATTCTGCGGCGCGGGATTAGGCGCCCGCGCATCTCTGCCCAGCGGATACACCATTTTCGGCAGTCGAGCACTGCATTGTCGGCATGAAGCCATCCGCCCTGCGGCGGAGCACCGACCCGGATCGGAGGAACCCAGGCTTTAGGACGCGATCGCCTGCCGCATCGGCGCGGTCGCCGCGATCAGCTTGTTGAGCTCCGGCTTGCAGCCGCCGCAATTGGTGCCGGCCTTCAGGCAGCGGCCGATGGCCTCGACGCTGTCGGAGCCCTTCTTGATCTCGGCGGTGATCTGGTTGCGCCCGATGCTGAAGCAGGAGCAGACGATGGCGCCCTTGTCCTCGCCGTCGCCGAACGGTTTACCCGCGAGCAGCGACATCCGCGCATTCGCCGACAACTCCTGCTCGGCGAACAGGCCGATCAGCCAGGCCCGCGACGGCAGCGTGTGGTTCGGCGCGATGAACACGCAGCCTTCGAGCCGGCCGTCGCGCACAGCGGCGTAGCGGAAGCGGCCGGCGGTCGGATCGCGATAGGCGATCCATTCGATCTCGACGCCGTCGAGCCCGAGTTGGGCCCGCGCCCAGTCGCGCCAGCTCTCGGGGCGCTCATTGCCGGTCACCTCGAGCCGCCAGCAATCGCCGGCCTTGCCGTGCACCCAGTAACCGCTGTCGGGACGCTTGATCTCGTTGCGGCTCAGGATGAAGGCCTGCCATTTCGGCTTGTAGGGATCGGCCTTGATCGGCGTGTGCTTCGACTCCGGCTGGCCCGACAAAGGATCCACCGCCGGATTGACCAGCGCGTTCACTCTGCCCTCGCCCGCGAATTCCTCGTTCCAGTGCATCGGCACGAACACGCAGCCGCGCTTCTGCTCCGCGGTCACGACGACGCGCGCCACCATCTTGCCCCAGGCGCTGGTCAGCAGCGCCAGCCCGTCCTGCTTGACGCCGGCGAGCCGCGCGTCCTCGGGATGGAATTCGGCATAGGGCTCGAAGATGTGCGACAGCAGGCGCGCGGTTTTGCCGGTGCGCGTCATGGTGTGCCACTGGTCGCGCACGCGGCCGGTGTTGAGCACCAGGCGATATTCGCGGCTGGTCGGATTGCGCGCCGGCCGCGGCACGATCGGAATGAAGCGCGCCTTGCGGTCCGGCGTGAAGAACTCGTTGGTCTGGAACATCCGCGCGGTGCCTAATGGCTGCGCCGCCGTCACCGGCCATTGCACCGGCGCCATCGCCTCATAGGCGCTGTCGTCGAGACCGGCCATCGCGGAGATGTCGAAGTCACGCTTGCCTGCGTTCTCGAAGCCGGACAAGTCGGCATGCTCGCGGAACACGTCGGCGACACCGGCATAGTCGAAGCCGGCATAGCCCATGCGGCTCGCGACGTCGCAGATGATCCGCCAGTCGGCGCGCGCTTCACCGGGCGCCGGCAGGAACGAGCGCTGCCGCGAGATGCGGCGCTCGGAATTGGTGACGGTGCCGTCCTTCTCGCCCCAGGCCAGCGCCGGCAGCAGCACATGGGCATGGCGCGTGGTGTCGGTGCTGCGCATGCAGTCGGACACGACCACGAGCTCGCAGGCCTCCAGCGCGGCACGAACACGATCCGCATCCGGCAGGCTGACCACCGGATTGGTCGACATGATCCAGATCGCCTTGACCTTGCCGGCCGCGACCGCATCGAACATGTCGACGGCCTTGAGTCCGCCCTTGTCCGCCATCACGGGCGCGCGCCAGAACCGCTGCACGATGTCGCGGTGCTCGGCCTTCTCCAGCTCCATGTGCGCGGCGAGCTGGTTGGCGAGCCCGCCGACCTCGCGGCCGCCCATCGCGTTGGGCTGGCCGGTCAGCGAGAACGGCCCCATGCCGGGCCGGCCGATGCGGCCGGTCAAGAGATGGCAGTTGATGATCGAATTGACCTTGTCGACGCCGCTGGTCGACTGGTTGACGCCCTGCGAATACAGCGTGACGACGCGCTCGGTTTTCGCGAACCAGTCGAAGAACAGGCTGACGGTGCCCTCGGTCAGGCCGCAGATCGCAGCCGTCCGCGCGACCGTCTGGCCGGCGACTTCCGCGAGCGCGTCGGCAACGCCGGTCGTGCTGCTGCCGACGAACTCACGATCAATCACATTGTTGCCGGCAAGATAGGCGAGCAGCCCGTTGAACAGCACGGTGTCGCTGCCAGCGCGCAGCGACAAGTGCAGATCGGCGCCTTCGCAGGTCGCGGTGCGGCGCGGATCGATCACCACGATCTTGCAGTTGGGGTTCTTCTCCTTCGCCGCCAGCATGCGCTGATGCAGGATCGGATGGCACCAGGCGGCGTTGGAGCCGACGAACACCAGCAAGTCCGCCTGCTCGAGATCCTCGTAGCAGCCGGGCACCGTGTCGCTGCCGAAGGCGCGCTTGTGGCCGACCACGCTCGAGGCCATGCAGAGCCGCGAATTGGTGTCGATATTGGCGGTGCCGACAAAGCCCTTCGAGAGCTTGTTGACGACGTAATAGTCCTCGGTCAGCAGCTGGCCGGAGACGTAGAACGCCACCGCATCCGGCCCGTGCTCGCGGATCACCTTGGCGAAGCCATCAGCGACGATGTCGAGCGCATCGTCCCACGTCGCAGGCGCGCCATTCACCATCGGCTCGAGCAGCCGCCCGTCAAGATCGATGGTCTCGGCGAGCGCCGAGCCCTTGCTGCACAGCCGGCCGAAATTGGCCGGGTGCTCCTTGTCCCCTTCGACGCTGACCGTGCCGTCGGCGCCCTTGCGCGCGACGACGCCGCAGCCGACACCGCAATAGGGACAGGTGGTCTTGACGGACATGCCCTGTGCTCAGCTCACCAAAGCGGGCTGGCGCAGCGACAGCCACACGATACCGTTCTCGACCTTGGTGGGATGCGACGCCGTGCAACCCTCGTCGGGCGCCACCGCCTCACCGGTCTTCAGCTCGATGACGAAATTGTGCAGCGGGCAGGTCACGCGCTTGTTGTGCACGATGCCCTGCGACAGCGGCCCGCCCTTGTGCGGGCAGCGGTCGTTGAGCGCGAACACCTCGTCGTCGGCGGTGCGGAACACCGCGATGTCGCCGCCCGCCGTGCGCACCACGCGCGAGCCGAGCTTCGGAATGTCGGTCAAGGCGCCGATCTGGATCCAGTTGGTCATGCGAGCTCCAATTCGGCAAGCGGGGCGAATTCATTGCGGTCGACGCCCTGGCTGGCGCGCTCGGCCCACGGATCGGTCTGGGCGAACTGCTGCGAATAGGCGAAGCGGCCGAACAGCGCCTTGCGGTTCGTGACGTCGTCGAGCACGCGCTTCCTGATCTGCTCGAGGCCGACCCGGTCGCACCATTTGTACATGCGCTCGAGATACCAGCCCTCCTCCCGGTACAGCTGGGTCAGCGCCACGATCACTTCGAGCGCCTCGTCCTGGGTCTCGACCTTGCCGAGATACTCGGTGCCCTTGATGTGCAGGCCCGCTGCTCCGGCGAAGTGGATCTCGTAGCCGGAGTCGACGCAGATCACGCCGACGTCCTTGCAGGTCGCCTCCGCGCAATTGCGCGGGCAGCCGGAGACGCCGAGCTTGACCTTGGCCGGGGTCCAGGAGCCCCACATGAACTTCTCGATCTTGACGCCGAGGCCCGTGGAATCCTGGGTGCCGAAGCGGCACCATTCCGAGCCGACGCAGGTCTTCACCGTGCGCAGGCCCTTGGCGTAGGCGTGGCCCGACACCATGCCGGCGTCGTTGAGGTCGGCCCACACCGCGGGCAGATCCTCCTTCTTGACGCCGAGCAGGTCGATACGCTGGCCGCCGGTGACCTTCACCGTCGGGATCTTGAACTTGTCGGCGACGTCGGCGATCGCGCGCAGCTCGTCCGGCGTGGTGACGCCGCCCCACATCCGCGGCACCACCGAATAGGTGCCGTCCTTCTGGATGTTGGCGTGGACGCGTTCGTTGATGAAGCGCGACTGCTGGTCGTCGCGGTATTCGCCGGGCCAGGTCGCGAGCAGATAATAGTTCAGCGCCGGACGGCAGGAATGGCAGCCGTTGTCGGTCTTCCACTCCATGAAGCGCATCACATCGGGGATGGTCTTCAGGCTGTTCTCGACAATGACGCGGCGGACGTCGTCATGGCTGTGATCGGTGCATTTGCAGATCGGCTTGACCTTCGGCGCCGCCGAATAATCGCCGCCGAGCGTGAAGGCCAGCACCTGCTCGACGAGGCCGGTGCAGGAGCCGCAGGACGACGACGCCTTGGTATGGGCGCGGACGTCGTCCAGCGTGAACAGCTTCTTCTCGGTGATCGCGTTGACGATCGTGCCCTTGCAGACGCCGTTGCAGCCGCAGATCTCGGTCTCGTTGCTCATCGCGGCGACCGAGTTCTGGCCGGCATGGCCGCCGTCGCCGAGATTGGCGGCGCCGAACACCAGGCGCTCGCGCATGTGGGAGACGTCGGTGCCGTCGCGCAGATGCTGGAAGTACCAGGGGCCGTCGACGGTGTCGCCATAGAGCACGGCGCCGACGATCTTCTGGTCCTTCAGGATGATGCGCTTGTAGACGCCGCGATGGGCGTCCTGCAGCACGATCTCCTCCTTGTCCGGGCCGGGTGCGAAATCGCCGGCCGAGAACAGGTCGATGCCGGTGACCTTCAGCTTGGTCGAGGTGACCGAGCCGTCATAGGTGGCAAAGCCCTTCATCGCCAGATGATTGGCGCAGACCTTGGCCTGCTCGAACAGCGGCGCCACGAGGCCGTAGACCTGGCGGCGATGCTGCACGCATTCGCCGACCGCGTAGATGCGGCCATCATAGGTCTGCATCGTGTCGGAGACGACGATGCCGCGCTCGCAATGCAGGCCGGCCTTCTTGGCGAGCTCGAAATTCGGGCGAATGCCGACCGCCATCACGACGAGATCGGCCGGCAGTTCGGTGCCGTCGCCGAAGCTGACCCCGGTGACGCGGTCGGTGCCGAGGATCGCCTTGGTCTGCGCCGGCATCTTGAACACCATGCCGCGCTCTTCCAGCGACTTGCGCAGCAGGCCGCCGGCCACCGGATCGAGCTGACGCTCCATCAAGGTGTCGAGCAGGTGCACGACGGTCACGTTCATGCCGCGCTTCATCAGGCCGTTGGCGGCTTCAAGACCGAGCAGACCGCCGCCGATCACCACGGCATGGCGGTGGGTGGTCGAGGCTTCGATCATGCGATCGACGTCATAGATGTCGCGGAAGCCGATCACGCCCGGCAGGTCCTTGCCCGGCAGCGGCAGCATGATCGGGTTGGAGCCGGTCGCGATCAGCAGGCGGTCGTAGGGCACGCGCTCGCCGGCGGCGGTGACGACCTCGCAGGTACGGCGATCGATCATCGTGATCGTCTCGCCCTTGCGCAAATTGATGTTGTTCTCCTCATACCAGTCGATGGTGTTGAGCATGATGTCATCGACGGTCTTCTCGCCGGCCAGCACCGGCGACAGAAGGATGCGGTTGTAATTGCCGTAGGGCTCCGAGCCGAACACCGTGATCTCGTAGAGATCGGGCGCGCGCTCCAGCAACGCTTCCACGGTGCGGATGCCGGCCATTCCGTTGCCGATCACCACCAGCTTCTGCTTCTTTGTCTTGTCGAGCATGGTCTGCCTTTCAATTCCGACAACACCGCTCACCGACGCAACAGGCGTCGTCGATCGGCGTGATTCAAGGTTTAAGGTTTTCGGAAGCCCATCCGCGGGCGCAGACCATCATCGGTGACAGTCGGAATTCCATTGCAGACTGATATTCAAAACGCGTGCCAACTCGGCACGGTCAAATCTGTCTGCAAAATCAAGGGGATTTCGGGGCGTTCGGCGGAAGCACGTACGTCTACGGAGCAGCGCGCTGGCCAAATTATGAGCCGGACCGATCATCTCTTGTGCACCCCAGCAAAAATTGAGCGCCACAGGGATCGTCGGCGCAACACCGATTCTCCGGCGAGGCGACTCGCGTGCGCGCGCTCAAAAAAACACCAGCCTGCGCGTTTGCAGAGCGGCGTTTGCTGCCGAGGGCAGCAATCACTGCTTTTACGCCGTGACCCCAATCAGGCCGCAACACCTTGCGATTGCAGGCAAAGCGCACGCGTGCGACAGGATGGCACAGATATTGCTGCACTCTCATCAATCGAGTGCGCCTCAACGACGAGAGCAGCTCTCGCTTTCACCAACATATCAACCCGTCATGCCAGCAACCAACGCGACATCGCGTCGGCGCTGGCTGTGCGATTGCGAGGCTTGCAATGAAGTTCGCTGAATTCAAGAAGGCAGGTCACTGGCCGACACTGCTGGCTGCGTTCCTGTACTTCGACATCTCTTTCATGGCGTGGGTCGCGCTCGGACCGCTGATCGTCTACATCGCGCGCGACATGAATCTGGCCGTGAACGAGAAGTTCACCCTGGTCGCCATTCCCGTGCTGGCCGGCGCGCTGCTGCGCGTGCCGATGGGCCTGCTCGCCGACACCATCGGCGCCAAGCGCACCGGCATCATCGCGCAGTTGGTGGTGATCGCGGCAACGATCGCGGTCTGGTACTCCGGCTTGCCGAGCAAGCTTGCGATCGAATTGTTCGGCCTCGTGCTCGGCATCGGCGGCGCGTCGTTCGCGGTCGCCCTGCCCCAGGCCAGCCGCTGGTACCCGCCGCAATATCAGGGCGTGGTGATGGGCATTGCCGGCGCCGGCAATATGGGCGTCGTGCTCGACACGCTGCTCGCACCGAGCATTGCCGAGCATTGGGGCTGGCAGGCCGTGTTCGGCTGCCTCCTGATTCCGATGCTGCTGGTGCTGGCCTATTACGTCGTCGCGGCCAAGGACGCACCGGGTGAGCGCAAGCCGATCTCGCTGAAGGCCTATGGCGCGCTGTTGAAGGATCCCGACAGCCGCTGGTTCATGTTCTTCTACTTCATCACCTTCGGCGGCTTCGTTGGCCTCGCCAACGCATTGCCGCTGTATTTCACGGTGCAGTATCATGTCTCCGGCGTCGCCGCCGGCATGCTGGTGGCGCTGATCGTCGCGTTCGGCTCGGGCTTCCGCCCGGTCGGCGGCATGATCGCCGACCGCATCGGCGGCATCCGCTCGCTGTCGATCCTGTTCGGCGTCGTGGTCGCGGCCTATGTCGTGATCGCCTTCATGCCGGAAGGCCCTGCCGCGGCAACGCCGGCCGGCTGGGCGCTGATGGAGCTGCCGCGCATCGCCTGGATCTCGGTGCTGCTGTTCTCGATCGGCACGCTCGCGCTCGGCATGGGCAACGGCGCCGTGTTCCAGCTGATCCCGCTGCGCTTCCGTCACGAGATCGGCCTGATGACGGGCCTCGTCGGCTGCGCCGGCGGCGTTGGCGGCTTCTTCCTCGCGCAGACGCTCGGCACCGCCAAGGGCTGGACCGGCGGCTTCGGCGCGGGCTTCCTGTTCTTCGGCGGCCTGGCATTGCTCGGCTTCATCGGACTTGCGATGGTCAAGGTCCGCTGGCGCACCACCTGGGGCGCCGTGTCAGGAGCGCGCGTCTAGTCGACCCGCGCCGGGATTGGTCGGGCGTGGCGAACGGGTCGCAGCGTGATTTGGGAGTGCGGGTCGGTTTCGCCAGCGAGACCGGCAAGCGCGAGGCCAATGAAGACTACGTCGCGGCCTCGCTCGGCCGGCCGGGCGCGCTGAGCCGCGACGTCGTGGCTGCCGTCGCCGACGGCGTCGGCGGCCACAAGGGCGGACGCGAGGCCGCGGAAGTCGCGGTCCGCAGCTTTCTCGACGCCTATTACTCGCTGCCTGAGACGCTCGGCGTTCGCCGTCGCGCCGCACGGGCGCTGGAGGCCGCCAACAGCTGGATCCACAGCCAGGGCCGCGTCGATGCTGCGCGCAGCGGCATGGCCTGCGCGTTCTCTTCCGTGATCCTGTCGCGGCGGCAGTGTCACGTCATCCATATCGGCGACACCCGCGCCTATCGCCTGAGCGAGGGACGGCTGGAGCAACTGACGCAGGACCACATCGCCGGCCGCGGCGATCTCGCCCACGTGCTGAGCCGTGCCATCGGCTTCGAGGAATTCGCCCGCTTCGACTACACGAGCGTGGGCCTGCGCCAGCATGACCGCCTGCTGATCTGCAGCGACGGCGTGCACGGCGTGCTCAGTGACCAGCGCATCCAGGACCTGCTCGGCGAGCGGACGCCGCCCGAGGACTCCGCGCGCACCATCGTCGACGCCGCGCTCGATGCCGGCAGCCACGACAACACCACGGCGCTGGTGCTCGACGTCGTCGACCTGCCGCCGGCCGATCGCGACGAGCTGACGCATGCGATCGCGACCTTGCCGATCCTCGATCTGCCCGAGAGCGGCGACGCCGTCGACGATTTCGCGCTCGGCGACATCCTGTCGGACGGCCGCTACAGCCGCCTGTTCAAGGCGACCGACAAGCGGCAGGGCCGCGAGGTGGTGCTGAAATTTCCGCATCCGCGCGTCGCCAGCGAAGGCTCCTACCGCCTCGCCTTCGTGCGCGAGGCCTGGGTCGCCGCGCGCGTGCGCAGCCTGTGGATCGGCGAGATCATCGAGCAGCCGGCGGATCGGCAGACCAGACTCTATTCGGCGATGCCGCTCTATGAGGGCGAGACGCTGGAGCAGCGCCTCAAGCGCGCGCCGCGGCTGTCGCTCACCGAGGGCATCGGCATTGCGACCAAGCTGGTCCGCGCCGTGACGGCGCTGCATCGCGCCGGCATCATCCATCGCGACATCAAGCCCGACAACGTGATCCTGCTGAAGGACGGCGGTCTTCGTCTGGTCGATCTCGGCGTCGCGCGCGTGCCGCTGCTGGAAGACTTTCCCGCCGAGGACATTCCGGGCACCGCAAGCTACATGGCGCCGGAGCTGTTCGGCGGCAAGGCCGGCGACGAGGCGTCCGATTTGTTCGCGCTCGGCGTCACCGTGTACCGCATGTTCACCGCCAACTATCCCTTCGGCGAGATCGAGCCGTTCTCGCGCCCGCGCTTCGGCAAGCCCGCGCCGCTGTCGCGCTACCGGCCGGACCTGCCGGCCTGGCTCGACGCGGTCATCGGCAAGGCGCTCAGCATCGACCCCGCGCAGCGCTTCGGCGACGTCATCGAATTCGCCCACGAGCTGGAAAACGGCGCCACCTGGGCCGGCCCCGCGGCAATCACTCGCAAATCGCTGCACGATCGTGATCCCGTGACGTTCTGGAAGGTGCTGTGCGCGATCATGGCTGTCATCATCGTGATCCTGCTCGCGCGGCATTAGGGCGGCCCCGACTTCGCCTAGCATCGCGCATGGCCGCCACCGAACTCGACACGCTCCCACCGCGCCTGCGCGATGCTGCGTATGCCGCGCTGACCGAGGTGCTCGGCTCTGCGCCCATGGAGGCGGTGATCCCCATTTCCGGCGGCATGACGGCGGCACGCTTGTTCCGGATCGATGCGAACGGCCATCAATATCTGTTGCGCCTTGAAGGAACGGTGAGCCCGCTGGAGCGATTGGGCTTCGAGCCGCTGGAAAGCCCGCTGCGCAATCCGCATCAATATGTCTCGCTGCGCATCGCGGCCGAAGCCGGCATCGCACCGCGGCTCCATCACGTGAATGAAACGTCGCGCGTCGCCGTGATGGACTTCGTTCGCCGCCGGCCGCTCGACACTTACCCCGGCGGCCTGCCCGCGCTGGCTAAGGCGCTCGGGGAATTGCGCGCGCGACTGCAGGCGACGCCGACCTTTCCGCATTTCGTGCTCTATCCCGATATCGTGGCCCGGCTCTGGGCCCATGTCTGCCGCACCGGCCTGTTCGCGTCAGGCGTGCTCGATCCCGCCACCGCGCATCTCGAACGCATCCGCACGGCCTATCTCTGGGATACCGGACACTCGGTCTCCAGCCACAATGATCCCGTCCCGGGCAACATCCTGTTCGACGGCGAACGGCTCTGGATGATCGACTGGGAGTCCGCCTACCGCAGCGACCCGCTGGTCGACATCGCGATCATCAGCGACGGCATCGCGCGGACACCGGAGCTCGAGACCATCCTGCTGCAATCGTGGCTCGGCCGCGCGCCTGACGACGCCCTGCTAGCCAGGCTTAAGCTCGTCCGCGCCCTTACCCGCCTCTATTACGCCGACGTCATGCTCAGCGCATCCGCAATTGCGCCGCGCGCTGCGCCTGACACGGATGTCGCGGCGCCGACACTTGCGGAATTCAGCGAAGCCTATCGCGGCGGCCGGCTCAAGGCCGGCACGGCCGCGAGCCTGCATGTGCGCGGGAAGATGTATCTCGCCTCGTTCCTCTCAGAAGTGGCGACGCCGGGATTTGACCTCTCGGTCTGACCGTGTCGTGTGACCGCCTACTTCGTCAGATGCGCCGACGCCACCGCCTTCTGGAACAGCGCATTCAGTGCGGCCGAGATGCTGCTGTCGCTCGACACCTCGTAATAATATCCCGACGTTGCGCAGGCCTGCATCTTGGTCGCGATCGAGCTGCGGAACGGCGCGATATAGGTCGTGTACCAGCTGTTGTTGGTGATCGCGAGATAGGTGGTGTAGAGCACCGCGATGTTGATGCCGCGCGCCTTGATGGTGTCGCAGATCGTCGTCGTCAGCGGCTCCTGGCAGCGGCCGCTCGAAGAGATCACCGTCTGGGTGCAGGTCGAGGGATAGTAGTAGTCGGCGACGCCATCGGCGACGAAGAACAGCCATTTCTGCGGCGACGAGGCGGTGCCGGTGCCCGAACTCGGGATCGTTGTGTTTGCGGACGCCAGCACACCGTCGAAATCGGTGCACATGTCGTTGTTGTAGTTGGTATAGGGGATCGTCATCAGGTCGAGCGAGGAGACCAGGGTCTTCACCGAGGACAGGCTCGAGGACAGCGCCGCGATCGTGGTCAGGCCGACCGCACTGCAGTCGGAGCCCATGCTGTAGACCGCCATGCGGAACTGGTTGCTGACCAGTTGGCTCGCAGTGGCTGTATCCGTCAGCGATTGGGTCGCCGTGCGCACCACGTCGATCCGCATCGTGATCCCCAGACTCTTGGCGATCGAATAGTAGCTGTTGGTCTGCAGCGTCTTCTTCGAGCTCGACGTGTAGGTGTCGTGGCAGGCGAAGGCGCAGCTGTCCGAGGTGGCGTTCTGCAGCGCCGTCATGTCGGCGGTGGTGGCCCCCAGCCCCTGCGAGGGCGAATTGTCGAGCACCACGTAGAAATCCATGTAGGTCGGCATCGACGCCGCAGCCGTCGAGGTCGCCGACACCGACATGGTCTTGAAGCCGAGCACCCTCATGAAAGTGGTGGTGATGCTCGCCGACGCCACGCCGACCACGGTGCGCGTGGTCACGCTGTCGGTGGCGGTGATCGTCACCGAGCTCGCCGTCATGTTGTAGGCGCTCATATGCCCGTTGAACATGTTCAGCGCGTCGGCCTGGACGGTCGCGGCGCTCTTGGAGATCTCGGTCGAGGCGGTCGCCAGCAGCACCGCCGAATCCAGCGACGCCTGCACCTTGGTCCGGGCCCGCACCGCCAGCGAGTAATCGACGGCGGCGCCGACGAAGGTCAGGATCGGCAGCAGCGCCAGCGCGAAGATGACCGCGATGTTGCCGCTGCGCGCGCGGCGGAAGCGCGACAGGCACGCGATCAGACGCGCCATGGGGAAAGGTGCTTGCATCGAATGGACGTACCGGTCAGGCTGTGTAGTTCAGCAGCAGCGAGGAGTTCGACGCGGCGCTCGTGCCGCCGTTGGCGGTGTAGGCTCCTGACGATCCCATCTGGTTCTGCAGCGCGCTAAGCAGCTTCTTCAGCAGCTGATCGATATCGTCAGACGAGGACGAGGAGTCGCTGGAGGATGACGTGCTTGAACTGGCCGAGGTCGCGTCGGTCGACGACGTGCCGTCGGAGGACGATGCCTCGCCGGGGCCTCCGGAGAAGGTGTTGGCGAACACCTGCTTCAGCTCGGTCGCCTGGTCGCTGGTCAGCTTGCCGTCGGAGACCTCCTTGTCGATCAGGCTGTCGATCTTCGACTGCGCTTCGTCCGGTGGCGGCGGCGCGCCGCCACCGGCGCCGCCGGCCTTCATCGCCGAATCGATATCGTCGAGCGCCGACGACAGCACGCTCTGGTCACTCGAGCTGATGGTGCCGGACGAGATTTCCCTGGCGAGCTCGGCCTTCAACAGGCTGAGCGGTGACGTGGCGCTGCTCGACGCAGCGGAGATCGTCGTCATGCTTTGCTCCTTGCACTCGACAACAATTGCGTTGTTGCAAACAGGCTAGGAGCCGCGTCGTTAACGATAACTTGTTTTACAGATTCAATCGGGTTTCAGTTGTTTGCCGAACCCGAAATGGAAAGGCGCCGTTACAAATTTCGCCGCGAGCCGCAATCGATCGGCGGCGAATGGCATTTTTCCGCGAGAGCCACGCCGGCCGTCTGATCGCGGGCGAATCGATCCGGCCCCGGCTGGCACAATATGTCTGGATGGAAAAGCTTGATTCGGAATGCTCCGAATATTTGTCACGCAGGCAATGCGCGTTCCGGCGATGCACAGCCAATTCTTTATCCCGCAGAGATCACCACAGGATTTCCACGACTCAGCGCCGACACAAAACGCAATGCGCTCGACGGAGCGCGAGCGCGTTGCTAAGCCGCTTGCCTCTGGGGGTTCGAGTCGAGACATGACCGTTGCGATCGAGATGGGGCAGACGACCGCGGGCGGTTCGGCAAATCTCGACCTCGAGGAATTGCTGGCGACCCGCCTGCTGGTGCAGGGCAACTCGGGTTCCGGCAAATCCCATCTGCTGCGCCGGCTGCTGGAGCAGAGCGCGCAATGGGTGCAGCAGACCATCGTCGATCCCGAAGGCGACTTCGTCACGCTGGCGGAGCGCTTCGGCCACCTCGTGATCGACGCCGAGGATCACACCGAGCGCGGCCTGCAGGTCGCAGGCGAGCGCGCGCGCATCCACCGGGTTTCTACGGTGCTCAATCTGGAGGGGCTCGACGCCGAGAACCAGATGCGGCGTGCGGCGGCGTTCCTCGGCGGTCTGTTCGACGTCGCGCGCGATCACTGGTACCCGATGCTGGTCGTGGTCGACGAGGCGCAGCTGTTTGCGCCCGCGGTCGCCGGCGAAGTGTCCGACGAGGCGCGAAAACTTTCGCTCGGCGCCATGACCAATCTGATGTGCCGCGGTCGCAAGCGCGGACTCGCCGGCGTGATCGCGACGCAGCGGCTGGCCAAGCTCGCCAAGAACGTCGCCGCCGAAGCCTCCAATTTCCTGATGGGCCGCACTTTCCTCGACATCGACATGGCGCGCGCCGCCGATCTGCTCGGCATGGAGCGGCGCCAGGCCGAGGCGTTCCGCGATCTGGAGCGCGGTCAGTTCATGGCGCTCGGCCCCGCCCTCTCCCGCCGACCGCTGGGCCTGCGGATCGGCGCCACCGAGACGGCGCCGCGCAACGCCACGCCGCGCCTGATGCCGCTGCCGGGCGCAACGCTGGAGGACGCCCGCGCCGTCATCCTGGCGGAGCCGCCGCCCGACAACATCCGACCGCAGCGCCGGTTGGCGCCGGACCTGCTGGGACAACTGATGGCGGCAAAATCCGCGGCGCTGGAGATCAGCCCTGATCCCGTCGCGCAGCCGCTCAGCGCCGAAGAAGTGGCGGCCCGGCGCGAACGGCTGGACCGCATCCTGTCCGCCATCCTGGCCGAGCCCGATGCCGGCTTCCGCGCCATCGGCGTGCTCTATCAGGAGTTCGTGGTGCGCTGCCGGATCGAGGGCCTCGGTGCCGATGTGCCCGATCTCACCGACTTCCGCCGCATGCTGACCCGCGCCCGCGCCGGCCTCGGCGCCGGCGAGGCCGAGGATGACGCCTGGCAGGACGTCTCGCTCCGCGCCGGCATCTTGCCCGAGGACATGCAGGGCGTCTTCATGATGATCGCGCGCGCGGCCAAGGAGGGCCAGCCCTGCCCGAGCGATGCCGCGATCGCGCGCGCCTATGGCACCCATTCGTTCCGCCGCGCGCGGCGCCTGCTGACCTATATCGAGGAACAGGGCCTGATCGTCTGCCAGATCGACGGCATGGGCCGGCGCATCGTGACGCTGGTCGAGCTCGCCTGGGCCACGGCGCCGGGCGCGCCGGATGCGGAGGAAGTGACGGCTTAGCGAGCTTGAGGCCGCGCGCTCCCCGCCCAACTAATCATGACGCGCCGTCTCGCGGTACGACACGATCGCCATGTGCACGAAATGCAGCTTGCCTTTCACGATCGGCGAAAGGTCGAAGGGATAGGCGTCGCCCTGCCCGACTGACCGATTGAGGTCGTTGAGCGCTTCCGAAATCGGGCTCCACGACGCTAGCAGCGCGTCGAAATCCGCCTCGCGATAGGGATCATGCAAGGTTTGGCGGGCACGTTCCGTCAGCAGCAACGGCAGCGATGCCGCGGTGTCGAGCGTCGAAACGATGTGCAGGAAGTGCGCGAAGGTCTCCGCCCAATCCTCCCACGGATGCGATGTGGCGTATTCGCTGATGAAGCCGTTTTGGTCGAACGAACGGTCGGCACGCGCGTGGTAAGTCTTGAGCGCGGCTTGATAGTCGACGCTCTCGTCGCCGAACACCGCGCGGAATGCCATGCTCAGCTTCGTCTGCGCGATCAGCAGGTCCCAGTAGAAATGACCGACCTCATGCCGGAGATGGCCGAGCAAGGTCCGGTAGGTTTCGCGCAGCGCGATCCGGCGCGACTCGCGCTCGGCATCGTCGGCCTCGACGAGATTGAGCGTGATCAGTCCGGCCGCGTGGCCGGTCATGATCGGGACGCCCGCAACATCCTCCGAGAGGATATCGAATGCGAGACCGGCGCCGCTGGTCGCCGTGAGCGGCAGCCCGAGCCGCACAAGATCATAGATCAGGCGGCGCTTGGCTTCCTCGACCTTCCGCCACAGGATGACGTTGCGCCGCGATCCGAGATTGGGAATGGTGCGGGTCAGGCGGCACGCGGCGCAGAACCCGGTGCGGTCCTCGATGGCCCAATTGCAGGCGATGAGATTGCGGTTTGCGCATGGCACGATGTCGCTCAGCGCGCACATACGGAGCCGACATGCGTCGAAGGCAAGCTCGGTGCCGCAACGGCCGCACCGTTCATCCTCGAATGATGTGGGCTGCTGGCACGTCGGACAGGGAAATCGCTTCATGCTTTCAATAGTCCAGGGCGACCAATAGTCGAGGGCTGCGACGCGATCGGGCCACTATCGGTTGGAAAATATGCGATGGCTCAATGACGGAGATCGCCACACGTTCCTCGCGCGATCAATGCCGACTCCCGATCGCCATCTTAAGCAGCCTCGCTTCTAGCCAACATGATCAAAGTGTAGGCATTCACCACAAAATTGACGGCACACGCCGTGGCCAATTCGGTTCGGCGCGGATCAAGCCTGCGAACCCCCACGGCCGCGCGCTGCCCCGAAATCTGGCTCGGTTCTTGCGTGCTTGTGTGCAACAGGCTCCCCGGGCGTGACCTCTCAAGCGTGATTCAATGGCTCTTCATGTCGCTCTGACCCACGAAACGCGCTACCGCTACGACCGTCGGATCAAGATGGGTCCCCAGGTCATCAGGCTCAGGCCTGCCCCGCACTGCCGGACTCCCATTCTCAGCTATTCGCAGACCCTCGAGCCCAAGGATCATTTTGTCAATTGGCAGCAGGATCCGTTCGGGAATTTCCTCGCGCGCATCGTGATTCCCGAGCCGACCGACAGCTTTGCGGTAACCATCGACGTCGTTGCCGACATGGCGGTGATCAATCCGTTCAACTTCTTCGTCGAGGACAGCGTCAAGGGATGGCCGTTCGACTATGGCGATGAGCAGCGGCGCGACCTTGCGGCCTATCTCGAGATCGAGCCGCCGGGCCCGCTGCTGCAGCGCTACATTGCGAGCATCGAACGCAAGCCGCAGAACACGATCGACTTCCTGATCGGTGTCAACCAAAGGCTCCAGAGCGACATCAGCTATCTCGTGCGGATGGAGCCTGGAGTCCAGACCCCGGAGCAGACGTTGCAACTCGCCTCGGGCTCGTGCCGGGACAGCGGCTGGCTGCTGGTTCAGCTGCTGCGTCACTTCGGCTTCGCGACCCGCTTCGTCTCCGGATATCTGATCCAGCTCACGCCGGACGTGAAATCACTGGATGGGCCGACCGGCACCGATGTCGACTTCACCGATCTGCATGCCTGGACCGAGGTCTACGTTCCCGGCGCCGGATGGATCGGGCTCGACCCGACCTCGGGCCTGCTGGCGGGCGAAGGACATATTCCGCTCGCGGCCACGCCGCATCCGACCAGCGCGGCGCCGATCAGCGGCGGACACGACAAGGCCGAGGTCGACTTCAGCTTCCGCATGGAGGTGAAGCGCATCCGCGAGACGCCGCGCGTCACCAAGCCGTACACGGAAGAAATCTGGAGCGACATCCTGGCCGCGGGGCATGCGGTGGATGAGAGGCTCGTGGCGGGCGATGTGCGCCTCACCATGGGTGGCGAACCCACCTTCGTCGCCGCCGACGACATGGAGGGAGCCGAGTGGAACACCGCAGCGGTCGGCCCGAACAAGCGGCGCTATGCCGACGATCTCGTCCGCCGTCTCGAACGGCGCTTCGCGCCGGGCGCGCTGCTGCACTACGGTCAGGGCAAATGGTATCCGGGCGAACAGCTGCCGCGCTGGGCGTTCGCGCTGTACTGGCGCTCCGACGGGCAGCCGCTGTGGGAAGACAAGAGCCTGCTGGTGCGCGAGACCGCCGCCACGGCCGCAACCAGCACCGACGCCGAACGCTTCATGGCAGGCCTCTGCAATCAGCTCGGACTGCCCGAGACCAGCGGCATTCCGGCCTATGAGGACGCCGCGCATTTCATGCTGGTCGAGCAGAAGCTGCCGATCAACGAAACGCCGGCGACCAACACACTCGAGGATACCGCCGAACGTGAACGCATCATCTCGGTGTTCGATCGCGGGCTCGGCAACCCCGTCAGCTATGTGCTGCCGATCCAGGCCTGGCAGACCGCCGATCGCGGCCGGCGCTGGGTGACCGAGCGCTGGGGCCTGAGGCGCAGCAAGCTGTTTCTGGTGCCGGGCGACTCGCCCGCCGGCTTCCGTCTGCCACTCGGCTCGCTGCCGTCCTTGCCGGCGGCGTCATTCCCGCACGTGTTGCCGCGCGATCCCTTTGCCGGCGCGCCGCCGCTTCCCGAACGACGGATCCTGATGCAGCGACGGCGCACGGTGGCGCTGGAAATGCCGTTCATCCCGACCTCGAGCCAGAACGAAGTCGCAGGCTCGGTGCGCACCGCACTTGCCATCGAGCCGCGCAACGGCCAGCTCTGCATCTTCATGCCGCCATTGTCGGACGCCGAGGACTATGCGGCGCTGGTTGCAGCCATCGAGGAGACGGCACGCGTCACGGCGCTACCGGTTCTGATCGAGGGCTACACGCCGCCATCCGATCCGCGCATCAACAGCGTCAAGGTGACGCCGGATCCTGGCGTGATCGAGGTCAACATCCACCCGTCCCGCAGCTGGGACGAAACCGTGACAATCACGACCGCGCTCTATGAGGAAGCGCATCTCAGCCGGCTGAGCGCCGAGAAATTCATGCTCGACGGACGCCACACCGGAACGGGCGGCGGCAATCACATCGTGCTCGGCGGCCATACGCCGGCGGACAGCCCGTTCCTGCGGCGCCCCGATCTGCTCGGCTCGATCATCGCCTATTGGCAGAACCACCCTTCGCTCTCCTACCTGTTCTCCGGCCTGTTCATCGGGCCGACCAGCCAGGCCCCGCGCCTCGACGAGGGACGGCACGAAGCACTCTACGAGATGGAGATCGCGCTCGATGCGCTGCCGCGTCCCGGCTCCAACCAGTACGTTCCGCCTTGGCTGGTCGATCGCATCCTCCGCAACCTGCTGGTCGACGTCACCGGCAACACGCATCGCGCCGAGATCTGCATCGACAAGCTGTTTTCACCGGATGGACCGACCGGACGCCTTGGCCTGGTCGAGTTTCGCTCCTTCGAGATGCCGCCGCATGCGCGCATGAGTCTGGCGCAACAGCTTTTGATCCGCGCGCTCGTCGTGATGTTCTGGGAGCGGCCCTACCGGCAGGAGCTCGTGCACTGGGGCACCAGCCTGCACGACCGCTTCATGCTGCCGAAATTCGTCTGGTCCGACTTCGGCTCCGTCATCACCGATCTCAAGGAGGCAGGCCTGCCGGTCGAGCTCTCATGGTTCGAGCCGCATTTCGAGTTTCGCTTTCCGCGCTGCGGCGTCGTCCACGCCGGCGATATCGAGCTCGAGATCAGGCAGGCGCTGGAGCCCTGGCATGTGCTCGGCGAGGAAGGCGTCATCGGCGGCACGGCACGCTACGTCGATTCATCTCTGGAGCGCGTGGAGGTCAAAGTGCGCGGCATGACCGGCAGCCGCTACGTGGTGACATGCAACGGACGCCTGCTGCCGCTGACACCAACGGGCACCCAGGGTGAGGCCGTTGCGGGCGTGAGGTATCGGGCGTGGTGGCCGCCCTCGGCGCTGCATCCGACCGTCCCGCCGCACGTCCCGCTCACCTTCGACGTGGTGGATACGTGGTCACAGCGCTCCATTGCGGGATGCCGCTATCACGTCTCCCATCCGGGCGGGCGCAACTTCGAAATCTTTCCGGTCAACGCCTACGAGGCGGAAGGCCGCCGCCTGACCCGCTTCGAGCCCTACGGACACACGGCAGGCCCGATGTCGCCGAGATCCGCGCCGATCAACCCGCAATATCCGCTGACGCTCGATCTGAGGCGGATGAACTGAGGGACGGGATTCTGGCTTGCCGAGCCGTAGCTCGCGACCGCAAAGCCCGCCTTCGCCGAAGGCTCCGGCGCTCCAGCCTTCTCTCGCTTCGCGAGCGAAGGCTGGAGCGGGTGAAGGGAATCGAACCCTCGTATTCAGCTTGGAAGGCTGCTGCTCTACCATTGAGCTACACCCGCGTCTGGCGATCCCCTAACACGGCCGGGCGGCGGCCTCAACCGGCTCCCCACGGGCTTATCGTCTTGACAACAAGCCTAGTTCCCGTGCCGCGGGCGGATTCGAGGGGCCCGGGACCGGCCCACTTAACGGCGGGGCATTTGCCGCCTATATTAAAGGCCCCCTTAACCAACGAAAGGAGGTGATCCAGTGTCTTTTACCAAGCGCTGTCACCTCGCTGGGATCGCCCGCTGAGCTCCGACTAACAGCTCGGCACCAGGGGCGCTTCCAGCCCTGGACCAGCGAGACAACAAAGCGGGCGCGACGGGGTTTTCCCCGCCGCGCCTTTGTCGTTTGTGAGCGCCTGCTCTTGATTCCAAATCAGCTTCAGGTTGCCGGGGCGCCCGACAGCACCTCGCGGATCTTCCGCGACAGGTCCGATTTCCGGTACGGCTTGCTCAGCAGCGTGATGCCGGGATCGAGGTGGCCTTCATGCACCGCGACGTTGTCGGTATAGCCGGAGGTGTAGAGCACCTTCATGCCGGGCCGGCGCTTCATCACGGCGTCGGCGAGCTCGCGGCCGTTGAGGCCGCCGGGCATGATCATGTCGGTGAACAGCAGGTCGAAGGCCGCGCCTGAATCGACCATGGCCAACGCCTTGATGCCGTCGCTGGCGACCAGCGTGTGATAGCCGAGGCTGCCGAGCTGGGCGATCACATAGCCGCGCACCAGGGCGTCGTCCTCGACCACCAGAATAGTTTCATGGCCGCGCGGCAGGTCCGGGATCGCAAGCGGCACCGCCTTCGCCGCCGCCTGCCCGGCCGCGCGCGGCAGATAGAGCCGCACGGTCGTGCCCAGCCCCTCCTCGCTCTCGATCCTCACGGCGCCGCCGGTCTGCCGGGCAAAGCCGTAGACCATGCTGAGGCCGAGGCCGGTGCCGCGGCCGACGCCCTTGGTGGTGAAGAACGGCTCGAACACACGGTCGCGGATGTCGGCCGGGATGCCCGAGCCGGTGTCGGTGACCGATATCATCACGAACGGACCCGGCTTCACGCCGCCGAGATCGATCGCGAGAGCCTCGTCGACGACGAGATTGGCGGTCGTGAGCGTGAGCTTGCCGCCGCCCTTCATCGCGTCGCGGGCGTTGACGGACAGATTGATGATCGCGGACGAAAGCTGCGAGGGATCGGCAAGCGCCGACCAGGCATCGTCGGCGAGCGCGGTGGCGATTGCGATCTGCTCGCCGAGGACCGGATTCAACAGCCGCGCGGTATCGGTGACGAGCCCATTGACGTCGATCTCGCGCGGCTGCAGAGGCTGGCGTCGCGCGAAGGTCAGGAGCTGCGAGGTGATGTCCGCACCGCGCGCGGCCGCATCCTCGATCAGCTGCGCGATCGCCGCGAGCTCGGGCTTGTCGGCGACGCCCTCGCGGAGGATCTCGATCGTCCCCGTGATCACGGTCAGCACGTTGTTGAAGTCGTGCGCGACGCCGCCGGTGAGCTGCCCGATCGCATCCATCTTCTGCGACTGGCGCAGCCGCTCCTCGGCCTCGTGCTGCTTGGTCAGGTCGGTGGCGGTGCCGCGATAGCCCATGAAGCGGCCGTCGGCGGCAAACACCGGCAGGCCGTTGACGCTGAGATGGCGCAGCCGGCCGGCCGAATCGTGGCGGGTGTACTGGAAATTGCGGAACGGCTCGTGCCGCTCCAGGGTCGCCATGTGCTCGCGCCATTTCTGCGACTCGGTGTCCTGGTCGAGCGCCACGTCGAGCCGGCGCTTGCCGATCATTGCCGCGCGGTCCATGCCGAACGCGGTGAGCCGATCGGAGACATAGGTGAAGACGTGATCTGGCCCGGTCTCCCAGAGCCAGTCGGACGCGGTCTCGGCATAATCGCGGAAACGCTGCTCGCTGTGCCTCGCGCTCTCCTCCGCCTCGCGCCGCACCACGAGATCCTGCTCCAGCTTGAGATTGGCCTCACGCAGGTCGCCATAGGCGAGCTGCAGCGTGGCGCACATCCGGTTGAAGGCATTGATGACGTGATCGAGCTCGTCGGCCGTGTGCGGCGGCTTGCGATCGAGCGTGAGCGGCGGCGGCGGCCGCGCCGGATTGTAGCGGCTGACGAACGCCGCGATGTCGGTCAGATGCCGCGTCACCAGCCAGTGAAACATGTAGAGGATGAAGAACGACACCAGGAAGGTCTTTGCCGCCTGGCTCGCCAGGATCACCAGCCCCCGGTTCAACAGCTGCCGATACACTTCCGTCAGCGTCGCCTCGACATGCAGCATGCCGATCCGGTGCTTGGTGCCTTGCCCGAAATAGTCGAGCGGATAATCGCGCGCGACCACGGACGCGGTGCCGCGCTCGCCGAGACTGATCAAGATCGCATTCGGCCGGGTCGAGCGCTCGCGCAGCTCGACCGCGCTGATGTCGGGCAGGCGCAGGATGCCGGTGAGCTGCAATTGCAGCTGGTTCTGGTCGAGATTCCACAGGCTCTCACCGATGCTGCCGAGATAGCTGCGGCCGACCTCGTCGAGCCGGCTCTCGATGACGTTGACCTCGTGATGATAGTCCAGATAAAGCTGCACCGCCGTCAGCGTCAGCGTGACGATCGAGCTGAACAGCAGCACCGCGGCAAGCAGCCGCGGACCGATGCCGCCGCCGAGCCATTTGAACATCCGCAGCAACGGCGGCCCGAGCACGGGCGGCGTCAACGGGGATCGGATGCCGTCGAGATCGTCCCGCGCAGCCGCTGATACCATCACCAGCTGGCGGCCGAGATCGCTATCGCCTCTATCGCCCACAGCACTCCCCTGACATCGCGGTACATTCCGCTGCGGCGCGCCCCTATGGCCACAGCCGTCCAACAAGCCTGCACTGTCCGTCTGACCGGCCCCGCCTGCGCCAGCTGCCCGCCAACCTCCGGGCGATGTCGATGGATGCGGGGTAATTGTCCGCCCAGCAGCAGGAAGCGCGGACAAATTAGCACCGCGCCCTGCAAAGGACATCAGTAAAACTCCGGAGAGCGCCGGCGCGAGCGCGCCCTTTTCCAACGGCAATTCGAAAGCTACACCATGTCCAGGTGATCGCGTCGATCCTCGAATCCGGTATTGGGCTGGGACAAACCAGGAGAAGCGTGATGTGGCGGGCAATTGTCGTCTGCATGGTGTTGTGCATTGGCCCGGCGCACGCGCAAACCGTGATCCGGCTGTCGCGAATCGCCGACATCCCCGACCAGTATGTCGGCGGCGAGATGCTGCGGGCGGTTTATGCGAAGCTCGACATCAAGCTCGAATTCGAGGACGTCCCCGGCAAGCGCGCGCTGGCGCTGAGCAGCAGCGGCGAGCTTGACGGTGAAATCCAGCGCATCGGCAATCTGTCGCGCGACTATCCGACGCTGGTGCAGATCACGCCGCCGATCAACTACATCGAGCCTTCAGTGTTCTCCAAGACGCTGCATTTCGACGTCCGCGGCTGGGACTCGATCCGCGACTTCAGCATCGGCATCGTGCGCGGCGTCGGCTCCTCGGAGGCCGGCACGCGCGGCATGGCTGATGTCACCGCGGCCACCAGCCTGGAAAGCTTGATCCGGATGCTGGATGCCGACCGCTTCGATCTGATGGTCACCGACCTCTTCAGCGGACGCGTCGCGGTGAAGAAACTCAACCTGGACTCACGCATCCGCGCGCTGTCGCCGCCGATCGAGCGCATCTACATCTACCACTACCTGCATGAGCGGCACCGCGATCTCGCCAAGCGCGTCGGCGAGGTGATCGGACAAATGGAGGCGAGTGGTGAATTGGCGCGGTTGCGCGAGAAGCTGGTGAAGCAGGTGTTGGGGAGCAGTGAGGCGATCAAAGCCATAAACAGAACAAACAGCCAGAGACCGCTCATGGCGTGGACGCCGAAAGGCGCGTTCAGAAGCCGAACAGGCTGAGCCAGCGCGGACGCCGGCCACGGCGGCTTTCGACGATGCGCTCACCGCCGTTGAGGGCGGACGCGCCGTAGTAGCGATGATGGTTGGAAGCGGCGCGGCTGGCGGCATCGTGCCAATCGCCGGTTTGCGATGCAGGCGCCCGTTCGGCGTCGCAGATGATCCTGACGTAATTGTTCGACATGACGCTCTCCGTGCCGTGGTGCGCAGGTTCCTGCATTCTGCCCATCAGTCGTGCAAGCTTCGCGGCGGGTTCGAGTCTGGTTCGAACTATCGTGTTTCCGGACGGTTTCGCGGATGGGGCGGCCGCGACACAAAGGCGCGATCGATGCGGGGCGAAATTGACTTTGTCGGATTCGGCCCAGCCTGTACGTCCTTGGGACTGGAAGACTGGAAAACCGGAGGAAAATCGATGCTTTATGCCATCCTGGCCTACCATGTTGAGGCCGAGGTCATGTCCTGGACCGCCGAGGAAGACGCTTCCGTCATGACCGGCCTCAAGCAGGTCCACGGCCGGCTGGCCAAGCAACTCGGCCCGGCGGCACGGCTTGGCGACACCGCAAAGGCCAAGACCCTGCGCGGGCCCGGGCAAGGGATGGTGATCGACGGCCCGTTCGCCGAAACCAAGGAGCAATTGCTCGGCTTCTACGTGGTCGCCTGCGCCGACGAGGCGACTGCGATCGCCGCCGCACGCGACCTGCGCAGCGTCAACCCGTCGGCGGTCTACGAAATCCGCCCGGTCAGGGTGTACCTGCCGGGGACTGCGTTGCCCACCTTGGAGGAACACAAGTAGCGGCGCGCGCATCAGGAACGGGTTCGTCGCCGATGTGTTGAACGATATCCCACATTCCCAACAGCCACGCGAGGCAGCCATGGAGCACCTTCGCTACCCGAACGAAAGTGCCGAATATCGTGCGGCGCGGAACGCGCTGCTCGACGAAGAGATCGCGCTACGGGCGCACATCGAAGCCGTCGCGGCCAAGCGCCGCGCGCTACCCATCGGTGGCGAGATTCCGGAAGACTATGTGTTCGAACGGATCAGCGGCGATCAGCGGCCCGAGAAGATCAAGATGTCCGAACTGTTTGGTCGGCACGACACGCTGATCCTGTACAGCTTCATGTACGGACCAGAGCGCGATCTCCCCTGTCCGGGCTGCACGCATCTGCTCGACGGCATCGACGGCGCGGCCAGGCACATGGACCGACGGGCCGCGATGCATGTCGTCGCGAAGTCGCCGATCGCGCGTCTTGCCGCTTGGGCGCATGCACGCGGCTGGAATCACCTGTCGCTGTTGTCGACAGCCGGCAACAGCTATGACGCGGACTATTTTGGCGACACGTCGAAGTTCCCTCTGGCCATGCGCGCGCAGCACAAGGTGCCGGATGGTGAGAACTGGGACGAGACGATCTTCAACGTGTTCCGGAAGACGGGCGGCGTGATCCGTCACTTCTGGGGCTCGGAGATGAGCTTTGCCCCATCCGCGCCCAGACAGCACCACCGCGCCGGCGATCTCGCTGATCCCCTGTGGGGACTGCTCGACATGACCCCGGAAGGCCGCGGCGACTTCTTTCCGAAGGTGAACTACGACTAGCGGCCGTCAGGCCGCCAGTTCGGGCCGCTCGATGTGCGACAGGCGCGCTTCGTCCATGAACTCGAACGCGCCGTCCTTCTCGACGGCATACATCTGCTGGCCATCCTTGCTGACAAAGACCGCCCTGACGACGCCAAGCCCGCCTTTGTCCTTCTTGACGACATCGCCGCGCGTGAATTTCGCCATCGTTCAAGTCCCTTTCAGCTCATGCGACCGACTCTGCACGAGGACGAAATCCTCGCGCGGAGTTGGTTAACGAGCTGTTAACACGAGACACTGCGAGTCGGTTCAATCAATGTTGCTTGCATGGGAACCCGTGTTCCAGCAGCGAATCCGAATCACCGAATCGGTTCCCGAGGGCTCAGGGATAGACCTTGCCGGGATTCATGATCCCGTTCGGATCGAGCGCGTGCTTGATGGCCTTCATCAGGGCGACACCCTCGCCGTGCTCGGTCTGCATGTGAACGATCTTGTGCAGGCCGATGCCGTGCTCGCCCGAGCAGGTGCCGCCCATCGCAATGGCGCGGCGCGAGGTGCGGAACGCCAGCGCCTCGGCGCGCTCGGTCTCATCGGGGTCGTTGGGATCGTAGAGGATGCCGAGGTGGAAATTGCCGTCGCCGACGTGGCCGACGATCGGCGCCAGCAGGGCGGACGCGACGATGTCGGCCTTGGTCTCCAGCAGGCAGGCCGGCAGCGCCGAGATCGGCACGCAGGCATCGGTACCCATGTTGCTCTTGCCGGGTGCGAGCGCCCTCACCGCCTGATACGAATTGTGCCGCGCCTTCCAGAGCCGATTGCGATCCTCGGGCCGCTCGGCGAATTGAAACGCGCCGCCGCCGTTCTCGTCTGATATCGCCTGCATCATCTCGACATCCTCGCGCACGCCGTTCGGCGAGCCGACGAATTCGAGAAACAGCGTCGGCGTCTCCGCATAGTCGAGCTTTGAATAATTGATCGCGGCGCGCATCTGCACCTCGTCGAGCAGCTCGATGCGCGCGAGCTTCAGGTTCGACTGCAGCGCGGTTACCACGGCGGCCACCGCGCCTTCGAGCGAAGCAAACTGGCAAACCGCCGCGACGATCGATTCCGGCAGGCCATAGAGTTTCAGCTGAATCTCGGTGATGACGCCGAGCGTACCCTCGCTGCCGACGTAGAGATGGGTGAGATCAAGCCCGGTGGAGGATTTTCGCGCCCGGCTGCCGGTGCGCACGATGCGGCCGTCGGGCGTGACCACGGTCAGGCCAAGAATATTCTCGCGCATCGTGCCATAGCGCACCGCGTTGGTGCCGGAGGCGCGCGTCGAGGCCATGCCGCCGATCGAGGCATTGGCGCCGGGATCGACCGGAAAGAACAGCCCGGTGTCGCGGATCTGCGCATTCAGCGCCTCGCGCGTCACGCCGGCCTGCACCCGGCAATCCAGCGACTCCGGTGAAACGTCGAGGATCCTGTCGAACCGGCTGGTGTCGAGCGAGACGCCGCCGGCCAGCGCCGCCAGCTGGCCTTCGAGTGAGGACCCCGCGCCGAACGGCGTCACGGGGACACGATGCTCATTGCAGAGCGAGAGAACGAAGGCGACTTCTTCATTGGTCTCGGGGAACACCACGAGATCGGGCATTCCGACCGCCGGCAGGCCCTCGCCGTGACTGTGCTGTTCGAGAACAGACTGCGAGACCGAGACGCGCGCGCCGAGGCGCTCGGTCAGCTTCGCCCGCAGCGCGGCGATGGTGTCAGGCTCCGGGCGTGGCAGGGCGTGCGCGTTCATGGCGTTCTCCGTGGTGACCCTGCCTCCATCTGCACCACGGCGAGGCTGCGTTCAAGCCGAGACCGCGGCGTGGAGGCAGGAAAAGCAGCCTCGAACCTCGCGCTCTATTCCGCAGCTTCGCCGTGACCGAGATAGGCGCCCATCAGCCGCGGATCGCGCGCGACCTCGGCGGCGCTTCCCTCGACGACGACGCATCCCGAGCTGAGCACATAGCCGCGGTGGGCGACCGACAGCGCCATGCGGGCATTCTGCTCCACCAGCAGGATCGCCGTGCCCTGCCTGTTCACCTCGACGAGCTTGCCGAACACCTGCTCGACCAGCAGCGGCGCCAGGCCCAGCGACGGTTCGTCGAGCAGCAGCAAGCGCGGGCGGCTCATCAGCGCCCGCGCAATTGCCAGCATCTGCTGCTCGCCGCCGGACAGCGAGAATGCGAGCGACGCCGACAGTCGCCTGAGGTTCGGAAACAGCGTGAGCATCTCCTCGATCAATCCCGCGAGTTCGGCCTGCGGCCGCCCATACGCGCCGATCTTGAGGTTCTCGATCACGGTCAGGCCGCCAAACAGGCGCCGGCGCTCGGGCACCAGCGCCAGCCCCATGCCGACCAGACGTTCGGTCGGCTCCCGGGTCAGTTCATGACCGTTGAAACGCACCGACCCGGAGGCCTGCGTGAGCCGCGCGATGGCTTTCAGCGTCGAGGATTTTCCGGCGCCGTTGTTGCCGAGCAGCGCCACGAACTCGCCCACGCCGACCTTGAGCGAGACCCGCCGCACCGCCTCGATGTCACCGTAGCGAACCACGAGGTCCGAGACGTCGAGCAGCGGCGCGCCGGTCCCTTCGCTGGCCCGACCAATCTCTGCGTGGAGTTCCACCTCGCGTTCGGCGCGGCCGAGATAGGCCTCGATCACGGCGGCATTGCTTTGGATTTCACCTGGCGTCCCCTCGGCCAGTACCTTGCCGAAGTTGAGCACGGTGATCCGGTCGGCGAGCGTCATCACCACTTCCATCTCGTGCTCGATCAGCAGGATCGTCATGCCCTGCGCATGCATCTGGCGGATCACCTCGATCAGCCGCGCCGTCTCGGCGTGATTGAGACCGCCATGCGGCTCGTCCAGCAGCACGAGACGCGGTTCGAGCGCCAGCGCCTTGGCGATTTCGAGCAGCCGCCGCTGCCCCTGCGGCAGCGACGCCGCGCCGGTATCGGCGACGTCGGCAAGGCCGACGAACCTGATGATCTCGTCGACCCGCCGCGCATTCGCCTGATCGAAGCGCCAGGGATGGGACCGCCCATGCCGCGCGGCCAGGACGTTCTGGCGCACGGTCATCGAACCGAACAGCCGGGTGTTCTGGAACGTCCGCGCCAGCCCCATGGCTGCGAGCTGGTGCAGCGGCTTGGAGGTCACGGCGGCGCCCTCGAAGCAGACCTCGCCTTCGGTCGGCGTGTAGATGCCGCTGATGATATTGAAGAGCGTGGTCTTGCCGGAGCCGTTCGGACCGATCACCGCATGGATCGTGCCTTGCGCCACCGAGAGCGAGACATCTTCGAGCGCGGTCAGTCCGCCGAAGCGTTTGGTGACGCCGGAAAGTTCAAGCAGCGCGTTCATGACGGGTCACATCCGATCGAGCGTAGGATTTCTCGCGCCGGCGAAGATTTCGGAACACGGAGAGAACCAATCCTGCGAGACCTGCGGGGAAGAAAGTGATCACCAGGATCACCATCGCTCCGAACACGGCGAAGTAGTATTCCTGCATGAAGCGCAGCAGTTCGGGCACGAATGTGTAGAGAATCGCGCCGAGCACGGCGCCAAGCGAGCTGCCGAGGCCGCCAACCACCGCCATGGCGAGATACGAGAAGGTCGACTGCCAGGAGAACACATCGGGGCTGATGTAGCCGCGCAGCAGCACGTAACAGATGCCGGCAAGACCGCCATAGGCCGCGGAGATCACGAACAGCATGATCTTCAGCCGTGAAATGTCGATGCCGACGGCCTGGGCGGCCAAGGGATCGTCGCGCAGGCCGCGGATGCGCAGGCCCAACGGCCCGTTGGCGATCCAGACCTGCAGCAGATAGGCGGCGGCGACGATGGCGAGCAGCACCCACAGCATCTTGTCGTTCTCGCCCGCGAGCCCGATGCCCGGGATCGCAGTGATGCCGTTGGCGCCGTTGGTCAACCCCTCCCAGTTCACCAGCAGCCGCTCGACGATGAGCGCGAAGGCCAGTGTGCACAGCGCGAGATAATGGCCCTTCAGGCGCAATGTCGGCCAGCCCAGCGCCATGCCCACCGCAGCCGAGAGCGTGACCGCGCCGATCGCGGCGACCGGCACCGGCATGCCGGCGGCCTGCAGCAGCGTGAAACCGTAGGCACCGATGCCGAAGAACGCGCATTGCGCCAGCGACATCTGTCCGCCGAAGCCGAGAATGAAGTTGAGCCCGAGCACCAGCAGGATATTGATCAGCGTGACGTCGGCCACCTGCAGGTAATACACCGACAAGAAGCGCGGCAGGATGATCCC
This sequence comes from Bradyrhizobium jicamae, assembly GCF_018130695.1. GTDB lineage: Bacteria > Pseudomonadota > Alphaproteobacteria > Rhizobiales > Xanthobacteraceae > Bradyrhizobium > Bradyrhizobium jicamae_B. The sequence goes on along the minus strand of NZ_JAFCJX010000009.1, from coordinate 80,813 downwards.
GCACAGAACGCAGACGCCGATCACCAGCGGGGCGAGCGTGCGCATCGGCAGATTGGCTTGATGGCCGGTCATCACGGACGCTCCAGCTCGAGTTCGCCGAAGATGCCTTGCGGGCGGAACATCAGCACCGCGATCAGCACGCCGAATGCGATCACGTCGATGTATTCCGACGAGATGTAGAACGATCCGGCCGACTCGATGACACCGAAGATCAGCCCGCCGACGAGCGCGCCGGGTATCGAGCCGAAGCCGCCGAGAATGGTCGCCGCAAAGGCGCGCAGCGACAGATTGACGCCCATGTCCGAGGAGACATAGGACAGCGGCGCGACCAGCCAGCCGGCGAGTGCCGCCAGCATGGTGGCGTAGGCGAAGATGAAGGCGATGATGCGCGCGGTCGGGATGCCCATCAGCCGCGCGGCTTCGGCGTCCTGCGCAGTGGCGCGCATCGCCCGCCCGAGCGCCGTGTGCTGGAACAAGCCGTGCTGGATCGCCATCATGACGGCGAGGGCCGCCAGGATCACGAGGTACTGGGCGTAGATCGTGGAGCCGAACAGGTGCACCGACGTCGTCCCGAGCGGGCCGGCGAAGTTCAGCGGCTGCGGTCCCCAGACGATGACCGCGATGTTCTGCAATGCCATCGACAGGCCGAGCGTCGCCACGATCGCCGACAATTGCGGGGCGTTGCGCAACGGATGGTAGATCCCCCACGCCAATGCCGCGCCGAACAGGCCGAGGATCACGAGCATGGTCACGAGATTGAGCCATAGCGGCATGCCGAGGCGGTTGGCGAGCCATCCGACCGACACGAACGCACCGAGCATCACGAGGTCGCCCTGGGCGAAGTTGACCAGCGACACCGCATTCCAGATCAGCGTGTAGCCGAGCGCAACCAGCGCATAGGCCGCGCCGACCGCCAATCCCACCAGAACGATTTGAACAAATGTCTGCAACATCGTGCGATCCCTTGGCGGCCCGTCCGCTGGACGATCCGGCGGCACAGTCCTCAGCTGCTGATGACCTTGACGATCTCGGGCTTGCCGGCGGCGACCCGGGTGATGATGCCGGAATGGGTCATGTCGCCATTGCCGGTCCAGCCGTAGCGCGTGACAATGCCCGGGAAGTCGCGGATCGCGGTCAGCGCCTGCTGAATCCCCTCGCCGCTGATGGTCTCAGCGCGCTCCATCGCCGCGATGATCAGCTTCGCCGCGTCGTGGTAGACGGTGGCGTAGAGCTCGGGCTCGTCGCCGGGATAGGCCGCGGCATAGAGCTTCTTCCAGCTCTGGACGCGCTCGTCGGGATTGTCGTTGACGAATTCGCCGATCGCCATGCAGCCGTCGGCGCCCTCGCCGGCAAGACCGAGGAAGATCGGCTGGGAGAACGCCGTGTTGCCGGCGATGCCGAACTTGGCACCGAGAGTCTTGCTCTGCTTGGCGATCAGCCCGGCCGGCTGATCGTCGGTCCAGACGATGATGCCGTCGACACCGGCCTGCTGGAAGGCGAGGATCTGCGAGGTGTAGTCCTTGGTTGCATCGGTGTGGGCCTGGACCAGAACCGGCTCGATGCTGCGTTTGGACAGCGATGCCTTGACCACGGCGATGCCGGACTGACCGAAGGCGGTGTTGACGTAGCCGAGTCCGATCTTCTTCCACTGCAGGTCTTCGACGACATACTTGACCAGAAGATCCGCGCCGATCGCGTCGTTCAGGCGCACGCGAAACACCCACGCGCTGCCCTGCTGCGTCACCACCGGCCCGGTCGCTCCCGTCAGGCACGGCACCTTGTACTTCGCCAGCAATGGCACATTGGGCAGGATGCCGGGCGTGTAGTGCGGGCCGACCAGCGCCACCACCTCGTCCTGGGTGGCGAGCTTGGTGACGGCATTGCCGGCCGCAGTCGGATTGGGACCGAGATCGTCGGCGATGCGCACCTCGATCAGGCGTCCCTTGATGCCGCCCTTGTCGTTGGCCTGCTTCACCGCGATCGCGACGCCGTTCTTCATCCACTGGCCGTTCTGGGCGAACTGCCCGGTCATCGGGCCGGAAATTCCGATGCGGATCGGATCGGCGGCGCGCGCACGGCCGACGATCGCGGGCATCGCGAGGGGCGCAACAGCAAGACCCTTGACCAGGCTGCGTCGAGAGAAGCGCAAGGCAGAGACCATGGCAGTTTCCTCCGGTGGTTTTGCAACGCCGCCTCGTCCGGGCGGCTGACATCGAGAGCGGGACCGGCTCAATTGCCGGCGCGAAGCGGACGCAGGCCGAAGGCGCAGGCTGCCGAGAGCAGTGCCATGGCGACCATGTAGCCGGCGACCCATGATGGCGAGCCGTGCTCGGCCAGCAGCGCGGTGGCGACCAGCGGCGAGAGACCGCCGCCGAGGATTGGACCGAGCTGCTGCACGAGCGACAGGCCGCTGTAACGTATCCGCGCAGGAAACAGCTCCGAGAAATAGGCGCCCTGCGCGCCATAGACCGAGCCATGGCCGATCGCGAGACCAAGCGCGATCGCGAGCCAGATCATTCCGGTATGTCCGGTGTTGAGCATCTGGAAGAAGACCAGCGCCAGTGCGACCTGGAAGATCATGCCGCCGACATAGACCGCACGCCGCCCGATCCGGTCCGACAGCGCGCCGAACAGCGGCAACGTCAGGCACTCCAGCGCGCAGCCGACGAGAACGCCGTTGAGGATGGTCTGGCTCGGCAGTCCGAGCCTGGTCTTGCAGTAGGTGATCGCAAACACCGCATAGATGTTGAACAGCCCGCTCTCCGCGATCTTGGCGCCAATCCCGAACAGGATGTTGCCGGCGTGGTTGCGCACCGCCTCGACCACCGGCGCGCTCGCTGCGCCCTCCTCGCTCAGCACGCGCTTGAAGGCCGGCGTCTCCGCGATCTTGAAACGGATGAACAGGCCGATGCCGACCAGCACGATCGAGAACAGGAACGGGATCCGCCATCCCCAGGACAGGAAATCCGCCTCGCTCATCGACGTGGAGAGAATTCCGAGCAGCGCGATCGGGATCAGAAATCCGCCGGGCACGCCGACATGCACCAGCGAACTGAAGAAGCCGCGCCGGTCGGCCGGCGCATGCTCGACGGTCATCACCATGCCGCCGCCATACTCGCCGCCGATCCCGATGCCCTGCAGCAGCCGCAGCCCGATCAGGCAGATCGGCGCGAACACGCCGATCTGCTCGTAGGTCGGCATCAACCCGATCAGGAATGTGCCGAGCCCCATGATGAGGATGGTGAGCAGCAATGCGGTCTTGCGGCCGACCCGATCGCCGAAATGGCCGAACAGCACGCCGCCCAGCGGCCGCGCGCAATAGCCGACGAAGAACGTCGCGAAGGCCAGCAGCGATCCGACCAGCGGATCGGAGCTCGGAAAGAAGATCTTATTGAACACGAGCGCAGTCGCGGTCGCATAGAGCGTGAAGTCGTAATACTCGATCATGTTGCCGATCGCGCTCGCGACGGCGACCTTGCGGATATCGCTGGACTCGCGCCCCGCCGACGAGGCGACGGCACTGTCCGCTGTTGCGGATCCGATGGATCCAACCATTCCGCTCATGAGAATTTCCTCCGGCTTCGGCGGGCGACCATCCACGCCTTCGGACTTATGTCCGTATTGCGGACATCATGAGCAACGACTTATCCCACATGTCAAGCCTCTTTTTTCTTCCGACGACCATTCTTCACGGCATAGCAGCTGCATCGATAGCGCAGATTTGCGTCATCTTGACGCCGTACGATCATTCATCGTATTTGATTGTCCACATTCCGGACAATTAAAGGAGGATAACGTGCCAGCAAAGATCACCGGGATCATTCCGCCCCTCACCACGCCGTTCGATCAGAACGGCGACATCGACGAAAAGGCGTTCCGCCGACAGGTAAAATTCCTGCTCGACAAGGGCGTGCACGGCGTCTGCGTCGGCGGCAGCACCGGCGAAGGCCACACGCTGACGGCCGACGAGTTTCGTCGCCTGATCGAGGCCTGCGCCGAGGAATTGAACGGCAAGGTGCCGCTCGTCGCCGGCATCATCGCCAACTCGACCCGTGAAGCGATCGCGCGCGCGCGCTCGATTGAATCCGTCAACGTCGCCGCGCTGCAGATCACGCCGGTGCACTATCTGTTCAAACCGGACGAGGACGCGACCGTCGGCCACTTCAAGACGCTGTCGGAATCGGTCAAGCAGCCGGTCATCATCTACAACGTCGTGCCCTGGAACTACCTCAGCCCCGCGCTGCTGCTGCGCATCATGCAAGAGCTGCCCGGCGTGATCGGCGTCAAGCAGAGCGCCGGCGATCTCAAGCTGATGGCCGACCTGCTGCTCGGCGTCCCCGAGGGCAAGGTGGTGCTGACGGCGGTCGACGCGCTGCTGTATCCCTCCTTCGCGCTCGGCGCACATGGCACGATCGCGGCGAACCCGGCGGCCGTTCCGGGCCCGTGCGTGGCGTTGTGGAACGCCGTGCAACGCGGCGACCATGTGACCGCGCTCGAGATCCACAAGCGCCTGCTGCGGTTCTGGAACACGATCGTCGGCGACAATTTGCCGGCCTGTGTCAAGCACGCCCTCACCCTGCAGGGTTCGCCGAGCGGTCTGCCTCGGCAACCGATGCCGGCGCCAACCACCCGGCAGAAGGAAGCGATCGCCGCAGCCCTCAAGCCGCTGCTCGAGGTCGAAGATGGCCAGAGGCTGGTCGCAGCCGAGTGAGCATTCGCCAGCGGGCGCGGCCGCATTGCCGCCGCGCCCGATTCCGTTTAAGTCGGGTGTGGTTCGTGGCTGGCGTCTCGCATGGCCGCGTCACCTGGAAGGTCCCGACATGACCAGCGCCGACGGCAGTCGACAAAGCGTGAAGTCGCTGTTCAAGATGCTCGAGGTGCTCGAGGCGTTCTCCTCGACCGATCCCGAGCTCAGCGTCGTCGAGATCGCGCGGCGCACCAGCCTGCCTCGCACCACCGTTCATCGCATCGTCGACAGCCTGCGCAGCGTCGGCTTCCTCGAACAGGATGCCAGCCGCGACCGCTACCGGCTCGGCCTGAAGCTGTTCGAGCTCGGCGGCAGCGCGCTGATGAACCTGCCGCTCTATCGGGAAGCCCCGCCCTTCGTCGACACGCTCGCCAAGCTCAGCGGCGAGGACGTGCATTTGTGCATCTTCGACGGCGCGCAGATGGTCTTCGTCAGCCGCCGTAACCAGATCGCGCGCCCACACAACACCGTCATCACGATGGAGAACTCTCCCTGCCATTCGACCGGCGTCGGCAAGGCCGCGCTGGCTTTCCAGAGCGAGGCGGCGATCGACCGCGTCATCCGCGGGGGCCTCGCCCATTTCACGCCCAAGACGATCACCGATCCCAAGCGGCTGAAGGCCGAGCTCGCCGCGATCAGGGCGCGCGGCTATTCGATCGACGACTGCGAGCACGAGCCCGAGCTGCGCTGCGTCGGTGCGCCAATCCGCAACAGCGCCGGCCACGTCTTCGCCGCGATCAGCGCCAGCGGGCCGAGCAGGCGCGTCACGCCGGAACGGGTGCCCGAACTCGCCCGCATCGTGATGACCCATGCCGAAATGCTGTCGATCCGGCTGGGCTATGAACCAACGCCGCAAAGCCGAGCCGCAGGACCGGCGCCCGAACCCAAGAGGCGATCGGCTTCGCCGACGAGCCGCGTGAAGAAAGCGCGCGCGTCCCTGCGCGCGTCAGGCTAGAGCATGATCCGGAAAAGTGCGAAGCGGTTTTCCGAAAAGATCATGCTCAAACAAAGGGCTAAAGCGCGATGACGATTCAACGTAATCGCATCGCGCTTTAGAGTCCGAGCCGGTCCCGCACCCTGCCCGTCAGCACGGCCGCGGTGACGCCGACCGGCCAGAACGCGTGGAACGGGATCGGATTGATACCGGTCACGGGCATGTCGATCTCGGCCTTGGCTCCGCCGATCAGACGACGCGCGAGCTGCGCGCCCATCGCGGTCGACAGCGCGACGCCGCGGCCGTTGCAGCCGAGCGAGATCATGAGATTCTCCGCGGGCTCATGCACGTGCGGATAATGGTCCTTGGTGATCGCAAGCCGGCTGTTCCAGCCATGGGTCCAGCTGACGCCTTTGAGCTGCGGCCACAGCCGCTCGGCGTAGCGGATCAGATAGGCGACGTCGGACGGGCTGTTGATCCAGCGCATCGGGCCGCGGCCACCCATCAGCAGGCGATTGCGCTGGTCGATGCGGTAGTAGACCGTGATGTGGCCGCTCTCGTAGAGCACCGGTCGCGATGGCATGATCGACTGCGCGACCGCGTCCGAGAGCGGCGCGGTGCAGGCGATCGACGAAAACACCGGCACGATGGTGCGGCGAAGCGCCGGCCAGAGATCGTCCGTAAAACCATTGGTCGCGAGCAGCACCTTGTCGGCATGCACGACCGCGCGCGGCGTCTCGATCCGCCATTTGCCGCCGTCGCGCTTGAGCGAGAGCGCCGGCGTCTCGCCATGCACCGCCACGCCTGCGCTGATCGCGGCACGCGCGAGACCGCGCGCGTAGCTCAGGGGATGCAGATCGCCGCCGCGCGCATCCAGCATGGCGCAGAGATAGCGATCGCTGCCGGTGATCTCCCGCGTCTGCGCGGCGTTGAGAAGGCTCACTGGCATGCCGCGCGCGATGCACTGCCTCGCGGTCGCCGCAATCGCCGCCGCGCTGGCTTCGTTGTAGGCGGCGCGCAGCGTGCCGTTCTGCCGGGCTTCGCAGGGGATCTGGTAGCGACGGATCAGATCGTGGGTGAAGGTCGTGGTGCCGTAGGAGAATGCGATCATGCGGCGGCCGAGTTCGGCGCCGAAATCCGCCTCGATCTGATCAGGGTCGTGCTTCAGCCCGGGATTGGTCTGACCGCCATTGTTGCCGGAGGCACCCCAACCCGGCTCCTGCGCTTCCAGCACGGTCGCCTGGACGCCCTGCTCGGCCAGATGCAGCGCGGTCGAGAGCCCTGTGAAGCCGCCGCCGATGATCGCGACCGGCACGGTTTCGTCTGACGTCAGCGGCGGTGTCGGCGTCGGCGGCACCGCGGTGTCGGCATAGAGGCTCGGCGGCAGCGGTAAACGGGCGGGTGCGGTCATGGCCAGGACTCAGAGCGGATGCAGCACGCGGCGCAGAAAATCCTGCGTGCGCGGGTGCTGCGGCTGGTTGAGAACGGACTTTGCGGCGCCCTGCTCGACGATCACGCCGCCGTCGATGAACAGCACGCGGTCGGCGACGTCACGGGCAAAGCCCATCTCGTGGGTGACGACCACCATGGTCATGCCGTCATCGGCGAGCTTGCGCATCACCGACAGGACGTCGCCGACCAGTTCCGGATCGAGCGCCGAGGTCGGCTCGTCGAACAGGATCGCCTTCGGCTTCATCGCGAGCGCACGCGCGATCGCGACGCGCTGCTGCTGGCCGCCGGACAGCTGCGGCGGATGGACGTTTTCCTTGTCGGCAAGCCCGACCTGCGCCAACAGCGCCCGGCCGCGCTCGCGCGCCTCGGCCGGCGGCTCCTTCTTTACATAGAGCGGGCCCTCGATGACGTTCTCGAGCGCGGTGCGATGGGGAAACAAATTGAAGCGCTGGAACACCATCGACACCTGCGTTCGGAGCGCGACGATCGATCGGTCGTCACGATCGACCCGCGCGCCCTCGATCCTGATATCGCCGCGGTCGTAGCTCTCAAGCCCGTTGATGCAGCGCAGGATGGTCGACTTGCCCGAGCCCGAGGGACCGATGATGCAGACCACCTCGCTCTTGGCGACGGAGGCGGTGATGCCTTTCAGCACCTCGACCTTGCCGAAGCTCTTGTGGACGTCGGACAGCTCGATCATTTGTGGTTCGCCTTCTTCTCGAAATGGCGAACCAGCAGGATCAGCGGAATGCTCATGGTGAGGTACATCAGCGCGACCAGTGTGAACACGCTGGTGTTCTTGAACGTGGACGACGCGATCAGCTTGCCCTGCAGCGCGAGCTCGGCGACCGTGATGGTCGAGGCCTGCGACGAATCCTTCAGCATCATGATCATGACGTTGCCGTAAGGCGGCAGCACGATCCTGATCGCCTGCGGCAACACCACGCGGCGCATGGTCAGCCAGCAGCCCATGCCGATGGTCTGCGCCGCCTCGATCTGCCCTTTGTCGATCGCCTCGATGCCGGCGCGGAAGTTTTCCGCCTGATAGGCCGAGTATGCGATGCCGAGACCAAGGATCGAGGCCTGCAGCGCCGTCAGCGCGATGCCGAAGTCGGGCATCACGAAGTAGAGGTAGAACAGCAGCACGATGATCGGGATGCCGCGGATCACGTTGATCAGCGAGGACGACAGGCCGACCAGCACGCCGATGCCGGACACCCGCATCAGCGCCCAGAGCAGCCCGAGCACGGTCGACAGCGCGAGCGAGCCGAAGGTGACGATGACCGTCAGCCAGACGCCCTGCAGCAGGATCGGCACGAACTCGACGGCATCGCTGTAAAACTTCTGCATCGACTCAGATCACGCGTTCGCCGGGCATCTCAGGAGGCATCGGCCTTCTGGCCCCACTTCTCCAGGATCTTGCCGATCGTGCCGTCCTTCTTCAGCTTGGCGAGTGAGGTGTTGATCTTGGCCAGCAGTGCGCCGTCGGATTTGCGGACACCGATCGCGACGGTGCCGACGGTGACGGGCTTGTAGGAATCGACCAGCCGCACCTCGGCGAAATTGCCCTGCTTGAGGTTGTAGGCGAGGATCGGATAGTCGGCGAAGCCGGCCTTGAGGCGGCCCGCATTCACGTCGCGCAGGATGTCGGGAATGGTGTCGTAGACCTTCACCTCGGAAAACAGCCCGGTCTTCTTCAGCGCGTCGACGAAGGCGGTACCGACCTGGGCGCCGACGGTCTCGCCCTTCAAATCCTCCTGCGAGGCGTAGTTCTTGCTGTCGGCCTTCGGCACCACGAGGCCTTCGCCATAGGTGTAGACCGCGTCGGAGAAGTCGATCACCTCTTTCCGCGCAGCGGTGGCGAACATCGCGGCCGAGATGACGTCGATCTTGTTCGAGGTCAGCGACGGCACCAGCGCCGAGAACTGCATCGGCTCGATCTGCACGGTGAAGCCGGCGTCCTTGCCGATCTCGGTGATGAGATCGACCATGATGCCCTGGATGCTATTGGTCTTGGTGTCGAGGAAGGTGAAGGGAATGCCCGTCGGCGTCGAGCCGACCTTGACGACCTGCTGGGCCGACGCCGGCGCGCTGGCGGCAATGGCAAGCGCTGCGAACGCGGCCTGGACGAGACGCTGAAACGACATCGCAAACCCTCCTGTGATGCCGGTTCAGGCGCGCCCTGCTCATCCACTGCGACAAGAGGTTGCGGGCGGCGCCAATCCGGCCTATTTTCACCAATATGAAATTGTGGTCACGAAATCGCACGCGATGCAAGCGATTTTCATGCACATGAAGGAAGCGGCCTGACGTGAGCGGTGGCAAAAGAATACGCAAACCGGCCGGCGGCAGGCCAGCCAAGAAGCGCAAGGCCGCCGCCAAGCCGGCGGCGAAGCCCGCCGAGCCGGCGATGGATCTCGCCGTCGGCCGCCGCATCCGCGAGTTGCGCCGGACACGCGAGATGTCGCTGGAGACGATTGCTGATCGTACCGCGCTCTCGATCGGCTTCATCAGCCAGATCGAGCGCGGCCTCTCCTCCCCGTCGCTGCGCGTGCTCGCCACGCTCGCCGACGTGCTCGGTGTCGGCATCGCCGCGCTGTTCGGCGCGTCGCCAAGTGACAGCAACGGATCGAGCGGCGTCGTGACGCGTCAGCCGCAGCGTGCCGAGCTCAAACTGTGGCGCACCGGCATCTCAAAACAGCTGCTGAGCCCGGCCGGCGCCGACAACCGCCTCAACCTGTTCCTCGTGCATCTGGACCCCGGCGGCAGCACCGGCGACGAGCTGTACACCCATGACGGCGAAGAGGCCGGCCTGGTGCTCGAAGGCGAAATGATTCTGACGGTCGATGCCGAGACCTGGACGCTGCAGACGGGCGACAGCTTTCGCTTCGCGAGCCGCCGTCCGCACCGCTTCTCCAACCCGGACAAGGATGCAAAGGCCGTTGTGCTCTGGGTCAATTGCGTCACGCAGGCGGGTTAATTCTGTCCGACGCGTTGGCCTGCGGCCGATGCGACCTCACGGATCGCACCGATCAGCACCGCATTGAACGCAGCGGGATCCTCGATCTGTGGAATGTGTCCAACATCCTTCATCACGTGCAGCGACGCCGATGGGACCAGCGCGCGCAGATCATTGGCTTGCGCCAGCGGCGTGACGTCGTCGCGGTCGCCCCAAATCATCGCAACGGGCACCTTGATCTTCGAAACATCGGCGCGCGATGCGCTCAGCGCCGTGCGGTCGGAGCCCGCGAAATAGAGCAACCAGTCGGCGATACAGAGCGTGGTGCCGCCGACGCGCATCGGCGCCTTCAGGATATCGAGCGTCTCGTCGCTCGCCGCCTCCTGCCGGTAGATCAGTTTGGAGAGCAGGAAGCGCGTCGCCAGCGGATTGGTCGCCGTCGCCGACACCAGCAGCTCGCGCAACGGCGCAAGCTCGAGGATGGCCGGCGCGTCGGATGGTGGCTGCGTCAGACCGAGCGCCGCGTCGACAAGGACGAGCCCGATCACGCGATCCGGATGCTGCAGGACATATTCGAGTGCGGCCCCCGCGCCGAAGGAGTGGCCGACGATAACAGCGCGCCCTGCCCCGAGCGTCGTCATCATGCCGTCGATGCGCGCGGCCTGCTCGGAACGGGTGTAGCCGCCCCGCCGGTCGGAATAGCCGAACGGCGGCAGGTCCGGGGCGATAGGCCGATAGCCGTCGTTCTTCAGCGCAGCCGTCGTGCGCCACCACAATTTGCTCCAGGCGGCGGTGCCGTGAAAAAGCACCACGGGAATGCCGTTGGCCGGTCCGGGGTCCAACACGAACATCCGTCCATGGCCGCTCTCGACGAATTTGCCGTCAGCGGGTGCCGCCGCTGAGGCGGACTCGGATTCTCTCAGATGCGCCGCGACACGCAGCGCGCCAAGGCCCGCGACGACGACGCCGATGAGGATGACAAAGGCGCGCGCGATGCGGCGGAGCCAGCGCATCATCGGCGGCCACATCCGGCCGTCAGCACCGGCCAGACCAGCCAGGCGCCGTTCTGGTAGAGCGCCTTGACGGTGTCGGTGCTTCCCGTCCGCATCGCGAGGAAGCCGCGGCCGGAGGCGAGCAGATCGCCGTCGGCGCCGGCAAGCCGGCCGGGATCGCCGAATGCGACGACCACGGTTGGCGTCACGACCAGCGCAGCCGCTGCCATTCCGACGAACCAGACCGTGAGCACGGCCGCGGCTCCGCCGGCAAAGCGCAGAAGACGATGGCGTGCCCTAATAATCATAGGCGTGTTCGAATCTGGCTCCCTTCGCCTCGACCGCGGCCGGCAGCGCGGCCACGGCCGAAACCTCGGTATCATACCCCACTCTTCGCCATCCCGGCATCGACTGTACGTCGGTCTGAAAGATCGGCTTTGCGCCGTTCGCCGGCGGCAGGTTTCCGGGCGGAACCAGGACCGTCGTCAATATCCGGGTATTGCCGGCGATCTCGGCAAAGGCGAGACCTTTGGCGGCGAGCTCGCGGATGATCCCGGTGAACTCGCGGTAGCGCGGCGTGACCATCAGCACGCCCTGTCGCCCGTCGCTGGCGCGCACCTCGCGCGCGGATTTGATGCGGGCATCAGTCGGCAACCCCTGTGCCGACGGCGCCAGCACGACACTGCCGATCTCGAGATCGGCCGGCGACAGACCAGCGAGCGCCTCGATCCCCTTCGCATAGAGCGACTTGACGCCGTATTGCAGCGACAGCGAGAAGCGCCGCTCGATCGAACGCAGCGAAAACTCGAACGGCACGTCGTGCCAGAGCGCCGACAGCTTATCGGCAAAGGGATAGCGGTACCACGGCGTCTGCTCGAGGAACTTTGCGTAGTCGTCGAGCAGCGCCAGGTTGAAGTCATCCTCCTTGGTACGAACAGCGCCGCGCCAGGCAACCGTGAGCGCACCGATGGTGCGCTCATAGAGCCCCTGCACCGCCATCTCGGCCATGAAGCTCGAGCCGATGATGTAGTCCGTGATCATCTGGTCCTGCGTCGGCGGCCGCGCCAGCGAGGTCGACTTGCGCGCGCCGCACAGACTGGACCAGAAGCCGCCAATGCTGCCGAAGTAATCGAACGAGGATTCCGAGGACGCGCGCGTGACGCCCGCGAGATCGGAATAGGCGTAGACGATGTACCATTCCGGATAGGTCAGGAAGCTGTCGCCTTCCGCGCGCCTGTATTTGGCATCGTCGATGCCGAAGCCCGTGCCCGCGTTCGCAGCCGAGCTCTCGGGCTTGCAGCCATACTGGACGTTGAGGATCTGCCAGGCGCAGGCCACGACGAAGACGACAAGCGTCAGACCGATGACGGCCGCGATGCGCCGGAGCCACTTCATGCAAGGCTCTTTCGCGCCGAAAATCCGGTCGCGATGCCGAAGGCGCCGAGCACGAGATGCGGCACGCTGGAGGCGATCTTGACGAAGGTCGAGGTCGAACGGATACCGTCGATGAAGATGCTGAGGTCGAGATAGCCGGAGCCCGTGAACACGCCCATCACGCCGTCAAGGAAATACAGCGTCCCGAACACCTTCAGGAAGAAGATCGACGCCGAGCGCGAGATCAGCGCCGCTGCGAGCGCCCATGCCGCGGAGGCCAGATGCAGCGCGTCCTTGTAGATGTCGAGATGGAACAGGCCGAACACCCGCCCCTCTGCATCCATGAAGGCCGGGATGTAGTCGGTCGCCGCGGCAAACAGCAGCGCGGCTCCAAGCAGGCAGGCGGCCAGACGAGATCGGTCCATCATTCCATCCTCAGGCGAAATAGGCGTCCCACATCGTGTTGCGGAACACGAGCTGTGGGTCGAGCTTGCGTTTGGCAGCGACGAATTCTTCGGAGCGCGGATAGATCGACCGCACCTGGTCGCGCCGCGCATGCAGGCGGTACGGCAGATAGAACGCGCCGCCGAGGCCCTTGATGCCCTCGATCAGCGCCTCCGTCATCGTCATCATGTCGACCTCGCCCTCGGGGCTGATCTCCTGCGAGAACGACATCACCGCGGCGATGCGCTTCTGCGGCGCATAAGCGAGCACCGCAGTCGCGTCGGCATCGACATAGCGCAGGGTGACGTTGAGGAATTCGGCCTTCGCCTTCGGAATGACGGCGCGGCAGAGATCGACGAAGTCCTTGAACCGATCCGGCGGCACGAAATATTCGTGCAGGATATCGGTGCGGGTGCGATCGCCCGAGGCCAGATTGACCACCGGCTCGACCATCAGCGTGTTGCGCGTGGCGGCGCCTGCGATCGTCGGGCTGATCGAGGCTTCCATGAACCAACGGAAATCCTTGGCCCATTCGTGGCCGGTCTGCAGCCGGTAGACGTTGCGCGAGAAGCCGGTCAACGCGCCGTGATCGACCACGGCCGGCAGCGGCGACGGCTGTGTCGCGGCCGGGCGATAGGTGATCAGCAAGGCCTCGTCGAACAGGGCCTCGCGCGCGACCGAGAGCCGGCCATAAGCCATCTTGACCGCAGGATCGGTCTCGACCGCCTTGAGGAAGGCGTCGGCAAAGCGCGACGGGTCCATCCGGACATAGGTCGGTTCGAGCGACACATTTGGCACCATGTCGAGCTCGGCCTCGACGATGGCGCCGAACAGTCCGTAGCCGCCCATCGCCAGCGCGAACAGCTCGGCGTTCTTGCTGCGCGAGCATTCGACGAGTTGCCCGTCGGCCATCACGATCTTCACAGATCGAACCGTCGCGCCGAACGGGCCGTAGCGTGTCGGCCAGCCGTGTGAATTCACGCAGAAGGTCGAGCCGACGCCGAAGTCGCTGTTGGACTGCATCACCGCCGGCGAAAAACCCTGCGGATCGAGCGCGCGGATCACCTCGAACCAGCGCATGCCGGCGCCGACGCGATAGGTCATCGCGGCCTTGTCGAGCTCGATGTGGCCGCCGGTCAGCGTGATGGCGACGCCGTCCCTTGGAATTGATTGGCCGCCCATCGAGTGACGCGCCGTGCCGATCGCAAACGGACGTCCCTCCGCGGCCGCGGCGGCGATCTCCTGGCGAATACGGCCGACCACATCATCGGTCGGCGCCGCCTTCAACGCGATGTGCCGCGCCACCGAGGTCGGGTTGAGGCGGCTGGCATCGTTGATAACAGGCCTCGGAGCGAACTCGGCGCGGGCCGGCATCGCGCCCGTGACCGCCAGTGCCAGTCCTCCCTGGAGGACGGATCGTCGCGACAACGTCAATGAAATTCCTCGATCAGAATCGCCTCGGCCGATACTACCGGAAAAATCGCTCGCGCGGCGTGCCGAGGCCTCTGTTCCAATCAGGCGGAGGCCTGCGGCGCAAAGCGCCGCAGGGCGAAATGGGTCGGGATGAACGCGAGCAGCGGCAGGCCGATCATCAGCCCGGCGAGCCAGACCAGCGGCGGCACGAAGCTCTGTGGCGCCGTATCGCTCATGCCGAACACATAATTGATGTTGACCGGCGTCATGCCGGGATCAGGCCGCGGTCCGGGCATCACGAAGTAGCAGAGCAGCAGCAGCGCCCATGCCAGCACGCTCCAGTTCAGGAACGCGCGGCGGTCATAGCCGAGCCGCCAGACCAGATACAGCAGCAGGAACGGCAGCCAGCCATGGAAACCGGACAGGAAGCGCAGGAAGAACGAGTGCTCGGAGATGAACATGTAGTCGGTCATCCCGGTCGGCGACAGCCCGGCGAAATGCGCGAGATAGTCGACCACCCAGAACGCCTGCGGCAGCAGCAAACCGACCGCACACATCGAGATCAGCAGCGCGCTTTCGCTCCAGATCCCGATCAAGGTGAGGATCAGGCTGACGTCGCAGAAATAGAGGAAATTGGTCGGGCCGTACCAGTAGGTATAGACCGGCACCAGCACGGCCATGAAGGCGGTGAAACCGATCTTGACGGGAAGCGGGATGCGCCCGGACGACGGCGCGGCGGAAACGGCAGCAATGGACATGGCGGCAACCCTTTTCGAGGCAACCAGCCATCCCTACGCGTGATCAGGTAAACAGAGCTTACCTCCCGCAACCTTCAATTGAAGGCAATTCCGCCATTCGCCCCGATTTTGGTTAACGCCGGTAAACCCGGCGGCGACAGAGCCGTCACACCGTTCTGCCCTGCTCCATCGCAAGCTCGGCCTTCAGGCTGTCGACGTCCCGATAGATCGAGGCAACCGCCAGCACGCGGCCGTTCTGCTTGTAGCGCAACAGGCAATCCCGCCGCTTGATGTCGCCGTCGACCGCGATCTCGTCCCATTTCTCGGCGTGGCCGACATAGTTGATCGGGACGTCGTAATGCTGGCTCCAGAAGAACGGCACCGCATCGAATGCTTCACGCCCGCCGAGCATGTTGCGCGCGGCGGTCTGGCCCTGGCGTTCGGCGACCACCCAATGCTCGACGCGGATGGTCTCGCCCGAATGCGGATCGGGCCAGCGCGCGATGTCGCCGGCGGCGTAGATCCCGGGCGCGCTGGTTTCGAGCTGCGCATTCACCGCGACGCCGCGATCGATCCTCAAGCCCGCCTGCTCGGCCAATGTCAGCCGCGGACGCACGCCGACGCCGACCACTACCAGGTCCGCCTCCAGCGTTCCGCCACTCTTCAACGTCGCTCTCTTGCCGTCGATCGCGGTCACGGTGTCGCCGAGATGGAAGATCACGCCGTGCTCTTCGTGCAGGTTGCGCACGAAGTCGCCCATGTCGGGGCCGAGGATACGTTCCATCGGCCGCGCCTCGGGCGCGACGACGTGAACCTCGATGTCGCGGGCACGCAGGGATGCGGCGACCTCGAGGCCAATGAAGCTCGCGCCGATCACGATCGCACGCCGCGCATCCCCGGCAGCGGCGATGATGGCGCGGCTGTCGGCGAGCGAGCGCAGGATATGAACATGAGGCTGATCGGCACCGGGGATCGGCAGCCGCACCGGCTCGGCGCCGGTCGCGAGCAGCAGGCGGTCATAGGGCACAGTCTTGCCGCCGGCGAGCACGACCTGGCTTGCCTTGGTGTCAACAGCGGTGACGTCGGTTGCCAACCGCAGATCGATCTTCGCATCGGGATAGAATTCTTCCGGCCGCAGCGGCACCCATTCCTCCGGCGCGCTGCCGGCGAGATAATCCTTCGACAGATTGGGACGATCGACCGGCGCCGCCGCATCATTGCTGAGCATCGTGATGCCGCCTTCAAACCCTTCCCGCCGCAGCATCTCGGCCGCGGCAAAACCCGCGGCGCCGCCGCCGACGATGACCATGCGCTTCGGCGCGTTGGCTGGGGCTTTCTTCGGTGCCGCCTGCTCCTGCTTCTTGCTGACGACGATGCGGCCGTCCTTCTGCTCGACAGCCCAGACCGCGAGCGACGACAGCGCCGGTGCACGCGTGGCCTCACCGGTGCGCAGATCGAAACAGGCGTGATGCCAGGGGCAGCGGACGGTCTCACCGACCACGAGCCCATCGGCGAGCGGGCCGTGGTAATGGCTGCAATAGGCATCGATGGCGAATATCTGCGCACCCCTGCGCACCAGCAGCACGTCGTCCTCGCCGACATGGCCGAGCAGCATGTCGTCCTTGAAATCGCCGGCGTTGACGCCCTGGGTGAGATCGGGACCGGCAGGCGCTTTTTTCTCGTCAGCCTTTTTCTCGTCAGCCATGGCGGCGTCCTCCCTTGCGAGAAGCCCCTCAGCCATCAAACCACGCCGCAGCGATCCGTTCCATCGCAAAGCGGTCACTCATAAAATTCCGCGATAGCTCCTAGAAGCAAGTGCTGATATCGCGCGCGGACCGGATCGGCTAAGACCAGTGCCACCGTCCCTTCTCCCAAATGGAGTGTCCCGATGCGACTGCCTGCGATCATGATTGCGGCTGCCCTGACTACATTTTCCGCACAGGCGGCCGAGCTCACGGGCACGCTGGCGAAGGTCAAGGAGACCAACAAGATCATCCTGGGCATCCAGGAGGCCGCGGTCCCCTTCAGCTATCTCGACAACGACCAGAAGGTGATCGGCTATGCCGTCGACATCTGCATGAAGATCGTCGATGCGGTGAAGCGCGAGATCAACGTCTCCAACATCGCGGTCGAGACGCTGCCGGTCACCTCCTCCAACCGCATCCCGCTGATGGTGAACGGCACCGTCGATCTGGTCTGCTCCTCGATGACCAACAATGCCGAGCGGCAGCGTCAGGTGTCCTTCACCAACTCGCATTTCCTGTCGGCGACGCGCTTTGCCGCGCGCAAGGCCGACAACATCACCACCATCGATCAGCTGAAGGGCAAGACCGTCGTTGCGGTCGCGGGCTCGACCAACATGGTGCAGCTCAACCAGGTCAACACCGCGCGCAACCTCGGCATCACCGCGGTGCCTGCCAAGGATCAGGCCGAAGCGTTCCTGATGCTGGAGACCGGACGCGCCGCGGCTTACGCGCTCGACGACGTCCAGCTTGCGGTGGCGATCGCGCGATCCAGGGATCCCGCTGCCTACATGATCAGCGAGGAAGCCTTCTCCAAGGCCGAGCCTTTCGGGATCATGCTGCGGAAGGACGATGCGCCGTTCAAGGCCGTGGCCGACCGCGCCACATCAGCACTCTATGGCAGCCCCGAGATCGAGACGCTCTACAAGAAATGGTTCGAGCAGCCGGTTCCGCCGAACGGCCTCAACTTCAAGGTTCCGATGTCGGCCGTGCTGCGCAATGCCTTCGCGCACCCTTCCGACAATCCGGATCCCGCAAGCTACGAGCGCTGATGCGGCGAGTTACAGGCTGACGGTGATCCCGCCGTCGACATAGAGCGTGTGGCCGTTGACGAAGGACGAGCCGTTGCCGGACAGGAATACGGCGGCGGCGATCAGCTCGTCGACATTGCCCCAGCGGCCGGCCGGCGTGCGCTTTTCCAGCCACGCCGAGAATTCGGGATTGTCGACCAGCGCCTGGTTCAGCGGCGTCTTGAAATAGCCCGGCGCGATCGCGTTGATCTGCAGGCCGTGTTTGGCCCAATCCGTGCACATGCCCCGCGTCAGGTTCTTGATCGCGCCCTTGGTCGCGGTGTAGGGCGCAATGCCCGGCCGCGCCAGCTCGCTCTGCACCGAAGCGATGTTGATGATCTTGCCCTTGCCGCGCGCAATCATGTGGCGTGCCACGGCTTGGCCAACATAGAAGGCGCTGGAGACGTTGGTGCGGAACAGTTCCTCCCACTTCTCGGCCGGAAAATCTTCGAGCGGCGAGCGAAACTGCATGCCGGCATTGTTGACGAGGATGTCGATCGCGCCGATCGCCTGTTCGACCTGCGCAACGCCGTCGCGGACCGAGTCCGGCGCGGTGACGTCGAAGCCGGCGACAGCGACCTCGTGCCCGGCGCTCTTCAAGCTTGCCGCTGCAGCGTCGAGCTTGGCGCGGTCACGGCCGTTGAGCACGACGGCAGCGCCATGCTCGGCCAGGCCCCGCGCGATCGCGAGGCCAATGCCCTGCGACGATCCCGTGACGAGAGCGCGCTTGCCGGCGAGGTTGAACAGTTCGAATGCCACAGGAGTTCTCCGCGCGTAGTGGGAATGGTTGTTTGTGACGCTGGCCGGCCCGATGCGCAAGGACGGTGCTGCAAGTGGGGCGATACGGATATTGTATGGCAACAGTCCGTCTTCGCTTTCGCTTCGCTCAAGCTACGGACACCTACGTGCCTTGCCTTAGCCCGCCTACGCCCTTTGGGCTTCGGCGCGGCAGCCTTCGCTCACTTCGCTACGAGAGATTTTGCCGGGCTTGCCGAGCCGTAGCTCGCGAAGCGAGCGAACCGCTGTTCCCTTGAATTTACGTTGTGTGGCTTGCCTAGCCGTAGCTCGCGGCCCCGGCCCGCCTTCGCCCGTTGGGCTACGGCGTGGCAGCCTTCTCTCGCTTCGCGAGCGAAGGCTGGTGGGGGAGGCAGGACTCGAACCTGCGAAGTCATAAGACGGCTGATTTACAGTCAGCTCCCTTTGCCACTCGGGACACTCCCCCGTCCAACAGCGCCAGACCGGCCGCGCGAGTGGCGGCGGACCGGGTCATCGAGATGACGCTGATAACCGCGGGGCCGGGATCGGCCTGCGCGGTCGGGCGCGTTTATGGGCGAAGCGCCCCCCTGAAGTCAACCAAGGGACGGTCAATTTGGCATGCTTTTGCGGACCAAATTGCCATATCCCGGAACCCGTGACACAAGCCTCACATGAATGATCGCGACCGCAAACCAGATTTCCGCCGAAACAGGCCTAAACCCTTCCAAAAAGGGCAGAAATTCGGCCGCGCGCCGGCCCGGCGGGACCGCGACGGCGGCGGCGACGCGCCGGTGATTCTCTATGGCTGGCACTCGGTGTCGATGGCGCTTGCCAACCCACAGCGCCGGATCCGCAAGCTTTACCTCACCGAGAACGCCGCCAAGCGGCTGGCGGACGAAAACATCGAGACCCGCGTCACCCCGGAGATCGTCCGCCCCAGCGCAATCGACCAGCGGCTCGGCCCCGACGCGGTCCATCAGGGCCTGCTGGCGGAGGCCGAGCCCCTGCCCTCACCCGACATCGATACGCTGGACCCGGACGGCATCGTGCTGGTGCTCGACCAGATCACCGACCCGCACAATGTCGGTGCCATCCTGCGCTCGGCAGCAGCGTTCGCAGTGAAGGCGATCGTGACGACCGCCCGGCACAGCCCGGAGGCGACCGGCGTGCTGGCAAAATCAGCCTCCGGCGCGCTGGAGCTGGTGCCCATGGTCACCGTGCAAAATCTGGCGCGCGCGCTGACCGAGCTGAACGACCGCGGCTTTCAGACCGTCGGCCTCGATAGCCAGGGTTCGGAGAATCTGGCGCAGGTGGAGTTGCAGCAGCCGCTGGCGCTGGTGCTCGGCGCCGAAGGCAAGGGCCTGCGCCAATTGACCCGCGAGACCTGCCGCACCGTCGCGCGCCTCGACATGCCCGGCGAGATCAAGAGCCTCAACGTGTCGAATGCCGCCGTGCTGGCGCTCTACATCGGCGCGAGCCGGCTGGGGCTGATGAAGTAGAAAACGCCCGCTCGCTGTCGCGAACGGGCGCTCCAGATCTTAGCGCGTCTGGATCAGTAGTAGCGGCGCAGCACGCGGTGGCCGTAGTGGTACGCTGCCGGGCCGTAGGCGCGGCGCGGGGCGTAGCCGTACCGGTAGCCGACGCGCGGACGATGATAGTAGCTCGTGCGCGGATACCACGGACGATAGTGGTGATGGCGATAGCCGTAGCCGTAATACGGGCGGGTCAGCGTCGGCTCGTAGACCGGACGCGGCGCCCAGTTGCCCGGGCCGGTGTAGGTCGGGCCCTGGTTGACGTAGTAATACTGCTGCACCGGGTCGGGCAGACGCTCGACGGCCCAGCCGCCACCGCCGCAGGGGTTGCAGCCGGAATTGACGTAGCCGTAGTTCACGATCGGCGCCGAATAGCCGCACGGGCTGTAGCCGCACGCCATCGCGGGCGCAGCTGCGGTCATCGCAACGGCTGCGACCATTCCTGCAATCATCTTACGCATTACACTCTCCTGTTGGGTCTCTTGTCGTCGTTTCTTGCTTCGTGAAAACTTCAGCGCGGGCGTGGACGCGGCGGGCGTGGACGCGGCGGGCGCGGACCGGGCGTGCGGTTGTTGATCTCAGGCGCGTAGATCACCGCGGGCGGGTCGACCGGCGGCGTGGATTGCGCCGGCAGTGGCGCCGATTGCGACGACCATGATTGATAATAGCTCTCGGCCGGCTGCGGCAGCCGACGCTTGGCCGGCGGCTCGATCTCGAGGCGGCCGTAGCCCGGCATCTGGCCGGCGCTCGGATAGTAGTGGCCGACATTCGGCGGGCCATCGATGTAGCGGCCGCCATAGATGGTCGGCTGCACCTGCTCATTGCGGCCAAGGCCCCACTCGCCCTCGATCGCGGCGTAGGAGGCATCGATGCCGTTGATGATGATGGGAACGCCCGGACGGTTGGGCACGACGATGTCGAAACCGCCGCCCGCAAGGGCCTGCGCGCTCATCGCTGTCAAAAACGCCAATGCAACGCCAATGCGCATTGTCACCCGAAGCCCCGGTTGGTCCGACTGCAACCTAATCCAACGCGTGCACGCATGGGTTAAGGAGGTCGGCCTAACTGCCGGTAAGCCTAACGCGCAAGGTGGCGCGCTCACTCAACTGCGAGGCAATGGCATCAGGAAGCGTTAACGGCTGTGGCGGGGCTTTTCAGACCCTCATGGTGAGGAGCGCGAAGCGCGTCTCCGGACGATGCTTCGCATTCGCCGGGCGAACCATGAGGCCCCAATGGGGCCGCATCCTTCGAGACGCCCGCTTCGCGGGCTCCTCAGGATGAGGGTCTGGACGTTGACGGACGCGGTGAGGTCAAGCGAACGCGTTCTCGATGATCGCGTGAATGCCGATCGCGATCGTGATGAGGCCGACGGCGGCCTGCAGGCCATGATTGGCCCAGGTCAGCCAGCGCGCCGAGGCCGCGAGCGGCACCGCGATCACGCTCGATAGCGCGCCCATGCCGATCATCGAGCCGACGCCGAACAGCGCGACATAGCCGAGCCCGATCGCAGGATTCGGCGCCTGCGTCACCGTCAGCACCAGGAGCGCTGCCGATCCCGCCATGCCGTGCATCAATCCGACCAGCAACGTGCGCCAGCGGAAGCCGTGGCTATGCGCATGCGCGGCGCGGGCATGCGGCACGGTTTCGCCCGCATGGCTGTGCGCATGAAAATGCTGGGTGCCGTCGGCATGACCATGGCGATGAAAATGAATGCGGTCGCGCCACAGGCGCCACAGCACATGCGCACCGAGGCCGACCAGCATGATTCCAACAGCGGTCTCGATCGGCTGCGAGATGGTCTCGGGGATCGCGCGTCCCAGCAGGATCGCAGCGCCCGCGAATACGAACAGGGTCAGCGTGTGGCCAAGCCCCCAGGTCAGGCCATGCTTGACGATGTCGCCAACCTGGCTGCGCCGCGCCGCGATGCTGGACACCGCCGCGATGTGATCGGGCTCCAGCGCATGCTGCATGCCGAGCAGAAAACCAAGCCCCAGAATTCCGAACATCAATCCCCTGCCCGCGTGATCAGAGCATGATCCGGACCCGGAGGGCCGCGTTAGCGCAAAGTGCGCAGCGGTTTTCCGATAAGATCATGCTCAAAACGTAGAGCCATCAAACACCAGATCGAGGCACTTGTCAGGCCAGCACTTCGGCAAGCAGCCCATGCATTGCGGCCCAGGAGCGGCGATCGGACTGCACATTGTAGAGCGCGGTGCGCATCATCGAGCCGTCGGCGGCCGGATTGGCAAAGCCGTGCAGCGTGTTGCCGTAGGAGACCACCTGCCAGTCGGCGACCCCAGCCGCACGCATCTCGTCCGCGAACGCCGCGACCTGGTCCGGCGGCGCCAGCGGATCCTCGGCGCCTGTCAGCACCAGCACGCTCGCCTTCACCGCGCCCGCGGCCGCCGGCAATTTCGTCGTGAGCACGCCGTGAAAGCTGACGGCCGCCCTGATGTCGGCGCCGTCGCGCGCGAGCTCGAGCACCACCGAGCCGCCAAAGCAGTAACCGATCGCCACGCATCTGCCGGCATCGACCTCCGGCAGCGCCGACAGCGTTTCCAGCGCCGCGCGCGCTCGTGCCCGCAAAACCAAAGGCTCGGCACGCAAGCCACCAACGACGGTCGCGACCTCCTGCAGATTGGTGGCCTGTCGCCGCGCGCCGAACATGTCGGCGGCGAGCGCGACATAACCGGCCTCCGCAAGCTTGCGCGCGCGCTCCATCGCAAACGCGCCGAGCCCGAGTCCCTCGTGAAACACCAGCACGCCGGGCCGCGTGCCGCCGGCCGCGTTGAACGCGAGATAGCCGCGCAGATCCGCGTCCCCGCAGCGGTAGTCGACGTCGCGCGTCTGCATGCAATCTCTCGCTGTCAATCCAAATGCGCGCGGAACTTCACACTGGTTTGAATGAAGCACAAGCCGGAATCGGAACCTCGCGTCACGCGGGCGCTTAGGCTCCTCATCATCTGCAGGAGAAGCCTCATGACACCCCTCAAGATTCTCGGCGCCGCCGCGTTGCTTGCATCTGCCTTCGCGAGCCCCGCGATCGCGCAGGCCGTGATCGAAGACCCCGCCTATTGCGCGAACTTCTACCCGAATGCCAATTGCCAGAACTACGGCCCGGGCAATCCCTACACCGGCCGCTATCAGCACCGCGTCTACAGGCACGATCGCGCCTGGCGCGACAGCTACAACAGGTATGACCCCGGCCCTTTCGCCCCCGCCGCGGCCGCCGCTGACACCGCCGGCGCCATCGTCGGCGGCGCCATCGGCACCGCGGCTGCGGTCGCCACCGCCCCGATCGGCGGCGAGGCATATGCGAAGCAGAACGGTTTTGTGTGCACCCCCGGCACCTGGTTCCGCGGCACCGACAACCTCATGCATCCGTGCCAATAGGCCTGAGCAGCGGGACTGAAAAGGCGATGCAAGACATCGAAAAGGCGGCCCCGGAGCCGCCTTTTTTGGGCCTGTTCAACGCTGGAGGCATCCCTCCTGGTTCTGGCCCTTGCGATCCAAGTCTGCTATGCGAGCGGCCGATCCCAAGAGGTCGCCGGCTTAGCTCAGCGGTAGAGCAGCGGTTTTGTAAACCGAAGGTCGGGGGTTCAATCCCCTCAGCCGGCACCAGGAATATCCGCTATATCGGCCAAGGGCCCTACTCGAACATCCGCACCGACATGACATCGCGCGGAGGCCGCCTCAGTCGGTCCTTCTTGCTCTCGTCCCATCGTGACTCAGGCCATAACATCCGAGCCGCAACGGATTGAGAATTTGCGTGACCGCGGGCGTGCTCTGACGGTGCATGCGAGCTCGCCGGCTCAGCCGCCAAACGAGGCTAATCCTCTTCGAGTTCGGGAACATTCCACAATAAGAACGCCATGAGGATGAGACCTGGAGTCCAAGCCAGCATGGCCCCAAGTGCCAACGTCTGCACTGTTGTCATGATTCGCCCCGGGATTGTTCCTACCCTGAATCCTCGTAACTCGGCGCGCCGGCGCTGGACAGCGGCCTTTGAGACTACCCACCGAAAAATGTTCTTGAGATGAAACGCCCTGCCCCAATGCCGCCATGTTTGGCAGCGCCGCGGCGACCCAATATCCCGCCGGCCTCGGCGAATGATGACGCGGCCGATGGGTCACGCAGGCTCGGCCCGTTCCATTGAGCGTTCGGATTCAACGATGCAGCGCCGACGATTTGCTGCGCCGCCTTAGGGAACCTCCCCCGCCTTCCGCCATTATCCCTCCCATGAAGATGGCCAAGGCAATCCGCCGCCAGGCGGACACGGCGGAGCGGGTCGCGGCGACGACGGCGGACGCCCGTGTGGCTGACCAGATGCGCTCGCTGGCGCAGGCGTTCAGGAGCCAGGCCGACATCCTGAAAAAGAAACAGCAGAAAAAGAAGAAAGAGAGATGAGTTTTGCGATCCGGGCCAAGAGCAGGCACGGCGAGCTGGTCCACCGCAGGAAGACCGCCGATGCCGCGCTGAAGGAAGCGCGCGAGATGTCGCGCAGTGGATGCTACGACGTCACCATCACGACGCCCGAAGGGCGCGAGTATCACTCGTCGGAATTCTCGGACCTGCCGCGGTCGCGCGCCGCCGAGCGGTCTGCCGGGCCCGGCCGAGCGATCTCACGCCTGTCGCGATAACCAGACCGTGATGCGCGGCGGTGCGACAAATGGAACCCGACCTTGAACGCGAAGCGACGGCCACAGACAAACCGTTCGCTGGGGATTTCAGGGCCCAGCATTCAAGGCAGCGCCGCGCGACGAAGATACTCCGTCGACGCGGCGCTGTTGCTTTTTGCGGATACAACCTTAAGTTAGTGTCTAACAGTTGACGGCTCACGCCCTAGAATCCCCAGTCCGTCAGCTGGGAAAGCCCCGCATCCAGCCTGCGGGGCTTTCCGTTTTTTGGCGCGCGCGATTCGCCGGAACGCGATAAACGTCATCGCGCTCTAGCTTCTTGTTTAGGCATGCTCTTTTCGGAAAACCGCTCCACACTTTTCCGGATCATGCCTGGTCTCCGTGCGGCGATGGGCCGCGACGGCGCCCGTCCTGTTTCCGCCGGGAACCCGATCTGTTATCCCACGTTACAGTTCGGCAATCGGGAGGAGAGACACGTGATTCTGCGCATGGCGGCACTGGTATTGATGGCAGCGGCACCCTTGTCGGCCGCGACGGCCCAGGATGCCACCGTCCACCAGATCCAATTTCGCGGCAGCCCGGGCGGCGGATGCCCGGATGGCTACGACTTCAACTTCTCGGACGGCCGCTGCTATCCCAACGGCTACCGCGCCCCCGGCACCTATCGGGCGGATCCCTATGCCGATGACTACCGGCGGGAGCGCGGCTATGAGCGCGGCTATGGAGGTCGCGGCTACTACCGCGGCGACGGCTACGGCGCCTGCCCGGACGGCTGGGATTTCAACTACGATCGTGGCCGCTGCTATCCGCAGGGCCGTCGTCCGCCCGGCACCTACGCGCGCTGATCGGCGGCGATAGATTCGGCCGCGACGACCCGGGTCCCCGGTGCCGTCGCGTTCCTCACCAGGCGTAGCGCACGATAATCGGCGCCGGCCACCGTGCCGAACACACGGCTGGTGGTCGCGCTCGAGCCGAGCACGGTGTTGGCGTCGGTGGTCTGCGATCCGCCGAAGGCCGCCGCCCACACGCTCCAGCGCGGGTCGTAGTTGC
Source organism: Bradyrhizobium jicamae (assembly GCF_018130695.1). Lineage (GTDB taxonomy): Bacteria > Pseudomonadota > Alphaproteobacteria > Rhizobiales > Xanthobacteraceae > Bradyrhizobium > Bradyrhizobium jicamae_B. Next base: position 54,974 of record NZ_JAFCJX010000009.1, on the reverse strand, counting down.
GCGCGATCGGCGCCTTGTCATACAGCGCGGCAAAGGCATCGCGCGCGGTGCCAGTTCTGTTCGAAGCCCCCTCCGCCGCTGCCGAAATTGCAGGCGACACAGGCATTTGCGCCGATCTTTTCAGTTGAGATGTCGCTTCACGCCGCGTGATGTCGCTGCAGTCCAGGCGCCGCGCGTCGATCACGATGTCCGAGGCCGCCGTCGGCGGGCTCATTCGGCGCCAACCTCGCATGAACATGCGCGCTGCGTATCCAATTGTTGCTGTTCGTGCCGGCCAAAGCGGTGTACGCTTGTAGCGGGTGGATGCAGCCAATGACCTACTTGATCCTAGCGCGGGACGGCACCAGCCAGATTGTCCTGAAGCGCGACAGCGAGGACGCTGCCGAGAAGAAGGCGCGCGAGCTGAAGGATATGGGCTGGTTCGAGGTCGAGATTCGCGAAGACAAGCACGGCGACAGCCCCGCCGCTGCGTAAAGTCCTCACGAACGCGTCAATCATCTGCCGACCGATGAACCTTTGATGACCGGACCAAACTCACCTGATGAGGTGACACATGTCCGACACTGCCCACTACCGCTTCCAATCCGATCAGGCGAAACGGCTGGCCCGCCAGGTCACCGATGCCACCGTCCGTGAGAAGCTGCTCGAAATGGCCGAGGAATACGGCCGCTATGCCGACCTGATCGAAGCCCGTACCGCCGAACGGATGAGCGCCGAGGCCCTTACCCATTAGGCGAATTCCCCCGGGGAACGATCGCCGGGCTCCCGCGGTTCTCGGGGTATGAGCGCCCCTGAAGACAACCGGAATGTGACTCTGCTGGGCGGCATCACGCTGGTCTGCGCCGCCGTCGCCGGCATCGCCTGGCCCATGCCGCCAACCCAACCGACCTCCGGGGCGTCGGTACCCCCGTTCGTCCCCAACACCAATCCGCGCGAGCGTTAACCCTATCCCGCCCGCTTTCGGTGTCACCCAGATGTCACCGGGCCGGCAAAACGCGCGTCGCCGTCAACCATCATGATCGCAGCCGCTTGATTTCGTGGGATTCCTTTGCTGAAATCCTGAAACATTCAGGTGCGCCATGAAATGGATGAAGGAACGCGATCTCCTGATCGCGCAAACGATGGCTTTCGTGCAGTCGGTGACGGGCAAGCGGCCCGACTTCGATACCCTCCCGGCTACCTCCGTTGCGGCTGCTTCCGGCACGCCTGTCTCCATCGCGCCCGTGCCGCCGGCGGCCGCGCTCATCCCGTCTGCGGCGGCCCTCAAGCCTGACGACGCCGTCACCCCGCCGCCTGCCGTGATCGCGGCAGCCATCATTGCCGCCCCGTCCAGCCCGCCACCGGTCAGCCCGCCACAGTTGACCCCAGTGGTCGCGATCGAAGTCCCGCCGGCCCCTGTCGCCGCCGCGCCCGCCCCCATCGGCGAGGCGCCGCCGCCCGCCCCGGCCCAGCCGGCAAAGTTTGCAAAGCTCGATATCCGCGGCGACTTCCAGTCCGAGGTCCGCGCCCGCGTCGCCAATTTCCGCGCCAACCAGGCACGCTTCCTGAAGGAGCGCGAGGACTATTGCAGCTCCACCATGGACAAGGTCCGCGCCGCGCTCCGCGACGGCACCGACCTGCCGCGGTCTTCGGGCAAGTAACGCGGCCCGCTGCGCGGGCAAATGTCGAACCCACTCTTCCGGATGTTCATGCGGATGTTGATGCGGCTGCCGTTGTCGAAACAACAGCAGCCGACGCCGTTCAGCCCTTCATCGGCTTGCAAGGACCAGATTGCCGGCGGGCGCCAGGCCCTACGATGCCGCCAACACCCGTCATGTTACTGCCACCCGTGACCTTGCGTGCCTTGCCTGGACCACAGGACACGTAGACCACCTGCCCCGGCTCAAGCGCGCCAGGCGGCGGTTCACTCGGCAGTACGGTTTGGGCGGATGCGGCTTCAGCAAACAGCAACAGCGCGGCAGCGATGCCGATTGATCTCAGGGGCGTCATTCCAATCTCCACTAATGAACAGGCGGAGATTAGCCAGCCCCCCTGAAACGACAAGGGGTCCCTGCCCAGCCGTCGACGTTCTTCGCTTGAGTCACGACGCGCGGCACGGTCGCGTCTCGCGCCGCCGTTTCGCGTCTCAACGTCCGTCGATCTTCTCCAGCACCGGCAGCAGGTGTTTTAGAAACTCATCCGGATTCTCGCTCATCGGAAAGTGCCCGAGGCCCTTCATGATGGTGGCCTCGCAGCCGGGAATGCTGTTCGCCACCGCCAGCGTCTCCTCCGGCGTGCAGGAATAATCGTATTCGCCGGACAGCAGGAACAGCGGACAGCGCCGCGTGTCGATCTCGGCAACGCGGGTGCGGATGTCGCCGTCGATCTTGTAGAAATACAGATCGCCCTTGAACACGCCGGGACCGCCCTGCATGTAGTGCCAGAGCGTCTCCCACTTCTCCTTGTCGGGCGCATCGGGGCCGACCAGGCCGGAGACGATAGCGCCGCAGACCTCGCCGCCATGGACGTCGGCGCGATGCAGGAAATTCAGATCGTAATAGGGATCGACATGCGCGCCGGCCTGCAGGCCGATGATGGCGCGAAACGCCTCCGGATGCTCCAGCGCCAGATGCAGCGCGATGCGGCCGCCGATCGAGCAGCCGATCAGGATCGGGCGGTCGAGCTCGAGCGCGCGCATCACCTCGAGGATCATCGCCGTGTAGTGCGCGGAGGTCAGCTGATACTCCTCGTCGTGCCAGCCCGCCGGCGGCGACGATTTGCCGTGCCAGGGCATGTCGAAGGCGATGACGCGGTGATGGCGCGTGATGCGCGGATCGTTCATCAGCGCGCGATATTGCCGCCCGTCGCTGCCGGCGGTGTGCAGGCAAAACAGCGGCGTGCCCCGGCCTGCTTCCTCGACATAGATCCGGTGCGGACGGCCAAAGAGATCGAGCTGCATGTAGCGGCCGATGATCGGCTCGAATCTTGCGCTCATGCGGCGGCTCCTTCCACCGCGCGCAGCTTGGCGAGCACGTCCTTGAAGTAGCGCAGATTGGCCATGAAGATTTGCAGGTCGCCATCGACCCTCAGCACGCGACGCTTGATCAGCGCCATCAGGTCGTTGGCACCCGGCGGCGGCCGTTTGCTCCAGAATTTTGCCCACTCCTCCGCCGGCGCGCGCAGCGCGAGCGACGAGGACGGCATCACGAACGGACCCTTCGTCACCGCGCTGATCCGCCCCTGATGGATCGCGATCAGCCACGCCGTTGCGCCGACCTCGAGCAGCACCGTCGTGGTGAGATAGCGCCCGCGCCGCAATAGCGCAGCGTCGGCGTTGACCCGTTCCTGCAGCGACTCGATCATCGGCACCATCCCATGCACCTGCGCCCCGTTGATCGGCGCGCTCGTTGTTGGCGGCAATGATGAAGAGAATGAGCGGGCCGTCAATCGGCCCGAGACGACAGGGCTAGAGCCACGCCCAGACCAGCGCGACATTCGCGGCGCAGGCCGCGAGCAGCGCAACCGTCAGCGTGAACTGCACGCGTTCGTTCGGGGTTGGCAGGATCGCTCTCATGGGCTGGAGCATCCGGCGATTCTACCTCGGGAGTCCCGAGGATTCTTTTTTCGGGGATTCACCTCTCGTTAAAGACTCAGGGCACCCCGTAAATGGGTCCGAAATGACTCACATTTTCAACGGGTTGCTCACGGTTCCGTGAACGACGGACAGCCCCGGCCGCCGGAAACCAGTTCCCGGGGCTTGGCGTTATCCGCTCTCTCGCAGGAAACCGACCGATGCCCTACGCCCTCTTCAGCCACGACGCCCGGATCAGCAAGGCCTACCCGACCGAGGCCGACGTGTGGATGATCGCCCGCAAGAGCGGCCTCGTCGTCGACGCCATCTCGGAGGAGGAAAAGGCCACGCCCCGCCCGGTGCTCGACAATGAATATGAGATCCGGCCGTGCCAGCTCGAGCCGCACGAGGACCCCGCACGCAACAAGGCGGAGGCTGAACGCGAGGCCCAGACGGAGCCGGAGCTGATCGCCACCCAGACACAGCACTAAAGCGCGATGAGATCATCGCGCTCTAGCTCTTTGTTTGAGCATGATCTTTTCCAAAAACCGCTGCATGCTCTTCCGGATCATGCTCGAGCGCAATCCGCTCGCGGGCAAGCGAGGGCGTTGGGCAGAGCTCTTGATTTTGGGGGGAGCAGACTCCACGCCCCGGTGCGCGGTTGGCGGACCGGGTCAGATATGGGGGTGTCGCGGCCTTACGGCGACGCGGTCGCGAGCGACGCCTGCTCGCCGGAGAGCGACACGCAGACTTTCCGGCGGTGCAGCCCCCGGATCGCGCCGGTCACCTTGAGCACCTTTCCGGTCGGGCAGGAGAAATCCTGCACGAAGGCGATCTCATAGGGCGCCAGGATCAGAGGTTCAGACTTCAGGATGGTCTGGGCGACGCACGGCACTGAAGCCGCAGTGACCGCAGAGACGATCAGCCCTAACGCAATTGCACGCATGTTTGTTTGTCCACCAGCCCCGGCGACTGCATAATAGCGCATCAACGGTGAAGGTTCCGTGCAATGCGGAAAATATTTTTGCATTGCAGCTGCGACAGACTGTCATGCGTGTCGGCGCAAAGGGCAGCGCCCAAACAAAAAGGCCGGCGAAGACGCCGGCCTTTCGTATTCAGCTCCGAGGCGATCAGTACCGGCTGCCGGTCGGGCCACCCCAACCGAAGCGATAGTTGACGCCCAGCTTGACGGTGTGTTCGTCGTTCTTGAGGCTCGCGCCGACGATGTCAGCCGGGCCGCCCGTGAACGTCGTCTTGCCGAAATTGTAATACTGGTACTCGGCCTTGGCCGACCAGTTCGGCGCGAACATGTATTCGAGGCCGGCGCCGACCGTGTAGCCGTTCTGGTTGTTGCCGCTGGTGGTGAAGGCCGTCGGCACGCCGGCGACGGCGACGCCGATATTGTTGTTGTCGCGCCAGGCATAACCGCCCTTGGCGTAGAGCAGCGCCGGACCCCAGGTGTAGCCCAAGCGGCCGGTCACCGAACCGAGCTGGTCCGAATTGCCGGTCACGACCGTACCGGCCGGGAACACGGTGTTGCTGCTGCCGCCGCTGAGCCAGGAGTACTGGGCTTCGATACCCATCACCCAGTTCGGCGCGAACTGATAGTCGAAGCCGCCCTGCACGCCGCCGAGGAAGCGCGTGTCCGCGCCCATCAGGTTGGTGCCGTCGGTGAAGGCGCCACCGACATGGCCGCCGATGTAGAAGCCGGTCCAATTGTAGACCACCGCCGGTGCGGTGTAGGGCGGCGCCTTGGTGTAGGTGCGGGCCGGCATGTCCGCCGCAAACGCTGGGCTCGCAAGGGCGGCCAAGGCGGCGGTGCCGAGCAGAAACTTCTTCATTTTCAATCCCCGTTACTGACGCTGCGATATCAATCCAAACAACGTGACCTCAATTGGGTTGCTTTGAGGCGACGCCGGGTGGCGATGTTTCCGAACTGTGATAGCCGCGCCACAAAGCCGTTTTGTTCCATCGCATGGCGAGCTTTTTCAGTCGGTTAAATGACCGCATTCCGGCTGAACATGTAGTCATCCGTGGCAAAGGTTCGGTTCAAAGCTCCCTGAAAAGTGATCGGATGGTGATAACGATCCGCTCACCTTTGAGGTGGCCTACCGCGACATCTTTTCCAGGTCGGGAAAGGCGGCATAGGCCGCGCCGGCGCAGGGCTCGCTGGCGTTCTCGAGCACGCGCTCGAGCCGGCCGTCGACGAACATGATCGCCCGCTCGCGCGCCGGGCGGTAATTGCCGTCGGAATCGCGGGCGCTGTAGCGCACGCACGCCACATAGCGCAGCCGCCCGCCGATGGTGCGCTGGACCGGATCGGCAATGCCAGCCTCGCGCACGCCGACCGGATTGTTCAGGTAGGTGTGCATGAACGCCAGGATCTCCGGACGATAGTTGTTCGGATAGGGCTGGTCGGCCACGCCGCGGTCGGCGGTGTAGGAAGTCGGGCTGCTGCCGTCGCCATCGCTGAGACAGCCAGCAAGCACGATCGGCAGCAGCAGCGCTGCGATCCCTGAAATGCCCCTGCGTCGAATTGTCATTCACGGTCCCCTGCGGTGTCTTAGACCGGCAGGCGCAGGAAGGGAATTCGCATCTAGGTTATCGCAGGCCGACAAACTCGGCCGAACAAGCCACCGGCCCGCCGCCATTGGGGAAGCAATGGCGGACGGGCCGGGTTCTAAGCCAGACGGACACGGGTGCGGGGGGCAATGTGGATGGGCCGCGCCCGTTTGGCTCAGTCTCAGCCGCGCTTCGGCTGCGCGATGTGCTTGGTCGCGACCTTCGGCGTCACGTGCTTGACGTGATGGGACGCGAATTTCGGCGCCTTCACCTTCAGCATGCCCATGTGCTTGTGGTGACGGTGATGGCGATAGTGCTTGTGGTGATGGCCGCCCATCCTGGCGTTGGCGTTCAGCACCTTGCTCGGCAGCTGCTCGCTCTTGATGATGGGCGCGGTCTTGCTGACCGGCGCGGGTGCTTTCGGCGTGGTCTTGACGGCCTCACCGGCGAAGGCGGGCGCGGCGATCATGGACACGGCGATGAGCGCTGCGGAAATCGTCTTCAACATGGTTGTCTCCTCGGTTCCTGATCGGAGGTCCCCGGCCGGGTGGTCGGCCTCGTCGATCGATGCATCCGAACTTAAGGAGGCGGCGCTGAACCCGTTCTGAAGCCCGCGTGCGGTTTGCGTTCATCTGCATGACATCTTGTTCATGCGGCGCGGCCGCGATCGATCGCGGCGAATCCCCTGGTCAAGCCGGGAATGTTCCCGCAGCGCGGGTGTTCAAATCAGCGGGCCCCGGTATAGGATGAACGGGCCGAGGGCATGACCGCGCTTTGCCCGCCCTGTGCCGCTTTGATTTAGCTTGCCTGCCTTCCAACTGGAGAGACGCATGAAGAAATTCACGATCAGGCTCTTGACCCTTGCGATGCTGTCGCTGACGCTTGCCGCAGCGCCGGTCTTCACGACGGTCTATGCCGCGCCGGACAACGATCCGCCGCCGCCGCCCAAGGACAAGAAGAAGAAATCGGAAGTGACCCGGCCCGACAGCACGCAGACCGCGTTCGCCGACGGCTATCGCGCCGCCTATGCCGCGATCTACGACCGCCACGATTACTCCGGTGCGATCACCCAGCTGAAGGCGCTCGGCCACGACGACATGGCCGCCGTCGCCAATCTAATCGGCTACTCCTATCGCAAGCTCGGCGACTACAAGGTCTCGCAGATCTGGTACGAGCGCGCGCTGAAGGCCGACCCGAACCACGTCAAGACCTGGCAGTATTACGGCCTGTGGCAGGTCGAACAGGGCAACCGCGACCAGGCGCAGTATCACCTCAACCGCATCGCGCAGCTCGCCGGCACCGGCAGCGAGGAATATCGCTCGCTGGCCGCGGCACTGGAGAAGCCGCCGGGCACTGGGCTGGTGTACTGAGCGAGCACGCGTTGAACGAATAGAAACGGCGCCGTCGCAACGACGGCGCCGTTTTTGTTTTGCGATTCGGCGCTCAAACTACCCGCCGTCGCCCGAGCAGCACCAGCATCCCGAGCGAACTGATCGAGCACAGCATCGTCAACCCCAGCAGCGCATCGCTGCCGACGCGGATCAACAGTGCCGCCAGCATCGGCGGCGACGCCGCGGCGATCAGATTCAGCGGCAGCGCGATCTGCGACATCGCCTTCGCGAAGGCCGTCTGGTCGTAGAACGCCAGCGGAATGGTCGAGCGCGCCACCGCCATCGCGCCGCTGCCGAGGCCGTACAGCAGGATGAAGGCCCCGATCGCCCAATAGGCGCCGTGGCCGAAGATCAGGACCAGCATCGCGGCCGGCATCAATGCGCTCGCCACCACGCCGGTGGTGACGCTATCCCAGCGTCCGCCGCCGAGGAAGTCGACGCCGCGCGCCGACACCTGCACGATTCCGAGCGACGCACCGAACGCGACGGCCTGCGGCGCAGGCAGCCCCTGCGCCTTCAACAGCTCCACCAGCACCGCACTGAGGCCGAACGAGACGAAGGCGCTCGACGCCAGTGCCGCGACCAGCAGCAGGAACGTGCTGCGATCGGCGGCCCGGTGCGGGCTCGGCCGCGGCGCCGACGCCGCAGCCGGGATCACCATTGTCCCGCGACGCGGCAGGCCGAACGCATAGAGCGGCAGGCAGATCAGCGCCAGCAGGCCTGCGTTGACCAGGCAGGTGCCGCGCCAGCCGACGTGCGCCGCGATAAACGCCGTGGTCGGCCAGAAGATGCTGCTGGACAATCCCGTCACCAGCATCAGCCCGCCGATCGCGCCCTTGGCGTTCTTGCCCGCAACCTCGTTGAGCATGATGTGCGCAGCCGTCGTCAGCGTCCCGCTGCCGGATAGCCCGAGGATCACCCAGGCGATGAAATAGACGATGGCGTGCTGCGCGAACGCCATCACGACGAAGCCCGCCGCCGCCACCACGACGCCCGTCATCATGACCCGCCGCGCGCCGGCGCGCCGGAACGGCGTTGCCAGCAGCGGCGCGCACAGCCCCATCACGACATAGAGCACCGACGTGCCGGCGAACACCGATGCGAGGTCGATATGGAAATCGTCGGCGAGCTGGTTGCCGACGATCGCCGGCAGGCCGAGCGTGCCCCACGCGATCAGTTGCCCGATGGCGAGCACGACCATGATGCCGGCCATCCGCCGGTCCATCCCCAACAACCGCCCCTGCCCGTCCATCGCCTGCCCGCGCCTCATCGACGCGTTTGGCTAGAGCATGATCCGGAAAAGTGTGAAGACGCGTTTGGCTAGAGCATGATCCGGAAAAGTGTGAAGCGGTTTTCCGAAAAGATCATGCTCAAACAAAGACCTAAAGCGCGATGATGATTCGACCCAATCTCATCGCGCTTTAGCCGATTTGGGGAACAGGGAGAAGTTCGGGAAGCGGGTGGCGGGATGCGCGCAGCGAAGGGATCGCGCCAATCGGCGCGCTTTACGGAAAATGCTCCCGGCGCGGCTTCGGCTTTGGCCCGTTCGAGACACCGACCGTGCCCGCCTCCGGCTTCGGCGCCCGCGCGCCATGGTCGATCGGCGGGCCGCTGTCGCCGGTCTTCTTGTTGGCGTTCTGGGCCTGCCCCGTCGTCGTGACGTTGGCCGCCTCCCCCGCTTGCGGACCGGAACTCTGCGCCAGCACCGTCCCGGAGACCATCAAGGCTGCCACCAGCAGTGTCGCGTTGAGCTTCATGGAGTTGTCTTTCCCGTCCGAAGAATTTGCCAACGCGTGAGCCGGACGGGCGTTCCATCAGGGGACTTCGACCTTGGTCAAATAGACCGGGCGACGTCGCCTGTGGCCGGCTTCAGCGACGACGGCCAGCCATGTCTCGCGGCCAGTGCGGTCAGCGTGTCCCTGGTCCAGCGATGCGCGGGACGTTCGACGAAACGCCAGACCGCCCAGGCCAGCAGCACCGCCGCCGCGACGATCGCCCCCGTGAGCAGGGCCGCGTGCTGCGTGGGCGCGATCGCCGCGAAGATCACGTAGCCGGTCTGCATGTGCAGCAGATAGAGCGGATAGGTGATGCCGCCGGCGGCGAGCACCAGGCTTGCCGGCAGCGGCACCCGCCGGATCCGCGTCGCGATGAACAGCACGACAATCGAGACCACGCAGATCGCAGCGACGATGCGCGGATCGAACGTCCCGCCGGTGTGCACGTCGAGGCGCTCCAGCTTGTGCACGGCCTGAAACACCGAGGTGGCCGACGCGAGCAGCAACAGCGCGTAGAGCCTGATATCGCGACGCCCGCGAAAATGCTCATAGAGCAAGAGGCCGACAGCGAAGAAGCCGCTGTCATCGGCCATGAAGAGTTTTTCCAGGATCGGCGCGTCGATCGTCAGCTCATTGGCAAAGGTGATGGCAAGCCACACCAGGATGATGGCATCGATCCGCCGCGGAAACAGCCCGAGCGCCAGCAACAGCGCGACCCAGCCGTAGAACACCACCTCGATCACCAGCGACCAGTACGACGTATCGACATAGCGCTCACCGAGCGCGGGCGCGGCGATGATCAGATTGGCCAGCCATTGCCGGATCGTCGCGTCGAAATGCGTGCCGCCGAACAGCACAATGATCGCGAAGGTCAGCGTCATGCAGATGACGAAGGTCGGATAGATCCGGCTGAACCGCGCGATCGCAAAACCCGCCGGCGTGCGCCCCTCCGCCGAATAGGCGATCACGAAGCCGCTGATGATGAAGAACACGGGGACGCCGAGGAAGCCGTATTGCGCGAAGCCGGCAAGCCAGGGCATCGCCACCTGCGGCACGCCATGCGATGCCGGTCCCCAGAACCCGTAGTGATAGAGCACGACCGCGCCCACGGCCGCCAGACGCAAGAGGTCCAGCACCGGCACTCGTGAGGCATCGCGTCGATCGTCGGCGTGGGGCACGCGGGCATTCCCTCAAGGAAATCCCGGCAATACTCCCCCGAACGGCTGAATAGGCCCTTAACCCGGCTGCAGAATTCACGATCAAGCGTCCTGGAAATGGGCATCACCGCCGAACGGTTTTCAAGCGGTCAGACTTCTCCGAAGGACGACCGTACCATTCCCCTCTCCCGCTCGGCGGCCCGGAACTCCACTCCCTTCACAACGGCAAAGATCGCAGGGATCACGATCAGCGTCAGCAGGGTCGACGAGATCATGCCGCCGATCATCGGAACGGCGATGCGCTGCATGATCTCCGAGCCGGTGCCGCTGCTCCACATGATCGGCAGCAGCCCCGCCATGATCGCCACCACCGTCATCATCTTCGGGCGAACGCGCTCGACCGCGCCTTCCATGATGGCACCGTTGAGGTCCGCCTGGTCGATCGCGCGTCCCTCGGCCTCACGTCGCGCGCGCACATCCGCCAGCGCGTGATTGAGGTAGATCAGCATCACGACGCCGGTTTCGGCGGCGACGCCGGCGAGCGCGATGAATCCCACGGCGACCGCGACCGACAGATTGAACCCGAGCCACCACATCAGCCAGAGCCCCCCGACCAGCGCGAACGGCAGCGACAGCATGACGATGACAGTCTCCGTCACCGAACGGAAGTTGAGGTAGAGCAGGAGGAAGATGATCACGAGCGTCACCGGCACGACGATCCTCAAGCGCGCGGTGGCACGTTCGAGATATTCGTACTGCCCGCTCCAGACCGCGTAGGTGCCGGCGGGAAAGCGGATCTTGTCCTGCACGGCGCGCTGCGCATCAGTGACATAGCCGCCGAGATCGCGGTCGCGGATGTCGACATAGAGATAGGTCGCGAGCTGTCCGTTCTCCGTCCGGATCGAGGTCGGCCCGCGCGTGAACGCCACATCCGCGACCTCGCCGAGCGGAACCGCGCCGCCGCGCGGCATCGGCACCAGCACCTCGCTCGCGATCGCCTTCGGATTGTCGCGGAGATCGCGGGGATAGCGCATGGTAACGACAAAGCGCTGCCGTCCTTCCACCGTCGTGGTCACGCTCTGGCCGCCGAGTGCCGACGCAATCGTGTCCTGCACGTCCTGCACCATGATGCCGTAGCGCGACAGTGCCTCGCGGTTGGGCGTGATCTCGAGGTAGTAGCCGCCGAGGCCGCGCTCCGCATAGGCCGACGAGGTGCCGGGGACCGTCTTCAGCACCTGCTCGATCTGCTTTGCCAGCCGATCGATCTCGACCAGGTCGGTGCCGATCACCTTGACCCCGATCGGGGTGCGGATGCCGGTCGAGAGCATGTCGATGCGCGCCTTGATCGGCATGGTCCAGGCGTTGGAGACACCGGGAAACTGCAAGGCTCTGTCCATCTCGGCGATCAGGCTGTCGGTCGTCACCCCGGCCCGCCATTCCTGCTTCGGCTTGAGATTGATCACCGTCTCGAACATCTCCGGCGGCGCCGGATCGGTCGCCGTCGCGGCGCGGCCGGCCTTGCCGTAGACCGAGGCGACCTCAGGAAAAGTCCTGATGATCCGGTCCTGGGTCTGCATCAATTCGGCCGCCTTGGTGACGGAAATGCCGGGCAGCGTCGTCGGCATATAGAGCAGCGTGCCCTCGTCGAGATTGGGCATGAACTCGGTGCCAAGCTGCCGCGCCGGCCAGACCGAGGCCGCGAGCACGGCCAGCGCCAGCACGATCACCAGCGTCTTGGCCCGCAGCACGCCTTTGATCACCGGACGATAGATCCAGATCAGGAAGCGGTTGATCGGATTCCTGTGCTCGGGGACGATCCTGCCGCGCACGAAGATCACCATCAGCGCCGGCACCAGCGTCACCGACAGCAGCGCTGCCGCTGCCATCGCGAACGTCTTGGTGAACGCGAGCGGGCTGAACAGCCGTCCCTCCTGCTGCTCCAGCGTGAAGATCGGCATGAACGACACCGTGATGATCAAGAGGCTGAAGAACAGCGCCGGCCCCACCTCGGAGGCCGCCTCGATCAGGACCGCAACACGCGGCTTGCCGGGCTCGGCCCGCTCCAGATGCTTGTGCGCGTTCTCGATCATCACGATCGCGGCATCGATCATGGCGCCGATCGCGATCGCAATACCGCCGAGGCTCATGATGTTGGAGCCGATCCCGAGCAGCTTCATGGCACCGAATGCCATCAGCACGCCGACCGGCAGCATCAGGATCGCGACCAGCGCGCTGCGGACGTGCAGCAGGAACACGATGCACACCAGTGCGACCACGAGGCTCTCTTCAAGCAACGTGCGCCGCAGCGTGTCGATTGCCGCCTTGATCAAATTCGAGCGGTCATAGACCGGCACGATCTCGACCGATTTGGGCAGGCTGGTCGCGATCTCCTTAAAGCGCTTCTTGACGCTCTCGATCACATCGAGCGCGTTCATGCCGAAGCGCTGCAGCACGATGCCGCTGGCCACCTCGCCCTCGCCGTTCAATTCGGCGATACCGCGCCGTTCGTCGGGACCGAGCTCGACACGGGCGACGTCGCGCAGCAGCACCGGCGTGCCATTGTCGGTCTTCAACACGACGTTGCCGAGATCGTTGATGCTCTTGAGATAACCGCGGCCGCGGATCACATATTCGAACTCGGAGAGTTCGACGGTGCGGCCGCCGACATCGGCATTGCTGGCGCGGATCGCATCCCGCATCTTTGGCATGGTGATGCCGAGATCGCGCATCCGCTGCGGATCGAGCACGACATTGTATTGCTTGACGAAGCCGCCGACGCTCGCGACTTCGGCCACCCCTTCGGCCTTGGCGAGTGCAAACTTCAAATTCCAGTCCTGGATCGTCCGCGTGTCCGCCAGGTTCAATTCCCTGGACATGATGGCGTATTGGTAGACCCAGCCGACGCCGGTGGCGTCGGGGCCGATCGTCGGCGTCACTCCGGCCGGCAGCCGCGACGTCGCGCCGTTGAGGAATTCGAGCACGCGCGAGCGCGCCCAGTAGATGTCGGTGCCGTCCTCGAAAATGACATAGACAAAGGAAACGCCGAAGAACGAGAAGCCGCGCACGACCCTCGACTTCGGCACGGTCAGCATCGCCGTGGTCAGCGGATAGGTGACCTGATCCTCGATCACCTGCGGCGCCTGGCCGGAATATTCGGTGTAGACGATCACCTGCGTGTCGGAGAGATCGGGGATCGCATCGAGCGGCAGATGCAGCAGCGCGTAAAGGCCGGCGGCGGCCGCAAAGCCGGTGCCAAACAGCACCAGCAGCAGATTGCGCGCCGACCAGGCGATGAGGCGGGCGATCATGGCTTGGCCCCCATGCTGCCAGCACGCTCAGAAGATGACGCGCTGTTGGCGTCGGCAAAGCCCTTCAACGCCGCCTTGAGGTTGCTTTCGGCGTCGATCAGGAAGTTCGCCGACGTCACGACGGCGTCACCCTCGGCGAGACCGTCCTTGACTTCGACATAGCCGCCGCCATGCCGACCGAGCTTGACCTCGCGCGGCTCGAACCGGCCCTCGCCCTTGTCGACCAGAACGGCCTGACGCGTGCCGCTGTCGAGCACCGCGCTGTCGCGGACGGCGAGCACCGGCTCGCTCGTCCCGGTCTCGATCTCCGCATCGACATACATCTCCGGCCGCAACAGCTCGTCGGGATTGGGCACCTCGATCCGGATGCGCGCGGTCCGGGTCTGGGCGTTGAGGTGCGGATAGATCAGCGACACGGTGCCGGCAAAACTCTGACCGCGGAGTGCGCGGGGCCTGATCGTCACCTTGGTTCCGACCGTGACCTGCGCCAGGTCGCGCTCGGCAACGTCGAGCAGCACCCACACCAGCCGATGATCGGCGATCCGGAACAGGACGTCGCCGGGCCCGGCCCGCATGCCGTTGACCGCATTGCGTTCGAGAATTTCGCCGTCCTGCGGCGCGAGCCACGGGACTGATAGGGAAATGTCGCGGGTGCGCTCCAGCTCCCTGATAGCCGGCTCCGGCGTCGCAAGATTCTCCAGCCGCCGGCGCGCGCCTTTCAGCGCCTGCCCTGTCGCGCCGGCATTGAAGGCGGAGAGATATTCGGCTGCGGCGCTCGACAGCGCCGGGCTATACACGTTCATGAGCACCTGTCCCTTGTGGACGTGCTCGCCGGTGGTGACGTTGGCGACGCTTTCGACAAAGCCTTCGAAGCGCAACGCGACCACCGAAATGCGCCGTTCGTCTTCCTGCACCGTGCCCGGCGCGCGGATGATCGATCGCACGGTTTGCCGCACGACCGGCTCGGATCTGGCGCCGGTGCGCTGGATCTTGCCCGGCGAAAGTTTCACGGAGCCGTCGTCGTTGTCCTCGCCCTCGTAGACGGCGATATAGTCCATCCCCATGGAATCCTTCTTCGGCACCGGCGAAGTGTCGGGAAGCCCCATCGGGTTGCGATAATATTTGACCTTGCGACTGACATTGGCCGTGGCGTTGCCTGCGGCCGAAGGTTCATCCGGCTTGTCGAAAGAGAGATCGGCGCCGGGCGGCACCGGCAGATAGTTGCGGCCATCGGTCGTTGTCTTCGGCATCAGCGAATAGAACGGCTTGCCGTCGGGATCGCGGAAATAGATCGGCGCCGCCGCATCGGCTGCGCGAATGGGAGACGCAACGAGGTTGGCTGCCAACCGTGGCAGGTCGCCACGTGCGACGAAAGAGGCGCCTGCCGCTGCGGCGATCGCAGCGGCGGCGCCAAGCCTGACCAGGCGGATCATTTGTCGGCCGTGATGACGAGCTTGTTGTCGACCGTGCCGGTCTCGCCCTGCACTTTTGCGCCGAGCGACAGCTGCCAGCGGCCCGCCATACTGAAGGTCGCCTTGAAGCGATAGGTGCCGGGCTCGGTGGCCGGCATGGCCATCACCTTGGTCAGCATTTCCTGCATGCCGTCAGGCGCCATGTCGAGCCGGGTTGCGAAGATCACGGCGTCGGAGACCGGTTTTCCGCTGGTCTTGTTAACCAGCCGCACCGTGACGATGCGATCGGCACCGGCCTGCACCGTCGGCTGCACGAGCTGGAATTCGTAGTTCTTGATGTCGGCGAGAGCCGGAGCAGCTGCGCTCATAATGGCAAAGCCGATCGACGCGGCCAGGATGGCGCGCGTAAAGCCAGAAGTTCTCATGATGCTGTTCCTCGATACGTCTGAGATGCCGCAAGGCGGCACGATGCGGCATGCGCCGGCTGGCGCACGCGTCAGCAGTCAGGCGCTTTCCGCGCCTTCAGACGTGGCTTCGAGGGGGATGGTCAGGCGGCTTGGCTGCAAGGCCGTCGGTCATCTGGTCATCATGCAAGGCAAGCACGCCAAGCAAGCGATCAGGCTCGATCGCGGCGCTTGCGCCCGAGGGGGCCGGCATCGAGATGGTGAGCATGCAAAGCGCGAACAGCGGACAATCGGCGCAAGCCTTGGTGCTGGTCTGATCCGGACAGCACGGCATGTCGTCAGCCATCGCCTGCATGTCGCTGGCCGTGTCCATCGGACCGGACCCCGGATTGGCCAACACCGGCCCCGCCAGCGGCGCAAGCAACAGCCCCGCGGCGACCAGCAGCATGATCCAGAGACTGGCGAACCGATGGAGACGCATGGGTCCTTTGTCGCATGTCGACGTGGCGGCTGCAAAGGGGGATGGCATCACGATTTTGCCAGCTTTCAGCCCTTCTCCATGCAGAATGGCAACCTGCGCCTCGCCCGGCAAGAAATTCTTCTCCTTTTCGTA
This sequence comes from Bradyrhizobium jicamae, assembly GCF_018130695.1. Lineage (GTDB taxonomy): Bacteria > Pseudomonadota > Alphaproteobacteria > Rhizobiales > Xanthobacteraceae > Bradyrhizobium > Bradyrhizobium jicamae_B. Next base: position 38,802 of record NZ_JAFCJX010000009.1, on the reverse strand, counting down.
ATTTCGCTTGACGCGCAACCCAAATCAGTGATCTAATGCACGCACCTCACCCGACAAGAGGGGCGTTGCGCAACGTCAGGAACGCGGGTCGAGATGCGGTGGACGCCGAGCGTACAATTGACGTGTGTGCGCAAGGCGTACGGCGAAGTCGTGTGGGCCTGCCGCCCCGATGCTGGTGGTAAGTCCGTGAGAGGCCCAAAGCCGATCGCTGATCATGGTGGCACAAAAGCAGAGTCTCACCAGGGCGAGCACGTATAAGCCGTAAAGCCATCGCGCAGGGAAGGCCGGCGTGCCTCCGCTGCATTTGTATGCCCGTGTGCGCCACTTTCTACCCATTGCGCACGGGACCTCGGGTGCAGCGTGCACCCGGTCTTCCCTGCGCCCTCACTCAAGAGAGAGGGCGAAACGAACGGTAAGACTCGGACAAAACATGTCGCGAGAATGCGAAACTGTATCCTCACATTCAGTGTCATCGCCCGGCTCGACCGGGCGACCCAGTACGCCGCGGGTTCTCGGTTCTATCGCTGGAGTCTCTGGAATACTGGATCACCCGCTTTCGCGGGTGACGACACCGAGGATGTGGCGGCTTCGCGACGATCAATACGCCCCTCACTTCATCACCGCCTCGACCTCCTTCCGGAACGCCTGGCGCGAGCCATCGCGGGAGTAGAACATGTGGCCGCCGGGGAAGACGACGAGCTTGACGCGGTCGCCACCATATGGCGGCAGCTGGTCGAGGATGGTGCGCGAGGCGAAATATGGCGTGGCGAGGTCGAACAGGCCGTGGCCGATCAGGACCTTCAGCTTCGGATCGAACGCCAGGATCTGGCGGAGCTGCCCGACCGACTCCGCCGGATTGATGCCATGACCGAAATCCCAGCTCCGGTTCACGGCCCCGTTGAGCACCTGGTAGGAGCCGTCCGGCCGCCAGTTCAGCTTGCGTGTGGTGAGGTCGACGATGGCGCTGGTCATCGGCGCCATCAGGGGATCGCCGGAGGGATCGCCGAAGCGGAAGTAGAGCGAGTCCGGATGCGGATCGAAGCCTTCGACGGAGGCATCGTAGCGGCCGGTCACCTTGCCGTTCTTGCGGTCGAACTCCCGGCGGAATTCATTGATGTCGAAGCGCCCGGTGAGCCTCCGGCTGACCTCCTGGTCAATGCCGGTGAGCTGCGCGAACCTGTCGGCGACGCGCGTGGAGGCTTCCTTGTCGGCGACACCCTTCATGAGATCGGCCAGGAACTCGCCCCGCGCGTAACGCTCGACATCGGCCATATCCTGATGCGTCACCGGCCCCTTGGCGGCGCGCGCCACCGCCGTCATGCTCGGCAGGCTGTAGACATATTGCAGGATGCTGGTGCCGGTGTAGTCGCGGAAGTCGAGCACCGGCGAGACCAGGATCAGCCCGCGCACGCCGACACCTTGGTCGGACTGCAAATTGCGCACCACCTTGGGGCCGCGAATGCCGCCATAGCTTTCACCGGCGACATACTTCGGCGAGGTCAGGCGGTCGTATTTCTCCAGCCAGCGGCGGATCACCAGCGCCACCGAATTGACGTCGCCATCGACCGAGAAGAAGCGCTTGCGCACGTCTTCACCGCTGGCGACGAAGCGGCTGTAGCCGGTGCCGACGGGATCGATGAAGACGAGATCGGTGAAGTCGAGCCAGGTCTCGGCGTTCGGCAGCAGCTCGGGCGATGCGGACGAATTGGCGCCCTCGCCGCTCATCGCGATGCGCCACGGTCCGGCCTCACCGAGCTGCAGCCAGGCCGAGGATGCGCCCGGCCCGCCGTTGAACAGGAAGGTCACCGGACGGGTCGCCTTGTCGGCGCCGTCGAGCTGGTAGGAGGTGTAGGCGATATCGGCCTGCGGCTCGCCCTTGTCGTCGAACACGCGGATCGAGCCGACGGTGGCGGAGAAAGCAAGCGTGCGGCCGGGCAGCGCCAGCGTCTGCTTTGTGGTGGAATCGGGCGGCAGGCGGTGCTGCTCGGCGGCGCCAGGCGCCGGCGCATTGGAGGCAGCGTCGCCGCCCCGGCCGCCACCGCCGCGTCCCTTCTGGCCGCCGGGAGCCTGGTTGCCGGGCGCCTGCGTGGTTGGCGCCTGCGCGGTGGGCGACGGTTGCGGTGCCGGCTCCTCCTCGGCGCGTGCGGCGGTTGCCAATGTCAGCGCGAGCAATGCCGCGGCAAACCGCATCGCAATTCCGTTAGCCATCTCGCCTGCTCCCTGTCGTTCCCACGACCCTCGCGTCTTGCAAGCTCACGGGTTTACCCTGCAAACTGCGACACTCCGGCAACGCCCGCAAGCCTTGGACGTCTTGGGGGCATCTCGACAAGGCCGCAGGGGATGTATAGACGAGCGCGGCGCGATCAGGGCCCAACGAGTTCGTGAGCATGAGCAAATCCAAGCGATATGAACGGATCGCCTTCGTCGCGAGCCCCAGCGCCGAGGCGCAAAAGGCGCTGGAACAGCTCACGGACATCTATGGCAATCAACCGGCCGACGAGGCCGACGTGGTGGTCGCGCTCGGCGGCGACGGCTTGATGCTGCAGACGCTGCACGCGCATATGCGGACCAACAAGCCGATCTACGGCATGCACCGCGGCACCGTCGGCTTCCTGATGAACGAATACTCGACCCACGATCTGCGCACGCGGCTCGGCTCGGCGCGCGAGTCCCTGATCAATCCGCTCTTGATGCGCGCCACCGACGTCAATGGCGGCGTGCATCTGCATCACGCCATCAACGAGGTCGCGCTGTTTCGCCAGACCTACCAGGCGGCGCGGCTGCGCATCCTGATCGACGAGCATGAGCGGATGGCAGAGCTGATCGCCGACGGCATCCTGGTCGCCACCCCTGCCGGCTCGACCGCCTACAATCTGTCGGCGCAGGGCCCGATCCTGCCGATCAACGCGCAGCTCCTGGCGCTGACGCCGATCTCGGCGTTCCGGCCGCGGCGCTGGCGCGGCGCGCTGCTGCCTAACACCGCCTTCGTGGTGGTCGAGGTGCTCGAGGGCGACAAGCGTCCGGTGGCCGCGGTCGCCGACCATGACGAGGTCCGCGACGTCCGCCGGGTCGAGGTGCTCTCCGACAAGACGATTGCGATGCGGATGCTGTTCGACCCCGGCCATTCGCTGGAGGAACGCATCTTGCGGGAGCAGTTCGGCCATTGACCGCGTCCCTCCCCGGCAACCATTCATTAACCCCATCGGGGATATGGTTAACGTCGGGTAATACCGCGTTGGCCCGGTATGCCCTGCTCAGGGCCGGACCATGTATCGCATTGATTTCAACAAGCTGCGATTTCTGATTTGCGACGACAATCCGCACATGCGGCGCATCCTGCGCACGCTGCTGCATTCGTTCGGCGCGCGCGAAGTCTACGAATCCGAGGACGGCGCCACGGCGCTCGAGATGTACACGCATTATGTGCCCGACATCGTCATCACCGACTGGTCGATGCCGATCTTCGACGGGCTCGAGCTCGCGCAGATGATCCGGCAGCCGGAATCCAAGGGCAACCCCTACGCACCGATCATCATGCTGACCGGCCATTCCGACAAGCGCCGCGTCACTGTCGCGCGCGATGCCGGCGTCACCGAGTTCCTGGCCAAGCCGATCTCGGCCAAGGGGCTCTATCAGCGCATCCTCAACGTGGTCGCCAATCCCCGCCCCTTCATCAAGACCAAGACCTATTTCGGCCCGGACCGCCGCCGCAACACCAACAACACCTATATCGGCCCGGAACGCCGCGGCAGCGGCGAGATGGAAGTGATGCAGCAGCCGTCGCTGCTCGAAAAAGCCCGCTCGAGCATCTAGTCGCAGGGAACCAGCATGGCCGCCAAGGACAAGCCAGGTGCGATCGAGGTCAAGAATTTCGACACGCACTTCGTGATCACGCAGCCGAACCCGCTGCGCAAGATGCTGCTCCGCGTGCCGGACTCGACGCTCGACGATCCCGTCGCGCGCGCCGAGAAAGCGCTGGAGGGACTGTCCGGCGAGTTCAAGACCTGGATGGCAGTCGAGGCCGACCGCCTCTCCGCCGCGCATGCCGCGGTGAAGCGCGACGGCTTCAACGACGACACCCGTGAAGAGCTGTTCCGCGCTGCCCACGACATCAAGGGCGATGCCGCGACATTCGGCTATCCTTCCGCGGCCGCGGCCGCCGACAGCCTGTGCCGGATCATCGAGCACGCGCCGGATCTGGACGCGGTGCCGGCGGACCTGATCGGCCACCATATCAACGCGATCCAGGCGATCGTGCGCGAGCGCACCAAGCTCGACACCGTCCAGGTCGCCAGCGTGCTGAGCAAGCAGCTCCGCGGCATCGCCGACGAATTCCTGATCCGCGCCAACCGCGACCGCCCCGAGCATCTCGAAGCCGTGCTCGCGCCGAGCATCGTGCCGGGCGAATAAACGCAGCCGCTGCTATTGCAGCAGCGGCTTCGCAATCCAATATCGCTGAGTGTTACGCTGCGACGAGATCGTCGAAGTCGAACGCCGAGATCGCGTCTTCGGCGGCGAGCTCTTCGCAGAACATCCGCGCTTCTTCCCGCGCCGATTCCGTCGCAAACCGCCGCAGCAGGATCAGCAGCGGCTCGGCGGCGGAGCGATCGGTTTCGCAATGGGTCAGCACACGTTCGACCATCCGCCGATGCAGCCGCGCCGCACCGTCATAGGTTTCGACATAGCCGATTTCCTTGATGGTCTCGAGCGCCACACGAAACGCCGCGAACGTGGTTTCCGGCAGGCCGGCGCGGATCAAGAGTGCCTGCAGGCCGGCCGAGCCGCGGTCCTGCAGCAGCGCGGAGACGCGCCCATGCGGCAGTCCGGAGAGTTCGGCGAGCGCAGCTCCAAACAGTTCGAGATTGCCCGACAGCAGCGCGCGCAAAATGAGACCCGCGGTGAGCTGGCCGGTCGCGCGCAGATGCGCGATCAGGCCCTGCATGTCGTCGCCGAAGGATTGGGCTGCGATGTTGACGGTGGAGCGCTCGCGCGCCTCGTTGGCGATTCGGTCGGCGCGGTCGGCGCTGAGCCAGTTCCGCGCCACCACGAATTGCGAGAGCGTCTCAGAGAGCTTTGCCACCAGCGCCATCCGCGTCGCGGCGGGCAGATCTTCCAGATGCAGCAGCGACTCGCGGATCGCGGCGAGATGGCCGTGCCGCTCGACGATGCGGTCCCAGGAGAACGGCGCGAGCTCGGCATAGGGATTTTCGATCAGCTCCAGCGCCGCCGCGGCCGAGCCGACCTCGGCGATCGCGGCCGAGACCGACGGCGGCAGGCTGATGCGGCGCGCAATCGCGCATTGCATCTCGTCGCTGCCGGTCGCGACGATGTCGACAAGATCGGCGTCGATCAGCAGCGGGGAATGTTCCAGCACGGGCAGCGAGACGGACGCCTGGTCGAGCGACAGCGCCTGCACGATCGCCGGCGGCGCCTCGGCGCTGCGCGAAAACACCTCGGCCATCGCCTGGCGGACCAGCGGCGACGGATCGTCGAGCAGCATCAGCAGCGCGCCTTCGGCGGCGTTGCGATCCTCGTGGGTGAGATCGGAAATGAGCCAGGCCCGCGCCAGGGCCCGCGTCGCCTCGGCCCGCTCGCCTGCCGGAGCGGTCCTGATCCAACTAATGAACTGCCGAACGATCATGGTCTTTCCGGCTTACGCAACCGCTACGGCACCACGACGCGATGCCACTGCAACAGAAAATAAACCATGACGCTTAACAAAGGGTTCACCATAACCGTTTGGGATGATTGACGTTTCGTTAATGGAACAAAGGTGGCGCCGCCCGCATCGCAGCAAAATGCCGCTGCTCTCATCGCGCCTTAGCTGGAGAAGGTGCCGTTGCGATCGCTGAACAGATCGAGCCGGCCGGACGAGCCGACCGCGGGCGTCGCCTGTGCTGTCAGCGAGCCGGAATTGCCCCAGAGTTCCTGCACCGCGGGCGAGACCGGTTGGGTGCGATCGCCGGCCTGGAACAGCGAGCGGAATACGGGTGCAGACTGTTGCGCAAACGCCGTGGTCTGCGACGTCGCGGACACCGGCGTCACGGCGCGGGAGTCCGGGAAGGTGGAGAGGTAGGTGGCGTTGTCCATGGTCAGCGCCGGCGTCGGCGTCGCGCTCGCGACCATGACGCGGCTCATCGTATCGCCGCCGGCTGCGGCAAACGCGGTGCGCGTGTCCTTGGCATTGGCGGCAGCCGCGTAACGCGTGCTCAGCACCGAATAGACCTGCGAGACGCTGCGCGCGCTGCCGGAGCGATCATAGAAGATCGAGCGGTTGGCCGCGGCGGCATTCGGGAACATCGATGCCGCATTTGCGTTCGGATTGTCCTCGGCGCTTGAGATCAGCTTCGCCGCCCCGCCGACGCCCATGAAGTGCGCCATATAGAGTTCGGCATCGTTCGGCCGCCGGCCGATCTTGCCGGTGAGCTTGAAACTGTTCGACTGCGTCAGCACCGCAGCCATCTGCGACGCCGCATCAGGATCGTCGCGCAACTTCATGATGGCATTGCGCGCGGTGGGATCGCTGACCGAATAGGTGCCGTTGGAATTCCTGGTGATGGCGTCGGCATATTTGCCGTAGCCAAGCTGGCTTCCCGCCTCCTTCACCGTCCCGAGCCAGGTCTGGTCGATGAACTGAAACAGCCCGTGTGCCGACGACGTGGTGGCGCCGGCCTTCGGGTTGAAGTTGGACTCCATCTTCGCGGTGGTGAGCAGATATTCGAAGCTCGCGCCTGTCGTGGAGGCCGCCTGCTTGATCGAGGTCGCGATCTTCAGACGTGAGGGATCGACACCTGCCGCAGCCGTGGCGTTGAATGTGTCGACCGACATCTGTCCGGTGCCTTGGTCGGGCGCCGGCAATCGGCACCCATGTGCCGGTAACACTGCCGTAATTATGGTTAATGGCGGGTTAAGGCCTCCCGCCGGGTTGGGCTGCCCTCATTGATCTGGATCAACACCAACCGCCTGTTCGTGCTGGCGAATGCATTTCTGCCCTCACCTCTCGCAGGCGTCCCCATGATTGCCCAACTCACGCGAAATGAACGGCTGCACGCGATTCAGATCGGCCTTGTGGTCGCGGTCTGCGGACTGCTGCTCGGCCTGGCGGGACGAGACGATCCGATCGGCCTTCATGGCGGACTGATCTTCGTCGCCGGATTGCTCGCAATTTTCCTGGTCGGCCGGGACTATTACGCCCCCGAGCCGTCCGATGACCGGTTGACCCGCTATTACGACGATCCCAGCAAGGCCGGGGTCGTTCTCTCAATCGCATGGGCCGTCTTCGGCCTGGCGGTCGGCGATTGGGTGGCTTGGCAATTGGTCAATCCGGATCTGACCTTCGGTGGCGGCTGGTCGAGCTTTGGCCGGATCCGGCCGGTCCATACCACGTCGGTGATCTTCGGGTTCGGCGGCAACGGCCTGATCGCGACCTCGCTCTACGTGCTGCAACGGACGTCGCGCGCGCGGCTGCCCGACCAGCTCGCGCCGTGGTTCGTGCTGCTGGGCTACAATTTGTTCTGCGTGCTCGCCGTCACCGGCTACATGATGGGCATCACCCAGTCGAAGGAATATGCGGAGCCGGAGTGGTACGCCGACATCTGGCTGGTCGTCGTATGGGTGGTCTATTTCCTGATCTATTTGCGCACGCTGGCGCGGCGCAAGGAGCCGCACATCTACGTCTCGAACTGGTACTACATGGCCTTCATCCTGGTCGTTGCGATCCTGCACATCGTCAACAACCTCGCGATGCCCTTGTCCTTCGGCAGCGCCAAGAGCTACTCGGCGTTTTCAGGCGTCCAGGACGCCATGACCCAGTGGTGGTACGGCCACAACGCGGTGGCGTTCTTCCTGACCGCCGGCTTCCTCGGCATGATGTACTACTTCCTGCCGGTGCAGTCGGGGCGGCCGATCTTCTCCTACCGCCTCTCGATCATCTCGTTCTGGGGCATCACCTTCTTCTACATGTGGGCGGGATCGCACCACCTGCACTACACAGCGCTGCCGCAGTGGGTGCAGACGCTCGGCATCACCTTCTCGCTGATGCTGCTGGTGCCGTCCTGGGCCTCCGCCGGCAACGCGCTGCTGACGCTCAACGGCGCCTGGCACAAGGTCCGCGACGACGCCACGTTGCGCTTCATGATGGTCGCCGCGGTGTTTTATGGCCTGACCACCTTCGAGGGATCGTTCATGGCGATCCGGTCGGTCAATTCGCTGTCGCACTACACCGACTGGACCATCGGCCACGTTCATGCCGGCGCATTGGGCTGGGTTGCCTTCATCACCTTCGGTTCGATCTACGCATCCGTGCCCTGGCTCTGGAATCGCGACGGCATGTACTCGGCGAAGCTGGTCGAAGCTCACTTCTGGCTCGGGCTGGCGGGGACCGTGATCTACGTGTTCGCAATGTGGAATTCCGGCATCATCCAGGGCCTGATGTGGCGGACCTACAATGAGAGCGGAACGCTCGCCTATTCCTTCGTCGATTCGCTGGTGGCGATGCGTCCCTACTACGTCGCGCGTGCGGTCGGCGGGCTGTTCTTCCTGATCGGCGCGTGCCTCGGCGCCTACAACATCTGGATGACGATCAAAAATCCCGGCCTCGTCGCGACGCAGGGCGGCGGCCGGCCCGAGCCGAAACTTGCCGCGCAGCCGGCGGAGTAACGCACCATGTCAATCTTCGGATTTCACTACCGACTGGAGCGCAAGGCGATCAGCCTCATTCTTGGGATCGTCCTGGTATCGAGCATCGGCGGTCTGGTCGAGATCGCGCCGCTGTTCACCATCAGCCAGACGGTCGAGACTGCCCCGGACATGCGGCTCTACACGCCGCTGGAGCTCGCCGGCCGCAATATCTACATCCGCGAGGGCTGCTACGCCTGCCATTCGCAGATGATCCGCACGCTGCGTGACGAGGTCGACCGCTACGGCCCCTACTCGCTTGCGGTCGAATCCAAATACGACCATCCGATGCTGTGGGGCTCCAAGCGCACCGGGCCGGACCTTGCGCGGATTGGCGAGAAATATTCCGACCAGTGGCACGTCGCTCACATGATCAATCCCCGCGACGTGGTGCCGGTCTCGGTGATGCCCGCTTATGACTGGCTGCTCGCCAACGAACTACGGACCGACGACCTCAGCCTTCACCTGAAGGCCCAGCGCAAAGTCGGCGTGCCCTATACTGACGACATGGTCGCCAATGCCGCAGCCGACGCTTACGGCCAGGCCAATCCGGACTCGACACAGGCCGACGGCCTGACCAAACGATACGGCAAAGCCACCACGGTCCGCATATTCGACGGCCAGGCCGATCGCCTGACCGAGATGGATGCCATGGTCGCGTATCTGCAGGTGCTTGGTCGTCTCACGACAGCCGCCGGCAAATCGATGGCCCAGACGGGAGCAAGCCAATGACTGTCGAGCACGATTTCCTTGTCGGACTCTCCAAATCGTTCGGCCTGTTCTACCTGATCGCGCTGTCGATCGCGGTCCTCATCTATACGTTCTGGCCGTCCAACAAGCGGCGCTTCGATCGCGCGGCTCAATCCATCCTCGATGGTGAGGACAAACCATGGCGGTAGAGCAGCAGGAGCGCGACAGCCACACCGGCTATCTCACCACCGGTCACGAATGGAACGGCATCAAGGAATTGAACACGCCGGTGCCGCGCGCGGTCTATTTCTTCCTGACGCTGGCCGTGCTGTACGCGGTCGGCTACTGGATCCTGATGCCGGCCTGGCCGCTGGGGGCGACCTACACCAAGGGGCTGCTTGGCATTGATCAACGCAACGTCGTGGCGGAATCGCTGAAGGCAGCGGCCGCCGATCGCAGCGTCTGGACCAGGAAGATCGAGACCGAGAGCTTTGCCGCGATCCAGTCCGATCCGAAGCTGATGCAGATCGTGCGCAGCACCGGCAATACCCTGTTCGGAGACAATTGCGCGGCGTGTCATGGCCGCGACGCCATGGGTGGCCCCGGATTTCCCAACCTGACCGCATCCCCCATGCTCTTTGGCGACCAAGCGGAGCAGATCTTCAACACGATCCGCGTCGGCATCAATTCGCCACATGCCGACACGCGCGTCTCGCAGATGCCGGCTTTCGGGCGCGACAAGATGCTGCCGCGCGCGGACGTCCTCAAGGCGGCCACCTTCGTCTATTCGCTCTCGCACAAGGAGGCGAAGAACCTCGATCCCGCGACGGTCGAGGCCGGCAAGAAGATCTTTGCCGCCAATTGCGTCTCCTGTCACGGCGACGACGCCAAGGGCAATCCTGAACTCGGCGCACCGAATTTGACCGACGCATTCTGGATTTATGGCGGCGACCTCGACAGCATCGACACCACGATCTGGGGCGGACGGCAGGGTCACATGCCGACGTGGGAAGGCCGCCTGTCCGAGCTCGATCGCAAGATTCTCACGCTCTATCTGCTCGACAAGCGGAGGGCCTCGCCATGAACAAACGCGTAGAGCCGGACAGGCAACCGCGCGCCAGGCCAATGATCGGTGTCTGGCTCCTGCTCACAGTCGCGGCCGCCGTTCTCATCGGCGCCAACGCGCATCTCATCTATGTCGCGACATCATCGCAACCCGCCTGCGTCGCGCATCTGAAGCAGGGCGACGGCGACGCCGCCCGCGGATTGTTCAGCGCTGCGCAGTCGTCGTGTTCGCCGCCAGTGCCGGTCAGTGCGGATCATTCCTGAGAGCGGAGAAAACGCCATGCCGATGATCCCTCCGGTTGCCGCTCCCCTCGCCCCTCCCAATCGATGGGCACGGTCGCTGACACCTGCCGATCCTTCCCAATGGCTGGCGCGAGGCTGGCGAGACTTGATGACACGGCCTTCGCTGAGCCTCGCTTACGGCATCGTCATTCTGCTGATCTCGCTGGCTTTCGTCGGCACCCTGATTGCGCTCGGACGCGACTACATCCTGTTTCCGGCGTTCGCAGGTTTCCTGGTGGTCGGTCCGATCCTGGCGCTCGGCCTCTACGAAAAGAGCCGCCGGATCGAAGCCGGCGAGCCGCTGCACTGGCACGATCTGTTCTTCGTCAGGCCGCGCTCCGGCGGCCAGCTGCTGTTCACCGGCGTGCTGCTCAGCCTGCTGGTGATGGTGTGGATGCGCGCGGCCGTCATCATCTACGCCCTGTTCTTCGGTCTGCTGCCGTTCCCGGGTCTCGACCACATCGCGCCGATGCTGTTCGCCACCAAGGTCGGATGGGCGATGCTCGTGGTCGGAACCGCGGTCGGAGGCCTGTTCGCGGCGTTCTCCTTCGCCGTCAGCGCCTTCTCCATTCCGATGCTGCTGGATGAGGACGTCGATGCCCTGACCGCGATGGGCAGCAGCATGGCCCTGGTCTGGAACAATCTGCGCGTTCTCCTGATCTGGGCCGTCATCGTGCTCGCGCTGTTCCTTATCAGCCTTGCCACCGGCATGCTTGGCCTGGTCATCATCTATCCATTGCTCGGGCACGCCAGCTGGCACGCCTATCGCGCCGTGAATCCCGCGTCTGCCGAACGGCAGCGCGGCTGAGAGACGGAGCCGATCCATGAGTTGCTGCGCACCCGGCGCCGAACTCTGTTTCGATCAGACCAAAAGCTCTGACGAGGAAATCCTGCTGTCTAGCCGAGCGCTGCCGGATGGCCTGCGCCAGATCGATCTGTCGGCGCCGGACATCCACTGCGGCGGCTGCCTGCAAAGAATTGAGACGGCGCTCGGCAAGCTCGACGGCGTCGCCTATGTGCGCGCCAATCTGTCTGCCCGCAGCGTCACCGTTCAATGGCGCGGCGACACACTTCCGCCGCTGCTCCCGACGCTTGCGGCCATCGGTTATCAAGCCCACATCCGCGACGTCGGCACCGACGGCAAGGACCCCACGCTGGCGAACCTGTGGCGTGCGCTCGCGGTCGCGGGGTTCGCCTCGAGCAACATCATGCTGCTGTCGGCGGCAAACTGGTCGGGTGCGGAGGCTGCGACGCGCGACCTCTTTCACTGGATCTCCGCCGCGATCGCGCTGCCGACGCTGGCCTATTCGGGGCAGCCGTTCTTTCGTTCGGCGTGGCGCAGCTTGCGCCAGGGCCAAACCAATATGGACGTTCCGATTTCGATCGGCGTCCTGCTCGCGTTTGGCATGAGCCTTTGGGAAACCACCCTGCACGGCCAGCACGCCTATTTCGACGCTTCCGTGTCGCTGCTGTTCTTCCTGCTGATCGGGCGCACGCTCGACCACATGATGCGCGAACGCGCGCGTCGGGCGGTGGGCGGATTGGCGCGGCTCAGCGCCCGCGGCGCGCTTTGGCAAAGGCCGGACGGCACGCAAATCTACCTTCCCGTCGATGACATCGAGCCGGGAATGACCATCCTGCTGGCGGCGGGCGAACGTGTTCCGGTGGATTGCCGCGTGATCAGCGGCCGTTCCGAACTCGAACACTCGCTGGTATCGGGTGAAAGCGTGCCGCAACCGGCTGTCGAAGGCACGGAATTGCAGGCCGGACTCCTCAATCTCACCGCCCCGCTCACAGTCATGGCGACGGCTTCGGCAAGGAACTCCTTCCTCGCCGAAATGGTGCGGATGATGGAGACGGCCGAGACAGGCCGCTCGGCCTATCGCCGCATCGCCGACCGTGCCGCGCGACTTTATGCGCCGGTCGTCCACGCCACGGCCTTGCTGACCTTCATCGGATGGATGATCGCCACGGGCGATGCGCATCGCGCCATCACGGTTGCGATCGCGGTGCTCATCATCACCTGCCCCTGCGCGCTCGGCCTTGCCGTGCCGATGGTCCATGTCGTCGCCGCGGGGCGGCTGTTCGACCTCGGCATCATGATCAAGGACGGCAGCGCGCTGGAGCGGCTTGCCGATGTTGACACTGTCGTCTTCGACAAGACCGGTACGCTCACGGCCGGCCGGCCGCTTCTCACTCCGGGAAGCGGCTCTGACGCCACCGCGCTTGCGCTGGCGGCAGCGATCGCCGCGCACTCGCGTCATCCCTACTCCCAGGCGCTGGCGGCCTTCGGTGCCGGTGGCAAGCCGGTCCGGCTCGATGACGTCGCCGAATGTCCGGGGGCGGGTCTTGAGGCGCGGTCGGACGAAAACGTCTACAGGCTGGGTCGTCCGGACTGGGCCATCGCGGAACGTTCACGCGATCCCGTGGACCGCGATGCCAACGTCGTGTTGTCGCGCAACGGCGATTGCATTGCTACCTTCCGCCTCGTGGACTCCCTGCGCGCCGGAGCGCAGGACGCCGTCGCCGAACTGAAGGGTTCGGGCCTCCACGTCGAAATCCTGTCCGGCGACGGCGACGCACGGGTCCGCGCCATCGCCGATCGCCTCGGAGTAGGCTTTGCCGCCGCGGCGCGGCCGGCCGACAAGGTCGCTCGCATCGCCGCGCAGAAGGCCTCCGGCCGCAGGGTCCTGATGGTCGGTGACGGCTTGAACGATGCTCCGGCACTGATCGCGGCCGATGTCTCGATCGCACCGGGGTCGGCCGCCGATGTCGGCCGCAACGCCGCCGATGTCGTGTTCCTGCGCGAAAGCCTTCAGGCCGTGCCGCAGGCGCTCGCAATTGCGCGCGACGCGGCACCGCTGGTGCGGCAGAATTTCGGCTTGGCGATTGCCTATAATGTCGTCGCCATCCCGGTCGCAGTGCTCGGTCATGTCACGCCGCTGATCGCGGCGGTTGCGATGTCACTGTCGTCGGTGATCGTGGTGGCAAACGCCTTGCGTCTTCACCAGGGCTCACCGATCCGCCGGCCGATGGCACCGACATGTGATCGCACCGCAGCTCTCAACTATGGGCCGGTCAAATGATCGACTATTTCTTCCTTGTCCCCATCGCGATCGGAATGGGCCTGGCTGGGCTGGCATCGTTCATGTGGACGTTGAGGAGCGGCCAATACGACGATCTCCAGGGTGCGGCCGAACGTATTCTGTTCGAGGGCAATCAGGGACCCGTTGTCGAGAAGCGGCCCGTAGCAGGGCCAGATGATGGCTATGTGCGATAGACCTGCGCCGGATCGAACAGCCGGTCGGCATCGACGAAGGACAGGCTGACGGCGCCGCCCTCACCCTTGACCGCGCGATAAAAGCAGGAGCGCCGTCCGGTATGACAGGCCGCGCCGATCTGCTCGACGCGAATCCACACCGCGTCCTGATCGCAATCGAGCCGCATCTCGACCACGCGCTGGGTTTGACCTGACGTCTCACCTTTTCGCCATAAGGCATTGCGGGAGCGGCTGAAATACCAGGCCTCGCCGGTCGCGATGGTCTTGCGCAGCGCCTCGTCGTTCATGTGCGCAACCATCAGCACGTCGCCGGATGCAACGTCGGTCGCAACGCAGGTCACGAGACCTGACGCGTCGAATTTGGGCTGGAAGGCCAGCCCCTCTTCGCGCTCGTGATCGTGGGATGCAGACACGGATAACCTCGAAACGCTTGCGAGGTTACCGGTTCGGTCCTCGCACCAGGGACAGGAAGCGCTGCTGCTCCGCCGGATTATCGCGGAACACGCCGGTGAAGCGGCTGGTGAAGGTCATCGCGCCATGCTTGGCGACGCCCCGCACCGACATGCAGGTATGCTCCGCCTCGATCAGCACGGCAACGCCGCGGGGCTTCAGGATCTCATCGATCGCAGCAGCCACCTGGGCGGTGAGATGCTCCTGCGTCTGCAGGCGGCGGGCGAAGATGTCGGTCAGCCGCGCCAGCTTGGACAGGCCGACCACCCGCTCGACCGGCGTATAGGCGATATGCGCCTTGCCGTAGAACGGCATCATGTGATGCTCGCACTGCGAGGTGAATTCGATGTCGCGCACCAGCACGAAATCGTCGTAGCCGGCGGTCTCGCCGAAGGTGCGGTTCAGCACCTCGGCCGGGCACTGGTGGTAGCCCTGGTAGAGCTCGTCATAGGCCTCGACGACGCGGCGCGGCGTATCCAGCAACCCCTCGCGGCTCGGGTCCTCGCCGATATAGGACAGCAGCGTCTGCACCGCATGCTCGGCTTCGGCGCGCGACGGGCGCGGCTGGTCGGCGCGGACGGCGGCCGCTAGGAATTCGGAGGGATCGAGCTCGGCCGGACGCTCCTTCGGCTCGGATGGCTTGTTGGGGCGGATGGTCTTGATCAAGGCGTCCATGTCTTCTCCGTTCGACCGGCCTTCGGCCGGAGGTGTCACCGGGCAGACGGGGCAGCGCTCTTCGGCCGCCGGGCGCCTGAGTCCCTCACTTTGGTAGCACCGCTATGCCTGCAGGTGCTGCATGGCCGGACTATATTTCCGGCAATGCCGTTCATATATAGGACGGTCAGAACCAGCCGCCAAGGGCGCCCGGCCCTGCCGGAACCGAGCATCTGTCCCCATGCTGAACGACATCTACAACAAGCGGATCATCGAGTTGGCCGGCAATATTCCGCGCCTCGGACGACTGTCCGATCCCGACGCCAGCGCCACCGCCCATTCCAAGCTCTGCGGCTCGACCGTGAAGGTCGACCTCAAGATGGAAGGCCCCGTCGTGACCGACTTCGCCCATGACGTGAAGGCCTGCGCGCTCGGCCAGGCGTCCTCCTCGATCATGGCGAGCCACGTCATCGGGTCGACCGCCGAGGAGCTGCGCGAACTGCGCGAGACTGTGCGCAGGATGCTGAAGGAAAACGGCAGCCCGCCGCAAATCGGCAAATGGGCCGACATCGCCCTGCTCGAGCCCGTGCGCGACTACAAGGCACGCCACGCCTCGACCATGCTGACCTTCGACGCGGTCGTGGATGCGATCGGCCAGATCGAGGCCAAGGCCGGGCAGCCGGCGTAGCTTTCGGGCCTCGTCCTTCGAGACGCGCGTTCGCGCTCCTCAGGATGAGCGGCTACAGCAGCGCGCGAGATTGGAATCCTCGCCGAGGGGTTGGTGCTAGACCCTCATGGTGAGGAGCCGCGCAGCGGCGTCTCGAACCACGAGGCCGAGCTCACCCCAACAGGACAGGTAACTTACTGCGCTGGCTGAACCGGCGCGGGTGCGGCATGGCCGCCGGTCAGCGCTTCCGCCGTCTTGGTCGACTTCGTCGGCTGCGGCTGCGCTTCGCCGTCGACCGCGCGGCTCACAAAACGGTCCTGCGTCGGCTTCGTCTTCACCTCGGCCATCGGCACGTTGGCGTTGTCTTGCCGCGGCAGCACGTCGGCGATCGCTTCGGTCGTGATCAGGTTGGTCAGCCGCAGCTCTGCCGGCGACAATTCATGCAGGTCCTCCCACGGCGGAACGCTGAGGGAGAGCGACAGCAGATCGCCCGCGCCGCCCATGTCGAAGGTGTATTTGGCGAGACGGCCAATGTCGCGCTCGACGATCATGAGATCCTGCGCGCTGTAGCTCGCGGCACGCGCATCGTCAGCGCGGTCGCCCATCCAGATCTGGTGCACGCGAATACGTGCGGCCTCGGGCACGTAGCGCGTCTTGCCTGACAGCAGCAGGAACACGCACATCGACTCGCAATAGGCCTCGGGAACCACGGTCGCGCGCGCGCCCTGCGGCGTATCGATGGCGACACTCGTGCCCACGGTGGTCTTGAGATCGAGACCGCGGAACCGACGGCCGAGCGTGATCGCGTCATTGACCGAGCCGCCGCTGGAGTCGAGCACCACGGTCGTGCCGCGCAGGTCATGATTGCGCGCGAATGTTTCGAAGTCCTTCGGGCTGTCTGCCGTGATGATGCCGACCGCAGAGATCCAGCCCTTGCAATTCGGCTCGCAGGCGACCCAGCTGAACTTCATCGGCAGCTTGCGTTCTTCGAGGGTCGAGCCGGCGTGCGCCGAATTGCCCAGCGTCGTGACGACTGTGCCGGGCATTGCGATGCAAAGGCCGACGGCGCCGAGAAGCGCCCAGCCGCGCAATGAAAGCGACCTCACAAGCCTCAATTTGGTTCCTTCCCCCAAGCCACAAAAAGCAGCGATGGCCCCACTTCAACGCGACACGATTCTGTCATCGGAGCATTGGCAAAACGGTAGCTGTGCTGTCCTGGGCCGTCCATAATACCTTGGCTTGCTCCGTCGCTTTGCGGTGCGATAGTTGCGAACTGTGGCGTAAATATCTGCAAATACTGAGTTCCTCGCTTTGGAACCTCCGCAAGACTACGGTAGATTGTTTGCACATGCATCCTGCAGGCCCTTCCACGCCACGCGTCGAACAATGCACGCACTGTGCCAACAAGGTTCTGCGTCTGCCGCGTAACGCCGGCCGCGGGGTGATCTGGATCTACCGGCACACGCTGTCGCCGCTGGTCGGCTACAACTGCCGGCACCTGCCGACCTGCTCGGTCTATGGCGACGAGGCGATCGAGCGCTTCGGACTGTGGGCGGGCGGATGGATGACACTGGCGCGGCTGTTGCGCTGCCAGCCTTGGGGCACATCGGGCATCGACAACGTTCCGCAGGTGAAGCCATCGGGTGCGTGCTGGTACCTGCCCTGGCGCTACGGCCGCTGGCGCGGCGTCAACGCGGACTGAGATTCCAAACGCGCATTGCAGCCACGCGGAACTGTGGCCAAGCTGCGGCATTGTTTTCTTGCCCCGGTTGGGAGGAAACAACAATGCGCTGGAAAATCAGCCACGGAGGTCACGACCCCCGCCAGATCGATTTGCTGGCCGTGATCGCCCTGCTCGTTCTGATCGTTGCCGGCTTCGTTTATATGACCCACGATTCCATCGTGCCGCCAACAACGGCCTTCATCGTACCAAGCCAGAGCGTGCGATGGTGATGCGAGCGCATGATCCGGAAAAGTGTGAAGCGGTTTTCCGAACAGATCATGCGCAAACAAAAATCGCGCGTTAACGTCCGAACCAGAGGAAGCCGCCGCCCCGCCGCGGCTCCGCCGGGATCTCGGCCGGTGGACGCGGCTTGCGCGAGCGCGGCTTTGGCGCCGGCTCTTCTGTCGCCGACGTCGTCTCCGCCGCGCCGGTGCCGTCATCGGGCAATCTCACCGAGAGCAGCAGGTTGGATTCATTGGTGCGCCAGCGATAGCCGATGCCGAAATCGATCGGCTGCGCGCGCCGGAACAGTTCGGCATAGGATTCCTGGTAACGTCCGGGGAATTCGTTGATCGGGCCGAGGTAGCGGCCGAACGGGAAGAAGCGCCATTTCTTCTGGCCGTAATAGTGCAGCGGAATTCCGGAATCGTCCTGGATGATGGTTGAGCTGTTGTTGAGGATGAAGTCGCGCACCACGGTGAAACTGCCGGAGTGCAAGAGATACGACGCGCTCTTGATCAGGCTGTTACCGGGACCGAGCGTGGCGCAGAATTTCAGGAAGCCGCTCGACTTCGCGCCGGGATTGGAGAGATCGGTCGAGAAGTAATACAGCGTCTTCTCGACGCCATCGTCGCCCGCAAAGGTGATGCGCGCGCCGCGCACCGCACCCCGCGCATCGGCGCCGACCGTGAGCGTGCCGCTCTCATCGAGCGCGACCGGCTTGACGTCGCGGATCGTCTTGCCCGAGCGCGCCAGGAAGACGTAGAGGATCGGCAGGGTGCCGCTGATCTGCCCGGCATGCAGATCGACCTTCATCTGCTTGGTGATGAAGAAGGAGAAGCTCAGGATCGAGTTGATCGAGCGCTCGACATTGTAGAGCGCGGCACCGACGCCGCCGCGCGGCAGCCTGGTCAGATCGGGCACGTTGCCGGGCGGCTCCAGCGCGCTCAGCACATAAGTCGTGGCCTTGGAGTAGAACGCGTTGGCGTAGAGGAAGTCCGGCCCCGAGAACATGTAGAACATGGTCGGCTTCGGCGCGGCGAGATTGGTCTCCGACCAGGCGCGAACTTTCGCCAGCTGCCGTTGCTCGAGCTTCTCGAAGGCGGAATCGAAGAATTTGGCGTGACGCTGCCAGGACGGATCTTTTGTCAGCGGCATCAGCGGCGAATCCGCCGATGGCTGCATGCCGGCAAGGAAGCGCGCGGTGTCGTCAGCGGTCACCTCGGCGGCGCGCGCCGGAAGCGCCGTCGTGAGCAGGAGGCTCGTGGCGAGCAGCAATGTTCTGCGAGAAAGGATCACTGTCATTGACGGCGTCATTCGCGGCCCGGGCCTGCGGTCGCCGGGCTCACCTCCCGCTTGCGGAAAATCGCGTAAATCAGAAGGCCTGAAAGCATGATCAAAATACCGAGCGCCGACTGCAGCGGACGTTGTGTCAACAGATAATACATCATGAAGGCGGTCACGAGCAGGAAAACCGCGGGGGTGACCGGGTATCCCCAGGCGCGATAGGGCCGCGGCAGCTCCGGATGCGTGATGCGGAGCTTGATCACGCCCGCGACCGTGAAGAACGAGCAGAACAGCAGCGAGAACTGGATGAAGTCGAGCACGGCCTCGAAGCTGCGGGTGAACAGCATCAGGCTCGCCACCGTCAGCTGAAACAGGATCGCGTAGGCCGGTGCGCCATTGCTCGAACGCCGCGCGAACAGTTTCAGCGCCGGGATGTCCTCGCCCATCGTCATCATGACGCGCGGGCCGATCCACATCATGGCCGAGATCGAGGAGATCAGCCCGACGCAGATCATGGCGCCGACGATCCGGCCGCCGATCTCGCCGAAGATGTAGCTGCCGGAGATGCGGGCGACATCGAGCTGGCCGGCGAGCTTGTCGATCGGCGCGGTGTGCAGGAAGACCGCATTCAGCGCGACATAGAGCACCAGCACGATCAGGGTGCCTGACAGCATCGCCCGCGGCACGTTGCGCTCAGGCAGCTGCATCTCGCCGATGATGTAGGTCGCCGCGTTCCAGCCCGAGAACGAATACATCACGAACACGAGGCTGATCGCGAACGGCGCGCTCAGTACCTGCGACAGCGCCGCCGAGGACGGCGCAAAACTCACCGGCTGCGGCGTCGCCACGATGAAGCCGGTCACCAGGAAGGCTGTGATCAGCACCACCTTCAGGATGGTCGCGACCAGCTGGAAATTGGAGGAATGCCGGACGCCGGTGAGCTGCACGATCGACACCAGCCAGACCACGCCGACGGCGAGCGCGAGCGGCGGCGCGTCGGGCAGGATCGCGCGGCCGTACTCGCCGAACGCCATCGCGGCGAGTGCCACCGGCGCAGCAAAGCCGACGGTCGCCGAGACCCAGCCGGCGAGGAAGCCGAAGGCCGGGTGATAGGCGCGGCCGAGAAAGTTGTATTCGCCGCTCGAGCGCGGAAACATCGCGCCCAGCTCGCCATAGGAGAACACGCCGCACAGCGCGACGATGCCGCCGACGACCCAGAGCAACAGGATCGAGAAGCCGGACGGGATGTCGGTGACCTGGAAGCCGAGGCTGGTGAAGACGCCGACGCCGACCATGTCGGCAACGACGATTGCAGTCGCGGTCAGGACCGAGACGGTCGAGCCGCCGCCGGAGATCGGGCCGCGCAACGCTGCGCTGCCCGTAGGTGATGCCGCCATTTCCCAACCTTCAGCCGCCGCACGCCTGAACGCCGTCATGGTGCCGGCTCAGGCCATCCAATTCAAGCAGCGTTAACAAAGGTTTAAATTGGGCCGGAAATGAGGTATTTTAGTACCCAAGAATTCCGCACGACTACTGAAATGCCCTTGCCTCCCACAATCGCGACACGATTGGGTGGTTGCATCCTGCCCGTCCGGACATGGGGAGTTTGTTTGTCCGGAGGCTTAACGTGACCTAAACGCCGACAAGCTCAAATACGTCGTTTGCGAATGCATCGCTTGCCGGTGGGTTTTGGGGCAACGGGTGGATGGTCGGGGTACAACCGAGAAATGACAGTCGCGGGCGCGCGGGCTGGGTGAACGCACCCGGCCTGCGGCTCCGCGCGCGTGCCTTTGATGGCCGCTGGATCGCGGCGGCGATCCTGTCTCTCTCGCTGGCTCACTGCGGCAAGGCGCCGGAGCCGGGCATGCTGGCCGCCAACACCCATGCGACCAGCGGCGACACGTTCGAGGATCGCTTCCCTCAGCCGCAATTCCGCGATCGCTTCCCGACGGCGCAGGAAAGCTTGGTGCCGCTGCAGCGCACGGCCGCAGTCGCGCCGGCTCAGGCGCCGGCCGCCGCGCCAGGTCCAGCGCTCGCGCCTGCCCAGACCGCGCAGCGCGCTGCGCCCTCGCCGGTCCGCCTCGCCTCGATCTCGCCGACGCTGACCCTGCCGCGCCAGACCGAGCGCGACGAACTGACCACGCTGGTCAGCATGAAATCTTCTGCGTTCCCCTATTTCGGCAACAATCCGCGCACCGACGCGCCCTTCCTCAACGTCGGCAACGGCGACCGGCGCGGTCACCGCAGCTATGGCGGACGCGTGTTCTGGCAGAACGAGACCTACAATGACAGCCGCGTGCTGGTGCACGTGCCCGAGGCCTTCGACGTCACCAAGCCCGGCGTGATCGTGGTGTTCTTCCACGGCAATGGCGCCACGCTCGCGCGCGACGTCCGCGACCGCCAATTGGTGCCGCAGCAGATTACCGACTCCGGCGTCAATGCTGTTCTCCTTGCCCCACAAATGGCGGTCGACGCCGCCGACTCCAGCGCCGGCAAGTTCTGGCAGCCGGGCGGCCTCAAGCGCTTTCTCGACGAGTCCGCCTCTCACCTCGCCCGCCTCTACGGCGATCCCAAGGCGGCACAGGCGTTTGCCAACATGCCGGTCGTGATCGTCGGCTATAGCGGCGGCTTCCTGCCGACGGCCTGGAGCCTCGAGGTCGGCGGCGCCACCAGCCGCGTACGCGGCGTGCTGCTGCTCGACGCCGTCTATGGCGAGCTCGACAAGTTCGCATCCTGGATCGAGAAGAACCGCACCGGCTTCTTCGTCTCGTCCTACACCCGCTACACCAAGCCGCGCGACCGCGAGCTGATGTCGATGCTGCGCGACAAAGGCATTGCGGTGAGCGAGAGCATGGAAGGACCGCTGCGGCCCGGCAGCGTCGTGTTCGTGCAGACCCGCGACGGCATCACCCACCGCAGCTACGTGACGCAGGCCTGGACGCAGTACCCGATCAAGGAAGTGCTGACCAAGATGGCTGCCTCTGCGGGCGTCTCGCGGGTGGCGAGCGCGGCCGGCCCGGCCAGCCGCTGAGCCTCTCAATAATTCTGTCGATACTCCCTGAAGTGTGATGCACTTCACAAATCGTCCACCAACTGGCCCCCTACGCTCGCTCCGGGGATCGAAGCTTGGGGATGGGCGTTGAGGGACGGCTTATATCGGGTTGAATTCCATACAGTTCATGGCACAGGCACCGGCGTGATCTACGCCACCAGCGGCAAGCTCCGCGGTGGCAACTCGGCCTTTGCATTCGTCGGCAATTACAGCGATCGCACCGACGGCGTTCATGTGAAGATCTCGACCCAGCGGCACAATCCGGACCCGGCCTTCCGGCCGCTGTTCGGCACCGACAACATCACGCTGACGCTGAAGGGCGCCGACAATGGCGACATGGTCGACTTCGAGGGCGAGGCGCTGCAGCTGCCCGGCGTGAACTTCAAGGCGGTCCTGACGCGGATCGCTGACTAGATCCGCTTGCTAGATCCGCTTGGGTCTGGTCGCGATCACGATCGTCAGCGCCAGCGCGATCAAGGCGGCTGCGACATAACCCGCGGCATGGAGCTGCTCGCGCGCGTAAAGGAAGCCGCCGATCGCGGAACCGACGGCCTGACCGATGTAGAGCACTGATGTGTTGAGCGAGACCGACGCCGACGCCAGCGCCGGTGCCGCCGCGACGAGCCGCACCTGCTGCATCGAATTGGTCGAGGCAAAGCCAAGCCCCCACAGCACGACGCCGGCGGCCATCAGCGGGTAGATGCCGGCGCCCAGCGCCCAGACCGTGACCCCGGCCAGCATCGACGTCGTGAACAGCATCGAGGTGCGCCACGGGCCCCAGCCGTCGACGATCCGGGTCGCGATCGCGATCCCGACAAAGCCGAAGATGCCGTAGAACGCGAACACAAGGCTGATCGCATCGGGACCGGCGCCGGTCAGCTTGGCAAGCAGCGGCCCCATGAAGGTGAACACCACGAACTGGCCGGCCATCTGCACCATCGTGATCAGCAGCAACAGCAGGATCATGCGGTTGCGGCCAAGGTCGACCCACGTCTTGAGCTCGACCGGCGTGCCCTGCAGTCCGCGCGGCAACCGCCACCACAGCAGCATGAAGCTGATGAAACCGAGTGCGCCGATCCCACCATAGACCGTGCGAAAACCGTAGCGGCTCGCCACGAAGGTGATCAGCGGCAGACCGACGGCAGCCGCGAGCGACCAGCCGAGGAAGATGTAGGCGATGGTCGAGCCGCGCTTCTCGACCGGAACAATCAAGGCAGCGGTGCCGGCCGCCTGCGGCGTGTAGATCACGCCGATCGCGAGCATCAGCAGACGGATGATCAGCAGGCTCGCGTAATCAGGCGCGAACGCCGAGGCCACATTGGTCAGCGCCATCACCGTCAATGTCAGTGTGAGCAGTCTGCGCCGATCGATCCGGCTGGTCAGCCACGCCGTGACCGGCGAGCCGATACAGAGCACGATTGCGCCGAACGTGATGAGCAGCCCCGCGGTGCGGATCGTGACGTCGAGACTGCCGGACAATTCCGCCAGCATCCCCGCCGGCGCCAGCACCGCGCAGCCGGTGACGATATTGCCAAGCATCAATGCGGTGGGCGCGAACGAGCGGACGGCGGGCGGCGATTCCATGCATCTGCATGTAGGTCGCATCCTTCGCCGATGGAAGAGCCGCCCCGCGGGTTATTTCGCGGCGGCCTCGCGCGCGATGGCCTTCGGCGGCGGACATGTTCGCAGCAACGCATCGAGCGCGCCCGACAGTCCCTCACTGGAGAGTTTCGTCGTGTGCGGCACCTGACGACCGTCGGCGCCGCCCGTTGCTTCCGTGAAGTCGAGCTGCGGCTGGTCGATCAGCGAACGCAGCGTGTCGCGCGACAGACGAAGACCCCAGACCTCATCGGCGGCCGGCTTGGTCGGGCGCGAGGCGGTGAAATGCAGCGGAACCGGGCCCTTTCCAGCGATCGCGACTGTGGCAAAGGCCCCATTCGCCGCCGGCCGCTGGAAGTCCAGCTCGAACTGCTCGGTGGTGAAGCAGAACAGCCGCCATTGCGACATCCGGTAAGTCTTGCCGTCATCGCCCTTCTGCACCGCAATCTTGCGCACCATGCTGCTGCGCCCGCTGTTCTCGAACTGCCAGGGCGTCTCGACCTGCTCGCGCGTGTCGATGCCGAACCGCGTGATCTCGTCGCGCGTCAGCACGTGCATATTTTCATACGGGACAGTATTGGCGAGATGCAGCAGGCCGATATCGACCCCCATCCGCTTGATATAGGCCGTCAGCATCGTGTCGGCGCGCGCCAGACCGCGCTGGGTCGCAGCCGATCGCATCTCCTGGCTCGGAGTGCCGCAGTTCGGCACCGGCAGGTTGCAGCGGAAGTGCGGAATCACCTTCGGCGAATGCACGCCGAGCACGGCATCGGGTGCGATCTCGCGCGTGGTGGCCCCGAGCATCAGATAGGGACACGCCGAATTGCACATTGCATAACGGGTCCAGAGATCGGCGTGGACCTCGCGGCCGGATCGTTTCAGCTTCAGGCAGACCTCGCTGTCCTGCGCCTCGAAGCCGCAATCCCTGACCACCGTCCGCGCCACCCGCGCGACCGTCGGCTTCTCGCGCAGCATCGCGCCCATCGCCACCGCCTGGTCGAGATTGCCGCCCGGCGAGGAGAAATAGATCGGCAGGTTGCGCGCGCGCAGCGGCGCCAGGAACTTCTTGAACCGCGCCGCCGCGCCGCCGTCGATCTGCCCTTCGACCGCGATCCAGGTGTCGCAGCCGTGCCCGCAGGCGTCGGGCGCGCCTTTGGCGACGTAGAACACGACAGGTGGGGAGGCAGTGATTGGAGCGCGCGGCCGCACGGTATTGGCCGCAACCGCCGGTCCAACGAACAGGACGAGAAGTGCGACAAGCAGTACGCGCAAAGCCATGGAATGAACGGTGTGATGCGAACCAGACGACAATGGCGAAAGGCTAACAAGCGGTCGAACGCAAGTCCATCTGACAACAACCATCGGCTGTAGAATTTTTTCGACTGCATGCCGCATCGTCACGGCCCTTTCGTCTTCTCCGGAACACCTGTTTCCGTCGCTTGGACGCGGACAACCGTTCAGTCCAGAGGGGCTTTTCGGGCCGATTTTCTTGATATTGCCCGATTGCAGGGGCCGAATCCCCTGCTATACCCCTGCTTCCGCTTACCTGCGCTCGTTCGCAGGAGTGAGCCACAGGAGACATCAATGGCCGACACGCCTAAATCCGAATCCGGATTCCAGTACAGCCTTTCCAATCTCAAGCCCGCCGAACCCTTGCACAAGATCACCCTCACCTTCCCCGACGGGGCGAAGCGCGACTATCCTCAGGGCACCACCGGTCTCGACATCGCCAAGGGCATCTCGCCCTCGCTCGCAAAGCGCACCGTCGCGATGGCGCTCAACGGCACGCTCGCCGATCTCAACGATCCGATCGAGGCTGACGCGAAGATCGAGCTGGTCAACCGCGACGATCCGCGCGCGCTGGAGCTGATCCGGCACGACGCTGCGCATGTGCTGGCCGAAGCCGTGCAGGCGCTGTGGCCGGGCACCCAGGTGACCATCGGCCCGGTGATCGAGAACGGCTTCTACTACGACTTCTTTCGCAACGAGCCGTTCACGCCGGAAGACTTTGCCGCGATCGAGAAGAAGATGCGCGAGATCATCGCGCGCGACAAACCCTTCACCAAGGAAGTGTGGGATCGCGAAAAGACCAAGCAGGTGTTCCGCGACAAGGGCGAGGCCTTCAAGGTCGAGCTCGTCGACGCCATTCCCGGCAACGAGCCGATCAAGATCTATTTCCAGGGCGACTGGTTCGATCTGTGCCGCGGCCCGCACATGACCTCGACCGGCAAGATCGGCAACGCCTTCAAGCTGATGAAGGCGGCCGGCGCCTATTGGCGCGGTGATAGCAACAACCCGATGCTGACCCGCATCTACGGCACCGCCTTCGCCAAGCAGGAGGACCTCGATCTCTATCTGAAGCAGATCGAGGAAGCCGAGAAGCGCGACCACCGCCGGCTCGGCCGCGAGCTCGACCTGTTCCACTTCCAGGAGGAAGGCCCGGGCGTCGTGTTCTGGCACCCGAAGGGCTGGACCATCTTCCAGCAGCTGATCGCCTATATGCGCCGTCGCCTGACCGGCGACTACAGCGAGGTCAACGCACCGCAGATCCTCGACAAGGCGCTGTGGGAGACCTCCGGCCATTGGGACTGGTACCGCGAGAACATGTTCGCGGCGCAATCCGCCGGCGACGAGGCCGAGGACAAGCGCTGGTTCGCGCTGAAGCCGATGAACTGTCCCGGCCATGTGCAGATATTCAAGCACGGCCTGAAGAGCTATCGCGACTTGCCGCTGCGCCTCGCCGAGTTCGGCGTGGTGCACCGCTACGAGCCCTCGGGCGCGATGCACGGCCTGATGCGCGTGCGCGGCTTCACCCAGGACGACGCGCACGTGTTCTGCACCGAACAGCAACTCGCGGACGAGTGTCTGAAGATCAACGATCTGATCCTGTCGACCTATGCCGACTTCGGCTTCGACGGCGAGCTCACGGTGAAGCTGTCGACCCGGCCGGAAAAGCGCGTCGGCACCGACGAGATGTGGGATCACGCCGAGCGCGTGATGGCGACCGTGCTGTCGCAGATTCAGGCCTCGGGCAGCAACCGCATCAAGACCGCGATCAATCCGGGCGAAGGCGCCTTCTACGGGCCGAAGTTCGAATATGTGCTGCGCGACGCCATCGGCCGCGACTGGCAATGCGGCACGACGCAGGTCGACTTCAACCTGCCGGAACGCTTCGGCGCGTTCTACATCGACCATGACGGCTCGAAGAAGGCGCCGGTGATGGTGCATCGCGCGATCTGCGGCTCGATGGAGCGCTACATCGGCATCCTGATCGAGCACTTCGCTGGCAACTTCCCGCTCTGGCTTGCGCCGACGCAGGTGGTGGTCACCACCATCACCTCGGAAGGCGATGAGTATGCCAAGGTGGTTGCCGCTGCTGCGCGCCGCGCCGGCCTCCGCGTCGAGATCGACCTGCGCAACGAGAAGATCAACTACAAGGTCCGCGAGCACTCGCTGGCCAAGATCCCGGCGCTGCTCGTGGTCGGCAAGAAGGAAGCCGAGACCCATTCCGTCTCGGTCCGCCGCCTCGGCAGCGAGCGCCAGACCGTGATGCCGACCGACGAGGCGATCGCCGCGCTGATGGATGAGGCGACGCCGCCGGACGTGAAGCGGGCGCGAGCGGCGGCCTGATCTTCACAATCGGTCTAAACTGGCTTCCACCGAAAAGGTCGTGCCCCTATCTCTGGGGCACGACTGACACAAGGAAACCTCCGTGCCCGACGCGATTGAACTGTTGAAGACCCGCCGCTCGATGAAGCCGCGCGAGATGACGGGCCCCGGGCCCTCCCCGGCCGAGCTCGAGACCATCCTGACCATCGGGGCCCGCGTGCCGGACCATGGCAAGCTCGCGCCCTGGCGCTTCATCGTGTTCGAGGGCGACGCCCGTGTCCGCGCCGGCGACGTGATCGCCAATGTCTTCGCTAGGAAGCATCCGGGCGCACCGGCCTCCGACATCGAGGTCGAGAAGAAGCGGCTGACCGACGCGCCGCTGGTGATCGGCGTGGTCTCCTTCACCAAGCCGCATCCGAAGGTGCCGCCGTGGGAGCAGGAACTCTCCGCCGGCGCCAGCGCGATGAACATCGTCACCGCCGCGGCAGCGCTCGGCTACGGCGCCTGCTGGCTGACCGGCTGGTACTCCTTCGATCGCGACGTACTCGATGGTTTTGGCCTGAAGGCGGACGAAAAACTCGCCGGGCTGATTCACATCGGCACGCCGACCAAGCCGAGCGAAGACCGCCCGCGTCCGGCACTGTCAGACATCGTGACGCGGTTCTGATTTCAATGGTGCCGACGACGATACGCGTCTAAGCACTCTGCGCGTCGTCAGCGCGCGACGACCTCGACCTCGCCGTCGACGCCGTTGACGACGTTGAACGGACGCTCGAACACCTTGCCCTCGTTCTTGGCGATGGCGCGGTACTCGCCTTCCGAGAGCACGACGCGCGGGAAGGCGCCGATCGATTCCTTGATCACGTCGCCGCCCGGCGTGATCACCGACCAGGCGGTGTTGGCCAGCGCCTCGCCGCCCTTCTCGCTGACCAGCTTCAGCGTGATGACGGCGGCGCGGTGGGTGACGGTGACGTCGGTCAGCTTGCCGGCCTGGACGCGGATGTCGGAGCGCACCACCGAGTTGGCATCGCCGTAGTTGGAGATGATGTAGTAGGTGCCCTCGGGCAGCAGCGCGACGTCGCCGGCGGGGACGTTGGGGAGCATGGCGCTGCGCTCCGCGCCGTCGAACTGGCTGCCCTTGTAGATCGCGAACGAGATCTGGTTCGGCGGAATCTTGCTGCTGCCGACGCGGCCCTCGATCCGCAGCCCCCCGGCGGGCAGCACGAAGGCCTCGCGGTCGGTCTCCGACTTCAGGTTCACCGCGCGCACCGCGCTGACCAGGCCGAGCGCGACATGCACGACGTAGTTGCCGGGCGGCAGCACGATGTTGGGCGTCGCACCGCGCTCCTCGCGGATCAGCTTGAAGGTGCCGTTCTCGTCCGGTTTGTCGGCGAAGACGCGCCAGACCAGACCGCTGTTGATGACCGGCAGGTCCTTGCCGTAGCGCGCCGTCAGTGACAGCACGGCCTGGCCGGCGGTCGAGGCGCCCGGCGGCGGGACGACCGGCGGTGTGGTCGCAATCGAGGGCTGCACGATGGTCGGCTGGGTCAGCGGCGCCGGCAAAGCAGGCGGCCCCGCGCCCGGCCCGGACGGCGGCGCCAGATTGAGCGCCGGCCCGGACGGCACATCCGGCACCGAGGCCGGCGGCACCGGCGGCGGCCGGTCGCTGAACATCTGGGCCGAGACCGAGGCCGGCGTCACGAGCATGGCAAGCAAGAGCCACGGGATAAGCCGTCGCCTGCCCCGCCCGCATCCGTCGACGCCGTTGCCCGGTGATGTCATGGCCATGCTTTTCACCGAAAACGCGGCAAATTCAAGCCTCCGTAGGCTTACGGCCCCTCCGCCGGCGGCTTGTCCCCGGATTGGAACCCGCCATTCAAGCGGATGTTAATCCAGGCGTCGTGGTCAGGTCATATTCCCTGCCTAAGGCCGGCTTGGCCGGGGCATAAACCATGCATACGGACGATTCTGGCGGAGCCGCGTCGCGGGGCATAGTCTCGCCTCGGCAGGAGAGTTTTGTCGTGTTGGATAGCTGGATGGGTCGCGGCCAGAAGGCCGCCGATGGTCCCGACAAGGTCGGATTGGGCACGGTGCGCCGTCCCGTGATCGGCCTGGCGCTTGGCGGCGGTGCGGCGCGCGGATTTGCCCATATCGGCATCGTCAAGACGCTGCTCGCCCACGGCATCGTCCCCAATGTCGTGGTCGGCACCTCGATCGGCGGCGTGGTCGGCGGGGCCTATGCGGCCGGCCATCTCGACACGCTGGAGCAATGGGCGCGCAGCCTGCAGCCGCGCAGCGTGCTGTCCTATCTCGACATCCGCCTCAACGGGTCCGGCCTGATCGGCGGCACCAAGCTCGCGGCCGAGCTCGAGACCGCGATGGGGCAGAGCCGGATCGAGGACCTCGCCGTGAAGTTCGCGACGGTCGCCACCGAGGTGCGCACCGGGCACGAGATCTGGGTGACGCATGGTCCGATGGTTGAGGCGATGCGCGCTTCCTACGCGCTGCCCGGCATCTTCGCTCCCGTCCTGATCGGCGACCGCTGGCTGGTCGACGGCGCGCTGGTCAACCCGGTGCCGGTGTCGGCAGCCCGGGCGCTCGGCGCCGAGATCGTGATCGCGGCCAATCTGTCCAGCGACGTGTTCGCGCATTCGACCACGATCTACAATCACGGCCAGGCCGCCGCGCCCGAGGTGGCGGTATCGGTCACGCCCGAACCGGCGGTGCCCGACGCCGAGCCGCCGAAGCGGCGCTTCAGCCGCTTCTTCTCGGCCGAGCGCACGGTCAAGCGGGAGTTCTTCGGCAGCGCGACCCGGCCGGGCATCTCCAGCGTCATGGTCGACGCCTTCAACATCATGCAGGACCGCATCACGCGTGCCCGGCTCGCCGGCGATCCGCCCGACCTCCTGATCTCGCCGCGGGTCGGCCAGATCGGCTGGTTCGACTTCCACCGCGCCGACGATTTGATCGCGCATGGCGTCCGCGCCGCCGAGCGCGCCATCGACTCGATCCAGGAAGCGATCGACATCCTGGTGCCGCCGCCGCGCGACGCCGGCACCTCCGGCAAGTAACGAGCCTCAGGCCGTCTTGATGTAGTCGCGCAGCGCCTCTTGCTCGTTCTCGTATTCCTGCACGCGGCGCTTGACGACGTCGCCGATCGAGATCAGCCCGACCACCTTGCCGTCCTCGACCACGGGCAGATGGCGGAATTTGCCGAGCGTCATCATCTCCATGAGCCCGCTGACGGTGTCGGACTGCTTGCAGCTGACGACCTTCCTGGTCATCACGTTGCTCACGGGCTCATCCAGCACCGCAGCACCGCGCTCGCCGAGCACGCGGACAATGTCGCGCTCGGACAAAATGCCTTCCATCTTGCCCTGCGCCATCACCAGCACCGCGCCGATCTTGCGCTCGCCGAGCAGCTTGACCGCAGCCGCCAGCTTGGCGTCGGGCTCGACGCTCATGATCTGGTGGCCCTTGGAATCGAGAATGGAACGTACCGTCATTGTTGCCTCCCTGAATCCATGTCCCCTTATGAGAGGGCGTCCCCTTTGAGATAGGGGATCGATGTCGTTCGTCGAGTCTTCAATCAACAGTTCCGCGCCGATTTCGGTTCCGGGCGCGGGGCGCAGCACGGCTGGTCTGTGTGCCAGCGGGCTTATCGTTGCGTTACAACTTTCGTCGATGATGTATGAATTCGCGATGCGCCGCAAGCGGCGATCAGACGCGCCCCGACTGGTCCACTGACGACGCATCCGCAGCATCGTGGCGCGCGCGCGGGATCGGATCGAACAGTGCAAACAGCATGAGGCCGGCGAGGAAGCCGCCGATATGCGCCTGCCAGGCGACGCTCGCGCCCTCGCTTCCGATCGCGATCGAGCCGACGCCGAAGATGATGTTGACGCCGAACCACACCGCCAGAAAACCCAGCACGCGGCCGTCGCGCAGCGCGCGCGAGAGCGACAGCGCCGGCACCTTCGCCGCGCTGTCGGCGTCGCCGCGGTTGAACGACAGGAAGCTGCCCTTGACGAAGGCAAAGCGGATCGCCGCCGCCATGGTGCCGGAGACCGAGGCGGAGGCGCCGATCATCGGTGCGATTGCGTGCTCATGGGTGAGCAGATGCGCGAGCGCGCCTGCAGCCGCCGTCACCGCCATGAACACGAAGAATCTGACCGCGCCGAAACGCCGCGCCAGCGCGCTGCCGAACGGCAGGAGCCACAGCACGTTGAAACCGATATGGCTGAGATTGGCGTGCAGCAGCGAATAGGTGACGAAGCTCCAGACCTTGGCACCGCTGCCGCCCGGAAAGGTGATGTCGAGCAGCGTGGCATCGTAGCGCTTCGGGATGAAGCCGAACACGTCGATGGTCCAGATCTCCCACTCATCCGGCAGCAGCACCCGCAGATGGATCAGCGCGATCAGCCCGATATAGGCCGTCAGCGCTCCCGGCAGCGTCAGGATCGGCTCGCGCGGAGCCTCGGGCGGCGCGAGCGAGGTGTCGGATTGGGATTCCAAGGGATCGATGGCCTTGATAGCGGCGGTGTCCCTCAAATAGGCGGCTTTGGCGGCGTTGTGCAAGTGCACAATTCGGGGGTGGTCGCCGTGTCCCAAATGCAGCAATCGCCGATCCCCGAATCCTTCTGTAACTGCTTGGCACGTGGGCCCCGGATCAGCAGGGCACCATGCCGCGAGTGCGGCATGCTGCGCAGCATCCGGGGCACGAAAATTTAGCCAGGCACGAAAATCTCGTGTCCCGGACGCGACGCAGCACGCAGTGATGCGGCGCAGAGCCGGGACCCACGGGAAATGGCAAGCTGCCTCATTCTTGCGAGATTGGACGCGGTCCCTTTCCGTGGGAATCCAATGAGCAGGCAATTTTTTGTCTACATTCTGGCCAGCGGTCGAAATGGTACGCTGTATGTCGGCGTCACGAACGATCTTGCGCGCAGAATTGGCGAGCACAAAGCAAAGCTCGTTCCCGGCTTCACCCGACAATATAACGTCCATCTGCTGGTTTACTTCGAGACCTACGAATCGATCCTGGAAGCACGCGCACGCGAGCACGCCGTGAAGCGTTGGCGGCGCGCATGGAAAATCAAGCTGATCGAGGGCCTGAACCCCGACTGGCAAGATTTGGCGTACCAGTTGAATGCGTGAGCGCGCGGGCTCGATCCAGCGTTCCCCGGATGCGGCGCAGCGCGAAGCGATGCGCTGCTGGTCCGGGGTCCAGACGTCCGGGTGTAGCTGGGTCCCGGCTCTGCAGTGCACCGCCAAGAGGCGCTGCACTGCGTCCGGGACACGAAACTGATCCTGCAGATCAAAAAGAAAAAGGAGAGGTGCTGAGAACACCTCTCCCTGATCCGGCTGATCTTCTCGCGCCCTGTGAGGTCCAGGGGAAGCCTCCCCACCCCTCCCCGCGCGATGACCAAACTGTTTGACGCCACCTGTGTACGTGAGCGGCAGGGCCTTGGAGTACCCCGCCGCGAACGGGAATAGGCGGACCCTACCCGCCATCGCGGCCGGTGCCAAGCATATGCTTAAATTTACGTTAACGGCGCAAAGGCGCCGGCAAGCCGCCCAAAACGCGGCCGCGGCATGGACGCTGCACAGTCTTGCCTGCACAACAGAGAAGGGAAAGCGCGTGCACGAAAGCGGGACAGATGTGTCTCGCCAAGGCGGGCGCGGGGCAAGGTCTTTCGAATGAAGCATCCGTCCAGCCGCGAGTTCTTCGGCTACTGGAACAAGAAGCGCGGCGAGGCGCGCGCCCCGGAGCGCAGCGCGTTCGAGCCGTCCGCGGTGCGCGAGCTGCTCGCCGACATTTTCGTGCTGGCCTATGACGGCGAGGCCGGTCATCCGTTCCGTGTCGCCGGCACCCGCGTCTGCGCCCTGCTCGGCCGCGATCTCAAGGACCAGAGCTTTGCCGGGCTGTTTGCGCCCGAGAGCCGCCATGAGATCGAAGACATCGTCACCGCCGTCGCCGAAGAGACCCTGCCCGCGATCGCCGGCATCACGGCGACCGGCGAAGACGGCACCCGCGCGCATTTCGAATTGCTGCTGCTGCCGTTTGCCAACCGGCCCCACGCGCCGGTCAGCCTCACCGGGCTGCTCGTCCCCTTTGAAGATACCGCCGCCACGCTTGGCGATTTCACGCTGACCTCCTGGCGCTACCTGCACCCGCCGGAGCGGCTGATGCCGCGTGCACTGCGAAAGCTCGCCATCGCCCGCGGCTTCATGGTCTATGAGGGCCTGCGCTAAGTAGGATGGGTGGAGCGCAGCGATACCCATCATCTCACCGTGCGGCACGAAGGTGATGGGTATCGCTGCGCTCCGCCCATCCTACAGATCCTGCAGGCTGGCGTCCGCCGCCAAAGCGGATAGCATGCCTCCGTTCTGAACACCGGAGCATCGCATGGACGCCGTCACGCAAGAGACCGCCGGCACGCATTCCCACGTCGTTCGTCCCAAGAATATGGACTGGCAGAAGACCCGCTTCCCCGGTTGCGAGGCGAAGACGCTGCTGTTCGATCGCAAAACGGGATTGATGACCGCCCTGATGCGCTTCGCACCCGGCGCGGTGCTGCCCGACCACGAGCACGTCAACATCGAGCAGACCTATGTGCTCGAAGGGTCGCTGGTCGACAAGGAAGGCCCGGCCAAGGGCATCGTCTGCGGCGCCGGCGAGTTCATCTGGCGCGAGGCCGGCAGCCGCCATGTCGCCTGGTGTCCCGAAGGTGGCCTGATGCTGGCGATCTTCCAGGTGCCGAACAAGTTCTTCGAAGCCGACGGCCGCGTGGTCGATGCCACGGGTGCGGATTGGGACGAGGTTTGGGGCCATACCAGGAAGGGCTGAGCCTGCCCTTCCTGCCACGGTACCTTGCCTTGCCTGCCCTGGAACTCTATTAGCTGGTCCGCCGCCAGGACGGACCGCCATCGCGGAGCATGGCCGCCGCGGCCAGTCTGGGCGCAACGCATGTTTCGTAAATCCATCAGGCAGAAGATCGTCGGCATCGCCACTGGCCTGATCATCCTCGCCGTGATCACCTCGTTGCTGTCGATGGTGCTGGCGAGCCAGGTCGGCCACCTCCTCGACGAGCTCACCAACCGCTACATCCCGGCCTACGGCCACCTCGCCCGCGTCAACGTCCGTTCGCTGGAGCGCGCCTTGGCGATGCGCCGGATGATGGTCGCGCGGATGCAGGCCGACGAGGCCGGCTATGCCGCCGCGCAAAAGACGTTTGAAGAGATCGCGCCAATCATCAAGCAGGAGGCAGATGCCGCACGAAAGCTGATCGACGCCATCATCAATGACCCCCGCACCCCGTCCGACAATGCAACATTGGGGCGCATCGACGACCGGATTGACAACATCGTCAACGATCTCCTGGTCCGCCTCGAGGACGAGAATGCGACGCTGCTCCGGCAGATCGAGGCCAGGGACATTGCGGCCGCAAAGCAGACCACGATTCGCTCCGACGCGCTGCGCGACGAGTTCAACGCCAGGATCGACGCCGTTCGCGCCGACATGCTGTCCCAGGTCGCTTCCGCCGCGAAGACCGTGACGACCGCGCAGCAGCGCACCATCATCATCTCGGCTGTTGTCACCGGCATCGCTGCGATCCTCGGCTTCTTGTTCGCGATGCTGGTCGGAAGCGGCATCACCCGCCCGGTGATGAAGCTGCTCGAGGGTACCCGCGAGGTCGAGGCCGGCCGCCTCGACGGCAGCATCACGATCACGACGCAGGACGAGATCGGCCAGCTCTCGGCCGCCTTCAACCGCATGATCGAGACCTTGCGGCAGAACCAGCGGATCCGCGAGACTTTCGGCCGCTACATCAATCCGCGGATTGCCGAGGGCCTGCTCGAGCAGCCGGCGATCGCCGCGACCGAAGGCCAGCGTCGCATCATGACGGTGATGTTCTGCGACATGAAGGGCTTTACCCGCCTCAGCGAGGGCGTCACGCCGCGCGGCCTGGTCAAAATCATGAACCTCTATCTGTCGACCATGTCGGAGCCGATCCACGCCCAGCGCGGCATCATCGACAAATATATCGGCGACGCCATCATGGCCTATTGGGGCGCGCCGTTCATCGAGGAGAGCGAGCAGGCGCATCTGGCGTCTCTTGCTGCCATCGACATGATCGGCCGCGTCGCCCAGTTGCGCAAGGAGCTGCCCGAGCTGCTCGGGGTGCGCGCCATCCCCGCCGAGTGCGACGTCCGCATCGGGATTGCCACCGGCGAGGCGCTGGTCGGCAGCATCGGCTCCGAGTTCATGATGAGCTACACCGTGCTCGGCGACACCGTGAACCTCGCCTCGCGGCTCGAGGGCGCCAACAAGTTCTACAATTCGCGCTGCCTGATCTCGGAGGCGACCGCCGCCGCCTGCGAGCCGACCATCGCGCTCCGCGAGATCGATCGCCTGGTCGTGCTCGGACAGACCCAGCAGCAAACCGTGTTCGAGATCATGGGCAGAACTGAGGAGCTGACGCCGGCGCAGGCCGCGCTGCGGCAGCATTATTCCGACGGCCTCACCGCCTATCGCGCGCAACGCTGGGACGATGCGGCGAATGCCTTCGCGGCCGCGCTGGCGGCCGTGCCCGGCGACGGTCCCACGACGGCGATGATGGCGCGCGTAGCTGCGCTCAGGCAGCAGCCCCCGGCCGCCGATTGGGACGGCGCCTGGCATCTGGAACACAAATAGCAACGGCCTGTTGCGGACGCCGTCCCGACGCCGGATGATGTCGCCCACCCATTCGCTGGAGTGTCGCAGGTGCATTTCGTCGACAATGCCGAGGTCAATCGCGTCCTCACCTTTCCGATCCTGATCGAGGCGATCGCCGCGGCGCATCGCCGCCCGCGCATGCAGGTGCTGGACGGCTTTCTCGGCAACGAGAACGGCCAGTACGTCACCCGCAGCGCGGTCGACGCCGGCCGCTACATGATGACCAAGATGTTCACCAGCTTTCCCGCCAACCTCGCCGTCGGCAAGCTGCCGGCCGTGCAGGCCGTGTGCGTGCTGTTCGACGGCACGGATGGCCGCCCGCTCGCCGTGATTGATGGCACCGAGATCACGCATTGGCGCACCGCCGCGGACTCCGCGCTCGGCGCCCGATTGCTCGCCCGCGCCGACGCGGAGACCTTGCTGGTGGTGGGCGCCGGCGAGATGGCACAATGGCTGCTGCGGGCGCATCTGTGCGTGCGCCCTTCGCTCCGCCGCATCCTGATCTGGAACCGCACCGCGCAGCGCGCCCGGGACCTTGTTGCACTGCTGGCCGGAGAGAGCATCGCGGCCACGACGGTCGACGATCTCGACGCCGCGACGCGCGAAGCCGACATCATCACCGCCTGCACCAGGTCGCATACGCCCTTGATCAAGGGCGTTCACCTCAAGCCCGGCGCGCATCTCGACCTCGTTGGCGGCTACACGCCGCAGACCCGCGAGGCCGATGACGAGGCCGCGCGGCGCTCGCGCGTCTTCGTCGACCGGCGCGAATCCGCCTTCCATGGCGTCGGCGATATCCTGCAACCGATCGCAAACGGCGTGATCGGCGAGAGCGACGTGCTCGGCGACCACTATGATCTCGTGGGCGGAGCGGTCACCGGCCGGCAAACGGACGACGACATCACCTTCTTCAAGAATGCCGGCGGCGGCCATCTCGACCTCATGACCTGCGAAACAGTGTTTCAGCGGCTCGGCAAGAGCCTGCGTTGATTGAACGTGGATCGTAGCCCGCCTGCGCGGCTTGTTCGCCGAAGCTCGAAGAGCGAAGGCGGAAGCGATATGTGGGGAGAGACCTATCCCGCATGTCGCTGCGCTCATGCGAGCTTCCAAATCTCGCCTGTTCCGCATGTCCGTTTTTGCGGGAAATTCGCCATTTCGAGCGGCGGCCTCGACGATTAGCTTGCGCGCCGGGCGACGCAATCCGGCGTGAGATACGAGATCATGACTTGGCGGCTTGTTGCGTGGTGCGGGTTTGCCGTGGCCGCGCTGGTTCCGATCGTCGGCGGCCTCTGGCTCCTCACCCTGCCCCCGACACCGGGCGCGCGGGCCGCGCCTGCAATCGCGGCGGATGAGACGGCCGCAACGCTCAGCGCGCTGAAGCCACCGAAACGACAGCGTCCGTTGATCGCCATCGTCGGCATCAACGACATGACCGAGACCACCGACTATCTGATGCCCTACGGCATTCTCAAGCGCGCCGATGTCGCCGACGTCGTGACGCTCGCCACAGCTCCCGGACCGGTGACGCTGTTCCCGGTGCTGAAGGTCGAGCCGGATTCGACCATCGCCGCATTCGATCAGGCACATCCCGACGGCGCCGACTACGTCATCGTGCCCGCGATGAGCCGCGACGACGATCCCGTCGTCATCGCGTGGATCAAGCGGCAGGCCGAACGCGGCGCGATCATCGTCGGCGTCTGCGCCGGCGGCAAGGTGGTGGCAAGCACCGGCCTGCTCGACGGCCGGCGGGCGACCACGCACTGGTTCTATCTGAAGGGCTGGCGCAGCAAGCATCCGGCGATTCAGTACGCGGCCGACCGCCGGATCGTGGTCGATCGCGGCGTCGCGACGACCACGGGCATTTCCGCGTCGATGCCGATGTCGCTGACCCTGATCGAGGCCATCGCCGGCCGCGCCAAGGCGGAGACGATTGCCCGCGAGATTGGTCTCCCCCACTGGGATGCGCGTCATGACAGCAGCGCCTTCAAATTCACCCGGCCATTCGCGCTGACCGCGATCGCAAATACGCTGGCGTTCTGGAACCGGGAGACGCTCGGCATTGCGCTGGCGCCTGGTATCGACGAGGTCTCGCTGGCGCTGGTCGCCGACGCGTGGTCGCGCACCTCTCGCTCCCGCGCGGTGGCGTTCGCAGCAAGCGACGGCGCGCAGACGACGCGCAATGGTTTGCGGATCGTGCCGGAAAAAGTGGCGGGCGATTGGCCGGCTGATCGCCGCTTGCCGGCGATCGCGTTGCCGCCGGCCGAGGCGCTGGATCAGGCGTTGCACGAGATCGAGGCAAGGTATGGGGCGTCGACGGCGGATTTTGTGGCGATGCAGCTGGAGTATCCGCGGCAGGCGGCGCGGTGATGGTGGAGAGATTGGGCATCCTATCTCCACATCGTCGTCCTGACGAAAGTCAGGACCCATTACCACCGAATTTGGTCGTGAACGGGATCGTGGCCCCAGTGTCGCGCAGCAATTTGCATTTGGGGTAATGGGTGCTGGCTTTCGCCAGGGCGACGAATGTGTGGCGCGCTCCATCCTCAATCACCGAAGCCGTAGGGTGGGCAAAGGAGCGTAGCGACGTGCCCACCATTCCCGGCGTGCTCGTGATGGTGGGCACGTCGCTTCGCTCCTTTGCCCACCCTACGGCAGCTTGCCGTGCGTTCGCATTCTCGCGACACGATTTGTCCGAGTATTGCTTTTCGTTCCGCCCTCGCTCTGTAGCGAGGGCGCAGGGAAGACCGGGTGCGCGCCGCACCCGCGGTCCCGTGCGCCATGTGCACAAAAGAAAGTGCGCGCACGAGCATACAGGTTCGGCGGAGGCATC
>NZ_JAFCJX010000008.1 GCF_018130695.1 Bradyrhizobium jicamae | reverse complement strand
GTGCGCGCACTTTCTTTTGTGCACATGGCGCATGAGACCGCGGGTGCGGCGTGCACCCGGTCTTCCCTGCGCCCTCGCTACGGAGCGGGGCGGAACGAAGAGCAAGACTCGGACAAAACATGTCGCGAGAATGCGAAGCTGTGTCCTCACATTCAACTGTCATCGCCCGCCTTGTGCGCACTTGCGCACTGGAGCGGGCGACCCAGTACGCCGCAGCCTATCGGCTCAATCACTACGGCCTCTGGAATACTGGATCACCCGCATGCGCGGGTGATGACACCGCGTATAGCTTCAAACCGTGTATGAACCGAACCGCTCGATCCCGAGATCACCAACCCGCGTCTGCGTGCCGCCATTCACGATCAACTCCGCCATGACAGCACCCGCGCCGGGGCCGAGCTGAAAGCCGTGCAGCGAGAAGCCGAACTGGTGATAGAGGCCCTTGTGCCGCGCGCTCGGTCCGAACACCGGCAGATCGTCCCTGGTCCTGGCCTCGATGCCGGCCCAGGCGCGCATGATGGTGGCGTTGCGCATTACCGGAAACAGCTCGAACACGGTGCGCGCGCTGACCGCAAGACTCCTCCAGTCCAGCACCGTCTCGTTGCGATCCTGATCGGGTGTCGCCAGATGGCCGCCGCCGATCAGCACGGTGCCGTTGGCGAACTGCTTGAAGGACAATTTGCGGCCGCGCAGGATCACGACGGGATCGATGAAATGCGGCACGCGCGAGGTGATCATCAGCATCGGCGCGACGGTCTCGACCGGCACCGGCTCGCCGAGATCCGCCGCGATGCGTCCCGCCCAGGCGCCGGCGGCGTTGACCAGCACCGGCGCAGCGTAGCTGTCGCTGCCGACGTCGACATGCCAGAGCCCGTCGTGCTGGCGGACATTGGTGGCAGCCATGCCCTCGCGCACGGTGGCGCCGAGCTGCTCGGCCTTGCGGCGGAACGCCGTCGTGGCCTGCGCCGGATTGGCCGCGCCATCGCGCCGCGACACCACGCCGCCGGGACAGGTCTCGGCGACGGCCGGCACCAGCCGCCGCAACTCGGCGGCGTCGATGAGTTCTTCATGGGTGAAGCCGAGCGCATTCAAC
Organism: Bradyrhizobium jicamae; assembly: GCF_018130695.1. GTDB lineage: Bacteria > Pseudomonadota > Alphaproteobacteria > Rhizobiales > Xanthobacteraceae > Bradyrhizobium > Bradyrhizobium jicamae_B. The sequence goes on along the minus strand of NZ_JAFCJX010000008.1, from coordinate 305,703 downwards.
TCCGCGACCCGCGCGCGGCAGGTCGCGAGCTCGCCCTCGTCCTCCGCGACCAGCACCTGGCCGTGGCTCTCAAAACTGCAGTCATCGTCGAGCAGCTCGCCGATCCGCTCCCAGATTCCCATCGAGCGGATCGACAGCGGAATCTCCGGCACGTGCCGCATCAGCTGCCGCACGCCGCCGGCATTGACGCCGGAAGCGTGGCGGCCGGCATAGTCCTTTTCGATCAGCACCGGCTTCATGCCGGCAAGGCAGAGATGCAGCGCGGTCGAGCATCCGTGGATGCCGCCGCCGACGACGATCGCATCCACGCGTGTGGTCATCCGCGCACCACCGCCTTGACGTCATCCTCGGTGCTCGGAACGGAGGCGAGCTCGGCCAGCGTGATCGGCTTCACCGGCGCGCGGAGCCGGTAGTAGCCGATCTCCTGCGGAGTCTTGGCCCGCGCCTCGGCCATCAGCTCGGTGACGGTGAGACCACACAGCCGCCCCTGGCACGGACCCATGCCGGTGCGGCGATAGGCCTTGAGTTGATTGGGCCCTGTCGCCCCGATCGCAACGGAGTCGAGAACATCCTTCGCTGTGACCTCCTCGCAGCGACAGACGATGGTGTCACCGGAGGGAATGCGGAATTGCACCGCGGGACGAAACAGGGAATCGAGGAAGACGCGGCCGCGCTCGGCGTGAGCGAGATCGGCACGCAAGGCTGCCATCTGCGCAAGCTTCGCGGCAGAAGCCGGCGCCAGCGCCTCCACCGCTGCGCGCGCAGCGATGCGACCGCGCACCACCGCCGCGCCGGCGCCGCCGATCCCAGCGCCATCGCCGGCGATCGCGATACCGGCGACGGACGAATGGCCATCGGCGTCAAGCACCGGCGACCAGCACAGCTGCATCTCGTCCCAGCGATGCTCGACGCCGGCGGCCATCGCCAGATTGACGTTGGGCACGACGCCCTGATGCAGCAGCAGCAGATCCGCATACATCGTCTCGCGCCGGCCGCCGGCAACATAGCTCACGGTCGCGAGCTGGCCATCGCCGGCGGCGACAAGCTCGCTGACACCGGAGACGACCGGCACCTTCGCCCGCACCTCCCGCATCAGGGCGAGGCCCTTGGCGAAATAGGGCGACGTGAGGAATGCGAACGCGTGAGGCAGCGCGGCGAAATAGTTGCGGCGCTCGGTGGTGTCGAGAATGCGGTCGATGCGGCCGCCGAGCCGCAGGATCTGCGCGGCGAGCAGCCAGAGCAGCGGCCCCTGCCCCGCGATCACGGTGCGACCATCGGGGACCAGCGCCGACGCCTTCAGCATGGTCTGTGCTGCGCCAGCCGTCATGACGCCGGGCAATGTCCAGCCGGGAATCGGGAACGGCCGCTCCAGCGCACCGGTCGCGAGGATCACGCGTCGCGCCTTGACGAAAGCCGAGGCGCCGCCGATGGAGACGCCGATCTCGAGGTTGCGATCGAGACTCCACACCGTGGCGCGGTGAATAACTTCGGCGCTCGTGGCGCGCAGCGCCTGCACGAGGTCGGCGCCGACCCAGTAATCGGCACCGAGCTGCTTGCGATCCGTCACCGGTGTCGCGGCGATGGCGCGGAACACCTGGCCGCCGGGACCTGCGTTCTCGTCGAGCAGCAGTGTCGACAATCCTGCCTCGGCCGCGGTCGTGGCAGCGGCGAGCCCGGCCGGCCCGGCCCCGATCACCACGACGTCGTAAGCATCGCGCCTCGGCATCGTCATCGTCCGATCTCCCGCTTGCCCTTTTGCAGTTCGACCTGCATGCCCTCGGCTACAGGCACCAAACAGCCCTGGCGATTGCCGACGCCGTCGATGGTGACGAGGCAGTCGAAGCACACGCCCATCATGCAGTACGGCAGACGCGGCGCGCCGCTGACAGCGGTCAGGCGGCGCACGTCGCGGCCGGAGGCGAGCAGCGCGGCAGACACGGTGTCGCCCTCGCGCGCGGCGACGGCGGCGCCGTCCACGAAGATTTGCACGGAAGGCCTGTGGTCGAGTTCGGATCGTCTGAACATGGGGATGCCTCCAGGCTCCTTCACTTTAGTAACCGCTGTTATTGGTGGCGCCCTCGCAGCCGAAGCGGCTGGCCGAGAACGCACCGACCAACTCCGGCTCGAGCGCGCCGCCGGCGACCATGCGCGCGACATCGAAGGCGTGGTTGGAGGCCAGCGTGACGCCGGAATGGCAGCAGGCGACGAAGGCGCCGGGATGGGCTTCCGACTGGTCGTAGATCGGAAAGCCGTCCTGCGGCATCACGCGAATGCCGGCCCAGCTCCTGACCACATTGAGCCGCGCCAGATGCGGAAACATCCGCTGCGCCCGGTCAGCCATCACGCCGCTGATCGGATGCTTCAGCACGCGATCGTCGAGCTCGTCCTCCTTGCTGTCGCCGATCATCACGGTGCCCTCGTCGGTCTGGCGGATCGTGGTCAGCGGATGCGGCAGGAACGGCATGGTGCGCTCGGTCACCACGATCTGGCCGCGCGTCGGCCCCATCGGCGCGAACAGGCCGACCATCGGCGCGAGCGCCTGGTTGGCATTCCCTGCGGCGAGTACGACCTTTTCGGACCGGATCTCGCCGCCCGGCGTCGTCAAACGAAATTCGCTGTCGTTGCGCGTGATCGCCGAAACCGGCCGCTCCGGGAAGTAGTCAATGCCGAACGCCTTGAAGCCGGCGTGGAAGGCGCGGAAGGTGCGCAGCGAATTTACGTGACCGTCGAACGGACAGAAGCTGCCGCCCGACACTTCGGGTCCAATCAGCGGCAGCGCCTTTTTCACATCCGACGCCGACATCATCTCCATCCGGTAGTCGGCCGCACCAACCTGGTTGTGCATGCGCGTGACGAGCTGGCCGCGCTGCGCGAACTCGTCATCGCCGAGCGTCAGATGGAAGCCGCCGTTCTGCTGCAGGCAGACGTCGAGACCGGTCTGCTGCTGCAGCGCGGCGGCAAGCTTCGGCCAGGCCTGCGAGGCACGCACCGTCCAGCCGGTATAGGCCGGCATGCCCAGCCCCTTGCTCTGCACCCAGACCAGCGCAAAATTGGCGCGCGAGGCGCGCTTGGCGATGTCGCCCTCGTCGAGCACGGCAACCGTCTTGCCAAGCCGGCCAAGGCCCCACGCAATCGCGGAGCCGAGCAGCCCGCCACCGACGACGGCGACGTCATATTCGCCGCCATATTTCCTTGGCATCAACTTCTCCTATCGCCCCGGATCGCTTTTTCCCGCGAGCACGCGGTCGAGCCCGTAAAGGCGGTCGAGCAAAATGAGGGCGGTCATGGTGATCGCGATGACGCAGGCAGAGACCGATGTCACCAGCGGATCGATGTTGTCCTGGATGTAAAGGAACATGCGCACCGGCAGCGTCTCGGTGCCGGGCGCGGCCAGGAAGACGGTCATGGTGAGATCGTCAAAGGACTGGATGAAGGCGAGCGCCCAGCCGCTGATGACGCCCGGCAGGATCAGCGGCAAGGTCACGCGGCGGAACAGAGTGAAGCTGCCGGCGCCGAGCGAGACGGCAGCCATCTCGACGGAGCGATCCATGCCGGTGGCGGCCGCGAGCGTCAGGCGCAGGGCGAACGGAAACACCACGATCACATGCGCGATCAACAGTGCGGAGAACGTGCCGCCGATGCCGACCGAGGTGAAGAAGCGCAGGAAGGCGATGCCGAGCACGACATGCGGAATCATCAAGGGCGACAGGAACAGTGCCGACAATGCGTCGCGGCCGGGGAACTTGTAGCGCGCGATCGCCAATGCCGCCGGCACGGCGAACGCAACGGCCACGAAGGAGGACAGCGCGCCGAGGCCGAGACTGACCCAGAACGCATGAACGAATTCGGGATAGTTCGCGATGGTCCTGAACCAGCGCAGCGAGAAGCCATTGGTCGGCAGCGACAGATAGCCTTCCGGCGTGAAGGCGACGAGGCACACGACCACGATCGGCGCCAGCATGACGATGACGAAGACGGTGTGGAATGCGAGTGCGAGCGGGCCGTTCCGCGTCATCGGAACACCTCCGCGTACCGCCGCTCGATCAGCGCGTTGCTGCCGACCACGATCAGCACCAGCGCCACCAGCAAGAGGGTGGCGACCGCCGCGCCGAGCGGCCAGTTCAGCGTGTTGAGGAATTCGTCATATGCCAGCGTCGCCGCGACCTTCAGCCGGCGGCCGCCGATGATCGCGGGCGTGGCGAACGCACTGGCCGACAGCGAGAACACGATGATCGCCCCCGACAGCACGCCCGGCATGATCTGCGGCATGACGATGCGGCGGATGATGGTCACGGGGCCGGCACCAAGCGACAGCGCGGCATTCTCGATCTGCGGATCGAGCCGCTGCAGCGCCGCCCACACCGACAGCACCATGAACGGCATCATCACATGCGCGAGCGCGACCACCATGCCGGTCTCGGTGAACATGAAGGGAATCGGCGCGCGGATCAGCCCGAGCGACATCATGAGCTTGTTGACGAGACCATTGTTGCCGCCGAACAGCAGCGCCCAGCCGAGCGTGCGCGCGACCACGGAGATCAAGAGCGGCCCGAGGATCACGAGCAGAAAGACGCTCCGCCAGCGCCCGCTCATGCGGTTGAGGATGTACGCCTCGGGCGCGCCGAGCACGGCGGTGAGGAATGTCGTCAGGATCGCGATGCGAAACGTCCGCCAGAACATCTCGGCGTAATAGGGATCAGTCGCGATCTCATGCCAATTCTTCAGGATGAAAACCGGCTCGATGCCCTTGTACTGGCCCCAATCGTGGAACGACAGCATCACAGTCATCGCAAGCGGGATCACGAGCACGCCGACGAACAGCATCAGCGCGGGTGCGGCCAGTGCCCACGGCGCGCCTGCCCTCCGATCATCGGCGGGCGCGGCCGACGCGGTATCGGCAGCGGCGCTCATGCGCCGCCTCCGCGCAGGCTCATGTCCTCGACCCGCCACGTGAGGCGCACCACATCCCCTTCGGCCGGTTGCGGCTGGCCGTCATTCTGCCGGATCACGATCGCAGGGCCGCATTCGCTCTCGCACTGGAACAGCCAATGATTGCCCTGGAAGATGCGCGTGATGATCTTTGCGGCGAGTCCCGTGTCTGCAAAGCCGATCCTTTCAGGACGAAGGCTGATCGTCACCGAGCCATTGAACCCCGCCGGGGCCGGCGCGCTCCAGGAGCCCGCGACCAGACGCGCGGACGCAACGGTTCGATCGATCGTCGCGGCGAAATCGTTGGTCTTGCCGAGGAACTGCGAGACGAAAGCCGAGGCTGGCCGCTCATAGGTGTCCTGCGGCGTGCCGATCTGCTCGATCCTGCCCTGGCTCATCACCACGATCCGATCGGACAGCGACATCGCCTCGTTCTGGTCATGGGTGACCAGGATCGTGGTGGTGCCGAGCGTGCGCTGGATCTGGCGCAGCTCGATCTGCATGCCTTCGCGCAGCTTGGCGTCGAGGTTCGACAGGGGCTCGTCGAGCAGCAGCACGCTCGGCCGGATCACCAGCGCCCGCGCCAGCGCCACGCGTTGCTGCTGGCCGCCGGACATCCGGCGCGGATAGCGCTCCTCGTAGCCGGCGAGCCCGACCATCGCGAGCGCCGAACGGACCCGTTCGGCACGCTCGTCGCGCGGTACGTTCCGCATTTCGAGGCCGAACGCGACGTTTTCCGCCGCGGTCATGTGCGGAAACAGCGCGTAGCTCTGAAAAACGATGCCGAGCCCGCGCTTGGCCGGATGGACCTTGGTCAGATGACTGCCCTCAAGCCGGATCGTGCCACGCGTCGGCTCGAGGAATCCCGCGATCATCTGCAAGGTCGTGGTCTTGCCGCAGCCGGATGGACCGAGGAAGGAAACGAACTCCCCCTTGCCGACCGCGAGACTGAAGTCATCGACGACAGTCTGCGCGCCGAACTGCTTGGCGACCCGATCGAGCTCGAGATAGGCCATGGATGGTCTCCGGCGCGGCCGGTCAGCTCAACGTTCAACCTCGCGGTTCCAGCGCTTGGTCCATTCCTCGCGCTTCTCGTTGATGACAGTCCAGTCCGGATTATAGAGCTTTGCCGCGCGCTCGCCGATCGGCGCCATCTTGCCGAGCTCGGGGGGAATCACCAGCGACTTCAGCACCGGGCCGTAGCCGTAGTCCTTCAGCATCACGAGCTGGATTTTGGGATCGAGCAACATCTTGATGAAGCTTGCGGCCAGCGGCGACGCGTTCGGCTTGGCAATCGGACAGGCCGTCGTCAGCAGCGTGGCCGCCCCTTCCTTCGGATAGACGAAGTCGACGGGGAAGCCGGTGTTGGCAAAGCTCTGCACGCGGCCGGTGCCCCACACCGCGATCACGGCCTGACCGGACTGGAACAGCTCGGTCATCTTGCCCGGCGATGGCTCGTAGGCGAGCACGTTCGGATTGATGTCGGTCTTGAAGATCTTGAAGCCGGACTCGACGTTGGACTCGCCGCCGCCATTCATCTTCGACAGCATCACCAGCGCTTCGAGGCCGTATGTGTTGTTGATCGGCGGGATCACCAGCTGCTTGGCGTATTTCGGATCCTTCAGGTCGTTCCACGAGGTCGGCGGCGCCCAGCCTTTCTCGGCAAACACCTTGGTGTTGTACATCAGGCCGGTGGCGACGATACCGATCGCGACCGCGCTGTCGCCCTTGAAGCGCGCAGCATCGTAGAGATCGGCCGGGAGGCCATCGAGCTTGCCGCAGAAACCGAGCTGGATCGCCTGATACATCGGACCGTCGTCGACGATCGCGACATCGATCTGCTGGTTGCCCTTCTGGGCCTGCAGCTTGGCCAGCGTGTCCGTCGAATTGCCGGCGACATACTCGACCTTGACGCCGTTCGCCTTCTCGAAACCCGGGATCACCTCGTCGCGGATCGTCTTCTCGAACGAGCCGCCGTAGCCGGCAACATAGAGTGTCTTCTGCTGGGCCGAGACATCAGACGAGATCGCGGCGAGGGTCGTGAGACTGAGCGCGGTGAGAAGGCTGAGAGACTTCATCTATCGATCTCCAATACCGGGACGGGGCTAACGATCTCGAGCCGAAGCGCGCCATCCTTTGGCGATCGGGGCGATTTGGCCCGAATCTGCCGAAAAAGCAGGCTGTCTCCAGCGCTGATGAAAATACTGCCATGGCCGCTTTCGTCGTCCAATGAATAATGCCACCCTGTACATGCTGAAATGTTATGAATGGGACCAGCGGAATGGCGCGGATCAACTCGCGGCAGGTGGAAGCTTTCCGGGCGATGATGCTGACCGGCAGCGTGACCGAGGCAGCAAAACTGATCGCTGTGACCCAGCCAGCGGTCAGCCGGTTGCTGCGCGACTTCCAGGCGCTGCTGAAGATGGAGCTGTTCGAGCGGCGCGGCACCGGCCTGGTGCCGACCGCGGCGGCGACCGCGCTTTATACCGAGGTCGAGCGCTCCTTCGTCGGGCTCGAACGCATCGCGGCCGCCGCCGAGGAGATCCGCGGCCGCCGCACCGGCACGTTGCGGATCGCAGCACTGCCGGCGCTGTCGAACGGCTATCTGCCGCGGCTCGCCGGACACTTCCTGAAAGAGCGGCCCAACCTCAACCTCGCCTTCTTCGGCGTGATCTCGCCGATCGTGGTCGACTGGGTCTTGAACAACCAATGCGACCTCGGCTTCGCCGAAGTGCCGATCGCGCATTCCGGCCTGCCGAGCCTGCGGCTGCCGCCGCCGGCGCGTGTCGCGGTGCTGCCGACCGGACATCGGCTGGCGGCAAGACAAGTACTGGAGCCGCGCGATTTCGAGGGCGAGACATTCATCTCGCTGTCCGCCGGATCGACCGGACGGCATCTGGTCGATCAGGCCTTCAACCGCGACGACGTCCGCCGCGTGCTGCGGGTCGAGACAACGCTGTCGGAGATCATGTGCGGGATGGTGTCGTCAGGACTCGGCGTCGCGATCTGCGATCCCTTCACCGCGCAGGAATTCTCCACCCGCGGCGTCGTCGTGCGACGCTTCGTGCCGCGGATCGATTTCGAATTCGCCGCTGTCTTCCCGCCGCAGCGCAGCCCCTCGCCGGTTGCGCTGGATCTGGTGGAAGCGGTGCGTCAGGCGCTACTCGAGATCAACGACGCGCCGCCCGGCTGACGTCGCCCCGGATTGTGCTACGCCGCTGGCCGGTAACCGATCGACGGATCGAGCTCGGCCTCCCGATCGGCGATGGTCTGCATCCTGATCTGGCTTCCGATCACCAGTCCGGTCAGCGCCAGCAGCAGGCCGAGCGCCGGCGGTGCGAACAAGGCCTCTTCCTGGAACAGGCCATTCAGCAGCACGACCATGACGCCGAAACCGGCAAGACCCTGCGTCAGGTTTCCCGAAGACGCATAGAGACGCCAGGCCTTCAGCGCCATTGCGAAATAGAAGCCGAGCGGCACAAAGGCGGCGATGCCCATTTGGTAGATCAAGACGCCGACCGCGCTTTCGACCGCGCCGTCGATCGTTCCGGCTTGCTGCGCAGCGCTCCAGTCGATCGAGAAATAGCCCTCCGACAGATTGCCGCCGATGCCGAGGCCACGGCCAAGCGGCTTCTCGAGGAAACCGTGCCAGCCGCCCATCAGGCCGATGACGTGATAGTCGCCGATCTGCAAGCCGACATGGATCGCAACGATCGCAAAGACCATCAAGCCGACCAGGCCGAGCCCGAGCGTCACCACGGCGCCAAGCAGGCGGGTCGAGATCCAGGCCGCGACCACGAAGATCACCGTGATGAGAGCTCCCTTGACGCTGCAGAGAATGAGGAGAGGCAGCGCAGCAAGCGCGAACAGCGGACGTCCGACCGACGCCAGGAACAAACCGAAAAATGCGATCCCGTAGCCAAAGCTGATCGCGCTCATGTTCGGGCCGTGGATACGCAGGATCTTCGACAGACCGAACCCTTCGAGCAGCGGCGTATTCAGGAAGTCGAAGCTGAAGCGATCCTTCAGGGTGACGGGCACATTTCCGGTGGCCCGCATCTCGGCCTCCCAGGTGCCCGAATGGGTCGCCTTCAGCTCGTCGAAGCCCCAGAACGTATAGCCGTTGGTGACGGCGAGCCAGAAGTCGCGGAAGGCGAACTCGATGTAGCCGCACAGGATGAGAACGATCCCGAGCGTCACCAGGAACGGCGTCGCCCGAACCTGATAGGTCGCGGCGGTCAGCAGCGAAAGCTGAAACAGGAACAGCGGAAGCACGATATTGCGCAGATAGACCGACGCCGCCTGGCCGTTCTGGACGAAGCCGATCGCGAAATACAGTCCCACCACGGCCAGCGTGAAGATACCCCAGCCCATGATCCGATTGGCATCTGCCGACTGGTTGCGCCGGCCCAACACATACAGCGCGAACGTGGCGAGCCACATCACGGAGCAAACGAGAAAATTGTAGCCCTTCATGAAGTCGAGATCGGACGGAACCGAAACCAGCGGCGACAGCAGCGAGACGAACAGGTTCTGAAAGAACAGCACGAAGATCGCGACGGCCGGCGCATGGGTCGGAGCCGCAACGACAATGGCGACACCGATCAGTGTTTCGACGGCAATGGCCAGGATCGGGTTCGCCACGTGCAAAACCGGCGCAAAGGCGATCGTTGCGATGGCGATGCAGAGCGTCGGAACGAGCTCGCGCAACGGCTCGGGCAGCTGCTCGGAGATGCCAGGCTGCAGAGTCTGATACTGCGGCGAGAACCGGGCACTCATTACGTCGTACCTTTAGCATCGAGCGTCAATCGCGATAGCGCGGAATGTGTAAAGATCCGTTAACGATAACGAGACGCAGCATGACATTATTGCGAATTCGCGAGCGCGCGCCGCGCGGAAACAACCAGCAACGCAACGGGAGTTCGTTAATCCAAATCACAATCCCCCGGTGCCCGGAACGTACCGGCTCTGCTATAAGACACCAGCTCCGGCTCGACCGGTTTTTTGGCAATGACCCGGTTGTTTTGGTTTCAGGAATGAACAAAAACAAAGACGCGTTCGATGTCAGCATCGACGACGCATTTGACTTTTTGTCCCAGGAATACGTCGAGCTGTTCGATCGGTCGGCCGCGACCGCATTTCAACATCCCGTCTGGCTGGATGCACTCTATCGCAAGCTCGCGCCTGCGGCAGCCGCAAGGCGGCTTGTCGTCGTGGTTCGCGATCGAGCGACCGGCGCATTGGCAATGGTGCTGCCCTTGCTGCGCATGCGACGCGGCCCGATCCGGACGATCGAGTTCGCCGACCTTCGCGTCTCGGACTATCTGGCGCCGGTTTGCACGGCCGAGGTATTTTCCGATCTGCTGCAGGACGAGAGTGCCGGCCTGAAGATTCGACGCCTGCTCCGCCCGTTCGATCTGCTGCGGATACCCAAGCTGCCGGATGGGAAATTTCCGATCGAGCCGCTGCTGGCGACGCCGCGCCGGACCTCGACGGAGGCCAATGCCTACTCGACCCTCCTGATCGCGCCCTTCGAGCAATGGCGCGCCAGCGCGCTGAACCGCTCCTATCAGAAGGAGCTCAGCAAGAAATGGCGGCAGATCGAGAAAAAGGGCGAGCTTGGTTTTTCGTGCTGCGACGACAGTGCGTCCGTCCTCGTCGCGATGGAGCAGATGAAGAAGTATCGCGGCCCGCGATTCCAGGCCCAGGGCGACGGTGACCTGCTGCAGCGGCCCGAATATTTCGACTTCTATTCCGACGTCGCAATCCGCAGCATCGGCGGCTTCGTGCGGCTCTACACCATGACAATGGACGGCGACGTGATCGCCACGGTGCTCGGACTGTGCCACCGGGACAGCTTCCTGATCATCATGAGCGCGTTTGATATCGCAGGCTACAAGAGCCAGTCTCTCGGCGCGCTGATGTTCGAGCGTGTTGCCAGGGATTGCATCGAGCGTGGCGATCAGGTGCTCGACTTCACCATCGGCGACGAACCCTACAAGCGCCTGTTTGGCGCGCAGCCATCGCCGATGTGGAGCGTGACACAGGCCGGCAGTGCAGCCGGCTCGCTGGCTTTGCTGGCGTTGCGACAGGCGCCCTGGGTCAAGCTGGCCGCCAAGCGACTAGCCGAATTCAAGCTGCTGCCGGCCCGCAGCTCGACCGGCGCGGGCTGATCGATATCAGGCGCGCAGCGCACCGCGCAGGCGCGCGATCCATCCCGGCCTGATCCGATCCACGCGATGGGTCAAATTGCGCCGCAGGAAATGCAGGCGGCGCTGCACGTTCCACCTGATGTCGCTGTTCGACGTCAGGGCTTGGCGGTAGCGCGCCAAGGTCAGCGAACGCTGGTCGGCTGCGATCTTGGCGTGGTCGGAATAGAACTGCGCGATTTTTTCCGTGCCCATGCCGTCGGTTTCGAGCCAGCGCGGCACATACTCCGTGCAGAGCCGTTCGACGTCGACCAAGAGACGGCTCACGCCGGTCCCTGCTGCGGGACAGTTGGTTTGAAAGGCATCGCCGATCAGCACGACGCCCGGCTGCAGATGTCCCTCGACGGCGAACAGATCCATCACCCAATTCTGCACCTGATCGACGACGCGGAAATCGCCGAGATGAGGTTGCAATCCGGGCATCAGCCGCAGCAGCGTCGCCTTGGTATCCCGCCGCAACTCTCGCATGATCGGATCGGCCGGATCGCGGAACATGAACAGGTTTGCCCGCATGCCGCCTGACGTCGGAAACAGGCTGAGATAGTCGACGCCGTCGGAGGCCCGGTCGCCGTAGCAGGTCAGCGCCTGGAATGCGAACGGCGCATCGTCCGACGGCGCAATGGTGAAGCCGAATGAAACCGAGTGACGCTCGGCCAGCACGCGTCGCTTGATTCCGAGGTCATGACCGAGCACGCCGGCCATGCCGGTGGCCAGGACGACGAGGCGCGACCTGACGCGCCTGCCCGATGCCAGCACGAGCTCCTGGACGTCGTCACTGCAGCTGACGCCGGTCACCCGATCGACGATGAAGCTGGAAGAGTCGGGCAGCAGGCGCCGTGCCATGGCGACGAGATCGGCGTAGCGAAACCCGTAGGCCTGACCGACGCTGACGTCGACGACCTCGCCTCCCCTGATGTTGATGATGCGGTCGTACGGACACGCGACGGCCTCGAGCTCGCGAACGAATCCCAGCCGCCGAAGGATGTCCAGCTGCTGGCCGGCGATCTTTTCGACGCGGAACTCCTCGGGATAAACCGCGCGCCGATCGATCAGAACGACCTGATGCCCGCTCCGCGCGAGCACCGCTGCCGCCAGCGAGCCCGCCAGGCCGCCGCCGACGATTGCAACGTCTGCGACAACGGCGTCAGGCGCGCTGGCGGCGATCAGCTCTGCCACACTCACTTCAATTGTCATTCGGTCGACTCCGGCGGCTGATCCCAGCGGAATTGCAATTTTCCTGCCTGATATCCGCTTGCCGAAACCGGAACGATCCATTTCAGGGATTGAGGTTAACCGCCGCGCACGCGACGCCAATGATTCAAGCGTCCGCTAACGATGTTCGCGAGGACGCCGGGCTCGGCTCGATCGTGGCACGCGGTTTGCTGAACAGCCCATGTGAGTGCTGTTCCCCAGTAGCTCAGCGGTAGAGTGGACGGTTGTTTACCGTCAGGTCGGTGGTTCGAATCCACTCCTGGGGAGCCACTTTCGCTCAAACGAGCGGGTTTATCGGGCAAACGCCGCTTCGGCGACCGCCCTTGCAGTGTTGCGAAGGGCTGTTCTGGTGGGCCGACGGCTGTCTCGTTCGAAGACACCAGGGACAGATTGTCCCGGAGCGAACCAGGGTGTGTTGCCGACGCGTATTGAGATCGGACCGATGCCAAGCGCTGCGCAGCACATTCCGTGCATTAACACTCCGGATTCGCCCGCGTGATACGATCGGCACCAACGCTGTCGCGAGCGTCCTGGAAGGAGAGATGCGCTGCACTCCTCATGATTGATGTTGTTCTCCAGTTGATACGGCGTGACGTAACGCGCGGCGTTGCCGGGACCATTCTCCTGAAGGTCGGCAGCGGCGGCCTTGCGCTCGCAATGTTCTCTCTCGCGGCACACGCGATGTTGCCCGACGCCTTTGGCGATTTCGCGACGTGGCTTTCGGTTGCCCAGATCGCATCGGTGGTGGGCCTTGTCGGCCAGGAGCTGCTCCTGGTCCGGTTCCTGAACGAATACCAGGTGAACGGGCAAACCGACCTCACCAAGGGCGTGCTGCTCTCCAGCCTGAAGATCTCGTCCGTCGCGATGTTGATCGCAATCGTGGCGATCGCGACCGCCGCGGGCCTGCGAGGCGAAGGGTGGGCCCTGATACTCGCGATGTGCGCCTTCACGGCTGTGAACGCCGGATTGATGCTCGGCAGCCAGGTCGCGCGATCGCTGGTCGGCATTCTGATGGGAGAAGGCAATCGGGAATTTTTCTGGCGCGTTGCCGTGGTCCTGGTCCTGCTCGCCGTGTTGTTGGGCCAGGGCCGCCTGGAGCCGGTCGAACTGTTCGGCTTGATTGCGGTCGCGATGGCGCTCGGGCTGGTCGCGCAGATCGTTTCGATCGCGCGTGCGCTGCCGAACATGCGCGATGTGCCGGCGCGAAACGAAACCTCCCGCTGGAGGCCGAGCGCGCTTCGTTTCTGGATCGCCTCGATCCTCGAAGCGGCGAACCAGTATTTCGACGTCATCCTGGTGTACTGGATGCTGGATCCGGCCACGGCCGGCGTCTATTTCGCCGCGTCGCGTTTGGCCAACATCTTCGCGATGCTGTCGGCTGCACTGTATACGTTTGCGGCACGCCGCCTGCCCTCGCTCTACTTCAGCAAGAATCAGCAGGAATTCGAGCGCACCCTGAAGCTCATGGCCGAGGTCACCGCCGTGTGCGTCATCAGCGGGCTGCTGATCATCTGGATCGGCGCGCCCTATCTGCTCGGCCTGTTCGGCCCCCATTTCGCCGCCCAGCACTGGGTGCTGATCGTGTTGGCGATCGGGACGGCATTCCAGGCGGCCGGCGGTCCGGCTGCGGCGATTCTCCAATTGACCGGCCACGAAGGCCAATATGTCCCGGTGGTCGCCGCCAACGTGGTGCTTCGCCTGCTCGGCTTCGTCGTTCTGATTCCATGGCTCGGCGTGCTCGGCGCCGCCATCTCGGCCACCGTGTCGCTGGCGCTGGCCACGATCATTCTCAATGTGCTTTGCCGCCGGCGAACCGGCGTTGATCCTTCGATCCTCGTGCTGGCGTGCTCCAGGTCATCCAAAGCCGCGGCCTACGCGGTCCGCGTGGCCGACACGAACGACTGATCGGCCCTCTCAACGGGATCCCAACAACGCCCGCATGACGTCGGCATCGGGCTTGCCCGTGCTGGCGTCGACGAGGCCGAACCCCTGCGCCAACTCCCAATGCGCCCAGCCCCAGCAATGCTTGCGGGCATAAGCGGTCACTGAGGCGAGCCAGCGCAACCGACTCACCCTGGGAGCTTCGGCTTTCAGCACGCCGAACTCGTTGACAATGATGGGCCGCGAGAACTGCCGTTGCCATGCAACGGCAGGCGCGAGCCACCGATCGACTCCCGGCTTTTCCTTGGCGGAAGCAATCGCCCGCTCAAGCATATCAAGGGCCGCCGTCGCATTTTCGTCCTGCAAGTCCCGGCGGATCGCCTGAACCCTGGGATCGTCGGCGCTGATCGGGAAAGGCAATCCCTTGATCCAATGCAGCGGATCCTGCGCGTCCCAATGGCCTTGATGGGTGAAGACCATCGGATCGTAGAAATGGATGGCGTAGACCGTATTTGGATCCGGTAGCGGACGAAACTCCGGAAGCGAGTCGGGTCGCTGCCAGTTGACCGGACCGACAATGAGCGTGGTGTCGGGAAGCAATCTGCGAACGAAACCGGCGAGCGCCTCGACCTCCCTCTGCCATGTGTCGGCTTCCACGTCGGGCTCGTTGAGCAGCTCCGCGAAGACACGGTCGGCCGGATACGCCCGGATGACCTCGGCAAGATCGCGCCATGCCCCCTCCATCTCCTGCATCGCCGCGTCAGGGTCCTCGCGATGCAGGCGATTGAAACGCTCTCCCGGGTGCAGATCGACGGATGCAGCGTAGCCAAGCGACATCAGTTGCTTCAACGCCTGATCGAGCGCCCGCAGCGTCTCGTCGCGTTCTGCCTGCGATGCGTAACGGCGCATGACGCGCTCTGCAGGCACCGGCAACCGGACATGGCTCATTCCCGCCTTGCGGAGCTGCTGCAGCAATCCCGCGCTCGGGGGAGCGGACTTCGGACCGTTGATCCAGCCGTCGGCATTGAAGCCGCGGGACAGCGCGGCGAGCCGGTCCGGCGCGACCGTATGCGGCAAAGCCACACAAGTATCCGCCGAGGCCGATTGAGCGAATGACATCGACAGCAGGATCGCAGCAACGACCAATTTGCGCATGTGAGCCACGGCGGTCCGCCACAGTTGAAGGCCGGCATGTGGTGCCGGCCCGAGCCAGATATGTTGTCGACCGGCAGCGCGGCCTGGCAATCGTCAGACCGCCAGTCCCAATGCCTTGCGCTCGGGGTGAGGAACGGTCGAGCCGGCGGGCTCATGGTTGATGATGACACCGGTCGGCACGGCATCGAACCGTGACAGCGCCGCAGTGACCCTTTGCAGCGCCGCCGAGCCGAGCTCGGCCGCGTGAACCACCAGGATGACCAGATCCGCATGCGCGGCCAGCGTGACGGCGTCGGGCTGCAAGGCCAGAGATGTCGCATGAACGATGATCAGATCGAATTCCGAGCGAATATCGTCCGCAGGCCGTATTTCGGCTTTTCTGCTGGCGCTCAGGAGCTCGCTGACCGACTGAAGCCCGGCGAGGGTGGCGCCACCCTGTCCTTCGGTCATCGCAGACTCGGTGCCGGCAAATTCCGGCTGTACCTGGATCAGCACGCTCAGCATGCCCCGGTTCAAGGCCAGGCGATTCAGCGAGCGCGCAACGGTGTTGCCGCCGGCCTTTTTGCCGACCGACATCACAAAGACAACCTTGCCGGCCGTTCCCGGAACATGACCGATCTTTTCGAGAAGCGGACGCAGGTAACCGCTGAGGTCAAGCTCAGCTGCCGCAGCGATCAGCCTTTGCCAGACGTTGCGGTGAGATGCGTCTGGCGCCAGCTCAGGAATTCGAACCCATATCGGAAGGTTTACTAAGGCTGCGGGCTGGCGCGAAGCTGCGGCTGCAGGTTGGACAGCGGCCGCAGGTTGGACCGGCTGACGAGGTGTGCTGCCGCTTGCTGTCTGTACAGGAGCCTTGGCAGGTTCCTTGGCAGGTTCCTTGGCAAGCACTTTGGCAGGTGCATTGGCAGCGGCAGGTCTGTCCGACGCGCTCGGCATCACCGCGACGGCGGCCGTCGAGGTCAGGATCGAGGCGATCGCCAGCGCCGCGAGCAGCAACGCCAGCGGCGGACGGGTCGAGCGCAGTGGAGGAATGGCGACCGAGGCGATCTTGGTCTGGGAGTTCTGCAGCAGACGCTGTTCATTGGTCGTCTTGAACCGGGACAAGAACTGCTCGTAGATGTTCTTGTTGGCCTCGGCATCGCGCTGCAGTTCCTGCAGCCTGACGAGTGCCTGACCGTCCACCAGCATCTGCGTCTCGACCGCCTTGAGCTGCTTTTCCAGCGACTTCTGCTGTTCAAGCTGGGCTTCATACTCCGATTTCGCGGTATCGACGTTCTTCTTCCGCTCAGCCTCGATCTGCCGATTGAGGTCGTTCAACTGGCTGTATGAGATCACGAGGTCGGGATGGCGGTCGCCGAACACCGCCTTTTTTTGCGCAATCTGATCGTTCAAGGCCGAGCGTTGCGCGCGCAGGATGCTCAGGAGATCCTGCTTCACCGGCCCATCGACATTGGCCTTGAGATCGCGTTGCGCCTGCTCGTATCGCGTCTTCGCTTCCTCGGTGCGAACGCGAGCCGCCGAGACCTGCTGGGTCAGATCGGTCACACGCAATTGCTGGGTCGTGGAATCCTTGCCGGCATTGACGATCTTGTGCTCGAGCCTGAAGGCGGCGACGGCATCTTCCGAGGTCCGCAAGCGCTCGTTCAGCGTCTTGAGGCGATTCTTGAGCCAGTCCGCCGCCTCATCCGTGGCCTCGGTGCGCACGCGCCCTTGATTGGCAACGAATGCCTCGGCGATGGCATTGGCGTAATAGGCCGCCCGTTCCGGATTGTTCGAGGTGAAGGTAATCGCGATGACGTAAGTGAGACCTCGGCGCGAAATATCGAGACGGCTGCGGAGTTTTTCGAGCAGACGTGTCGTGTCGGTCTGACCGCCGGCGATATCATCATCGCCTGCGATCTTGAGCTGCTCGATCAACGGCCGCAGAAAGCCGTCCGACTTGGCGATTTCAATCACGCTCTGAAGCGCAGCGGCATCCTGGCCAATGCCCGGCAGCACGTCCTGATCGGCCGTGACGCGCTGCTCCCTTGGATCGACGACGACCAGCGCGGTCGCGGCAAACCGGACCGGAAGAACCATCAGGACGACCACACCGAAGGTGAAGATCGCCAACGCCAGTATCAGGATACGCCGGCCGTTCTCGCGCAGGAACGAAACTGCCCCGGCAAGCGTCAGCGATCCCTTGATGAACGACGTGCCGGCGCGATCCGGCCTGGCCGTCGCGACGCGCGGCGCTTCCCACGAAGCCGCAGGCTCCGTCGGAGCGGAACCTCGCGGAGTTTCGCGGCTACCGAACGTCATGGGTTTGGACTCAAATTCAACCGACAGGCACTGTTCAGTGGCCTGCTGCAGCGTAAATATCCATGGTTAACCTACGGTTACGCCCGCCTCGCCGTGATCCATGACCAATTGGTTAATGTGCTGACGATATCCTGCGTGCCGATCGCCTCGCGGTGTGCGAGACGTCCGATCGAAAGGTCCCTATTAACTCCGTTGCCGGCTAGTCGATGTCCCGGCAATCACCGCGTGATAATTAGGTGTGCAAGAGGTGATATCCCTTGCACGCAACCGGCGAGACATCCGCGCTCTATTTCAGCGGTATCGCGCGGAGCAACGATGAAGTCGTCGACCGCCACACAACTGATAAAAGCGAATATGCCAAAGCGGCGAGTGCTTCTGGTGCAGACCCAAGCGGAGAATGCCGGCGCCCAGGAGATCACAAGGCTCCTCGGTGCAGGCCTCGCCGCACGTGGCTATGACGTCTTCAACCTGTTCTTCTTCCGCAAGTCGAATTCCTTCGACGAGCCGCCGAACACGCTTTATTGCGCGTCAAGCCGGCCGGGAAATCCCCTGGCGCTAGTGCAGATGCTTTGGACCTTGTGCCGCCACCTCAAGCAGGTAAAGCCGGATGCGGTCCTCACGTTTCAGCATTTCGGCAACGTGATCGGCGGCGGTGTCACGCGCCTTGTCAGCCGCGCCCCGGTCATCGCCAATCAGGTCTCGTCGGCGATGTCGATGAGCTGGCCGGTGCGTGCCGCCGACGTCATCATGGGCAGTCTCGGCTTCTTCAAATTCATCACGCTCAACTCGCAGCACATGCAGCGCGAGTACACGCGTTACCCCGCCCCCTATCGCGCGCGCATGAAGCACGTCGCGCACGGGTTTGACGACAAGGCGCTCGATCTGCCGAAGCGGATCGCGCGGCAACGCTACAAGCTGCCCGCCGATCATGCGCTGCTTGGCTGCGCTGCAAGGCTGCACCCGCACAAGCGGCTCGACGCGGCGATCCGCCTCCTCGTCGGAGAGCCGTCCTGGCATCTCGCGCTGGCCGGCCAGGGCGCGGACGAGGAGCGGCTGAAGCTTCTGGCGGATGAATTGAAAGTCTCCGACAGGGTGCATTTCATCGGCGAAATCTCCCCGCAGGAGATGGCGGGTTTCCTCGCTTGCCTGGATGTCTTCGTGTTTCCCTCGCAAGCCGAAACTTTCGGCCTCGCGGCGGTCGAAGCGGCGAGCGCCGGGCTTCCTCTGGTCGTCAATGATTTGCCCGTGTTGCGCGAGGTATTGTCGGTCGACGGCAAGCCGGCGGCAATTTTCGTCGATGCCGCAGATAACGCGAAGCTGTCGGCCGCCGTTTCGAGAATTTTAACCGACGAAACCCTCAGCAATGAACTGCGGCGAAACGCCAAAGGCCTGCGGTCGCGCTATTCGGTAGAGACGATGGTTGAGGAATACGTGCAAATTATCGACCAGACGATGTGATCGCAGGTTGCCTGGAACGGATGGGCGAACATGATGATCGAGTTCCGTTGCGAAACTGACCATGCTCGGCTCTGGATGAATCGCGAGAACCTGTCGGTTAACGGCCGGGATGTTCCGATTCAGATCGCATGGTCAGCGACGAGCGAGGCGCGGCCCGCCGGCCTCGAGGCGCTGTTCGAGCTCGAGCGCCTTGTGTTGCGCAAGGGCAAGCGCAGTGGCGCCGACAAGTGGACGGCGATCCCCGCACAATCGCGACCTCACGCCGACACGGCCGAGGTGATCGTCGACTTTACCGGCGCTGCGCGGAAGCCTGACTGCTCCGCCCGGCTCTATCTGCGGCCGCTGTTCAACGGGGTCGCGGGCGAGAACGCGGCTTTGGCAGCGATCCTGGCCGGAGACTTGCCCGTGATCGAAATCGTCAACGAGGTCGACGGTGCGGTGCTGGATCGCGGTCATCCATCCGGAGAAATTGCAGCCGGCCTCAGCGGTGCACTCGAAACCGTCATGGCGCGCACCCTGACCATGCTGACGGCGATTCTGAGCGGGGCGCCGCGGATCGTGCCGCAACTGGCGTATTCGATCGCCAACAACCCGCAGCCGCGGCCCGCCAAATATGTCCTGCGTGGCCTCGCCGTCTCGATCGCGAAGGAAATATATCGCCTGTGCTGCTACGCGCCGCACTGGCACGTCGGATGGCGCTACAGTCAGACGAATGTCTGGCAGGCAGAGAATTTGTCAGGCCCGGACTGGAACGTGCTCGCCGATCCCGGACATCGCTTCTACGCCGATCCGTTTCCGGTCCAATGGCAGGGGCGAACATTCGTCTTCTTTGAGGACTTGGATCACCATGTGGGAAAGGGCATCATCTCGGCCATCGAGTTCGATGGCACCGGCCCGGTTGGCGAGGCGGTGCCCGTGCTGGAAGAGCCCTGGCATCTGTCTTATCCGTTCCTGATCGAAGACGGCGGCGATCTATGGATGATCCCGGAAAGCTCCGAGCATCGCGACGTCGCTCTCTACCGATGCGTTCGATTCCCCGACAGATGGGAGCGTCACTCCACGCTGCTGTCGGGGCTCGAACTGGCTGACGTCACCATCACCCAACACAACGGCCTGCATTATCTGTTCGGCGCCTGGCGCGACGGAACCGGCGGATACTCGGATAGCTTGTCGATCTTCCACGCCGCGAGCCTGTTCGGTCCCTGGTTGCCCCATGCGAGCAATCCGGTTCTGATGGATCGCGCAACCACGCGACCGGCAGGACACTTCGTGAGGATCGACGGCAAGCTGTGGCGCCCGGTCCAGGATTGCACGAACGGATATGGCGCCGCGCTCGGCCTTGCGGAAATTCTCGAACTGTCGCCGACGACGTTCCGGCAAGCCGTCCGACAGATCTTGAAGCCCGGACCGGCATGGCCCGGCCGAAAGCTGCACACCCTCAACCGATGCGGCCATCTCGAGGTCATCGATGGATCGCGCGTCCAGCCAAAGGGCAGCGCCTTCCTGCGCAGGCCCGCATCAGCCATTTCCGCCGCCGGAATGTCTGCCGCTGCGTCGCGGTGATCGCCGTCTATACAAAAAAATAACCCGGTCTTGGGGAGAGACCGGGCGAGGCAGAGACGCTTCGCTTGCACGAAACGTCCCGGGAGATAGATCACCCCAAGCGGCACCTTTGGGCCGGGGCGCTAATCGTGTTGCTCGCCGGGCACCGGTTGTATGTCCCGCGCCATGTAAGCGAGCATGAACAGAGAGGGCGTCCACGCGATCAGGGTTCCGAGCAGGGCCGCCTGCATCGTCGTCTTGATGGCTCCTTCGGTGAATTCAAGCAGCTCGATTTCCTCAAGCTCCGATTCCGACGGGGTGTGCGACATGATTATCTGGGGTGGCAACTGCGTCTCCGTCTACGAACTTCCAAGACACTTCCGAATGCGCGTTCGGCCTAATCCTGCTTTACGGCCGCTGGATCAGGCCATGGGTAGAGCCATCTCCAATACGTCTTGTGGCGCTCCCGCAGGCGCTTGCGGTTCTCGCGGCACTTGGCCGAGCAGAATTGTTCGAAGTGCCAGTTAAATCGGATCAGGCCAAACGGCCGCTCACAGTCCGGATTGTTGCAACGGTTTGTCATGACAGGACCTCGACATCTATCGCGCAAAGGCAAGAGCGTCCGCAGTGGTGCTCACGCGCTGGATCTCGCAGAGAGATTATTCCGGGGTCTTCACTGTCGCACTTTGAGCAAGGTAGATCCCTACACATGGCGACCACTTTCTGACGAATTGCTGTTTTGCGCTTGCGATCTGAAAGAAAGTTGTTGCCAGCAATCTCGCTCGATCATGCTTCATCATCAATTCGCCTGATGGTTGTTCCGCTTATCCGTTCGTATATGGCTCCCCGTGGCCTGACGGACAGATCCGGATACCGACCACCCATGCGTCATTGACCCGCCTGGGCGCCGTCCCCCTTCAGGGCGGTTTCGACGCATCTAATCAGCGTCTCTCCATCAAAGGGCTTGGTGAGAAAGCAGATCGCACCCGCGCTCAGCGCGCGTTCACGGATCGGCTCGGCCGCGATCGCGGTGATGAAAATGAATGGTACGCGATTTCCGAGAGCCCGCAGATGGTCCTGCAGATCGATACCGCTCATGCTCGGCATTTGAACATCCGCGATGACGCATGACGTCTCCTTCAGATGTGACGAGCGCAGGAACTCCTCGGCCGACGCGAACGCATATGCGACATACTCAAGCGATCGGACCAGGTTGCAGGTCGCGGTGCGAATGGAAGCGTCATCGTCAATGATTGAAACGACTGGGAAATTGGACAATGTGGTCTTTCCTAAACGGCGCAACCAGAGCGCCATTGACGCACAGCCACTTGGCCGCGAGCGTGCAGCGCAAGATCGCTTCAGCAAATCATACTTAGGTTTGTGGCACGCGGAATTGAGCAGCCCTGCCCAACCGCCGTCATGCTGCAGTTGCGGCCATCCCGCAACGGCCTACGGCATCCCGCGTCGCATTCCGAGGGTTTCGGCCATCCTCACCAGGTCCGCCAACGACTTCGCCGCCATTTTCCGCATGATATGCCCGCGATGTATCTTGACGGTAATTTCTGCGATGCCGATTTCACCCGCGACCTGCTTGTTCATGAGTCCCGCGGTCACGAGGGTCATCACTTCCCGCTCGCGCTGAGTCAGGGTTTCGAAACGACCCTGCAAGTCGGAAAGGCTTTTTGCCTCGTTACGACGTTGACGGTCGCGCTCGATCGCCATCGCCACCGCATCGAGCATGTCCTGGTCACGGAATGGCTTGGACAGAAAGTCGATCGCTCCGGCCTTCATCGCCCTGACGGTCATCGGAATATCGCCATGCCCGGTCATGAAAATGATCGGAATGCGAATCCCTGCCTTGGCCAAATCGGCCTGAAAGTCGAGGCCGCTGACCCGAGGCAGCCTGATATCGAGAATCAGGCAGCTGGGCACATCCGGCAGGCGGTGCTGCAGGAATTCGGCAGCGGAGGGAAAGACCTCCACCCTCAAGCCAACCGAACGGAAGAGATTCTTGAGCGCGTCGCGCATCGATTCATCGTCATCAATCACGAAGACAATGGATTCATCGGTGCCCATCATGTCGCGTGGCGAGGTTGAGCGCATCGTCACGGCCGATCATTCTCGCGATGCTGCGGTAAGGTGAACTGAAACGTGGCGCCTGGTCCAGCGTTGTTCGATGCCGACAATTGTCCTCCGTGAGCGTCGATGATCGACCGGCAAATCGACAATCCCATGCCCATGCCGCCGGATTTGGTCGTGAAAAAGGCCTCGAACAGCCGGCCGGCATCGCCAGCGGCGAGCCCGATGCCGCAGTCCCGCACGGCCAGCTGAATTTGATCCCGGTCGTTCTGCTGCGTTCGGATCACCAGTTCGCGCGGGCGGTCGGTCAGCGACTGCATCGCTTCGATGCCGTTGATCACCAGATTGAGGATCACCTGCTGCAGCTCGACGCGATCGGCCAGAACCAGGGGCATGGCCGGGGCGAGCTCCAGCCGCAGCGACACCCGCCGACTGACCAGCTCGTGCTGCACCAGCACAACAACTTCACGCACAACGTCATTGAGCGACAGCGGCACCTTCTGCGTGGCCGCCTTGTTGACGAGGGCACGCACGCGCTTGATCACTTCACCGGCACGCTTCCCGTCGCTGACGATCAATTTCATCGCGTCGCGCGCTTCGGTCAGGTTTGGAACGTCGCGGTCGAGCCAGCGCAGACAGGCCTCCGCGTTGGTGACGACCGCGGCGAGCGGCTGATTGACCTCATGCGCGATCGATGCGGTCAATTCGCCCAGGGCGGTCACGCGCGCGACGCGTGCGAGCTCAGCCTGCGCTTCGTGGAGTTCCTCCTCGGCGCGTCGACGCTCCGTGACGTCAGTAACTGCACCGACAAAGGTGAGGTCGGCCGCTTCTCCTACGGCGCGTGCGGCGGCATGGACGAATTTCACGGATCCGTCCGGCAACAGCAATCGGTATCCGTGGTTGAAATCCTGTCCGTCGCTGGAGGCGCGGTCGATGGTCTGTTGCGCGAGCGCCCGATCATCGGGGTGAATCCGTGCGACGACCATGTCGATGTTGACCGAAGGGGCCTTCTCGTATCCGAAGATACTGAAAGTTTCGTCCGACCAAATGATCTCGCCGGTCGCGGTGCGCCAGCCGAAACTTCCAGTATGGCTCAACCGCTGCGCTTCAGCCAAGAACTTCTCGCTTCGTTGCAGAGCATCTTCTGTCTGCTTGCGCTGGGTAATATCTTCGCATGCGACCAGGAGGATCAGCTCGTTGTCCAGCCGCCGTACGGCTTTCGCGTTTTCACGAACCCAAAGCAATGAACCATCCTTGCGGACCTTGCGGACTTCCCAGTTGTGCCTGCGGCCGACATCGTTGAGGCAGGTGGCAACATTGTCCAGGACAAAGACCCGATCCTCCTCAGGAAACACCTGCAGCACGGATTGTCCCAGCAGCTCGTCGACCGAATAGCCGAGTTGCGCGGCACCGAAGGTGTTGACCGACAGCACGGTGCCGACGGCATCAACCATGAAATACATGACCGGGTTGTGTTCGAACACTTCCCGCCATTGCGCCTCGCTTGCGGCCAGCGCTTCGACCGCGCGCTTGCGATCATCGATGTCGGTGTTGGATCCGTACCATTTGACGATGGCGCCGGCCGGGTCGCGCAGCGGCTCCGCGCGAGCGAGGAACCAGCGGTATTCACCGCCGGCACTGCGCCCGCGAAGTTCGACTTCGTACGGTTTGCCGGCCGCGATGGCAGCATACCAATGTTCAGCGGCCGCGGCGCGGTCTTCCGGATGGACGGCGGAGATCCAGCCTCGGCCCGCCGCCTCGCCCTCCGCCAGACCGGTAAATTCAAGCCAGCGCCGACTATGGAAGTCGCGCGAGCCATCGGGGGCGGCACTCCAGACGAGCGCGGGGATTGCGTCCACGGCGAGCCGCAGTTCGCTTTCGGCCTTTTCAGCCCGTGCCCGACCTTGTAGCGCGGC
Source organism: Bradyrhizobium jicamae (assembly GCF_018130695.1). Classification (GTDB taxonomy): domain Bacteria; phylum Pseudomonadota; class Alphaproteobacteria; order Rhizobiales; family Xanthobacteraceae; genus Bradyrhizobium; species Bradyrhizobium jicamae_B. The sequence continues at coordinate 281,021 of NZ_JAFCJX010000008.1, read as the reverse complement.
TGCCAACTGGCTGCGGGTCCTTCCAAAGGCCCGCGTCAGGGCTGCAAACGAGAAAAGCAGGACAACAGCGAGCGTCGAGGCAAGGACGATCGATAGGGAACCGGGCACGAGCCAGATGCAAGCTGCCGCCAGTAACACCAGCAGCATGCTCCCGAGCAGCCATTGCTCTGCTGGATGCCAGGATTTCACCATTTGACTACGCATCACCAGCAGCACCAAACATTCGGCCATTTGGGCCTGCGCTGCGCCACAGGTGAGCCTCATCGTCACCCGTGACAATGTCCCTTCTTCGATAGCCTCATACTAACAGTTTTTCGAAGCGTCGAGATATAGCGCAATGAGCGCACATGATGACGGCTGGTCCCGGCAGGGTCGAGAGTCGCCCCGACAAACCGGACCATCCGGACTACGCTATTGGAGTTATTGCAGCGCGGCAGGCGCTCCGCGCAGGCGAACGCACCGGCGGGGCTTCGGAATTGACGGCCCTCCCTACGATCGTACGGGAGCGGCCACTTGCCGCAGCAACGCAGCTCTCAACTCCGACGAATTCGGGAAGGGTCGTTTTCCGAGGGGCCGTGTGTGCCGTCGTCCTGCGCAATCGCGATGGCCGCCAATACTGTCCGGTTGCTGATTTCAAGCTTCTGGAAGATGTGATGAAGATGCACTTTGATGGTGCCATCGGTGATATTCAGCCGCCGTCCAATTTCCTTGTTCGACAGCCCCTCCGATACCAGGCGCATGATCTGGCGCTCGCGGTCCGTCAGCACAGCCAGCGCATTTTCGGTGATCGTCCCCGGCTCGCGGGCCACGACCTGTTCGGAGGATGGCAACGGCGACAACCGCCGGCCGGCCGCAACTTCGCGCAACGATCTCACCAGCACTTCCTGCGTCGCATCCTTCGAGATGATGCTGTAGCCGTCGGCAGCGGCCGGCATGACCACTTCCTGGTCCTCATCGGATCCGACGAACAGCACCAGCCGCGTGGAAAGATTCTCGGCACTGATGAGCGAAAGCATTGCCGGCCCGGTCACGCCAGGCATCGTGCTGTCGAGGATCGCGATGTCCGGTGCCAGAGTTCGAACGGCCTCGATAAAACTCGGACCATCACTGCAAGCCGCAACAACTTCGAAATCAAAATTTGGCGAGAGCATCTTGGTCAAACCCTGCAGTACCACAGGATGCCGATCCGCACTCACGACTCTAATAAAATGCATTGGGCAGTCCTTGGCCTGTCCCAAAAGGTAAACCCCGCACGCCCCTTTTTAGTTCATTTGTCTAGTCCACACCCTAGCTCATGAGTATCAGTGCAATAGCTCAAGAGTATCAGCGCAATTCCGGCAGTTGACGAGAACGTAAAACTCCGGGGATCGGTTCCGCAACTGCGTCCGTTTGAAGCGCTTTGACCACTTCAATCAAAAAGAAATGCAACGCCTGGTCGGCATCATGCTGTTAACTCGCCCAGAGAATGTCGAGCGAGACGCGTTTACTATTACGATCGACATGCTTCTCGTCAACGGAGGGTCTATACCCAATGGTATATAGGGATATAGCCCATTCGAATCTACAATTAGATAAATTTTCAGAATTGCGGGCCCTCAAAATCTGCCATCGGATTGCGTGAAAGGAGAACCTACCCGAACCGATTAGCCAAAAATTTTTGAATAAAGACGTCACCGCCGGAGGGGACTAACGGCCAATACTAAAAAGCGGAATTTAACCGCGCCCCCTGTAGTTTTTTTGCGTAGGCTGGGAGAGTAACAATGTCGAGGCGTCAATTTTTTTCTGCCGTTTTCGTTGGAAAGAGTGTTCTAGTCCGAGAAGGAATTGCCAGAATATTAAGCGCTGCAAATTTTCGCATCTTGGCTTCCGTATCATGCGCTGACGACCTTTCGCCGAGCAGACTTCAGCAGGACCCGATGCTGATTCTCCTCGTCTATACCGGCGATGATTTCGAAGGGATCGTCGAACAGATCGAGGTCTTGCGGGAGCGGCATCCGAAAGCACGTCTTGCTGTCGTGGCCGATCATTACCGCCCCCAAGAAATGGTCGCGGCACTTCGGGCCGGCGCCAATGGTTACTTCATTGATGTCATGAAGTGCGATGTCTTCGTCAAATCGATCGAACTGATCATGATGGGCGAAACCATCTTCCCGCCGGCCTTCATGGCGTCTGTTGTTGACCCCGAAATCGGCCGGCTCGACAGGGCAGTGCCGCACGACGTGGACAATGCGGCGATCCTCCTGACGCCGCAGGACAAAACGACGCAGCTGTTATCCCCCCGCGAAAAATCGATCATGAAATGCCTCATCGCGGGCGATTCCAACAAGTCCATCGCGCGCAAGATCGATATCGCGGAGGCGACCGTAAAGGTTCATGTCAAAGCGATCCTCCGCAAGATCCGGGTGCAAAACCGGACTCAGGCGGCGATCTGGGGCATGAACAACGGCTCGCTGGTTCGGCCGGCAAATGATACCTCCGAGATCATCAACGAACGACCGCCACAAGCGCTCCAAATGGTCTCCGGCCTCAAGCAGATCGAGGGACCAGGGCGGCTGGACGTGTTGAGTCATCAGGCAAATCACGTCGAGCCGCCGATCGGCCGCCTGATACGCAAGAGCGTCAGCCGGATTCCCTGACGGAAGGGGCAGCTCGGTAAACAGGGGCCAGGCGACAGAAATGTCGCCTCCCCCTCTTGCGTCCGTGCGGGACGGGATGAGTTGCCGCGCAGTCGAGAACCCGACCGGGCGCGCGCAAAACGGAAAGCTCCAGATGATCTTGTTGACGGGAGGCGCTGGCTACGTCGGGTCTCATGTCTGTGTTGCGCTACTAGATGCCGGGCTCGACGTCGTTGCAGTCGATAATCTCTCCAACAGCAACAAGGCCTCTCTCGAACGGGTGCAAGCCATCTGCGGGCGATCGCTGGTGTTTCGGCAGGCCGACATCTGCGATGAGGAGGCGATCTATCAGATCCTGCGCGCTTACGAGGTGACCGCGGTCATTCACCTCGCCGGGTTCAAGGCAGTCGGCGAGTCCACCGCTCAGCCCATGAGCTATTACGAAAATAACGTCGTTGGAACGATGCGGCTCGTGTCTGCCATGACGAGAGCAAGCGTGAAGACCCTCGTCTTCAGCTCGTCCGCGACCGTTTACGGCAGGCCCACGTACCTGCCGCTGGACGAGAAGCATCCCGTCGGACCGACAAATCCGTACGGCCGCACGAAGCATTTCATCGAAGAGATCCTCATGGATCTGCACGGCTCCGACGACGAATGGCGGATTGGCATCCTGCGCTACTTCAATCCGGTTGGCGCGCACGAAAGCGGGCTGATCGGAGAAGACCCCCTGGGCGTTCCGAACAACCTGTTGCCATTTGTGGCGCAGGTGGCGATCGGAAAGCGCGACAAGCTCCACATTTGGGGAGGCGACTATGATACCCCGGATGGCACCGGAGTTCGCGACTTCATTCATGTCGTCGATCTTGCATCCGGACATCTGAGCGCCCTGAGCCACCTGAAGCAGCCCGGCGTGCTGACCGTAAATCTCGGAACGGGAACCGGCTGCAGTGTCCTGGAAGTGGTCCGGACCTTCGAGGCCGCAAGTGGCAGGCCGATTCCGTATGTGATCAGCGAACGCAGAATCGGTGATGTCGCAACCTGTTTTGCCGATCCGAGTTGCGCGGAGAGACTATGGGGCTGGAAATCCAGCCGATCATTGACGCAAATGTGTACCGACCATTGGCGCTGGCAGATGAACAACCCGAATGGCTATCGTGGCACATAGGTTTTGACGTTTCGAGGGCGGTTTGCAGCCCGAAAATCGAAGTCATGCATGCAGGGCATCGCTGGCCGGCAGGTCTACCTCGGCGGCGAGAGCCGGCTTGCGGATGATAAAGATGATGTCGTTGTAGTCGGACCTCAGACGTCCGAGGGACAGGACCTGAAGCGCCTTCTTGTAGGCTTCCACCAGCTTCTGCTTGGGGCTGTTGTTGCTCAGACCGTGGCTGCTGGGCATACCGTATTCGGCGGCCAGGATCAGCCCGTTCTCTCCGCAGAACGCCCGAATGCCTTCGCGCGACACCACTCGGTCGTAGATGACCTTGTAGGGGCCGTAGCCGGGCTTGCCGGCGTTCTTCCATCCGAGCACCAGGCGATAGAAGAGCACATGAAACCAGTGTGGCGTCATCCTGGAGGTGAAGCCGTACACCGAATAGGGGTCGGGGATCATGATGATGATCAGGCCTCCCGGCTTCGCCCATCTGGTGAAGTTCTTCAGGACCTGCTGTGCCCCCGGCACGTGCTCCAGGACGAAGGAGTTGAAGATGACGTCGAAGGTCCGCTGACCAAAGTCGGCCGTGCGCAAATCCCCGACGATGCCTTCGTGGAGGTCTTTCGTTTTGTCGAGCCGGATGCGAAGAGCCTCGGGGTCGAGGTCGATGCCGGTCAGCACATAGCCGCCGTCGCCGATGTCGAGGTCCCACTTCTGGCCGCAACCGGCTTCGAGGATCTCAAGAACCCTGCCAGACTTCTTGATCGAGCGGATCTCTCGGGACATCACCTCCATCGCGTGATCCCAACCGTTCGTCAGCGGAATCCGGGCTCGTGCTTTCATCGACTTGCCTCCCTTGGCGCAGCCCAACGTCGGGTCCGGCCGGCCTCTGTTGTGCAGACGTCGATGATGCATCGAAGGGAAAGCAGGACTTCCATCGACGTTATGTTCCGGGTTGCGGCGGATTCCGTCACCTGCTTCCCACGCGCAACGAATTGTTTCCGGCCGCGTCGGCCCCTGATGGGATATTTGAATTGCTCAGCCTGCGGGCAGGCGCGTCAGGGCGGTCCTGGTATTGCAAGCTGACATCGACGGCGTCGCCCGGCTGCAATTCGGAATCTTCGCTTGCGACAATCCGCTCCGGCCCCTTGTCGCCCTTTCTCACGATGGCAATCTCCGGCTTGTTGCCGGACCCACGCGTGAGTTGAGATCGAACCATCGCGGTGTACTGGAGCTTCTCGCCGACGCTCTGCAGCTTTTCGCGAATCTGGTTGAGCTTCACGCTGGTATCCTGCAACTCACGGAGCAGGTCGAGCTTCCGCTGGTCGTCGAGCTTTGCCAGCCTTCTGGCGAAATCGTCCTGCTGCTTCTTGACCTGCAGCAATTGCGCGGACGTCTGCAGCTTCCGGGTTGATGACAGCAACACGGCGCGACGCGCATCCGTCACGCGAGGACTGGTCAAGGCCCCCTTGCCGTAGAGATCAGTCGCCTTCTGCAGTTCGTCGAGGTCCGATTGAAATCCCTCTTCTTCCTTCTTCTGCTGCTCCGAGAGCACGCGGATCTCGTCGTCACCCTGTCGAACGCCGCGCTGAAGGAACATCTTCTCCTGCTGGTAATCGTTCTGCTTCGTCTTCAAATATTCCGTTTCTGCGTGGACAATTTCCGAGATGGCCGATCGAACGACGGGCACGTCCGCCATACTGCCTGGATTGAGCTGCGCGCCCTCTCCGAGCTCGGTCTTGATACGCCACATGCGCGCCTGTTCCTTGGCGAACTCGGTCCAGAGCGACCCGTATTCGCTTCTCAAGTCGGCAGACTCGAGATACGGGTTGTTCATTCTGATACGCATGATGTCGTAGCCGCCCGCCATAGCGACAAGTTGGCGCACCGTGCCGGCCGGACGATAGGGGTATTCACCCGGCTTCGACACGTCCCCATTGACGTAAACCGGCCTGTATTCCGCAACGGTCGCCGTGACCTCATCCGGGTCGATCACGATCACGGCCTCGCGGCCGTCCGCGGTCCTCTGTCGAAAGATCTTGCTCTTCAGTGCTGCGCCGATTTTGGCTCGAATCTCCGGCAGGGCGAGGCCCGATGCCGGAAGCGTTCCAACCAGCGGCAATGAAATGTTGCCATCCATCTGGACGGGAGCACGCTGCCGCAACTCAGGCACGCCTGCCACCGCGACCTCCAGGACATCTCCGACGTTTACTCGGTAGTCGGCTTTTGCTTGAGCGGAAATTGCCAGGCTCGCAGCCACAAGGCTGCATTTGATCCAGCGATCGCAGCTGCCGCCAAACAGATCGACACGGATCCAATTGCGCGACGTGGAGTTCGGCATGGCGACAACTCTCTGTACGGATGCGGTTGTCCAATAATTTCATTCAACTCTGTCCGCGGAAGGCAGAGCGGCACCGCTACCGTCGGAGCCTCCTCGGATCGTTGGACAATTTAGGCCCGCGTGGCCCCGGCTCAATCCTCCATCGTAGTTACTCCACCCTACCCATTCATTGCCAATTCCAGCCGGTGACTCGAATGCTACTGTTCAGCCGGGAAGCGAGATGGCCGGGAGTGATCGGTGAGTTATGCGTCCTATTCCAACTCGGCGGCTTCGACCAAGCTTCCGGCGCATTCGATCGCGGGCAGCACGACAATTCCAGCCGGCTCTGGCAAGAGCCGAATGGCCGCCCTGTTGGCTTTGGCAGCAAGCGCTGAATTTTTGCTCGTCGTCGTTGCGGCTTATTCCGCGGCCGTCCTCTATCATCGGCTGATCGGGCTGGGCTCGCCGGACCCGCCGGAGGCCGCCAAGTACGCGCAGGAATCCCTGCTGATCTCCACATTCCAGCTGCTCGTTTCCATAGGGCTCCGGCAATACTCACGGATCCAGACGCAGCCGCGCCACGTGTTCCTGTGGAGCGGCGCCAGCAGCGTCTTCTTCGTATTCTCCTTCTTCATTTCAATGATGTTCGTTCTGAGAATCTCGGACGGCTACTCGCGCGCTATCGTCATAGCTCAGGCTGTGAGCGTTCTCCTTACCGTATTCTGCACACGGGCAGTTCTGTTCTCGTTTCTACAGCACGCAATCGCGTCAGGGTTGATCGACGCAAGGCGCGTCATCCTGGTAGGAGATCCCCGTCACTGCTCGCATTTTTCCGCCCAGGCAATTGCCACCGGAATTCGGACGATCCGTTCGTTCGAGCTTCCGAGGTCTAGCGCCGGCTCTCCAGACTCGCCGCCTCCCGACGCCGTCCAAGCGCTCCCTCACGCCGGCCAGCTGGTCGCGGATTGCCGTCCCCTACGAGCGGATGACATCGTTATTCTGATCTCGGAGTCGGACGTCCCCGCCGCCCTCGCGCTTGCCAGCGCCCTGTCGGAGTTGCCGGTCGACGTTCACGTCGTCCCTGTTGGTGCCGTTGAGCTCATGGCCATGTCGCGGATCACGCGGTTCGGCAACATGATGACGATGCGGCTCTTCCAGTCACCGCTCACCCCCTTCAATCGGGCGTTGAAGCGCGCATTCGACGTCGCCGCCGCAATCGTCGGACTCATTTTGGTCAGCCCCCTCTTCATCATCGTTCCGATCGCAATCAAGCTCGATTCCCGTGGCCCGGTGCTGTTTCACCAGAAGCGGCACGGCTTCAACAACGAGCCCATTCGCGTGCTGAAATTCAGATCGATGACGGTGATGGAAGACGGCGACAATTTCAAACCTGTCACCAGACACGACCCACGGGTGACCCGCCTGGGACGCTTCATGCGCCAGACCAACATCGACGAGCTTCCGCAGTTGTTCAACGTCCTGGTCGGCGACATGTCGCTCGTCGGACCCCGGCCACATGCGACCTCGCAGAACGATCTGTTCGCCACGCTGATTTCGTCATTCTCCCGTCGCCACAACGTCAAGCCCGGCATTACCGGCTGGGCCCAGGTCAACGGCTACCGAGGCGAAACCGACACCCTCGAGAAGATGCAGCATCGTGTAGAGCATGATCTCTACTACATCGACAACTGGTCGCTGCTTCTCGATCTCAAGATCTTGGTCCTGACCCTCTTTTCCAGGAAGGTTTACTGGAATGCTCATTGACGCCGTTTCGTCCGCCGCATCGAGAACGCCTGCGACAATTTTCGCCACGTGCCGCGCAAGACGGAAGCCGCACGACTTGCCACAGGCGTTTGAGCATCCACTAACAGGCTGGTAGGACCATGTTGCAGAAGACCGATAACTGGAAAAGTCACGACGACAGGCCTCCCGAATTTCATCCAGGGCCGGTGGTGTCGATGGCAGAAGTCCGGGCCGTGGCTGCATTCATACGCCGGAATGTGCCGATCATAGCGCTGACAAGTTTCGCGGCGCTCGTCGTTGCCATACTTTACCTGCTCGTCGCGGTGCCGACCTACACCGCCAAGGCGCTCCTGATCGTAAACTCCAAGGGGAACCTTGTGGACGCTACGGCGGTGTCAACCGTCGTGGAGAGCCAGATCGAAATCATGAAGTCCGAGAGCATCGCCAGCGCCGTGATCGAAAAGCTCGGCCTTGCTCAAGACCCGGAATTTGCAACCAGTCTAGGCGGCGGCATGATCTCCCGGCTGCTCGGCTGGAGTAAACCGGAGACGGAAGCCAACGCCGCGCGCTACGCCGTGGAACGGTTCGAACGCAAGCTTTCGGCCAAGCGTGTCGGCCGTACGTATCTTGTCGAGCTTACGTTCGATGACAGAGATCCCGATCGGGCGGCGCAAATCCTGAACGACGTTGCAGAGAAATACATTACCCATCAAGTGGACAAGGCCGGCCTGCAAGACGACAAGTGGGTCAAGGATCGGCTGAACGAATTGAGCACTCAGGCATTTGCTGCCCAAAAGGCATTGGACGACTACAGCAAGAATCGCAACGATTCAGCGGATTCCGCTGCCACTATGGATAGATTGGTAGCCGCTGCGGAGTCATCAAAGAACGCCTACAATAATTTTCGCCACGTGCTGCGAAAGATAGAAGCGACGCAACAACAATCCTCGCCGGTGTTTGAGGCCAGTATCCTCACCGGGGCGGCGCCCCCTTTGAGGGCAAGTGCGCCAAGACCTAGAAACGTGCTTGGAATAGCACTCGTTGGAGGGCTACTGCTTGGCGTCGCTATCGCAATACTGCGCGATTTCGTTCGCGGTATGCGCGCGAAGGAGCTGGAGCATCGTCAAAGCACAGAGGAGGCAAGGATCGATCGACCGCTTCCCGACGCGATTCGACCGGCTCATCAATCCGAAGCATCGGCACGGGCAACGTCAGTACGTCTCACGGGCGCGGGCTGAGCACGAAGGCGTACAGGCACTTCAGGGGGACGGGATAGGCGCCTCCGCCCGTTCGACAATCAATGAGTCCTCGCGATGCGCATCCTGGTCATAACGCATAAACGGCTCGCCAACCTCGGCAACGGCCACGATCTTCGCGTGTGGCACCTTTGCCGTGAATTGGCGAAGCGGCATGAGCTGTACCTTTTGATGCTCAATCTCAGTTCGCTCGATAGCTCCAGCGACGGCCTGGTCGGCATGGCCGATGTCTTTAAAAAGGTAAGCGACGCACCGACCCTTCCGACAACCAGGCCCTCGCTCAAACGGCACTACCGTCGAAATGATTCAAACTATTATTCACTTGCCTACCCGCATCACTTTTCAAGCGTCACCAAAGCCATAGCCGACATCTGCAAGCAGCACGACATCAGCCATATGATTGTCTCTGGCCTTTTTCTTGCGGAATTCGTCAGGCCGTTCTCGAGCAACAAGAAGATACTCTTCGATCTCATGGACAGTGAATTTCTGACCCTGACCAGAGAGATGCAACTTTTCCCCGCTTGGCCCTTGCAGCTGAAGGCGCGCCTGAAAGCGCATTTGATGCGCGCACGCCTTGCCAAGGCGGAAGCGCGTTTGCCTCATTGGTTCGACCACGTGACGACAATCAATGATGCGGATTCCCGTGCCGTTTGCAGATTGTCCGGTGCAAGTACAAACGTCAGCACGATACCGAACGGAGTCTCGACTGACCTTGCGGAGACATTCGACGCAAATGGTCACGTCGCCAAACGCAAGGGTGTCGCTTTTTGGGGAAATCTTGCCTTTAAGCCGAACAGCGATGCCGTTCGGTTCTTCTACGAGAACGTCTATCGACCCTATTTGGCACCGGCCGGAATTGAGTGGTGCGTGGTGGGCAAGGACGCGGAACGTTGGCTCGTCGAGGCGGCGAAGCGAGACCATGGCATTCGTCTCACGGGGTTCGTTGACGATATCTGCTCGGTACTCGCTGAATACCCCGTCATGGTGAACCCAATGCGCATTGGCAGTGGATTGAAGAACAAAGTGCTCGAGGCGTTTGCCATGGGGCTGGCTGTGGTTTCAACCGGACTGGGCATTGAAGCCATTGGCATAGCACGTGAAGGCATCGACTACATGCAAGCTGATGAACCCGAGAAGATGGCGCTCGCGATCAAATTGCTCATCGAGGATGAACACTTTCGTCTGTCCATGATCGAGAGTGCCCGAGGAGTCGTGTTGGAGCACTACACGTGGAGCAAGGTTGCCGGCGATCTGGATACGCTCTTGTGCTCGTTATGAGCGACGCGCGAGGCGGCCGTGACCGGGGATACCTACCGACGTTGAGCCCGACGGCGAGCTGCAAGGCGCCTGGAACGGAGAACTGCTGATGCGTACCGTTTTCGATATCGGCATGTACGACGGAGCGGACAGCGCGTACTACCTGCAGTCCGGATATCGGGTCGTCGCGGTCGAGGCCAATCCTGAACTGGCGCAACGCGCCAACGAGAAGTTCGCCGCCGAGATCGCCTCGGGACAAATGATATGCGTCAACGCCGCGATCTCGACCAGTCGCGATCCCGTTGACCTGGTGCTGAGCGGCGCCGACCCGGGCTCGAGTTCCGTGTTCGGCGATCGCGTGGCGCACAAGCTCCCGATCGGTTCAATCACAGTGCCTGGCATGACGATGCAGGACCTGCTCTCCCGCTACGGTGCGCCGTTCTATGTCAAGGTCGATATCGAAGGGGCTGATCGGATATGCGTGCTCTCCTTCAATGCGGAGAACCGCCCGGAATACCTGTCGTTCGAAGTCGGGGACGACGTCGAAGAACTGATCGAGCACGCGCGAAAGATCGGCTTCGGGAAATTCAAGATCGTCAGTCAGACGTCGTTCCGCGAGCTCGCCAACCAGGACTGTCTTTACGACCGCATCACTCGACGCTTCGTGCGCGAGCTCGGCTATGCCGACTGCCGCCAGATCAGGCGAGCGGGGCGTTTCTTCATCTCCGGACATAGTTCCGGACCCGGCCCCTGGGAGAGTGACGGCAATTGGTGCTCTGCGGATCACAGCCTGTCACAGTGGCGCCGGGCGAAGGCGACTGGTACCTTGTCCGGGTGGTACGACATACACGCGACGCTTTCGTAGCGACGTGACAACCGCTGGGCAGCCGCGCAGATGCGCGGCAGTGCGCCGCGTGACGGCATAGATCAGCTGCGTCGCGCCTTCGGACCGGTACGCGCCCCCCGGACAAAGGAGTACTTACAATTGGGTAGCCACTCAGCCACCGGCGATTTTGATCGCGCGCCTTTTATTCCCACGTGTTTTGCTTACACTTGCTCAACTCTCGGCCTCGGCGATGGTTACAACGAACACGTGAGTTTCGGGCTTTGTCTGCTGCCCGAAAGGCACCGTCGGCTTTGAGCTTCATCGCGGCCGAGCCTTGCGACCGACGTTGCTGCCAACTTCGTTTTCGTCGGAGCCGTTGCCGCTAGCGTACAGGTCGCCGATTCCATGGCATCAATATCCCGTCAAGGCATTGTTCTCTCCGCTGCTCGTTATATCGAACAAGTCATCCTGCTGTTGACGCCCGTCGTTCTGGTACGAACGATCGACGCCGGAGCTTTCGGCGAATACCGGCTGTTCTGGCTACTTGTAAATACCGTGGCCTTGTTGTTCGCATTCGAGCTGCCCCGCAGTTTGCTTTTCTTCTTTGTCCGCCTGGATTCGGAGGGCCGCCGGCTTTATGTCGGACAGACGACGCTGTTCTTGCTTGCCATAACGATAGTTGCGTCGGGTCTGATCTTCCTCTGCGCTGACGCCCTGCCCTCGGCCATGAGAGACCTGTTGCGGCAGCATGGGCTTTTGATTGCGATCTTCCTGCTTGCCTCGAATCTGGGCTTGTTGCTCGACGTGTTACCCAACGCCGCAGGACAGATTCGATGGCAGGCACAAGCTATCGTGGCCACATCGGTGCTCAGGGCCGCGCTCATCATTTCCGCGGCAGTCATCTTTCGGCGACTTGAAGAGGTGCTGGTTGCCGCGACACTTGCTGCCTGCATCCGCCTCGGACTTCTGACTTATTTCATTGCACGCTATTGCGGCATTCGACTGTTCCCGCTGGACAAGCAGCAATTCCGCATACAGCTTCGTTATGCCCTTCCATTTGGTATGGCTGGCTTGCTATGGAACATGCGGAAGCAAGCCGAGCAATGGATCGTGGCCACCACCTTTTCATCGGGCGTGTTCGGCATATTCTCAATTGCAACCACGCTTCTTCTGCCCTTTGAAGTTCTGAGAGGCGTACTGGCGAATTTGCTTTTGCCCAAGATGAGTCATCTCCATTCGATCGGCCGCCACGACGAGCTGTTGCGACTGAACAATCAGGGCAACGTGATCATCAGCGCGATCATGTTCCCTGCTATTGCGGCACTATTCGCCTTTTCTCATGAAGTCATCCAGTTTCTGTTTACCGAGGAGTACGCGCGCGGCTCGCCGGTGCTGCGCATTTATCTGGTTCAGACGCTGATATCGGCTGAAATCACGACCCTGCTGAGCGTGTTCGGACAAGGGTCGGCCAACATGCGTTATGAAGCCTTGATTTTGCCTTTTGCCGTCATGACCAGCCTGGTCGGTGTTTGGTATTTCGGCTTGCCGGGCGCGGCTGTGGGATCGGTGCTGGCCACCTTCGTCGCGTATGCGCTCTGCCTTAGACGGCTTTCAAAAGTAATGAACGTACCGATCGGAAGAGTGCAGGATTGGAAGAATCTTGGAAAAGTTCTGAGCGCATCCGCGCTGTGCGCAATCGTGGTGCGTCTGTCAGCCGACATGTTGCAACCGTCAACGCTCCTTGCTGCGACGCTGGGGCCTGCTGCCGTCCTGGCGTCTTATGCCACCATCTTGTTTGTGACGGGGTATTATCGAACACTTTCCGAGATGCGAAGAGAAGGAAATGAACTCGCCAATACATCCCGTTCCGTCGAGCAGTCGGCCTCCGGGATCTGGAGTGACCAAGCGCCAACGAATTCTCTTGGCAAGTCTGGGGCTGCGCGCATTTCGAGATTTTGGAGGCCGGCGTGATTTTGAGTGCAAGGAGCTTTTTCAGAGCAGGCAATGCGATTACGCAAAAGCAGGAGGCAGACTTCTTCGCCTCAATTCGACTGCGCAACGGCACCTTCAAGACCACGGACCACCATCGACTCGATGATCTCAATATGCTGGTCATCCGCGAGTGGCAGAAACTGGATCTTAAGCCGCGCGAGATCATGGACGTTGGTGCGTCCTCGGGGATTTCCTCGCTTGAATGGGCGGATGCCCTCGCCTGCGCCGGAATCGATGCGAAAATCGTCGCGACGGACCTGTGCATGCACGCACGCCTCGTGCCCCTCTTGCCGGGATATGAGGTTCTCGTTGACCGTGACGGCAAGGTGATTCAGCACATTCTCGGCAATCGTCCGGTACGATGGTCCCTGGATGGACCGCGCGATTTTTTCGGGGGTACCGGTTTCCTGGTCGCCGCGCTCAATGCGTCTGCGCGCACGCTGTTGCCATTGACCAATGGGAAGCGAAGGGGGACCGACGTGCTGCTGGTGAACCCGGATGCACGCGATAGCGGCCGGCTGAGTTTTGCCGATGACGACATACTGGCGCCCAACCCGGAGCATCTCCGCGGTCGGTTCAACGCAATCCGCGTGGCAAATCTGCTCAATCGTGGCTATTTCGACGAAACGCAATTGCGGCGTGCCGTGGACAATCTCAAGGATCGGCTGATGGGTGCCGGTTCCTACCTGATTGTGAACCGAACGCACGCAGACGGCAGCAATAACGGTACGATCTTCCGGCTAAGCGAGACGAACCAATTTGAGATCGTGGCCAGAATGCGGGACGGGAGCGAGATCGAGGACATCGTATTGTCGTCCGACGCCGCAGGAGCATAGTTGCGAGCGGCAACTTAAAATTGGTCGCGCTCAACGTCTCGCCGGCACAAGTGAGGTACGGCGGGCGGCGGATTCGGCCTCCCTGCCGGTCTGTCCTATCTTGTTCCCTCGCCCGGCGATCCAAAGCTCTCCGGTGGACTTCCCGGTCCAGCGCTTACCTCATTGCGTGACCTGATGACCTCTCCCGTGGTCGAGAATGGGTAGTCCGAAAGGGTCGAACCGCGGCCCAGTCCAAAATACTATGGTGCTGATGCGTGAGTTTGGGTGCCATGCGTCGACGTCCTCTCAGGGAGTTCCGGTGCGAATCCTGTCGATTGAGTTTTCCATTCCTTATCTGTTGAAGGACGATGACCATCCGATCGGCGGCTGGGCGGTCCAGCTTTCAATTTGGCTTCGCGCGCTTGAAAACGCCGGTCATGAAACTGCTCTGCTGACCTGGAAGGGTGCGTTGGCCCATGTCGGTTCGGGCCAGCAAATCAAGCTTATCGAAACCTATGACCCCGCGCGCGGCGTACGGGTCGCGAAGTATTTCTACTCATACATCCCGAAACTGTTGGCAGCCGCCCGCGCCTATCGTCCAGATGTCATGATCCAGGGCGTATGTGGGGTCCAGACCGCCATGATGGCTTTCGTCGCCGGCCAACTGGGGATTCCGTTCGTTCACCGCGTTGTCAACGACAAGGATGCCGACGAACGATGCAAAATCGGACTTCGATCTTATGAATGGCTGGCTTATTCGTGGGCTCGAAATCGCGCGGCCGCACTTCTCTGCCAAAATGAGTATCAACGCGAACAATTGGCCGCGCTTTATCCAGGCAAGCCTATTCACATCGTCCACAATGCGGTTGTCGTAGCAGACGACGCTCCCGTTCCCTTGCCGCGCGCGCAGCGCCGATATGTCGCCTGGCTCGGTGTCTTCCGCTATGGAAAGAACTTGCCGTTGCTTTTTCGGATCGCCCGGGAACATCCGACCGTCACATTTCGCGTGGCCGGGATGCCGGACCGAATTGTCGATCAACCGACCCTTGACGCCGTGAATGGCCTGCGCCAGCTGCCAAACGTGGAAATGGTTGGCTATGTCCGGAGGGCAGACGTTCATCGATTTCTGTCAGAGGCAACGATGCTTCTCTGCACATCGGATTTCGAGGGCTTTTCGAACGTGTTCCTGGAAGCTTTCGTTGCGGGCACGCCTGTCATGACGCGCCGGCAAGTCGATCCGGATTCGATCATCGCGCGGCATAGCCTTGGCGCATCGGCAGAGGATGAGCTCGCACTGTCCAGATCCGTGAAGACATTCTGGGACATGGACGCGAACGAATACGACGCGCTCGCTCGACGATGTCAGATTTATGTCAAGGCCAATCATTCGCCGAAGGTAAAAGCTCGCGAGTTGATTGCCGCTTTGACGCCTCTTGTCGCCCAATCAAAATGCCCGGTTTCGTCGCGGCGACCTGACCAGATGGCCAGCCAATCAAACGACGCTTAGAGTGGATCAAGCAATTTCGACAGGTCGATGAGTGTATCTTTGAGCCATAGCGGGCAAGCGCCCTACGATCTCACGTCGCCGCGTTCAGTCGCGCAAGTTGGTACCTTTTTCTTCCTCCTGTTCATTTTCGTCCTCCCGTTCCAGCGAATGACGGACAATTTGTTCGATATCCAGGGACTTAAACCATTCAACTTGTTATCAGCGGTCGTCCTGGCTCAAGTGGTGCTTTACACTGCGCCCCTGCACGCGACTGACAAAATCGAACGAACATCCATCAGACTTCTTCTCTTGTACTTCGCTACTCTTGCCATCGCCCTTGCCAGATCGATCCCGAACGCGCCGCTTTTGCATAGCCGCTTCCCAGATTCATTTCCGGATTCCTACTTTAGCTTCCTACTGTCGTGCATCGTGCCGTGTTTCTACCTTCTGCCTTTCGTGTTTGTCTTAAAGCGCATGTGCTCTTTTCCGGATCTCGAGAAGATCACGACGGTGATCTGCCTTTCGATACTATTGCTATCAATTACTTTCACTGTTCTCGTCCTGATGAATCCGTCGGCTCTGCACTCAGCCGACCAAGCCGACATGGCCGAGCTTGTTTCCGTAAACCGGAATGAAATGGCTGAGCTCTGCGACACGTACTTTGGCGTCCATTACAATACCATTGGAACCATTTACATTTGTACGATCCCCCTGCTGCTCTATAGGGCTCTTACGCGGGGCGCCTTCTGGATCGTACCGTTCGGTCTGGCGCTCGTGGCAATTCTCCTTCTCCAGTCACGCAGCGCCCTGGTCATTGTAGCCGTCTCGTGTGCCCTATTCCTGGTCCTGCGGCGCAGTTATGTCATCTTGGCTGCCGGTGCTGCGGCGGCCGGCGTCGCATCGCTGCTGTGGACCGTGCCAACCGTTCAAGCTCTTCTTTCGGTCGGGTTTGATGGCGGCACTGACGTCTCGGCCGACGCCTTGTTCACGGGCCGTGTCGATTCTGTCTGGATCCCGCTGTTGAATGAAGCGGCGAGCGATGCAAGCCTGTTCCTGTTTGGCGCTGGTCGCTATGCAACTGGGACCAGCCCGCTTTGGGCTTCAGGGACCTTGATGCCGGTCACCCATGCACATAATGCCATCATCAACTTCTTCCTTGATTGCGGGGCAATCTTGACCGGGGTGCTGCTGGTTCTTCTTGCGGCTGGAACAGTCCTTGCCTTGCGAGTTGGGCGACAGTTGAACAGTGACCTTTACTGGGCCCTGTTCGTGTGCCTCTTTGGTTGCGGAATCAGCATGGCGACTGAGTGCGACATCCTTCCCACCATTGAAAACATGTATGTGTTTCCGATCATCGCGATGATGATCAACCTGGCGCGATTGCATCGATCGGGCACATCTTCCGCCTAAGGCACTTGACGGTCATATCAGCGGCGGCACCGGCAGCGGATTGCTGATGCGCGATGCAAACGGCTGCGAGCCCGATGCGTCTATTTCGATGTTCGCATACCAGACGGCCAACGGCAGCCCATTTGAATTGTTCCCCCGATACAACGCCAGATTCCACCAGAATGGCGCCCTGGCCTGCGTGCCAACCTGCACGCCGCTTCGACTCCAGAGTTGCTTGCCATCGAGCCAAGTCTGCACAAACCCGTTGGGAGAGTTATCCATCCGGAACGTCGTCCTCACGAAATGCCAACGGCCAGTCTCGCAACTGACGTAGGGAGAACTCCAGGTCGTCGGCTTGATATGGACCCAGACACCAAAATTCCCGTCACGGGGATAGAGCGCATGGGTGGGCCCGGAATTGACGCCGTCAGTCTGATCGTGAAGATCGGGAAGATCACAGAAGGTGCAGTCGAAGCTCGAGCCGGGTTCTATGAAGAAGGCAAACGAGATATCGCCGGTCACTTGCCACGGAATCAGGAGCTGAGCAGTATTGAATTGAATCCGATCGATGCTGGGACCATCGAATGGGGCGGCATCGCCTTTATGCACCTCGAAGCGATACAGATTGAGATAGTTTGGATCGGTCACCTTGATCAGACAATAAGGATAGGCCCCGGCACGCCCCTGTAAGGACCCATGAAGTGCATTCGTCGATGTCGTGACCGGATAAACCAGGTTGTTTCCGTTTCCGGTCGGGAGATGTTTGTAGGGCGCGACATTGGTCGGTCCCGTGCTCAAGCCGAGACCGCCGATCTTCGGCCTGACATCCATCGCGGCCAGGAAGCTATAGAGCGCCTTGCTGAGATCGAGCTGCTGCTGCGCTGTCAGCTTCGATCCATAATGTACGAAAGCAACCTGACGCGACGTGAAATGATCATGCCCGCTCTTGAGGAGCTGAACGGTACCGACGCCCGCACTGTGGGTTGCGGCGCCAGTGCCGATCGATGAGCCATCGAGAAAGACCTGAATCTGCGCCGCTGTGTCATTCTGTTGTACCGTCCAATGTCCGACCGTCGAGCCGTAAACGCTGCTGAGGGAAATTCCATCCGACGTATTGAGGCACGCCATGATGTTACTGATGACGGAGCCATTGGCCTTGTGACCGATAGAAAATTTATCGCCACTGCACTGGAACGGACTAATGTCGTCGGATGTGCACTCACTAAGGCAAAAGTGCCCAAATGCAGAATTGCCATCGGAGGCCTTGCCGCTGTTGACCTGGAAGTTGGTCGAGAACCAGCCTGTGGAGCCATCGCCAGCGAGGCATTGGCCGGCACTATAGGAAATGGAACCATGGGCAGTGAGGCGACCCAGGGCCGTGTTGACCCAGTTGTAAGTGCAAGCACTCTGGGATGGTGCGGCGAAGCAATAGAACAGATCGAGCGTCGCCCAGATCCCGGTTTGCTTGAGCGTGGTAATCAGGATATCGACCTGCTGCAGCCAGGCGCTGCTCGGTGCAGGCGAGATGGCAGAAGCGAGCGCATTGGTCTCATCGTTGACGGCGGGCATTGATAGACCGGCGGCCGTCCCCAAAGCGCTCGCCGTTGTCGTCGCCAACAATCCGGTAAGAAGATCGCGACGTCGCATGTGCCGGCCCCTCAAGGGTCTCGCCTGTGCGATGAGAAGGACGCCCAAGACCTTATCACGCAGCGCAAGCGGTAAAATGACGGATCGCGTTTCCAGCTATTGGGAAAGCACGCAGCCTATCGCTCAACAAGATGCTCGGTCGGCGCTCTCACCGCCTCCCGCGCGGAAACATCCGTAAAAAAAATCTCCCTGGTCTTGATTTCGGGAGGTGCACCCAAATTCATCCAACCAGGAGCATAGACTCCAAATTTGAGGTAGGGAGCCAGCAAATTGTCGTAACAGTTCGCACCGCGCTGCTGAAGGACAGCATGACCGTCTTTTTCGACCTCGATAATCCCGTCCCCATCGAGCGACCATCGTGTGCGAAAAGTCCAGGCGGTCCATTTTCCACGTTCAAACGGCTGCGACCATGGCGTGTCACGATGAATGTCTCCCTTTGGGTCGAGCCACGTTGGACCTCGCCCCCAGGCTGTCCGGAGAACCCAGCTATCATTCGCCAAGCTCAATTCCAGCGGGGGCTGCAGCCCCCCCTCGCCTTTCCAACTGTCCGGCACGTTGTGCATCTGCGCTACGATGACCTGATTGCTGTCGGACTGCCAATCCGGCGGCACGAAGATCTTCAATCTATATTCGTAAAGTCGGTGAAACTCCGTCGCCTTCAATCGGAACTCGGAGCGATGATTCCCTTTCACGACGGGATCGTAAAAGCTGATCTTGAATCTTGCGGCGCTTTTGGAATCCCAGTTTGGTGCGTCAACGACTGTTGCCGAGCCGTCGCAGCAAACCTGTTTTGCCAGGCGGCTCCATCGTGAAAAATCGCCAGTTGCAAAATCATCGTGCATGGGGATGGGCCCCATCATGAACATGCTAACAATCAGGAAAGCGGCCTCGGCCGCACCGGCAAGTAGTACGCCAAGGACGACGCATGCGGTCACGAGCTTGACAATCTTGTGCACGGACATGTCTCAACTTCAGGTGGCTCGACAATCCTTCGCATAATTCAAAACGCCCGCTATGTGCGGACTCTTTGGGGCTACCTACATCGGCCCCCTGTTTGGCGTCTCCCAGGGGATGGCGTTGGAGATAGGAGACGGGAACACTCCCGCTCGCAAGGCCTTGCAAGCTATTCGGATATGGCGTTGGCGCCCTCGCCCATCGGCAGCCCGCAATTGCCGGTTTCTAGTACTGTCTGTTCGACCAGTCATCGACCGTTGGCTCGCCTTGACGATATTCCCACTTTCCGTCTTTGCGCTGCCGGCGCCACGTCTGCGTGAGACTGGTCCAACTCCCGTCGATTGTGCGGCGGGGAAGGATGGGTTTGCATTTGTGCCAGATCGCGGGATTGAGGACCGAGGAGCCGCCGCGGACGAGTCTCGTCCACTGAGCCCAGGCCGGAAGGTGTCGAATGCCGATGGCTTCGATCGTCGCGAAGGAAATGGCGGACAGCAGAAAGGTGCCAAACGCGAAGCGGCCAAAGGCCAGCAGTGTTTCGAGATCGATCCCCTTCGGCCAATCCATGCGGTCGAGGAGAAGAGCGTGGATGATGTAGGCCGAATAGCAGACCGTGCCCGCAAAAGCGAAGGGCTGGCAGACCCAACTGTCCCAGATCTTCGCGCGCCGAACGGCCAGGATCAGCGTTACACAGCAGATCGCGAACCCGGTATGGTTTGCCGATGCAAGCACCGACTGCGGCCAGCCGCGCGGGACGGCTTCGAGATACGACCAGGAGTGGCCGACGAGCAGTAGCCCAGCGAGAGCCAGCCAGCCGTAGGCCGGCCTGATGGTGATATCGTTGCGGACCGCTCGCATTGCGGCCATTCCGAACAGGAAATCGTCAAGCCGCCCGATGAAATTGTCCTTGAGGGGATTCAGGAAAGGATTCGCGTAATCAGGGTGCCGTATCATCCAGACGTGGTCGCCGACGATGCGATAGACGAAGCAAAAGACGACCGTCACAATGAGGATGCGGGCAAAGCCGAGCCGCCGCTCGGCGAGCAGAAGTCCCGGCAACGAGATTGAAAAGATGATCTCCACGCCGAGGGACCACAGCACCCAGAGCGCCCAGGATGGTTCCCAATATCTGGGAATGAAGTCGTGAATGCCGGTCAGCAGCAGCGCAAAGCTCGTGGCGAACGTGAGCAGGTCGTACTGCTTGAGATAACCCAGCAGCAGAATCGTCAGGATGTAGAGAGGCCATAAGCGAAGCGCGCGCTGGAAGTAGAACCGCAGCACTTTTCCCCAATCATCGGCGATGTGGGGTCGATAGAACACCATCCCGCTCAGGATGAAGAACAAGCCTACACCGAGATGTCCGTGATTGATTGCTGCCGGAGACGGGAACCGCGACGCCTCGAACGGATAGGCCGCGGCGATCTGCTGGTAGAAGAAATGGTGGAACAACACGCCAAGAATCGCGAAGCCGCGGAAGGCATCGATGTAGGAGCTCCGCTCTGATTGGCCTGCCATGAAAAGTCCCGTTGAAACAACGAGAAACATAAATCCATCAAGCCGGTCCGCGGCGCGACCTTTCGGGTTACCCAATATTCGCTGTCCGCAATCCACGAGAGCTTCCGCAGCGGCAGGAAGTGCAGGCTATGATGCCGGTCGGCCTAGGCAAATCCACGAGCGGCATGCCCGAAAACAAACCTATACGGAAGCTAGTCGTTCGAATTGGGCGACCTGAAACCAGAGCCGCCGCGTCGTTGGCGATGTGGTTGTCATCCGATGCTCCGTCCGGCGCGCGGTGCCATCCCAGGACCCGGAGCGTTGTCAGCGCTCCTCATTTCTGTTCTTTCCAGGCATCAAGACGGAGAGTGACTTCATGCGCGTGATGTTTGTGCTCAACTGTCTTGGAACGGGAGGTGCTGAGCATCATACGTATCAGCTTGCGAATGCGCTGGCGGCCCACGGTGACATCTGCACGATAGTGGGTCTCACCAGCAGCTATTCGACGACGGATCTCGGCGAAAAGTCCATTAGGCCGGCACATCTCCATCCAAGCGCTATCAAGAAGGGTCATCTCAGCCAAAGCGCTGTTGAAATGCTCGATGGCAATCGAATTTACGACGTCGGCACGGCGCTTGGCGTGTCACGAATGATCCGCACCCACGCCCCCGACGTCATCATCGCGGCAGACGAGCGGCCATTGCTGTTCGCGACCGTTTCACGGCGGTTGGCTGGCTCAACTGCCAAACTCGTACTGATCCTGCATAACCCGGACATCATGACCTCGAGGGATCGGCTATTCCATCCCGTTTACCGCTACGCCGTCGCCCGGACGGACGCCATGGTCTACGTCGCCCAGGATCAGCGCAAGCTGTGGGAGGATCGAGGGTATCAACCTCCGACCTCCACCGTCATTCGGAATGGTGTGGACGTGCGTCGTTTCTCAACCCATTCAGTCAGTGAATGGAGAGAGCGGACCCGCTCGATGCTGGGGTTGGGACCGGGCGATTATGTCATCGGCCTGTGTGCCCGTTTTTATCCGCAAAAGAATCATCGTCAGTTGATTGACGCGATCCGAATACTTCGAAGTCGCGGTTATCCGGCCAAGGCCCTGCTTGTAGGAGGCGGCCCTACGCAAGCAGACATCGAGCAGTATGCCAGCGAAAGCGGGGTATCGGAGCACGTTGTCTTTGCCGGCTTTCAGCAGGACGTGCGACCGTACACTAGCGCTTTTGACGTTGGCGTCCTGTGTAGCATCTCCGAAGCGGCGTCTCTTGTCGCATTGGAAATGATGGCGATGGGTCTGCCGGTCGTTCTCAGCAATGTGGGAAATGCTGCCGAAATGGTGCTTCCCGGGGAAACCGGCTATTTATTCCCGCCCGGAGACACGATGTCCTTTGTGAATTCTCTCCAGACGCTGAGCGACCCGCTCAAGCGGGACACCGTTGGACGTGCCGCATCTCAGTTTGTGAACACGAATTTTGCAGCCGGCCCCATGCTCGATCGCTACAGGGACTTCTTGACCGGGCTTCTGGTGGAGAGAAGTCGATGCGAGATCGGACACGGACAAGCGCAGGTCCGTTGAACGAACTCGTCTACGCGACATGCCGAACGTTGCAGGCCTGACGCCGATTTCATTACTTCTTTTCACGCACCCGCTGTTTAAGGCGTCTCTACCGGTCGCCGTCGGACCGATCTCGGCTTCCCGTCGTTCGATCATGGGTAATCCGAATGGGCGCGAGCCACAGGCCGGTCGATGGGACTATGCTTGGCCCTGCTTGTTCGAGGACGTGCGGACTCTCCGGCATTTCGTACCGGCAATTGCCCCGCCCGCAAACGCCTTGAACGGCCGCAGCTGCAGATACGCAAAGCCCCTGAGCTCCCGCAGCCAGGCGTCGTGACATTTGGTTGAGACGCCTCTCATGGAGGACCGATGAAAATCGCCATTCTCGTTGGCACTCGCCCGGAAATCATCAAGATGGCCCCGGTTATTCGCGAGTGCCAGAAGCGAAAACTCGATTACCTCATCATCCATTCGAAGCAACATTACTCCGAGAGACTCGACGGGATCTTTTTCTCCGAGCTCAATCTCCCTCCCCCGAAATACAATCTGAATGTCGGCTCCGGCGGTCACGCCAACCAGACTGGCCGCATATTGATCGAGCTCGAGCCAATATTGATTTCGGAGAAGCCCGACGTACTGCTCGTTCAGGGCGATACGAACACGGTCGTCGCCGGCGCGCTCGCCGCGCACAAGCTTCATATCAAGGTCGGTCACGTTGAGGCCGGATTGCGCTCCTTTGACCAAACCATGCCCGAAGAAAGCAACCGGATCATCGCAGACCATATCTCGGATTATCTGTTTGCCGTCACCGACCTGCAGGTCGACCATCTCATGAAGGAAGGCCTGCCGGGGTCCAAGATTTTCAAGGTTGGCAACACGATTGTCGACGCTTTGCTTTCTCATCGGGTTCAAGCGGAGAAGAACAGCCGAATTCTTTCCGACCTGAAACTGCAGAAGAATGAATACTACCTTTTCACATCCCATCGCGCCGCGAACGTCGACGACCCGGACGCGCTGAAGGAAATCATCCAACTGATCACCCAAATGTCCGGCAAGGTGTGCTGGCCGATCCACTATCGGACCCAGAAGGTCATCAAGGAAAACAATATCGATCTGCCTGCCAATCTGACCTGGACCGAGCCCGTCGGCTATTCTGATTTCCTGACCTTGCTGTCGAATTGCTCGGCCGTCATTACGGATTCCGGCGGTGTCCAGGAAGAAGCCTGTATCCTCGGCATACCCTGTGTGACGATTCGCGATGCCACGGAACGCCCCGAAACCGTGGAGGTCGGCGCGAATATTCTGGTCAACCGTGACCCGGAGGCGATGGTCTCCGCTCTCAATCGCCCGGTGAGACCCTGGACCAATCCCTTTGGCGATGGCCACACCGCCGAGCGGATCCTCGACATCGTCACGGGTCAAGTTGTGCAGCCGGTTTCGCGGAACCAAGAAACTGTTTGCGTTGTCGGTCTTGGCTACATGGGACTTCCGACCTCCCTCTTGTTTGCGAACGCGGGTGTAACGACCACAGGCTGCGACCTCAGCGAGAGGAAGGTGAACGAGATCAACAGCGGCCATTGCCCTTTCGAAGAAAACGGCATTCCGGACCTGTTGAGCGCGGCCTTGAAGACCAGGAACTTCGAAGCTCGGACGAAGCCTGTGGCGGCGGACGTTTTCATCGTGGCCGTACCGACCCCGCACCGGAACAAGAAGTGCGATTTGTCTTCGGTCCTTTCGGCCGTGGACAGCCTGCTTCCCGTCCTGAAGGACGGAAATCTCCTGATCATCGAATCGACGATCAAACCGAAAACTTGCGAAGACATCATCCTTCCGATGCTGCAATCGAAACATCTGAAGGTCGAAGTCGCGCACTGCCCGGAACGCGCGATCCCCGGCAACACGCTGCATGAGATCGTGCACAACGATCGCATCATTGGTGCCTCGTCACCGGAAGCGGCACAAAGAGCGGCACGCCTCTATTCGACCTTCACGAAAGGCGCGATTCACCGGACCAATCTCGTGACCGCGGAATGCGTGAAGCTCATGGAAAACACCTTTCGCGACGTCAATATCGCTCTCGCGAACGAGTTCTCCCTGATTGCGGACAAGTTCAAATTCAACATCTCGGCTGCGATCAAGCTTGCCAACAAGCATCCGCGCGTCGACATCCTGCAACCGGGTATCGGAGTCGGGGGCCACTGCATCGCCATCGATCCGTGGTTCCTGACCGAAGACGTCGCCGATCGGAACCTCATCCGCACGGCGCGCGAGCTGAACGATGACATGCCGAAGCATATCGCCGAGCGGATTTGCAGCAAGATCGGATCATCCGCTCAGCGAATCGGAATTCTGGGAGTGAGCTACAAGCCGGATGTCGACGATGCGCGCGAGACTCCGGCTTTGCAAGTGGCAAAGCTTCTGTCGAAGAACTACAAGATCCGCTGCCACGATCCGTTCGTGAAGCAGTTTGATCTCGAGCTGTTCCCCATCGAACAGGTCGACGGGTGGGCGGACGTGCTGGTGATCCTTTCGAATCATAAAGTCTATGCGTCCAGGACGTTCGGATCTCCGCTGCTTTCGTTTGACAAGCTGATCAACGCCGACGCTGGTGCAATTTCCGGCCTGGGGCCATAGACGCGTGCATCGACTGAGTTGATGCAAACCCGCCGTCGCAACGCTTCGCGAGCGAATTGCTGACGTGACGCCGTGCCCGGCGCGAAGTGCGCTATCGTTCCGCAGGGGCGCAGCGCATGGGGTTCAAAAGCGGGCCTTCTATGTTGCGACCTTGAACGTACGCAAGAAGATCTCGAGATTCGTCAGCGACCAAAGAATTTTCTCGTGATTCTGCCGACCTTCAAGGTGTTCTGTGACAAGCCTACGCAGCTTGGGGGCCCTTATCATTTGCGCCAGCCTTGAACTTTCGCTCACCAGCATGTCTTGCAGGAAATCACGGTACGGGCCTCTGAACCAATCTCCGATCGGGACACGAAACCCGACCTTTTTCCGCCGCAGGATCTCCGGCGGCAGGATATTGTCCATCGCAGCGCGCAGCACCGTCTTGCCCCCCTTTCCCCCGGTCAGAAATTCGTCGGGGAAGCGTGCAACGGTGCCGGCCAGCGCCGTATCCATGAACGGCATCCGGCCCTCGATCGACCCCGCCATCATCATTCGATCGCCACGCTCCAACAAATCATCCGGAAGCCAGGATGTCTGATCGAAGAACAGTGTGCGGCGCAGACAGGATTTGAGCCCGGACGAGTACGGATAAGCGTCCGGCGGCGTTGCCGATAGCGGACGATCCAGCATCTCCTGGGCTTCGGCGACCGAGGTGCCGCCGAACCACAGCCGCATCCGATTTGGAAGGTCGCGCTCGCCCGCGGCCAATGCAAGAATCTTTACGCGCCGCATCCCGTAGGGCAAGGAACGCACCAGCGGGTATATCAGCCCGTCGTGCAACGGGCGCGGCATCAGCCATTGGTAGAGTCCTATCCATTGCTCGGCGCGATGCTTCGGATACCCACCCATCAACTCGTCGGATCCTTCGCCGGTGAGCACCATCTTCACACTGCGAGAGGCCATCTCCGAAAGCAGAAGGATCGGGATGTCCGATGTTTCGCTGACTGGGGCACCACGCCGCAGGACGGCGGTTGGCCAATGTGCGAGGAAGCTGTCGGGCTCGACGACCAGTTCATTGTGAATGGTGCCAAACTGGCGCGCAATGACACGTGCATGATCGAGCTCGGAGTATTCCGCTTCCCGAAAACCTACCGAGAAAGTCCGCACCGGTTCCGCGCTATGCCTGACCATGGTCGCGACGACCGCCGACGAGTCGATGCCACCGGAGAGATAGGCGCCGAACGGCGCATCACTGCGCATGCGAATTCGGACGGACTCATCGAATGTCTGCCTGAACAGGGAAATCGCATCATGGAATGATTTGACATCCGGCGCGGTCGTCGACACTGGCGGCGCAAAATAGCGTGTCGTCTTCAGCGTTCCGTTCTGCCACACGGCATAATGACCCGGCGGCAGCTTCTTCAGCTTGCGAAAAAACGTGGCAGGGCCCGGAACGTACCGGTTGAGGAGATAATGCCCGAGGGCTTCGGAATCGAACTCTCGGCTAAACCCTGGAAATTGAATGAGCGGTTCGGTCTCCGAGCCGAAGAGAAAACCACCGTCCAGTTCGCCGACGAACAATGGCTTTTTGCCGAATGCATCGCGGGCAAGTATGAGCCGCTGCTCCATTGCGTCCCACAACGCAAAGCCGAACATGCCGCGAAATCTGCGGATCGCGTCAAGCTGCCACTCGCGATAGGCCTCTATGAGGACCTCGCTGTCCGAGTTCGTGCGAAACCGATGGCCGAGACCGACAAGCTCTTCCCTTAGTTCAACATAGTTGTAGATTTCGCCGTTGAAGATCAGGTTGAAGCGGCCGTCCTCACTCGACATCGGCTGCGCGCCGCCACCGATGTCGATGATCGAGAGCCGGCGGTGGCCGAAGCCGATTTGGAATCGCTCATCCGCCGTTCCATAAATCCGGTAGCCCGAACCGTCCGGCCCCCGATGTGACATCAAATCGGTAAGCTTGATGAGAGTTTCGCGGTCCTGATGCCTGGCGGGCCCAAGAACCCATCCGAATATCCCACACATTGCTATTGCCTTATCTGGACGATGGAAGATCGCTCGCGTCAGCGCGGGCTAGCGGCGTCGACCCAAATTGAAGCATGGCAGTGTGTCGCTCGCGGCTGGTGAACACCTTAGACCGAATGGCCCACCCCACCCGCGCCGGGCGGCAGCCCGCCGTGCGCTCGCGGTGCCATGCCCAACCTCTGGCGTACAATGGCTCGGGCCAGAATGCCGGCGAATAGCGTATTGGTCTTGGCATATCGCCACCACATGCGTCCCGGCTCCTGATAGACGCGGTAAAGCCATTCGAGCCCGAGTTGCTGGACGCGAACCGGCGCCCGCCGTACCGCGCCGGCAAGGACATCGAACGAACCACCGACCCCCATGATGAAGGGAACACCGAGCGTATCGCGATAGGACGCAAGAAACCGCTCCTTGCGCGGCGACGGCATGCCGATAAAGAGGCAATCCGCGCGACTCGACCGAATGTCCCGGACCACGTCTGCCTCCTGCTCGCGTGTGAAGTAGCCGTCCCTGAGGCCTGCGAACGCGATCGAGGGATGCTTGTCGCGGACTCGCCGCGCCGCCTGCTGCAACACGACCGGGGTCGCTCCCAGAAAATACGGTTTGAACCCCTCCCTTTCACAGAGCGCAAGAAGCTCGGTGAGCAGATCGACGCCGGCCACGCGAGACTTGACCGGCAGGCCGAGTGCCCGCGCGCCCCATACGATGCCCATGCCATCGATGCTGATCACATCGCTGCTGGCGACATCGGCAGCCAGCACCGGATCAAAGCGCATGCTGACCAGCTTGGCGACGTTGAGCGCAACATGCTGCAAGCGCTGCTGGCTATGCATCGCCGTGCGTGCGAGCTCGACCGTATCGGCCATCGTCAGGACATCAATGGGGCACCCTAGAAATGACGCACGCATCGCCACCTCCCGCTCGCCGCTGCGCGACGCACGAAGTCTGAACACCTCGATCTTCATCAAGGCGACAATAGCTTTGGACGATCTGAGCAGGTGCAAGCAGAAGGGGTGGTGGCTGGGGCTGAGTGGCTAGCCAATTGGGAGTAGTCGCGTCGATTCTCGGCCGCTGGCGCTCGCCCTGGGTCCGCCGGCGTGGGAACGGTGGACCACCTACAGCGGCGATCGCCGCGCAATCCTGTGCTTTCGAACCGTCGCTAGCGCGGGCCGCGATCTGTCTGCCTGGTCCAATGAGCACCGGCTGAACGCCACGCTTGTGGGTAGCCAAGAATGGTAAGGTCGCGGAGATTGTCTCGTCTTATGATCTGCAGCTAGCTGGGCATCACGGACACTATCCGCCCGCGTTCCGCGGCGTTCTCGGACGAGCGTCGGATTTGTTGTCCCGGTTGAGGCTCGCACCATTGCCGAGCATGGCTCCGCGTCGCGTGCTGACAGATTTCGGTGTGTTTGATGAGCAGGACCCTGAATCCCCTTCGGTTGCTGGTAGCCACACCCTACGGTGCGCATGGCCGAGGAGGAATTGATCGCCTTACGGATCTCATCATCGATACGATCGACCAACGCGGAGATCTCGACGTCAAGGCCGAGCGACTGGTCACCAGGGGACAGAAGAGCATCTATTGGGGAGCGGTGGTCTTTGCGCGGGCGCTGTTTCAATTCTGTCTCGCCGCACGACGCGGGAAGGTTGACCTCATCCATATTCATCTTGCATGGCGCGGAAGCGCGTACCGCAAGCTGATCATCGCGGCGATGGCGCGCCATTTTCGGGTGCCCTATGTCGTTCATCTTCACGCCGGCCAATTTGATCAGTTCTGGGCAGAAGCCGGGCCAAAGTTGCGTCGAAGCATCAACAGATTGTTCGTGGATAGTGCGGCGATTATCGTGCTGGGCGACTATGGTGCGCGCGTCATCCTCGATCGGCTTCCCGGCCTTCGCGATAAGATAACGATTCTTCCGAACGCAAGCACGTCGCCGAGCCATCCAAATCCGGACCGATCGGAATCCGGGCAAACGCGCATTACCTTTCTCGGCTTTCTTGAACCAGACAAGGGTGTGCCACAACTCGTCGATGCGCTCGGAAGGCTGGCATGCCGCGCGGACTGGCGCGCGACCATCGCTGGCAGCGGAGACATAGAGCAAACCCGCGATCACGCTCGACGTCTCAACATCGCCGATCGCATCGACTTCCCGGGCTGGCTCGCTCCTTCAGAGACCGCGGCGCTGCTTCAGCAGACCGACATTCTCACACTCCCATCTTTCGTAGAATCTCTACCGATGGCGGTCATCGAAGCCTTCGCTTACGGTATAGCTGTGGTCGCAACACCTGTCGGCGCGGTTCCCGAAGTCGTCACCCACGAACGCAACGGGCTCCTGGTGCCCGTGGGGGACGCTGCAGCACTTGCCGATGCGCTTAACCGATTGATCGAAAATGGCGCGTTGAGGCGCCGTCTGGGCGACGCCGGCCGCCGCGACCACGCGGAACGATATGAGATCAATAGCTACACGAGGCGACTGGCATCGGTCTGGCGAAAGGCCGCACGATGTCGGGGGCCGGAGACGCGTGCCTGAGCGGCCCCGCGGCCTCAGCTCACCGTCGCGCGCCCTCGGCCCGAAACATCCCTTGCCGCGGGCTGCCGATGGGATCGGCCGGCAAGGAGCGTTTGCGCTGCAAGCTGCACCCCATTCATTCGCGCCGCGAACGAAATTTCGGAGTCAAAGGCGCTGCCCACCCCAATGCGGGGAAGCGCAAACTGGTTGAGACGATCGGTGCCCAGCTGACCGTGCCGCGTTGTCACGGCGGTCGCAAAGCCCGCCTCCTTGGCGAGATGCTCTTCACGCACACCGCACGCGCCATACGGATAAGCGTGGTGCCGGACGGGCAACTGAAGCAGGTTCTCGAGATAGTTGCGGTTATCGGCCAATTCGGCGCGCGCCGAGGTCGTATCAATGGTCGCCAGCGCTGCGTGCGAGGTCGTGTGCCCGCCAATCGATGCGAGGGGATGACGCGATAATTCCTGAAGCGCGCCCCGATCAAGGAAGTATTGGCTGTTCAACCTCGATAGCGAAATACCGGCGTCGCTGAAGGTCTGCGCAAGCATTTCGGCACGCCTATAATCCTGGTGAACCCACTGGTCGACTTTCGTCAGGGCGAGCCGTTTGCTCTCGAGGTCATGACAATGAAACCGCATACCCATTGCATCGATTGTGACATCATCCCTGGAGCGAAACAGCTCGCGCAATCCCAACCACCAGCACTGCATGGTCCGCGTTAGCGCAGCGGTCGGCACGTACATCGTGAACGGAGCGTTGTTGCGCTCGAGGATCGGGAGCGCCACCGAGATATTGTCCCAATACCCGTCATCGAAAGTGAGGACCGCGTAGCGGCGCGATTGGTCGTTCGAGGCGAGCCGCTCAAGGCACTCCTCCAGGCTGACAATCGCCCATCCTTCTTGTTTGAGCCAACCGAGCGAGTATTCGAATAATTCAACAGAAGTGCCGGTCATCAATTCCGACCGACAATCCCGCTGGATTTCGTGAAACATGACGATCACCGCCCTGCCGGCGAAGATCCTGCGAAAGACCGGGAAAAAACCGGCGCTCCCGATTGCACGAAATACAAGGTCTTTGAGCTGTCGCTTCAATTGAGGCGATCTCCGCAATGGTGACCCGTTCGGCGCTGGCGAGACCGATGCTCAGGCACAACTTCGATACCAGTCTAGCCAAACGCTGCGAATAACACACTTCGATTGAGTTCAACCGGTGCTCACGTTGTGGCTACTCCATCATGAGTATGGCCGGAGTCGTGGACGATTGGTATCGTCGGGAATGGCCTCCCAACTCCTCATGGACCCGAAACGCGAGCACCACTACAAGGTGGAAATCGCGCTTGCGGACAGGTTACGAAATTCTTCGCGCGCGGATCGCAAGCATCTTTACACCTCGGTGTACGAAGAGCTGTTTCGCGAGGTGCCGTACCACCCGCTGCTCGTGCTCAAGAGCCAGGGGACGAAGCGGGCCGAGTTGCAGGAGCTGTTGGAGATTCTCCGTCCGTTCCTTGAGCGCGACACGGTCTATGCGGAGATCGGGGCTGGCGACTGTGCGCTCACGATGCTCGTCGCGCCGCACGTGCGAAAGGCCTACGCGATCGATGTCTCCGAGACGGTGACGCGCGGCGCGAGCGCCCCGAACCTCGAAGTGGTGATCTCCGACGGCATCAGCATTCCGGTAAAAGCGACGCTGATCTTCTCGAACCAGCTGATGGAGCACCTCCATCCGGAAGACGCGCGCGACCAGCTCGCGAACGTGTTCGCCGCGCTGGAGCCCGGCGGAAAATACTTCTGCATCACGCCGAACCGTTTGAACGGCCCGCACGACGTCTCGGGCGGCATCGACGACGTGGCGCGGGGCTTTCACTTGCGCGAGTACACCAATCGTGAGCTGGCGAGCCTGTTGCGCTCGGCGGGTTTCGCGCGCGTGCAGGCTTTCGTCCGTATCCGCAATTTCCAGACGACGCTGCCAGTGGGCGTCGTGACCGCGCTCGAAACCATCGTCGGCTGCCTGCCGCGGAGCCTCGGATGGCGCGTATCGAACTTGCCGATACTGCGCCGCATGCTCGGAATCCAGCTCATCGCGACCCGTCGCTGAGACGCGGCAGCCCGCGAAGGGCAGCCGTATCGAGCATCCGGGCGACCAGCCTCTTCCGAAAGTCGCTCTGACATCCATTGGCGCAGCGGTCAGCACGCACGACTGCGCATCCGCAAACCGAATTCAGGCGAGCACGGGTTCAGCACCGCAGTGGCCGGCGCCTCGCGACCCGCATGCCTGATTCGCCGACATTGTAGGGCGACCTGCTTGACTTCTGCCGCCAGGACCGGATCAAGCTACCTCGGCCAATCCGATGGAGCATTTTTCCACCGATATATTTGACCGACAAATGGAACCCGAAAACAGCCTATCTAGCGCGTTTCGGCGAAAATACGTGCGTATTGCCCAACATACATGGGTTTAAAATCACTTTTTCGAATTTTTTTCGCCATGTTTACTAATTAGCCAACCGAGCTAGCAGTCGGGGGGGCCAATCCCACTGCCTTGGAAGTCCGCTCGCCGTCCGAGACTGCGATGCGTTGAAATGAGTTCGCGGCGCCAGGCGCTGTGAGCTGCGGTATGTCGCGCGCCTTTCCATGGCGCTGCGGCACTGGAATCTCATGTCAACGTCAAGGCTACAACTGGAGGCCTGAATTGGATACCACTGGCACGATTACGTCGTTTTCGTCTACGCCGCAAACGTACCTTAACATTGGGGGCGATCGCTACTACGTGCAGACCTCAGGCAAGAGCTACAGCCTGACCAATCCCGATCCGCAGACCCTGCAATTCACCATTCAAGCCGGCGATCGCGCCTGGTTCGATGGATCAAGTGTCGATCGCGCCGAAATCATGTGGGCGGGTACGGCGGGAAGCACGACGACCCAATACGTCCCCGCGGGAACTCCGATCGCCATCGACTACCAGTTCGCGGTGCAGGCCAACGGGCCAAACAACACGTTCATCAACAACGCATGGTTTTTCGTTACCGCCGAAATGCATGACGGCGGCACCGTGTCTGGAACCTCGCCGCCGTTCGCGATCCAGCTGGCCGGCGACCATCTGCAGCTTGTCGCGCGCTATGTCCTGCCTGGCGGAAATCCCGCCCAGGGCTCCTCCGACCTGCATAATCTGGTTCTTTGGACCGACCCGAACCCGATTGTTCCGGGGAAATATTACGACATCAACATCCAGGCCAACGTCTCGAACAGCGGCGGCGGCTATCTCAAGCTGGCGATCGACGGCCAGCAGGTCGTGAACTATTCCGGCCCGCTGGGCTACGGCTCACAGACCTATTGGGAAGAAGGCCTCTATCGGAATTCAGGCCCGACCGAGAGCGTGACCGCCAGCTTTCGCAATCTGACCCTGGTCACCGGGTCGATGGCAAGCGGCTGGCAGGGTGTGGGCGGCACGACGACCACGACAAACGTCGCGCCGACAGTGACGCTGGCCTCCGCTTCACCGGGGACCGGAATCGAGCATGTCGGCGATACCATCACCATGACGCTCGGCTTCAGCGAAGCCGTGACCGTCACCGGTACGCCGACACTGTCGCTCAATGACGGTGCAAAGGCCACCTATGTCGGCGGCTCCGGCACGAGCACGCTCACCTTCAAGACCACTGTCGCGTCGACGGACACCAATACCTCGGCGCTCGCCATCACCGGCGTCAATCTGCCGAGCGGTACGAGCATCAGGGACTCCGGCGGTCTCGCTGCGAACCTGGCGGGCGCGGTGAAGGTATTCTCCGGTCTGCAGATTTCGACGACATCGACCACGACCACAGCGACCACACCGACGGCGCCGATATCATCAACAACGCCGACGACGCCGACCTCGTCCGTGACCAAACCGGTCCTTACTATCGCGGATAACACGCTCTGGGTGGCCGGGAGAGGCGGCACGGTCGACCTGGGGACCCAGGTGTCGACGACCGATTCCAACGATCGGGTGACCGTTAGCATCACGGGCCTGCCGAAGTACGAGACGATCACCGACGGGCTCGATGGTCGGACTTTCAGGGGGAGTAACATCACCCTGACGGCTGCGCAGGTCGACAGCGGATTGACGCTGCAATCGAACTACAGGGGCAATGCCCATCCGGTTGCGACACTCACGCTGACGGCAACCGCGACGGACCCGATCACCGGCGCCGTGGCATCGGCCGCGCCGCAGACCATCACCGTCACCGATCCGCGACCGACGTCGTGGACCACGACGTCGTCGCAGACCATGACGACTCCTGCCTCGACGCAGCCGCGCCTGGACTCAGGCATCAGCACCATGACGGCAACCGCGCCGCAGCCGATCGCCGCGACGAATCCCGCTACGACTACCACCAGCGCGGGGGCCCTGGCGACTCGGGGCTTTGCCTTGCTGGATCAGCATATGGGCTCGGCCACCAGCACTCTGGCGACCACCAGCCCACAAGCGATCGTGACCGATCCCCAGCTCGCGACGGGTAGGGATACGGCGTCCCTGGCGAGCCAGAGCTTCGCGCTGCTGAACCAGTACATGGCCGGTAATACCGGCCGGGTCGATCCCGGGCAGATCGTGGCGACCGTGTCGCAAGCGACCGGTACTGGACTGGCAGCTTTCCTGGCCAGGCCGCACTGATCAGGCTTCCGCACCCGGGCGCATCAGCGCCTGGGTGCGGCATCATCAAGTTTGGAAATGCAGAGAAGGAAGATCAAACGCGGCCGGTAGCCGCGAAGGGTTGAGTAAAAAAATGGCGATCCAGAATGGAAATGCCCATGCCGCAGATCTCGGGCTTCGAGCCCTGGCTCTGTTCCTGCGCCTGCATGGCGTGAACGCCGAGCCTGACCAGCTCCGCGATCGCTGCGGGAGCAGCACGATAGGCATCCAGGCCCTGCTGCGCTGCGCGGGCGAGTTTGGCGTCAAGGTCCGTTCGCAAACAATACGCTGGAAGCGACTTGCGAGCATCCAGCTGCCTGGAATCGCCTCACTGCGTGATGGCGGATTTCTGCTACTCGGCAAGGTCGACGACAACGGGGCGCTCGTGCTGCACCCGACTGCGGCGCAACCGAAGCTGATCTCCCGCGCGGAATTCGAGGCGATCTGGGACGGTCGCTTGATCCTGGCCGGGTCACACGACATCGCCAACCGCGTGCGTCAAGTCCTTGCCGGCATGGCTGTCCGCGGGCGCGAGCTGGTGGAGCGCGCCCGCCGGGCCCTGATGACTGCGCCATCCGCCGATCGACACGATATCCCCGACCTTGACGCCGACGCCGAGACCGAGCGCGACGATCAGTCCGGGCTCATTGCCGTGGCGATCTTGCTGCGTTGCCACGGCATCGCGGCCGACCCTGGCCAGATCCGGCATCGCATGGGCGCAGCGCGGCTGGGTGTGACCGAAATCCTGCGTTGCGCCAAGGAATACGGGCTCAAGGCCCGGGCACAACGGTCGAGCTGGAACAGGCTTGCGGTCACGCCGCTGCCGGGCATCGCCCTGCTGCGCGACGGCGGCTTCCTGATCCTCGGCAAGATCGTCGATGACAAGCTGCTGGTTCAGCGCCCATTGTCTCCCCAGCCCGAAACAATGACGCAGACCGAGCTCGAGGCGATCTGGGATGGCGACATCATCCTGATGACGCGGCGCGCGTCCCTGACCGACCTCTCCCGCCGTTTCGATATCAGCTGGTTTGTCGGCGCGATCCACAAGTATCGTCGTCTTCTCGGCGAAGTTCTGGTCGCCTCCTTCTTCCTTCAGTTCTTCGCCCTCATCTCACCGCTGTTCTTCCAGGTGGTCATCGACAAGGTGCTCGTGCATCGAAGCATGAGCACGCTCGACGTTCTGGTCATAGGCCTGGTCGCCCTGACCGTGTTCGAGGCCATTCTCGATACGCTACGCGTCTATCTGTTCGCGCACACCACGAACCGCATCGATGTCGAGCTTGGCGCCCGGCTGTTCCGGCACCTGATGGCGCTGCCGATCGCCTATTTCCAGGCCCGCCGGGTCGGCGATTCCGTCGCACGCGTCCGCGAGTTGGAGAACATCCGTCAGTTCCTGACGAGCTCGGCGCTCACGCTCGTCATCGACCTCTTGTTCACCGTCGTCTTCCTTGCAGTGATGTTCTATTACTCGACGACGCTGACGGTGATCGTTCTGGCGTCATTCCCGTTCTATATCGGCATCTCCGCGTTCGCTGCGCCGCTGTTCCGCCGCCGGCTCGATGAGAAGTTCAATCGCGGCGCCGAGAACCAGGCCTTCCTGGTCGAGAGCGTCACGGGCGTCGAGACGCTGAAGGCCATGGCGGTCGAGCCTCAGATGCAGCGCCGCTGGGAGGAGCAACTTGCCGGCTATGTGGCCGCGAGCTTCCGCGTGCTTAGCCTGAACAATACGGCGAGCCAGGCGGTCCAGATGATCAACAAGCTGGTCGTCGCGGCAACGCTCTACTTCGGCGCCAGACTTGTGATCGGTGGCGATATCAGCGTTGGCGAGCTTGTCGCGTTCAACATGCTGGCCGCACGGGTGAGCGCACCGGTGCTGCGTCTCGCGCAGATGTGGCAGGATTTCCATCAGGCCCGTCTGTCGGTCGATCGCCTCGGCGACGTCCTCAACACCATCCCGGAGCCGAGCTTCAGTCCCGGCCGTGCCGCGCTACCGCCGATCCGCGGACAGGTTACGTTCGACCATGCGACGTTCCGCTACCGCATCGACGGTCCCGAGGTGCTGCACAATGTGTCATTCAACGTGCATCCCGGCCAGGTCGTCGGCATCGTCGGCTCGTCCGGCTCGGGCAAGAGCACCATCACCAAGCTGATCCAGCGTCTCTATGTTCCGGAGAGCGGTCGTGTGCTGGTCGACGGCGTCGATCTCGCGATGGTCGACCTGACCTGGCTGCGGCGCCAGATTGGCGTCGTCCTGCAGGAGAACGTGCTGTTCAACCGCTCGATTCGCGAGAACATCGCGCTGGCCGATCCGGCGATGCCGATGGAACGCGTGATCGAGGCGGCCACGCTCGCCGGCGCGCACGACTTCATCCTGGAACTGCCCGAAGGTTACGACACCGTCGTCGGCGAACGCGGCAGCAGCCTGTCCGGCGGGCAACGCCAGCGTATCGCGATCGCGCGCGCGCTCATTACCGATCCGCGCATCCTGATCCTCGACGAGGCCACCAGCGCGCTGGATTACGAAAGCGAGCGCGCCATCCAGCAGAACATGAAGCGAATTGCCGCCGGCCGGACCGTGTTCGTCATCGCTCACCGGCTCTCCACGGTGCGCAATGCGAACCGGATCATCACGCTCGAGCATGGCCGCATCGTCGAGGACGGCAGCCATGATGAGCTGATCCGCTCGAACGGACGTTACGCAAACCTCCATTATCTGCAGGCCGGCATCCATGACGTCCGCTAACCGAAACATCGTCCCGTTTCCGAGAAATCCGGTTCCGGCTCGCCGGCGCGAGTACGAAATCGCGTTCCTGCCGGCGGCGCTCGAGATCACCGAAACGCCGCCGTCGCCGGTCGGGCGCGCGATCGGCGCGAGCATCATCGCGGTCTTCTGCCTGGCGCTGGCGTGGGCGTCGTTGGGCAGCGTCGATATCGTCGCCACCGCGACGGGCAAGATCGTGCCGGGCGGGCGCACAAAGTTGATCCAGCCGTTTGAGACGGGCGTCGTCCGTGCCATCCACGTCCGCGACGGCCAGACCGTGAAAGCCGGCGACGTGCTTATCGAGCTCGATCCGACGATGACGGAAGCCGACAACGAACGCCAGAAGAGCGATCTCCTCGCGTCCGAACTCGACGTCGCCCGCCTGCGCGCTGCGCTGGCGGACGATCCGCTTGCTGCATTCAAGCCGCCCCAGAATGCAAGCGCCGCCGAGATCGAGATGCATCGTCAGTTCCTGATCAGCCAGCGCGCCGAACAGAATGCCAAGCTCGCCGAGATCGAGCGCCAGCGGGGGCAGAAGGAAGCGGAACGGGCGACCACCTCAGCAAGCGTTGCAAAACTGCAGGCGACGATCCCCGTGCTGCAGGAGCGGGTCGACATTCGCAAGGGCCTGGTCGAGAAGGCATTGGCCTCGAAGGTCGTCTATCTCTCCGAGTATCAGGAGCTGGTTGCCATGCAGCAGGATCTCGTCCTGCAGCAAAGCCGGCTGCGCGAGGCCGATGCGGCCATTGCCCTGCTGAAGGAAACGAAGGACAAGACCGCGGCAGAGTACCGGCGTACGACCTATGACGCACTCGCGAAGGCCGAACAGAAAACCGCTGGTGTCGCGCAGGAGGTGGTCAAGGCAGAGCGGCGCACGAAGCTCCAGCGCTTGGCTGCGCCGGTCGACGGCGTCGTGCAGCAGCTCGCCGTTCATACCATCGGAGGCGTCGTGACGCCGGCCCAGTCACTCGCCGTGGTGGTCCCGAGCGAGAGCCAGCTCGAGATCGAGGCCATGCTCTCCAACCGCGACATTGGATTCGTCCATCCCGGTCAGAAGGCAGAGATCAAGGTCGATACGTTCAACTTCACGCGCTACGGGCTCCTCCACGGGGACGTGCTCAGCGTGTCGTCGGACGCCATCACCCGCGACAGGCCGCAGGGCGCCAACGACCGGACGTCGGGCGCCGCGCAAAGCAGCAGCGAGCCGAAAGGCCAGGAGCTGGAATATGCCGCGCGCATCTCACTCGACCGCGCGCATATGCAGATCGAGGACAAGCTGGTCAAGCTCGGCCCGGGCATGGCGGTGACGGTCGAGATCAAGACCGGCACGCGCAGGATCATCAGCTACCTGCTTTCGCCGCTGGCGCGCTACAGGCAGGAAGCCCTGCGGGAGCGATAGACGAGCGCAGCCGTCGATCAGCATTGCGGGCGGCGTGAAGCGCTGCCCGCTTTGGCTGTTGGAGGAAGTCAATGGCGACTGCCGCATACCGCGACGCCACCGCGCCAGCGAAGACAAAGCAGCGGCCGCTCCTGAAAAAAGGAGCATGCGAGGTATCTCACACGGATTATTGCTTGCAGCGCGGCGCCACCGCAGACTGACGCAGCGGCAACAAGCCGCACTGCACGCCTGCTGGAAGCCTCTCCGTGCCTCCAACAAGCACCTGGAGATGCCAGAGTGAGCGACGGAGCGATGCTGCTTCCTTTACCGCGCTCCTTGTCGGACGAAGTGGTGCTGTGTCCCGATGAGCAGCCCATCGCGCTTTCGCAGCTGACCATCTTCACCCGGTGGTGTCAGGAGCGAACGGGACGCCGCTTGCCAGACCATGCAGCGGTGGACCAGTTTTCGGTGCAGGAGTTCCGGAGCTTCTGGCGCTATTTCCAGGAGTGGTCCGACCTGCCCCTGGAGGGGGCGGTCGAACCGGTTTGTGTCGGCGATGAATGCGAGACCGCCGTCTTCTTCCCGAATCTCCGTCTCAACTACGCCGAGTGCATGCTCGGCGGCAATCCCGAGCAGACGATACTGACGACCTGCCACGCCGGCGGCAGCCGCGACCGGCTCACGCGCGGTGCGCTGCGCGTCGCAGTTGCTCGGCTGGGGAAGTCCCTGCAGCGGCTGGGAGTACGTCGAGGCGACCATGTTGCGGCAATCGCACGCAACAATGCCGAGGCGGTCATGGCCGCCCTGGCGACCGCTGCCATCGGCGCCACCTTCGCCAGTTGCTCGCCGGACATGGGCGTGCCCGCCATCCTCGCGCGCTTCGCCCCGCTCAAACCCGTGGTGCTGTTCGGCTGTTGCGCGGCCGAGGCATGGGATCCAGGCATGCCCGTCGCCGAGCGCGTCGCTGCGGTGGCGGCCGGTCTGCCGGACCTGGCCGCAATTGTCGCGTTGGACCATGGCTCGCTTCCGGCGCCGACGGCTCCCCTGCATGCGCTTGCCGATCTGCTGCGCGACGGGTTTGGTGGCGAGGACCCCGGCTGGCTTCGCCATCCGTTCAACCAGCCCCTGTTCACGATGTTCTCCTCCGGCACCACGGGCGCGCCGAAATGCATCCAGCACGGCGCCGGCGGCACCCTGCTGGAGCATCTAAAAGAGCACCGGCTGCATTGCGATCTCGGGCCGGGTGACAAGCTGTTGTTCCAGACCACCTGCGGCTGGATGATGTGGAACTGGCAACTCTCCGCGCTCGCCTCCGGCGTGGAGCTCGTCCTTTACGATGGGCCGCTCGAAGGGCCGGACACCTTCTGGCGGATCGTGGCCGAGCAGGGCGTGACCGTGTACGGCACCAATCCTGCCTATCTGCAGTTTTGCGAGAACGCAGGTTTCGCCCCTGGGCGCGTGTTCGACCTTTCCGCCCTGCGCGCCGTGCTCTCCACCGGCTCCATCCTGCATGCCCGCCAGTACGACTGGGTTCACGACCAGGTAAAGGCGGCGATGCCGCTGCAGTCGATCTCGGGCGGCACCGACATCATCGGCTGCTTTGTGCTCGGCAATCCGAACCTGCCCGTCCACCGGGGCGAGGCTCAGTGCCGTAGCCTCGGCCTCGATGTCCGCTCGCTGCCGCCGTCTGACGATCCGACGAGTCCGACCGGAGAGTTGGTCTGCGCCAACCCCTTCCCGTCCCGCCCCCTTGGCTTTCATGGCGATGTCGACGGTACTCGCTTCCATGCCGCCTATTTCGCCCAGAACCCCGGCTTCTGGACCCATGGCGACATCATCGAGGCGACGCCCTCTGGCGGTTGGCGGCTGCATGGTCGTTCTGACGGGGTGCTCAATGTGCGCGGCATCCGCATCGGCCCCACGGAGATCTACCGCATCCTCGGTGAGATCGAGGACATCGTCGAGGCGATGGCGATCGAGCAGCAAGCAGAGGAGGAGGTGGGCGGCACGCGCATGGTTCTTCTGGTTGTGCTGCGCAAAGGCCTGATGCTCGACGATGTGCTGGCGAAGCACATCCGCACGGAGCTTGCACGGTGTGGTTCGCCGGCCTTCGTGCCGGCGTGCATCGGACAGGTCGATGCGCTCCCCGTCACCTTCAGCGGCAAGCGGTCCGAAGCCGCAGCGCGGGATGCGGTGAATGGGCGTCCCGTGCGGAACCGTGACGCCCTGCAGAATCCGGATTGTCTTGATGCCATTGCCAGGCATCCCGCCTTTCGAGCGCCTCCGGCAATCAGGCCGTCGCGCGAACGCATGCTGGGCCGCAAGGGGATCCCGGACGGTGACGAGCTGCGGCGGGAGCTGCAGGAGATCTGCGAGCGTGTGCTCGGCGTCTCGCCCATCGCCTGGTCCGACAATCTTCTCAACGTCGGCGCAGACTCGCTGGCGGTGCTGAACCTGTTGTTCGAGATTGAGGATTATACCGGACAGCCCCTGCCCCTCTCCGTCTTTCTGGCGGCGCCGTCGATCGAAGGTTTGACCACGCCCCGATCCGCTGGCGGAATGGCGACGACCGCACAGCAGGACGGTCGATCGATCCCGCATCTCCGTGCAATGAGTCCCGACGACAGGGAGCCGGTCTGTCGCTTCCTCGAGCAGAGCTTCCGCGAGTTGGGCACCAACGCAGCCACCTGGCGGCGCCTGTTCGAGCATGGCTGGTCCAATCAGGCGGGCGGATTTGTGCTCCTCGACGGCAACGTGGTCGTCGGCTTCATCGGCACGGTCGTTGCCCCGCGGCAGGTCGACGGAAAGCCCGCGCTCGTCTGCAACATCTCCTCCTGGTCTGTCGATGCGAAGTACCGCGGCTGGGGAATGGCCTTGCTCGCCGCGGCGCTGCGCGACGGGAGCCTGACCTATACGGCCTTCACGTCGCAGCAGACTTCCTGGCCTGCTCTCCTGGCGCAGCACTTCACGCCGCTGGAATCCCACAGGATCGTCATGCCGCCATTGGTTCAGGTTGAGACGCTGTTCTCGCCGAACCGGCCGGTCATCAGTCTCGACCCGGTCGCGGTCCGCGCGAGGCTAACCAGCGAGCAACGACAAATCTTCGACGATCACGCGCCATTTGATTGCTTGCAACTCACTGTGAGCGACGCGGCCGACCATGCCTTCCTTGTGGTGAAGCGACGCGTGCACCGACTCAACGGGAGCAGACTGGTTGGGCTCGCCAAAGCTCTGCCCATCGGCATCCCCTATTCGGACATTCTTTACTGCAGTGCGCCGGAACTGCTGTCGCGGCATCTCGAGCGCATCAAGCTGGCGATCCTGCGCCGGCAGCGGACGGCAGCACTCGTCGCGGAGGCTCGGCTCTTTGCCGTACGGCCACGGGGTTTGGTGCGCCCGCAGCCCACCTGTTACCGTTCCCCGCTGCTCGCGGCCGGCGACGTCGACAGGCTGTATTCGGAACTCGTGCTCCTGCCCATCTGAGGCAGAACAGCAAAGGCTTCAGGGCCGCAACAGCGGTCGATCAGCCCAGACGCTAGCGCATGATCCGGAAAAGTGTGAAGCGGTTTTCCGAGAAGATCATGCTCAAACAAGAAGCTAAAGCGCGATGACGATTCAACCCAATCTCATCGCGCTTTAGCGACGCAACGCTTCCAGGCGGGCTTTTGCCTCCTGGATTCCAGCGGCGGCGGCCCTGGCATAGAGGCCTTGCGCCTTGTTCGCATCGCCCCGTGTGCCGTAGGTCCCCCATTTCGCGAGCGTCAACGGGTCGTAGGTTTCTGCCAGCGCGAAGCTCGCTTGGGCGCTCCCCATCTCCACGGCGCGCTCGAGCACGAGCCGTGCCGCACCGATGTCGCCCTGTCGGAGCAACGCAGCCGCGCGCGCAACCAGGCCGGTCGCCACCGCAGCTTGCTCCGAACTGACGGGCGCCCGAACGGGCGCTGCCGGCGCAACGGCCAGCTCGATGGACTTGTCCCGCGGCGCACCGGTCGCGGCGGCGCTGGACCCGAGCGCAGCCGTGCGCCTGAGCTCGGTGGCTTCGTTTCCAGCTACCTTGCGGGCTTGCGCCTCGTACGCGTGGATCGCACTCTGCGACAGGGAGACGTCTTGAGCCATCGCCTCGCCCCACGCGCGCGACGGCCTCGGCCCGGCAGCATCGGCTTCCGCCGCCTGGTTTCGCCGCAAAGCGTCCTCGCCCGCCTTTGGCGCCAGCGCGGTCCGGGTTTCGACATCGCGCCGCGCCGCCGCCAGATCCTGCTCCAGCCGCGCCGAGCGCTCCCGCTCCTGGCGCAGGGACTTCTGCAGCTCCGCGG
The DNA here is from genome assembly GCF_018130695.1 of Bradyrhizobium jicamae. Lineage (GTDB taxonomy): Bacteria > Pseudomonadota > Alphaproteobacteria > Rhizobiales > Xanthobacteraceae > Bradyrhizobium > Bradyrhizobium jicamae_B. The sequence goes on along the minus strand of NZ_JAFCJX010000008.1, from coordinate 238,233 downwards.
CGCCGCTCTCTGACGCCTGCTTCAGCCGGGCGGTCTCCTCGCCTGCCTTCGTCGCCAGCGCAGCCTGGGTCTCGCCATCGCGCCGCGTCGCCGCCAGATCCTTCTCCAGCCGCGCCGCGCGCTCCCGCTCCTGGCGCAGGGATTTCTGCAGGTCCGCCGCACTGCTCTCTGACGCTTGCTTCAGCCGGGCGGTTTCCTCGCCTGCTTTCGTCGCCAGTGCAGCCTGGGTCTCGCCATCACGCCGCGCGGCCGCAAGGTCTTTCTCAAGTCCGGCAGATCGCTCCCGCTCCTGACGCAGGGACTTCTGCAGCTCCGCGGCGCCGCTCTCCCACGTCGCCTTCAGCCGGGATGTTTCCTCGCCCGCCTTCGTCGCCAGCGCAGTGCGGGCCTCGACATCGCGGCGCGCCGCCGCCAGATCCTGCTCCAGCCGGGCGGACCGCTCGCGTTGCTGCTGCAGCTCCGCCTCGCTTCTTTGCCCCGCCGCTTTCAGCTGCGACGCCTCCTTGCTCGCCTTCGCCGCCAGCGCGACCTGGGTCTCGACGTCGCCTCGCGCCGCAACAAGATCCTGCTCCAGGCGTGCGAGCTGCGCGCGCTGGTCCGATGCGGGTCTGGTCGACGTCGCGCCGTTTGCGGCAGCCTGCTTGAGTTCGGACGCGTCGTCTTCGGCTTTGCGGGCCTTGGCCTCGTATGCATAGATCGAGCTCCGCGCCAGCGAGAGGTCCTGTGCCAGCGCATCGGCCTTGGCGCGCGATTGCTTCAGCTCGGCCGCACCTGCCTCCGCGGCCTTCGTCCGCTGCAAGACTTCCTCACCCGCCTTTGCCGCCAGCGCAGTCTGGGTCTCGACATCACGCCGCACTGCCGCAAGATCCTGCTCCAGCCGCGCGGACCGCTCGCGTTCCTGTTGCAGGGATGTCTTCAATTCCGCCGCGCCGTTGTCCACCGTCTGTTTCGACCGCGAGACTTCCTCGCCTGCCTTTGCGGCCAGTGCGGTCTGGGTCTCGACATCGTGCCGCGCTGCCGCGAGATCCTGCTCCAGCCGTGCGGAGCGCTCGCGCTCCTGCTGCAGAGATGTCTTCAACTCAGCCGCACCGCTGTCCCCCGTCTGTTTCAGCCGGGACGCTTCCTCGCCTGCCTTTGCTGCCAATGCGGTCTGGGTCTCGACATCGCGTCGCGACGCCGCGAGACCCTGCTCCAGCCGCGCAGACCGCTCGCGCTCCTGTTGCAGGGATATCTTCAACTCCGCCGCGCCGCCTTCCCCCGCCTGCTGCTTCAGCCGGGACGCTTCCTCACCCGCCTTTGCTGCCAATGCGGTCTGGGTCTCGACATCGCGCCGCGCCGCCGCGAGATCCTGCTCCAGCCGATCCGCCCGCTCGCGCGCCTGTTGCGCGGCGTCTTGCAGTTCCGCGGGCCCGGCCTGGGCGGCCTGCTTCAGCCGGGTGGCCTCCTCGACCGCCCTGGCCGTCAGCGCGGTCTGGGCCTCGAGATCGCCTCTCGCCGCCGCAATACCCTGCTCCAGCAGGTCGGCCCGATCGCGCTCCTGCTCCAGGCGTTGCAGCAGCTCGATATCTCGCCTTGCGTTGACGAGGTCGCAGGACAGAGTCTCCGCCCAATGGGGTTCCTGGTTCGGAGATGGCCCTGGATCGCTCGTGGTCGCTTGCTGCAGCGGTCTGTCGTCGGTCGCCTGCTGCGCATCCGCCGAGGCTTGCGGCGGTTTAGGGGCTCCCTGTGCTTGCGGAGCGCAGGCCATCGCAAGCACGGCGGCGGCCACCCACAGGGACGCCGATCGTCCCCGCGCAGGCAGGAGCTTCACTGTCTTCCGAGCAAACGGCGTCTTGTCCAAAATCGCGGCCCAACGTGTCTGTGATATTGCCGCCGGTCCTTGCTTCGCCACGGCCCGTGCGATCGATCATCCTGTTCAGGATGCGCCATCATGCGGCCGGCCTCGACGCAAATCCTATAACCCTCTTGGAGGACCCGTCCCCCCCTTTCGGGTTACGCGGCGGCTATCTCGCTCACGGTTTCACATAGGACCAGCCCTTCTCCTGCAGTTCCATCACGCGCACGACGCCCGACTTCACCACCTCGGCCTGCCGAACGATCGGGATGTCCTTGTTCTCGGCCTTGTGCATCTTTTCCTGGGTGTTGCCGCAGGCCTTGAACGAGACTTCCGGCGTGCTCAGCGCCATCTCCTCGATGCGGGACTTCACCGGCGAGGTGTCCTCGCGCAGCATATTCAGGCCTGGCCCGAACGTGACCACCTCGATTTTCACCTTCTCGCCGAGATCCTTGTAGTACTGCGCAACGTTCGTCGCGTTGTTGAGCGCGAGATTCATCGCGGCGGGGTCGTTCGTGTTCACCTGCAAGATCAGGCGATGCGGCTTGCCGCTGGGTTCAAGCTTCGCGTTCGCGGAGAGAGCACGCCGCTCCTTCTTTTGCGTGACCGCTTTAGGCGTCGTGCCATCCGTCGCCGCGATGCGCGGCTGGTCCATAGCGGGATTCGATGTCGACGGGACCCAGTACCGCCCGCCCTGGGCGGCCGCAGCGAACGACGCGGCGAACAGCAGCGTTACGGCGCCTACTGCGGTGACCCGCGCAATATGTCGAAACATGCTCATGATGCCTTCTCCTCTCGAACACAATTCGTCGAACTTTTCACCCGTTCGGTTTCGCGGCCGGACGTGGCCACGCGCATACGCTGGACATCTTCGCCCGCGCGGCTTCCAGTCCACCCAGCGGAAACACTGCATCCACAGCGCCTCCCAAGCGGGATGACAGGTGAATGCCGAGGCTTCCACTGTCGGGAAGGGACTGCAGCAGACCGACCACATCCCCCCCGAATGCCACTCCGGTTCCGGACGCCGGCACAGCTGACGCGATTTGCAGCGTCTGGCCGTCGTTGACACGATAGGAAATCGTGTAATCGGCGCCGCGGCCGGTAATGCCTGGCCCGGCGATGACCAGTTCGCTCCGCCCTTGACGACAGCGAATTGAAAGTTTCATTCCGGAATCGCCTGCTCCGTCACGCGCCGATGCCGTGGCGGTCGCGACCGGCGAATAGTCGACGGGTGACGTCGTCAAACTGACGATCCAGTTGCTTGCCCTGTCGACCTGGCGAGGTGCAGCGGTCTGCGGCGCCGCCTCCGCACATTCCACCCCTTCGGGGCGCTCCGTCGCAGAACAATCGCGAAGCTGTGCCGTCGAACGATCTTCTGCCCTCTGCGCCGAAGCGATGCCGCTCGCCAGAGCCATTCCAACGACCAAAGGGATCGCCAAGCGTCTCATTGCGATGGACGCGCGGCGCGCGGCTCGCGATCGAGCCACGCCTGCGCCGCGGGGAAGCGCGTAAGGCCGGGAACGGAGGCCGCGAGATTGATCGTCCTCCACTTCTGGTCGAAGCCCGGCTGCTGCAATTTTTCGATCCGCGAAAACAGATAGTCCACGAAGCGCTCGAGGCGCTCAAAGCGGTTGGACTTGGCCGGGAAGTTGAAGGCCACCAGCGCAGTCGGCACCGCGATCGTCATGACGCGTTCGCCCTGCTTGATCAGGCCGGGATATTCTGTGGCATCGAGGGTTGCGGGGAGATAATAGTCCTCGAACTTGCGATCGTAGGGCACGGGCAAGAACTTGAACCCCGGATCCCAACGGCCGCGCGTGAAGGCATCCACCGGCTTCGAGGTAATGAAGACGACTGCGGCCATCTCGCCCTTTCGCATCTGCTCGAGCGCGATCTGGTGGGGGATGAAGGTCTTCTCCACGTCGAGGCCGAGACGGCTGAAGATCAGCGGTCCCGAATAGGCTGCGGCGGTGCCCAAGGTATTGAAGTTCACCTTCTTGCCGGCGAGATCGTTCAGGCTCTGGATCTCGGGACGGACAAACACATGGAGTTCTGACGGAAACAGGTTCAGGACATAGGCGAGGCGCTGCTGGATGTCGGGCACCTGGCTCTTGTATTCCTCGAGCGAGTCGGAGTTGATGATCGCGACGTCGATGCCGCGCAAATAGAGCAGCGAATTCACATTCTCCGTGGGCCCGCGCGTCACGATCGGCAGAACGTGGAGTTTGTCGCCATCATCCACGACGCGGGCCATTTCAGCCGCCAGGCGGATCGGCGCCCCTTCGAGAAGACCGCCGGCGAGTCCAACCGTCCAGGCATTCATCGTCACTTGCGGCTTTTGCGGTGGCTCGCGTCGCAATTGACGAGGCGCGGGTTGCGTCTGTGCATCCGCCTCGGGAGGCTGAACGATCGTGAACAGTGCCGTCAAGGCCACCAGCGCAAGCCGCAGCAGCAATCCGGCCTTTGCGTTCCGCGCCCCATCTGCAATGACCCGTCCCATCGCAACATCCATCACGTGCCTGCCCATCCTATGCCTCGCATCGCCGAACCACACGTACCCCTTCCGGGTTATGCAGAGGACACCCCGATCGCGCGATCCGAGGCATCAGTCCGCGCCACAGCGAGGGATCGATCGACGGTCTGGCGGACATCGCATTGAACTTCGATCACCGCGGGTCCCGTCGACGACATCGCCTCCGCGACGATTGGGGCCGCGTGCGCTGCATCCGCGATCGTATAGCCCCGCGCGCCGAACGCCCGGGCAAGAGCCGCAAAGTCGGGATTGGACAGGTCCGTGCCCCAGTTGCGCTTTGGGAACGCTTTCTCCTGATACGAGCGGATCGTGCCGTACGACTCGTTGTTGGAGATCACGATCTTGATATTGAGCCGGCGCGCCACGGCGGTGGCCAGCTCGTTTCCGGTCATCAGAAAGCCGCCGTCTCCGCAAAACGCGACCACCTGACGGTCGGGATAGCGAAGGCTCGCGCTCAATGCAGAAGGGACACCGCTGCCCATCGCGCCGCAGGCGGAGCCGAGCATGCGGGCCGACGGCTGCAAGCGGAATATGCGGTGGACCCAGGTGGCGAAGTTGCCGGAGTCGGTCGTCACGATGCCATCTTCCGGAAAACACCTCGCGATGGCCGCCACGGCATGCCCCAGCACGTCGGCGCTGGGGATACGCTGCTCGGGCCATGCGTGCACCGCCTCCCGGGTTTTCGCCACGGCCTCGATCCAACCGCTGCGCTCGCGCGATACGGCCGGCAGGTCGAGCCAGCATTTCAAAAACGGATGCGACGAGGCGACGATCGGAACATCCGTATGGAAGTGGGTCCCGATCGCATGTGGATCGGGATAGACGTGAACCAGTTGCTGCGGAGCCGGCGATTGCCGCGGAAAGCGGAATCCCAGGGAGGACAGGTCGCCGAGCCGCGTTCCGACCGCGACGATCAGATCGGCCTGATCAAACAGCGCGACATGGGCCGGCGACGAGAAGAAGCCGCGTTGTCCGACCCAGAGCCGGTGATCGTTCGGAAACTGATCCTGCATCTTGTTGGTGGCTGCGACCGGCAGATTCCAGCGCTCGCTCAGCGCCAGCAAATCCTTGCGAAATTCCGCGGTTCGGCACTCCCCTCCGATCAGCAGGACCGGCCGCTCCGCCTTGCCGACCAGGTCGGCCGTTTGCTCCAGCGCAGTTCGGCTGGGCTCGGCCCGCGCGACGCCGTGAACCCGGGCGGAAAGCCGAGCGGCCTCCATTTCGAGCACGTCGTGAGGAAGTTCGATCACAACCGGCCCCGGCGTGCCGCCAAGCGCCACCGAAAACGCGCGCGCCATCATCTCGGGCGCCTGCGCGGCCGAATCGATGCGGGTTGACCATTTGATGAGGCCGCCGAACGCCTGCTTCGTGTCGATCTCCTGCACCGCGTCACGGTTCAGCTCGGCCGTATCGACCTGACCAACCAGCATGATGAGAGGGATGGCCTCCTGGGACGCGACGTGAAGACCAAGCGCCGCATTGCATGCGCCCGGTCCGCGGCTCGTCATCACCACGCCGGCACGGCCGGTCAGCTTGGCGTCGGCAATGGCTGCAAGGCTGGCGCTGCCCTCATGGCGGCACGTCACGAGGTCGATCTCGTCGCGTTCGTACAGGGCGTCAAGCAGCGCAAGAAAGCTTTCACCGGGGACACTGAAGGCCCGGTCGACGCCGTGCGCGATCAGCGCATCCACGATCAGATCGGCAGTCCGAAATGCCATGCGACACAATCCTCCCTGGATGGTCGTCACCCGTCACGCCGCAAGCCTGACCGCGTGCGCGAAATCCCAGTACAGTTTCCGCGCGCGCGCATAGAACGGCCCGGGTGTCAGCTGGCGGTCATCGATGCGGATCACCGGCGCAACCTTGGCGAAATTTCCGCTCGAGAAGATCTCGTCCGCGGCAAGGAAATCGGCATACCGCAACGTGGCCTCCACTACGGTGACGCCGTCGCCGCGCAACAGTTCGATCACCCGCTGCCGGGTGATACCGTTCAGGAAGGTGCCGTTCGGCGCCGGCGTGTAGACCACACCGTCCTTCGCCATGAACACGTTGGCGTTACCGAACTCGGCGACGTTGCCGAGCATGTCCAGCATCAGGCAGTTCTGGAAACCGCGCGCGGCGGCCTCGATCAGCGCACGCGAACAATTCGGGTAAAGGCAGGCGGCCTTGGCATCGACCGGCGCGCATTCGGCGGTCGGCCTGCGGAACGGCGACAGCGTGATCGCGTTGCCGACAGGTTTCGGTAACGGCGCCTCATAGATGCAAAGGCACCAGTCCATGGTTTCCGGATCGAACAGCACGCCGCCGCCCACACCATTCTGCGGCCAGTACATCGGACGGATGTAGAGCTCGGCATTGGGCGGGAAACGCTTGATACCCTCGCGCGCCAGACCCAGCCACGTGTCGAGATCGACGATCGGCTTGAGCCCGAAATTGACTGCGGATTGGTTGACGCGGGCGCAATGGCGGTCGAGGTCGGGCGTCACGCCCTCGAAGGCGCGCGCACCATCGAACACGGTCGATCCGAGCCAGAGCCCATGCGTGCGCGGCCCCATGATCGGCAAATTGCCCTCGTGCCACTCGCCCTTGAAGAAGGTCCATGTCTGCGAATAGTTGACGGATTTGACATCGGGAAACATGACGACCCTCCACGCGCACGACTTGAGTTACGGTCCGTAGATCACCAGTTCGCTATCCGACAGATCGGCGAGCCGGGGACGCTGCGGTCCCTTGAAATACTTGCGGCCCCGATGTCCTCTATAGAAGCCGACCAGATCCTTCATGCGGCCATTGGCGTCGAGCGCGACCATGATCCGGCCGCGCCGGAGCAGAAAGCGGCCGATGATGCCGGCGCAGGCGACATAGTCGGCGACGTCGTGGCAATAGATCAGCCGCATCGCCGGCACACTGAGCCCGCGTAAGCGCATCGGCTGCAGGACAAAGGGGATGCTGCGTCCGTCGGCGGCGCGACATACCAGGCTGAGACAGCCACACGCAGCGTGCCGCGCAAGCAGCGCGGCGTCGACCTCGGACAAGTCGTCCACGGCCTCGGCGTCTTGTCGGATGATCTCGATGCGCACGCCTTGTTTCGGATGAGACAGCGCCGGAAAGGAGAAGAACAAGCCGCCGCAATAGGCTTGAAATCCCTGGGCTTCGATAATCCGCCAGGTCCAGTGCGCCGGACTGATGTTGACGTAGGTGACGTGCTTGTGGCGCTGCGCGACGCTCGTCAGCATCGGCGCGTAGTTGCGATAGGCAGGTACCACATACCAGCTGGAGAGATTGCAGCGAATCGAGGTCCCGCCACGATCGTCCCGCGAGGTGTAGATCAGCAGCAGAACGCCCACCGGCGTCCCCTCATGATCGAGCATGTAGCCATAGCGCGGGAAGCCTTGCGGCACCTCGCGCGCGGACATGCGCCGGAGCCCGTTGATCCAGTAGTCGCGCGAGCGGCGTGCAAAGCCCTGCGCCAGCAGATCGGCGACGGCATCAAGATCAGCTGATGCGATCTCGCGGCATCGGATCCCGCTTGCGGAAGGAGCATCTCCTCGCGCTTTCTCCTGATTTTTGGGGATGCCCGGGCGCATGATTACGCGGCCGCCTGCCCCGGTCTCGTTCGGCGGCCTTGGGTGATCGCCAGCGGCTTTGAGCGGTCTGCGCGCCGCGACGCCATGTACAGCAGCCAGTTGCGATAGATGCGCCTGGCTGCCGGATGCCACGCGTTCCGTAGGCCGCTCGCCAGTTGATCGGCCGGGAAGCTGGCGAAGCACTCCGCCGATCTGTCCGCGAGAGCCCGGCGTCGGTAGTCCGTCACCAACGCTTCGGCCGCCGTGCCAAAATAGCCTCTTGGTATGGTCGGGCAGACATCGTTCTCCCCGCGGAGGAAACGCCCGATATCCCTTCTGAATTCGCCGAGCAGGCTCTGGGTGTCGTATTCCGGGTGGCCCTGGAAATGGACGAAGAGGCTCTTCTTCTGCTGCTTGACGAAACAGTCCACGCCCGTCGCTGCGGATTTGGTGAGAACGGTATATCCGCAGTCGGCGAGTTCAGTCTCCTTCACCTCATTCCACCTCGCGTGCGGTGTCTTGATGGTCGCCGGAATATCGCACATCAGCGGATGGTCGTTCACCTTGGTCTGCGCGAAGACGCCAATGCACTTGTCAGGCAGCTTGTGGCGCTCGACGCCATCCATGTGCAACACCGCTCCATGGACGGCCAGGCACGAATACACGGCCGAGATCGTGTTCTCCGTCGCCCAGTCCATGACCTGAGCCAGGTTGGTCCAATATGGCTCTTCCAGCAGGCGGGCCGCTTTCGGTTCGGCGCCGGTCACGATGATTCCGTCCAGGCTTCCCATCAAGAGATCGTCGGTGCTGCGGTAGTAGCGGCGCACGTAGTCGCGTCCCCAGTCGGAACGCGGTGTCGTCTCCATCGTGTAGAAATGCATCCTGACGACGAGATTTCCGGCCGCCGCCTCCAGCAGGTCGAACAGCTGGCGCTCGGTGGACATCAGGGCGGCATCGGGCATGTTGTTGATCAGCCCGATATCGAGACACTCGCTCCGGTTCCTTGGTGACTGCCATGCGGCGGCATGACCGGGCGCTCTTGAGAGGAGGTGGTGGTCGTCGGCGTCTATATCGACCAGAACGGGCATCGGAATGCCTTCATTGCTCACGTGGATTCAGTTTGCCTTGCGGAGCGCCTGATCGAGGTCGGCGATGATGTCGTCCACGTGCTCGATTCCAACGCTCAACCTGATCATCTCGGGCCGCACTCCGGCCTTCTCCTGCTCTTCGGGTGACATCTGCCGGTGCGTGGTCGATGCCGGATGGCAGGCCAGCGACTTCGCGTCGCCAATGTTGACCAGCCGTTTGACCAGCTTCAGCGCGTCATAGAACCGCTTGCCGGCCTCGAACCCTCCCGCCACGCCGAAGGTCAGCAGCGAACAGGCCCGGCCGCCCAGATATTTCTGCGTCAGCGCGCGATAGGGGCTGTCTTCGAAGCCCGCGTAGTTCACCCATCCGACGCGGCGGTCATTGCGCAGAAACCGCGCGACCTCCTCGGCATTCTCGACGTGGCGCTCGATCCGCAATGCGACGGTCTCGATGCCCTGGAGCAAAAGGAACGCGTTCAGCGGCGCCAGGATGGAGCCAGTATTCCGCATCGAGACGGCGCGGCAGCGCGCAATGTAGGCGGCGGCCCCGTAGCGTTCGGCGAAGACCAGCCCGTGGTACGATTTCTCCGGCTCGTTCATCATCGCAAAGCGCCGGCTATGCTCCGCCCACGGGAATTTGCCGCCATCGACGATGATTCCACCGAGCGTGGTGCCGTGCCCGCCCATGAACTTCGTCAGCGACTCCACGACGATATCAGCGCCGTATTCGATCGGCCTGAGCAGGATCGGGGTCGCCACCGTGTTGTCGACGATCAGCGGCACGCCGTGCTTGTGGGCGACGTCGGCCATCGCTTCGATGTCGCAGACGTTTCCGGCCGGATTTCCGACGCTCTCGCAGAACACCGCTCGCGTGTTGTCGTCGATCAGCCTTTCCACGCTCGCCGGACGGTCGTCTTCCGCGAAACGGACCGTGACGCCCTGGCGCGGCAGAATGTGCGCGAACAGCGTATGCGTGGTGCCGTAGAGTTGCGGGACCGAGACGATGTTGGTGCCCATCTCGGTGATGTTGGTCACCGCATAATTCACGGCAGCCTGGCCGCACGCCACGCTGAGGGCGTCGACGCCTCCTTCCATGGCGGCAACGCGCTTCTCCAGCACCGCGTTGGTCGGATTGCCGATCCTCGTATAGCGGAAGCCATCCACTTCGAGATTGAAGAGCGCGGCCCCATGGTCGGCGCTGTCGAAGGCGTACGAGGCCGTCTGGTAGATCGGCACGGCGACGGCTTTGGTGGCCGGATCGTCTATGAAGCCACCGTGAACGGCGAGCGTTTCTCTTTTCATTGAGGCCGGCCCTTCGGCTTTTCGATCCCGGGCTGCCTCTGGATTTCTCACGTGCATTGACGTACCTCGAATACGACCGCGCCTACCGGCCATCCCGCGGGAAGTTGAGCAGCTCCCGCACCGCTGTCGGCCACTTCGCGACATCAGTGCCGTGGATATGGAACATGGCGACGGCGAGACGATCCATTCCAAAGGCCACGCAGGCGGTGTGGGCCGGCTGCCCGGATGAGTCGGCGATGCCCCAGGTGGTGCCGAAGTGATCACGATGGTAATTGAAGCTCATGCAGGCGGTCGGCCGCTCCTCGGAGCGCAGCGGCACCAGCAGCTCGAATTTCAGCGATTGCTGCTTCTGGCTCACCGCCATCATCTGGCCGACCCGTCCGAAGAACGGGTCGCTGGCATAGTCGACGCGGAAGGTCAGCCCGATATCGCGCGCAATCTGCTGGGCGCGCACCATCCAGCGCTCCCGGAACGCCGCGACATGGTCTGCGGTGCCGATGCAGACGTATTCGCGCATCCTGAAGGACTGCAGCCGGTCGAGATGGCGCGATGGCTCTCGGCGGAAGCAATCGGCGGCCACATCGAAGCACCAGCCGCCGGGCGGAACGGGACCGCGGCTCGCCGCGATTGGGTAGAGCGGATAGCAGGCGGCCGGCGACAGCACGAGATCGGCCGGTGAGAGCGACGCAGTCCAGTCGCCGCCGGCATCGAAGCGACTGACCGCCGCGTCGATTTCCGTTTCCGTGCCATGCAGGCCGCAGACGCAGCCGAGAAGGTTCGGAAAGCTTTTCAGATAGCCCGACCGCTCGAGTTGCGCGCGGTTCATGACCGGAGGGAAACGCATGACCTCGGCATTCGGCTCACGATGCCGCGTGATCAAGGCAGCGAGCCTCTCCACGACGTCTTCATACAGCGCCGTGCGGCCGTAAACTCCCGGCGAACCCATTTGGTGGAACAGCACATCGGCGAGATGATCCAGCGGATCGGGCGGAAGCGGAGCTGATTCCACCGGTGCAGCAAACATGGCTACGTTCACATCGAGTCCCTTGCGTTCGAGAACCAAAAATCAATCCCGCAGCGAGGCCGGCACGGCGCTCATCAGCGTGGCGCCGCCCATGCTGGCCAGGATACGGTCATTGTTGATCATGATCGGCGCCGAGAGCACGTCGCGGAGATGGCGTCCGACGCTGACGTCGGTGTCGTTGCGATAGCCGGACAGGCCGCAGGCGCGCATGGCATGCATGACGGCCGTGACCGCGAGTTCGGAGGCCTCGACCTTGAGCAGGTTGATCGAGGACTGGAAGTCGACCGATGACAGCGCGCGCTCATCGCGTCCGCGAGCCGCATAGGACTCGATGTTCACGGCGATGATGGCGCGCAGCTTGTTCAGCGTCATTTTCGCCGAGGTGAAATGCGCCGCGCCGGGCGGCATGTTGCCGCCGGCCCCGCGGGCGGCCTTGCGGATGAAGAGCTGCGCGCGGTCGACTGCTGCGGCCGCGATTCCCGCCCAGACCGACGACCAGCACAGGTGGGCGACCGGCGTCATCGTCTGCGCGTGGATCTTTTCGTACGCAACCGGGAATATCTGCTCCGAGGAGCCCTTGAAATTCAGCTTGAAGCCGGCGCTGCAGGTGCCCCGCATGCCGAGCGTCTCCCATGCGAGAGTCTGCTCCAGCTTGTAGTCGTCCCGGGTGATGGCCAGCATCACCTGATCGGATCCAGCGGCGTCGTCGGCGCGGCGGGCGATGGTGACGATGCCGTCTGCCTCGGCACCATAGGAAATGACCGTCGCGTCGCGCTCGAGCGAGATCTCAGCCCCCTCGTGCTCGACCGCGGCCTTGCTGAAGCGAATGTTTCCGCCGTTCTGACCCTCCGTCGTCGAGGACGCCAGCAGCAGCTGTTCGGCTGCCACGCGGCGCATGAGCTTTTCGTGCCAGGTGCTGCCCACGCCGTGGCGGACCAGGCATGCGACCTTGGTCTGATGCATCGCGAAGATCATCCCGGCCGAGGAGCAGGCGCGGCCGAGCGCGTAGCACATGTCGGCCACCTCGGAAATCGACGCGCCCTCGCCGCCGAACTCGATCGGGATCTGGGCGCCCAGGAGCCTTTCCTTGCGCGCCGCGTCGATGGCCTTCCGCGGGAAGCGTGAGTCGCGGTCGACCGCTTCGACTTCGGTCGCCGCAGCCTCCGCAACAGCAGCCGCCCGCTGCTGGAATGAAGCGCGATCCGGAGAAAATTGTGCTCGGCTGCTTTCCAGGGGGAGACTGCGGAACTGGACTTCCTGCACATTCATGGCCCAACGCCTCTCATTTGATGGCCGGACGAGCCGAACAGGCTCGCGATGAAATTCGCGCGAATTCGACGCTGGCAATCTAACCGACCGGGCTTGCGGAGTCGGCGGGGCATAAGGTGGATGCCGCCGAGAACACGCCCCCAAGGGGGGTACCCCCGAAGCGCAACTAACGACCTGAGCTGCGGTCGGGTATCGTCGCGTCGATCATGGTCAATCACGTCACGCGATGAGTGGAGTTCAAATGCGAGACCTTGCCCCCAGCGTCCAGGATCGCGTCCTTTCGGTCGTCAGGAGCGTTCTCAAGCAAAACGCGATCATCGCGGAGATCCACCCGGAATCCTCGCTGGTGGATATCGGCCTCGATTCGATGGATATGGTCGCGCTGATGCTCAAGGTCGAAGCCGAGTTCGATCTCACCCTTCCCCAGCCCGAGATCACGCCCGAGAACTTCCAATCGGTGAAGACGCTGGAAGTCATGATCCTCAACCAGCTCGCACCCAGCGCGGGATGAGAGAATGGAAATCATCTGCACGGTCGGATCATGGAAGCAGGCCTGATTGAGCGAGCGAGCGGAAACGGCGCCCCGCAGCGCAGACCCTCCGCCGCCAAGGCATGGCTGAAGGCGATCGAACTGACCTCGCAGATCGAGGCTGAGCCTCGGCACCTGTTCGCCGACGTCGTCGAACAATGGGCGAAGCGACAGCCCGAACGCCTTGCATTGCTCTCCGATCATCAATCCTACACCTACAGGCAGCTCAGCGCCCGGATCAACCAATATGCGCGTTGGGCGCGTGACCTGGGTGTCGGCATCGGCAGCACCGTTTGCCTGCTGATGCCCAACCGGCCGGACTACATGGCCTGCTGGCTCGGCATCAGCATCGTCGGCGGCACGGTGGCGCTGATCAACACAAGGCTGGTCGGCCAGTCGCTCGCCCATTGCATCAACGTTGCGCGCGCCGACCACATTGTTCTCGCCGCCGATTGCACGGATGCGTTTGAGACCGCACGTCCGCACCTGGATCGCGTGCCGCAAATCTGGAGACTGGGTCCCGGCAGCGCCGGCGCCGATCTGGACGCGGCGCTCGCCGCCGCAGACCCACGCCCTCTGTCCTCCGCCGAGCGCGGCGACATCACGATCGATCAGCGCGCCCTGCTCATCTACACCTCGGGCACCACGGGGCTGCCGAAGGCCGCGAATGTCAGTCATCGGCGCATTCTCAGCTGGGGCGGATGGTTTGCCGGGCTGACGGACGCCTCCGTCGACGACCGCCTTTACGATTGCTTGCCGCTCCATCATTCCGTGGGCGGCGTCGTCGCGACGTGCAGCATGCTCCGCGCCGGCGGCTCCGTCGTGATCGCGGAGAAATTCTCGGCGGAAGACTTCTGGGACGACGTCATGTATTTCGACTGCACCGTCGTCCAGTACATCGGTGAACTCTGCCGCTACCTCCTGAAGGCGCCGGCCTCGGGGCTCGAGGCCGTGCACCGGCTGCGACTGGCCGTCGGCAACGGACTGCGCGGCGACATCTGGGAGGCGTTCGCCAAGCGCTTTGCGATTCCGCAGATCCTCGAATTCTATGCCGCGACCGAAGGCAACTTCTCGCTGTTCAACGTCGAAGGAAAGCCCGGTGCCATCGGCCGCATCCCGCCGCTGCTGGCGCACCGCTTTCCGGCCGCGATCGTGAAAGTCGATGCGGAGCGCAGCGGCCCGCTCCGTGGCGACGACGGGCTCTGCATCGCCTGCAGCCACGGCGAAGCCGGCGAGGCGATCGGACGCATCGGCACCGCGGATCGGGGTGGCGGAGCTTTCGAAGGCTACACGGACCCGGCCGAGACCGCGAAGAAGGTCCTGCGCGACGTTTTTGCGAAAGGCGATGCCTGGTTCCGGACCGGCGATCTGATGGTTCGCGACGAGCAGGGCTTCTTCCATTTCGTCGACCGGGTCGGCGACACCTACCGCTGGAAAGGCGAGAACGTCGCGACCAGCGAGGTAAATGACGCGATCAGGGAATGCCCCGGCGTTGTCGACGCCTCGACATACGGGGCCACCGTCCCCGGCGCCGACGGCCGCGCCGGCATGGCGGCTCTGGTGGTGGACCAGCGCTTCGATCTCGGGATATTTGCAGAGCATTTGTCGCGCCGCCTTCCCGCCTATGCCCTTCCGGTCTTCATCAGGTTCTGCCGCGAGCTGGACGTCACCGAGAGCTTCAAGCAGCAGAAGCAGCGCTTGATCCGCGAGGGATTCGATCCCGCGGTCGTGCACGACCGGCTGTTCCTGCGCGATGCGGCGAGCGGCGACTATCGTTCGATCGACCCGGCCATCTACGCGCGCATCGTGGAGGGCCGAATCAGGCTTTAGGATCGGTTTTTTGAAGCGAGTGTTTTGAAAAAGTGAGGTGATTATGTCAGTCAGACTGAAGATTTTTTCGGCGATGCAGCAGATCGCGCAAGAGCAGAAGGTCACGCTTCCGCCGCTCCAGGACGATCTGCCGCTGCAGGACACGGGGTTCGACTCTCTGGCGTTCGCGATCCTGGTCGCGCGGCTGGAGGACGATCTCGGCATCGATCCGTTCACAGTCGCCGAGGACGCTCCCTTCCCCTCGACCGTCGGCGAGTTCATCAGAGCCTACGAGAATGTCCCCGCCTGACGTCCTTGCCTTGCGCGAATTTCTCGGTCCGGAGCTGAAGGGCCGGACGATTTCCGATGCAAGGCACACCATATCGCTGACCGACATTCGCAGCCATAGCTGCCTGGTCGGCGGAGCCCGCGAGCTGTCCGGACGGTCGGTGCTGCTTGCGACATCGGGACAGCTATTGTCCACCCTCGCGATGATCGAGCTCGACGGTGTCGCCCGCCGCATGCTTCTCTGCCCGCCCGATCTCGATCCGGATCACGTCAAGGCCCTGCAAGCGCAGGCCGAGATCGACGCCATTGTCACCGATCAGCCGCAGCACCAAGGCGATGCCGGCGCGCACCTGGTCGTCGGCGTGGGTCTGCCCGAACCGACCGATGCGGGATGGAAGACCGAACGCGCGACCGAGTGGCTGATGCTGACCTCGGGCACGTCAGGGCTGCCGAAGATCGTCCGGCATACGCTCGAGGGGCTCGCCGGCGCAATCGTCGCCGATGGACCGGCGCGCTACCGGAGCGCGACCTGGGCGACGTTCTACGACATCCGCCGCTATGGCGGCTTGCAGATCTTCCTGCGTGCCGTGATCGGCGGCGGATCGATGGTGCTGTCGGAGCGCGGGGAAGCCCTCGCCGATCACGTGGCACGGCTGCGCGCAGGCAGCGTCACCCACATTTCCGGCACGCCGTCGCACTGGCGCAAGCTTCTGATGAGCGGTGCGACCGCGGACTTCTCGCCACGCTATGTCCGCCTGTCCGGCGAGATCGCCGATCAGGCCGTGCTCGACGGCCTTGCCCGGGCGTTTCCGCATGCGTCGATTGGCCATGCCTACGCCTCGACCGAGGCTGGCGTCGGTTTTGCGGTCGACGACGGGCGCGAGGGTTTTCCCGCCGACCTGATCGGACCGAACCGCGACGGCGTCGAGATGAAGGTCGTGGACGGCTCGCTGCGGATCCGCTCCCGGCGCACGGCGCGCGCCTATATTGGCGTCGACGCGCCGCCGCTCGCCGATGCCGACGGCTTCGTCGACACCGGCGACATGGTCGAGCTGCGCGACAACCGCTATCATTTCGTCGGCCGGCGCGGCGGCATCATCAATATCGGCGGGCTGAAGGTCCATCCCGAGGAGATCGAGGCCGTGATCAACCGACACGAGTCCGTGCGGATGTCGCGTGCACGGTCGCGCAAGAGCCCGATCACCGGCGCCGTCGTGGTCGCCGACGTCGTGCTCGCCGACGGCACCGACGCGGCTCGCGTTGAGACGATCCGCACGGA
Organism: Bradyrhizobium jicamae; assembly: GCF_018130695.1. Taxonomy (GTDB): domain Bacteria; phylum Pseudomonadota; class Alphaproteobacteria; order Rhizobiales; family Xanthobacteraceae; genus Bradyrhizobium; species Bradyrhizobium jicamae_B. The sequence goes on along the minus strand of NZ_JAFCJX010000008.1, from coordinate 221,712 downwards.
GATTCTCGGCCGCTGCAAGGACGCGCTGGCGGCATACAAGGTTCCCGCGGTGATCCGCTTCGTCGAGCGGCTCGACGTCACGGAAGCGGGCAAACTGGCGCGCGCCGATGCGTAATGTCCTCGTCACCGGTGGCAGTCGCGGCATCGGACTTGCGATTGCGCGCAGGCTTGCAATATCCGGCGACTACAACGTGGTCGCGCTCGCCCGTCGCGAGAGCGAGGATCTGGCACGGGCCATCCGTGAGGCGGGCGCGGACCGCCTGCACTTCAGGGCATTCGACCTCGGCGAGGCCGAGAAGATCCCCGCCTTCGTGAAGGAGCTGCGCGACGCCTTCGGCGCGATCTACGGCCTCGTCAACAATGCCGGGATCGGCACCGAAGGGCTGCTGGCCACCATGCGCAATTCCGACATCGAGGCGCTGATCCGCCTGAACGTGCTGTCGCCGATCATCCTGACCAAATATGTGGTGCGCCACATGATGGCCGACGGCGCCGGGCGCATCGTCAACATCTCCTCCATCATCGCCTCGACCGGCTACAACGGCCTGTCCGTCTACGCCGCCTCCAAGGCCGCCGCCACCGGCTTCACCCGTTCGCTGGCCCGCGAAGTCGGCCGGCTTGGCATCACCGTGAACGCGGTGGCGCCGGGCTTCGTCGACACCGAACTGACGAGGTCGCTGGACGATGACGGCCGCAGGCGCATCGCGGGCCGCAGCGCGCTGCGCCGCCTGCCCGACGCCGGCGACGTCGCGTCCATGGTCGAGTATCTGCTGGGCGAAGGCGGCCGGAACATCACCGGCACCGTGCTGACGGTCGATGCCGGCAATACCGCCTGACCCATTGCAACGACAGACGTCGACCATTTCAGCACACGCCATACGTGCATCATTCCATGACACACCAATTTGTCCCGCGTCCCATGAGCGGACTCCGCGCGCGAATTGCGTCGTGCGGCACGCACGTCGACATGAGTTGCGGCAAAGTGGCCTCTTTACTCCTCCTTGCAGACCATCTGATTATAGGGATCCCGAAGAATTCAAGATTAGCAACCAGCGTCATCGGGAACTTTGGAAGCGGGCACTTTCATTTTAGTTATTTGAGGTAACCGATGCCGCTTGCCCTTATCGACACCGGCCATTGCAACGTCGATCTCAAGCCGTCGCCGATCGAGCCATCCTGGATCATTGAAGGCAATCCGGAAGCGCGCTCGGCCGTGCTCTCGACCAGCGCGGACGGAAGTTCCACAACCGTGATCTGGTCCTGCACCGAGGGCAAGTTCAACTGGTACTACGATGTCGACGAGACCATTGTGATCCACGAAGGCTCGGCCGTGATCGAGAGCCAGGGCATGCCACCGAAGCGCTACGGCATCGGTGACGTGATCGTGTTTCACAACGGAGCCCACGCCAAATGGCATGTTGAGCACTATGTGAAGAAGGTTGCCGTCTTCCGCCAGACCAATCCGCTCCTGCTCGGTTTGGCCACGCGCGGCGTCAACAAGATCAAGCGGACGTTCTTTGCTCGCCGTCATGTGACGTCCTGATTGCACCCGCCATGCGGCGCATTCGAATGCCGCTCGGCCGCGACCGACGCATGGCGCGACCGTCCCACGGATGGCGCGACGCGTTTCGAAGTTCATCTCGGCCGGCTCATTGGCCCTGCCTCCGGCAGCGACCCGTTTGATCACACCGAAAGAGGTAGGCCGCAGTAGCCGGAGGCAATTCAACGTCGACGTGCGATCCTTGGGGTTCGAGGATGTCGCGAGGATCGCCATGAATTCTCCAACTGCTGCCCATCTGCCCACCACCGCCCCCGCATTCGGAACGTCGATGACGACCCTTGCTGCGGAAAATGAGCTGCTGAGGCAGGCTGCTGTCGAAATCCTGCTGCAGACCCTGGAGCTTCGTCAAAAGGAACAGGCCCGGCAAGAGCGAAGGGTCGCTCAGCAACGATTTCAGTCCTCGATGTGACGTTCCCACGCGCAACATCATGGCATTGAAAATGCGGGCAGGGTTCTGACGAACGTCGAGCGCCGCCACGCAGCAATTCAGCACGAATTGGAAGGCCTCACGCCGGCGGGACGGGATCCGGGACATCCGCTTTAGGTACCTCTCGATAGTGCTCATCAACTCGCGATGGCAGGGCTAGGCTGGCCTGATCCCCGGGTCCGCATATGCCCCCACCCAACCCGGCGGAGCGGGCGGCCCTGCTGGAGTTGCGTGCTTGGCGGGGCCGTTCTGTTTGGCTCCCACTCTTTTGCGATTCCGGCGCGCCGGCTCATCCACATGAGGCGCGGCCATTTCCCGATTTTCCCAACGCAACCCTCCGTGCGGCAACACCGGAGCGCGGAATCCGTCGTTTCAACGGGGCCGAAAAACGCAATTTGCCAAGCAATATCAATTGGCTGGGGCGGGAGGGATCGAACCTCCGAATGGCGGAATCAAAATCCGCTGCCTTACCGCTTGGCTACGCCCCAACGCGCCGCGCGAGCGCACCGCCGGTCTACAGAGTGCGTTCGGCCATTTCAACAGGCTGACCAGCGATTTCAGGCGAAATCGTCGCCGGAACAGCCCCTCGCCGGGCCGCCCAACACACCTCCCATCGGAGAGTTGAGGGCGCCCTGCTTTCGTGGGAAGACGACGGCCAAATGTTCCCCCGGGAGTAACGCCATGACCTACCGCGCACCGATCAACGACATCCTGCTGTCCCTCAATCATGGTGCGGGCCTGCAGGCCGCCGTCGCCGCCGGCCATTACGGCGATTTCGACGGCGACATCACCGCGGCCGTGCTGGAGGAAGCCGGCAAGTTCGCCAGCGACGTGCTGGCGCCGCTCAACGTCGTCGGCGACGAGCACGGCATCAAGCTCGACAATGGCAAGGTCACGACTGCACCGGGCTGGCCGGACGCCTATCAGCGCTGGACCGAGGCCGGCTGGAACGCGGTGTCGGGTCCGGAAGATTTCGGCGGCCAGGGGCTGCCGCTTGCGATCAACGCCGCCTGCACCGAGATCTGGAGCGCCTCGAACATCGCCTTCGGCCTCTGTCCGCTGCTGACGCTGTCGGCGATCGAGGCCCTCGACGCACACGGCAGCGATGAGCTGAAAAAGATCTATCTCGAAAAGCTCGTCACCGGCGCCTGGACCGGCACGATGCAGCTTACCGAGCCCAATGCCGGCTCCGACGTCGGCGCCCTGCGCACCCGCGCCGAGAAGCAGGCCGACGGCAGCTACCGCATCAAGGGCACGAAGATCTTCATCACCTATGGTGAGCACGACATGACCGACAACATCGTGCATTTCGTGCTGGCACGATTGCCCGATGCGCCCGCCGGCACCAAGGGAATCTCGCTGTTCCTGGTGCCGAAATTCCTGGTCAAGGCCGATGGCTCGCTCGGTGAGCGCAACGACATCTTTGCGAGCGGCGTCGAGCACAAGCTCGGTATGCACGCTTCCCCGACCTGCACCATGACCATGGGCGATCGTGGCGGCGCGATCGGCTATCTCGTCGGCGAAGAGAACCAGGGCATGCGCTGCATGTTCACGATGATGAACCAGGCCCGCCTCGGCGTCGGCCTCGAAGGCGTCGGCATCGCCGACCGCGCCTACCAGCAGGCGCTGGCCTACGCGCAGGAGCGCAAGCAGGGCAAGGCGCTCGGCAAGAAGGGCGACGGCACGGACGCCATCATCGTGCATCCCGACGTCAAGCGCATGCTGATGCAGATGCGCTCGATGACGGCGGCGGCGCGCTCGATCTGCTATGCGACCGCGGTCGCGCTCGATGTCTCCGTGCGCGCCAAGGACGCCAGGGTCCGCACTGAGGCCGCCGCGCGCGGCGCGCTGCTGACGCCGATCGCAAAGGCCTTCTCCACCGACATCGGCAACGAGGTCGCCTATCTCGGCGTGCAGATCCATGGCGGCATGGGCTTCATCGAGGAGACCGGCGCCGCCCAGCATTATCGCGACGCCCGCATCACCACGATCTATGAGGGCACCAACGGCATCCAGTCGATCGACCTCGTCACCCGCAAGCTCGGCGCCAATGGCGGCGCCTCGGTCTGGGCGCTGACGGAAGAGCTCTCCGGCATCGTCAAGCAGGTCGAGACCTCGAATGATCCCGCCTTTGGCACGACGGGTGCAAAACTGCGCGATGCGCTCGGCGCGCTGGAGCGGTCGAGCAAATGGCTGCTCGAGCGTCTCGCGTCCGCGCCGAACGATGCGCTGGCCGGCGCCACGCCTTACCTGCGCCTGTTCGGCGCGACGCTCGGCGGCTGCATGCTGGCCGGCGAAGCGCTCGCCGCCAAAGCCAGTGGCGAAGGCGAGCCGCAGCGCTACGTCGCGCTGGCGCGGTTCTTCGCCGAAAACGTCGCGGTGCAAGCGACCTCGCTGGAGAAGACGGTCACCGACAGCGCCGATGCCGTGAATGGCGCGGATGCGGTGTTGTTGGGGTAACATCCCGCGCGCCCCTCCCATCGTCGTCCTGACGAAAGTCAGGACCCATAACCACCGAATTTGGTTGTGAAAGGGATCGTGGCCCCAGCGTCGCACAGCAATTTGCAGCCGTGGTAATGGGTCCTGGCTTTCGCCAGGACGACGATGAGGTTGGTTCTGATCTAATGTCAAACAGCCTAACGGTGTCATCACCCGCGCATGCGGGTGATCCAGTATTCCAGAGACGGTTGTGATTGTGCCGATAGGCCGCGGCGTACTGGGTCGCCCGGTTAAACCGGGCGATGACACTGAATATGAGGACACAGCTTCGCATTCTCGCGACATGATTTGCCCGAGTTATCCATCTCGTTCCGCCCTCTCTCGAAGCGAGGGCGCAGGGAAGACCGGGTGCACGCCGCACCCGCGGTCTCATGCGCCATGTGCACAGAAGAAGTGCGCGCACGAGCATACAGGTTCGGCGGAGGCATCCGGCCTTCCCTGCGCGATGGTTTACGGCTTATACGTGCTCGCCCTGGTGAGACTCTGCGTTTGTGCCACCATCATCCACGATCGGCTTTGGGCCTTTCGCGTGCTTGCCACCTGCATCGGGGCGGCAGGCCCACACGACTTCACCGTCCGCCTTGCGCACACACGCCTGTCGCACGCTCGGCGGCCACCGCATCGTCACCCACGTTCGTGGCGTTCGCGAGCGCCCCTCGTGTCGGGTGAGACGCGACATTGTTAGCATATTCAGAAGTTCGCGTAAAGAGGAATATTTTTGCCTGACGACCTTGCGCCGTCGGGCAAATCAGTGGTCCAATATCAGCGGGAGCGCCGTAGGGCGGATTAGCCGTAAGGCGTAATCCGCCGACAGGTGTAGCGGCAAAGAATGGCGGATTACGCTTCGCTAATCCGCCCTACGATTTGCGCCGCGATCAGCCGCGGCGCTTTTTCTTGTTCTTCTTGCCGCCGGCGGGTTTGGCGGACCAGGCGGTCACTGACGGCGTCTGCGCGGCATGGCCGGGCTTGTTGCGGTGCTTGTTCTTCTTTCCGAAGGCCGGCTCGCCGGCGAATGGCGGTTTGCTCTTGCCGTGAGGCTTGCTGCGCGGTTCCCGCTCCTCGCGATGCTTGCCGTCTCGCTCCTCGCGAAAGCGCTCGGCGCGGGGCGGCCTGCGATCGGTCTCGCCGGCATCGCGCCAGGGCGCGCGCGACGCGGCGTGCGACGAGTCGCGCGACGGCGCGTGCGGTCGCTTTTCCGTCGGCGCACGGTCTTGCGGTGCGCGGTCCTGCGGTGCGTCGGGCAGCGCCTCGATGCGGATGCTGTCTTCCTTGTCCGGACGCTTGACCTTGCCGGCAAAGGAGTCTGCGACCCGCGCGGCGATCTCGAACTCGGTGGTGGTGTCCATGATCTTGATGGCGCCGATGTCACGCTTGTCGATGCCGCCGCGACGGCAGATCATCGGCAGCAGCCAGCGGGCTTCCGCGTTCTTGCGTCGGCCGATGGCAGCGCGGAACCAGACGCTGGGCTCGCCCATGCCGTGACGGAGCGATTTTCCCGGCTTCGATCGGGGCCCGTCGGAGCGATCATCGCCACGCGGCGTTCGGACGTTGTCGCGGCCGCGATCGCCGCGATCCCAATTGCGCTTCTCGCCGGGATCAAGGATATCTTCAGGCGACGGAAGCCGCGACCGATAGAGCCGCGCGAACGCTGCAGCGACCGCTTCGGGCGACCGCTCCGCGAGCAACGCCTGCGCCAGCGCCAGATCGTCCGGCGTCGCCTCCTCGGTGAATGCCGCATCCTGCAGCATGCGATCGTGATCGAGCTTGCGGATCTCGTCGGCCTGCGGCGCGGTGCCCCAGAGCACATCGATGCCGGCGAGATTCAGCAGCAGCTCCGCACGCCGACGCCGCGCCGGCGGCACCAGAAGGATGCTGACGCCCTTGCGCCCCGCACGGCCGGTGCGGCCCGAGCGATGCTGCATCACCTCCGGGTCTTTCGGCAGATCGGCATGGATCACGAGGTCGAGGCTCGGCAGGTCGATGCCGCGCGCTGCGACGTCGGTGGCGACGCAAACGCGCGAGCGCCCGTCGCGCAATGCCTGCAGCGCCTGGGTGCGCTCGTTCTGCGTCATCTCGCCGGACAGCGCGACCACGGAAAAGCCGCGCTCCAGCAGCGCCGCCTGCAAATGCTTGACCGCCTCGCGGGTGTTGCAGAACACCAGCGCGCTCGGCGACTCGTGATATCGCAGCACGTTGACGACGGCGTGCTCGACATCGTCAGGCGCGACGCGGATGGCGCGATAGTCGATATCGGCATGGCCGCCTTCGTCACCGGTGACCTCGATCCGGAACGCCTGCTGCTGGTACTGTTTTGCGAGTGCGACGATGCCGCGCGGAAACGTCGCCGAGAACAGCAGGGTGCGGCGCGTCTCCGGGGTCGCCTCGAGGATGAACTCCATGTCCTCGCGAAAACCGAGATTGAGCATCTCGTCGGCCTCGTCGAGCACGACGACCTTCAGCTCGGAGACGTCGAGATGGCCACGGCGCAGATGATCGCACAGCCGGCCGGGCGTGCCGACGACGATATGCGCGCCTGCCGCCAGTTCGCGCTGCTCGCGGCGCGGATCCATGCCGCCGACGCAGGCGATGACATGCGCAGCGGCATGTTCGTAGAGCCAGGCCAGCTCACGCTGGACCTGCAGGGCAAGCTCGCGGGTCGGCGCCACGATCAGAGCCAGCGGCGCGGCCGCCCGCTCGAACCGCCCGGCATCGGCCAGCAAATCCGCGGCCATCGCGAGCCCGTAGGCGACGGTCTTGCCGGAGCCGGTCTGCGCCGACACCAACAGGTCGCGGCCTGCGGCGTCGTCCTGCAGCACGGCGAGCTGAACGGGGGTCGGCTGATCATAATTGCGCTCGGCCAAAGCTCGGGCGAGCGGCGGACTTGTGGTCGGAAATGACACGATAGAAACCTTGGTTGGATCTGGTGCAGCAAATCGGGCCCGATGGCCCTGCTGCAGGCCCGGCAGGCGGCACGGCCGCGCGCGTGGCGATCTGATTTGGGGGTGCTTTACGCCATGCGAGAGCAAAGCGCCATGCCTGGCGGGGCAGAAAAGCCATGCACGGAGCAGGATTGGCGGCGTGAATCGTGGTGAATCGTAGGGCGGATTAGCCGGGCCACGTCGGCCGTCGCTCAAAAGCGAAAGTGGAGGCGTAATCCGCCGACGGTCTCGCGGCAAAGATTGGCGGATTACGCTCCGCTAATCCGCCCTACGAATGGTCCTTCACTCGCCCGGAACAAGGCTCCCGAGCGCCTGCTGCGACAGGCGGCGATGCCTCCGGCGGGAGAGATAGAGCAACAGCCCGGTGACGACGAACAGCGGCATCAGGGCGGCGGCCAGCATGAAGGCGAGCCGGCCCGGCCAGCCCAGGATGGCGCCGCGGTGGATGTCGAGCACGCTGGCGAGGATCTTTTCGCCGAGCGTCTTGTCGGCATAGAGCTCCGCCGACACCAACCGGCCGGTGATGGCATCAATGCGCAATTCGTCACGGACGCTATCGAGGCCGCCGTCATGCGGCCATGACCGGACGCGGATGATCGTGCCCGAGGCCGGCAACGTGAGCTGCGCCCGCGCGAAGCGGCCGGCCTGCTCGTGCTGGAAAGTCGCCCAGGCGCGATCGAAGGTGAGAGGTTTTGCATCGGACGCAGCGGCCGTGCCACGCGGCGCCTTGGCCGGCATCCGCTCCTTGACCACCTCGGGGCGCGACAGCAGCCAGATGGCGCCGTCCTTGTACCAGTCGAACGAATACCAGAGGCCGGTGAGCGTCATCACCAGATAGATCGGCAGCACCCAGGTGCCGACCACCGCATGCAGCGAGCGATGCAGGCCGCGGCCGCGCAGCGCGAGATTTGGCTTCAGCCACATCCTGACGCTGCCGGCGCGATGCGGCCAGCGCAGCACGAGGCCCGTGATCAAGAGCGCGATCAGGCCGAGCGATGCGATGCCCGTGGCCTGCCGGCCATAGCCGTTGCTGTCGCCGGGCAACAGCAGCCAGCGGTGCAGCTTGCGCACGGTGGCAAAGAAGTCCTCAGCCCGCGGCGAGCCGAGCACGTGCGCATCGTAGGGATCGACGTAGACTGACGACGGCCGGGCGCCGGCCTCGCTGCGCGCGAAGCGGATGCGCGCCGCAGCCGATGGGTGGCTCGAGACCATCACGGCCGAGACCTTGCCGAAATCGCCGGCGGCCTGCAGCCGCGACACCAGTTCATCCGGCGTCAGCAGCGGCGCGTTGCGCGGGCTGACCTGCGAGATGCCGGCGTTCAGGCCAGCCTGGATCTCGTCCTCGAAGCTCATGATCGCGCCTGATAGCCCGATCACCGCCAGCACCAGTGCGATCACCAGGCCCACGATGGAGTGGACCTGCAACAGCGCGGCCTTGATCGGGCGCCGACGTTCACCCATTGCGGCGCTCCCCGATCAAAACTTCACCGTCGCCGACAGCGAGAAGCGCCTGGCATCGCCGACCGCGACGTTCAGATTGTTGACGGCGGAGGGATAGTAGACGGTGTTGAACAGGTTCTTGACGTTGAACTGGTAAACCACCGGGAATGTCTGCACCTTGGTCTCATACGTCGCGAAGATGTCGGCGACGCCGTAGGACGGCAGCCCGAAGGTGTTGAGCGCATCGCCGGGACGATCGCCGACATAGCGCGCGCCGCCACCGAGCCGGAGACGGCCGGGCAAGGCGGTGCCGAAATCATAGACCAGGAACAGCGAGGCCGTGTTCAGCGCGACGTTCTGCAACTTCTTGCCGGCGTAGGTCGGATCTTCCGTCACCCGCGCGTCGGTGTAGCCATAGCTTCCGATCATGCTCCATTGGTCGGTGAGCCGTCCGGTGACGTCGACCTCGACGCCGCGCGAGCGGACCTTGCCGGCTGCGGTGTAGACGTTGAGGCCGGTCGCGGTGTTGAGCTGGCTGACCAGCACGTTCTGCTTCTCGATATCGTAGACCGCTACCGTTCCCGAGAGCCGCTTGTTGAGATCGAATTTCAGGCCCGCCTCGTATTGCGTGCCCCCCTCCGGCGCGATGTTGTTGCCGAGCACCACACCGCCACCGCCAGAGAGCGGCGCGATCGTCGAATTCGGCTTCAGCGATTGCGTGTAGCTCGCATAGAGCGAGATCTGCTCGGTGAGCTTGAAGATGGCGCCGCCGAGCGGCAGCGCCTTGTCCGCGGACACATTCGTGTTGGTGACGAAGGGCTTGCCGCGTCCGGCGATCTGGTCGTAGTCCATGTATCTGACACCACCGACCAGCGCGAGCCGCTCGGTGACGTGCAGCGTATCCTGAAAGAACAGCGACCACTGGCCGAGCTTGTCGGTCTGCGCGCTGTCGCTGGCGGAGACCGTGGTGCCCGGCGTCACCAGCCCGTAGACCGGGTTGTAGAAGTTGAACGTCGGCGTCGCCTGCCGGATCAGATTGTCGCGATAGATCGTACGGTACTGACCGTCGCCGCCGAACAGCACCTCGTTGCGCATGTTGCCGAGCCAGAAGCCGCCGGAGACGTAGGACGTGCCGTAGCTCGAATTGCTCAGCGAACCCTGCGTGCCGTCATTGCTGCGCGTCTCGACGCCGGTCGTGGCATTGACGCCGGTGATGCGGAGCTGGTTGGCGCTGAAGGTCTCGGTGTTGTAGCTGTAGGCGGCGGTGACTTTCCAGTCCTGGTTCAGGCGGTGTTCGACCGAGGCCTGGATCAGGTCGGACGTGCCCCACATGTTGTTGAAGGGCTCATCCAGCCGGCGCGTTGCCGGGATCGCCAGCGGCGCCTTGGTGGCGGGGTTGATCGCGGTGCCGCGGTCGAAGGGAGTGATGAACTCGCGGTGTTCGTAATTGAGCTGAACCGTCGTGCTCTCACCGTACCAGGCCAGCGACGGCGCGATCAGCATCTCGCGGTGACGGCCGAAGTTCCGCCAATAGTCCTCGCCAACGCCATAGCCGATGAAGCGATAGGCCAGGCCGTCCTTGCCGATCGGACCGGTGATGTCGAGCAGGCCGTCGGCGCCGTTCCGCGAGCCGTAAGTCGAGCCGAGCAGCGTGACCGAGCCGTGCTGGTAAAGCTCGGGCCGCTTGCTGATGGTGTTGACGATGCCGCCGGGATCCATGATGCCGTAGAGCAGCGACGCCGGACCCTTCAGCACCTCGACGCTTTCGACGGCGGGATTGAGGCTGCGGCCCTGCACCAGCGGCATGCCGTTGCGCATGATCGAGCCGTCGCGGTTGTCACCGAAGCCGCGACGCATCACGGCATCCTGCGTGCCCGCCAGCGTGTTGGCCTGGGTGACGCCGGAGACGTTGGCGAGCGCATCGTCGAGATTGCGTGGCAGCTGATCCTTGAGCACCTGCTCGGGCACGATGTTGACGGATTGCGCGGTGTCGAGCGGCGAGGCGCCACTGCGCAGCGTGGTGGAGCTCGGCATCGCACGATAGCCGAGCTTGGCCTCGTTCAATGCGGGGGCCGCGGCTGCGGCGCGTTCGGACGGTGTGGGCTCGGCAGACGGTGGCGTGGCCTGATTGCGTTGGCGCGCGGTGGCCTGCCGCTGCTGCGCCGATGACGCTACGGTCCGTGCCTGCTTCCGCGTCTGCGCCGGCTGTTCCACCGTCACCGGCGGCAATGTCGTACCGGATTGTGCGTTTGCCATCGTCGGAGCGTCTGCGGCTAGCAGCACGGTTCCGATCAGCCAGCGCGTGCTGCGAGGGCGCGCGCGCAATCGATGGCCCGCAATGCTGCGTCCATCCACAGGTCCAGTCACGTTCACACTTCCAAATCACGTACTTCACTGCGCCTCTAGCAGCCGCGACACGTGAAGAGAACCGTGTTGAAATTGAATCTCTCTAAGACGCCGCACACTGCGCAACGATGCAGCAGCCCGACCGCCATGATGCATCCAGAATCGGCAGGCGTGTGCACGCAGCGAGTCAGGACGCCGCAGGTTCCGTTGTGGCGCAGTGAATATGACGCAACGGCGACACCTGCTGCACGAGTTGCGACAATCGCGACGGCGCCGCCGAGATCACGCCGCGCGCGCCGCTGAGCGCCTCCGGCACCAGTTCGCAGGCCAGCAGACGCGCGCGTTCATTCGGGCCGGGCATGCGGAGCGCGCCGGTCTTCTCGGCCGAGAAGCCGAAGCGGTTGTAATAGGCAGCGTCGCCAACGAGCAGGATGGCGCGGTGACCGAGCGTCTTGGCCTTGTACAGCGCCTGCCACATCAAGGCAGCGCCGATGCCGTGACAGCGCGCATCGGCCGCAACGGCGAGCGGGCCGAGCAGCAGGCCGGTGTGGCCGGTGGCGGTGACGACGGGCCAGAGCCGCAGCGTGCCGACGAGTTGTCCGCCCTGTCGCGCAACGAAGGCGAGGCCGCGCGCGGGCCGCCGTCCCTCACGCAGACGCTCCGAGGTCTTTTCAAAACGAGTGGGGCCGAAGGCGGCATCGAGCAAATCTTCGCGGGCCGCGACATCGGAGCGGCGCTCGCGGCCGATCACGATCCGCGCCGAATTTTCGGACGCAAGAGCGGGCATCACGCGACCCTCGCCAGATAGATGAATACCTCGTCGAGATCCCGGCACTGGAAGCGCTCAGTGAGCTCGCGCGGGCGGCCCATCGCGACGATGCGGCCGCGGCTCATGATGACGACGAAATCGCAGAGCTGCTCGACCTCGGCCATGTTGTGCGACGACAGCAGGATGGTCGCGCCGCGGCGCTGCTGATAGGCGCGCAGCCGGCCGCGCACCCATTCGGCGCGATCCGGATCGAGCGAGGCCGTCGGCTCGTCGAGCAGCAGCACCTCCGGCTCGTTGATCAGCGACTTCGCCACCGCGACGCGGGTCTTCTGCCCGGCCGACAGCCGCCCGGTGACGCGGTCGAGCACGTCGCCGAGCTCGAAATCCTCGATCAGCTCCTCGATGCGCGCTTTCAGATTGGGCACGCCATAGAGCCTGCCGAACACGGTGAGGTTCTCGCGCACCGTGAGGCGACCGGGCAGCGCGACATAGGGGCTCTCGAAATTCATTTGCTTCAGCACCTTGTGACGCTCGCGCGCCATATCGTGGCCGAGCACCATGGCACGGCCAAAGCTCGGCACGACAAGGCCCATGATCATCGCGATCGTCGTGGTCTTGCCGGCGCCGTTGCCGCCGAGCAGGCCGACGGTCCAGCCCTTGGGCACGACGAAGTTGACGTCGTCGACGGCGTAGTAACCACGGTACGTCTTGCAGAGGTCTTCGACCGCGATCGCAGGCAGCTCCTCGATCTCGATGCGCGCCGGCAGATTGCCGGTTGACGTGGCCCGCCTGGCGGGCACGAATTGTTCGATGTTCATGACAGATCTCCCCGTTACTCGCCCATGGTGAGCAGGCCGCCCTTGTGGCGGGCGCTGTGCAGCAGCGTGATGAAGGCCGTGAAGGCAAGGCCGAGATAGACGGCGTTGAGCGCCAGGCACTCGATCATCAGATCGGCACGGAACACGCCGTCGAGCAGCACGGCACGCATGCCCTCGAACACATAGGTCGGCGTCAGCGACCAGGCGATCGGATGCAGCCAGGCCGGCAGCGCGTCGACCGGGTAGTAGACGCAGCACAGCGGCAGCAGCACGATCATCACGGAATAGGCGAGGCTCTCGGCGCCGAGACCCTGGCGGATCACGAGACCGGCGACGACGAGGCCGATCGCCCAGCTCGTCAGCACCAGGTTGAGGAAGAAGGCGATAAGCCCCGGCCCCATGGCGTAGACGTTGAAGCCGAACAGCAAGAGCGTCAGGATCGTGACCGGAATGGTGCCGATCAAGAGGCGGATCAGGCTCATCAGCATCAATGAGGCCGCGAGCTCGGCCGGCTGCAGCGGCGACATCATCAGGTTCGCGAGATTGCGCGACCAGATCTCCTCCAGGAAGGTGAAGGTGAAGCCGAGCTGGCCGCGGAACAGCACGTCCCACAGCAGCACCGCGCCGAGCAAGAGGCCCGCGGTGCTGGCCATCGCGGATTTGCTCTCATAGAGGTAGGTGTAGAGGAAACCCCACACCAGCATCTGCATCGCCGGCCAGTAGATGATCTCGAAAAGCCGCAGCCATGACGAGCGCAGGATATAGTAGTAGCGCGCCGTCATCGCTGCGATGCGGTTCAGTGAGTCCGACATGACATCCATCCGTTCTTGCATCCCTCGTTGGCGCTGACCGGTCAGGGCATTACGCCATCTCGCGGCGGATCGGGCGGCGCTTGCCGACCTTCGGCGGGAAGAATTCGAGCGCATGGGCCTGGACGCGAACGGGATGCTCGAGGCACAGCGCGAGCAGATCCTCCAGATGCGCAACCGAGCCGTTCAGCCGCTGTAACGGCGTGTCGGCGCCGAGCACGACGCGCGCCTCGACCAGGTCGACGCCGCGCTGCACGATCTCGAACTGCGCCAGATGCAGGTTGCAGTCGAACATCCAGCGGTAGGTCGCATCCAGGATGCTGCCGGCGGGGACCTTGCGGCCGTCGCGGTTGACGAAGGCGTCGTTGAGCCGGCCGTCGATGCTCGCGATCTGCGACCAGTTGATATCGCTTGCCGCGGGCTTGGCCGGACGGGTGATGTAATCGCCCTGGACGTAGCGGATGAACGGCATCGCTTCGTTGAGCAGATTGGTGATCACGGCAATGCCGGACTGGCCGTCGGCCTGCAGCTGTAACGTCGCGGGATCGAGCACGTCGAGATGCACGGTGTCGTCGCAGACGTGATAGACGCCGTTCGGCATCTCCAGCGCGATGCGGGTCGCCTCTTCCGAGGAATACTCGTCGAGCACGGGCACGCCGAGCTGGCGCGACCATTCCGCCCGCGCGGTGCGCGAGGAGTATTCCGAATGGGTCACCGCGACGTTCAGCGTGTCGCGGAACTCGTCGACATGCGGCATCAGCGCATCCAGGCTCGACGGATACAGCGACAGGATTTTCGGCCCGAGATAGCGCAGATGCTGGGCGACACGCGCCGGCGGAATCAGGTTCGAGATGAAGGCGGTCGGATATTTGCCGCCGATCGAGTCGAACCACCACGGCACGGTGTAGACGTGGGCAAGCAAATCTTCAGGCTTGTAATTGCCGCCGCTCTGCATCGCGAACTGGCGGACGCCCTGGATGGTGTCGGTGATGACGGCGTCATAGTCGACGCGGATCAGGAGCGTCTGGCCGGACGAGCCCGACGAGCGCGTCGGGAACAGATCTTCCGGATTGTACTTCTTGTTGACGCATTGATCGGGAAACGCCGCGACCAGCTCGGGCTTGGTGATGACAGGGATCTTCTGGATGTCGTCATAGTCGCGCAGATGCTCGGGCTTGAAGCCGGCGGCATCGTATTTGTTGCGATAGACGGGAATGTCGCGATAGGCCATCTCGACCAGCTCGCGGATGCGGGCCAGTTGCCTGGCGCGGATCTCGGCGACCGGCAGATAGGGATGGCGCATGCATGCGCCGAGATAATTCTCGGTGGCTGCGACGAGGCCCGGGGCTGCGTCGCCGCCGGGCTCGAAATCCGGACGGGTGTGCTCGGACTCCCAGAACTGCAGGCGACGCGGCTCCGCGTCATTCGCTGCTGCCGGAACGAGAGAGGTGGCTTGATCGCACGCCGACGCAACGTCGTCTTGCGAGACCTGAACAGCGAGAGAGGATTCCATCTTCAGCTCCATGAGTGATGCCAAAGTCCGCAACCGGACCTGCGCCTTCATGTCGCGATCAATGAAGCCTCGCGGTCGCTCTCGCCGTGATTTGCATCACACGCGGTCGCAGGGCGTCGCAGGATGAACAGGCGTTCATCGCGATGCGTGCGGGCGATGCGATTGTGCTGAAGAAATCTAGCGACTGCGCTTCGGCAGTTTCGGCAGCTTGTCGAGATTGAACGCCGGCAGCGGCGCGCCGGGCTCAGGCGCAGGCGTCGCCTGCTCGCTCCAGATCAGCGTGCCCTCGAGGATCAAGCCCGGCACTTCATCGGCTTCGCCGACATAGGTGGCGATCTTGCCGATGCAGGTGCCTTCGATTCGAATCGTCAGGCCATCGACACCGAACACCGTGTCGTGCCCTTCGGTATGACGCTTGGTCCGCAGCACGCCGG
The DNA here is from genome assembly GCF_018130695.1 of Bradyrhizobium jicamae. Lineage (GTDB taxonomy): Bacteria > Pseudomonadota > Alphaproteobacteria > Rhizobiales > Xanthobacteraceae > Bradyrhizobium > Bradyrhizobium jicamae_B. Next base: position 206,157 of record NZ_JAFCJX010000008.1, on the reverse strand, counting down.
TGAAGCGCTCGCCGTCGACCTGGCATGTGCCGCTATAGGTCATGATGCTGTCGCGGCCCCAGATCGCTCCATCGGCGACATGCACGATTCCGGTCCCGTGATTCAACGGAGTCTTGAACCAGGCTGCGTAAGTTCCGTCTTTCAGCATCGCGTGGAACTCTCGGACGTCGTCGTTTGAAGAGCAGCGTGAATGACGACACGAGTGAGCTAAGACTTCCTCAATCGACGCGAAATGAGCTGGTGACAGAGAGGTGATGATGACATCTGCGCGATCGTCGCGCGAGCAAGAGTTGATCTTGGAATTCGGAACACCGCTCCATGACACTCGTTGGCTCCCGACACCAGCAAGGAGTGTTTATGCAACGCAAGACAAAAATCCTCTCGATCGTCACCGCATCCTTGATCGCGAGCACCGCCGGCGCGATGGCGCAAGGCTATGATGCCTACGGGAACTCGTATGGATGGGAACGTGGCGCACCGCGCTATGAAGCGCCGCGCGCGAACTACTATCAGAATGGCCCGGGATATTACGGCTCGCTGAACGGCAGCAACCATCCGGCGCCGAGCTCGACCCAGGGCGATGTCGGCCCGCAAGGCAACAACAACGGCACGCTGACCGGCATCTACCGGCAGTGGTGACACGAGCAGAAGTAATGACGACGAGGCCCATCGCTCTCCGGAGCGGTGGGCCCTTTTGCTTGCCGCCAGCAAGACGAAATCCGGCTGACGGTCATGATATCCGAATGGCTCAACTCGCCGTCGGCCCCACCACAATCTCCGCCCCCTCGACGAGATGCTTGCGCAGCGTCTCGGTGAGGCGCCGAATCTGTGTCGGCGTCTCGTTCGGACCGGAAATATAGGTTGGCTTGCCATCAGAACCGAACTGGAACACCGCGTCACTGTCGTCGGGATTCACATCGCCGAATATCCGCTCCACCGTGGCAAAATCGGGATGAGGCGAGAAGCCGATCGATTGCGCCCAGACTGCGGCGTCGCGCAGCAGCTTGCGGGCGTAGCTCGGCTCGATCTCGATCAGGGGCGCGGAGGCATTGCACGTTTCCACGTAGTAATCGAGCCAGTCGCCGTCGACCTCTTTCAACATGACGTCCTTGACGCCGAGGCAGAACACGTCAATCAGGAACGAGCCGAGCCCGATCGAATAGGACGAATTGCCGCGTGCCAGAATCAGCGTGCCGATACCGGTCTCGAACAGGCCCTCGGCCATGTAGCAGGCCTGGACGGGCGTCTGCGCAAACCGCGCGATCCGCGCCGGCAGGCTGGCCTCCCGGGCCTCCACCCGCCGCTTCTCCGCCACGACCTGTTTGCGGTGCTGCGCCTTTTTTGCGCGCTTCTGCGCCATGTTGATCGCCATGACCATCGCTCCCGTGATTCGGATTGCTGGATGGTACAGCCGAGAATCCGCTTGGTGCAGGGGTCTTGCCTGACTATCCTCCGGAAGACTTTCGACCGGAGGGCCGGCGTCGCGTGCACCGGCTGAGGGGTTCGTGGAGCACGCGCAACCTGCTGTCCATCACATGAACGTTTCCGCCGATGCCCTGCACAAGATGTCCGACGTGGAGCTGCTGGGCGCCTACCACGACGGCCGGCGTCAGTTCGCCGAGAAGAAGTTCGAGCGCGACACGCAGCGGGCCCGGCTGGAGTGGCTCAGGGCCCGAATGTTCGTCGGTACTGCCGGCGGGGTCACCGAGCGCAACATGGCCATCGAGGTCTCCGAGGAGATCGCGCGCAAGGGCCAGGAGCTGCGCGAGATGACGCGCGATCTCGATCTGCTCAAGGCGGATGTCGATCTGATCGCGGTCACGCTCCGCTTGCGCGGCGCATCGGCGCTGTCGGGCGCGCACGGTAGTGTCGCCGACGCCGGCGAAGACCACGAGAGCGGCGCGTAGTTGCGGCTCGTTTAAGCCCCCGGCAGTCGCATGTGGGTTCAGGATTAGCGGCATCGACGCCGGAACTCCCTCTCCCGCGCGCGGGGGAGGGCTGGGGTGGGGGTGTCACCGCATTGGGAATCCCAACGTGGAGACACCCCCACCCGCCAAGCATCTTTGATGCGTGGCGGCCTCCCCCGCAAGCGGGAGAGGCGAAGCGCGCCAGCAGACAAGCCTGCGCGCCTCTCATGCGATTGCCTTTGTCACACCCCCGTCACCCTCCAGATCACGTTGCCGACGTCGTCGGCAACCAGCAGCGATTTGTCGGGGCCGAGCGTGACGCCGACCGGGCGGCCGTAGGAGAACTTCTCGTCCGGTGCGAGGAAGCCCGACAGGATGTCGCGCGCGGGGCCGGAGGGACGGCCGTTCTCGAACGGCACGAACACCACCTTGTAGCCGGACAGCGTGGCGCGATTCCACGAGCCGTGCTGCCCGATCACCATGCCGTCGGGGAATCCCGGCAGCGTGCCCGCCGGCATCCAGCACAGGCCGAGCGAGGCAGTGTGACCGCCGAGCGCGTAGTCAGGCTGGATCGCTTTCGCGACCATCGCCGGATCCTGCGGCACACGGTCATCGACGATCTGGCCCCAATAGCAATAGGGCCAGCCGTAGAAACCGCCGTCGCGCACCGAGGTCAGATAATCCGGCGGCGTTTCATCGCCGATGCCGTCGCGCTCGTTGACGACGGTCCACAGCACATTCGTGTTCGGCTCGAAGGCGAGACCGACGGCATTGCGCAGGCCGCTTGCAAAGATGCGGCTGGTGCCACCGGCGAGGTCGAGCTCATAGATCGCGGCGCGGCCCTCCTCCACCTCCATGCCCATCTCGGCGATGTTGCTGAGCGAGCCGACGCCTGCATAAAGCCTGGTGCCGTCCTTGCTCGGCAGCAGGCTGCGCGTCCAATGGCCGGCGGGCTTGAAGGTGACGAGCGTCTTGCCCTGCGCGGTAATGCGGTCGGCACCGGCGCTGTAGGGAAACGCGACCACGCCATCGGTGTTGCCGACATAGAAGGTATCGCCGACCAGCGCCATGCCGAACGGCTGGCTCAGGCCTTCCATGAACACGCCGCGATGTTCGGCTGTGCCGTCGCCATCCTTGTCGCGCAACAGCGTGATGCGGTTGGCGCTGACGCCGAGCGCCGCGGCACGCCGCATCGTCGCCTGCATCGCATAATGGAATACGCTCCTCGGTGTGCCCGCGATCTGCGTCGCCTCCGCGATCAGCACGTCGCCATTGGGCATCACGTGGATCCAGCGCGGATGATCGAGATCGGTCGCGAACGCATTGACCTTGAGCCCCGGCGCCGCGGTCGGTTTCTCGCCCGGCTTCCAGCCCCGCGCCGTCGGCATCTTCAAGGTCGGGATCGCACCCTGCGACTTGGCTTGCGGGATTTGCGGCGTCGCGCCCCAGGCCGGCTGCGGCGACTCGCCCTGCCTGCGCCGCCACAGGACGGCGCCCGCGCCGATCAGCGCGACGACGCGCGCAAAACTAGCCGACATGCTCATGAAATTCCCCTGTTATTCGCGCTTCTTAACCGACGCGTTTCCTCGCGCGAACCACCGTCCACGTCGCTCAAAACCGCCTTCTGCCGACCGGCATCATGCCGGGTAGCATGACAGTAGTTATACGATCTTCGCAATGCAGCGCGAATCGCCGAAATTGCATGGGCGTTCTCTTGTCGGAGCGCTTCCTCCCTGATCTTGAGCCCGCCCAGGTCGGCGGGCTTCTTTTCCGACACCCGGCTGGCTCCCCGCCGGCGCCCGAGCGCGTTGAACCCGGTCCGCTTCCGTCGCAACAAATGGCCAGCCGCCGCAATCCATGCGCGGCATGCGTGTGCGGGGCATTTCCATGGTGATCGTGCTGGCGGGGATTGTGGTCCTCCTCGTCGTCGTCTCGATCCTCCTTGTCGCAACGACGTCCGGCCTCACGCCCGAGGAACGCCAGCGGCTGGAAGACGAAATCAGGCAGTTGGTCACATCGCTGGGCACCGTCGTCCCGCCGATCGACGCGCCGGAGCTGCGACAACTGCATCGTCAGGCCGACCATCCGCGCATGCTGGGCTGGATCAAGAATTCGATGCGGCTCGATCTGCGCGTCGGCTTGCGCATCGTCGACACGCCGTGCGCGGAAACGCCGATGTGGATCGAAACGCCGAATCCGATGCCGCGTTACGGATCAGAGGCCTTTCGGCAAACCCGCGTCATCGTCAATGTCAGGCGCGAGGTGCTGGAGAAAGATCCATTCGAATTTATCGTCGCCGGCTTCGCGCACGAGCTGTCGCATGTGGTGCTGTTTTCGATCCAGCATCCGCTGCAACACAGCGAGCGCGCGGTCGACCTCACCTCGATGATCCTCGGCTATCGGAACTTCGTGACCCGAACCGACCGCACGCAGATCCAGGGCGGCGCGCTGGCGATTGCGCTGTCGCTGCTGCTGTTGCGGTTCGGCTTCGTCTACATCCCCGCCCGCACCCGCTCCTCGCTCGGCTATCTCAGCAAGGACGAGAAGCGCTATGCCAGCCGGCATCTGGCGCGGATCGAAGCCGCCCGTAGTTAACGCCCGACCGGCGTTAGCCATGTTGGTCTTTTCCGGCTTTCGGTGGCGGACCGTTTGCTCTAGCGTCGCAAGCATGAACGGATTCTTAGGGTTAACGGCGAGGGGAATCGGTCTCGGTCTGCTGTGCACCGTGTCATGTGCCCGTGCCGAAGGGCCCGCCGACCCGCGATGGGCTGCCGTCGGACAGACCGCCCGGGCGCCGATCGGCTGGGTCGAGTTCTGCACCGAGACGCCCGACGCATGCAAAGCCGGCGATGACCAGCCGAAGACGATCGTGCTCTCGCAAAAGAGCTGGAGCAATCTCGTTCGCGTCAACAAATGGGTCAACGACAGCGTCAAGCCGATGACCGACATGGATCATTGGGGCCTGGTCGAGCGCTGGTCGATTCCGACCGACGGCTACGGTGATTGCGAAGACTATGTGCTGATGAAGCGCAAGACGCTGATCGACGCGGGCTGGCCCGCCTCGGCGTTGCTGGTCACCGTGGTCCGGGATCGCGACGAAGGTCATGCGGTGCTCACCGTGAACACCGACCGCGGCGACCTGATCCTCGACAACAAGCGCGAGGATATCCTGCTGTGGCGGAACACCGGCTATCGCTTCATCAAGCGCCAGTCGAACGCCGATCCCAACGTCTGGATCGCGCTCGGCGACACGCTTGAGCCGGCGAAACCGGTCGCCGGGACGCCCTCGCCGAGCCCGATCATTCCGCACTCGGCACGAATCGTCAGGGTCGTGGAGTAAGCATCCCTTGCTTTGACACGTTTTCTTCGCGCGAAGCTCACCCGGTCGCGCGCACCGTGCCGTGGCCCAATTGCCGGGAGATGTCGCCGGCGCAATTGCGCAGTGCCGTGGCAATCGCGCTGTCCCAGTCGGCGTCGAAAGTGCCTTCCGGGCCCATCGCGGTGATGGCGAGCACGACGTGGCCGGCGTGATCGAATACCGGCGCGGCGAAGGCGTTGACGCCGGGCAAGGGATCGCCGAGGGCGCGGGCAAGCCCGCGGCTGCGCACCTCGTTCAACATCTCCGCGACCTTCGGGCTCTTCGGCGCGCGCTTGGGATTGTAGCCGACGCCGAGACGATCGAGCCCGCTCTCGATCGCCGCCTTCACGGTGTTCTGCGGCATGAAGGCCGCAAACGCCCGGCCGGTCGCGGTCTCCAGCAGCGCCATCACCGAGCCGACGCGCATCGCGATGTGCACGGGATGGCTCGGCTCTTCCAGCCGCACCACGGTCGCGCCATGCGTGCCCCACACCGCGAGTGAGACGGCGTGGTTGATGGTGCCGGCGAGCGCTGCGATCCGCGGCGTCGCAATCCGCACCGCCGAGAGGCGGCGCAGGCTGATCAGGCCGAGCTCGAGCGCGAGCGCGCCGATCTCGTAACGTCCGGTGGCCTCGTCCTGCTCGATCAGGCCGATGCGTGAAAAGCTCACCAGATACGGATGCGCCTTGGCGGGCGGCATGCCGGCCTCGCGCGCGAGATCGCGCAGCATCATCGGCTCGCCGCTCCGCGCCAGCGCCCGGAGCAGTTCGCCGCCGACCTCGATCGACTGGATACCGCGGCTGTCTTTGGTCATGGGCCCCCGGATGCGTTTTGCCAGCTCGCAATTAGCAGGAAACTGGACTGTCTGCGAGGCGCGACCTCTGACCCTCATGGTGAGGAGCGCGGAACGCGCGTCTCGCACCATGCGGCCCAACTGTGGCCTGCATCCTTCGAGACGCCCGCGTGCCGCGGGGTCCTCAGGATGAGGGTTGAAGTGCGCCCGCGAGATGCTTGCCCGCGATATAGCCGAACGTCAGTGCCGGGCCGAGCGTGATGCCGGCGCCGGGATAATTGCCGCCCATGATGCTCGCCATGTCGTTGCCGGCGGCATAGAGGCCGGGGATGACGCGGCCGTGGGCATCGAGCGCGCGGGCATTCGCGTCGGTGACGATGCCGGCATAGGTGCCGAGATCGCCGATCACCATCTTGATGGCGTAGAACGGTCCGTGCGCCAGCGGCGCGACGCAGGGGTTCGGGCCATGCAGCGCATCGCCCTGATAGCGGTTATAGGCGCGCGAGCCCTTGCCGAAGGCGGGATCGCGGCCTTCGCTGGCTGTTGTGTTGAATTCGGCGACGGTTGCTTCGAGACCCTTCGCATCGATGCCGGTTTGCGCCGCCAGCTCGGTGATCGTGCTGCCGCGCTTGAGATAGCCGGTCTTGAGGTGATGGCCGAGTGGCATCGGACGCGGCGGCACGCAACCGAGGCCGTATTTGCGCAAGGTCTGGTGATCGCAGAGCAGATAGGCCGCGATCTCTTCGCCGGGCTTTGCGGCCTTGACCATCTCCTGCACGAAGTCGTGGTAGGAATTGCCCTCATTGGCAAAGCGTTTTCCCTCGCGCGTCACGGCGATCACGCCGGGTTTTGCCCGATCGATGAAGTGCGGCATCACGCCCTTGCTGCCGTCCTTGCGCGTGGTGACCGAGACCGGCACCCAGGCGGCGGCGTTCGGCAGCGAATCCTCGATCCGCCCGCCGGCGGATTCGGCGAGGCGCAAGCCGTCGCCGGTGTTGCCGGCCGGGCCCGGCGAAAAATGCTCCTTGCCGGTGGGTGCGTGCGGAAACATCTTTTGCCGCCGCGCGACGTCATGCGGGAAGCCGCCGCAGGCCAGCACGACGCCGCGCCTGGCATTGACGCGGATCCTGCGCCCGTCGCGCTCGACGATCGCGCCGCGCACGGTGCCGTTGTCGACGATCAGTTCGCGCACCGGCGAGGACAGCCACAGCGGGACTTTCAGATCGAACGCGGATTTTGCCAGACGCCCGGCCAGCGCGTTGCCGTTGGTCAGCGTCATGCCGCGGCCGTGGCGCATCACGTCGCCGGCGTGCTTCGACAGCCGCTTTGCCACATAGATCGCCGACGGCAGCGAGCGCGTCGCGCGCATGAAATGCACGATCTCCTTGCCGGAGCCGAGCATCATGCCGAACACGGTGAGCTCCGGCAGCGGGCTGCCGAGCGTCTTGATGTGATCGCCGAGCTCGCGGCCATCGAACGGACGCGCCACCATCGAGCGGCCGCCCTGCGCGCCACCCGGCGCCTCCGCGTGATAATCCGGGAAGGTCAGCGGCATGTCGAAACGCACCGCCGTCTTCGTCGTAAAGAAGTCGACGGCCTTCGGACCTTCGCTCAGGAACGCATCGACCCGCGCAGCATCAAAAGAATTGCCGGCCTCGTGCCGCAGATACGTCCTGGCCTGATCGGGGCTCTCCTCGATGCCCCAGGCCTTCGCCAGCGACGTGCCGGGGATCCACAGCCAGCCGCCGGAACGCGCCGTGGTGCCGCCGAAGCGCGGCTCCTTCTCGACCACCAGCACCTTGAGCCCGTGATGCGCTGATGTGACCGCGGCCGACAGGCCACTGCAGCCGGAGCCGACCACCAGCGCGTCGCATTCGTAACTCTCGAGGCCGTCGGTCATGCCAACAATCCTATTTCTTCAGCAGCGGGCACTTGGATTCCGAGACCGGGCGGAAGGCATCCTCGCCCTTCACCGTCTTGACGATCTCGAGATAATCCCACGGCTCCTTTGACTGGTCGGGCGATTTCACCTTGGCAAGATACATGTCCCTGATGACGCGGCCGTCCTCACGCAGCCTGCCGCCGTGCACGAAAATATCCTCGATCGGCAGCTCGCGCATCTTGGCCATCACGGCCTTCGGATCGTCGGTGCCGGCGGCCTTGATCGCCTTGAGATAATGCAGCACCGAGCCGTAAACGCCTGAATGGATCATGGTCGGCATCACCTTGGTGCGCTCGTAGAACTTCTTCGACCAGGCGCGGGTCGCCTCATCCATGTTCCAGTACGAGGCCGTCGTCATATAGGTGCCCTGCGCCGACTTCAGGCCGATGGCGTGGACGTCGGTGTCGAACATCAAGAGGCCAACCAGCTTCTGCCCGCCCTGCACCAGGCCGAACTCGCCGGACTGCTTGATCGCGTTGTCGGTGTCCTGGCCGGCATTGGCGAACGCCACCACGTCGGCCTTGGAGCTCTGCGCCTGCAGCGCGAAGGAGGAGAAATCCGCGGTGTTGGTCGGATGCCGCACGCCGCCGAGCACCTTGCCGCCCATCTCGTTGATGAAGCGCGTGGCGTCCTTTTCCAGCTGCTGGCCGAACGCATAATCCGCGGTGATGAAGTACCAGGATTTGCCGCCTTCCTTGATCACGGCCGACGCGGTGACCTTCGACAGCGCGTAGGTGTCGTAGGTGAAGTGCACGGTGTTCGGGCTGCACAGCTCATCCGTCAGCGAGCTCGCACCGGGACCGGACAGCAGCGCGATCTTGTTGCGCTCTTTCACCATGTTGTGGACGGCGATCGCGATGCCGGAGTTCGGGATGTCGGCGACCGCATCGACCTTGCCGTTGTCGAACCAGCCGCGCACGATGTTGGTGCCGACGTCGGTCTTCATCTGGTGATCGGCGGAGATGATCTCGATCGGCTTGCCGAGCACGGTCGGCCCGAACTCTTCCACCGCCATCTTCGCCGCCTCGACCGAGCCGGGGCCGGAATTGTCGCGCCCCCAACTCGAGAGGTCGGTGAGCACGCCGATCCGCACCACGTCGTCGGAGACCTGCGCATGCGCCGATGACATGGCGCTGACGAGAATGGCGGCGGCGAGAACGGATCTCATGGGCTTCCTCTCCTGCTGCGGCCTCTTGTTGCGGCCGGCCTTGGTTCTGGTTGGCCCGGAGTTAGTAATTATCAAATCTATTTGTCAATAGATAATCGAGGCGACCAACTGCCCGGAACCGCCCGGCCCGCGCGATCGTTGCCGCAGCGCTTGTCAATGCGACGGCGTTGCGCGGCGACTGTCACGCGACGCCGGAACCGCAAATGCTATAGTGATCGCAGACACATGAACCGGAGACGCGCGACATGACCCCTGGCAAACACCACGCGATGGCCGCCCTCGTCGCCCTGGCCACGCTGACCGCCATGGCCTCGCGCGTCGACGCCGCGCAATGCGGCAACGGACCCGGCGGGTTCGAGACCTGGAAGCAGGAATTCTCGCGCGAAGCTGGCGCCAAGGGCATCGGCGGCACCGCCATCGCCGCGCTGATGCAGACGAGCTATGCGACGGCGACGATCAACGCCGACCGCAGCCAGCGCAGCTTTTCGCTCTCGCTCGACCAGTTCCTCGCCAAGCGCGGCGCCACCACGATCGTGTCGCGCGGGCGCGGACTGAAAGTGTCGCAGGGCGCGCTGTTCGCCTCGATCCAGCAGCGCTATGGCGTGCCGCCCGGACCGCTGATCGCGATCTGGGGCATGGAGACCGGGTTCGGCAGCCAGCGCGGCAACCAGAACATGCTGTCGTCGATCGCGACGCTCGCCTATGACTGCCGCCGCCCCGAATTCTTCACCGACCAGCTCTACGCGGCGCTGAAGCTGATCGACCGCGGCGTGCTGTCGGGCGCGACGCGCGGCTCGATGCATGGCGAGGTCGGCCAGACCCAGTTCATGCCGAAGAACATCCTGGCCTACGGCACCGGCAATCTCGACAACGCCGCCAACGCGCTGACCTCCACGGCCGCCTTCCTCAAGGCCCACGGCTGGCGCGCCGGCGCCGGCTACCAGCCCGGCGAGCCGAACTTTGCGGCGATCGAAGCCTGGAATGCGGCCGGCGTGTACCAGAAGGCGATCGCGCTGATGGGCCGGCAGATCGACGAGGGCGGCGGGACGGCGTCGCGGTAAAGCGGGCTACCCGACTTTGAGAAAACTCAATCATCGCGTGCCTTCGACGCTGTTTTGGCGTCGCGCAAGCGGATAACCTCCAGCCCATAAACACTTCCGGCCGGCGGCTTGATCAGGCCGGCGTCACGTCCGATCGGGCACAGCATGGACCGGCGCGGATTCGTTTCGGGATTGGCTGTCGTCACGGCGCTCGCAGGCCTCACGTCGGCGTCCGCTGCGGCCGACGGCAAGCGGGTGGCGCTGGTGATCGGCAACGGCGCCTACAAGAGCGTGCCGACGCTGCCCAATCCGCCGAATGATGCCGGCGACATCGCCGCAGCGCTGGAGCGACTCGGCTTCGCGGTGACGCTGATCGCCAATGGAAACTTCGACGGGATGCGGCGTGGCCTGATCGCGCTGGGGCGCGAGGCCGGCGGCGCCGACATGGCCGTGGTGTATTTCGCCGGCCACGGCATGGAGATCAACGGCGAGAACTGGCTGATCCCGGTCGATGCGGAACTGAAACGGGACACCGACGCGGCCAACGAAGCCATCAGCCTGCGGAGCGTGATGCTGCAGGTCGCCAGCACCACGAGCCTTGGCCTCGTGATCCTCGACGCCTGCCGCAACAATCCGTTCGCGGCGAAGATGAGCCGGTCGCTGGCGGTGCGTGCGGCGGTGAGCGGCGGGCTCGGCCGCATCGAGCCGGCCGGCAACGTGCTGGTCGCCTACGCCGCCCGCGACGGCACCACCGCGCTCGACGGCGACGGCCGCAACAGTCCGTTCACGGCGGCGCTGCTGCACAATATCGAGAGCCCGGGCGTCGAGGTCACCTTCATGTTCCGCAACGTCCGCGACGACGTGATGGAGGCGACGCGCAACGAGCAGCAGCCATTCGTCTATGGCTCGCTGTCGCGCAAGGCGATCTATCTGGCGGGCCGGCCGTCCGGGGCGGACGCTTCGAACACGTCGCAGGCGAATGCGGCCCCGACGGTCTCAGGTCCCGCGCCAGCGCCGCCGCTCGCAGTCGATCCCACACTGGTCGGGACCTGGGAAATCATGGTGCCCGGCGAGCGCGGCGCGTCACGCTGGGTCTGGCGCATCCTCGGCGACGGCACCTACAAATTCCGCGCCGAAGGCCTTCGCGCCGCGCCCCCGCACGAGGGCACGATCACCGCCGCGAACGGTCACTGGACACTCCATGCGCTCAAGGGCCTGCCGAAGGATTACAGCGACGGCGGCTCGTACGAGGTCCGCGACACCACGGCTGTCATCACCGGCAAGCTCGGGACGGGATACTGGAAACGGAGCGTGGAATAGGCACGCAGCATCAAGCGGCCCGGAGATCGCTTCCGCGCATCCGGGCTACGATCGCCTGCCACGTTCTACACACCCTTGTCGTTCGCGACCGCGTCCTTCGGCGGCGCGGCCATCGGAAAAGTCAGGTTCGCACCCTCCGTTCGGTTGTGCAGAGTGCGATCCCACCTTGCAACTTGAGATTGACTATTTGTCATGTTGAAATAGCTTGTTGATCAGGCTGCATTTTTGGATTTTTCATTTTGAGGAGGTCTTTATGAAATTGATCAAGCGTGCCGGCGCCTGGTGCAACGGTGAGGTCGCCTACATCGCATGGGACATCGAGAAGCAGATCAAGGGATGCGTCGGCTTCATGGTCACGCGCGTTCACGAGACCGGCAAGGATAAAGGCAAGCGCCGAATCCTGCCGACATGGATCGCTTTCACCGACCAGAACAATCCGAACTGGAACGAACAGGACGCCTCGGTCTGGCCAATCCAGAACTTCCATTGGCGCGACCTTACGCTTCGGAAGTCGCGCGATACCACGACCGTCCGGCCGATCGATTTCGAGGTTCATTATGAGATCGTTCCGGTCGCCCTCGCCGACGCAAGCCAGAAGCAGCTTCCACTGTCTCCCACGGCGCCTGAGAAAGACGCGCACGGACAGCCAAGCTACCTCGGGCCCAAGCACCCGCTCGTCGCGATCGGTGATCCGATCAAGACGAACACGATCAATGTGACGCACGACTACGGCAAGAACGTCAAGGCGACCTTCACAAACGGGATCCTCTCGACGCAAAACCTGGTCCGACAGCTGGAAAGCGTGAAAAAGGGGCCGTCCAAGAACGCGGTCAAGGATGCGAACTCGGACAAGCCGGCCAAGCGCGCCAAAGCCGCCGACCAGAAGGAGAACCACCTCCTGAAGACCCTGAAGGAGGAAATCCAACGCCCGGATTCGAAGATCCGGGAATTCCTGATGGGAGATGTCTACAAGTTCGTCACCGAGCTGGTCGACCGCGCCAGGAAGGAAGGTGGCCAGGTCTATCTCGCGCTCTATGAGCTGCACGACAAGCAGCTCATCAAGCTCCTGGTCGACGCCATGAAATCGAAGCTCATTCACATCATCCTGACAACCGCGGGCAACCTCAATCCCAATCCGAAGGCGAAGAAGGGGGCCAACGGAGCAGCGAAAAAGAAGGCGGCGAAGACGAAGAAGCTGCCGGTCCTCTGGGACACCGAGAACGACGATCCGCGCGCCCAGCTCCACAAGGCGGCCGGCGCGCAAAAGGATCGCGTGATCGACCGGATGTTCAATTCGTCGGCGAGAATCGGACACAACAAGCTCGCCGTCTATGTCAAGGGTGACAAGCCGGTCGCCGTCATGACCGGCAGCACCAACTGGACCGAAACCGGCCTGTGCGCGCAGTCGAACAACTGCATCATCATCGAGGATGACGCCGTCGCCGCCGATTATTTCGCTTATTGGAACGCGCTGAAGGACGACAAGCAGGCTCCGCGCAAGCCGCTGACGGTCACGGTGAAGGGAAAGAAGGTGAAGGGCGCCGCGCCGAACTCGAACAAGCAGGGCGCCGAGATTCGGGCCGAGAACCAGAAGGCGCGGAAGGAGCACAAGCTGTCCGCCGGCAGCACCGCCCAGGTCTGGTTCTCCCCCAACACCAAACAACCGACCGTGCCGAAGAAAAGCCCTGCCCGGCCGGCCGACCTCAAGGAAGTCTATGACCGCATGGATGCGGCCAGGAAGGCCATCATGTTCCTGGTCTTCATGCCCGGCCGGTCCGGCGTGAACAACATCGTCGGCGAAGCTGCCGACATCGAACGTGGCGACAAGAACGGCGAGAGCGCGCAGTTCGCGAAGAAGCTGACCTCGATCTCCGACAAGGGCCGCTTCGTGCTCGGCGCCATCAGCGACCCGACCGCGATGCCGAACTACGTCGCGCCCAAGAAGGGCGAGAAGAAGCCACCGGTGAAGAAGGGAGCCATCAAGATGCCGCCGCCGGCGATCTGGTGGCCGGGCGGACCGGGAAGCCAGGTGGCGATGGTGCGCGCCGCGGCGGTGCGAATTCCGTTCGGCAATCTGCGTCCTGAACTGTTGACGGCGGGACACGCCATCATCCACGACAAGATCATCGTGATCGATCCGCTTGACGAGAAGAGGTGCACGGTGATCACCGGCAGTCACAACCTCGGCTACAAGGCGTCCTACTGCAACGACGAGAACTTCCTGATCATCGAAGGCAACCGCGATCTGGCGGTGTCCTACGCCGTGCATGTCCTGGACCTTTACGAGCACTATCTGATGCGCGCGCGGCTGGAGGAGAAAATCCGCCAGGACATCAAGGACGGCAAGCTCACATCCTACAAGGAAGCCGCCGCGCATGTCGTGCCGCATGGGCTGCTTTCGCTGACCGACAGCTGGCAGAAGGGCAAGCTGGAAAGCAAAGGTCCGTCGACCATGAGCTACTTCCTCGCCAACGCGTAGCCTCGCGGCGTATCCCTTCTCGAACTCGCGCCGGACATGCCGACCGGCGGGAGCGAACACAATGAGCGGGGCCACCTCATGTGGGCGGCCTCGGCGCTTGTCGTCAGATCATCTCACGCAGCAGCGCGATGAGCTTGCCGCATTGCTCGTCGGTGCCGATCGTGATCCGCAGGAAATCCTCGATCCGCGGCTTCCTGAAATGCCGCACCAGAACGCCACGCTCGCGCAAGGCCGCGGCGAGATCGGCACCGCGATGTTTGGGATGCCGCGCGAACACAAAGTTCGCTGACGACGGCAGCACCTCGAAGCCGAGCGCGGCGAGATCGCGGACCAGCGCCTCGCGGCTCCTGATGATCCGCCCGCGGGTTTCCTCGAACCACGTCTCGTCATTGATCGCCTCGACCGCGCCGGCGATGGCGAGTGTATCCAACGGGTAAGAATTAAAGCTGTCCTTCACCCGCTCCAGCGCATCGATCAGCGGGCGCTGGCCGATCGCGAAGCCGACGCGGAGGCCCGCGAGCGCGCGCGACTTCGAGAGCGTCTGGATGACAAGCAGATTGTCGTGGCGCGCGACCAGCGGGATGGCGCTCTCGCCGCCGAAATCGACATAGGCCTCGTCGACGACGACGAGTTGATCCGGATGCTCCGTCACGAGCTCTTGGATCGCGGCGCGCGGCAGCGCGGTGCCGGTCGGCGCGTTCGGATTGGCGAGCAGGATCGCGCTGCAGGGCCGGCGATAATCCGCGATCTGCACGCGCATCGACGCATCCAGCGGCACCTCGACATAGCTGACGCCATAGAGGCCGCTATAGACGGGATAGAAGCTGTAGGTGATGTCGGGAAACAGCAGCGGCGCCTCGTGCTTCAGAAGCGCCTGGAAGGTGTGCGCCAGCACCTCGTCCGAGCCGTTGCCGACGAACACCTCGCCGACCGTCACACCAAAGCGCGCCGCGATCGCCTCGCGCAGCTTGAGCGCCGTCGGATCCGGATAAAGCCGCAGCCGATCCGTGGCGCCCGCGATCGCCGCCAGCGCGCGCGGCGACGGCGGATAAGGGTTCTCGTTGGTGTTGAGCTTGACGAACGTGCCCTGCTTCGGCTGCTCGCCGGGCACATAGGGCGACAGGCCGTGAACGATGGAACTCCAGAAGCGGCTCATGATGCGTAGCTCGGCGGTGAGGCGGACACGTCAACGAGACCACGGCAGACGCCGTGGTCCGACGACCATGGGATGATGGTCCGCCTGATTTCAGGTCTCAGCGGAGCGAATAGCCCGCTTTGAATGCCATGTCACCGCAATTCAACAATCGTGGCGGCCACCACCCCCAGAACAAGCTCATCGCCACCGGTTCACCAGCCACAGCCCGCCCCACGATCCCAGCAGCGCAATGACCATCTGGCCGGCGAGCGCAACCGACATCACGGGGCCTCCCGCCGCCGCCAGACTCGTGGATCCATTCACGAATGGCACGAGCAGCATCACCATCACCATGCCGCCGAGCGGGGCGATCAGCAGGGCCCCGGCGAAGGAGACAACGACGTTCACGATCCAGCCCAGCACACCCCGTTTCTTCACCCATGCCTCGTGGATCGCGACAGCCAGTGTGCCGGCGAGAACACCCGTCGCGATCACCAGCGCCCCACCGACGCTGTCCAGCGGGATCGCGCCGGTCCATTGCAGAAGCAGGATGCCGATCACGGCAATCAGCACGATGTAGGTCATGAGGTCCGTCGCCAACGTTCTGTCGATGGCGCGAGTGTGCACGTTCGTGCCGCGCTGGGAAGCGTGACAAACTTGCGCAGTCGGATGACCCCGACGAAGGCGATCCATTGATCTTTTCATTTTTTGCAAAAGAGATGCTCGGACTGCGCCAATGGTTGGAAGAGACTCAAGTCTGTAACCTTCGGTCAACATGGCCATCAACGGCCACGCTGCAACGAGGGGGGACTGCATCCATGGACTTCGGACTCTTCGCCTTGTCGCAGCAGCGCGGTGATCATCAGTCCTCGCGGCAGGTGATCGACAACGCGGTCGGTGCGCAAGGCCCTGCCGCGGGATCTGGCGCGCGCAATGGCCTGACCGGTCGCCCCGGATCGAAATTGACGAGAACGCTGCTGTGTCTCGTCGCCGCGACGACGCTGGCGCTCCAGGCGGGCGCCGCGCGGGCCCAGACGGCCGCGGAATCGGCTGCGAATTCCTGGCCGAACCGCGCGATCACCTGGGTGGTCCCGTTCGGGGCCGGCGGCGTCACCGACCTCGTCTCGCGCAAGATCGCGGAGCTGCTGCGGACGCGGCTTGGGCAGCCTGTGGTGGTGGAGAACCGACCCGGCGCCGGCGGGACCATCGGGACGGAGTTCGTTGCCCGGGCCCAGCCCGACGGCTACACCGTGCTCTACGCCTCCGGCGGACCGATGACGATCCAGCCGAACCTGGGGCTGACGAAGCTCAACTACGATCCGCTCAAGAGCTACGTCCATATCCGCGGCGTGAGCTCGGCGAACCAGATCCTCGTCGCAACCGCAACAGCGCCCTACAGCACGCTGGCCGAGTTCGTCGCCTACGCGAAGGCCAACCCGGGCAAGATCAATTTCGGCTCCCCCGGCCCCGGCACCGCCCAGCATCTTGCCGGCGAGATGTTCCAGGCGGCCGCCGGCATCAAGCTGACCCACGTGCCCTACAAGTCGGGCTCGAGCCAGATGACCGACATGATGTCGGGCATCCTGGACGTCTCCTTCGATTACCTCACCGTGCTCAGGCCGCTGATCGACACCGGCAAGGTCAAGGTGCTCGGCACCACCGGCACGGCGCGGCTGGCCGCGCTGCCCGACGCGCCGACGGTGCTCGAGGCCGGTTACCCGGACGCCGTCAGTGTCGGCTCGGCCTGGGTCGCGGTCCCGGCCGGGACCGACCCGAGAATCGTGGGCAGGCTCTCCGAGGCGCTGGCCGCCGTGCTCGCCGACCCCGGCATCGTCGCGGACCTCGCCACCAACGGCCAGGTGTCGATCGCCGACAAGGGGCCGGCCGAGATGGGCCCGTTCATCGTCGAGGAGACCGCACGCTACAAGCGGGTGATCGAGAGCGCGCGCATCGCCGCGCATTAAAGCAAGGCACGGTTGTGTACGTCGCGCACGCGAAGGAGTAGCCGTCGGCGATTACGGTGCAGTGCTGGACTGCACCCCTTAAGTGAGACACGCTAATTGCGGTGACAGGCATTTCGAGAATGACCTGTGGCGGCACGAGGAAAGAACCGTCAGTTTCCGACGGCGTTCAAATTGAAGGCGATCAAGCGAGTCGATCGCGGCGCGTCGGCCTCTCTCACCGAGGAACGTCCTCGGCGAGCGGATGTGACGGATGACGTGTGTCGCCACGCTGGTTTTTCGGGCGTACGTACATGATGACGGCGTCCGGAAACTCCGTCTTCACCCTCAGCGCGGCAGCGAGCGCGTCCTGTGCGTCCAGAACGACATGGTTTGCTTTTCCCTTTAGCTTGAGCCCGACGGTAAATTGCATCCGCAAACCTCCCGGCTATGCCGTTGGCGCGAAGAATATGACGCGGAGCAGATGGGTATAGTCGGATTCAAACACCATGATCGCCACGAATACCAACACCAGGACCGGCGGCAGCAGGATCGCGTAGGCGAGCGCCAGCCGCTCCCAGGCCATGTGCATGAAGACGGCAACGATCAGACCCGCCTTCAGCACCATGAACAGCAGGATCAGCGACCATCGGAGATAGCCATGGACGCCGAAATAGTCGACCAGATAGGAGCAGGTGCTGAGCACGAACAGCCAGCCCCACACCACGAGATAAAGCTTGATCGGATGCTGCTGGCCCTCGGCGTGCGCGGTGGGTGATGCGAGCGCCTCATGCGCGTGTTGCTGCGCTTCCAGATGTACCGCGACGTTTGTCATGCTGAGACCTCACCAGAGATAAAACAGCGCAAAGATGAACACCCACACCAGATCGACGAAGTGCCAGTAAAGGCCGGTGATCTCGACGATTTCGTATTGCCCCTTGCGGCTTGTGAAGAAGCCGCGCCGCTCGATATCGAAATCTCCGCGCCAAACCTTTCGCGCAATGATGATCAGGAAAATCACGCCGATCGTCACGTGGGTGCCGTGAAAGCCGGTGATCATGAAGAAGCATGAGCCGAACTGCGCCGCGCCCCACGGATTGCCCCACGGCCGCACCCCCTCCATGATCAGCTTGGTCCATTCGAATGCCTGCATCCCGACGAATGTTGCGCCGAAGGCCGCGGTGGCGAGCATCAAGGCGGCGGTTTTGGCGCGATCGCGCCGGTAGCCGAAATTGACCGCCATGGCCATCGTCCCGCTGCTGCTGATCAGGATGAAGGTCATGATGGCGATCAGGATGAGCGGGATGTGCTGGCCGGCGATGTTGAGGGCGAAGACCTCGCTCGGGTTGGGCCAAGGCACGGTGGTGGACATCCGCGCCGTCATGTACGACAGCAGGAAACAGCTGAAGATGAAGGTGTCGCTGAGGAGGAAGATCCACATCATGGCCTTCCCCCAGGAGACGTTCTTGAAGGCGCGCTGATCCGACGACCAGTCGGCCGCGATGCCTTGCCAGCCTGCCGGCCGCGCGGGCGGTTCGATCTGACGTGTCAGCGCCGTGTCTGCCATCTCGTGTCCGCCCTTCAAGTGAGCAATTGGCGACAGATGTCGACGAAGTTGTCGGTCCAGCCGGTCAGGAGACCGAGCAGCACCAGCCAGACCAGCAGCAGGAAATGCCAGTAGATGGCGCAGAGTTCGACACTGAGGCGCATCTGACCAGCCTCGGCGCCATGCCGCAGCCTAAACATCGCCCGGCCGAGCGCAACCAGACCGCCGATCAGATGCAGCCCGTGCACCGCCGTGATCAGGTAGAAGAACGAATTGGCCGGGTTGGATGCGACGAAATAGCCGGCGGCGCTCAGCTGCCGCCACGCCAGCAGTTGTCCGGCCAGGAATGTGACGGCCAAGGCGCCACCGCCGAGCAGGCCGAGAACGACACCGTCCATGTCGTTGCGGCGCGCGGCCATGTAGGCCCATTGCAGCGCGACGCTGCTCAGCACCAGCACACCCGTGTTGAACCACAGCAGCGCCGGCACCGGCAGCGTCCGCCAGTCCACCATGGTCATGCGCATCGAATAAGCGCTGATGAAGAGCGCGAACAGCGAGCCCACCACAGCCAGAAACACGCCCAATCCGATCTTCGCCGCCGGCAGCGATGAGCTGTCGTGCTCACGCAGATCGACGATCACGCCTTCCTCCAGCCATGGCTTGGCTGCCAGCCGCTGTTGCGAGAGCCACCATCCCGCAATGACCGCGACGCCAGCCATGAACAGGATGATGGCGCTCATGGGCGGGACCCCTGCGCCGCCAATCCAGCCGGCGGCTCATTTTGCGGCACGAAGTCCCTGGCCGCGCCGGGGACGCTGTAATCGTAGGCCCAGCGATAGACGATCGGGAGCTCCTTGCCCCAATTGCCATGCCCCGGCGGGGTCTCCGGCGTTTGCCATTCCAGCGACGCGCCTCCCCAGGGATTGCCGCCGGCCTCCTTGCCCTTGAACAGGCTCCAGACCAGATTGAACAGGAACACCAGCTGGGCGAAGCCGACAATCAGGGCCGCCACGCTCATGAACGCGTTGAGGTCATGCGCGGACGCCGGAATGAAGGAGGTTTCGCCGATGTCGTGATAGCGGCGCGGCATGCCCAGCAGACCAAGATAGTGCATGGGGAAGAACACCGCATAGGCGCCGAGGAACGAGACCCAGAAGTGGAATCGTCCAAGCGTCTCATCGAGCATGCGCCCCGTGACTTTCGGATACCAATGATAGATGCCGCCGAACACGGCCATGATCGGCGCAATGCCCATCACCATGTGGAAGTGGGCGACGACGAACATGGTGTCAGACAGGGGAACGTCGACCACCACGTTGCCGAGAAACAGCCCGGTCAGGCCGCCGTTGACGAAGGTGATGATGAACGCCAGCGCGAACAGCATCGGGACGGTGAGATGGATGTCGCCACGCCAAAGCGTCAGCACCCAGTTGTAAACCTTGATCGCGGTCGGGATGGCGATGATGAGCGTCGTGGTGGCGAAGAAGAACCCGAAATACGGGTGCATGCCGCTCACATACATGTGGTGCGCCCATACGACAAAGCTGAGGGCGCCGATGGCCACGATGGCCCAGACCATCATACGATAGCCGAAGATGTTCTTCCGCGCATGGACGCTGATCAGATCGGAAATGATGCCGAAGGCCGGCAGGGCGACGATGTAGACTTCGGGATGCCCAAAGAACCAGAACAGGTGCTGGAACAGGATCGGGCTGCCGCCGCCATACTTCGTCAGCTGGCCCATCTCGACCAGGGTGGGCATGAAGAAGCTGGTGCCCAGCAGGCGGTCGAACAGCAGCATCACCGAGGCGACGAACAGCGCCGGGAAGGCCAGCAGCGCCATGATGGTGGCCGTGAAAATGCCCCACACCGTCAGGGGCAACCGCATCAACGTCATGCCGCGCGTGCGCGCCTGCAGCACCGTCACCACATAGTTGAGCCCGCCCATGGTGAAGCCGATGATGAACAGGATCAGCGAGGCCAGCATTAGAATGATGCCCCAGTCCTGCCCGGGCGTGCCGGAGAGGATCGCCTGCGGCGGGTACAGCGTCCAGCCGGCGCCGGTGGGTCCGCCCGGTACGAAGAAGGTCGCGGCCAGCACCAGCACGGCGAGCAGATAGACCCAGTAGCTCAGCATGTTCACATAGGGGAACACCATGTCCCGGGCGCCGACCATGAGCGGGATCAGGTAGTTGCCGAAGCCGCCGAGGAACAACGCGGTGAGCAGGTAGATCACCATGATCATGCCGTGCATGGTGATGAACTGCAGGTACTGGTTGGCATCGATGAAGGAGAATGTGCCGGGAAATCCCAGCTGCAGCCGCATCAGCCACGACAGCACCAGCGCGACCATTCCGATTGCCATCGCCGTCATCGAGTACTGGATGGCGATCACCTTGGCGTCCTGCGAAAAGACGTACCGCGTCCACCAACTCTTCGGATGATAAAGCTCGACCTCGCCCACTTCAGCGGGCGGGATGCCTGCGGTGGTGTCAAACGGGACATCGACCATCGGAATACCCTCCTTGGTCTTCTGTTCGGCGAGGCGGTCGCCTCACGAGGGATGGCGCCTCCTCGTCATTCCTTTCATTCGCGGCCGCTCTTGTAGGCAGCCTTCTCGACGTTGCGCTGCGCCGACAGCTCGGCGAACGTCCGCTGCTTCTCCAGCCAGGCGTGATATTCCGTGTCTTCCTCGACGACGACCTTGCTGCGCATCTGCGCGTGCGCGGCGCCGCAGAGTTCGGCACAGAGGACGTCGAATGTTCCGGTGCGGGTCGGCGTGAACCAGTAATAGGTGACCGAGCCCGGGATCATGTCCATCTTCGCCCGGAACTCCGGCACGTAGAAATCATGCAGCACGTCGATCGAGCGGAGCAGCACCTTCACCGGTTTGCCGACCGGCAGGTGCAGATCCTCGTTCAGTACAACGACGTCGTCTTTGCCGTTGGGATCGTCGGGATTTAGTCCCATCGGATTGTCGGAGCTGATCAGGCGGGCATCTGATGTCCCGAGCCGGCCGTCCTTTCCGGGCAGCCGGTAGCTCCACATCCACTGCTGGCCCATCACCTCGACCTCGGTCGCATTGGCCGGGACGGTCACGAACTGGTGCCAGACGACGAGGCCCGGTGCCAGCATGGCCGCGACGCCGACGGCGGTGCCGATCGTCAGCCACGATTCCAGTCGCTTGTTCTCGGGATTGTAGGCGGCGCGCCTGCCCTCCTTGTGATGGAAGCGGAACACGCAATAGGCCATGAAGGCGACGACCGCGAAAAACACCGCGCCGGTGATCCAGAATGTCAGGGTGATGGTGTCGTCGATGTAGCGCCAGTTTGAGGCGAGCGGGGTCCACCACCACGGGCTGAAAATGTGAAACAGCACCGAGGCCAGTGCAACCAACAGCAGTATGATCGCTACAGCCATCCCTAATGCATCCTTGCCAATTAAGGCTGCGGATACGAGCTAGAGGGCGGAGCTCACGTCTGTCACAATGGCGAATGCCATCTTCGCCATCATCGTGCCTCTTGTCTCGCCCATTAGGCCGGTCGCGACGTAAAAGGTCGACACGAACTGCACGTCAAAACCGGTCATCTCACGGGAGCCGGGGCCGTTCAGTGCTTTTTAAGATGGTCCCCGTCGAGCCCGGCGTCAATAGAGTCAATACAGACGAGTATGCCCGCCCCTGTCCGGGTGCGGACTAGGCCCGGATGCAACGCAGCCGACGGACCCCCGCCGGCGCCACCATGCGATGGCGCGATGCAGCAAATCGATTTGTGCGGATGCACAATTCACCCAACGATGAGCGCCATCTTGCTTCTATCGCATATCGTACTAATTTCACTGTACCGGTCGCGACAGATGTCGTCCGGCAAGGCTCCTTCACGTTGAACCTGATTTGCCGGGCTCGATCGCGAATTTCGCGCACGAGACGGATGCGTGCGATTTGAGTGCGCTCCGCTCCCTGCGGTCACAGACAAGGAGACCGGAGCTATGGCCACAGTATTCGCAAGACCCAAACTGCAAGTGTTCGGCGTCTCTACCCCCTTTGTCGTTCGCAAGATCAGCCTTTCCGATTTGGGCAACGCGCTGCGCCTGGGCTGGGAAGACTTCAAGGCTATCCCGACTCACGCCATCGTCCTGTGCGTGATTTATCCTGTTCTCGGACTTGTCCTGTTCAGACTTGTCATCGGCTATTCGGTGCTGCCGCTGCTCTTTCCGCTCGCCGCCGGCTTTACCCTGATCGGTCCTTTTGCCGGGCTCGGCCTCTATGAGCTCAGCCGCCGCCGCGAGCGCGGAAAGGAAGCCGCGGCCTGGGACGCAATGGAGGTGCTGCGTGCACCGTCCTTTGGCGCCATGCTCGAACTCGGCGTCCTCCTGTTCGTTCTGTTCGGCGTCTGGATCGGCGCCGCGAACGCGATCTACGTTGCGACCTTCGGCTATGCTCCGGCTGCAAGCATCCCTGACTTCGCAACGCGTGTTTTGACGACACCGGAAGGATGGTCGCTCATCATCGTCGGTTGCGGCGTCGGCTTCCTGTTCGCCGTCGTGGCCCTGTGCATCAGCGTTGTGTCGTTTCCACTGATGCTCGACCGGCACGCAACTGCGATCGACGCAATCCGGACGTCGCTGCGGGCCGTGGGAGAAAATCCGATTCCGATGGCGGCATGGGGTCTGGTTGTCGCGACACTGCTGGCGATCGGCTCGCTGCCGTTCTTCGTCGGTCTCGCCGTCGTTCTGCCGGTGCTCGGTCATGCCACTTGGCATCTTTATCGGAAGGTGGTCGAGCCTGATCCGAATCCGCCGGAAGAACAGCCCCGCCCGCCGATAGGCCACCGCTATGCGGCGGATTTTCCGGCCTCGCTCTTCCCGTGGAGCCGCGAACGCTAGCCGGGGCAGCAACGAACGGGCGCATCATCACTGTGTTCGGCGGAACCGGCTTTCTCGGCAACCGCATCGTTCGCCATCTGCGCAATCACGAATTTCCCGTCCGGATCGCGTCAAGGCATCCGGACGGGGGACACAGCCAGTCGGGTCCCGAGAATCAAGTTCAATTCGTAGAGGCCAACATTCACGATGAGCGATCAGTCGCGGATGCGCTGATTGGCGCCTACGGCGTCATAAACGCGGTCAGCCTTTATCGCGAGCGCGGACTGGAAACTTTTCACTCCGTTCACGTCGAGGCGGCGCAACGGGTAGCAGTCCTGGCCCACCGGTCGGGAGTCAAGCGGCTTGTTCACGTTTCGGGGATCGGTGCCGATGTCGCCTCGCCGTCCTGCTACATCCGAAAGCGCGGCGAAGGCGAACAGGCGGTCCGTGCGGAATTCGCCGATGCGTTTATCGTCCGCCCGGCTGCGATGTTCGGATCGGACGACGCGTTTCTCAGCACCGTCCTCAAGCTCCTTCGTCGGCTTCCGATCTATCCGATGTTCGGCCAGGGCCGGACCAGATTGCAACCGGCCTATGTTGAAGATGTTGCAGAGGCGATTGCCCGAATCATGGAGCGAGCCGAGACTCACCCGACAGTCTTTGAGTTCGGCGGCCCGACCCCCTACTCTTACGAGCAATTGCTCACGGCGATTGCGCATCAAGCTGGCCTCGCGCCTCTCCTGATTCCGATCCCGTTTGCCGTTTGGCACGCGCTGGTAAGGGCCTCCGAAATAATGCTCCCTGGCCTGCCCCTTACTCGAAATCAGGTGGAGCTGATGCAGATCGACACCGTGCCGTCGCCGGAGATGCCTGGATTTGCCGAGCTTGGCATTTCGCCACTTTCGATCGAGGAAATCCTCCAGAGGATATTAGCGAGTCGAGAAGAAAGAGGCTGCCCGGCTAGATCGCTCTAACGACAGACGGTTCGTGCGCGACAATCGATTGAGATTGCCAGGGCTTTCCAACTTGGTTGCGGGGAGCGCAACGCCCGATCTCTGCGAAGTGGTCGCCAAAACGCGAAAGGCGGCCCCGCGGGTCGTCTGCGCCGATATCGCAAGCATCCGGGTGTTGCGAGGCAGGATTTAAACGTACGTGAGCTTAACGACCCCTGGCGAGAGACCGCGAGCGCCGTTAGCGCCGACCGTCCCGCGAACACAATCCTGCAAGATCGTGCTCCACCGTGGAAAAGCGTAAAATGGTGCCCAGGGGCGGGATCGAACCACCGACACTGCGATTTTCAGTCGCATGCTCTACCAACTGAGCTACCTGGGCATACCGGCTGGGCCTAAAAGGCCGAAGCGAGCGGGCGGTTTATAGAGAGGTCGAGGGGCTGTGTCCACCTCACTTCGCCTTTGGCTTCGCGAGGCGTCGCCCGCCTTCCGTTTCCGTCATAAGCCTTTGATAAGTTAAAACTTTTTTTCATCTCCTCGCGACCGAGATAATCCGGAGGCGGCGGCCTCGGCTGCATTTTGCAGATCGCAGCCGCCCTGTCGGCTCAGTTTTCCACCTTGATCTTGGCGTCGCGGATCACGGGGCCCCATTTGTCGGTCTCGGACGAATCGGGCTCTCTTGTTCCGACGCGTTTTCTTCACGCGAACCGGTATCCACTTCGCTCGAAAACGCTTTACTCGAGGTCCTCGACCTCGTCGTCGCGGCCGGGCACGACATAGCGGCCGGTCAGCCAGCGGTTCAGATCGACATCGCGACAGCGTGAGGAGCAGAACGGGCGGAATTTTTGCTCGACCGGCTTGCTGCAGATCGGGCAGACGCGCGGCGGAGATGCGGGTTTGTCGAGGTTGTCGTTCATGGCGGCAATTTACACGATGTAGGCATCGAAAGGCGGTGGCGCCACGGGTTCCTCTTCCTTCTCCCCTTGTGGGAGAAGGTGGCGCGAAGCGCCGGATGAGGGGTATGTCACCTCGAACTCTGCTCGTGCGGAGAGATACCCCTCACCCGAACCTCAAGCTGCGCTTGAGTTTCGACCTCTCCCACAAGGGGAGAGGTGCACTGCCGATGCGGTGCGAAGATCGATGGCGAAACGAAACGGCTCACACGCCGATCGCGTTGAGCCAGCCGTAGCGGATCGGAAAGCCTTCGCCGCCGAGCAACGTGACGGTTTCATACAGCGGCAGGCCGACCACGTTGGTGTAGGAGCCAACCATCTTGACCACGAAGGAGCCGGCGATGCCCTGCACGGCGTAGCCGCCGGCTTTGCCGCGCCATTCGCCGGAGCCGATATAGGCCTGGATGTCGTCTTCGGAGAGGCGCTTGAAGCGCACGCGGGTTTCGACCAGGCGCTGGCGGAACGCCTCCTTCGGCGTCACCAGGCAGATCGCGGTGTAGACGCGATGGTTGCGGCCCGACAGCATGCGCAGGCACTGCGCGGCCTCGTCCACCAGGTTGGCCTTGGGCAGGATGCGGCGGCCAACCGCGACCACGGTGTCGGCGGAGATCACAAACGAGCCGCGCAGATCGTCGTCGAGATGCACCGATTTCAGCGCCGCGTCGGCTTTCGCCCTCGCGAGGCGGTTGGCGCAGGCGCGCGGCAGCTCGCCCCGCTTCGGGGTCTCGTCGACATCGGCCGGACGCAGCGCGTCGGGCTCGATGCCGGCCTGGTTGAGCAGCGACAGCCGCCGCGGCGAACCGGAAGCAAGAACGATTTTGGGACGGCCAAGCATGCGGATGCGGGAATTCTTCTGAATCGGAGGGACGAACGCGCGCGGAACCTAACGGACCGGGGCTGGTTTCACAACCACGGAACCGGACGGGGAATCACGGCTCCCGGCCTCGCAAACCCCGATAAGCACAGTCGTTTGTCAGTCTGGCGACAAGCGGACCGGAAGTAAGCTCTCGTGTCCCGGACGCGGTGCAGCGCTTCTTCAGCGGTGCACCGCAGAGCCGGGACCCACGACACCCCTCGTTTGAGCATGATCTTATCGGAAAACCGCTTCACACTTTTCCGGATCATGCTCCGATGGGCCCGGATCAGCAGCGCACCACGCCGCGAAGGGCGGCGCGCTGCGCAGCGTCCGGGGCACGCGGATGGACCTCAGCCGCTCGCGGCGCCCACCTTGGCAAACCGGCGGCGGATCCGCAGCAAGAGGCCGTCGCAGACCTCGCGATAGGCGGCGAGCTTCTGCTCGCGGCTGCCTTCGGTGGTGGTCGGATCGACGGTCGGCCAGTACTCGACGTCGGCGGCGAGCGTGCGGGTGAGTTCGAGGGCCTTGTGGTGGGCCTCCGGCGCCAGCGTGATGATCAGGTCGAAGTTCAGGCCTTCCCAGTCCTCGAGCTCCTCGAAGGTCTGCGGCTTGTGGCCGGAGATATCCTGGCCGAACTCGGCCATCACGGCGACCGCAAACGGGTCGAGCTCACCCTTGCGCGCGCCGGCGGAGCGGACATAGAGCGCCTGCGGAAACATCTGCTGCAACAGGCTCTCGGCCATCGGCGAGCGCACGCTGTTCAGGCCGCACGCGAACAGCACGGACTGCGGGGTGCGCGCGCTCGGCGGCGCCATGCGGTCAGGCTTTTTTCAAAGCGGGCTTCGGCATCATGCGCCCTCGCCCTTCCAGTGCAGCACGGTGATCAGTGTGAACAGCCGCCGCGCGGTCTCGAAATCGACGCGCACCTTGCCCTTCAGCCGCTCCTGCAGCGTGCGCGAGCCGTCGTCATGGATGCCGCGTCGGCCCATGTCGATCGCCTCGATCTTGTCGGGCGTGGCGGTCCGGATCGCGTTGTAATAGCTGTCGCAGATCATGAAGTAGTCCTTCACGACGCGGCGGAACGGCGTCAGCGACAGCAAATGCGCGACGACCGGCGAACCGTCTTCCTTCTTGATATCGAACATCAGGCGGTTGCCGGTGATGGCGATATGCAGCGTGAACGGTCCGCCGCCGGCTGCGCCTTCGGGTGCGAACAGATTCTGCTCGATCAGGTCGTAGATCGCGATCGCGCGCTCGTGCTCGATATCGGGACCGGAACGGCCGATCGACTCCTCGTCGAGCGTCACCGCGACGATGCGATTGTTGGAATCCTCGTCGTGGGGCGGCTTGTTCATGAGAGGTTGAGGCGCAGTCCGACGGAACGTGAATGGGCATCGAGACCCTCGGCCTGGCCGAGCGTCATCGCGGCCGGCCCCAGCGCACGCAGCTGGTCCGGGCCGCATTTCAGGATCGAGGTTCGCTTCATGAAGTCAAGCACCCCGAGGCCCGAGGAGAACCGCGCCGAGCGCGCCGTCGGCAGCACATGGTTGGAGCCGCCGACATAATCGCCGATCGCCTCCGGCGTGTGCGGCCCAAGGAAGATCGCACCGGCATTGCGGACTTGCTTCGACAGGCCCTCGGCATCCGCGGTCATGATCTCCAGATGCTCGGCGGCGATCGCGTTGGCGAGCTCCACCGCATCGTCGAGCTTGGTGACCATGATGATGGCGCCGAAGTCCTGCCAGGACGCGCGCGCGATCTCCGCACGCGGCAGCGTCTTGAGCTGCGCTTCGACCGCGCGCTCGACATCGGCCGCGAGCCGCGCAGAGTCCGTGATCAGGATCGACTGCGCGCTGACGTCATGCTCGGCCTGCGCCAACAGATCGGCGGCGATCCAGTCGGCGTTGCCGGTGTCGTCGGCGATCACCAGCACCTCGGAGGGGCCGGCGATCATGTCGATGCCGACCTTGCCGAACACAAGCCGCTTGGCGGCGGCGACATAGGCATTGCCCGGCCCGACGATCTTGGCGACCGGCGCGATCGTCGCCGTCCCATAGGCGAGCGCGGCCACCGCCTGCGCGCCGCCGACGCGGTAGATCTCGGCGACGCCGCCGAGATGGGCGGCGGCCAGCACCAGCGGATTGAGCTTGCCGTCCGGCGCCGGCACCACCATGACGACGCGCGGCACGCCGGCGACCCTGGCGGGCACCGCGTTCATCAGCACCGAGGACGGATAGGCCGCAGTCCCCCCGGGCACGTAGAGCCCGACCGCATCGACCGCGGTCCAGCGCCAGCCGAGCTCGACGCCGGTGGCGTCCGTGAACCGCTCGTCCTTCGGCATCTGGCGCTGGTGGAAGGTCTCGATCCGGTCGCGGGCGAATTTCAGGGCGTCGACGGTCTTGGCGTCGCAGGCCTTCACGGCCGCCTCGATCTCGGCCGCGGTCACCCGCAGGGCGGAGGCCGCAATATCCAGCCGGTCGAACTTCTTCGTCGCCTCGAGCAGCGCCGCGTCGCCCCTCGCCACGACGTCGTCGACGATGGCGCGGGTGGCGCACTCGACATCGGCCGAGACCTCCCGCTTGGCAGCCAGGAAGTCACGGAAACGCTGGGCAAAATCGGCGCTCTGTCGGTCCAGGCGAACGGGCATATTGGCTTTCTGGGACGTCACGGAATCGGTCCCTGCTCAATGGCGCGACGGATTATGGCCGTCAACCCTTGTCCCGGCGAAGGCCGGGACCTGTAGGGTGGGCAAAGGCGCCCTCGCGCCGTGCCCACCATTCCCGGTGTGCTCGCGAAGGTGGGCACGCTATCGCTTTGCCCACCCTACAATCCGTGCCTAAACCGCCGCCGTGCCCAGATCATCCGTCCCGAGATCGGTCAGCTCACATTCCAGGCGCTCCACATCCAGCCGGAGCGCGGCGCCGTGGTTGAACAGCAGCAGCGCGCTGCCGCCGGGCGGGTCGGAGGGATGGAATTCGATCCCGACCAGTTCCAGGGTCGCCTCGAGATCGTCGAGGTCGATGTTGCGCGACTTGCAGGCCAGCACCCGGTCGAACCGCAGTGCGGCGATCAGCCGCCGCGAGGCAGGATCGCCCGCCAGCGTCTGCTCCCAGTCGAGGCGGAACATGCCGATAACCAGCCGCTTCTCGTCCTGCCGCCAGACGATGTCGGCGGCGGCGACCTGGGCGTCCTGGACATGCGCGGAGATCACCGCGAGGTCATCGGCGTCGAGCGCGATCAATTTGAGCGGGGCGGGTGGCATGGCGACACTCTATAACGCGTCGCCGCCGGATCGGTACCGCGTCGGATGCGGGAAAATGCGACACCAATGGAACCGGGTCAGAACCGGTTGATGTCCTCCATCTCCAGGATCGGCTTCGGATAGCCGTCGCGCGCCACCGCGATCATGGCGCGGCCGAACTTCTCGGAGGTCGTCATGTGGTTCGGCGCGACCCGCACCAGCCAGGACAGCAGCGGGCTCGTCACCGCATAGAACGCCTGCACCCACGCGGTCTTGGAGCGCACGCCGTGCAGCGGCTGGATGCCGGCGGGCCGGAACATGTAGGCGGCCTTGAACGGCAGCTTGAGCAGGTCGTTCTCGGTCTTGCCCTTGACGCGCGCCCACATCATCGAGCCCTTCTCGGTCGAATCCGTGCTGCGGCCGGTGACATAGGTGAAGACCATGCCCGGGTTGAGCCGCGACAGCGTGATCGCCGCGGCCATCGTGATGTCATAGGTGAGATGGCGATAGCGTTCCGCATCCATGCCGATCGAGGAGACGCCGAGGCAGAAGAAGCAGGCGTCGTAGCCGGTGAGCTGCGATTCGATCGCGGTGTAATCGGTGAAGTCCTTGTGGCTCAGCTCGACGAGCCTGGCATGGCTCTGCCCCGTCGGACTGCGCCCAACCGCCAGCACCCGCGTCACGCCGGGATCAACCAGGCACTCGCGCAGCACGCCCTGCCCGACCATGCCGGTCGCACCGAACAGGATGACTTTCATGCCGTGGTCTCTCCAATAGTCCCCCCTCTCCCCGTTCTTACGGGGAGAGGGTTGGGGTGAGGGGCTATCTCCGCAAAAATGCTGACAGCGAGCAAGCGGAGAGTCCCCCTCACCCGGATTGCATCTGCGATGCAATCCGGCCTCTCCCCGCAAGCGGGGCGAGGCGAAGTGTGCCTCGCTTCAGCCCTTGATGAACGCCAGCAGATCCGCGTTGATCGTCGGCGCTTCCGTGGTCGGCATGCCATGCGGAAAGCCCTTGTACGTCTTCAGCGTGCCGTTCTTCAAAAGCTTCGCCGACAGCGGGCCTGAATCCGCATAGGGCACGACCTGATCGTCGTCGCCATGCATCACCAGCACCGGCACGTTGATCTTCTTCAGATCCTCGGTGAAGTCGGTCTGCGAGAAGGCGACGATGCCGTCGTAATGCGCCTTGGCGCCGCCCATCATGCCCTGGCGCCACCAGTTCTGGATCACGGCCTCCGACGGCTTCGCGCCGGGACGGTTGTAGCCGTAGAACGGGCCGGCGGCGATGTCGCGGTAGAAGCCGGAACGGTTGGCCGCCAGCTGGACCTGAAAATCGTCGAACACGCTCTTCGGCAGGCCGCCGGGATTTTGTGGGGTCTGCACCATCAAGGGCGGCACCGCGGCGATGATCGCGGCCTTGGCCACGCGGCTCTCGCCGTGACGCGCGATGTAGTGCACGACTTCGCCGCCGCCGGTGGAATGGCCGACATGGACGGCGTTTTTGAGATCGAGATGCGCGGTCAGCGCGGCGAGATCGTCGGCGTAGTGATCCATGTCGTGGCCGTCGGCGACCTGCGCCGAGCGGCCATGGCCGCGGCGGTCATGGGCGACGACGCGGAAGCCGTGATTGAGGAAGAACATCATCTGCGCGTCCCAATCGTCCGACGACAGCGGCCAGCCATGGCTGAACACGATCGGCTGGCCCGCGCCCCAATCCTTGTAGAAGATCTCGACGCCGTCCCTGGTGGTGATGATGGGCATGGAGCAGCCTTTCCTGCACGGATAGTGGAGAGCACGCCCGTTCGGGCGTGCGAGGGCGATGACGAAACTGAGTAAGCGTCAGGCCAGCGCCAGCGGCTTGAAGCGCCGCCAGGCGGCAATGGTGGCGATCACGAAGAACACCAGCACGACGCCCTGCACCGCGCCGAACACCGGACCGGACGGCGGCACGCTTGGCGCCAGTTCGTGCAGCACCGAAATCTTCAGGAAGCTCTGGATCACGAGCACGAAGACGTTGAGATAGAGCGAGACCATCGCGGTGACGACATAGACGGACCGCCAGATGCCGGCGAGCCTCATGAGGTAGAGCGCGATGCAGGCGATCGCGAGCAGCACCAGCGAGATGAAGCCGACGACGTGGGACGGCAGCAGCTTGTCGAAGAACAGCGGCGGAATCAGGAAGCCGGTGGCGCTGGTGAGGATGGTGGTCACCAGAAAGACCGCGGTCATGCCGGGCATCCGCTGCGCGCCGAGCAGCCCGTACATCACCACAAGGCCGGTCACGATTCCGATCAGGCTGATGAGTGTGTGAAACAGGACCATGCGACGCCTCCCCGTTGAGACCCCGACGTTACGATGTGTGTCCGGAAATTTCCACTCGCCCTAGTGCCGTGCGCGGTAACGGATGCAGGAACTCAACGAAAGGATGATGCGCACAATCGCTTTGCATTGCTGTCACAAATGCAGGCAGGCGTGCGCGCAATAAGATTCAATAGTAGCGCGGAATCTTGCCGTTATGCGGCGTCTTGCGCCTGGAGAGATCGAACAAGACTTCATCGACATAGCACCAGCCCCAGCCCTCCGGCGGATCATAGCCTTCGATCACGGGATGGCCGGTGGCGTGGAAATGCGCCGTGGCGTGCTTGTTTGGCGAGTCGTCGCAGCAGCCGACATGGCCGCAGGTCCGGCAGATCCGTAAGTGCAGCCAGCGGCTGCCGCTCTTCAGGCACTCCTCGCAGCCGAGCGCGCTCGGCGTCACGTCCTGGATGCCGGCGATGTGATTGCAGCCCTTGGACATGCGTGGCCTCTACAACGATGGGCTCGCGCTGTCGGCAAGAAAGCCGTGCAGCGCGGCAACGACCTGCGCGCCCTCGCCGATCGCGCCGCCGACGCGCTTGACCGAGCCGGAGCGGACGTCGCCGACCGCGAACACGCCGGGCACGGTGGTTTCGAGCTGCGGCACCGGACGCCCGCTCTCGTCATGCGTGACGCCGGTCACCACGAAGCCGGCGCGATCGACCTGCACGCCGCAGCCTTCGAGCCAGCCTGTCGCGGGATCGGCGCCGACGAACAGGAAAAGATTGCGGACGGGAAGCGAAAATTCGTCGGGCGCGAGCCGGCTGCGCCAGCGAATGCGCTCCAGCGTCTCCACACCTTCCAGCCCGATCACCTCGGTGTTGAACATCAATTCGATGTTCGGCGTCGCCTCGATGCGCTCGATCAGATAGCGCGACATGCTGGCGCCGAGACCGCCGCCGCGGATCATCATGTAGACCTTGCGCGCATGCGCCGACAGGAACACCGCGGCTTGCCCGGCCGAATTGCCGCCGCCGACCAGCACCACGTCCTGGTTGGCGCAAAGCCGCGCCTCGATCGGCGAAGCCCAGTACCAGACGCCGCGGCCCTCATAGGCCTCGAGGTTCGCCATCTCCGGCCGGCGATAGCGCGCGCCGCTCGCCACCACCACCGACTTGGCGCGCAGCGTGTGGCCGCACATGGTCGACAGCGCAAACGCACCCGAGGCTTTCGAGCAGTCGAGCGATTTCACCGAGACCGGGATCAGCATCTCCGCGCCGAACTTCTGCGCCTGGTTGAAGGCGCGCCCTGCGAGCGCCTGGCCGGAGATGCCGGTCGGGAAACCGAGATAGTTTTCAATGCGCGCACTGGCGCCGGCCTGACCGCCGAAGGCGCGGGAATCCAGCACCGCGACCGACAGGCCTTCGGACGCCGCATAAACAGCGGTGGCCAAACCGGCCGGACCGCTGCCGACCACGGCGACGTCGTAGAGTTTGTCATGCGCATGGGCGCCGATCATGCCGAGCGCCATCGCAAGCGAGATCTCCGACGGATTGCGCAGCACGGTGCCGTCGGGGCAGACCACCAGCGGCAGGTCGGCGCGCGAGGCCGAATAGCGCGCGACCAGATCGGCGGCGTCCGTATCGGTGTCGGGATCGAGGAAATGATGCGGCTGGCCGTTGCGCGACAGGAAGTTCTGCAGGCCCGCCATGTTGCCGGCCGAGGCCGGGCCGATCAGCACCGCGCCGCCGGCGCCACCCTGGATCAGGCTGACCCGGCGCAGGATCAGTGCACGCATGATGCGCTCGCCGAGATCGGCCTCGGCAACCAAAAGCGCGCGCAACCGCTCCGGCGGCAGCAGCAGCGTCTCGACATCGCCCTCGGCATGGCCGTCGACCAGCGCGGGACGGCCGGAGAGCTGGCCGATCTCGGCGAGGAATTGGCCGGGCCCCTGGTCGATGACGGGCGTGACAATGCCGAGGCCGTCGCGGATTGTGATCGCGACATTGCCCGAGAGCACCACGAACATGCCGGGCCCGGGCTTGCCGGTCTCGAACAGCGCCTCGCCGGATTTGTACGCGCGCAGCTCGCCGAAGCGGCGCATGCGCTCGATCTCCTGCGGCGTCAGCGTCGGAAAGGTTTGCTCGAGGCGCGGGAAGGCATAGGCGGTGGCGTTCAGTCGGTTGATCGTGGTCTCGTCGGCCATTCTTGTTGTTTCCGCTTGCCCGGCGAAGAGCGATCCTATCGACCGGGCTCCTTTTCGCCAGCGTCATCTAGGAAGGCGTCGGGCAATTCGGTAGATGCGGCGTCGGTCCGCCCGCGCGCCTGCGACTTCCGCCGCTTCAGGTTTTCGCGCAGCGCAAGCTTCAGACGATCCCGCCGCGCAGTCGCTCCGCGCGCATCCGCTTTGCCCCTGTCCTTCTCGTCAGCCATTCCGAACTCGCTCGCCTCCAACTCTCGCGCTCCGCAGAATAGTCAAAGCGCCGGCGCCCTGCACCCACTCGGCTGGCCAGGTCCGAGGCTGGATTCGGGCAAGATTTGTCAGGGAAGGCCGCGCTGGCGCGATTGGGAACCGAATCCACCCCGAATCGGCCCGATAACAGCGACCGAGGGCCCAGATCGGACAAATTCAGCGGATTCGAGGCGCTTTGGGGCCACCCTTGTGCTTGCGCCGGAGGGGGCCTTGTGGCAAGAACCGCCCGCTTGGACGGGCCCTTGAGGGCCGATTCTTTTCCCGGGCATGCTGCCGTAGCTCAGTGGTAGAGCACTCCATTGGTAATGGAGAGGTCGACAGTTCAATCCTGTCTGGCAGCACCATTCTTTGCAAACATCATCATGACATCAGCCCTCGCGCGACCTTCGTCGCGCGCGAGCCGCGCAATTATCAATGCGTGATCACCACACCTGCGCCGGCAACAACGACAACGACGTAGAACGCGAACACACTGCCGACCCATTTCCAGTCGATTTGTCCGTCCTCGGGACTCAGGCTTTCAATAATATCGCGCATGATCGCCTCCTCGGGAAATGCGTGCGCGTGGTATAGCCCCGGTCCGGAGCGTGATACGTGATCCACTTCACACTTCTTGTCCCCGGAGCGGAACCCTAAGTGACCGGACCAGAACTAAAGAAATTGCGCGAAGATCTCAGCGAAGCGATCGGCCGTCCGCTCACCCCTGCCGACATGGCCAAGCTGTGCGGATTGTCTGACGATGCCAACGCCGCCAACACGATCCGGAAATGGGAAGTGACGGGGCCGAGCAGCCAGGCCGCTGAACTCCTTCGGGTGCTGGCGATGGCCAGCGAGCGCTATCCGATCCTGGAGAAGTTCAACATCTTCGACCGCCACGACGTGGCGGTGAAGGACCGTCCGGCGCGCCGCCAGGCGTTTCGCGAGCAGATGCGCGAGGACGTGCGGCGCAGGCTCGGCTGAAACTCCAACACCGGCTTCGATCACCTCTCCCGGAGGGAGAGGTCGGATTGCGAGCGAAGCGAGGAATCCGGGTGAGGGTGTCAGGTCCATCGAGGGACCGCATCCCCTCACCCGGCGCTATGCGCCGACCTCTCCCAAGGGAGAGGTGAATCCCCGCCGCCAATCCGACCTGACTTCGTTGCGCATGACGGCTTCTTTACCGTTTCTTCACCGCGCCGCTTAAGCCCGCGTTAGGCACAAAAAAGGATTACCGGCCAAGAGCTTGGGTTATCGGACGCGCTGCCGCTTCATTGACAGCATTTTATTTAAATCCGGCCTAACTGCCCTCAAGGACGGCGCCCTGGCGCCTCAGTTACCTGCCGGAGACCATGATGAAGACCCTTCTGCTCGCCACCGCTTCCCTCGCAGCCATTGCTGCCGTGAGCGCGAGCGCCCACGCCGCCGATCTTGGCGCACGCCCCTACAGCCAGGCTCCCGCGTATGCACCCTATGCCGCGCCGATCTACAACTGGACCGGCTTCTATATCGGCGGCCATCTCGGCGGCGCGTTTGCGGGCAGCAACGCCTTCAACGGCCTCGTGCTCTCGGACTACAGCGCCCGCCTGATGGGCGGCGTGCAGGCCGGCGCCGATTGGCAGTTCCATCCGAATGTCGTTGTTGGCGTCGAAGGCCAGTATTCCTGGCTCGGCAACAATGCGCTGAACGCGATCTTCCCGACCGGCCTCGTCTACAACAACAACCAGCGCGCGATCGCCTCGATCACCGGCCGCATCGGCTACACCTGGGGTCCGGGCCTCGTCTACGTGAATGGCGGCTACGCCTATTCCGACAACCGCGAGACGTTGACGCTCGGCGGCGTCAACGTTCCCTTCCTGCTCAGCGACAATCACACCAACGGCTACACCGTCGGCGCCGGCCTCGAATACATGTTCGCGCCGAACTGGTCGGCCAAGGCCGAGTACCAGTATTACAATTTCGGCGACGCGCGCTTCCTCGCGCCCGCAGCCCTGGTGCCGTTCGGCTCGTTCCACAATGACGAGCACACGATCAAGGCCGGCATCAACTACCGCTTCAATCTCGGCGGCCAGGCGGTCGCGCGCTACTGATCTCTGAGGTCACGACGAGCAGCGAAAGGCCGGCATACATGCCGGCCTTTTTTGTTGCGTTGTGCAGCGGCAGCGCACGGATCCAATTCCGACCTGCGGAACAAATCACCGCGCATGTCGCTGAAAAATAACAGAGATCGCCCGCAGCCTTCCCCATTTTTTAACGGACGGTCGCGATACTGCCGCGCGAGGGATCATCCCAAGGTAGTGACGACGGGGCACGGGGCAATGGCGTTTCGATTCAAGCTCGGCAAACCAAATTTCAAGCGCATCCATCTTCCGAAGATGGGCGTGCGCGGCAGCCTGTTCGCGGCGTTTGCCGTGATCGCGGGCATGGCGCTGGTGATCAGCGCCGGCGCCGGCTGGGTGTTCAGCCAGCTCGGCACCACCATGACCGACCTCAGCGGCCGCGACATTCCGCGTCTCGCCGCCAGCCTCCAATTGTCCGCGCAGAGCGCAGCACTCGCAGCGCAAGGACCGGGCCTGCTGGCCTCGCCGACCGAAGACGCCCTGAACGAGCGCACCAAGAAGGTGAAGGAAGTCCAGCAGCAGCTCACCGCCAAGCTCGGCGAGATCATCGAGCTCGGCGCCGACAAGTCGATCGTGGCTGCGCTGAAGGAAAATGCCAAGAACACCGATGAGGCGACGAACAGCCTGATCTCGGCGGCGAAGGAGCGGCTGGAGGTCGCAGCGCTGCATGACAAGCAATACATCGCGCTGCGCAAGGCACAGACCGCGTTCGTCTCGGCCGCCAGCCCAGCGATGCTGGATGCGCAGACACGGCTGAGCGCCATCCTGGGCTCGGCCGAAGTCAACGGCGACGACGCAACCGAAGCCGCCCGCACGGTCGGCCAGATCGGCACCATCCTGGCGCTCGGCAACCTCGCTGCCGCCGACATGACGGCGGGGCTGTCGGCCAGCTCCAGCGACATGCTCGAACAGATCGAGAAGGAATTCAAGGCGAGCCACGAGCGTATCAAGTCCAACCTCGAAGACCTGCCGAAGAATCCGGCGATCGCGGCGATGCATGACACTGCGCAGAAGCTGCTGGCGCTCGGCTCCGGCAAGACCGGTGTGTTCAAGCTGCGCGAGAAGGAGCTCGACTCGATCGACTACGGCCAGACCATCCTCGACGAGACCCGCAAGCTCAATGTCGGCCTCGGCATCAGCGTGCAGCAGCTGGTCGACGGCGTGCAGAAGGAGACCAACGCGGCGACCTTCGCGGCGCGGCAGCAGATCTCGCTCGCAACCACCGTGATGATCGGCCTCGGCGCGCTGACCCTGGTCGGCTCGTTCCTGTTCGTCTGGCTCTATGTCGGCCGCAACATCCTGCGCCGCATCCGCGGGCTGCAGCGCTCGATGCAGCTGCTGTCCGACGGCGATCTCGAGACCGAGATCCCCGCGAGCCGCCAGCGCGACGAGATCTCGGCAATGGCCGACTCGCTACAGATCTTCCGCGAGAGCATGCTGGAGGGCCGCGAGCTCTCGGCCGCCCAGGACAAGGACCGCGTCGCCAAGACCGAGCGCGCCACGCGCATGGAAAACCAGATCGTCGCGTTCGAATCCACCGTGCGGACCGCGCTCGACAGCCTGCAGACCTCGGCCAATTCGATGCAGTCGACCGCGCAGAGCATGTCGGCGACCGCAGACCAGTCGAGCTCGCTGGTCAATGCTGTGGCCTCGGCCGCAGAGGAAACCTCGGTCAACGTGCAGACGGTGTCCGCCGGCACCGAGGAGCTGTCGTCCTCGATCGAGGAGATCAGCCGCCAGGTCGTCACCTCGGCGGAGATCGCCCGCAAGGCGGTGGCGGAAGCAAGCTCGACCGACGCCACCATGCAGGGGCTAGCCGACAATGCCGGCCGCATCAGCGTCGTGGTCGACCTGATCCAGACCATCGCCTCGCAGACCAACCTGCTCGCGCTCAACGCCACCATCGAGGCGGCGCGCGCCGGTGAAGCCGGGCGCGGCTTTGCGGTGGTCGCAAGCGAGGTGAAGAACCTCGCCAGCCAGACCGCGAAGGCGACGGAAGAGATCCGCCAGCAGATCGTCAGCATGCAGACCGTGACGACGACGGCGGTCTCCGCGATCCGCAGCATCTCCGGCACTATCGGCGAGATCAACGACGTCACTACCGCGATCGCCGCTGCCGTCGAGGAGCAGGGTGCTGCGACCCG
Organism: Bradyrhizobium jicamae; assembly: GCF_018130695.1. Lineage (GTDB taxonomy): Bacteria > Pseudomonadota > Alphaproteobacteria > Rhizobiales > Xanthobacteraceae > Bradyrhizobium > Bradyrhizobium jicamae_B. The sequence goes on along the minus strand of NZ_JAFCJX010000008.1, from coordinate 167,656 downwards.
CGAGATCGCCCGCAATATCCAGCACGCCGCCGGCGGCACCAGCGAGGTGTCGAGCAACATCGTCGGCGTCAGCAACGCCTCCTCCGAGGCGGGCGCCGCGGCCGGCGAGGTGCTCAACGCCTCCGACGCGCTGCGCCGCGAGGCCGACGTGCTGCGCTCGGAGATCGACGCCTTCCTGTCGAACATCCGCGCGGCGTAAGCAACGAAGCTGCCGTAGCCCGGATGGAGCACAAGCGAAATCCGGGAGCGGTCTGCCCGCGGATAGAGCCGCCCCGGATTGCGCGGAGCCTGTCATCGGGCGCGCGTTCGCGCGACCCGTTGGCTCCATCCGGGCTACGGAATTTCTAGTTCCTGTTCACACCGGCCATCCGATTTTTCGGCTGGCGCGGCCGGCCGTGGCCCGCTAAGCCGGTAGAATGAATCCAAAACCAGACAGCATCCACTCCTCCGCGGAAGCATTGCGGTACCCTTGGGAAAACCATCCCGGCCACGACCAGGTCGTGGAGGTGACGCCGGGCGTGCTCTGGGTGCGGCTGAAGCTGCCGTTCCGACTCAACCATGTGAACATCTATCTGCTGGCCGACGGCGACGGCTGGGCGATGGTGGATTCCGGCTTCGGCAACGAGGAGTCGATCGCAGCGTGGACCACGCTGTTCGAAGGGCCGCTTAGCCACGTCAAGGTCACGCGCCTGATCGTGACCCACTCGCATCCTGACCATGTCGGCCTTGCCGGCTGGATCACCGAGCGCTTCGACTGCCCGCTGTTCATGTCGCAGGTCGAGTATCTGCAGTCGGTCTATCACCAGAACCGCGGCACCGAGGAGCGGCGCGCCGCGCAGCGGCTGTTCTTCCGCCGCCACGGCATGGACGAAGACCTGACCGAAAAGCTGCTCGGCCGCGGCCAGGATTATCTGAAGCGGGTCTCGGTGCTGCCGCCGTCCTATCACCGCCTCTCTCATGGCGACGAGGTCGTGATCGGCACCCGCCGCTTCAAGGTGATCACGGGCGGCGGCCACGCGCTCGATCAGGTCATGTTGTATTGCGCGGCCGACAAGCTGTTCCTCTCCGCCGACCAGGTGCTGAGCAAGATCTCGCCCAATGTCAGCGTCTGGGCCGTCGAGCCGCAGCAGAACTCGCTCGGCGAATATCTGGCGTCGCTGGCGAGCCTGACCACCACGCTGCCCTATGACGTGATGGTGCTGCCCGGCCACGGCGTGCCGTTCTACGGGCTGAAGACCCGGATCAAGCAGCTCGCCGATCACCACGAGGAGCGCTGCCGGCTGATCGCGGACGCCTGCCGCGAGGTGCCGAAAACCTCGCGAGAACTGGTCCCTGTCGTGTTCAACAAATACCCCCTCGACGTCCACCAGATGGGCTTCGCATCCGGCGAACTGGTCGCCCATGTCAATTACATGCTGGTCGAGGGACGGCTGACCTCAGAGCAGGTCGACGGTGTGTTCCAGTATCGCACGACCTGATCCGCGCCGGCCCACGGGCCATCCCGGGCGCTCGGCCGCTTGACCGAAATCAATCCAAGCCACGGTCCGATAGGGCATTTTGCCCAAGTGCGGCCGCGCGGCCAAATGTGGGATAGCGCATAGACATTAGAGCTGGAAAAGCTCTAAGAAAGCCGGGCAGCGGTCAGGTTCCGCCTTTTTGGGTACGCCGATGGATTACAGCAAGTTCTTCAATGCCGCCCTCACCCGCCTCCATGACGAGCGGCGCTACCGCGTGTTCGCCGACCTGGAGCGGATGGCCGGCCGTTTCCCGCATGCGACCTGGCACACGCCGAAGGGCCCGCGCAATGTCGTGATCTGGTGCTCCAACGACTATCTCGGCATGGGCCAGCACCCGAAGGTGGTCGGCGCCATGGTCGAGACCGCGACCCGGGTCGGCACCGGCGCCGGCGGCACCCGCAACATCGCGGGCACCCACCATCCCTTGGTCCAGCTCGAAGCGGAACTCGCCGACCTCCATGGCAAGGAAGCCTCGCTGCTGTTCACCTCGGGCTATGTCTCGAACCAGACCGGCATCTCGACGATCGCCAAGCTGATCCCGAACTGCCTGATCCTGTCGGACGCGCTGAACCACAATTCGATGATCGAGGGCGTCCGCCAGGCCGGCTGCGAGCGCCAGATTTTCCGCCACAACGACATTGCCCATCTCGAAGAGCTCCTGATCGCCGCCGGCCCTGAAAGGCCCAAGCTGATCGTCTGCGAGAGCCTCTACTCCATGGATGGCGACGTCGCGCCGCTCGCCAGGATCTGCGATCTCGCCGAGACATACGGCGCCATGACCTATGTCGATGAGGTCCATGCGGTCGGCATGTACGGCCCGCGCGGCGGCGGCATTGCCGAGCGCGACGGCGTCATGCACCGGATCGACGTCCTCGAAGGCACGCTGGCCAAGGCATTCGGCTGCCTCGGCGGCTATATCGCAGGGAAGGCCGAGATCATCGACGCGGTGCGCTCCTATGCGCCGGGCTTCATCTTCACGACCGCGCTGCCGCCGGCGATCTGCTCGGCCGCGACCGCCGCGATCAAGCATCTGAAGACCTCGAGCTGGGAGCGCGAGCGGCATCAGGACCGCGCCGCCCGCACCAAGGCGATCCTCAACGCCGCCGGCCTGCCCGTGATGTCGAACGACACCCACATCGTGCCGCTGTTCGTCGGCGATCCCGAGAAGTGCAAGCGCGCCTCCGACATGCTGCTGGAGGAGCACGGCATCTACATCCAGCCGATCAACTATCCGACGGTCGCCAAGGGCACCGAGCGGCTCCGCATCACGCCCTCGCCCTACCATGACGACGGGCTGATCGACGCGCTGGCCGAAGCGCTGCTGCAGGTCTGGGACCGGCTCGGCCTGCCCCTGCAGAAAAAGTCGCTGGCGGCGGAGTAACCTCTTCGTTCCTCATGGTGAGGAGCGCGGAACGCGCGTCTCCGGACGATGCTGCGCATCGCCGGGCGAACCATGAGGCCCCGTTGGTGGCCTGCATCCTTCGAGACGCCCGCTAACGCGGGCTCCTCAGGATGAGGGTTAGCAGCGGCGACCAGTAACCCTACCCACACAGCTTCCGAATTGGGCCGGTCGCGCGGTGCGCGGCCGGCCCAATGCGTTTATACTCGCTGCGACCGGCCATCTCCTTGGGCCGGGACAGGAGATGAGCAGCGATGCTGCACGACTGGGGCGTCATCGCTACGGCGTTCGCCTACATCGGATTGTTGTTCTTCGTGGCCAGCCGCGGCGACCGGATGCCGGCTGGCGAGCGCGGCCGCGCCAGCCACTGGATCTACCCGCTCTCGCTGGCGATCTACTGTACCTCCTGGACCTTCTTCGGCTCGGTCGGCTTCGCGACCCGGACCGCGACCGACTTCCTGGCGATCTATATCGGCCCGGTCCTGATGATCGGCCTGTGCACGCCGCTGCTGCGGCGGGTGATCGCGCTCGCCAAGTCGCAGAATATCACCTCGATCGCCGACTTCATCGCCGCGCGCTATGGCAAGAGCCAGGCGGTGGCCGCGACCGTGGCCGGCATCGCGATCATCGGCTCGGTGCCCTACATCGCGCTGCAGCTCAAGGCGATGGCCTCCTCGCTGGAAACCATTTTGAGCGAGGACCAGGCGTTCTCCAAGATCCCCGTGATCGGCGACATCGCGCTGATCGTGACGCTCGCGATGGCGGTGTTCGCGGTGCTGTTCGGCACCCGCCACACCGATGCCACCGAGCACCAGCACGGCCTGATCCTGGCGATCGCGACCGAGTCGATCGTCAAGCTGGTCGCCTTCATCGCCGCCGGCGCCTTCGTCACCTTCTGGATGTTCTCGCCGACCGAGCTCTATGAGCGCGCGCTGAAGACGCCGGAGGCGCTGCGCGCGATCCAGTATGTGCCGTCGATCGGCAATTTCCTGATCATGACGCTGCTGTCGTTCTGCGCGATCATGCTGTTGCCGCGCCAGTTCCACGTCAGCGTGGTCGAGAACTCGACCAGCGCCGAGGTCAGCAGGGCGCGCTGGCTGTTCCCGCTTTACCTCGTCGCGATCAATTTGTTCGTGATCCCGATCGCGATCGCGGGCCTGATCACCTTCCCGTTCGGCGCGGTCGACGCCGACATGTTCGTGCTGGCGCTGCCGATCGAGGGCAACTCGCAACTGCTGAGCCTTGCCGTGTTCGTCGGCGGCCTGTCGGCGGCGACCGCGATGGTGATCGTCGAATGCGTCGCACTGTCGATCATGGTGTCCAACGATCTCGTGCTGCCGCTGGTGCTGCCGCGCAGCGACGACGCCCGCCTCACCCAAAAGGACTTCGGCGACTTCCTCTTGAAGGCGCGCCGCTTCTCGATCTTCGCCATCATGATCATGGCGTATTTCTACTACCGCGCGCTCGGCAACACCCAGCTGGTCTCGATCGGCCTGCTGTCGTTTGCCGCGATCGCCCAGCTTGCGCCGGCATTCTTCGGCGGCCTGTTCTGGCGGCGCGCCACTGCGCGCGGCGCCATGGTGGGCATGATCGTCGGCTTCGTGGTCTGGCTCTACACGCTGTTCGTGCCGAGCTTCCTGGAGACCTCCACCGCCGGGCTGATGCTGCTGCAGCACGGCCCGTTCGGCATCGAGGCGCTGCGGCCGCAGGCGCTGTTCGGCGCCGACCTGCCACCGCTGCTGCACGGGGTGCTCTGGAGCCTGTTGCTCAATATCGGGACCTACGTCATCTTCTCGCTGGCGCGCGAGCCATCGTCGATCGAGCACCTGCAGGCCGATCTGTTCGTGCCGACGACGCTGGCGCCGATCACGCCGACCTTCCGCCGCTGGCGCACCACCGTGACGGTGCAGGACATCCAGAGCACGGTCACGCAATATGTCGGCCCCGACCGCGCCCGCCAGGCGTTCGAGACCTTTGCCGCCAATCACCATGGCCGGCTCGAGCCGGCGGCGCCTGCCGATTTCGAATTGCTGCAGCACGCCGAGCGGCTGATCGCATCCTCGATCGGGGCTGCGTCCTCACGCCTCGTGATGTCGCTCTTGCTGCGCAAGCGGACGGTCTCGGCCAAGGCTGCGCTCAAACTGCTCGACGACTCCCATGCCGCGCTGCATTTCAACCGCGAGATCCTGCAGACCGCGCTCAACCACGTGCGTCAGGGCATCGCGGTGTTCGACGCCGACCTGCAGCTGATCTGCTCCAACCGCCAGTTCAGCGAACTTCTCATGCTGCCGCCGCATCTGGTGCAGCTCGGCATTCCCCTGCCCGAGATCCTCGAATACATGGGCGCGGTCAGCCCTGCCGGCGCCGGTGATAGCGACAGCCTGCTGGAGAAGCGGCTCGCCGCCTACACCACCGAGGGCGAGCCCTATCTCGAACGCTTCACCGACCGTCATCTGGTGATCGAGGTCCGCACCAACCGGATGCCGGGCGGCGGCCTCGTCATCACCTTCTCCGACGTGACACCGAGCTTCGAGGCGGCTGAGGCGCTGGAGCGCGCCAACGCGACGCTGGAGAAGCGCGTGCGCGACCGCACCGAGGAGCTGACCCGCCTCAATTCCGAGCTCGCGACGGCCAAGAGCACCGCCGAGGACGCCAACATCTCCAAGACACGCTTCCTCGCCGCCGCGAGCCACGACATCCTGCAGCCCCTGAATGCGGCCCGCCTCTATGTGACGAGCCTGGTCGAGCGCCAGAACGGCGGCGAGGATTCGCGCCTGGTCGAGAACATCGACGATTCGCTCGAGGCGATCGAGGACATCCTCGGCGCGCTGCTCGATATCTCCCGCCTCGATGCCGGCGCGATGACGCCGTCGATCACCAGCTTCAAGATGGCGGATCTGATGCGCTCGCTGGAGATCGAGTTCGCGCCGATCGCCCGCGACAAGGGTCTCGATCTGCGCTTCGTGCTCTGCTCGCTGCCGGTCGAGTCCGACCGCTCGCTGCTGCGCCGGCTGCTGCAGAACTTCATCTCCAACGCCATCAAATACACCCCGCGCGGCACCGTGCTGGTCGGCTGCCGCCGCCATGGCGAGACCTTGCAGATCGGCATCTACGACACCGGCGTCGGCATCCCCGTGCAGAAGCGCAGCGAGATCTTCAAGGAGTTCCACCGCCTCGAGCAGGGCGCGCGGATCGCGCGCGGCCTCGGCCTTGGACTATCGATCGTCGAGCGCCTGGCGCGCGTGCTCAACCACCGCATCGCGATCGACGCCAATGCCAGCGGCGGCTCAGTCTTCTCCGTGACGGTGCCCGTCGCGACCGCCATCAACCACACCGCCGCCGTCACCAGCACGACGCCGCTGGCGAAGACGCCGATGAGCGGCGCGCTGATCGTCTGCATCGAAAACGATCCGGCGATCCTCGACGGCATGAAGACGCTGCTCACCGCCTGGGATGCCGAGGTGATCGCGGTGACCGATCCCGACGCCGCCATGGCCGCGATCGAGGCCTCGGGCGCCAGCGTCACCGGCCTGTTGGTCGACTACCATCTCGACCGCGGCAACGGCGTCGCCGCGATCCGCGAGATCCGCCGCCGCTTCGGCGAGAACATCCCGGCGATCCTGATCACCGCCGACCGCAGCCCACCAGTCCGCGCCGCGGCGCGCGAGGAAAACATCGCGGTGCTGAACAAGCCGGTGAAGCCAGCGTCACTGCGTGCAGTCATCGGACAGTGGCGGACCTTGCAGATGGTGGCGGCGGAGTAACGCATGACCAAGTTTGAAACGTCCTTTGAACAGTTGAAGCTTGAACTTGGCGACTTCCTTCTGGCCATACAAACTGTTCGAAAGGTCGATGCGGCTGCGTTCCAGCGAATTGATCGCGAGGCAACGGTCCTCGCTCATGCACTCAAGGGGCAGGCTCTCATCCCAAAGTCACTGCTGAACGAGTTGTATAAGGCGAGCAAAATCTTGCGGGCTGAGGCGCCTTATATCGAAGACCGCCAAGGTGACCTTGAGGCTATGGCGGATACGCTTGAGACGACGTTTGACCTGATTCTAGCTGGGGAAAGTCCAGATGATCGGCTCCCCGGAGTGCCGCGAATCATCTGAACGCGAGCGTCGTGTGTTGTGCCTGCGAGATGACAGGCACGCTCACCCGATGAATCCTTGGCTATTGGCAAATCAAGCCGTCGGCGTGCCCTGGCGCCATTGGCCGCCGGCGATCTTGGCCGCGGCAATCACCGCCTGGGTGCGGCTTTCGACGCCGAGCTTCTGCAGGATCGCCGAGACGTGGGCCTTGATGGTGGCCTCGGAGACGCCGAGTTCGTAGGCGATCTGCTTGTTGAGCAGGCCTTCCGACAGCATCATCAGCACCCGCACCTGCTGCGGGGTCAGTGTCACCAGGCGGTCGCGCAAGCGGGTCATGTCGGGATCGCCGGCCGCCGAGAGATCGGTATCCGGAGGAACCCAGACGTCGCCCTCCATCACCTTCATGATGGCATCGCGCAGCGTGTCGACGCCGAACCGCTTGGGGATGAAGCCGGAGGCGCCGAAATCGAGCGAGCGGCGGATGGTGCCGGCATCGTCGGTGGCGGAAACGATCACGACCGGGATGGCCGGATATTGCGCCCGCAGATAGATCAGGCCCGAGAAGCCGCTGATCCCGGGCATGCTGAGGTCGAGCAGGACCAGGTCGACCTCGGAGTCGCGCTCCAGCAGCGCAGTCAGGTCCTCGAACGACCCGGCTTCGCTGATCGTGGCGGAATTGACGACGCTCGACACCGCCTGGCGCAACGCGTCGCGGAACAGCGGGTGGTCATCGGCGATGACGAGGTGGGTGTTCACAGCAGCAGTCATCACATTCTCACACACGGGTCGTTGCCGCCCCGCATAAGCCCCCTTGTCCCCCGAGCGGCAGCATCGCGCAAGCGCTCGATAATGCCAAATGCCAACGCAGTTAACTCAGAGGCTTGTGCGTCGCAATAGATGCACGCCCTGCCGCTGCATATCCAATTCAGGTTCCTGTCAGCAAGACAAGGCATGAAAAGGCCGAAAGTCTTATTGGGCGGGGTTTCACGGCGATGTTACCTTGAACCTAAGTCCGAGACTTAATCCGGCCAAGCGCGACGGATGGGCGAGCTTGGCAATAAATTTGGGGGGAGCAATCCAGATGTCCACTATGACGGCAACTTCCGCGCGATCCGGCGGCATGACGAAGGACGAACGCTTCGTTATCCTCGCGTCGTCGCTCGGCACCGTGTTCGAGTGGTACGACTTCTATCTGTACGGTTCGCTCGCCGGCATCATCGGCGCGCAGTTCTTCTCGGCCTATCCGCCGGCGACCCGCGACATCTTCGCGCTGCTGGCCTTCGCCGCCGGCTTCCTGGTGCGCCCGTTCGGCGCCATCGTGTTCGGCCGCGTCGGCGACATCGTCGGCCGCAAATACACCTTCCTCGTCACCATCCTGATCATGGGCCTGTCGACCTTCATCGTCGGCATCCTGCCCAATGCCGCGACCATCGGCATCGCGGCGCCGATCATCCTGATCGCACTGCGCCTGCTGCAGGGCCTCGCGCTCGGCGGCGAGTATGGCGGTGCGGCGACCTACGTCGCCGAGCACGCCCCGCAGGGCAAGCGCGGCTACTACACCTCCTTCATCCAGACCACCGCGACGCTCGGCCTGTTCCTGTCGCTGCTGGTGATCCTGTTCACCCGCTCGATCATCGGCGAGAAGGACTTTGCCGATTGGGGCTGGCGCATCCCGTTCCTGGTGTCGGTGCTGCTGCTCGGCATCTCCGTCTGGATCCGGCTGCGCCTCAATGAATCGCCGGTATTCCAGCGCATGAAGGATGAGGGCAAGACCTCGAAGGCGCCGCTGACCGAAGCCTTCGCCAACTGGGCCAACGCCAAGATCGTGCTGCTGGCGCTGATCGGCGGCGTGATGGGCCAGGGCGTGGTCTGGTACACCGGCCAGTTCTATGCGCTGTTCTTCCTGCAATCGATCCTGAAAGTCGACGGCTACACCGCCAACCTCCTGATCGCCTGGTCGCTGCTGCTCGGCACAGGCTTCTTCGTCGTGTTCGGCATGCTGTCCGACCGGATCGGCCGCAAGCCGATCATCCTGGCGGGCTGCGCGATCGCGGCGCTGACCTTCTTCCCGATCTTCAAGATGATCACCACCAATGCCAACCCGGCGCTGGAGAAGGCGATCGAGAGCACGAAGGTCGAGGTGGTGGCCGATCCGGCAGGCTGCGGCGACCTGTTCAACCCGGTCGGCACCCGCGTCTTCACCGCGCCCTGCGACACCGCCCGGGCCTTCCTCGCCCAGTCGTCGGTCAAGTATGCGACGACCTACGGCGCGGCCGGCTCCGGCGTGAAGGTAATGGTCAACGGCAAGGAAGTGCCCTACGCCAACGCCAAGGACGGCAACCCGGCGATCACCGCCGCCGTTGCCGCCGCGGGCTACCCGAAGGCGGGCGATGCCGGCATCGTCAAGATGGCGCACCCGTTCGACATCTTCCGCCCGCAGGTCATGGCGGTGATCGGCCTGCTGTTCATCCTGGTTCTCTTCGTCACCATGGTGTACGGCCCGATCGCTGCGATGCTGGTCGAACTGTTCCCGTCCCGCATCCGCTACACCTCGATGTCGCTGCCCTATCACATCGGCAACGGCTGGTTCGGCGGCCTGCTGCCGGCAACCGCGTTCGCGATCGTGGCCTCGACCGGCGACATCTATGCCGGCCTCTGGTACCCGATCATCTTCGCGGCGATCACGGCTGTCGTCGGCCTGATCTTCCTGCCGGAGACCAAGGACGTCGACATCAGCAAGACCTGATCGTCTGACGAGCAATCAATCCAACGGCCGCGGAGCAATCCGCGGCCGTTCTTATTTTGCGGCGCCGATGAACTGCAGCACGATCTCGCGCCGGTGCGGACGGGCGCGGTGCTCGATCAGATAGATGCCCTGCCAGGTGCCGAGCGCCATCGCGCCGTCGAGCACGGGGATGTGCAGCGACGTCCCTGTCAGCATGGTCTTGATATGCGCGGGCATGTCGTCGGGGCCCTCGGCGTCGTGGCGCCAGCCGGCATTTTCGGGCGCGGCACGATCGAGCGCCGTCATCAGGTCGACCAGCACGGTCGGATCGGCATTCTCCTGGATCGTCAGCGACGCCGAGGTGTGGCGGATGAACAGCGTCACCGCACCTTCGCCGGCGCGCGCCTCGCGCAGGAATTTTGCGACCTCGCCGGTGATGTCGGAAAAGCCCGCGCCGCCGGTCTGCACGGTCAGCCGCGACGACACGACATTGGTCGCCGCGACCACCGAGGGCGCCGAGCGCGTTGCTCTCGCATTCATCGGCAATCTCTCAAATCTTGCTCTCAAATCCTGCCGCCATTGAAGTCGCGCTGGACGCGGTTGGCCATCTCGATCAGGCGGCGCCAGGCTTTTTCCAGGAACGACATCATGCGATCCATGTCGCGATCGCTCGGCAAGGGAATCTCGATCTTGCGCTCGCCCTCGGCAACCTTCGGCTCCGGCTTCTTGAGCGAATCGGCTTTCGGCAGCGCGTCCTCGGTCTTGCCGGCCGCAGCGGGTCCGCGCGCGGCGAGCTCCGCCTTCAGCCTGGCATTGTCGGCCTGCAGCCGGCCGATCTCGGCGTCCATCGCCGCGCGCTCGTCAGGCACGGCATAGCAGGCCCAGCCTGCATTCGAATTCATGCAGGTCGACATCGCGCCGGTGCGGGTGTCGAGCCTGAGGAAACCGTCGGCCGCCGGCGACAGCGTGTAGCGGCCGTTCTCGGTATCGGGTGCGGACTGCGCCGCCGCCGTACCGCTGATCAGCAAAATCGCGGCCAAAATCGCGGCCGAGGCCGGAATCACGGATTTCGATGACGACGTCGCGTTGCGCATGAGCCGGCTCCGCCTCGAAGTGATGTCCCCTGACGTCCTGAAGTATAGACCTCGCGGCACGACTTCAACGCATTGTCTCGCCATTCGATCCGCCGCCTGCCCCGCACGACCGCGATTTACTTCGATATCGCAGTGGCTTACGGGACCATGCGGCCTGCCATCTCGATTCCCGGACGGTGCGGACCACCGCGCCGGCATCAGCTTCCGGCGCGCCATCGCCACGCCGTGCGCCGATCGCGCGCAAATGGCCTGCCGGAACGTTCCCATGCATATGAGCTGCTGCACTGCGATTGCTGCGTCACTCCGCCGTTGTATATCTTCCAATAAATCCAATGAAATCAAAGCAATAACTGGTTACGACGCAATCTTGACTTGATTAGATGTGGTCAGTATGGTCCGCGCGGCTTTTGAGGGTGACGGGCGCAATTTCCATCAACCGCAGCATCGTTTAGTGTTTCAGCATGGCTGAAAGCACGAACGACAACGCAAATGGGAATCGCGATCAAGCGTCCTCCGACGAAGCTGCGCTTTCCGCAAGGCTCGGAAGTCTCGATCATCGGTTGTCTGAAATTCGTGACAGCCGCAGGAGCAAGACTGATCAATCCGGTAATGGGAGCGGGGACGGTGCGGCCAGAGCTTCGGCGATGGCGCTCGGTTTTCGTCTTTCCTCGGAGCTGATCGCGGGCGTTGCCGTCGGGGCGGCGATTGGCTGGGGGGTCGACCGTTGGCTGTCGACATCGCCATTCGGCTTCATCGTGTTCATGCTGCTCGGCTTCGTCGCCGGCGTGGTCAACGTGGTGAGGTCTGCGGGCGTGGCCTCCAGAAAGCGCTGAGCGCTGACGGGAAGTCATGACATTTGAAATTCGATAACCGGCAGGACGGCCGGTGGACCAAGAGCCGCGCGGATGAAAATCGACCCGATCCATCAGTTCAATATCGAGCCCCTGTTCACGCTCGGCCAAATCGGCAATCACACGATCGCCTTCACCAATTCGTCGCTCTACATGCTGATCGCGGTGCTGGTGATCGCGCTGCTGATGCTGGCGAGCGGCCGCGAGCTGGTCCCGGGCCGACTGCAGTCGGTCGCCGAGATCTCCTACGAGTTCGTCGCCTCGACCATCCGTTCGACGGCCGGCGCGGAAGGCATGAAGTTCTTCCCGCTGATCTTCTCGCTGTTCATGTTCATCTGCGTCTCGAACCTGATCGGCATCATCCCCTACACCTTCACGATCTCCAGCCACCTGATCGTCACCGCCGCGCTGGCGCTGCTGGTGTTCTTCACGGTCCTGATCTACGGCGTCGCCAAGAACGGCCTGAAGTTCTTCAAGATCTTCGTTCCCCACGGCGTCCCCGGCTACATCCTGCCGCTGGTGATGTTCATCGAGGTTCTCTCCTTCTTCCTCCGCCCGGTCTCGCACAGCGTGCGTCTGTTCGCCAACATGCTGGCCGGCCATATCGCGCTGAAGGTGTTCGCGGGCTTCATCGCCATGCTCGGCTTCTCGCTCGGCGCGCTCGGCTGGGTCGGCGGCGTGCTGCCGCTGGCGCTCACCATCGCGCTGACCTCGCTCGAACTGCTGGTCGCATTCCTGCAGGCCTACGTGTTCGCGATCCTGACCTGCATCTACCTCAACGACGCCATTCATCCGGGACACTAAGCGGTCCGGGGAATTTCCACCCTCAATCCAAATCCATCTTTCCAAGGAGCTAAACATGGAAGCGTCAGCAGCAAAACTTATCGGCGCGGGCATCGCGTGCATCGGCATGGGCGGCGCGGGCGTCGGCGTGGGCATCATCTTCGGCAACTACCTCGCCGCTGCGGTGCGTAACCCCTCGGCCGCTCAGGGCCAGTTCGGCAACCTGATCTTCGGCTTCGCCGTGACCGAAGCGCTCGGCATTTTCTCGCTGCTGATCGCGCTGCTCCTGCTGTTCGTTCCGCTCTGATCCGAGCGGCACCCCGTCGCGCCGCCATTTCGGGCGGCGCGTATGACAGCAACAGGAGAACACCATGGCTGAGAGTCATGGCGAGGCAAAAGGCCAGAAGGCCGGCGCCCACACCGAGGCTGAAGGCGGACATCACGGCGGCGGTTTTCCGCCGTTCGATTCCTCCACCTACGCCTCGCAGCTGGTGTCGCTGGCCATTGCGTTTGTCGCGCTCTACCTGATCGTGTCGCGTATCGCCCTGCCGCGCGTCGGCGGGACGATCGATGCACGTCAGAACAAGATCGAGGGCGATCTGGCCGAGGCGCAGAAGCTGAAGGATGATTCCGACGCTGCGCTGAAGGCCTATGAGGCCGATCTGGCGGCTGCACGCTCGCGCGCGCAGGCCATCGGCAACGAGGCCCGCGAGAAGCAGAACGCGGCGTCCGAGGCCGAGCGCAAATCGCTGGAAGACAAGCTGGCGGCCAAGCTTGCCGAAGCCGAGAAGCAGATCGCAACGACCCGGACCAATGCCATGAGCAATGTCCGCGGCATCGCGGCGGATGCGGCCGGCGCCATCGTGCAGCGGCTGACCGGCGTCGTTCCGGACGCCAATGCGGTCAACAGCGCCGTCGACGCTTCGCTGAAGGGATAACCGATGTTTTACGAACCGGAGACCTGGGTTGCGATCGCGTTCGTCATTCTGATGATCGTGTTCGGCTATCTCGGCGTCTTTCGCACGGCGATGACCGCACTCGACCACCGCGCCGAGCGCATCAAGGCCGAACTCGACGACGCTCGCCGTCTGAAGGAAGAGGCCACCAAGCTGCTTGCGGAGTACAAGACCCGCCGCGCCAGCGCCGAGCGTGAGGCCGAGGAGATCGTCGCGAACGCCAAGGCCGAGGCCGAGCGGATCGCAACGGAAGCCAAGGCCAAGATGGAAGATTTTGTCGCCCGGCGGACCAAGACCGCCGAGAGCAAGATCGCGCTGGCCGAGGCCCAGGCGGTGGCCGACGTCCGTGCCGCCGCGGCCGAAGCCGCAGTGACCGCCGCCTCGACGATCCTGTCGCAGTCGGTCAAGGGCCAGGTCGCCGAGGACCTCGTGTCCAAGGGCATCGCGGAAGTTCGCTCCAAGCTGAACTGACGAAGACCTTTTCAAACACAAAGCCGGCGCGAGATGATCGCGCCGGCTTTTTTTATTCCAGCTGTCGTCGCCCGGCTCGTCCGGGCGATCCAGTATTCCAGAGGCAGTCGTGATTGGCCCGATAAGCCGCGGCGTACTGGATCGCCCGCTTTCGCGGGCGACGACACTGGATGGTGTGGATCGAGTGTCGCGCACTTACTTCTTCTTAGCCCTCGTCTTCGGCTCGGGCTTCAGCGACTGCGGGTCGAAGCCGATGTAGAAGATGTAGTTGTCGGCCACCGACGGCGACGGGGCCGGATAGATCAGATCCTCGGCGACCAGCGTGAACGGCACGCTGCCGCTGTCGTCCATCTGCACCGTGGTCTGGTAGGCCTTGGTCGCGATGGTCTTCTCGCCGACGCCGCCCTGCACCACGGCGACGCGCAGCGGCACGGTCACGCTCGGCGGCGCACCGGAGGGGCCGGCGATGACGCGGCCCTGGATGCCGATCTTGGCCGTGATCTGCCCGCCCTCGAGCGTGCACTGCCGCGCCGTCTTGGTGATCGAGGCCAGGAATTTGAGGTCGTTGCCGACCGGCTGCTTGCCGGGCGCCGCCACCGCATAGGTCGAGGCGCCGGCGCGAATCGTCACCGGCGGGCAGGTCAGCTCGGCATCGCTGTCGTTCAGCGCCGGCGGCTGGCCGGTCGCGGGCTTGTCCGCCGGCTTGTCGGAGCCGCCGAACAGGCTCTTGAAGCGGTCGCTCAGCGACTGCGCCGATGCGGCCGTGGCGAGTGCACTGCAGCCGAGGCCGATCGTCACCGTTGCCGCGATTGCGAGCCTGATCACGCGCTTGTCAGTCATTCCAATATCCGGAGAGGTTCTCATTTGCGCGGGCGTTATAGCAGCGCAATGGCGGCGAACCCAAGGCGGGGAACAAGGCACGGAACAAGGTGGGAAACATCGACCAAAAGACGGACATCAGCCGCGGAAATCCTCGTGCAGCAGGCCGAACAGCAGGTGGTCCTGCCAGACCCCGTTGATGCAGAGATAGCGACGCGCCAGGCCCTCGCGGCTGAAGCCGCATTTCTCCAGCACCCGGATCGACGGCGAATTGGTCGGGATGCAGGCCGCTTCGATGCGGTGCAGGTTGAGCTCGCCGAACAGCGACGGCAGCAGCACCCGCAGCGCCGTCGTCATGTAGCCGCGCGTGGCATGGGGCTGGCCGACCCAATAGCCGATGGTGCCGGCCTGCACGATGCCGCGGCGGACATTGGCGAGCGTGATGCCGCCGATCATGACGCCATCCGATTCGCGGAAGATGATGAACGGATAGGAGCGGTCGGCCGCGATATCCTCGGCATAGCGGCGCAGGCGGCGGCGGAAGCCGGCGCGGGTCAGGTCGTCCGACGGCCAGATCGGCTCCCAGGGCGTGAGATAACCGCGGCTCTGCTCGCGCAGCTGCGCCCATTGCGGGAAGTCGGACATTTGCGGGGCGCGCAGCAGCAGCCCGTGGCCGCGCGGCATCAGCGCAGCCGGTCCACTGGATGGCAAACGAAACAGGGCCATGCCCTACGTTCTCCTGCCCGAACTACCGTTCCTCATTCCGTTGCCATGGAATGAGGGCTCTCTCACAAACCAGACTCGCGGAGGCTCCCCCTCACCCGGATCGCTTCGCGATCCGACCTCTCCCCGCAGGCGGGGAGAGGTGAAGGAGGGACCTAATGCAAAAGCGTCTTTGCTTTGGCCTTGGTCAATCCTTCCGCAAAAGACACCGCCGTGTCCAGACCTCTTCCACTGCCGAGAGCGACCACTGCGGGCCTGCTGCGGGACAGCAATGCGCGGGCTGCATTGCGGGTCGACTCGACGCTGACGGCATCGATCCGCGCCACCAGTTCGTCGACGGTCTGCGGCCGGCCATAGGCCAGCACGTGGCGCGCCAGCTGTTCCGCGCGCGACGAGCAGCTTTCCAGCGCCATCAGGAGACCCGCCTTCATCTGGGCCTTGGCGCGGGCGATCTCGGCTTCGGTCAGGGTTTCCACGGCGTCATTGATGACGTCGACGATCACTTCCATCATCTCCGGCGCGTCGGCCGGATCGGTCCCGGTGTAGAGGCCGAAGAAGCCGGTGTCGCTGTAGGGCGCATGGAAGGTGTAGATCGAATAGCAGAGCCCGCGCTTCTCGCGCACCTCCTGGAACAGCCGCGACGACATTCCGCCGCCGAGCGTGTTGGTGAAGACCTGCAGCGAGAACAGCGACAGATCCGTCTGCGGCACGCCTTCCAGCGCCAGGGTCAGATGCGCCTGCTCGAGCTCGCGATGCACCACCTTGGAGCCGCCCTTGCCGAACATCGCCGGCGTCGGCTTCGGCGCGGCTGATGCCTCGAAGCTTCCGAATTTCGCGGTGACTTCTTCGACGACACGCTTGTGATCGACCGCGCCTGCGGCCGACACCACCATGTCCGGCGCACGATAATGCGTCGACAGATAGCCGCGCAGCATGTCGCGGTTGAACGCCTTCAGCGTCTTGGCGGTGCCGAGCAGCGAGCGGCCCATCGGCTGGTCGGGATAGCAGAGCTCGTTGAGATGCTCGAACACGACGTCGTCAGGCGTGTCCTGCGCGGCACCGATCTCCTGCACGATCACGCTCTTCTCGCGCTCGAGCTCGTCGGGCACAAAGGACGGATTGGCGAGGATGTCCGAGAGTACGTCAAGCGCGAGCGGCACGTCCGCCTTCATCACGCGGGCATAATAGGCGGTGGTCTCGGTCGAGGTGCCGGCATTGAGGTCGCCGCCGACCGCCTCGATCTCCTCGACGATCTCGCGCGAGGAGCGCCGCGTGGTGCCCTTGAACGCCATATGTTCCAGGAGATGCGAGATGCCGTGCTCGTTCGGCTTCTCGTCGCGGCCGCCGACGCCGGCCCAGACGCCGAGTGCCGCGGTTTCCAGATGAGGCATGGTGTCGGTGACGACGGTCAGGCCGGAGGGAAGCTTGGTGACTTCAACGCTCATCCGGCAACTCCCTGCTTGGCGGCGCGACTGACCGACAACACGAATCGCTCGACCTCCGCCTGGTCGTTCTTCATGACAGTCATATGTTCCGGCTTGGTCATCAAGCCCCCGAGCCAGGCCGGCAGTTGCGGCCGCGCGCCACAGGCGGCTTCCACCGCATCGGGGAATTTGGCCGGATGCGCCGTCGACAGCACGATGTTGGGAACCTGCGAATCCGACGTGTCGCGGTCGGCCACCGCGAGCGCCACCGCGGTGTGGGGATCGACGAGATCGCCGGCCTCGCGCCAGGCGGCGCGGATCGCGGCCGCCGTCTCGGTCTCGTCGGCGCGGCCGGCGTCAAAATCCTTGCGCACCGCGGCGAGCGTCGCATCCGGCAGCACGAAGCGGCCGGACTGCTTCAGCGAGTCCATCAGGCGGCGGACGCTGCCGGCATCGCGGCCGGAGGCTTCGAACAGCAGCCGCTCGAAGTTCGAGGACACCTGGATGTCCATCGACGGCGAGGCCGTGGCATGGACCTCGCGGACCTCATAGATGCCGGTCTTCAGCGTACGCGCCAGGATGTCGTTGACATTGGCGGCGATGCGCAAGCGCCGGATCGGCAGACCCATCCGCTTGGCGACGTAACCTGCAAAGATGTCGCCGAAATTGCCCGTGGGCACCGTGAAGTCGACGGTCCGCTGCGGCGAGCCGAGCGCGACGGCCGAGGTGAAATAATAGACGACTTGCGCGACGATGCGCGCCCAGTTGATCGAGTTGACACCTGACAGGGCGACCGAATCGCGGAAGCGATGGTGGTTGAACATCGCCTTCACGATCGCCTGGCAATCGTCGAACGTGCCTTCGATCGCGAGCGCGTGCACATTGGCCGCGCCGGTCGTCGTCATCATGCGGCGCTGCACGTCGGAGATGCGCCCC
Organism: Bradyrhizobium jicamae; assembly: GCF_018130695.1. Taxonomy (GTDB): domain Bacteria; phylum Pseudomonadota; class Alphaproteobacteria; order Rhizobiales; family Xanthobacteraceae; genus Bradyrhizobium; species Bradyrhizobium jicamae_B. The sequence goes on along the minus strand of NZ_JAFCJX010000008.1, from coordinate 149,870 downwards.
TGCGGGAACAGCACGATGAGATCGACATTCGCCAGATTGGCGAACGCTTCGACCGCGGCGCCGCCGGTGTCACCCGAGGTTGCGACCACGATGGTGGTGCGCTGGGCGCGCTGCGCCAGCACGTGATCCATCAGCCGCGAGATCAGCTGCATCGCGACGTCCTTGAACGCCAGCGTCGGACCATGGAACAGCTCGAGCAAAAATTGATTCGGCCCGACCTGGTCGAGCGGCACCACCGCCGGATGGCGGAAGGTGGCATAGGCCTCATTGGCCATGCGGCCGAGATCGGCATCCGAAATCTCGCCGGCGGCGAACGGCTTGATGACCTCGACGGCGACCTCCCAATAGGGCCGGCCAAAGAACGAGGCGATGGTCTCGGCGGAGAGCTGCGGCCAGATTTCCGGCACGTAGAGGCCGCCGTCGCGGGCAAGCCCGGTCAGCATCACATCGCAGAAGCCCAGCGTGGGGGCCTCGCCCCGGGTCGAAATATAGCGCGTCACACCGCCCTCCAAAGGCCAAGATCCTCACCAAGCCCTTGATATCAATGAGTGATTACTCCCCGCCGAAGCCGGAGATCGGGGCACCATAGAGTGTTTTTGAGGGATCGCAAATGGCGGGTAGGGGAAAAGCGCTTCCCCCGTCGCCCTGGCGAACGCGATGGCGCTTCTGTCCTCCTCGGTGTCATCACCCGCGCATGCGGGTGATCCAGTATTCCAGAGACGATTGTGATTGAGCCGATGCGCCGCGGCGTACTGGGTCGCCCGGTCCTTGTGCGCAATCGCGCACAGGCCGGGCGATGACACCGAATGTGAGGACGCAGCTTCGCATTCTCGCGACATGATCTGCCCGAGTTTTCCATCTCGTTCCGCCCTCGCTCGATAACGAGGGCGCAGGGAAGACCGGGTGCACGCCGCACCCGCGGTCCCGTGCGCAATGTGCACAAAAGAGTGCGCGCACGAGCATACAGGTTCGGCGGAGGCATCCGGCCTTCCCTGCGCGATGGCTTTACGGCTTATACGTGCTCGCCCTGGTGAGACTCTGCGTTTGTGCCACCATCGTCCACGATCGGCTTTGGGCCTTTCGCGTGCTTGCCACCAGCATCGGGGCGGCAGGCCCACACGACTTCACCGTCCGCCTTGCGTGCACACGCCTGTCGCACGCTCGGCGGCCACCGCATCTTCACCCACGTTCGTGGCGTTCGCGAGCGCCCCTCGTGTCGGGTGAGACGAGCGCATTGTTAGCATAATCGGAAGTTCGTGTAAAGCACATTATTTTCGCCTGACGACCTTGCGTCGTCGGGCAAATCAGTGGTCCAATGTCAGCGGGAGCGTGCAGGCTGCAGCTTCGTAGGATGGGTGGAGCGGAGCGATACCCATCATCTCTCCACGCGGCACGAAGTTGATGGGTATCGCTTCGCTCTACCCATCCTACGCGGATTCGATCACACACTCTGCGCCCTCAAGCACATACGCTGCGTAACGGAAATCCCTGATGGTGGCGACCTTGTCGGCGGACCAGGCGAGCAGCATGAAATATTTGGGCGGCGCGGTTGGCGCACTGGGATCGAGCACCAGGATCGCGGGGCGGCCGTCGACGATGCCCGGTGCCAGCTGCCAATCGTGGACACCGGAGTAATTGCCGAAATAGCGGGAGACTTCGGCCTTGCCGTTCAGCCGCTGCCTGTTGACGAGCTCCAACCTCACATCGTCGGCGATCATGGCGCGGATGGCATCGAAGTCGCGGGCGTTGAAGCTGGTGACATAGGCGTTGAGGCGCGCGCGGTCGGCCTCCGACAGTGCGGGCCGCGGCGCGTCGTCGGGCTCATCGGCCAGCGCGCGCAGCTGCGCGCGGCCGCGATGCAAGGCGGCCTTCACCGCGGGCAGGCTGACATCCATGACGGCGCAGACCTCCTGCATCGAGCAGCCGAGCACGTCCATCAGGATGACGCTGGCGCGCTGCGTCACCGGCAGGCGCATGAAGGTGCGCAGGCTGGTGGCGGCGATCTGCCGGCTTTCCACGGCATCGAGCTGGTCCGCGGCCATGTCGACCTCATCGCTTGAGAACAGCGCCTCCTGGCGGGCGCGGCGGCGCAGGAAGTCCAGCGCGGTGTTGTGCGCGATGCGGAACAGCCAGGCCTCGAGATTGCCGATCTCACCGACCTCAGGCCACGCCACCACGGCCTTCATCAGCGCGTCCTGCAGCACGTCCTCGCCATCGATCGCCGAGCCGACCATGCGCGCGAGGTAGCGATGCAGCTTCGGCCGCATCGCTGCCAGCAGCGCGTTGACGTCTGGAGTCGCCTGCACCTCGGGCACCGGATTCTCTTTCGTGAGCTATTCGCCCAGCATGCGATAATTGCCGACGATGGTCACGCCATTTGACACCGGCGGCTCGGCGCAGCGATCGCGGATGCCGCTCTGGAACGTCTGGAACGCCTGAAGCTTCGCCACCGGGCTCGGCCCCTCGCCTTCGGTCTCGACGATATGGACAAAGCTGTTGTCCTCGAGCCGCAGGCAGGCATAGCGCACCCCGTCGGGCTGTGCGGCCTTCAGCTCGGCGAACACCGCGGCGACCAGTTCGGCGTTGGTGTCGGCCATCTCGGGCTTGGCTTTGTATTTGATCAGCATGCGTTTCATGGCGCAGTCTCCCTTGGGGGTTTCGTTGCAAGGACGAATGGCGGAGGCCAAAGGATGCGGTGGGGCAAAAAAAATTCCGTCGTCCTGGCGAAAGCCAGGACCCATTACCCCGGATGCACGTGGTGGCGCGACGCTGGGGCCACGGGTCATTTCAATGACTGAATTCGGTGGTTATGGGTCCTGGCTTTCGCCAGGACGACGGATCGATACGTCTTCGCTATCGCCCGATTAGCAAACGCGCCATGGACCCGTCGTGCAAAGTGCCTACATAGTGAATGCGGAGACAGAAGGAGTCACCTGCCATGACCAGCGCGCCGAAACCCCATCATGTGGTGATCGTCGGCGCAGGCTTTGGCGGGCTGCAGGCGGCGTTCGAGCTGCGCGGCGCTGGCGTCAAGATCACCCTGATCGACCGCCGCAACCATCATCTGTTCCAGCCGCTGCTCTATCAGGTCGCGACCGCCTCGCTGGCGACCAGCGAGATTGCCTGGCCGATCCGCTATCTCCTGCGCGACCGGCCCGACGTGACGACGCTGTTCGCCAATGTCAACGGCGTCGATGCGGCGGGAAAGCGCGTGCTGCTCGAGGACGGCGATCCCATCTCCTATGATACGCTGATCCTCGCCACCGGCGCGCGCCACGCCTATTTCGGCCATGACGAATGGGAGCCGTTCGCACCGGGCTTGAAGACGCTGGAGGATGCGACGACGCTGCGGCGCCGCATCCTGGTCGCGTTCGAGCGCGCCGAGCGCGAGGAAGATCCGGCGCGACGCGCCGCGCTGCTCACCTTTGTCGTGATCGGCGCCGGGCCGACCGGCGTCGAGATGGCCGGCACCATCGCCGATCTCGCCCAGGACACGCTGCCGCGCGACTTCCGCCATATCGATACAAGGAAAGCGCGCGTGGTGCTGATCGAGGCGGGGACGCGCGTGCTCGCGGGCTTTCCGGACGATCTCTCGGCTTACGCGCAAGCCTCGCTGGAGAGCCTCGGCGTCGAGGTGATGCTGGGCGCGCCGGTCACGGAATGCTCGGCCGACGGCGTGATCTATGGCGGCAAGACGCTGGAGGCGCGCACCATCGTATGGGCCGCCGGCGTGCGGGCCTCGCGCGCCGCCGAATGGTTGAACGCGCCGGCCGATCGCGCCTATCGGCTGCAGGTCGAGCCTGACCTGACCGTGCCCGGCCATCCCGACATTTTCGCGGTCGGCGACACCACCACGATCAAGGGCCCTGACGGCAATCCGGTGCCGGGCATCGCGCCGGCCGCCAAGCAGCAGGGACGCTATGCCGCCATGCTGATCAAGGCCCGGCTGAAAGGCGAGACGCTGCCGCCGTTCCAGTACAAGCACGCCGGCAGCCTCGCGCAGATCGGCAAGAAGAAGGCCGTGATCGATTTCGGCAAGGTGAGAATGCGCGGCACCCTGGCGTGGTGGATCTGGGGCCTTGCCCACATCTACTTCCTGATCGGCGTGCGCCATCGCCTCGCGGTCGCGATGAACTGGCTCTGGATCCACACCCGCGACCAGCGCCCGGCCCGGCTGATCACGCAAGGCAGCAGCAAGGTGGCGAAGTAGGCGAGCTAGCGCAGCTTCCTCTTTCCTTCTCCCCTTGTGGGAGAAGGTGGCGCGAAGCGCCGGATGAGGGGTATGTCTCCGCTTGCGAGATGCGGCCGAGGGGCGCGATACCCCTCACCCCGCTTCGCTGCGCGAAGCGACCCTCTCCCACAAGGGGAGAGGGTGCAGCGCACCTGCGGCTGCCTACTTCGTCTCCGGCATCGTGCAGACGAAATTCGCCGCATCATCCGCATCGCCCTTGCCTGAAAACGCCGCGTAGGTCGGATACGGACACAACGGCCGTGTCCGCGCCGGATTCCACGACGACGGCACGTCCTTGTTGGCCGGGTTGGCCGAAGCGATGATGCGGTCGGGCGCCTTGCCCTTCTCCACCCAATCGGTCAGCGCCGACAGCGCGTCGAACTTGTCCAGGGTGACGCCGCCGCCGCAATGGGTGGCGCCGGGCACGGTGAACAGGCGAACGGAATTGCCGGCACCGCCCTGCACGTTGGCGTTCAGCTTGCCGTACCAGCGGATGGTGTCGTTGACCGAGAACACCGGATCGGCCTGGCCGTGATAGATGATCATCTTGTGGCCGGCGTCGCGCAGTTTTGTCAGTTTGGGATCGTCGACCTCGGGCGGGGTCATGAAGTCCATCGCGGACTCCGTGAACGTCGCATCCTTCGCAAAGATCTTCGCGGCATCCTTGTCGAAGTCGTAAGCCCTGAGCGCGTCGACCAGCTTGTCGCTGCTACCTTCGACCGCGACCGGCGGCGTCGAGAAGATCAGGTTGAGCGACGCCGCGCCCATGGTCGCGATGATCGGATAGTTATTCCAGGGCGCGACCGTGCTCTCCACCTTCCAGGCGCGCCAATTGCCGGTGCCGATGCCGCCATCGAGCGGCCAGTCGGAATAAAGTGCCTCGCCCTTCGAATTGCGCGGGCCCGCAAAGCTCATCTTCAGCGCATCAACCTTGGCTTCCGACAGACAACCTTCGGTCTGGCCCGGCGTGCAGACGAGGCTCTTGAGGTCGAGCGTCTTCTGGCAGGCGGCGAGGTTTGAGGTCAGGCCGTCCTTGACGCCGTCGAGCGCGTCGCAGGCCTGCGTGATGCGCGAGGCGATCAGCTGGCCGTCTTCCTTCGTGATGGTCTTGCGGAGATCGGGATCGACCTTGAGGAAGGCCTGCACGTCCCAGGCATGCTGGATCGCCGCGCGCGGCAGATCGAAGCCGGGGTTGCCGACCAGGAAGCCATCGTAATTTTCCGGCATGCGGCCCGCGGCGACCATCGCATGGCGGCCGCCGTTCGAGCAGCCGGCCATGTAGGAGTAATCGGCGGGCTTGCCGTAATGCAGGGCGACCAGCTTCTTCGCCACCGGCGCCAGCGTCATGTCGGCGGCATAGCCATAGTCACGCCGCGCCTGCGGGTCCATGCCGAAGGCGGCGCCTGCGGCGAGTCCGAGCGGCTTGTTGGCCGGATCATTGCCGGAGTGTCCGCTGTCGGACGACAGCACCGCAAAGCCGCGCGCCAGCGGCACGGTGCCGCCGGATACCCAGCCATCCGGCTTGTCGCCGAGCGCCGGCACCACGACGCCGTCATTGCCGCCATTGACCTGATGCAGGAAGCGTCCGTTCCAGGTGACGGGCAGGCGCATCTCGAACCGGATCGCGTAGGATTTTCCGTCGATACCGGTGCGCTGGTTGGCGAGCCCGGTGACGAGACAATGCTTCGGCAGCTTGTCGTCGGCCTCCTGCAGCTTCGAGCCCGTGATCTCAACGCCGGAGATTCCAAGCGACGCCGTGGTGACCTGCGTGCAGGCCTCATCCGCACGGGCGAGCGTGGGCACGCCGAGACATACCGCAAGCGCACCGATCGATACCGACGCAATCGACCTCATCCGGGCCTCCTCCTTGATAGTTATATTTTATAACTATTACGATTTTGCCATTTTGGCAAGAGGCCGGCGGCAGGCCTGGAGTGCCCCTCGCTTGACGTTTCCACGGCGCGGGTCATTGTGCGGCAACGCCGCGGAGGAAATCCTTGCCGCGGCAACGAACATTCAGGGAGGACATCATGCGGATCAATCCACGCGCGTGGACGCTGGCGACGTCGATTGTCACGGCGATGTCATGCCCCGGGCTTGCCACGGCATCCGAGATGCTCGGCGATCCCGCCGCGACCTGCAGCGGCCTGGTCGGTGCAAGCGACAATGCGGTGAAGATCGACAGTGCGGCGATGCAGGCGCCATCGCCGCTTGCCGTCGCCGAGAAGGGAGCGACGCCGGCCGGCCGCGTCACGCCGGCCAATCCGCAATTCTGCAAGGTGCTCGGGCATATCGATCCCGTCGATCCCAAGGCGCCGCCGATCAAATTCCAGGTCAATCTGCCGGTCGAATGGAGTGGCCGCTCGCTGCAATATGGCGGCGGAGGCTTCAATGGCGTGCTGATCACGGGGCTCGGCCTGCCGCCCGCCTATCCCTTCGGCAAGGCCTCGCCGCTGGCGCACGGTTTTGTCACCTACGGCACCGACTCCGGCCATGAGTCGAAGCCCGGCGAGCCGCCGCAGCTGTTCGCGCTGAACGACGAAGCGTTCGAGAATTTTTCGCACAAGGCCTACAAGAAAGTGCGCGACGCGGCGCGCGCACTGATCATGCGCGCCTACGGCAACCCGCCGGCGAAGATGTACTTCATGGGATCGTCGGAAGGCGGTCGCGAGGCGCTGACCATGGCGCAGCGCTACCCCGACGATTTCGACGGCATCTTCGCGCGCGTGCCCGTGATCAACTGGGTCGGGCTGCAGCATGCCGGCACCCGCGGCGGCCTCGTGACGATGGGCGACGGCTGGATCCGCCCCGCGCAGGTGAAACTCGTCGCCGATGCCGTGCTGAAAGCCTGCGACAGGGATGACGGCTCGGACGATGCGCTGGTGCAGAATCCCGTCGGCTGCAAGGCGCTGTTCAAGCCGGCCTCGCTGCTATGTGCGGCGGGCCAGAGCGGCGACGACTGCCTGACCGAGAAGCAGGTCGCGGCGATCGAGACGCTGCATGCACCGTACAAATTCTCATTCGCAATGGCCAACGGGCTCGACGATTATCCGGGCTGGGGCGTCTCCGGTGAAGGCACACCGGCGTTCGCCCCGACCGGCGGCTGGCTCGCCTGGTGGCTCGGCACCGCGCCGCCGGCGCAACCGCCGGTGCCCGCGAACGGCATCGCGTGGGTCTATGGCGCCGGCGGCATTCAATATGTGTTCGCGCGCGATCCCAAGCTCGATGTGACGACCTACAAGCCGGAGGATCACAAGGCGCGGGTACTGGAGGTGTCGGAGCTGATGGATTCGACCAATCCTGATATCAGCCGCTTCGGCGCCCGCGGCGGCAAGCTCGTGATCCTCGAACACATGGCCGACTACGCGCAGAGCCCCTACGCCGGCATCCGCTACTTCGAGAACGTGCAAAAGAAGCTCGGCAAGGAGAAGGCCGCGGAATTCGTCCGCCTCTACACCGCGCCCGGCGTCGACCATGTCGGCTCCGGCGCGCCGGCCAATGTCGACATGCTCGCGGTGCTGGTCGATTGGGTCGAGACCGGCAAGGCGCCCGGCGATCTCGAAGTCGCCGAGCAGAAGGTGGAGGCGCCCGGCTTCGAGACACTCCGCGCGCTGCCGCTGTGCCAATGGCCGGCCTGGCCGCATTACAAGACGGGGCCGGTAACGGCGGCGGCAAGCTTCTACTGCGCGCCGTAACTTTCTTTCCCTTCTCCCCCCTTGCGGGGAGAAGGTCAGGATGAGGGGGAGTCTCCGCAAGCGAGGTGAGAGTTGGACTCGCGGAGAGTCCCCCTCACCCGCCGCGCTTCGCGCGTCGGCCTCTCCCCGCAAGCGGGGCGAGGCGAAGAGAGATCGCTGCGCGAGCTATCGTCACTTCACCAGCGAACAGCCACCATCCGCGAGCGGGCGGAACGCTTGGTCCGCTGATATCGTCGAGATCAGCTTGTAATAGTCGTACGGGTACTTCGACTCCTCGGGCTTCTTGACCTCGAACAGATACATCGGATGCACGACGCGGCCGTCCGCGCGGATCTCGGTGTCGCCGAACAACTTGTCCTTGCCCTTGAACGTCTTCATCTGCGGCACGACGACCTTCGCATCATCGCTGCCGGTGGCGGCGACGGCGTTGAGATAGGCGAGCGTGGAGGCGTAGACGCCGGCCTGGTTGCCGCTCGGCATCTTGCCGTTCATGCCGGGACGCGCGGCGAAGCGCTTTGCGAAGGCGCGGGTGTCGTCGTTCATGTCCCAGTAGAACGCTTCGAGCAACTGCAGGCCCTGCGCGACCTTCAGACCCATGCCGTGGATGTCGTTCACGAACAGCAGGAAGGCGACCATGGTCTGGCCACCCTGCTGGATGCCGAACTCCGCGGCCTGCTTCACCGCGTTGATGGTGTCGCCGCCGGCATTGGCGAGACCGATCACCTTGGCCTTCGAGCCCTGCGCCTGCAGCAGGAAGGAGGCGAAATCCGAGGTGCCGAGCGGATGCTTGCTGGAGCCGAGCACCTTGCCGCCGTGCTTCTCGATGTAATTGGTAGCTTCGGCCTCGATGCCCTTGCCGAGCGCGTAGTCGACCGTGACGAAATACCAGTCCTTGCCGCCGCGCTGCATCATCGCGGCCGCGGTGGTGTTGCCGGTCGCCCAGGCGTCGTTGACCCATTGAATGGTGTTCGGCGAGCAGGCCTTGCCGGTGAGATCGGAGCTTGCGGTCGACGATGCCAGGAATGTCATCTTCGTATCGCGCAGGATGGTGTTGATGGCCAGCCCCACGGCCGAGTTCGGCACGTCGACGATGGCATCGACGCCCTCGACGTCGAGCCATTTGCGCGCGATGGCGGAGCCGACGTCGGCCTTGTTCTGGTGATCGGCATAGACGATCTCGACCTTGATGCCCTTAGCCCCGCCGTTGAAGTCCTCCGCGGCCATGCGCGCGGCCTCGACCGAGCCCATGCCGTTGGTGTCCTGGAAGATGCCGGAGATGTCGTTGAGCACGCCGACGCGCACGACATCCCCGGATATTTGCGCATGCGCCACAGTAGCGGCGCACGCCAGCGCCAGACCAAGTCCAAAAGCCCTCATCCTCTCCTCCTCGTTGTCATGTGAACGCCGGTTGCCCCCGGCGACTGAATTTCCGCGGCTCAGGCCGGCGTGATCGTGACCGGCAGCGTGTCGAGCCCGCGCAGCGTGTTGTTGAAACGGCGCGTCGGCTCGCCGGTGATTTCGATCTTCGCGACGCGGCGCGCGAGCGCTGAAAGCATCGTCTCGCCTTCGAACCGAGCGACCAGCTGACCGACGCACATGTGGATGCCGGAGCCGTAGCCGACATGGCCGGCAGTGCGGCGGGTGATGTCGTAGGTGTCGGGCTTGTCCCAGCGCCGCGGATCGCGGTTGGCGGCGGCGAGGAACATCAGCACCTTCTCGCCTTCGGGAATCTGCGCGCCCGACAGCTCGACGTCGCGCGTGGTGGTCCGGAAGAAGGTCTGCACCGGGCTTTCGAACCGCACCGCCTCTTCGAACGCATTGCGCGCCAGGGTCGGATCGCTGCGCAGCCTCTCGAACTGATCGGGAAAGCGGGCGAGACAATACACCGCAGCACCGATGCCATTCACCGTCGTATCCAGTCCGGCCGACAGCAGCGAGCGCACCAAAAGCGGCGCCTCGGGCGCGGTGATCGCGCCCTCATCGACCTGGGCGTGAATGCAGGCGCCGAAGCCGCCGGGGGTGAGATTCTCGCGCTGGCACTGCGCAGCGATATAGGACTGATGCGGCGCCGAGCGCTCGATCGCCTCCTGCCGCAACTGGTTCGGCGGGCCGAACGCGTTGAACACGAGGCTCGCGTAAGGCAGCAAATTCTCGCGCCCTTCGGGCCTCAGGCCGAGTGCATCCGGGAAGATCGAGAGCGGAAAGGCCTCCGCGAGATCGGCGATCGCATCAAAGCTGCGCTTCTCCAAGAGGATGTCGACGCGCTCTTCGGCCGCAGCGGCAAAGCGCTCGCGCACCTGCTTCAGCGCGGTCGGCGACAGCACACGGCTCAGCACCGCGCGGGTGCGGGTGTGGGCGGGCGGATCAGCCTCCAGGATCAGGCTCGCCGGCCGCCACGGTTTCTCCTTGGCGAAATCGCTCAAGCCCACGCCACGGCTGGAGCAGAAGGTGGCGGGATCGTTGAGCACCGCATGCACCTCGGCATGCCGCGCCACGCCATAGACGTTCCACTTGTCGAGATAGACCACGGGGCCGGCCTCGCGCAGCCGCTCATGGGTCGGGAATGGATCGGCGAAGAACGCAAGCGCAAAGGGATCGACGTCGAGATGGGGAACGCCGTTTTGAGTTGCTGATGTCATCGGGACCTCCCGTGGTTTGGTCCTTGGCCTGATCCTGTCAAGATGTGCCCCATGCCCCTTGCTCGGAGGCGATTTCGCGGCGATGATTTGCGCGATGAGCAGTCCTCTTCCCCGCAAGCCGCGCCGCACCAGGCAAGCCGAGATCGCCGAGGCCGAAGGGCCGCTGCTCGATCTCGAGCGCTATGTGCCGGCGTTCATCACCTTCATCGCCAACAAGCTGTCGAACAGCGCGACCGCATTCTACCAGAAGAATTTCGGCGTCAACGTCACGGAATGGCGGATCATGTCGCTGCTGGCGATCGAGCCGGGCATCCCGGCCTCGCGGATCTGCCACGTCATCGGCTTCGACAAGGGCCCGGTGAGCCGTAACCTCGCGATGCTGCAGAAGCGCGGCCTGGTCGTGATCCGCAGCGCGCCCGACGACGGCCGCACGCACGCGATCTCGCTGACCGCCCGCGGCCGCGTCGTCCATGACAAGGTGATTGCCGCGGCGCTGGAGCGCGAACGGCGGCTGCTGTCCTGCCTGAAAAAGGACGAGCGCGAGGTGCTGATCGACCTGCTGCGGCGGCTGCACGAAAATCTCGGCGCCGTGACCGGGCAGAGCACGACCTGACACGCGCGCGGATCGCGATGATCCGGCGGTCGTCGCGAACTCGGTCCGTGCTGCCGTACGGCGCAAGATAGTCCCTCCCTGAAATGAAATGAGCGGCCGTTGACCGGCGGCGTTTGTCCGTTGCGCCGGAAACTCCCACAGCTTAGTTGCCTTGGCAACTAAAATCTCGGATGTGTGCGGCGCGGCGAAACGAAGCGGCGGGGAACTCAGGTGTTAAACGTCTGGTTTGATGACGTTCTTAGCCGCAGCCGATGGGCTCGGCTGCCTTGTCATCTTCCAGCACAGCGACCGCTGCAGCGCGGCGGGTCAGCACGGCGCGCTGGTTGATGTAGCCCTTGTCGGTGATCTCGCCGCCGTCGACGGAAGCTGGTTCCGCAAGCAGCAGCGCACGGGTGGCATGGCCGGAGGAATGGCCGCCTTGCGCCTTCAGTTTTGCCAGGCCTATCGCGATCGCGCTACGGACCGCGGCGTGGGCGATCACGTCCCTGACGTCGGCACTCTCCGGCAAACCAGCCGCGGCGCGGCAGGCGGCGATGTTGGGAAACACGAGGAAGCGCACCTCATCACGGCCGTGGCCGGTGACGACGATGTCCTGCGCCAACGGCGCCACCGCCGCGATGCCGGCGACACGGAGTGTGCCGACGTTGACCCAGGTGCCGGAGTTGAGCTTGAAATCCTCGGCAACGCGGCCGTCGAAGAACAGGCCGAGCTCGGGTCTTGCAGCGTCGGCGAAGGTGACGGCGTCGCCGATCCTGTAGAACCCCTCCTCGTCAAACGCCTGCGCGGTGAGATCAGGAGCCTTCCAGTAGCCCGGCGTGACGTTCGGCCCGCGCACGCGCACTTCGAGCTTGTCGCCTGATGGCACCAGCTTCAGTTCGGTGCCGGGGATCGGCACGCCGATATTGCCGGAACGCTGCGCCTGGAAGTGGCAGTCGGTGGCGAGCGGCGAGGTCTCGGTCGCCCCCCAGGCCGACACCATCGGCAGCGGGCGGCCGACGGTTTTGATCGATAACTCCTCCAACGCATCCCAGAGATTCTGCGGCAGCGCCGCGCCGGCATAGAACGCGAACTTCACGCCGCCGAAGAATTTCTGGCGCAACTCCTCGTCGCTGCGCAGCGCCGCGATCAGCATGTCGAAACCGCGCGGCACGTTGAAATAGACCGTGGGCACGACGCCGCGCAGATTGGCCAGCGAGGTCGCGAACAGCCCCGGCGCCGGCTTGCCGCCGTCGATATAGAGCGTGCCGCCGTTGCGCAGCACCAGGTTGAAATTGTGGTTGGCGCCGAAGGTGTGGCTCCAGGGCAGCCAGTCCAGAATGACGAGATCCTCGCCGGCATTTTCCAGGAACGTCCAGGTCTGCGCCTTGGCCTGCTGGCTCGAGGTCAGCATGCGCTGGGTGTTGATCACGGCCTTCGGCGTGCCCGTCGAGCCCGAGGTGAACAGGAATTTTGCGATCGTGTCGGGCATAACAGCGGCAAAGGCTTTTGCGACATCGGGCGATTCCGGCGTCGCGATGATCGTGCGGAACGCCGTCGCATCGGCATCGTCGGCATTGCCGCTGACGATCACCGCGCGATGCAGCCCCTTGATCGCGGCGAGCGCGCCGGCGAACGGCTTCGTCCCAGTCACGTAGATCGCGCCGGGATCGAGCAGGCCGATCATGCTCTTCAGCTTGTCGAAATCCCGTGACATCAGCGAATAGGCCGGCGAGATCGCGGCCGAGGGCACGCCGACGTGCTGGGCGGCGAGCGCGAACAGCGCGTGATCGACGCCATTATCGGCAAGGATGACCAGCGGCCGCTCCGCACTCAGCCCCTGCGCGAGGATCCAGGATGCGGCCGCGCGCACGGCGGTCAGCGTTTCGCGATACGTCACGGTGCGCCACGGCAAGTCCGCATTGGCGCGCTCGCCGAGGAAGATGCGGTCCGGCGCCTGTCGCGCCCAATGCTCCAGCCAGTCGCCGATGCAGCGCGCACTGTCGCCAAGCGGCGTCGACGATCGCACGATGATGCTGCCGTCGATCCTGCGGTCAGCGACGATCGCGGGCGTGGCAAACAGGGTTGAGGCGTCACCGCCGGCAGCGGCCATCATGGTTTCCTCCTCGCACGCCTCGCACGGGCTGCTTTCCCATAATGTTGAGCACAGCAATTGTTGTCGTCAACAACAATCTTTCCTCAGCCGTCCTGCCGAGGTACAAGTGATCGGACGCTGGAGAAAAATACGTGGCAAACGGCGCGATGGGGACGGAAACGAAAGCTGGGCGAAAGCGCCCGGCCCGCGGCAAGACGCGGCGCCATGACGCGGACGAGATCGGCCTCGACGCGCTGGTCGGTCACGCCGGCTACGCGATCCGGCGCTTCCAGCTCTGGATCTTCCAGGACTTCATCAAGACGCTCGCCGCCGTCGACATCCGCCCGACCCAGTATTCGGTGATGACCGTGATCGGCGCCAACCCCGGCCTCAGCCAGATGGCGGTGGCCAAGCGCCTCGGCATCGAGCGCGCCCGGCTGGTGCACCTGCTCGACAGCCTCGAAGGGCGCAAGCTGGTGAAGCGGGTCAAATCCAGGGACGACCGCCGCTCCCACGCGCTCCACCTGACCGATCCCGGCCAGGCTGCGCTCCGCCAATTCAAGCGGCTCGCCGCCGAGCACGAGCGGCATATCGCCGAGAAGATCGGCAAGGAAAACCGCGAGAAGCTGCTGCAGATCCTGGCCGGCTTCACTTGATCGCCTATTTCTTAGGCGAATAGATTTTTCAAAGCGCGCAATCGGCAAACCTTCATCGCGGCAGGATCGCTATTAAAGATATGAATATACGATAGAATTCTTATCCGTTCTCCGGCAGAAAGTATTGTATACAACGATGGCACATCGCTTGCTTCGAAGCAGGTGCCTTTCTTGCTGGAGTTCGTCTTGCCATGGGGTCCGATGCGCCTGAAACCGCCGCCGCGATCGTTGCCGCGCATCGCGCCGGCACGCTGACGCCGGCGCAAACCATCGCGCGCACCTACCAGCGCATCCGCGACCACGACGATCCCGCCATCTTCATCAGCCTGCGCGACGAGAAGGACGCGCTGGCCGAGGCCACGGCGCTCGCCGCGAAGAAACCGGCGCAGCTGCCGCTCTATGGCGTGCCGGTCGCGGTGAAGGACAATATCGACGCCAGGGGCCTGCCGACCACCGCCGCCTGCCCGGCCTTCTCCTACATGCCGACCCAGGATTCGACCGCGGTCGCCAAGCTGCGCGCGGCCGGCGCGATCATCATCGGCAAGACCAATCTCGACCAGTTCGCCACCGGCCTGGTCGGCGTGCGCTCGCCCTATGGCATTCCCAGGAATCCGGTGCGAGAGGATCTCATCCCCGGCGGCTCCAGCTCCGGCTCGGCGGTCGCGGTCTCCGCGGGCCTGGTGCCGCTTGCGCTCGGCACCGACACCGCTGGCAGCGGCCGGGTGCCGGCGATGCTGAACAACATCGTTGGTCTCAAGCCCAGCCTCGGCCTGATTTCGACCGCGGGCCTGGTGCCGGCCTGCCGTACGCTCGATTGCATTTCGGTGTTCTCGCTGACCGTCGACGACGCGATGGCCGCGCTCGAAGTGATCTCGGGACATGACGCCGCCGATCCGTTTTCGCGCAGCCGGCCGCTTGGCAGGCTGGCGCCGATGCCGACGAAATTGAAACTTGGCATTCCCCGCAACGGACAGCTGATCTTCTTCGGCGATCGTCATTCGGAGAAGGCCTATGGCGACGCGTTGAAGCGCTGGGAAGCGCTCGGCGCCACGTTGGTCGAGTTCGACCTCGAGCCTTTCTACGAGACCGCGCGGCTGCTCTATGAAGGGCCGTGGGTGGCCGAGCGCTACCTCGTGATCCGCAATCTGCTGGCGTCATCGCCGGATGCGATCCATCCGGTCACGCGCGAGATCACCGCGGCGGGATCCCGGCTCACGGCAGCCGAGACGTTCTCGGCGCTCTATCGCCTGCAGGCGCTGCGCGGCGTCGCCGAACGCACTTTTGCCGAGCTCGACGCGATCGTGCTGCCGACGGCGCCGACGGTCTATTCGACCGCGCAGGTGCTGGCCAATCCGATCGAGCTCAACTCGCGGCTTGGCACCTACACCAATTTTGTGAACCTGCTCGATCTCTGCGGCCTCGCGCTGCCCGCGGCGATGCGCGCGGACGGCGCGGGCTTTGGCATCACGCTGCTGGCGCCCGCGGGGCAGGACGCGAAGCTTGCCAGCATCGGGCGCGTATTCCATGCGGATACCAAACTGCCTGTCGGCGCCAAGTCATTGCCGCAGCCGCCGCTGGCGCAGCTTGCGGCTGATGGTAGCGACGAGATTCCGATCGCGGTGGTCGGCGCGCATCTCTCGGGCATGGCGCTGAACCGTGAATTGCAGGCGCTCGATGCGACGCTGATCGAGGAAGCCGTCACGGCGCCGGACTACAAACTCTACGCACTCGACACCACGCCGCCGAAGCCCGGCATGCTGCGCGTTGCGGCCGGCACGGGCACCTCGATCAAGCTGGAGCTGTGGTCGCTATCGCCCGGCGCGTTCGGCAAATTCGTCGCCGCGATCCCCCCGCCGCTGTCGATCGGCACGGTGCGGCTGGCCGATGGGCGCGAGGCGAAGGGGTTTATCGTGGAACCGGCGGCGATTGCGGGCGCGCGCGATATCTCGGCGTATGGCGGATGGCGGGCATTCATGGCGGAGAAGGCGAAGGGGTAAGGACTCTCGTGTCCCGGACGCGGTGCGGCACGAAGTGACGCGCCGCAGAGCCGGGACCCATGGGCTCCGGAACAGCAGCGCATCACTTCGTGCTGCGCAGCATCCGGGGAACGCCGGAGCTGTAGGGTGGGCAAAGCGTAGCGTGCCCACCATCCCGAGCACGCCGTAGATGGTGGGCACGGCGCTACGCGCCTTTGCCCACCCTACGATTTTCGCATCTCTCCGCGAGTTGTGATCTATCGATAGACCTGTACCCCCTCACCCGGATCGCATCTTCGATGCGATCCGACCTCTCCCCGCAGAAGGGCGGGGAGAGGTGAAGGTCAGACCGACACCGCGTAGACCTCGTACTCGCCGCGCACCAGCTCGATATGGGCGCGCATCGCGGCCGCCGCGCCGGCCTTGTCGCCGCGCAGGATGGCGACGACGACGCGGTCGTGCTCAGCGTGGGACTTTGCCAGGCGGCCGAGATTGCGGAACTGGGCGCGGCGGAACGGCTGAACGCGGACGCGGGTCGCCAGCGTGATCTCGGCGATGTAGTCGTTCTGCGAGCCCGCATAGATCGCGTTGTGGAAGCGCTCATTGACCTCGTGGAAGCGCTCGGGATTGCCGGTGTAGCTCAGCACCCGCAGTTCCTCGTGGATCGCCTCCAGGGCGTGACGCTCGGCTGCCGTCATGCGCTCGGCGGCGAGCCCTGCGCACATGCCTTCCAGCTCCGCCATTGCCTCGAACATGCCGTTGAGACGATCCAGCGACGGCCGCGCCACCACCGCGCCGCGATGGGCGCGCGCATCGACCAGGCCGCTTGCCGCAAGCTGGCGCAGCGCCTCGCGCACCGGTGTGCGCGAGACGTTGAAGCGGCGGGCGATGTCGGTTTCATCCAGGGGCGAGCCGGGCGCCAGCGTGCCCTGCACGATCTCGTCGGCGAGCTGCAGCCGCAGTTCCTCGGCGCGGGTCACCTTGTCCTGCGGCGATGCCGGGCGATCGACACGGCGAACCGTGACCTCGGGCTCGTTGCCTTGAGGCTGCGGTGATCGCGTCGGCAGGTCGTCCAGGCTCATGCCTCAATTATCCCTTATCTTTTGAGCATGATCTGTTCGGAAAACCGGTCCCCACTTTTCCGGATCATGCTCGTGGCTCGTCGATGATGCTGACATGGGCGGCGACGATTCTCCACCCTTCCGGGAAACGAATCCACGTCTGCATCTGCCGGCCGACCCGGCCCGGTGCGGCGTCGCGATAGAACAGGGTCGAGGCAACAGCGGTGTCGCGGCCATAGGTCGTGATCACGGTCTTGTCGGTCTTGCGCATCAGCCCGACCGGCGAGCGGGCGGCGCGGAACGCCATGATCGCGTCATAGCCGTAGAGATTCTCGCCGATGCCGTAGCGCAGCGTGCGCTTGTCGTTGCGAAAGAGCTCGTCGAGCACGGCGACGTCGTTGGTCACCAGCGCCTTCTCATAGCGCTCGAACTGCGCGGTGACCTCGGCGAGCACGTCGGGAAGATCGATGTCCATGAGTTAGAGTCCCCTCGGCGTCGGCGCGGCCGCCACGCCCATCTGTTCCAGCGCATGCGCAACCCGCAGCGCGATGTCCTCGCGCCAGGGCGCGGCAATGATCTGCACGCCGATCGGCATCGGCTCCAGCGGCACGGGAACCGCGACCACGGGCAGGCCGATGAAGGAGATCGGCTGGGTGTGCACGCCGATATTGGCGCGGACCGGAAGCTCGACGCCATCGAGCACGAAATTGACCTGACCGAGCTTTGGCGCAGTGCAGGGCGTCGCCGGCGCCAGGATCACGTCAACCGATTTGAACAGCTCGACCACCTTGGCGCGATACCAGCGGCGGAACTTCTGCGCCTTGTCGACATAGGGTGCCGGCACCATCGCGCCGGCGATGAAGCGATCGCGCACCGCCGGATCGAAATCGTTGGGGCGCTTGCGCAGGCGATCGAGATGCAGCGAGGCGCCCTCGGTGGTGGTGATGATGTAGGCGGCGGCGCGGGCGCGCGCGGCTTCGGGCAACTCGACGGTCTGCGTCGCGCTGAGCGCCTTTGCGACGCGGGCGACGGCTTCGGTCGCCTCCGGAAACACGTTCTTCTGGAAATATCCGCCGGCGATGGCGACGCGGAGATTGCCGATGCCTTCACCGAGCGACGACAGCGTCGGCTCGACCGGCCGCGTGCTGCAGGCAGCGTCATCGGCATCAGGGCCCTGCATCACGTCATAGGCCAGCGCCAGGTCCTTCACGCTGCGCGCGAACGGACCGAGATGATCGAGGCTCGCGACGAACGGATAGGAGCGCGCGCGCGACAGCCTTCCATAGGTCGGCTTCAGGCCGAAGATGCCGCAGAACGACGAGGGCACGCGGATCGAGCCGTTGGTGTCGGAGCCGAGCGCGATCGGCACCAGCGCGCCGCCGACGGCGCTGCCGGAACCGCCCGAAGACCCACCCGTCATCCGGGTCGGATCATGCGGATTGCGCGACGGGCCGTCATGGACGTTCTCGCCGGTGAAGTCGTAGGCGTATTCGCCCATGTTGAGCGCGCCGACCAGCACGGCACCGGCGGCTTCCATCCGCTCGATCAGCGTGGCATCGCGCGTCGAGGGCGGCAGGTCGCGATTGATCTTCGAGCCGGCGCGGGTGGAGAGGTCCTGCACGTCGAACAGGTTCTTCACCGCGAACGGCACGCCGGCGAGCGGGCCGACCGGCTTGCCGGCCGCGATGTCGGCATCGACAGCCCTTGCCTTGGCACGCGCACGCTCGGCGGTGACGTCGGTGAAGGAGTTGAGGATCTTGTCGCGGCTTGCGATGCGCGACAGCGACGCCTCGACGGCGTCAAGCGCGGTCAGCTTGCGGCTGGAGACGGCCTGGGCGATGTCGGTGGCGGAAAGCCCGTCAATCTTGTCGGACATCGCGGGTCACGCCGAATAGATGCTGGCTGCTTCGGTTTCATCCGGCAGCGGAAAATCATCGACCAGCTTCGCCAGCCGCAGCGACACGTCGAGATTGGCCCGCACCGCGGGACGCCAGGCATCCTCAACCGGCAGCGCCATCGCTGCCGCGACGGCGTTGATGTAGTCGTCGAGTTGGTCGGCCATTTCGCTCCCGCTTCGCTCGTCTCTAAACAGGCAACGGCGGATGGGGGATCGCCGTCAGCAGCTCCCTTGTATAGCTATCCTGCGGATTGCCCAAGACCTGTTCGGACGAGCCTTGCTCCACGATGCGACCTGATCGCATCACGATGACGCGGTCGCATAGCAGGCGCACCACGTTGAGATCGTGGGAGACGAACAAATAGCTCATGCCCATGGACTGCTTGAGATCCTGCAGCAGATTGAGCACGACGGCCTGCACGGAGACGTCGAGCGCCGCCGTCGGCTCGTCCAGGATCACGAGCTTGGGATGCAGCGCGATGGCGCGCGCGATGCCGACGCGGGCCTTCTGGCCGCCGGAGAGCTGGTGCGGGAAGCGATCCAGCAGGTTGACGGGCAGGCCGACCAGCCGCGCCAGTTCCTCGCAGCGGGCGCGCAGCGCGTCGCGTCCCCTGATGTCGCCGAGTTGCATGATCGGGTCGGCGATGGCGCGCGCCGCGGTGAAGCGCGGATTGAGGCTGTCGGTCGGATCCTGGAACACCATCTGGATCTGGCTGCGATAGGGCAGCCGCGCGAAGGCGTTCGGCATGATGGCGCCGATGTCCTCGCCGTCGAACACGATGCGGCCCGAGGTCTGGTCCAAGAGCCGCATCACCATCATCGACGTCGTCGATTTGCCGCAGCCGGATTCGCCGACCAGGCCGACGCTCTCGCCATGGCCGATTGAGAAGCCGATGCCGTCGACGGCGCGGAACACCTCCTGCTCCACCGGCGGCTTGCGGCTGAACAGCTTTGACAGCACGGCGGTGGCGCCCTGGCGGGGGTATTCCTTGACGAGCTTTTCGACGAGGAGGAGGGGGTGCTCGCCCTTCCCACTTGCGCTGCTGTGCCCCCTCTCCCCGTTCTTCACGGGGAGAGGGTTGGGGTGAGGGGCTGCATCCGCGAGCACAGTCCGCGGAGAGTCCCCCTCACCCGCCGCGCTGCGCGCGTCGGCCTCTCCCCGCGTGCGGGGAGAGGCGAAGGCAGCAGCATCGTCCTCCGGTAACAAATCCCTTAGCGACACGCCGATCCGCGGCGTCGCGCGCATCAGCTTCTTGGTGTAGGGGTGCTCGGGCTTGGCGAAAATGTCGGCCGAAACAGCGGTCTCGACCACGCGGCCCTTCTCCATCACCACGACACGGTCGCAATAGGCGGCGGCGAGGCCGAGGTCGTGGGTGATCAGGATGGTCGACATCGATCGCCGTTTTGTCAGCTCGACGATCAGATCCATCACCGCCTTCTGTGTCGTAACGTCGAGGCCGGTGGTCGGCTCGTCCGCGATCAGGAGCTGCGGATTGCAGGCGAGCGCGAGCGCGATGACGACGCGCTGGCACATGCCGCCGGACAGTTCGAACGGATAGGCATGATAGCGCTCGCGGGGACGGGCGATCTTGACCTGCTCCAGCGCCTCGATCGCCTTCTCGCCGCGGTCGGTGACCTGGGCCTGCTGCACATGGGTGCGCAGCACGTCCTCGATCTGGTCGCCGACTTTGCGGATCGGGTTCAGCGCGGCGCGCGGATTCTGGAAGATCATCGAGACTTCGCGGCCGCGCAGATCGCGCATCTGGCTCTCGGTCGCCGCCTTGACGTCGATGCCGGAGAACATCACCGAGCCCTCCGCGATCTTGCCGGCACGATCGAGGATGCGCATCACGGCATAGGATGTCACCGACTTGCCGGAGCCGGACTCGCCGACGATGCCGACCGTCTCGCCCTTGGCCACGGAGATGTTGACGTGCTGCACGGCTTTGACGATGCCGCGGCGGGTGGTGAATTCGACGGTGAGGTCCTGGACGTCGAGCAGCGGCTGGGCGGTCATGGGCGCTCGCTCCGCTTGCGCAGTGCGTCCCTTCTCCCCGTTCTTACGGGGAGAAGGTTAGGATGAGGGGCTTCTATCAGCAGACTCAGGAGCGAGTGGAGTTCGCGGAGAGTCCCCCTCACCCGCACCGCCAAGGCGGTGCGGCCTCTCCCCGCAAGCGGGGAGAGGCGAAGAGATGCGGCTCGCTCAAGCAACTTCAGCATCACGTCCTCCGCTGGGGGTCGACGATGTCGCGCAGGCCGTCGCCGAGCAGATTGAAGCAGAACACGGCGATCATCAGGGCGAGGCCGGGGAACAGCGCGATCCACCATTCGCCAGAGACCATGAAGCCCGCGCCCTCGGCGACCATGATGCCCCACTCGGCGGTCGGCGGACGGACGCCGAGGCCGATGAAGGACAGGCCGGCGGCGTTGAGGATGGCGTAGCCCATGGTCAGCGACATCTGCACGATCATGATCGGCATGATGTTCGGCAGGATGTGGACCAGCAGGATGCGGTACTCGCCATTGCCGGAGAGACGCGCCGCCTGCACGAAGCCGGCGTTGCGGCGGACATTGGCTTCGGCGCGCGCGACGCGGGCGTAGAGCGGGAAGTTCACGATCGCAGTCGCAATGATGATGTTCTGCACGGTGTTGCCGAGCGCCGCCACGATCCCCATCGCCAGCACGAACAGCGGGAACGCCATGATGGTGTCGGCGATGCGGCCGACGATGCGGTCGGTCCAGCCGCCGAAATAGCCGGCGGCGATACCGGCGAGCCCGCCCATCAGGAACACCAGCACGACGGAGGCGATCGCGATGAACGTGTCGAGCCTTGTCGCGACGATGACGCGGCTGAAGATGTCGCGGCCGAGCTGGTCGGTGCCGAACCAATGCGCCGCCGACGGCGGCTTCAGCGCGGCAGCGGTGTCCGAGGCGAGCGGATCGTAGGGCACGACATAGGGACCGAACAAAGCGGCGAACAGGATCAGGACCAGCAGCGCGAAGGCAAAGCCGGTGACCTTGTTCTCGCTGAGCACATAACGGGTCTGTTCGAGGATCGCCGACAGCCCTGAGGTACGGGCGGGACCTACCGGTTCGATCGTGGGCGCAACGGTGCTCATGGATTATCCTTCCAGCCTGACGCGTGGATCGATGACGCCATAGAGAATGTCGATGACGAGATTGAGCAGCACGTACATGACCGCCATGGTCAGCACGAAACCCTGCACCGGCGCGAAGTCCGAGGAGATCAGCGCTTCCACCGCGTAGGAGCCGATGCCGGGCCAGGCGAACACTTTTTCGACCAGCACATTGGCGCCGAGCAGGAAGGAGAACACCATGCTGAGCGTGGTGATGACGGGCAGCATCGCGTTGCGGAACGCGTAGGTGACGATCACAGTGCTGGGCGACAGACCGCTCGCGCGTGCGGTGCGGACGAATTCGCTCGCCAGCACCGCCAGCATCGAGGCGCGGGTCATGCGCGCGATCGGCGCCAGCGAGAAGATCGCAAGCGTCACTGCCGGCAGGATCAACTGCGCCAGCGCCGAACGAAATGCCTCGAAGTCACGCGCGACCAGGGTGTCGATCAGATAGAAGCCGGTGACGGTCGGCGGCGCGCTGTAGAACACATCGAGCCGGCCGAGCGGCGCCGGCGACCAGCCGAGCCGGAAATAGAAGAAATAGACCAGCACCAGGCCGGTGAAGAACACCGGCAGCGAGACGCCGGCCGTCGTCGTCACCCGACAGAGATGATCAATCCATGATCCCGGCCTTGTCGCCGCCAGCACGCCGAGCGGAATCGCGATCACGATCGAGACAATGAGGCCAAGCAGCGTCAGCTCGGCCGAGGCCGGCAGGCGGTTGCGCAGCTCGGCGGCGACCGGCTGGCCCGTGGTCAGCGAGTTGCCGAAATCGCCATGGGCGAGATCGTTTGTGTAGCGGAAGAACTGCTCGATCAGCGGCTTGTCGAGCCCGAGCTTCTTGCGGATCTGCTCGACCGCCTCCTTGGTCGCTGCGGGACCTGCGAAATACGCCGCAGGATCACCCGGCAGCGCGCGGGTCAGCAGGAACGTCACGATCACCACGCCGATCAGCGACGGGATCGCAAACATCAGCCGCTTGCCGATCATGGTGAGCATGGCGCATCACCCCTTGGCCATCGCGCGATAATCCAGCCTCCGGTGGAACCAGTATTGGTAACCGCTGATGTTCTTCTGCATCGCGACGTTGACGAAGGGCTGATAGAGCGGGATGCGCGGGACCTCGGCGAAGGCGAGGTCGACAAAACCCTTCACGTCGGTGTCGTAGGTCGCCATGTCGCCGGTGGCGGCCGCGGTGCGCGCGCCGTCGATCAGCCTGTCCATCTCCGGCGACTTGTAGCTCATGGTGTTGAAGACGGAATTGTTGCCGTGATAGCACCAGTAGAAGAAGTATTCGGGGTAATCGAGCCAGCCCGAGAACACATTGGTGAACAGCGGCATTTCCTTCTTGTTCAGCTCGGTGCGCCAGTTGGCGCCGGGCACCTTGTTGATGGTGGTCTTGATGCCGAGCTGCGCCAGGCTCTCCTGCACCAGCACGCAGAGCGGCTCGTTGACGCCGGCAAAATTCAGGTCGAACGAGATCGTGGTCTCGAAACCGTTGGCGTAGCCGGCTTCCGCCAGCAGCGCCTTGGCCTTGTCCATGTCGGTGACATATTTCGTCGGCTGCGGCCATGCGACCTCGGTCGCCTTGTCCTTTGCCGCGCCGAACATGGGATTGCCGAGACCGAACAGCACCGCGTCCATGATCTTCTGGTACGGCATCGCATAGGCCATCGCCTGCCGCACCTTGGGATTGTCGAACGGCGGCTTGGTCACGTTCATGCCGATGTACTGGATGCCGTTGGAGAACGGCAGCGACACCACGTTGAGCTTGCCGTTCGCCTTCATCTCCTGGAAATCCTTGAACGGCAGCTCATAGGAGATGTCGGCATCCCCGCGCTCGAGCAGCGCGCGGCGGTTGCCGGCCTGCGGCACCATGCGCCAGATCACGCGCTTGATCTTCGGCAGCGGACCGCAGGCCCAATCCTCGTTGCGCTCCATCACGACTTCGGTGCCGGCGGTCCACTTCGTCACCTTGTAGGCACCGGAGCCCGCGGTCTGCTGTTTTGTAAACTCGAGGCCCCACGGATCCTTCTCGCTGGCGTTCTTCTTCACGAGCTCGGAGTTGACGACGCAGGGCACGATCACGGCGAGATCGGGGATCGTCAGCCGATCCTTCTTGGCGAAGTCGACGCGCACGGTCGCGTCATCGACGATGACGAACTGCTCGGGTTTTGTGAGCGAGCCCGCGCTCATCTGGAAGGTCGGGAAACCGCCGACGCTGACGGCGCGATCGAGCGACCATTTGACGTCCTTCGCCGTCACCGGCGCGCCGTCGTGGAATTTGGCGTTCTTGCGCAGCTTGAAGGTGACCGACATGTCGTCGATCTTCATGTCCTCGGCGAGCTCGCCCTTGAACTTGTCGCGGTCGTAATAGGGCACGCCGCCAGGGCCGCTCTTCATCTCGTGGCTGATCAGCCGGTCGTAGCAATTCCAGGACACCTCATAGCCAGGCACATTGGTGCCGACGCCGTGGATGTCGAGATTGTTGGGGCCGCCTTCCGAGACGATCAAGAGCGTCTCGGAGCGGGCGTCGGCCTTCGCCTGCGAGACGACCTGTGGCATCGCCGGCAGCGCCGCACCGGCGGCCAATCCGGACACGGATTTGAGGAAATCGCGACGCTTCATGGTGATGCTCCAACGCGCGTGAAAATTGGCTTTGGAACAGGAATCGCAAGGTTCGTGCCAAACCTTAACGAAACGTTAGATTTGGCCTAATTGACTGATACCGCTGAGGAATTCAGAAAGGCTTCGATCAGGTCGCACCGGCATGCCTCACCATCAATTGCATACAAAGCCGATCATTTGCTCGGACATTAGGCATCAAAATCCAGCCGCTTGTCTGTTAAGCATCCCAGTACCGGCAGCGTTAGTTCGGCCAGATCAGCTCCTGCAGTTGCACGAGATCGTCGGCCTTGTCGGGCCAGCCATCGATGCAGACATGGCGCAGCGGATCGCTGGCCTGATGCAGCAGCATCAGCGCCATCAGCCGCCGCTTCAGCGCGAAGTCGATATCGGCCGGCCCATAGCCAAAGCCCTCGAACAGGCTACGGACGCGGCGCGGGCGGCCGGCGGCCATGAAGGCGCTCGGGCCGAGCAAATCGTACTCGCGCCAGCCGGTCTTGACGTCGCCGAAGTCGAACAGGCCCGCGACATGCCAACCGTCGCTGCGGCGGCCGAGCAGGAAGTTTTCCTGGATGTATTCGCCGGTCAGGATCACCGGCGGCGCATCCATCGGGATCAGTGTTGCCGCGTCGCGCAGGAGAGCGTCAAAGCCGTCGAGGAATTTTTGCGGCATGCCCAGCCGCTCATGCCGCGCGCGGCATTGCGCGATCTGGCCGCGCAGGAACGCGTCCCAGCGCGGCTCGATCGAAAGCAGCGCGCCGGGCGGCACGCGATGCACCTCGGCAATCATCGCCCCGACCTCGCCGAGCAGGCGCTCCTTCTCTGCTTCCGTGAGTTGCGGCCAGACGTCCGAACAGAGCACGCCGGACAGCCGCGTGATGACGAGATAGGGCCAGCCGTCGCGCTCGCCTTCGGCGACGAGCGCAGGAATGGGAAAGCCGAGCTTGCCCTGCAGCTCGGTCAGCGAGGCCTGCTCGGAGACGAATTGCGGGCGCAGGAACGGCGGAAACAATTTCAGGATCAGCCCGTCGTCGAGGCCAACAACGAGATTGGTGCCGGTCGCAAACACATGCGTCGCCCCGGCGCGCAGGCCGTGAGCTTGCGCAATCTCCAGCGCGATCGGCAGCCAGCGCGCGATGTCGGCGCGCCAGGTGCGATAGGTGTCGTAGTCGGGAATGTGCGGAAGCCGCCTCACCGGTCCGGATTGGCGCGCTCGAACTGGCGCAGCAGGCGGTTGCCGCGCTCGACGGCATTGTCCAGCGCTGATTGCGCCGAGCGCTTGCCGGCGAACACCTGCTCGAGCTCCTCCTCGATCACGTCGCGTATCAGCACGAAGGAGCCGAGCCGCACGCCCTTGGAATAGTCGGTCGGCGGCTTCAGCGTGACTTCCTCGATCGAGATCGCAGCACCGGGATTGCGATCGTAGAAGCCTTGGGCCCGGCTGAGATCGAAGGCAGCGCGGGTGATCGGCAGATAGCCCGTGTTCTGGTGCCAGCTCGCCTGCACCTCCGGCCGCGACAGGAAGGTGAAGAATTTTGCCACCCCGGCATATTCGGTGCGCGAGCGATCGCGCAGCACCCACAGCGTGGCGCCGCCGATGATCGAGTTCTGCGGCGCGCCCTGCATGTCCGGATAATACGGCATCATGCCGTAGCCGACCTCGAAATTCGAGTTGGCCTTGATGTCGGCGCGCGTGCCCGAGGAGCCGATGAAGATGCCGCATTCGCCCTTCTGGAAGCGCGGCTCGGCCGACTGGCCGCGGCCGGAGTAATCGAAGATCTTGGTCGTCTGCCATTCGGCGAGCTGGGCGATGTGGCGGATCAGGATCGGATTGTTGAAGACCAGCTGCGCATCGAGCCCGCCGAAGCCATTGGCCCGGGTCGCGATCGGCAGATTGTGGAAGGCGGAGAAATTCTCGACATTGATCCAGGACGGCCACGACGTCGTCATGCCGCACGGTGCGCCCGCCGCGCGCAGCCGCTTTGCCGCAGCGCCGACCTCGGGCCAGGTCTTCGGCGCCACATCGGGATCGAGCCCGGCCGAGCGGAACATGTCCTTGTTGTAGTAGAGGATCGGCGTCGAGGCGTTGAACGGGAACGACAGCATGTTGCCGTTGACGTCGGCGTAATAGCCGGCGACCGCCGGCAGATAGGTCTGTGGCGAGAACGGTTCCGACTGATCCCGCATCAGTTCGTACACCGGGTAGATCGCGCCGCGCGCCGCCATCATGGTCGCGGTCGCGATCTCGTTGACCTGCACGATCGCCGGCTGGCTGCGCGAGCGGAACGCGAAGATCGCCGCCGTCACCGTCTCGGTGTAGTTGCCCTTGTAGGTCGGCACGATCCGGTATTCGGATTGCGAGGCGTTGAAGTCGGCGGCGAGCTTCTCGACCTGCTTGCCGAGCTGGCCCGACATCGCATGCCACCAGTTGATGTCGGTGGCGGCGCGCGCCGGAGACGAAAGGACGATGGCCGCCGCCGCGGCAAGCTGCAGGACTTTCCAGAGCAACTTCACAAGATCCGTTCCCGCCAAGATGGACATGCCGTCATAGAATGCGAGAACCGCCGTTGCAAACGATCCCTCAGGTTGCAGCGCGGAATTAACGATTCGACGGATGGCGAAGGGCTCCGCTTCTGCTAAAAATGCCGTGAACCTTTTCGTCCCGCCGCCGACTCAACTCACAAGGGGATTTGTCGCCTGTGTACCGCCGCGCCGTCCTTTCGCGGACCATTACGCTTGTCGTCGCGCTGTTCTGTACGGCGGTTTCGGCGAACGCGGTCGCGCGCGAATTCCGCACTGCCGACACCCAGAACGAGGATTATCCGACGGTCCAGGCGCTACGCTATATGGGCCGCATGGTTGCCGAACGCACCGGCGGACGCCACCAGATGCAGGTCTTCCATTCCCGCCAGCTCGGCGAGGAGAAGGAGACGCTGGAGCAGACCCGGGCCGGCGCCATCGACCTCAACCGCACCAACGTGGCGCTGATCGGCACCATCGTGCCCGCCGTCAACGTCCTGGCCATGCCGTTTCTGTTTCGTTCGGTCGAGCACCTGCAGAAGGTCCTGGACGGGCCGATCGGCAGCGAGCTCCTGAACAGTTTCGAGGCGCACGGTTTCGTCGGCCTCGCCTTCTACGATTCCGGCGCCCGCTCGATCTACAACAGCGTCCGCCCGGTCCGCACCGTCGAGGACCTCAAGGGGCTGCGGCTCAGGGTGCAGCAATCCCAGCAGATGTCGGCCATGATCCGTGCGCTCGGCGCCGAGCCGATCGAGCTGCCCTATGGCCAGGTGCTGACCGGGCTGGCCACCAAGCTGATCGACGGCGCCGAGAACAACTGGCCGTCCTTCGTCACCACCGGCCACTATAAATACGCCGGCTACTATACGCTCACCGAGCACACGGTCAGCCCGGAAGTGCTGGTGATATCGCTGAAGGCCTGGGGCAGCCTGACGCCGGAGGAGCAGCAGATTTTCCGCGAAGCCGCGCAGCGCTCCAGCCTGTTCATGCGCGAGAAGTGGCGCGACCTCGAGGAGCAGTCGCGCAAGCAGGCCGAGGCCGCCGGCGTCAAGATCGTCGGTGACTTCGACCGCAAGCCGTTCGAGGCCGCGATGGCGCCGCTCTATGCCAACGCGCAGCGCGATCCCGCGATCACAGCGCTGATCGAACGGATCCGCAAGGTGGAGTGAGGTCAACTTGGCAGCACCCCGGCAGGACCCGACAGTGGAACGATCGCCCGGCCTCGCCGCGCGGGGCCGTTTCCACATCGTCCAGGTGCTGCGCGCCGTGCCGATCCGCTGGCGCATCCTGTCGATCGCGCTGCTCAACTCCGCCGTCGTGATCGTGCTGGCGGCCCTGATCTGGAACGGCGCCAAGGTGCTTGGATCGGCCTGGGAGGATGTCCGCCAGGTCCGCGAGTCCGACAAGATCCTGGCCAAGCTGGAAAGCGAGACCTCAAGGCTGCAGAACCTGATCCACCGCTACATCAACCAGCCGAGCCCGGACCTGTTCGCGGAGATCCTGCTGCTGCGCGAGGCGGTGCTGGGCACGCTGACCACCCGCGCCTCGACCGATCCGATGCTGTCGGGCTCGGTCGAGAAGCTCGAACGCGTCACCAGCCGCTTCCTCGACGGCTTTGGCGAGCTGCGCACGGTGCAGGCGAAGATCTCCAAGACCTATGACGAGCAGGTGCTGGCGCCCGCCAAGGACATGGCCGGGCTCTATTCGATCATCGAGGGCGCCACCGGCCATCGCGACGCGCTGATCTGGCCCTCGCTCGGCAAGTCGCGCGAGGCCTTCACCTCGCTGCTGGTCGCCACCAACTCCTATTATCTGTCGCTGGCGTCGGCCTCGGCCGAGGAGGCGCGCCGCAACACCGAGACGATCGAGAAGACCATTCCGGTGATGGCCGATCTCGCCGACAATGACCTGCAGCGCATGGCGCTGGCGCGGCTGAAGACCAAGACCGCCGAGCTGCGCGACGGCATGGCGAAACTGAGCGAGCAGCTCACCAGCCGCACCGAGCTCCTGCGCAGCACCATCGACGCCAGCCAGGCCGACGCGATCGGCGCCATCGACGACCTCTCGGTGCAGATGCGCCAGCGCGAGCAGAAGGCGCAGGAGACCTTCGACCGCACGCTGTCGGACATTTCCCGTCGCGTGCTGTCGATTGCCGTGATCTTCCTCGGCATCATCCTGTCCGCCGGCGTGCTGATCGCGCTCTCGATCCGGCTGCCGCTGGCGCAGATCATGGCGGCGATGCGCGCGATCACCAATGGCGATTACGACCGCGCCGTGCAGGGCACATCAGCCAAGGACGAGGTCGGCGCCATGGCACGCGCGGTCGAGGTGTTCCGCGAGAACGCCATCGCCAAGCGCCAGACCGAGGACGAATTGCGGGCCTCGAAGGAGAAGGCCGAGACCGCGCTGATCGAGCTCAACACCGCGCAGCAGAACCTGATCGATGCCGAGCGGCTGGCGGCGCTCGGCGGCCTGGTCGCCGGCGTCGCCCATGAGGTCAACAACCCGATCGGCATCAGCCTGACCGTCGCTTCCAGCTTCGCCCGCCGCGCCGAGATGTTCGAGACCGAGCTGAAGACCGAGCAGCTGCGCCGCTCCAAGCTCGACGAGTTCGTCCGCACCTCGCGCGATGCAGCGCAGCAACTGGTCGCCAATCTGCAGCGCGCCGGCGAGTTGATCCAGTCGTTCAAGCAGGTCGCTGTCGACCGCTCGCACGCCGAGCGGCGCCAGTTCAGCCTCGGTGAATCGACCGACCAGATCGTCGCGAGCCTGCGGCCGGTGCTGAAGAAGGCCGCCATCGCGCTGTCGGTCGACGTGCCCGAGGGCCTCTTGATCGACGGCTATCCCGGCGCCTACGGGCAGATCTTAACCAATCTCTTCCTTAATGCGGTCAACCATGCCTTCGCCGGCGGACGATCTGGTACAATCACCATCTCGGCCCGGGCGCGCGGCGCCGACGACGTCGAGATCATCTTCGCCGACAACGGGGCCGGCATGACGCCGGACGTGCAGCGGCAGGCGTTCGACCCGTTCTTCACCACGCGCCGCAACGAAGGTGGTACCGGCCTGGGCTTGCATATTGTCTATAATCTTGTCACCCAACAGCTCGGCGGCCGCATGATGCTGGAGTCAAGGGTAGGACAAGGCACGACTTTCCGCATTATCATGCCCCGGGTCGCCAAGGGCCAACCCACGATCACAGACGCTTTAGCCGACGGAACCAGTCAATGGCCGAACAGGACGATGTCCTCCACCTGATCGACGATACCGAGAGCGCCCCGGAGGATTCGTCGGCGCGTAAATGGAAGATCGCCGTCATCGATGACGATCACGCGGTGCATGAGGGCACCCGCTTTGCGCTCAGCGACTACAATCTGCACGGTGCGACCCTGGAGATCCTGTCGGCCTATTCCGCCGCCGAGGGCCGCACCTTGATGCGGGACAACCCCGATATCGCCGCCGTCTTGCTCGACGTCATCATGGAAACCGACGTCGCCGGCCTCGAGCTCGTCGAATACATCCGCAACGAGATCAAGAACGAGACCGTCCGCATCATCCTGCGCACCGGGCAGCCGGGCCAGGCGCCGGAGCGGCGGGTCATCGTCCAGTACGACATCAACGACTACAAGGCCAAGACCGAGCTCACCGCCGACAAGCTGTTCACCTCGCTGACGGCCGCGCTGCGCAGCTACCAACAGCTCGAACGCATGGTGC
Organism: Bradyrhizobium jicamae; assembly: GCF_018130695.1. Lineage (GTDB taxonomy): Bacteria > Pseudomonadota > Alphaproteobacteria > Rhizobiales > Xanthobacteraceae > Bradyrhizobium > Bradyrhizobium jicamae_B. The sequence goes on along the minus strand of NZ_JAFCJX010000008.1, from coordinate 119,035 downwards.
AGACAAGGCGCGGCCTCGAAATCATCATCGATGCCGCCTCCACGCTGTACGATTTCAAGTCGATGCAGCGGCTCGCCGAGGGCGTGCTGACCCAACTCGCCTCGCTGCTCAATGTCGATTGCGCCGGCATCCTCGTGCTGCGCGACGACGGCAATGCGGCCGCGGCCGATTTCTCGGTGCTGGCCTGCTCCGGCTGCTACAGCCGCTTCATCGGCACCACCTCCTCGAAGGCGCTCGATCCCGATCTGCGCTCGATGGTGGAAGCCGCCTTCACGCGCCGCAAGAACGAATTCGCCGACCACCGCAGCGTGCTCTATTCGCGCACCGGAAGCGGCCGCGAGGTCGTGGTGCTCTTGCAATCCGAGCGGGAGATCTCCGAAACCGACCGTGCACTGGTCGAGATCTTCTCCAGCCGGCTGTCGATCGCGTTCGACAACGTGATCCTGTACCAGCAGCTGCAGGACGCCAACACCCAGCTGGAAGACCGCGTTGCCCAGCGCACCCGCGCGCTGATGCAGGCCAACCGCCGGCTCTCGGCGCAGTGGCTGCGGCTGCAGCGCGCCAACGGCTTCAAGAACGAGATCCTGGGCACCGTCGCCCATGATCTGAAGAACCCGCTCGGGGTGATCCTCGGCCGCACCGAGATGCTGACCGAGCTGATCAGCGCCGGCATGCCGAAGGAAAACGTCACCGCCCAGGTCGAGCACATCAGGGACGCCACCAAGCGGCTGACCTCGATGGTCGATCATCTGATCTCGGATGCGATGGCCGATGCCTTCGACATCACCATCCGCCGCGAGCCGGTGGATGTCGCGGCGCTGGTCAATGAGGTGACCGAGGCCAACCTGCCGCTGGCCGTCAACAAGCAGCAGAGCATCTCGGTGTCCGCGCCGCCGCACTTCGTCACGATGTGCGATTCCGACCGTATCCGCGAGGCGATCGACAATCTGGTGTCGAACGCCATCAAATACTCGCCGATCGGCGGCAAGATCACCGTTTCCGTCAGCCACGAGGGCGACGACACCGTGATCCGGATTTCCGACCAGGGCGCCGGCCTGAGCCCAGAGGATCTCGGGCGGCTGTTCGGCCGGTTCCAGAGGCTCTCGGCCAAGCCGACCGCGGGCGAAAGTTCGACCGGCCTCGGTCTGTCGATCGTCAAACGCATCATCGATATGCATGGCGGCCATGTGGCCGCGGATAGCCCCGGCCCCGGACAGGGCTCGACCTTTACCGTTACATTGCCGGCGACAGACACATGAGCCAGAACCCGCACATCTTCATCGTCGACGACGAGGCGCCGGCCCGCGAAATGGTCGGCGATTACCTCAAGATGCATGGCTTTGGCGTGACGCTGTGCGACGGCGGCAAGAGCCTGCGCAAGGAGATCGAGAACTCGACGCCCGACCTCGTGGTGCTCGACCTCAACATGCCCGAGGAAGACGGGCTGTCGATCATTCGCGACCTCAAGAGCAAGATCAACGTTCCCGTCATCATGCTGACAGCCACTGCCAGCCCGATCGACCGCGTGGTTGGCCTGGAGATCGGCGCCGACGATTACGTCGCAAAGCCCTGCGAGTTGCGCGAACTGATGGCCCGGATCCGCTCGGTGCTGCGGCGGAGCGTGTCCGCCAAGGCCGTCGCGCCCGAGGCGGCCGCAGCCAAGGCCGAGAAGGATCAGCTGGTGCGGTTCGGTACCAAATGGCTGGATCTCGAAGCCCAGGCGCTGCGCGACGACGAGGGCAATGAGCACCCGCTGACGGCCTCCGAGTTCGGCCTCTTGAAGGTGTTCGCGGCCAATCCCAAACGGGTCTTGTCGCGCGAACGGCTGCTGGAACTCGCCAATGCCCGCGACGCCGAAGCGTTCGACCGCGCCGTCGACCTGCGCATCATGCGCATCCGCCGCAAGATCGAGATCGACCCGACCAAGCCGGCCGTGATCCGCACTATCAGAGGCGGCGGGTATCTGTTCTCGCCGACGGGGGATAAGGCTTAGCCCTCGCGTAACACCCCTTACGTCGTCCTGGCGACAGCCAGGACGACGTATTTGGCTGTGTGGCGGCGTCGGATTCTGCAACCGCAAGACTGTCATTCCCCGCAAAAATCCCTAAATTTCGGCCCATGCCGAAGACAGCCCCCAAAGCTCCCGCCAAGCCCGATCCGAAGACCGCCAAGCCCGTTGCCGCCAAGGCGACGACGAAAGGCGACCACGTCTTCCTGGTCGATGGCTCCTCCTACATCTTCCGCGCCTATCACGCGCTGCCGCCGCTCAACCGCAAGTCGGACGGGCTGCAGGTCAATGCGGTGCTCGGCTTCTGCAACATGCTGTGGAAGCTGCTGCGCGACATGCCCGAGGACAACCGGCCGACGCATCTGGCGATCATCTTCGACAAGTCGGAGATCACCTTCCGCAACAAGCTCTATCCCGACTACAAGGCGCACCGGCCGCCGGCGCCCGACGACCTGATTCCGCAATTCGCGCTGATCCGCGAGGCCGTGCGCGCCTTCGACCTGCCTTGCCTGGAGCAGGCCGGCTTCGAGGCCGACGATCTGATCGCGACTTATGCGCGGCTGGCCGGCGAGCGCGGCGCGACCACGACCATCGTGTCGTCGGACAAGGACCTGATGCAACTCGTGACCGACAAGGTCGTGATGTACGACACCATGAAGGATCGCCGGATCGGCATTCCCGAGGTGATCGAGAAATTCGGCGTGCCGCCGGAGAAGGTGGTCGAGGTGCAGGCGCTGGCCGGCGACTCCACCGACAACGTGCCCGGCGTGCCCGGCATCGGCATCAAAACCGCGGCACAGCTGATCGTCGAGTATGGCGATCTCGAACAGCTGCTGTTTCGCGCCACCGAGATCAAGCAGCCGAAGCGCCGCGAGGCGCTGCTGGAGAATGCCGAGAAGGCGCGGATCTCGCGACAACTTGTGCTGCTCGACGACAAGGTCGATCTCGAGGTGCCGCTCGACGACCTCGCGGTGCACGAGCCCGATGCACGCAAGCTGGTCGCCTTCCTCAAGGCGATGGAATTCACCACCCTCACCCGCCGCGTCGCCGACTATTCGCAGATCGATCCCGCGAATATCGAGGCCGATGCGAGCAACAAGAGCGCCGGTGCGAAGAGCGAAGCCGCGCCGGCGACATCCGGCGGCACCACCGGCGACCTGTTCGCCGGTCCGGCGGCGTTGCCGGCGAAGTCGGGCAGCAAGGAGGACAAGTCGTTCAGCCCGAAGGGCACGCCGGTCTCGCTGGCCGAAGCGCGCGCGGACGCGATGCGCAAGCTGCCGTTCGACCGAGCCAAGTATCAGGCGATCCGCAGCCTCGATACGCTGAAGGCCTGGGTCGCGCGCGTGCCTGACATCGGCCATGTCGCTATCGAGGCGATGAGCGATTCGATCGATCCGATGCAGGCGGAAATCTCCGGCATCGCACTGGCGTTGGCGCCGGGCGATGCCTGCTACATCCCGCTCGGCCACAAGCAGGCCGGCGGCGGGGCAGGCCTGTTCGATGCCGGGCTCGAGCCGAACCAGCTCAAGCCTGCGGATGTGCTGGCGGCGCTGAAGCCGGCGCTGGAATCATCAGGCATTCTCAAGATCGGCTTCAACATCAAGTTCAACGCGGTGATGCTGGCGCAGCACGGCATCACGCTGCGCAACACCGATGACGCGCAACTGATGTCCTATGCGCTCGACGCCGGCCGCGGCTCGCATGCGATCGAGTCTCTCGCGGAACGCTGGCTCGGCCACGCCGTGGTCGCCTATGGCGGCCTCGTCGGCAGCGGCAAGGGCAAGCTGACCTTCGACCAGGTCGCGATCGACAAGGCCACCGAATATTCGGCCGAGAGTGCCGACGTGACGCTGCGGCTATGGCGGCTGCTGAAGCCGCGCCTCGTTGCCGACCGCATGGCGACCGTCTACGAGACGCTGGAGCGGCCATTGGTGTCCGTGCTGGCACGGATGGAGCGGCGCGGCATCTCGATCGATCGCCAGGTGCTGTCGCGGCTGTCGGGCGACTTCGCCCAGACCGCCGCGCGGGTCGAGGCCGAGATCCAGGAGATCGCCGGCGAGCCGGTCAATGTCGGCAGCCCCAAGCAGATCGGCGACATCATCTTCGGCAAGATGGGATTGCCCGGCGGCACCAAGACCAAGACCGGCGCGTGGTCGACCACCGCGCAGGTGCTCGACGATCTCGCCGAGCAGGGCCACGACTTCCCGAAGAAGATCCTGGAGTGGCGGCAGGTCTCGAAGCTGAAATCGACCTACACCGACGCGCTGCCGACCTACGTCAACCCGCAGACCCATCGCGTGCACACCACCTACGCGCTGGCTGCGACCACCACGGGACGGCTGTCGTCGAACGAGCCGAATTTGCAGAACATTCCGGTGCGTACCGAGGACGGTCGAAAAATCCGCCGCGCCTTCATCGCGACCAAGGGCCACAAGCTGGTGTCGGCCGACTACTCTCAAATTGAATTGCGGCTGCTCGCCGAGATCGCCGACGTGCCGGTGCTGCGGCAGGCGTTCCGCGACGGCCTCGACATCCACGCGATGACGGCCTCCGAGATGTTCGGCGTGCCGATCAAGGACATGCCGAGCGAGGTGCGCCGCCGCGCCAAGGCGATCAACTTCGGGATCATCTACGGCATCTCGGCGTTCGGCCTCGCCAACCAGCTCGGCATCGCCCGCGAGGAGTCGTCGGCCTACATCAAGAAATACTTCGAGCGCTTCCCGGGCATCCGCGCCTACATGGACGACACCAAGGAGTTCTGCCGCAAGAACGGCTATGTGACCACGCTGTTCGGCCGCAAGATGTACTACCCCGACATCAAGGCCTCCAACGCCTCGGTGCGCGCCTTCAACGAACGCGCCTCGATCAACGCCCGCCTGCAAGGCACCGCCGCAGACATCATCCGCCGCGCCATGATCCGCATGGAGGATGCGCTCGCCGAGAAGAAATTGTCGGCGCAGATGCTGCTGCAGGTGCATGACGAGCTGATCTTCGAGGTGCCCGACAACGAGGTCGCGGCGACGCTGCCGGTCGTGCAGAAAGTGATGCAGGACGCGCCGTTCCCGGCGGTGAATCTGTCATTGCCGCTGCAAGTGGATGCACGCGCGGCCACGAACTGGGACGAGGCGCATTGATCTCGATTCACCTCTCCCCGCCTGCGGGGAGAGGTCGGATCGCTCTTGCGATCCGGGTGAGGGGGTACAGGTCTCACGTCAATCTGAACTCGCGGAGAGAGCCCCTCACCCCAACCCTCTCCCCGCAAGAGCGGGGCGAGGGGGCGCACCACCCGCGCCGCTACATTGCTCCGAGAACAATTGAACCGTGGCCCCGCGGCACCCCGCGCGTTACAAACGCACATCCCCACCCCGTGTCCGTCATGCCCCACACCTCCGCCCTGCTCGGCTTCGCACTCGTCTCCTTCGGCATGGTGCTGACGCCAGGCCCGAACATGATCTATCTGATCTCGCGCTCGATCACGCAGGGGCCCGCGGCCGGCATCGTGTCGCTCGGCGGCGTCGCGCTCGGCTTCGTGTTCTACATGCTGTGCGCGGCATTCGGCATCACCGCGCTATTGTTCGCGATTCCCTACGCCTATGACGCGCTGCGCTTTGCCGGTGCGGCGTATCTGCTGTGGCTTGCGTGGCAGGCACTGAAGCCCGGCGGCCGCTCGCCGTTCCAGGTGAAGCAGTTGAAGGTCGACGGCCCCCGCAAACTGTTTGCGATGGGTTTCGTCACCAACCTGCTCAATCCGAAGATCGCGATGCTCTATCTCGCGCTGCTGCCGCAGTTCATCGACCCCGCCGGCAGCGTGCTGTCGCAATCGCTGCTGCTGGGCGCGATCCAGATCGTGATCAGCGTCAGCGTGAACGCCCTGATCGCGCTCGCCGCCGGCTCGATCGCGGTGTTTCTCGGCACCCGCCCGAGCTGGCTGCTGGTGCAGCGCTGGCTGATGGGCACGGTGCTGACAGGGCTTGCCGTGAAGATGGCCTTCGAGGCCCGGCGGGCTTAATCCAGCTTCGCTTCCATGCCGCGCTTGGTCGCAGGCCGCGCCATCAGCGTCTCGTACCAGCGCTTCACATTGGGAAAATCCGCCAGTTCCACCTTGTGGCGCGGGTGGCGCCAGGCCCAGCCGAGGATGGCGAAATCGGCGACCGAGAGATCGCCGGCGACGTAGTCGCGACTGGCGAGCCGCTTGTTGAGGACGTCGTAGAGCCGCCGCGTCTCGGCCATGTAGCGCTTCAGCCCGTAGGCGCGGTCCTGCTCGTTCTCCAGCGCGATGAAATGATGGACCTGGCCGGGCATCGGGCCGAAGCCGCCCATCTGCCACATCAGCCATTCATAGACCGGAATCCGCTCGGCCAGCGGTTTCGGCAGGAATTTGCCGGTCTTCTCGCCGAGATAGAGCAGGATCGCGCCGGATTCGAAGATGCTGACGGGTTTGCCGCCGGGACCGTCGGGATCGACGATCGCCGGAATCTTGTTGTTCGGGCTGATGGCGAGGAAGGACGGCGCCATCTGCTCGCCCTTGCCGATATTCACCGGGATCACCTGATAGGGCAGCCCCATCTCCTCGAGCGCGACCGAGATCTTGCGGCCGTTCGGCGTGTTCCAGGTGTGCAGCTCGATGGTCATTTTTGCTTCCCCCACAGCAGTTTGGAGGCCTGATTACGGGGAACTGCAGCCCGCGACAACCCGCGCTTTCGGCGGGGCGCGCCTGCGGCAAGCGCGACACGGCCACTGTTGACGGCGGACTTTCCGCGCTGGAATGTGCCGGGGACCGCCGATAGATTGCGCGCCGCCTCGAACCGACAGAGAAGAACCTTGTCCAAATCAGCCTCCCGCGCCCGCCTCGCCGAGATCATCCGCAAGCGCTCGTTCGGCCGCGGCGAGATCACGCTGGCCTCGGGCCGCAAGAGCGATTTCTATTTCAATCTGAAGCCGACGATGCTCGACCCCGAGGGCGCGGCGCTGCTCGCCGAACTGACCTATGAGGCGCTGAAGGACCACCAGCTCGATTACGTCGGTGGGCTGGAGATGGGCGCGGTGCCGCTGGCGGGTGCGATCGCGCAGCTGTCCTGGCTGAAGGGCCATCCGATCGCGGCCTTCTTCGTGCGCAAGAAGCCAAAGGAGCACGGCGCGCGGCTTGCCGTCGAAGGACTCGCGAAGGGCGAGACGCTGGCGGGAAAACGTATCGTCATCGTCGAGGATGTCACCACCACAGGCGGCTCGGCGCTGAAGGCGGTGGAGGCGGTGCGCGAGGCCGGCGGCGAGATCGCGCTGGTCTTCACCATGGTCGACCGCGAGGAAGGCGCGACCGAGACATTCGCCGAGGCCGGGCTGGAGTTTCGCGCGCTGTACAAGGCGGGTGAGTTCTTGAAGAGCTGAAGGAGCTCTCATGTCCCGGACGCGGTGCGGCACGCAGTGACGCTCCGCAGAGCCGGGACCCATTTTTTTCCGCGGCTCACATGGGCCCCGGCCTAGCAGCGCACCACTTCGTGCTGCGCAGCATCCGGGGCACGAAAGCTTGCGTCCTCCGCTTTCTTTTCCGCAGTTCCCCGCGCAATCAATCGCTCGTTTACCATCCCGCATTATGGTGAATCGCGTCGAAACACTTGTCGTGTCGACGTGTTCAGTTGCGTTGCGTGGAGTTGGCGTTGCGTACAGAGTTGAGTGATCGGCGCGTGCGGCGCCGCGTGATGCTTGCTGCCGCCGCGCTTGCGGGCGCCGTCCTGGTCGTGCCCGCCCCCGTCTCGGCCGAAGGCCTGTTCGACCTGTTCTTTGGCGGCGCGCCGAAGCAGCAGGCGCGCCAGGCGCCGCCACAAGCCAATTTCTTCGCCGATCCGTTCGGCATCAACCAGCAGCCGGCCCCGCAGGCCGCGCCGACGCAACGCGTCGCGGGTTCGGGACCTGCGTTCTGTGTGCGCAGCTGCGACGGCAAGTATTTTCCGCTGACCATGCGCGGCAATTCCTCGCCGGTGCAGCTCTGCCAGGCGTTCTGCCCGGCGAGCCCGACCAAGGTCTTCTTCGGCAGCAACATCGACGGCGCCGCCTCCAGCAGCGGCGAGCGCTATGCCGACAGCGAGAATGCGTTCGCCTATCGCAAGGCGCTGCGCGCCGACTGCACCTGCAACGGCCGCGATCCCTCGGGCCTCGCACCGGTCGACCTCGCGCTCGACACGTCGCTGCGTTCCGGCGACGTGATCGCGACCAGCGATGGCCTCGTCGCCTATACCGGCGTCCGCGTCGGCAATGAACAGACTGCAGATTTCACGCCGATTGCCTCTTATCCCGGGCTGACGGCAGCGATCCGCGCCCGGTTGGGCGAAATGAAGGTCGCGCCCGTCACCGCCGAAATGGCCAGCGATGCCCCGCTGCCGGAGACTTCCCGCGACGTCGCCCTGCCGGCGTCGGTGGTGCCGAAGAGCGCCACGCCGAAACCGGCCCGGCGCGCCGAGGCCAACTGACGGCGCCTCACCTGCCGACGATCACGCCGATCACGTTCGGCGCCGCGAGATATTTGTCCTCGATCGCGGCGCGCGCGGCGGCGCGGTTCTCCGGCGTGAGCAGGCCGCGCTTCTCCGCCAAAATCATCCAGCAATAGCCCCACCAGTCGGTCAGCATGCCCTGATCGTCGACGAGGTCGTAGCCCAGCTCGCCTGCGAAGATCCGCGCATGCGCCTCGTCGAGCGTATCGAGCCAGGCGTGGTCCTCGGTCGAGAACAGCTCGTCGCTGAAATCATCGGTCGTGTAGCCCCAGATCGACATGCAGACCGCGTTGAACTCGCGGTCGATCTGGTCGTCATCGACCCATTGGCGGCGCGACGCCTGATGCAGCCGCGACAGCGACCGCGCGAAATCGGCGATGCGGGTGAGAGCGAATTGATCAAAGGCGATGGTGGACATGTAGCCCTCGCGGGAACGGACAGACCATAGATGTTGTGTCGGCAACGCGCCGAATCACAATGATATATCAAAGACTTGCTAAAGTGTTCTTAATTTGTTCCGAAGAGTGTATGATTACTGAAATTGATGTCGTCCCGGCGAAGGCCGGGACCCATAACCACGACTGTAAGACGTTTCGGAAACGAGTGCCCCGCGATGAATGCACCAGCCGCGTACTACGTCTACATTCTTGCAAGCCGGCGCCACGGCACGCTGTACATCGGCGTCTGCAGGGATCTCAGCAACCGACTTACATTGCATCGCTCCGGACGCGGTTCGGAGTTCGTCAAGAAATACGGCGTGACGCGACTTGTTTACGTGGAGACTTACCCCTCACCGTACGAGGCCATCACGCGCGAAAAGGCCTTGAAGAAATGGCACCGTGACTGGAAAATTCGTTTGATCGAGGAGGACAATCCGGATTGGCGGGACTTGTCCCATCTTCTGTGAGAGCGGTGGTTATGGGTCCCGGCCTTCGCCGGGACGACACCATTTTTGCGGCAGCTGCCTCAGTTCGCCGCCGACATCAGCCTGTCGCCGCACGCGCTCGCATAGAACTTGCCGCCGCACTGCCGCTTGATCGTGGCGCAACGGGCGGCGGGCGACGCGTTGGCTGGAACGGCGAAGCCGCAGGTCAGGCCGTCGGCGCTGCGGCCCACCTTGCCGGCGGCGAAGGTGGCGCTGGTGGCGGTGATGCAGATGACGAGCAGCGCGGCGGCGACGATCTCGATCAGCAATCTCATGGCGCACCTCAAACCCCAAATTCCGGCTCCTGGCGCCGATTCTAACACCGATCTGGGCGACCGTTTTGCCCTCAATCCGGCCCGGTCCTTGCATAAAATCATACCAACGCCGTGCATAGCAAACCTATCGATGGTATCGATCGCAGTGCAACGCGCGTATCATTTGCGTTGAGTCTGAGCTGCAGGGGTCAAGCGCGTTGCAGGAACAATCTTCTCCGGGGAACTCTTCGGCCCTGAACCAGCCGGTCGACGAGCTGGCACTGTCCGAAATCAAGGGCGCGATCCTGGCCAAGCTGCGGCTTGCCATCGGCAAGGACGCCGCCATGGCGACGCGGCGCGACTGGTACAAGGCGGCGGCGCTGGCGCTGCGCGACCGCATCGTGCACCGCTGGCTGACCGCGGAGAAGCAGAGCTACGACGCCGGCGCCAAGCGCGTCTATTATCTGTCGCTGGAATTCCTGATCGGCCGTCTCTTCACCGACGGGCTGAACAATATGGGCCTGCTGCCCATATTCGAGACCGCGCTCGGCGATCTCGGCGTCGACCTGCAGGACTTGCGCAAATGCGAGCCGGATGCCGCACTCGGCAATGGCGGCTTGGGGCGGCTCGCCGCCTGCTTCATGGAGAGCATGGCGACGCTGGCGATCCCCGCGATCGGCTACGGCATCCGTTACGATTTCGGTCTGTTCCGCCAGATCATCAACCAGGGCTGGCAGCAGGAATATCCCGACGAATGGCTCGGCTACGGCAACCCCTGGGAATTCCAGCGGCCGGAGGTGGTCTACAACATCCACTTCGGCGGCCATGTCGAGCATGTCGACGACCGCGGCCGCGATCGCGCCACCTGGCATCCGTCCGAGACCGTGGAAGCCATGGCCTATGACACGCCGATCGTCGGCTGGCGCGGCCAGCACGTCAATGCGCTGCGGCTGTGGTCGGCACACGCGCCCGACCCGCTCAGGCTCGACGTCTTCAACACCGGCGACTACGTCTCGGCCAGCGCCGAGCAGGCGCGCGCGGAAGCGATCTGCAAATTCCTCTATCCGAACGACGAGAGCGCGGCGGGCCGCGAGCTGCGGCTGCGCCAGGAATATTTCTTCGTCTCGGCCTCGCTGCAGGATCTCGTCAAGCGGCACCTCGCCGCCGACGGCCAGCTGCGCAGCCTCGCGATGAAGGCGGCGGTGCAGCTCAACGACACCCATCCGAGCCTTGCCGTCACCGAGCTGATGCGCATCCTGGTCGACCTGCACAATTTCCGCTGGGAGGAGGCCTGGAAGATCACCGTCGCCACCCTCTCCTACACCAACCATACGCTGCTGCCGGAAGCGCTGGAGAGCTGGCCGGTCGAGATTTTCGAGCGGCTGCTGCCGCGGCATCTCGAGATCATCTACCGCATCAACGTCGCCCATCTCGCGCTCGCCGAGGAGCGCTGCCCCGGCGATATCGAATATCGCGCCTCGGTGTCGCTGATCGACGAGAAGAGCGGCCGCCGGGTTCGGATGGGCCAGCTCGCCTTCGTCGGCTCGCACCGCATCAATGGCGTCTCGGCAATGCATTCCGACCTGATGAAGGAGACCGTGTTCCACGATCTCCATCATCTCTATCCGCAGCGCATCACCAACAAGACCAACGGCATCACCTTCCGCCGCTGGCTGATGCTGGCCAACCCGCGGCTGACCGCGCTGTTGCGCGAGACCTGCGGCGAGGCGGTGCTCGATGATTTCTCGCTGCTCGAACGCCTCGAGGATCACTCCAGCGACATCGCGTTCCAGAAGCGCTTCCGCGACGTCAAGCATCACAACAAGCTGGCGCTGGCGCGGCTGATCGGCGAGCGCAATAGCATCAAGGTCGATCCGTCGGCGCTGTTCGACGTGCAGATCAAGCGCATCCATGAATACAAGCGGCAGCTGCTCAACATCGTCGAGACCATCGCGCTCTATCACGCGATGAAGGACGAGCCGAAGCGCGACTGGGTGCCGCGGGTCAAGATCTTCGCCGGCAAGGCAGCGGCGAGCTATCGCTACGCCAAGCTGATCAGCAAGCTGATCAACGATGTCGGCGAGGTCGTGAACAAGGATCCCGACATCGCAGGACGGCTCAAGGTCGTGTTCCTCGCCGACTACAATGTCAGCCTCGCGGAGATGATCATTCCCGCCGCCGACCTCTCCGAGCAGATCTCGACCGCCGGCATGGAGGCCTCCGGCACCGGCAACATGAAGCTGGCGCTGAACGGCGCGCTGACGATCGGCACGCTCGACGGCGCCAATATCGAGATCCGCGACAATGTGGGTACGGAGAACATCGCGATCTTCGGCCTCGAGGCCGGCGACGTCATGGTCCGCCGCAAGCAGGGGCTCGATGCCAGCGACGTGATCGGCAAGTCGCCGCGGCTGGAGCGCGCGATCCGCGCCATCGAGAGCGGCGAGTTCTCGCCCGGCGATCCCGCCCGCTTCGCCTCGATCGGGCACGCGCTGCGCTATCTCGACCACTACATGGTCTCGGCCGATTTCGATTCCTATTACGAGGCGCAGCGCAGCGTCGACGCGCGCTGGCAGGTGGTGCCGGCGTGGAACAGGGCCTCGATCCTCAACGTGGCGCGGATGCCGTGGTTCTCGTCGGATCGCACCATCCGCGAATATGCCGAGGACATCTGGCACGTCCCGGTGCGCCCGACCGCGCCGACGGTTGGCGCCAAGCGTGAGGCGAAGGGATAATCCCGGCACGCGGAAATCGATGACCTCAGACGTCATTGAATTTGGCGTGGCAATCGCGATATTGCCATAACATGACGACCGTCATTGCGAGCGTAGTCCGTAGGGTGGGCAAAGGAGCGTAGCGACGTGCCCACCATTCCCGGCGTGCTCGTGGTGGTGGGACTCGTGAATGACGACAGACCATGCTCAGGGAATTTCATGCTCACCAAGACCCCGCATCTTTTCGATGAAGCGACCGCCGTCACCGCCGGTGACAGCCGCTGGCAGGGACGCACCAGTCCGGATTACTGGGCCTTTGTCGGCCCGTTCGGCGGCTGCACGGCCGCGACGATTCTGCGCGCGCTGATCGAGCATCCGCAGCGTGCCGGCGATCCGCTGGCGCTGACGGTCAATTACTGCGCACCGGTCAAGGAAGGCGCCTTCGATCTCGACGTCCGCCTGGTGAAGGCCAACCGCTCCAGCCAGCACTGGAGCGTGGAGATGACGCAAGGCAGCGACGAGGTCGTCACGCTGGCGACCGCGGTGTTCGCCGAGCGGCGGCCGTCGTGGTCGCACCAGCCGATGCCATTTCCCGGTGCTGCCACGCCGTTCGAACAGACGCGCTCCTATCCGAGCCTCGCGATGACCTGGGTCAAGCAATACGACTTCCGCTTCGTCGAGGGCGAGCCGACCTTCGGCACCGCGCCGCCGCCGAGCGAGCCGCTGAGCCCCTATTCCAAGCTGTGGATCGCTGACAAGAAGCCGCGCAAGCTGGACGCGCTGTCGCTGATGTCGATGTCGGACGCCTTCTTCGGCCGCGTGTTCCATGCGCGGCGCGAGCTGGTGCCGTTCGGCACGGTGTCGCTGACCACGTATTTCCACGTGGATTCCGCCGATCTCGCCGCGGAAGACACGACCAAGGTGCTGGCCGTCGCCGACGCCCGGATTTTCCACAAGAGTTACGGCGACCAGCACGGCGAATTGTGGTCTCCATCCGGCCGCCTGCTCGCAACCACGACGCAAATCGCCTATTTCAAGGTGTAAGCGGCGTAGGGTGGGCAAAGCGACTTGTCCGCCGTAGCTCAACGAGCGAAGGCGGAAGCGTGCCCACCATCCAGAGCACCGCACTTGATGGTGGGCACGGCGCTACGCGCCTTTGCCCACCCTACGGTTTTGGAAAGGGCTCCGATGTCCGAGACCCGCAACTCAATGCCGCAACGCATCGCGCTGCTCGGCGCGCCGATCGAGATCGGCGCTTCGCAGGCGGGAACGCTGATGGGACCCGCGGCGCTGCGCACGGCGGGCATCGCGCGGCTGCTCCAGCAACTCGGCTTTGCGGTCGACGACCACGGCGACATCGCAATTCCGGCCGTGGTGCCGGACGGGCCCGTGCCGGTCTACGCAAAATTCTACGACGAGGTGAAGACCTGGATCCGCGCCTTGAGCGAGCGCTCGTACTGGCTCGCGAGCTCGGGTGCGATCCCGATCTTCATGGGCGGCGATCATTCGCTGTCGATGGGCTCGGTGAACGGCGTCGCCCGCTACTGGCGTGACAAGGGCCGGCCGCTGTTCGTGCTGTGGCTCGACGCGCATGCCGATTACAACACGCCGTCGACCACGCTGACCGGCAACATGCATGGCATGTCGGCGGCGTTTCTCTGCGGCGAACCCGGGCTCGATAATCTGCTCGGCGGATTGCCGCGCGCGCCGATCACGCCCGACCAGCTCGATCTCTTCGGCGTCCGCTCGATCGATCCGCTGGAGAAGGAGTTGGTGCGCGCGCGCAAGGTCGCGATCGCCGACATGCGCGCGATCGACGAGTTCGGCGTCGCCGTGCTGATCCGCCGCGTCATCGAGCGCGTACGCGCCAGGAACGGCGTGCTGCATGTCTCCTTCGATGTCGACTTCCTCGATCCGGCAGTCGCACCCGGCGTCGGCACCACGGTGCCGGGCGGCGCCACCTATCGCGAAGCGCATCTGATCATGGAGCTGCTGCACGATTCTGGATTGGTGCGCTCGCTAGATATCGTCGAGCTCAATCCCTTCCTCGACGAGCGCGGCCGCACCGCGCGCGTCGCGGTCGAATTGACCGGCAGCCTGTTCGGCATGCAGATCGCTGACCGACCGACGCCGACCAATGCGGTGCTGCCGGATTGACCTTTCACCTCTCCCCGCACTTCAGCGGGGAGAGGTCGGATCGCATCGCAGATGCGATCCGGGTGAGGGGCCGTGCACGGCGGTGCCATGCGGATAGCCTCTCCGACTCCTCGAGTGACCTGGCGGCAAATATCGAATTCGCCGCTTGCCGCGTGCCATGCCCCTCACCCGCCGCCTACGCTGCGCTCCGGCGTCGACCTCTCCCCGCAAAGAGCGGGGAGAGGTGAAGTGCTCCCTTCACGTCTCCTGCGTCGCGGTGCCGCCGATCAATGTCGTGGCGCCGGTGGCGGGATCGCTGATGACGTTGCGCACCTGCGCACTGCCCTGGCCTTGCAGGATGAACTTGGTGTCGCCGATCCGGAACGAATTGTCCTTGATCAGCACCTGCTGATACTGCGTGGTCGACCCGCTCTGATACTTCACCTGGGCGCGGAATCCGTTGACGTCGGAGATCGAGAACTTGAAGGTCTGGCCGTTCGAATAGGTGCCGTCCCAGCTGCCCTGATAGCTCGCGGGATCGACATTGACATAGGGCGTGCTCGACGGCGTCGAGAGCGAGGCAGACGTGTAGGAGTTCTGCAGGATGCTCATGATGTCGCCCATCGCCGGTCTCCATGCCGAAAATCGAATGGAGCGACTACGGACGCACGGGGGTTAACGAGACCTTGCGTTGCTTGTCCCGATATTTCCATGGAAACAGTAAGACATCATCAGAAACAGAAAAGGCGGCCACGCGGGCCGCCTTTTCGATCTCGAAATGAAAGCGCCGATTATTCCGCGGCGAGCTTCACGTCCGGCGCGGCGGCGCGGACTTCGGCGTCGACCTGCGCTTCGAACTTGGCAAAGTTCTTCTGGAACATGCCGACCAGGCTACGCGCCGTCTTGTCGAACTCGTCCTTGTCCTTCCAGGTGTTGACCGGATTGAGGATCTCGTTCGGCACGCCGGGCAGCGCGGTCGGGACCGCGAATCCGAAATACTTGTCGGTGCGGAATTCGACGTTGCGCAAGGACCCGTCGAGCGCGGCCGTCAGCAGCGCACGCGTCACCTTGATCGGCATGCGGGAGCCTGTGCCATACTTGCCGCCGGTCCAGCCGGTGTTGACCAGCCAGCAATCGACATTGTGCTTGGCGATCAGGTCGCGGAGCATGTTGCCGTAGACGCTGGGGTCGAGCGGCAGGAACGGCGAGCCGAAGCAGGTGGAGAATTCCGGCTGCGGCTCGTTGCCGAGACCACGCTCGGTGCCGGCGACCTTGGCGGTGTAGCCGGACAGGAAGTGATACATCGCCTGCGCCGGCGTCAGCTTGGCGATCGGCGGCAGCACGCCGAAGGCGTCGGCGGCCAGCATCACCACGTTCTTCGGCTGCGGTGCGCAGCCGGTGCGCGAGGCGTTCGGGATGAAATCGAGCGGATAGGCCGAGCGCGTGTTCTCGGTCTTGGAGCCGTCGTCGAAATCCACCACGCGGGTGGTCTCGTCGAGCACGCAGTTCTCAAGCACCGCACCGAACCGGGTCGAGGCGGCATAGATCTCGGGCTCGGCGTCCTGCGACAGCTTGATGCACTTGGCGTAGCAGCCGCCTTCGAAGTTGAACACGCCGTTCGGGCCCCAGCCGTGCTCGTCATCGCCGATCAGCGTGCGGTTCGGATCGGCCGACAGCGTGGTCTTGCCGGTGCCTGACAGCCCGAAGAAGATCGCGGTGTCGCCCTTGGCGCCGACATTGGCCGAGCAGTGCATCGGCATCACGCCGCGCTCGGGCAGGTAATAGTTCAGCGTCGTGAACACCGACTTCTTCATCTCGCCGGCATAATAGGAGCCGCCGATCAGGACGATCTTGCGGGCGAAGTCGATCGCGACGACGTTCTCCGATTTGCAGCCGTGACGCTTCGGATCGGCGCGGAAGCTCGGCATGTCGATGATGGTGAGCTCCGGTACGAAGCTCGCGAGCTCCGACGCCTCCGGGCGGATCAGCAGCGTGCGAATGAACAGCGAGTGCCAGGCAAGCTCGGTGAAGACGCGGGTCTTGATGCGATAGGCCGGATCGGCGCCGCCATAGAGATCCTGCGCGAACAGGGACTTGCCTTCAGCGTGCTTGAGGAAGTCCTGGTACAGCGCCTCGAACTGCTCCGCGGTGATCGACTGGTTGCCGGCCCACCACATCTTCTTGTCGGTGGAGGCGTCGCGGACCGTGAACTTGTCCTTGGGGCTGCGGCCGGTGAACTCACCGGTATCAGCGCAAAGCGCGCCGTCAGCCGAGAGCACCGCTTCTCCGGCGGAGAGCGAGTGCTGATAAAGTTGTGGCGCGCCGAGGTTCCATTGCACGCCCTTGAGATTTCTTAAGCCGAATTTGTCGGCACCAAAGGCACCGTTATGCACGCCCGTCTCTTGCACGAAGAACCTCCTCGAAGCCGCGTATTCCGTTTGCGCGAATGTCGCTATTCGCGCCCCGTCGCGGTGACCGCTTGTTGAATGATAGCCTTCCGGCCCGGGTCCGGCGACCTAATAGTGAGGAACGCCGTCCTTGCCAAGCCAGTCCGCGCAGTTTTGGTTTATTCGATGGCGCGGCGTTGATCCGCGTCAAATGCCGAACGCGCCGCGTGCTTTCGCCTTGCTTTCGTTTTTGCTGGTTTTCTGGGCACTGCGCGGCCTTTAGTCGCTTGATAGCGCTACCAAGCGGTGCGTGCGATGCACAAGCGTTGCGTATTACCGCACCGCCCCTTCGCCGATCAGGGCAAACGGTGCCCAGAATGCCGGGTATGCGTTGCGCGGCGAGGCGGTGTCGTTGAGATAGGCCAGCATGGCCTGGCGCAGCGCTTCGGCGCGGCCAAGCTTCGGATCGGCCTTGAGGCGATCGAAGGTTGCCGTCGTCAGCCGCGTTGCGGCTTCCGAATCCACCGACCAGTGCGACACCAGCAGCGCGCGTGCGCCGGCATAGAAGAACGACCGGGCGAGCCCGGACAGCGCTTCGGCACCGGGCTTGTCGCCCGCTATCGTGTTGCACGCGGATAGCACCACCCAATCGGCGTTGAGCTTGAGCTGCGCGACCTCGCTCGAGGTCAGCAGGCCGTCGTCGAAATCGGTCGGCTGTTTGGGAATGCTCAGGACGAGCGAAGGTTCCGCAACGCCCTTCACATCACCGGCGACGAGGCCGTGTGTTGCGAAATAGACGATGCTGTAATCGGCGAGATTGGCGCGCTTCACGGTGGTCTCGCTCGCGTCCGTGCCGAGATGGATGTCCGAATCGGACACGCCGAGATCCTTGGCCACCGCATTCAACTCATCGGCGGTATCGGGCAGCTGCGGCAGCGCCGACGACAGCCGCATGCGATCGACACCCGCGCCCTGCCAGAAGTCGGTGTAGGCGGATGTCACCAGCGCGCGCGAGGCCTGCCTGGTCGTACGGCTGTCACCGGCGCCGCCCTGCAATGGATTGAACAGGGGATCACCAAAGCCGGTCATCGGCTTGGTGCTCTCCTCCTTGCGCGCGAACAGGCGCGATGCCTTCAGGCTCGATGCCGCCGGCAATACCGAGATCGCCTGACGCTTCAATAGCCACGCGGCATCGCGATAGCCCGCGAAGGTCTCGGGGATCGCGGCCGACGGCTTTTCGGTCACCAGCAGATGGAACGGCAACGCAGTCAGCGCGCCGCTCGGCGCCACCAGCAGGCTGCGTTTGTCCTTGACCAGCGTGTCGACCGGGCCGAGCAGCGTCGTGTAGAGCTCGTTGGCGAGCGCGAGATCGAACAGGCCGTTCTTGCCGGCGCCGTCGTTCGCCTTGTTGATGTCGAGCCCACGGCGGAAAGCGGCGACCTTTTGCGACAGCGCCTCGGCGCCGAGCGCAATTGGCTTCCAGTCGACGCCCTCGCGGGTGATCGCAAAAACGTACGTGTCCTTCTCGTTGACCGAGAACAGCACCATCGCCTCATTATCGGACAGCAGCGCCTGGATTTCCTTCGCCGTCATCGGCAACGGATTCGACAGCGCGGCATAGTCGGGGAATTCGCCGGCAAACGTCTTCTGCAGGCCGGCGCGCTCGGTGGCGATTGCAGACAGACGCTGGCGGCTGCGCTGCTCGGCCGCGGGATCGCGCCTGGTCCTGTCCTTTGACACGGCTGCGAGCAGCGATTTGTCGAGCATCTCGGTCTCGGACGCGAGGTCCTGGTCGCGACGCACCAGCTGTGCAAGACGATCGGTGCCGGCGGCGAGCCGCACCGCGAGCTTGTTCACGGCGGACGCCGCGGACGACTGCGTGCCGCGCTGGACCACGTTGAGGGCGTCATCGAGCGCCTTCTCCGCCGGCAGCAATTGTGGCTTGCTCGCATACAGCACCGGCAGCGCGACGCGCAGCTGCGCGCGGCCGTTCGCGATCGTGCCTTCGACGATCGGCAGCGCATCCGCGGTGCGGCCTTCGCTCTGGTAGAGCGAGGCAAGATTGTTCGAGGAGATCGCAAGATCGGGATGATCGGGGCCGAGCGCGCTTTGCCGGATCGTGACCGCGCGCTGATACAACGGCTCGGCGTCCTCTAGGCGGCCCTGCCGTTCATAGAGATCGGCGAGATTGTTGAGCGAGCGCGCGACGTCGGCATGGTCGCGGCCGAGCACCTTTTCACGGATCGCCAGCGAGCGCTTGATCAGGGGCTCGGCCTCGGCGTAGCGGCCCTGCACCTTGTCGACCTGACCGATATTGTTGAGCAAGGTTGCGACCGCGGGATGTTCGGGGCCGCCGACCTTCTCGTAGATCGCGAGCGCCCGCTTGAACAGCGGCTCAGACTGGTCGTGATTGCCCTGCTTCTCGTAGAGCGTCGCCAGATTGTTCAGGGATTGCCCGAGATCGGGATGACCTGCCGGCAGCGACTTCTCGCGGATCGAAAGGGCGCGCTTGAAGAGCGGCTCGGCATCGGCAAAACGCTCCTGGCGCTGATAGAGCGCGGCGAGATTGTTCAGCATCGGCGCGGCGTCGACGGAGTCCAGACCCGACGTCTTGTCGAGGATCGCGAGCGCGCGCTTCAGCATCGGCTCGGCCTCGGCGTCGCGGCCCTGGCTGCCATAGAGCTGCGCCAGATTGTTCAGCGCCGCCGCAACGTCGCGATTGTTGGGTCCGAACTTCCTTTCAAGGCTGTCGAGCTGCGCTTTCGCGAGCGGAATGGCTTCGGCGATCTTGCCCGCGCGGCTGAGCTCGTTGATCCTGGCGCTGGTGGCGTCACCCGCGCGCGACGGCGCGGTCAGGCTCGTGGTTGCGGCGAGCGCAAGCCAGAACGTAACGACCAAACGACTGCTGGATTTCATGAACGTCTCGCCTCCACACCGCCATGGGTCGCGGAAGCGGCAGCGGCCGTTCAATTCAGCGCGATGCTCAGCCCTTGGCGCGGGCCTCGCCGGCGAGCCGCACCAGCATCTTGCGGAGCCCGGTGCCATCAGTGACCCGCTCCGGGAAATCGAGCCGCAGGGTCCGGCCGTCGGCTTGCATGTCCATGCCGTCGGGGTCGCAGCCGGTGCAGGCCCAATTGGCGCTCTCGGCCCCGAGCAGCCGCGTCGCATAGAGGTTCATGGCCTCGCGATGGTCCTCGTTCATGTGCGCCACGGCGCCCGGCTCGGCCTCCAGCAAGCCGCCCGCATCGCTGATTTCGGTCAAAAACTGCTCCGGCTTCAGGTCGACGATCCGGCCGAAGCCGGCGACCAGATGGGCGCCGGCGGGGCGGATCCGGAAGAACGAAAAATCCTTAAATTCTACAAAGGCTTCTGCGGATGGATGGGCGGCGAGGTAGCGCCGGCGGAGCAAGTCGACCTCGGTTTCGTCAGCCTCCTCGGCCCGCCCGGCCAGCATGATCCGGGCCCCCTCCAGCGGATCGCCCGCGACCCGCTCGTCCAGCATCAGGGAGACCCGGCTGTCGGCCAGGATATTCTTGGTATGCAGCGCCAGCCGCGAGATCAGCAGGATCGGCGAGGCATCCGGATGGCTGGCCAGATTGACCAGGGAGCAATAGGGATCGCCGTGGTCTGCCATCAATGTGGCCAGCGCGCCCTGCCGGCTGCGCCGAAGCAGCGAGCGAGCCAGCCTGGAAGGGTTAAAATCTGCAGTCGGTTCCATGGTTTATCCGGCCATCTTTGCTGAAAAAAGGGGGTTTTCTCAGGATTTCAGGGTGCTATATGGGGTGCACGTACTTGGCCGCGAGCGTTTCGCGGAACTCGGTCACACTTCAGCCCAGCTTGCATTGCTCGTTGACCGCGTTCAAAGCCCATTGATACGGCGCGTCGCTGGGGAGCCCGCCGTCTAAGCCACTCTCATTGTGAAAGCAGCTCATGCCCACAATCGCCTTGGTCGACGACGACCGCAACATTCTCACTTCCGTCTCGATCGCGCTCGAAGCCGAAGGCTATCGGATCATGACCTACACGGACGGAGCGTCGGCGCTGGACGGTTTTCGCACATCGCCGCCGGACCTTGCGATCCTCGACATCAAGATGCCGCGCATGGACGGCATGGAGACGCTGCGCCGGCTGCGCCAGAAGTCCGATCTGCCGGTGATCTTCCTCACCTCCAAGGATGAGGAGATCGACGAATTGTTCGGCCTCAAGATGGGCGCCGACGATTTCATCCGCAAGCCGTTCTCGCAGCGCCTGCTGGTCGAGCGCGTCAAGGCCGTGCTCCGCCGCGGCCAGCCGAAGGATCCGACCGCGGCTCCGAAGGAACCGGATGCCCGCGCACTCGACCGCGGCCTGCTGCGCATGGATCCGGAGCGCCACACCTGCACCTGGAAGAACGAGCCGGTGACGCTGACGGTGACGGAATTCCTGATCCTGCAGGCGCTGGCCACTCGCCCGGGCGTGGTGAAGAGCCGCAACGCGCTGATGGACGCGGCCTATGACGACCAGGTCTATGTCGACGACCGCACCATCGACAGCCACATCAAGCGGCTGCGCAAGAAGTTCAAGGTCGTCGACGACGATTTCGAGATGATCGAGACGCTGTACGGCGTCGGCTATCGTTTCAAGGAAGCCTGATCTGCATATTGCAGACGGCTCGTTAACTCACCAAGCCCGCGCCAGTCGTTTAGACTGGCGCGGGCGATGATTTGCTTCGCGGGACCACACTCAAACCGGCAGTTTTGCCTGTGCTTGATCGACCACAGCTTGAGCAGGGCCTGAGCAACGAGGACGTGCCATCGTCCGTCGATCAGGACCTCGTGGCTGACGACAAGGCGAAAGACAAAGGCTGGCGCCGGCCGCTCGGCTGGCTGCGCCGCGCCGGCCAGTTCTTCTTCGCGCTGTCATTCTCCAGCCTGACGCGCCGCATCGTCTCGCTCAACCTCGCCGGCCTGGTGGCGCTGGTCGCAAGCATCCTCTATCTCTCCCAGTTCCGCGCCGGCCTGATCGAGGCGCGCACGCAGAGCCTGCTGGTCTATGCCGAGATCATCTCGGAAGCGATCGCGGCCTCCGCCACCGTCGAAGGCAACACCATCACCTTCGATGCCAACAACTTCAACGATCTCAAGCTCGGCGAGAGCTATGGCGCGCCCGACGATTCCGCGGACTTCCCGATCAATCCGGAGCGCGTCGCGCCGGTGCTGCGCCGGCTGATTGCGCCGACCAAAACCCGCGCCCGCATCTTCGACCGCGACGGCGGGCTGATCCTGGACAGCCGCAATCTGTTCGCCCGCGGCGACGTGCTGCGCTTCGAGCTGCCGCCGCCGAGCGAGAAGCCGTCGTTCTTCGAAAAGACCAAGACCGCGATCAAGACCTGGTTCAACCGCGGCGACCTGCCTGTTTATCGCGAGCTCGGCCCCGAAGGCGGCAAGGGTTATGCGGAGGTCGGGCAATCGCTTGAGGGCATGAAGAGCAGCATGGTGCGCGTCACCGAGCGCGGCGCGGTGGTCGTCTCGGTCGCGGTCCCCGTGCAGCATTTCCGCGCCGTGCGCGGCGCGCTGATGCTGACCACGCAGGGCGACGACATCGACCAGATGGTGACCTCGGAGCGCCTGGCGATCCTGAAGATCGGCGGCGTCGCCTCCGCGGTCATGATCATGCTGTCGCTCTTGCTGGCGAGCACGATCGCAGGCCCCGTGCGGCGGCTTGCCGACGGCGCCGAGCGGGTCCGCCGCCGCATCCAGACCCGCGTCGAGATTCCCGATTTCAGCCGCCGCCGCGACGAGATCGGCCATCTCTCCGGCGCGCTGCGCGACATGACGAATGCGCTGTACAGCCGCATCGAGGCGATCGAGATGTTCGCCGCCGACGTTGCCCATGAGCTGAAGAACCCGCTGACCTCGCTGCGCTCCGCCGTCGAGACCCTGCCGCTGGCGCGCAACGAGAACAGCCGTCAGCGGCTGCTCGCCGTCATCGAGCACGACGTGAAGCGGCTCGACCGCCTGATCTCGGACATTTCCGACGCCAGCCGGCTCGATGCCGAATTGCAGCGCAACGACATGGCGCCGGTCGACCTGCGCCGGCTGCTGACGACGCTCGTCGGCGTCGCCAACGAAACGCGGCTTGGCCACGACGTCGCCGTCGAAGCGCGTTTCGAGGGCCGCAGTTCGACCGATACGCTCTCGGTGCCCGGCCATGATTCACGGCTCGGCCAGGTGATCTCGAACCTGCTGTCGAACGCGCAGTCGTTCTCCAAGCCCGGCCAGAAGGTGCGCATCGTCTGCCGCCGCGTGCGCAGCGAGATCGAGATCGTGGTCGACGATGACGGCCCCGGCATCGGCGAGGATGCGCTGGAGCGCATCTTCGAGCGCTTCTACACCGATCGTCCGCATCAGGGCTTTGGCCAGAACTCGGGCCTCGGCCTGTCGATCTCCAAGCAGATCATCGAGGCCCATGGCGGGCGCATCTGGGCGGAGAATCGCCACGGTCCCGCCGACGAGGACGGCAAGCCCACGGTCACCGGCGCGCGCTTCGTGGTGCGCCTGCCGGCGCTGCTATGAGCGACACCGATGCGAGTGGCGGCGCAACGGTGCACGCCTCCGCTGTGCTGGTCGGCGACCGCGCCGTCCTGATCCGCGGGCCCTCCGGCTCCGGCAAGTCCCGCCTCGCCTTCGAACTGATTCTCGCCGGCCGCGCCGGGCAGCTTCCGCCGGCCGTTTTGGTGGGCGATGACCGTGTCCATCTCGACACAGCCGGCGAACAATTGCGGGTCCGCACCGCGCCAGAATTGGCCGGCCTGATCGAGATCCGCGGCCTCGGAATCCGCCATCTGCCGTTCGCCGCCGAGGCACCGGTCGGACTGGTCGTGGACTTGGCCGCGGCCGATGCGGAGCGCCTGCCGCCGCCCGCGGCACTTAAGACCCGGGTGAAAGGTGTCATATTACCGCGAATCCCCGTCGCATCCGGGCAGCAACCCCTGCTACAGGTTGTCGCAGCGCTGACGACAACCGAGAGTTCATGGTCCCGTAATCTTGCGGGAGATTGTGGGAAGGGAATTGGTAACCATATCCATCCCACACTTGCAGCCGATTTGACCGGCGCAGCCTCCCCTTTGTCCCGCCAGAAACCGGGAGACTAGCCAAGATGCCCTCTTGCGCGGGGCCTCTGGATGGTCAAAGTGGCGCGTTCGTGCGGTGCACCAAAAGCGCCCGCGAGGAGTTTCCGATGATTGGTCTAGTGCTTGTGACCCATGGGCGCCTTGCCGACGAGTTCAAGGCGGCGCTTGAACATGTCATGGGTCCGCAGAAACAAATTGAAGCAATTACGATCGGAGCCGAGGACGACTCCGATCTGTGTCGCAGCGACATCATTGAAGCTGTGAACCGTGTCGATTCCGGCGAAGGGGTCGCCATTCTCACCGACATGTTCGGTGGAACGCCGTCCAATCTGGCGATCTCCTGCATGAGCCGGCCGAAGGTCGAAGTGCTCGCGGGCATCAATCTGCCCATGCTGGTCAAGCTCGCCAAGGTGCGCGAGGAGCGCTCGCTGCCCGACGCGATCGCGATGGCGCAGGAAGCCGGCCGCAAATACGTCACCATCGCCAGCCGCGTTCTCGCCGGCAAATGAGCGGCGAGACTCCGGCGAGCAATGAAGCCGCCCCCGGCGTGCCCGCCGGCGCAATCTCCCGCGAACTCCTGATCGTCAACAAGCGCGGCCTGCATGCGCGGGCCTCGGCAAAATTCGTCCAGATGGTCGAGCGCTTCAACGCCGAGATCTTCGTGACCCGCGGCGGCGAGACCGTCGGCGGCACCTCGATCATGGGCCTGATGATGCTGGCCGCCGGCCCCGGCACCACCATCACCGTGAGTGCCAGGGGCGAGGAAGCGGAAGCCGCGCTGGATGCGATCGCGCAGCTGGTCGCGGATAAATTCAACGAAGAAGGCGTGTAGCAGTCGCTGTTTGTAGGGTGGGCAAAGGCGCTCTTGCGCCGTGCCCACCATGTCCGGCGTGCTCGTGATGGTGGGCACGTCGCTTCGCTCCTTTGCCCACCCTACCGATCCAACTCAAAACGGATTCGTCACGATGCCGCCGTCGACGCGCAGCGCGGCGCCGTTGGTGGCGCTGGAGGCTTTTGAGCAGACGTAGCAGATCAGATTGGCGATCTCCTCCGGCGCGGCGTAGCGCTGCAGCAGCGAGGCCGGACGGCGCTCGGTGAACATGCGCGAGACCAGATCGTCGACCGAGGTGCCGGTGGCGCTGGCGCGTGCGGCGAGACGCGTCGGCGACATCTCGACCCAGGTCGGTCCCGGCATCACCGAATTCACCGTGACGTTGCTGCCCTTGGTGGTCTCGGCCGCGCCGCGCGCGATCACGAGCTGCGCCGACTTCGAGAAGCCGTAATGCACCATCTCCTTCGGGATATAGACGCCGGACTCGCTGGAGACGAACACGACGCGGCCCCAATCCTTCTCGTCCAGCATCCGCTTCAGATAATGCCGCGTCAGCCGCACGCCGCTCATGACGTTGACCTCGAACATTCTGAGCCAGTCAGCGTCCTCGATGTCGAAGAATCCTTTCGGCTCGTAGATGCCGAGATTGTTGACGAGGATGTCGACGTCGGGGAATTGCGCTGTCAGCGCGGCACAGCCGGCGGCATTGCCGAGATCGAACACGGCAGCGTGGACTTTGGCGGATGGTCTTGCGTGCCGGATTTTCGCGATTGCTTCATCGACAGCGGCAGCCACGCGTCCATTGACGATCACCTCGGCGCCCATTTCGGCGAGCCCCTTGGCCGCCGCAAGCCCGATGCCGCGCGTCGAGCCGGTGACGAGCGCGGTCTTGCCGCTGAGGTCGAGATCCATGCGTCCTCCAAATTCGCGTCGGTATCGGCGAGCTTATTTCGCGGGTGGAACGATGAATATCTTCCACACGATCGACGGCCCGGGATGGCCGCCGAAGAAGCGCTGCGTGGTCATCACGAGCTTCTCGGCGTCCCTGGCGTGCTCCGCCATCCAGGCCTCGCAGGGCTTCAGGAAATTCGGATCGGTGGTGTCGCAGATGCCGATGAAGCCGAGCCGCTTGGCTTCATCGAGCGAGGTCAGTCCCGACGACCACACCTCGCCCGGCGAGATCGCGGCGGGATGATCGGGACTGTAGAACGTCATCGGTGCGTCGATATCCATCCGCGCGGCGACCACGGCCCAGCGTGAATGGAAACGGTTGTGCCAGGCCTCCGTCAGCTCGCGCGCGAGCTCGGAGCGCGCGCCATAGGTCGAGGCATTGCTGATCCTGGACGCCATCTCCTGCGTCGCGATCGACGGCGCGGCGAACAACGTCACGACCGATATCAAAAGCCAGATCGCGGTGATGCGGAACAGCGCCATCCGCGTCACCCGCAGTTGGGGAATCGCGACCAGCGCCAGCGGCACCAGGAAGAACAGCGGAATGCCCCAGTCGGTCTTGATGTAGACCAGGAACGCCAGCGCGCCGAGCGGCGGGCCGATCGCGACGATGAACTGGATCAGCCAGACATTCAGCGCCTGCGAAACATTGACGCCGGTGTTCGGCCCACGCGACCAGATCCGCGCCAGCGCGACCTTTGGCCGGCGGGTCAGCGATCCCCACGCCAGCGCCAGCAATCCCAGCAACACCGGTGCCGCGAGCAGGCCGAGATTGTGGCCGATATAGCCGATCACGAGCTGCACATTCTCCGCCCGGCTCGACAGCGCGTAGACGTCGCCGGCATAGGTGAAGGGCAGGAAATCGACCTCCTCCAGCCAGACCAGATGCGGCACCATCGCGATGGCCATGGTGCCGATCGCCACCCACGGCGCCGGCGAGCGCAGGAACAGCAGACGCTGCGGATGGATCAGCGCGGCAAGCCCGATGGCGCCGATGAAGGTCAGCACCCAGTATTTGGTCATCAGCGCCAGCGCACCGGCAAAGCCGAGCCACAGCCCGGATTTGACGCTACGCTTGTCGAACGCGTTGAGATAGGCGAGCACCAAAAGCGGCAACGGGATCAGTTGCACCAGATCGGCGTTGTATTTGAAACCCTTGAAATTGAAGATCGGGTAGAGCGCGAGCATCACCAGCGCGAGGAAGGCGCGGCGGCGGTCGACCACGCGCAGGGCTGCGAACCATGTCGCCACCATCGCGAAGCTGACGGTCGCCATGGCCAGCGCATAGGTCGACCAGTTGGTGACCGGAAAGATCCTGAACCAGACCCCGGCGATCCAGCCCGAGAGCGGCGGATGCTTGCCATAGCCGAGCAGGAAGCGCTGGCCCCAGGCGTAGGCCTCGGCGACATCCATGTGAACGTCTTGCGCGGCCTTGAGGCGGACCAGGATCAGCGTCCACAGCACGGTGTGGACCAGCGCGAAGCCGACCACGAGCCATGGGCCGGTCTTGGGATCAGTGGCCCGCGAGGCCAGCCAGGCCGCCAGGCGGCGGACGGAAAGCCGGTGATTTGCGCGCGCCGCAGTGGGCAGCAGGGATGCAGTCGACATGGCCCGTGGGTAGCGCGTTTTTGGTCTCCGTGAAATCAGCTTGGCGTGAAGAGGCGCCTCATTTGCCGAGCAGTTCCGGACGATATTCGAAATGCATGGTGTCGTAGTGATACCATTTGCCGCCCCAGATGAATCCGTGCCGCTCGAAGATGTCGACGATCTGCTGCGGCATCCGGTTCTTGTAGGGGATGGTGTTGGCCTTTCCCGCCCACAGCCAGTAATCGGAGAATTTCAGGTTCAGATCGATCGCCGCGGCGTAGCCGTGCATGCTCATCCGACCAGTATCGGCGACGGGACGGCACGACAGCACACCCGCGATCGGGAATGCGGCGGCACGCAGCGCCGGATCGAGCGCGTCGATCTCCGCGGAAACCTGCTTCAGGCGCTCCGCGATGCCGTTGACGCGCGTCACCTGCACCGGCCTGCCCCACGAACGCGGCAGCCAGGTGATCGTGACGAGATTGCGCTTCACCTCGCCGGTCGTGCAGTCGCCATACATCTTCTTGAAGAACGCTTCGTTGCGGAAGCGTCCGGGGTCGGCATTCTCGGCGGGCGGCGCCGACGCGCCGACCGGATAAGGCAACCGCAACTGATCGAGAATGGACGCGGTGCGCAGCAACTGATCGAACGGCTTGTCGGCGATGCCATCGTCCACCGGCATGACGGTGCCGTCGCGCCAGGTGATGGTCTTGTCGTCATGGCCCGACAAGGCCTCAGGATAGGCGCGAACCAATCTGTCGAGCAGCTCGGCCTTGCCCTGCGCGTGCGCCTGCGCCGGCAGCAGCGCCAGGACGGCGACCGCAAAGGCCGACCATGGTTTCATCAGCGCGTCCCGGCCCGCTCGATCAACGCGACATTGGCCTGCTCGACCGCATTGAGCTTCGGATTCCAGGTGTTCGGCACATACCAGGAGAAGCGTCCGAAATGCGCCTTGAGGTCGGCGGATTCGAAATAGCGTCCCCTCCGCGCAAAAATCTCGTTGCGTGCGATGCGAAGATCATCCTTTGACAGCCGTTGCAGATCGCCCGCCGTGAGCATGCGGCGGTCGGAATCCGGGAAGATGAATCCGAGCGATGCCGTGCCGCCGCCGGACTCGAAGCGCTCGAGCAGGGCGACGTTTGCGCTCTCGACCGCGTTGAGCTGCGGATCCCAGGTGCGCGGCGTGTACCAGGCAAACCGGCTGAAACGCGCAGTCAGATCGGGTGCGTTGAAATAGCGCCCGCGGCGCGCAAAGATCTCGTTTCGCGCGATGCGCAGATCGTCCTTGCTGAGCGCGCCGAGATCACCCTCGGAAAGCAGACGACTGTCCGAGTCCGGGAAGATGAAATCCGACTGCGTGCGCGCGACCGGCGCCGCTGCCGGAGGTAACACTGGCGGCGACGGCAGCACGGTGGACGGCGGATCGGCGGTCGCGACCTGCCCGGGTGTGCCGCCCGAGAAATAGAACGAGCCGTCGATCGGCGAGGTCGAGACCCAGGGCTGCTGGGCGCTGCCGGTGGCGCGCTTCACCACCAGGCCGATCTGATTGAAGGTCTGCAGCACGTCGAGGCCGGGCTTCTGCATCGTCTCGACCAGCGCGCGCGTGTAGGGGCTGTGTCCGTCGTCGCCATCCAGCGCGACATTGCCCGGCTGGGTCGCATAGGACAGCAGCGTGCCCTCCGGCGCGCGGATCTGGGCCAGGCCGCCATCGGCGGCACGCAGCCCGCGGCCGCCGAACGGGTTATTCCGGCAGGCATCGAGGATCACGATGTTGAGCCGCGTGCCCGCGCCCTCCATCTGGCGCAACACCAGCGAGACATCGACCATCTGGAAATCGACATCGGCCTCTCGGACCGGATTGGCCGAGATCGGCACCAAATAGTTGGTTCCGCGGACCTGGATGCCGTGGCCGGCATAGTAGAACAGCGCGACATCGGCACCCATCAGCTGGCTGCCGAAGCGCTGGATGGCGCTGTCGAAACCCGCCTTGTCCAGTTCGACCTGGGCCTGCCCGCCGACCACGGCAAAGCCCAGCCGCTGCAGCGTCTCGGCGACCAGTTGCGCGTCGTTCCTGGGGTTCGCGAGCCGCGAGACGTTCTGATAGGCGGAGTTGCCGACCACCAGCGCCACGCGCTTCTCGGCCGCCGCCGGCGAGATCAGGAGCACCGCGAGCAAGCCCGCGACGAGTGTGGTCCAGCGCATCGTCATGTCAGCCCTTTGCTGCCTCCAGAACTAGCAGACGCCCGGTCGGAAATCGATCGCCCGGGACCGTTGAAAAACCTGACTGATTCGCTGCGATCCCCCTGCAAAATGCTGCAATATGGTTGCCGCTTGGGGGGCCGGATGCTATCCCGCGCCCCATGACAACTGCCCCGATTTCCAACATCCGCAACTTCTCCATCGTTGCCCATATCGACCACGGCAAATCGACCCTGGCCGACCGCCTGATCCAGATGACCGGCGGCCTGACCGATCGCGAGATGGCGGGCAAGGAGCAGGTGCTCGATTCCATGGATATCGAGCGCGAGCGCGGCATCACCATCAAGGCGCAGACCGTGCGCCTGAACTACCGCGCCAAGGACGGCAAGGATTACATCTTCAACCTGATGGACACGCCCGGCCACGTCGACTTCGCCTACGAGGTGTCGCGGTCGCTGGCGGCCTGCGAGGGTTCCCTGCTGGTGGTCGACGCCAGCCAGGGCGTCGAGGCGCAGACGCTCGCCAACGTCTACCAGGCGCTCGACAACAATCACGAGATCGTGCCGGTCCTCAACAAGGTCGACCTGCCCGCCGCCGAGCCCGACAAGGTCAAGCAGCAGATCGAGGACGTGATCGGCATCGACGCCTCCGACGCGGTGATGATCTCGGCCAAGACCGGCATCGGCGTGCCCGACGTGCTGGAGGCCATCGTCACCCGCCTGCCGCCGCCGAAGGGCGATCGCGACGCCACCTTGAAGGCGCTGCTGGTCGACAGCTGGTACGACGTCTATCTCGGCGTCGTCGTGCTGATTCGTGTCGTCGACGGCACCATGAAGAAGAACCAGCGCATCCGCATGATGGGCACGGGTGCGGCCTATGACGTCGAGCGCGTCGGCTTCTTCACGCCGAAGATGGAGCAGGTCGACGAGCTCGGCCCCGGCGAGATCGGTTTCATCACCGCGGCGATCAAGGAAGTCGCCGACACCCGCGTCGGCGACACCATCACCGATGACCGCAAGCCGATCAGCGAGATGCTGCCGGGCTTCAAGCCGGCGATCCCGGTGGTGTTCTGCGGCCTGTTCCCGGCCGACGCCA
The DNA here is from genome assembly GCF_018130695.1 of Bradyrhizobium jicamae. GTDB lineage: Bacteria > Pseudomonadota > Alphaproteobacteria > Rhizobiales > Xanthobacteraceae > Bradyrhizobium > Bradyrhizobium jicamae_B. Next base: position 88,351 of record NZ_JAFCJX010000008.1, on the reverse strand, counting down.
ACGACTTCGAGACGCTGCGCGGGGCCATGGGCAAATTGCGCCTCAACGACGCCAGCTTCTCCTACGAGATGGAAACCTCGGCCGCGCTCGGCTTCGGCTTCCGCTGCGGCTTCCTCGGCCTGTTGCATCTGGAGATCATCCAGGAGCGGCTGTCGCGCGAGTTCGACCTCAATTTGATCGCGACCGCGCCGAGCGTGATCTACAAGATGCACCTGACCGACGGTACCGAGCTGTCGATCCACAATCCCGTCGACATGCCCGACGTGGTGAAGATCGCCGACATCGAGGAGCCGTGGATCGAAGCGACGATCCTCACCCCCGACGAATATCTCGGCAGCGTGCTGAAACTGTGCCAGGACCGCCGCGGCGCGCAGAAGGAGCTGACCTATGTCGGCTCGCGCGCGATGGTGAAATACGATCTGCCGCTCAACGAGGTCGTGTTCGATTTCTACGACCGTTTGAAATCGGTCTCGAAAGGCTACGCCTCGTTCGACTATCACCTCACCGACTACAAGGTGGCCGATCTCGTCAAGATGCAGATCCTGGTCAACAACGAGCCGGTCGACGCGCTGTCGATGCTGGTGCATCGCACCCGCGCCGAAGGTCGCGGCCGCGCCATGGTCGAGAAGATGAAGGAGCTGATCCCGCCGCACATGTTCCAGATCCCGATCCAGGCGGCGATCGGCGGCAAGGTGATCGCCCGCGAGACCGTCCGCGCGCTGCGCAAGGACGTCACCGCAAAATGCTACGGCGGCGACATCACGCGCAAACGCAAGCTTCTGGAGAAGCAGAAGGAAGGCAAGAAGAAGATGCGGCAGTTCGGCAAGGTCGACATCCCGCAGGAGGCTTTCATTGCCGCGCTGAAGGTGGATAGCTGAGGCGGACCGGCCTGACTTTTGGAGGCCGGATAACAAAATCTCGAAAACAACCCCATGCACAGTAGCCGGCGGCGCAAGCGCCGCACTTCGTATTTTGCGAATATTATTTGACGTGTCGGGCAAATCAGGTGCATAATGCCATCATCGCGGTTCGTGGGATGCAGGCCTGCGACATAGCCGCGGGCAATCGCATATGAGTGCGCGAGCCTGTCGGCTTGCTCAGTTCGCCTCTCCCGCTTGCGGGGGAGGCCGACGCGCATCGCAAGATGCGTGGCGGGTGGGGGTATTTCCACAGAGGGATTCCCAGTGCGGAGACACCCCCACCCCGCCCTCCCCCGCAAGCGGGAGAGGGAGACCATCGCCGGCGCCCACATCACTCGGATCCCATATGCGATTGCCCTGGGTGTAGCCGAGACACAGGTTTCCGTTCCGCAACACTTCGGAACGACTGTCTCGAATTCGCACCTCGATTTGAATCGCCACCGAGCAACGCGCCGACTATGTTGCGCTGATGTCGCGCATCTCATCTCTCTCGATCATCGTCATTCTCTCGCTGCTCCCCGCCGTGACCTCAGCCGCACCGGCGCACAAGCAGCGCTCCGCGCGCTGGCACGGCTACGGCTTCCTGCCCGGCTATCGCCAGCCGCCCAACAACACCGTGCCCGTGTTGGGCGCGCGCGGCGCAGCCCGCGGCGTGCCGGATTATTCGCCGCAATATTGGTATGGCGGAGACTGGCACTATTTCGGCCAGCCCGGCTTCTACCGCGGCCGCTACAATGGCGGCAGCTATGGCCCGTGCTGGACCTGGACGCCGATCGGGCGCGCGTGGCAGTGCGGGTAGACGCGCGTCGCTGCGACATCTTGCGCAAGCAACTCACGTTCAGCTGATCTTGGAATGAGAGGCATGTTGCCCGTCATATTGCCCATGGGCCGCGGATAGGCCACCATCTCCCCCGCGCGTACCAAAACAACAACAGCGCCGGGGAAACGCATGAGCAAGGCCACGCGGTTCGACTATGGCTGGGTGATCGTCGGCGCGGGTGCGCTGATGACCTGTGTCGGTTTTGGCACGATGCTGTCGCTCGCGGTATTCCTGCAGCCGATCTCGGAGGCGATGGGCTGGTCGCGCGCGGGTGTGTCGGCGGCGGCGACGCTGGATTTCCTGTTCATGGGGTTTGCGGCATTCCTCTGGGGCGCGCTGTCGGATCGCTTCGGTACCCGCATTGTCGTGCTCGCGGGCAGCCTGTTGCTCGGCCTCGGATTGGTGACTGCAAGTCAGGCGCAAAGCCTGTGGCAATTCCTGCTCTGCTTCGGCGTGCTGATCGGCATTGCCGCCGGCAGCTTCTATGCGCCGATGATGGCGCTGGCGAGCGCGTGGATCGACAAGCATCGCAGCCTCGCGGTGGCGCTGGTGTCGGCGGGCATGGGCGTGGCGCCGGTGACGATCGCGCCGACCGCGAGCTGGCTCATCACGGCCTATGACTGGCGCACCGCGATGGTCGTCATTGGGATCGCGGCATGGGCCCTGCTGATCCCCGCCTGCTTCCTGATCCGGCCTGCGCCGCAGCACGAAAGCGCCGCCGATGCGAACACCACCGCCGCGCCGGAGACGCAATGGACCGCGGCACAGGCGCTGCGCACGCCGCAATTCGTCGCGCTCGCCGGCGCGCATTTCGCCTGCTGCGCCGCGCATTCCGGGCCGATCTTCCACATGGTGTCCTATGCGATGGTCTGCGGCATCGCCCCGCTCACCGCTGTTACCGTCTACAGCGTCGCCGGCATGTCCGGGCTCGGCGGGCGATTGCTGCTCGGCACGCTCGCCGATCGTCTCGGCGCCAAGCCGGTGCTGGTCGGGGGGCTCTTCGTTCAGGCCATGTGCATCGCGACGTATCTCGCGGTGGCGCAGCTCGGCGAGTTCTACGCGCTGTCGGTCGTGTTCGGCCTCGCCTATGGCGGGGTGATGCCGCTCTATGCCGTGCTGGTGCGCGAGTTCTTCGGCGCAAGGATCATGGGCACGGTGTTCGGCGCGGTCTCGGCCTTCGCCAGCCTCGGCATGGCGCTCGGGCCGTGGGCCGGCGGGCTCGTCTATGACAACTTCCACGGCTACACATGGCTGCACGCCGGTTCCTTCGCCATCGGCCTCGCCGCCGTCGTGGTCGCGCTGAGCTTCCCGTCGAAACGACAGCCGTCGCTGGATCTTGGCCGCGCTGCAGCCTGAGGCTAGAGCATAATGAGATTAGGTTGAGTTGACGCCGCATCGGGAGTTCACCTCTCCCTTGGGAGAGGCATAGGCCGCCTTCGGCGGCCGTCTTCTAAGAGAACGCCGAAGCGAAGCTTCGGCTATGGCGTAGCGCCGGGTGAGGGGTTACGGTTTCTCGTTGGAGCAGCGCCCCCTCACCCGATTTGCTGCGCAAATCGACCTCTCCCCGCTGGGGAGAGGTGATCCGAATCCGCGGTCGCGCCGATTCAACCAAAATTCATCCCGCTCTAGTCGCGTGCGTACAGCGGATGGCTGCTCTGCCACCGTGGTATCCCACCTTGCCCTCTCCGGCCGGATGAGCCACCATCGCGCGGCCCGCTCAACCAAGCAGCAAACAACAAGGGCACGGGGATACGCATGAACAAGGCCACCGCTATCGACCTCGTCGAACGCGCGCGGGCGCTGGCGCCCTTGATCAGGCAGGAAGCCGATGCGATCGAGCGGTCGCGGCGCCTCACCGAACCGGTTGTCTCCGCGCTGGTCGAGAACGGATTGTACCGCGCGCTGCTGCCAAAGAGCCTCGGCGGGGCCGAGGTGCCGCTTGCCACGTTCATGCAGATGCAGGAGGAGATCGCCAAGGCCGACGCGTCGACCGCGTGGTGCCTCGGCCAGTGCAGCGTCTGCGCCGTCATTTCGGCCTATATCGATCACGATGCGGCCGACGAAATCTTCAACACCAGGCAGGGAATCCTGGCCTGGGGCGCGGTCAACCATGACGTCCGTGCCGAGCCGGGCGGCTACCGGGCGAATGCGCGCTGGGAGTTTGCCTCGGGTGTCCGCCAGGCAAGCTGGCTCGGCGCCCATGTGCGCATCACCGAGGCCGACGGCACGCCGCGCAGGAAAGCGGACGGCTCGCCCGAGATCCGCACCATCCTGTTCCCGCTCGCGAGCGCGACATTGTACGACGTCTGGGACGTGATCGGGCTGCGCGGCACCGGCACCGACTCCTATTCGGTCGACCATCTCTTCATCCCGGAAAAATTCGCCGCACTTCGCGATGAGCCTTCGGCGCTGCGCGAGAAGGGCCCGCTCTACAAGATCCCGACCAATGCGATCTACAGCATGGGCTTTGCCGCGACCTCGCTCGGCGTCGCGCGGGCGCAGTTCGATGCCGCACTCGAGCTGTCGCGCAAGAAGACGCCGCAGGGTCTTTCGGCGATGAAAGAGAACAGCGCCGTGCAGGGACTGATCGGGCTGACCGAAGCGAAATTGCGCCGCGCCCGCGCCTATCTGTTCGCCACCGCGGCGGAAGTCTTCGACGACCTCGCGCACGGCCCCTTCACGGAGGGCCATCGCGTGGCGCTGCGGCTCGCCGCGACCTCCACCATCCATCAGTCCACCGAGATCGTCGACACCGCCTATCACATGGCCGGCGCCACCGCGGTGTTCCGCGCCAATGGCTTCGAGCGCCGCCTGCGCGACATGCACGCGATCAACCAGCAGCTCCAGGCCCGCGACAGCCATTACGAGGACATGGGCAAGGCGATCCTGTCCGGCAATCTGGTGGGACCGCCGATGTCACGCTGACTCCCGGTTGCAGGCACCGGACGTTCAGGCACGGCCATGATGCAGCGCAATGTTAAGCATTTTCTGGGAGCTTCCGGACAACCTCATCTTTGGAATGCCCGGGTTCCCCCATGTTCAAGACCCCTTCGATCGCCGCCCGCCTGATCCTGGCGATTTCCCTCACCGTCGCGGTGGCCTGCGCCATCCTCGGCGGCTTCTCGATCAGCCAGCAGCGCGCATTGACGCGGCTCGCGCTCGATCAGCAGCTGAAGCTGCAATATGACAGCGTGACCGCGGCGATCGACTATGAGGGCCGCGCGGCACTGGCGGTCTCTTCGGTGATCGCGGCCCTGCCGCCGGTGGTCGATGCGGCCGGCAAGGGCGACCGCGACGCGCTCGGCAAGCTGCTCGGCGACGCCATGGAGGCGACGAAGGCGCAGGGCATTCCGCTGATCACCTTCTGGAAGGCTCCGGCCATTGCCATTTACCGCGTGCATGCGCCAAAGGTGTTCGACGATGACGCGTCCGCGCGCCGCTCCACCGTGGTGGAAGCGATCAAGACCGGAAAGTCGATCGTCGGCGTCGAGCCCGGCCGCGAGCAGTTGTCGATCTTCGGCATGACGCCGATCATGCGCGACGGCAAGACGGTGGCCAATGTCGACGTCGGCGCCGCCTTCGGCAAGGAATTCGTCGACCGCGCCAAGAAGCGCTTTGGCATCGACCTCGCGGTGCATTCGTTCGACGGCAAGGCCTTCAAGAAATTGTCGTCGACCTATGGCGACACCGCTGTGGTCAACGACGACGAGTTGAAGGGCGTGATCGGCGGCCAGGCCCTGCGCCGCGACACCGAGCTGAACGGCCGCCCGGCCGCGCTCTATGTCGGGCTGATCAGGAATTATGCGGGCCAGCCGGTCGGCGTGATCGAGATCATCAAGGACACCACCGAGTACGAGGCGGCCTCCGCCAGTGCGACGCGCAATCTGGTTCTCGCGACCGCAGCTATCCTGGCGATCGCCGTGTTGCTCGCCTTCCTGCTCGGACGCGGCCTGTCGCGGCCGCTGGCGGCGATCACCGCGGTGATGAACCGCCTCTCCAGCGGCGACACCTCCGTCACCATTCCCGGCAGCGATCGCCGCGACGAGCTCGGCACCATGGCCAAGGCGGTCGACGTGTTCCGCCTCAGCATGATCGAGACTTCCTCGCTGCGCGAGGCGCAGGAGGCCGACAAGGCCAAGGCCGAGGTCGAGAAGCAGGCGCTGCAGCGGCAGATGGCCGATCGCTTCGAGGCCGACGTCAAGGGCGTGGTCGCCGCGGTGTCGCGCGCCACCGGCGACATGCAGCGCGTCGCGGGCGAGATCACGACCAGCGTCAATGGCACCTCGGAGCGCACCTCGGCCGCCGCGGCAGCATCCGAGGAAGCGTCCGCCAGCGTCAACGCGGTGGCCGCGGCGACGGAGGAGCTCGCGTCCTCGATCACCGAGATCGGCCGTCAGGTCACCCATTCCAGCCAGGTCGCCGACAATGCCGTGGTCAAGGCCAGGGAGACCACTGATATCGTGACCGGCCTTGCCGCCTCCGCCGAGAAGATCGGCGAGGTGCTGCGCCTGATCAGCGCGATCGCAAGCCAGACCAATTTGCTGGCGCTGAACGCCACCATCGAGGCGGCGCGCGCCGGCGAGGCCGGCCGCGGCTTTGCCGTGGTGGCCGCCGAAGTGAAGGGGCTGGCCAGCCAGACCGCCAGGGCGACCGAGGAGATCGCCGGCCAGATCACCGCGATTCAATCCGCCACCGGCAATTGCGTCAGCGCGATCGGCGACATCAGCGGCACCATCCGCGAGATATCAGGCATTGCGGCGGCGATTGCCGCTGCGGTCGAACAGCAGGGCTCGGCGACGCGCGAGATCGCCCGCAGCGTCCAGCAGGCCTCCGCCGGCACCGGCGAGGTCTCCACCAACGTCGCCGGCGCCAGCCACGCCGCCGGTCAATCCCGCGAGCTGACCGGCAACGTGCTGGTCGCCTCCGGCCAGCTCGGCGAACAGGCCTCCGCACTGTCGCACAGCGTCGATACGTTCCTCGCGGGCCTGCGCGGCGCGGCGTAGCTACAGCGCCGCCGGGCTCGCGGCAAGATCATCGGCCACGAGCTTGAGCAGCGCCACCTTCGAAGCGCGGCGTTCACGCTCCAGTCTGCCTCGCACCATCGGCATCATCATCCGCGCGATCGCCTGCGCCACCGGTTTGGCACTCTCCGGCCGCGCGCAGCGCAGCGTCAGGCGGGTGCCGCCATTGTCGAGCGGCGTGAACTCCGCGGTCTCGCGCACCACCGTGCCGAGCGGCGTGTGGATGTGATAGGTGACGTAATCGAACGGCCGCCAGTCGACGATGTCGTGCAGGATCGTCTCCTTGCCATGGGCGCAGTGCTGGATGGAGCCAAGTCCGACCCGGCCGCGTGACAGCCCCGTCATCGATATCGTGTCGATGCCCTGCTGCCATTGTGCCTTGCGTGCGACATCGGTGACATAGGTCCAGGCCACCGCCGGCGGCACCGGCAGCTCGCATTCGACGATCTCCAGCGACTGCGGCTCGCTCGCGTCGACCACGATGCGCCGCGCGCCGCGCCAGGCCGCGAACACCGGTGCGAGGTCGTAGACGAAGCAGACGGTGTCGCCGAACTCCTCGCTCGGCTCGACATGACGGATGGTGCCAGCAAAGAAGTCCGGCAGCCCGATCGCATCCGCCGCCTGCTCGGTGACCAGCGCATAGGCCTTGATGCCGGTGGTCTTCGTCACGGAATTCTTCATCAGCCGATGCAGGCGGATCACCTCCGGCCCTTGCAGCTCGCTGCGTCCGGCCAGCGTCTGCGTGGCGTAGATGCCGTGATGCAGGAAGAATTTGAGATCGAGCTGCCCCATGTTGCGGCAGGCATTGCAGGTGCAGGTGGTGTTGAGCCGCATCGTCGCCAGCGTGTGGGCGAAGCTGCAATAGATCCGTTCGATCGCGTCGAGCGGGAATTGCGGCTGCGGCAGGTTCACATCGGGCAGATAGGCCAGCGCCGCATCGCCCTGCAGATTGGACAGCACGATCGGCGCCTTGATCTCGGCAAAGATGCTCTTGAACAGCGCATCCAGCACGCCCTGCGCATGCTCGAGCTCCGAGCTGGTCAGGAACATGGTGTAGCCGGTGATGTCGGCGATCAGCAGAAAGCCCTTACTCGCCACGGCCAAAGCCTCTTCGATTGACGCAGGCCAAGCTACGGCCAGATTAGCAGATAGTTGCGACCATGGCAGCAGGCGTCAGTGGCTTTCGTCGGATCGCCGGCTATCCTGGTCTGGCAAAGGACGGAAGGGGTGACCGTGGCCAAGTCAGCAAATCCATCGACCGTCAGAGTGCGCAAATCGCGTCCGGGCATTGGCGATCGGGAAGCCCTGTTCGATGCCTACCCTGCCCCGATCAAAGCAAAGCTGCTGGCGCTGCGGCGGCTGATCTTCGCGACCGCCAGGGCCACCCCGGGCGTCGGCGCGCTGGAAGAGACCCTGAAATGGGGACAGCCGAGCTATCTGACCGCCGAGACCGGCAGCGGCAGCACCATCCGGATCGATCAGGTCAAGCCGGCCGCGGATCAATGCGCGGTCTATTTCCACTGCCAGACCAATCTGGTCGAGACGTTTCGCGAGCTCTATCCGGAGCTCAGCTACAGCGGCAACCGCGCCATCCTGCTGGACGCGAAGCAGAAGCTGCCGGAGCCCGCGCTGCGCCACTGCGTGGCGCTGGCGCTGACCTATCATCGGAGAAGGAAGGCGAAGTAGCGCAGAGATTCGTAGGGTGGGCAAAGGAGCGCAAGCGACGTGCCCACCATTCGCGGCGTGCTCGTGAAGGTGGGCACGCTGACGCTTTGCCCACCCTACAAATTTCGAGCCCACGCTCAGTTCGTGATCTCGATCCGGGTGCTGCCGCGCTGACGCTCGACCAGTGCGTAGAGCGCCGCGGCATGCGACGGATGCAGACGCACGCAGCCATGCGAGGCCGGACCGCCAAGGCGCGCGAGATCATTGGTGCCGTGGATGGCAAAGCCGCCATAGAAGAAGATCGAGTGCGGCATCGGCGAGTTGTAATACTTCTTCGAGTACCAGCGCCGCGCCATCATCTGCGGATGGAAGACGCCGTTCGGCGTGCCGTAGCCGCGGCGGCCGGTCGAGACCGGCCAGCTGTAGCGCATCGCGCCATCGACGCTGACGGCCATGCGCTGCAAAGATTTGTCGATGTGAACGAGGACGCCTGCCTCGGCCCGCGAGACAGCCAGAATGGAAAGCAACATCGCGGCGGCAAATGCCGACCGTACGCCAAATACGCCAAACATAATTAATTACGCCTGCCTGAAATTTTATTGGCGCCATGATGTCGCCTCACACCGCCTCTTGTAAAGACGCGGCCGCTCGCCGGCTGGTGGTAATCTTAATCCAGGCTGTGGGCGATCAAGCAATTGCGATTGATGCGCGGCTCGCGATCGGCCGATTCATGCTAGATTTTTCCGCAGACAGAGTGATCCGATGACGCCCCGCCTGCTTCTGATCCCCCTCCTGCTATCCGTCCTCGTCGCTAGTGCCACTTCGGCGCTCGCGCAGGACAAGGGCTCGGTCAATCCAAAACCGCTGCCGCCGCTCGCCAATCCCAACGATCCCAAGCTCGGCGCGAAGGAATTGTTCGCACGAAAGGTGCTGCCGGCGGCGATGCCGACGCAATCGATCGGCTCCTACGTCAAGGGCTGCCTCGCCGGCGCCGCGCAGATGCCGCTCAATGGCGACACCTGGCAGGTCATGCGGCTGTCACGCAATCGCTACTGGGGCCATCCCGAGATGATCGCGCTGTTGAAGCGGCTCGCCGCCAAGGCGCACAAGGATGCCGGCTGGCCCGGCATTCTCGTCGGCGACATCGGCCAGCCGCGCGGCGGGCCCGCATTGAGCGGCCATGCCAGCCATCAGATCGGGCTCGATGCGGATATCTGGCTGACGCCGATGCCGAACCGCATGTACTCGCGCGAGGAGCGCGAGGAAACTTCGGCCGTGATGATGGTGCGCGACGATCGACTCGACGTCGATCCGAAAGTGTTCACGCCGGGTCATGTGCTGGTGCTGCGCGATGCCGCGCAGGAGCCGGCCGTGCAGCGCATCTTCGTCAATCCCGCGATCAAGAAGGCGTTGTGCCGCGAGGCCAAGGGCGATCGCAGCTGGCTGTCCAAGATCAGGCCGTGGTGGGGCCACGATTATCACTTCCACATCCGCATGCGCTGTCCGGCCGGCAGCCCGCATTGCGAGGGTCAGAAATCGCAATCCGAGGACGAGGGCTGCAAGCCGGCCGACCTCGCTTTCTGGTTCAAGGATTCGGTGCTGCATCCCAAACCGCCACCGACTCCGCCGAAGCCACGCCCGCCAATGACGCTGGCGCAACTGCCGGCCGAGTGCAAAGCCGTGCTGAAGGCGCCGGACGCCAAGCCGTAACATCTGCGTCAACCGCCTTTTCCGCTGCCATCGACCTGGGCTATCCTCGGACTTCGCCGCGCCGTAAGCGCGTTCGAACCTGCTGATCAGGGTCCCTGATCCTTCCACCCGCTCGTTTGTCGATGTGGACCGCGCTCACGCGCGGGATGATCACCTATGAAGGACTCTTGAGATGCGCACATCGCTCGTCACCGTACTGCTGTTGCTCGGGACCGTGCCCGCCTTCGCGGCGGAAGAGCCGAGCGGCTGCGACAAGTTCAAATGGCCGATCGACCGCGAACGCGCCGCGCTCACCGCGCCGGATCGCGCCAAGCTCGCCTCAGGCAGCGAGCAGGCCGGTGTGCCCTCGACCGGCATCACGCTGGCGCTGGTGCCTCCCGGCGATGCCAAGCTGCCGTCACCGCCGGAGCGCGCGCCGAAGGAAGGCACGTTCGCCGGCTTCACCAGCTTCAAGGCGGCGCCGAAGGCTGGCCTTTATACTGTCAGCCTGTCGGCCGGCGGCTGGGTCGATCTGGTACAGGACGGCCATTTCCTCAAGCCCAAGGCGTTCAGCGGCGCCACCGATTGTGACGGGATCCGCAAGACCATGAAATATGAGCTGTCGGCGAGCCCGTTCGTGCTCCAGGTCAGCGGCACCAGGGAGAATGCGGTCTCGATCGCGATCCTGCCGACCGACTAGGAAGTAGACAAACAGCCGCCTTTACCCCGTCCACCAGCCTGATATTGTTCGGCAATCGCGATCTCCCCGACGACCGTAAGTCCTGCGGGGAGCAGCGGAACAGCGCTTCCGTCCGTCGCATTCCTGACCCATTCAACGCCTGGCTTGCGCGCGCCTGTCCGCGCGCGAGCCCGCACGGAGCGCTTTCCATGTCTCGTATCGCCGGACTTCTCACCGCTTTCGTCATCCTCGCGGGCGCGATGCATTCGCCTGCCGCCGCCGAGGACAAGATGCTCACCGTTTTCGCCGCCGCCTCGATGAAGAACGCGCTCGACGAGATCGACGCGGCGTACACCGCCAAGACCGGAGTCAAGATCACTGCCAGCTACGCCGCCAGCTCGGCCCTGGCGAAGCAGATCGAGCAGGGCGCGCCGGCCGACGTGTTCGTTTCGGCGGACACCGACTGGATGGACTATGCGATCAAACAGAAGACCATCAACGAGCCGACGCGGGTCAATCTGCTCGGCAATTCGATCGTGCTGATCGCGCCGAAGGACTCCAAGGTCGACAATGTCACGATCGCCAACGGCTTCGATCTCGCCAAGCTCGCCGGCGACGGCAAGATCGCAACCGGTGACGTCAAGTCCGTGCCGGTCGGCAAATACGCCAAGGCGGCGCTGGAGAAGCTCGGCGCATGGCAGGCGGCCGAGCCGAAGTTTGCGATGGCGGAAAGCGTGCGCGCCGCGCTGACGCTGGTGGCGCGCGGTGAGGCCGCGCTCGGCATCGTCTATTCGACCGACGCCAAGATCGAGCCAGGCGTCAAGATCGTCGGCACCTTCCCGCCGGAATCGCATCCCGCGATCATTTATCCCGTCGCAGCGACGACGACGGCGAAGCCGGAGACGACGGAGTATCTCGCCTTCCTGCGCTCGACGGCGGCGAAGACCATCCTCGAGAAATACGGCTTCAAGTTCCTGGTCAGCCCGACGACCTGATCCAAGCGTGTTCGAGATCTCGCCGACCGAATGGACGGCGATCCTGCTCTCGCTCAGGGTCGCCGTCATCGCAACGCTGGTGGCGACCCCGTTCGGGATCGCGCTCGCCTGGGCGCTGGCGCGTCATGAGTTCTGGGGCAAGTCGGTGCTCGATGCAGCGGTCCACCTGCCGCTGGTGCTGCCGCCTGTCGTCACCGGTTATCTCTTGCTGCTGACCTTCGGCAAGAAGGGTCTGGTCGGCGGCTTCCTTGCCGACTATCTCGGCATCGTCTTCGCGTTCCGCTGGACCGGTGCCGCGCTCGCCTGTGGCATCATGTCGTTTCCATTGCTGGTGCGGCCGATCCGGCTCTCGATCGAGGCGATCGACCGCCGGCTGGAGCAGGCGGCGGAAACGCTCGGCGCTGCACCGTGGCGCGTGTTCTTCACGGTGACATTGCCGCTGGCACTGCCCGGCGTGCTCGCCGGCATGGTGCTCGGCTTCGCCAAGGCGATCGGCGAGTTCGGCGCGACCATCACCTTCGTCTCCAACATTCCCGGCGAGACCCAGACGATTTCGTCGGCGATCTATTCGCTGATCCAGACGCCGGATGGCGACAGTGCGGCGATGCGGCTCGTGATCATCTCCATCGTCATCGCGATGGCCGCGCTGATTGCCTCCGAATGGTTCGCACGCCGCGCCACCCAACGCCTGCACGGAAACTGACCATGCTGCGCGTCGACATCACCAAGCAACTCGGCGAATTCAAGCTCTCCGCAGCCTTCGCCAGCGAGGGCCGCGTCACCGGCCTGTTCGGCGCCTCCGGCTCCGGCAAGACCTCGCTGATCAACATGATCGCGGGCCTGCTGCGGCCCGACCGCGGCAGCATCGTGATCGATGGCGACACGCTGGAAGACACTGCGGATGGCATCCACGTGCCGACCTGGCGCCGCCGCATCGGCTATGTGTTCCAGGATGCGCGGCTGTTCCCGCATCTCAACGTCGCGCAGAATCTCGACTATGGCCGGCGGATGAACGGCCTCGCCGCCGACCCCGCACAGCACAAGCGGATCATCGATCTGCTCGACATCGGCGGCTTGCTCGACCGCCGTCCCGGCAAACTTTCCGGCGGCGAGCGGCAGCGCGTCGCGCTCGGTCGCGCGCTGCTGGCAAAGCCTCGGCTGTTGCTGCTCGACGAGCCCTTGGGCGCGCTCGACGAGGGACGCAAGCTCGAGATCCTGCCCTATCTGGTGCGACTGCGCGACGAGGCCGGCGTGCCCATGGTCTATGTCAGCCATGACGCCGCCGAGCTGCGCCAGCTCGCCACCCAGATCGTGATGCTCCGCGACGGTCAGGTCACCGCCTTTGGTGGCGTCAAGGTGCTGACGAGCGGCGCTTAAGATCCCTTTCTTTTGAGCATGACCTTATCGGAAAACCGCCTCACACTTTTCCGGGTCATGCTCGAATTCGCGTTTCTCCCCGTATCGGCCTAAGATGGTCCAGCTTTTTGGCTAATCCCCTGCCGGGGTGCCGGATTGGGCGAGGGACGCGTGCGATTTAGTGGTTGGATATTACTGCTCGTCGGATTTTTGCTGTGTGTTTCCATCGCCTGGGCCGCGCTCGGCTTCCTGTTGATGGGCGTCGGTCTCATTGCGCTGCAGGTCGGTGAGCAGAAGCGCCGGCGCATGAAGCTCGCGTTGGCGGCCGCCGAGACGCCCGACATGTCCGTCGACGGCGCCCCGCCGCCGCGCAAGCCGCGGCGCGCCAATTGGGATCGTCCGCCCTACGACAAGGCGCGCTGGCAGGAGCTGGTCGATAGCGATCCCGATCTCGCGCAGCTCGCCTCGGTGCTCGCCGATTACGGCCCGCAATATGTCGACGAACTCGCCACCAGCTATATGGCCGCGCCCGACAAGGCCCGTCTGGGCGGGATCGTCGACACCATCATCGCCCGGGCACGCGGCGAGGCGCTGCGATCGCCACCGTCTTCGCCGCCGCCCCCGTCGTTCGACCCGCCGCCGGTCGTCCCCCAGCGCGAGCGGACAGCGGAGATCGCCGCCGCACCGCGAGCCGAGAAGCCTGCCCGGTTGCCGCCGCCCGTGCCCCCGGAAGCACCGCCCACCGATCTCGAAGCATCCCTGTTCGCGGCGGTGGCCGAGGCCTCCGCCCAAGCCAATGCCGCGCGTGCCGAACCGCCGCTGACGCCACCACCACCGAGCCGACCGCCGTTCGGCCGACGCGAGCCCGACCTCAGAAGCGTGGCCAGGGAGCCCAGGCCCGAGCGCGCTCCCCCGCCCGTGCCGCCTGGCGCGCCCGCCGGTCTCGAGGCGTCGCTGGCCGCGGCCATCGAGGAAGGCATCAAGCAACCGGGCCGGCGTGAGCCGGACTTCAAGGCGGCGGCCAGGAGCGCCCCGGCCAAGGCACCGCCGCCCGCGTTCACGCCGCCGCCACTGCCCGATCGCGAGCCGAACGAGCTCGAGGCCGCGCTGATCGCGGCCATTGCGGAAGCTGCCGCCAGGGCGGACGCCGAACATGCGGAGGCACCGCAATCCGTGCCACAGCCTGTCGTGGCCAAGCGGCCGATCGAAGCGCCGAAGCCCACCAGGGATGTGAAGCTCACGCCACCCCCTCCGCCGCCGCCAGCACCGCCCGCTCCGCCACCAGCGGCAGCCGCACCGCCACCGCCACCTCCGGCGGCGCCGATCGACGATCTCGACGAATCGCTGCTCGCGGCGCTTGCCGATATCTCCGGACAGCCGAAGACCAATCGGGCTGACACGCCGAAGCCTCCGACCACGCCGCCCGCACCGAAGCAAGCGGCGGCGAGCCCGCCGGCCGATGACGATCTGTCCGAGATGATCAAGCGGTTCGCGCCGGATTCGAACTTCCTGAGCAAGAAGTAGCGCGTCAGACGCCCGCCACCGACACCCAGATGTCGGCGAGCTTGCGCCTGAAGGCCTGCATGCGCGTTTGCGGCACCACCACTTCTTCGTCCTCAGGCAGGCGGAGGCCGATCACGCTGACGCGGCCGCCGCTGATGTTGCGCGCCACCAGCACGATCGAGTCGAGCCCGAGCTCAGCGCCTTCCTTCGGCGCGCGGTCGAGGTTGATGTCGAAATAATCCGCAAGCGTCAGCTTGGCCTGATGCTCGTCGACCTGAACGCCATAGATTTCGGCGAGCTCACCGAGCGTGTGCTCGCCCGACACCATGAAATCGCCGAGCAGATGCGGATCGGGCGCGGACGACGGCGCCATGTCGACGAAGAAGCGGTCGAGCGCCTCGGCGCGCTCCGGCGGCGCCAGCAAGTAGATGTAATCGCCGGGCGCGACCGGGTCGGCCTCGGTCGGCGTCAGGATCTGCTCGTTGCGGATCACCAGCGTCGGCTTCGACCAGGACGGGATCAGGCCACGTCGGAAATACAGGCTCTTGGAGCGCACGGGATAGCCGACCAGCTGCTGCTCGAGCTGGCCGGGCAAGTCCAGCTCGACACGCCGCGGGCCGCGCTCGGCGCGCGGCAGCGCCACGTGCAGCCGCCGCGCCGCCGGCGCCAGGGTCCAGCCCTGCAGCAGCAGCGAGATGATGACGACGACGAAGGCGACGTCGAAATAGAGATAGGCCTTCGACAGCCCGACCAGCATCGGGATCGAGGCGAGGAAGATCGCGACCGCGCCGCGCAGGCCGGTCCAGGCGATGAAGATCTTTTCGCGCCAGTTGAACTTGAACGGCGCAAGGCAAACCACGACCGCCAGCGGCCGCGCCACCAGCATCAACGCAAACGCGACGAGGACGGCGCCACCGACGCTCGACAACAGCCGATGCGGCGAGACCAGCAGCCCGAGCAGCACGAACATCACGATCTGCGCCAGCCAAGTCGCAGCGTCGAGGAACGTCACGACCGAATTATGCGCACGGGTCGGCCGGTTGCCTATGATGATGCCGGCCAGATACACCGCGAGGAAGCCCGAGCCATGCACCATCTGCGCACCACCGAAGATGACCAGCGCAGCCGTGGTGACGAACGGCGCATGCAGGCCCTGCGGCAGCGCCACATAGTTCAGCGCCAGGACCACCAGCCGCCCGCCGATCACACCGATGATCGCGCCGAGCATGGCCTCGCGCAAAAACTCCAGCGCGATATGCGAAGCCGAGCTCTGGCCGACCGAGATGAACTCGACCAGCATCAAGGTGAGGAAGATCGCGAAGGGATCGTTGGTGCCGGACTCCGCCTCCAGCGTCGCGCCGACGCGGGGGCGCAGGCGCAGGCCCTGGGTGTGCACCAGCAGGAACACCGCGGCCGCATCGGTCGATGCGACCACGGCGCCGACCAGGAGCGACTCCGTCCAGTTCAGGTCGAGGACATATTTCGCCACCGGCGCGGTGACCAGCGCGGTCAGCAGCACGCCGATGGTCGCCAGCACCATCGACGGCGCCAGCACCGCGCGGATGCTGGTAAAGCGCGTCTTCAATCCGCCGTCGAACAGGATCAGCGCCAGCGCCACCGAGCCGACCAGATAGGTGGTGCGGACGTCGTCGAAGGCGATCTGGCCGGGGCCGGAATCGCCGGCCAGCATGCCGACGATCAAGAACACCAGCAGCAAGGGCGCGCCGAAGCGCAGCGCCAGCAGGCTCGACAGGATGCCCGCCATCACCAGTACCGCGCCGAGCAGGATCGCTATGCTGACCGAGTCGAGGGAAGCCATGTCAAGGGAAGCCGTGCGCCGCTCAAGGAATGTCAAATACTTGCAATTGCATCCTTATCGTCGCCACACTGGGACGCCAACCCATTTTCTGCGGAAGCGGCAAAGTGCCCGGATTTGCGCCGCTACTTCGCGTCGCGACTGTGGTGTATCGATGGTCCCGCCACCGCCTTTGTGGGATTCTGCCGCCCATTCGAATCACATTTGCCTGACCACGCCCGAGTTGAGATTTTGCCGATGGACATGAGCCTGAAGGACATTCTGGAAGCCATCCAGACCACCGCGCGGTCGTTTGGCGCCGAGCTCACCTCGCCCTGGTTCTATCTGCAGTTCGGCATCATCCTCGCCGGCGCCGGCCTCGCCTACGCATCCGACGCCGCGATCCGCGCCCGCATCGACCTCGGCTCGCTGGCAATGCGCTTCCCGCTGCCGCTGCGGCACTTCGTGCGCGTGATGGTGTTCAGCGCCTCGACCGCGGTATTTGCGATCCTGATGGTGATCTCGCGGATCGCCATGTACCACATGACCTGGCCGAGCCGCAGCTATCTGCTCGCGGTCTCCGCCAAGCTCGCGCTGGCCTGGCTGGTGATCCGCCTCGTCACGTCGGTGATCCGCAACGCCTTCATCGTCAAGCTGGTGTCGGTCACGGCCTGGCTGGTCGCGGCGCTGAGCATCATCGGCCAGCTCGATTGGGCCGCCGAGACGCTGGATGCGTATTCGATTGACGTCAGCGGCCTGCGCCTGACGCCGCTGCTGCTGATCAAGGCCGGTGCGCTGATCATCGTCGCGCTGTGGCTGACCAACATCGCCAGCAATTTCGCCGAGAGCCAGATCAACCGCGCGACCGACCTGACGCCTTCGGTGCAGGTGCTCTTGGTCAAGATCATCCGCATCGGCTCGATGGTGGTCGCGATCACGATTGCGCTCGGCGCGGTCGGCATCAACCTCTCGGCGCTTGCGGTGTTCACCGGCGCGGCGGGCGTCGGCATCGGCCTCGGCCTGCAGAAGATCGTCGCCAATTTCATCTCGGGCATCATCCTGCTTGCCGACAAATCGGTGAAGCCCGGCGACCTCGTCACCATCGGCGACAGCCAGGGCAAGATCAGCGCGATGAAGACGCGCTACATCTCGGTCGCCGCCGGCGACGGCCGCGAGTTCCTGATTCCGAACGAGGATCTGGTGACGCAGAAGGTGGTCAACTGGACCTACACCGACAAGAACACGCTGGTGAAGATCCCGTTCGCCACCAACTACGATGCCGACCCGCGGCTGGTCTGCAAGCTCGCGATCGACACCGCATCTGCCCACCCGCGCGCCACCAAGGGCAAGCCGCCGAACGCGATCCTGACCGAGTTCGCCGAGGCCGGGATGAAGTTCTCGCTGACCTTCTGGATCGCCGACCCTGATGGCATGGACAATGTGAAGAGCGAGGTGATGCTGGCGCTGTGGGAGGCTTTCAAGCGCGAGGGTATCCGCGTTCCCTACCCGGTCCGGGAACTCAGGATCCGCGGCGGCGCCCTGCCGGTGGAGACCGTGGTCGAGGTATCCAGCTAGCGTTCGTTCGGAAACGCCACGGGAATTCAACCGTTTAGGCATTATGCCTATGTCCAACCTTCGCTTGCGCCAGCCGCCCCGATCATTAAATTAGGCTCTCAAATCAACTCTTTGCCGCCGAAACGACCCCGCCCATGAGCTATATCGAAGCCAACGACACCTCGCTGCGCAAGACCGGCCAGATCAAGCTGCACGGCCAGAGCGGCTTTGCCGGCATGCGCAAGGCGGGCGCGCTGGTCTCGAAATGCCTCGATGAGCTGACCGACCTGATCAAGCCGGGCATCCCGACCTCGGTCATCGACGAGTTCGTCCGCAACTTCGCCTTCAAGAACGGCGCCTATCCGGCGACGCTGATGTATCGCGGCTATCGCTACTCGACCTGCACCTCGATCAATCACGTGGTCTGCCACGGCATGCCGGGCGACCGTCCGCTGAAGGAAGGCGACATCGTCAACATCGACGTCACTTTCATCGTCGACGGCTGGTACGGCGACTCCAGCCGGATGTATGCGATCGGCCCGATCGCGCGCAAAGCCGAACGGCTGATCGAAGTGACCTATGAGTCGATGATGCGCGGCATCGCCGCGGTGAAGCCCGGCGCCACCACCGGCGACATCGGCCACGCCATCCAGAGCTATGTCGAGCCGCAGGGCATGAGCGTGGTGCGCGATTTCTGCGGCCACGGCCTCGGCCGCCTGTTCCACGACGAGCCGAACATCATCCATATCGGCCGTCCCGGCGAGGGCGTGCCGCTGAAGCCCGGCATGTTCTTCACCATCGAGCCGATGATCAATCTCGGCAAGCCGCATGTGAAGATCCTGTCCGACGGCTGGACCGCGGTCACCCGCGACCGCTCGCTGTCGGCGCAGTTCGAGCACTCGGTCGGCGTCACCGCCGACGGCGTCGAGATCTTTACGCTGTCGGAGCGCCATGGCGAGAAGCCGTGGGTGCAGGTCTGACGACGAGCGTTTGATCAATCATCCCCCCGCATCCGTCGCGTGATCTCCGCCGGCTCGTAATTCTCCCCGATCGACATCGCGCAGATCCGCGAGATGTGGGTGTAGGGCAAGCCGCTCTCCTCGGCCCAGGCGTTGAACTGCGCCTGCACTTTTGCCAGATCGCGCTTCGACTTCACCTCCTCGGCGATATCGAGACCGGCATCGCGCAGGCAGGCGACGACGTCGCGCGAGGTGACAAAGCCGTCCCAGCCGAGGAAGCGCAGCAGCATCTGCCCGGTGTTGCCGCCGAGCCGGCTGCCGCGCTTGACCAGCAGCTCGAGCAGGCCGATCTCGTCCGAGGCGGGCCATGCTGCCAGCATCTTGCCGAAGCTGCCGTGCTCGCGCGCGATCTCCTGGATGAAGCGGGCATTGTCGCGCACCGACATGATCTTGGCGCCGTTGCGCACGATGCGCGTGTCGCTGGTCAGCTTCTCCCAGAACTCGTCCGGCTTGAACGAGAGCTTTGCAGGCGCAAAGCCGCCGAAGGCCGCTTCAAAGCCATCCCACTTGGCGTCGATCACGCTCCAGGCAAAGCCGGCGCAGAACACGCGCCGGGTCATCTCGGCGAGCGCGCGGTCGTCGCCGAGTTTTGCCAATGCTTTGGGGCTTTCGAGCTTCGGGAGCAATTTCTCCAGCGCCTTCGGCCCGCCCTTGCGCTTCTCGGCGCGGGCGCGGATCACTTTGAACGAAGTCACGTGGACGCCTTTCGTAATACCGTCGGTTGAGCCGGAACAAAGGCTAGCTGGCGGCGCGCGGCAGCGCAAACCTGCCACATCCGGAAACCCGTTGGTCCTGATATCGCCATGCTGGTCATGGAATGAGACCGTCCATCGACAGGAGTGACACATTGGACCGTTCGACGCGCCGCAGTTTTCTCGGCCTGATCTCGGCAAGCGCAGCCGCGCTGATGCCGGCGCGGGCCGCGCAGGCTGCGGCCGAGAGCCGGGCCGCGGCTGCTGATGATGCCTGCATCCTGACGCCGCAGGCGGAGGAAGGTCCGTTCTACGCCGATCCAAAGCTGGTCCGCGCCGACGTCACCGACGGCAGGGCCGGCGTGCCCCTGACGTTGCGGCTGCGCGTCATCGAGGCCGGCCCCTGCACACCCATCGCGGGCGCGCGGGTCGACATCTGGCATTGCGATGCGCAGGGGCTCTATTCGGCGTATCCGGGCCAGGGCGACGGACACAACATCGATGCGTCCCACGATTCGTTCCTGCGCGGGACGCAGACCACCGACACCAGCGGCTGGGTCGCATTCAACACCATCTATCCCGGCTGGTACGACGGCCGCGCCACCCACATCCACTTCAAGGTGTTCCTCGACGCGCGCAATGTGCTGACCGGGCAGACCTTCCTGCCGGACGCGCTGAACGAGTTCATCTACGCCAGCGTGCCCGACTATACCGGCCGCGCACGGACCCGCACCACGCTCAACGCCAACGACCACGTCGTTGCGGTCTCCGATCCCGATCGCCGCTCGTTCTGCGCGGTGAAGGAGGAACGGGATCGCTATGTGGCGACGCTGACGCTCGGCGTCGACCGTCGCGCCGAGATTGTCGCCGACGCCCGGCGCGGGCCGCCACCAGGCCTGCCACCTGGACCACCTCCCGACATGACCTTCGGCGGCCCGCCGCCCCGCGGCCACCAGATCAAGGACCGGCTGGCCGCGCTGATTCCGGGCTTGAAGCGCGCGCCATAGCGGCGCGGCGACCATCGACACTTGCAAAACCTGCCGGGCACGGCATGGTTGCAGGTGATGGGCACCAAAACCACCGACAGCACGGATGACGCCGACGAGACGCCGCATTATCACGGCCATCGCGAGCGGCTGCGCGAGCGCTTCCATGCCGCGGGGCCGGAAGCGCTGAGCGACTACGAACTGCTGGAGATGGCACTGTTCGCCGCGATCCCGCGCCGCGACACCAAGCCATTGGCAAAGGCGCTGCTGAAAAAATTCGGCTCGTTTGCCGAAGTGGTGCATGCGCCGGTGGCGCGGCTGCGCGAGGTCGACGGCATCAAGGACGCCTCGATCACCCAGCTCAAGCTGCTGGCGGCCGCCGCCGGCCGGATCGCCAAGGGCGAGATCAAGCGCAGCGTCGCGCTGTCGTCATGGAACGACGTGATCGACTATTGCCGCTCCGGTATGGCGTTCGCCGACAAGGAGCAGTTTCGCCTGCTGTTCCTCGACAAGCGCAACCAGCTGATCGCCGACGAGGTGCAGCAGACCGGCACCGTCGACCACACGCCCGTCTATCCGCGCGAGGTGATCAAGCGCGCGCTGGAATTGTCGGCGACCGCGCTGATCCTGGTGCACAACCATCCGAGCGGCGACCCGACGCCGTCGCAGGCCGACATCCAGATGACAAAGGCGATCGTCGACATCGCAAAACCGCTCGGCATCTCCGTGCACGACCACATCATCGTCGGCAAGAACGGGCATGCGAGCCTGAAGGGGATGCGATTGATTTGAGGCTGCGGTGTCGCTCCCGATCTCGCCCCGACGGGCTCACCGCACCACTTGCCAGCCCCGCGGGGTCCAGCGCAGCACGGCGTCGGAGAGCGGCTTGGGCGAGCGTGACATGACGTTCCTGGCGATCGTCCGCAGCGCATCGATGGCCGCAGCGGAATCCTCGCTTGAATAAAGCAAGGCGTCGGCTGCCGGCACGGCCACGAGCAGCACGCCACCCTGGGCTTGCGCCAGTGGCGCCCAGCTATCGACGAGCGCGAGCCGGCTGGTCTGATAGAAGTCGCCGCCGAGGCTGCCGAAGCGCCCGGGTGCGGCCGGCTTCGCAACCTCCATCAGAGGCTTCACGGCGCGGCGGAGATTGGCAATGCCGACGTCGAACACCTGAGCCGGTGAGAGCCCCAGTTTGTCGCGATTCTCGCCGTTGAGCATTCGCACCGTGCGCGGCGAATCCAGCACGGGCACAATGACCAGCCCTTCGACGAGCGGCTTCGTCGGGACGGCTGCCTTCGGCCCAAGTTCGGCTGAAGCCTTCTGCATGAAGTCGGCGGTTCGAATGACGACGCGAATGGCGTCCCTGGTCGGCAGATCGTCCTTGTTGCGCGCGGCCTCGGCGGTGCCCCTGATATAGACCCCGATCTCCCCGGAACAGCCGGCCGCATTGGCCTTGCAGAACGCATGAACGCGATCGAGATTGGCCTGGAGGGGCCCGATCGACAGTGTCAGGGGGCCCTTGATGACGACCGGCAGGTTTTGGACTTCCTTGCGCATTCGTTCGGCGACGAAGGCGGTGAATCCCGTCTCGTCCATGGGAATTTGCTGCGCGCCTGCCGGCACGGCCGCAAGCAGTTGAACGGCAGCACCGGCAAGAGCCAACCACCGCAGCTTTCGACCCAAACCATTCATGCGCGGGAAAATCCTGTGCCGCAACGTTCTCGATCGCCGCGGAGCGCGCGGACGCTGGAAGGTGCAGCGATATCTTACACGATCATCGCAAAAAAACATCGAGCGGCGCGTTTCGAACGCCGCTCGACATGAACATCAGAAGCCAGGCCGTGCAGCGTGCCGCTGCGTCCTGCTCAGTAGCAGTAGCGCGGGTCGGCGCGCAGCCAGGCGCCGTCGCGGCGCTGGACGTAGCAGCCGTCGCGATAGGCGTAGTAGCCGTTGCGGCGGCGTTCGCCTTCGGCGGCAACGGCAGCACCGGTGCCCGCACCGAGCACGGCGCCGATCGCGGCACCACGGCCACCGCCAAGCGCGCCGCCGACGATCGCACCGGCCGCGCCACCGAAAATGGCGCCGCCGAGCGCGTCCTGGGCGGACGCCTCATGCACCGGCACTGCCACGGCGAGCGCCAGCAACGCTGCAAGTCCTAAACGTCGAAACATTTCCAAAGGTCTCCTGTGTGGCCGTCCCGCCGGCTCCTTAGCCAGCGTCAACGGAGGTCAATGACTTCATCCGCCGTTCAAAAACGCAATGACAACCGTCATCGCGCATCAAGCCGTTGTCTGAGCATGATCTTTTCGGAAAACCGCTTCGCACTTTTCCGGATCATGCTCCCGCTCAAGAATCAGTCCCCGGGACCGCCTTGACGGCACATCGAGAGCAAAATCGAGCGGCGGAAGCAAGCCAGATATTGTGGGTGAAATCATGGCCCGGCGCGGGGGTTCCGGCGCGAGTGGCGGCAAGGCCCGTCCCACTCCCCGATCCCTACGCTTGAACCTGCCCGCCCGCCGGACTACCTAATACCGGCGCGATGGTCGCGCTTCGGAATACTACATCATGCGATCGTGGTTCATCGGTCTCGTCTTCGGCATGCTGCTGTGCGCCACGGGCGCGCACGCCTATGACCCGCTCGATCCCGCCAATTGCAACGGCGCCGACGGCAATGACGATCACGCTCTGATCGTGGCAAGGGTGACTGCCACCCCGCGCGTCAATTTCGTCAAGAGTCCCTTTGACGACGACTTCAAAGCCACACAGTGCCCGGCCGCGACCGAGGCCTGCCGCAATTCAACCTATCTGGTCACCGGCGACCTCGTGCTCACCGGACGTGTCAGGGGCGAATTTATTTGCGTCACCTACCAGTCGCCGACGGCGAAGAAGCACATCTGGACCTCGGGCTGGCTGCCGAGCAACGCGCTGACGCCGGTCGCGCCGATGCCTCAGCCGCAACTGACCGACTGGATCGGCTCGTGGGATCAGCAGCAGGGCGAAATCACGATCAAGCGCGGCGCCGGCGGCAAGCTGCACATCGAAGGCTTGATGGCGGTGGTGGGCGCAAACGACGTGCGCTCCGCCGTGATCAAGGCCGATGTCGCAGTGACGTCCGGCAGCGACACCGTCGCCTTCGTCGACGACGGCAGCATCCCCTTCGAGAAGCGCAATGAAGGCGAATGCTGGGTGCGGCTGCAGCGCATCGGCCCGCTGCTCAAGGTCGAGGACAACAGCGCCTGCGGCGGCAGCGTGACGTTTACGGGATTCTTTCACAGGAAGAAGTAAGCGGCGCTGTTGCCGCGGCGGCGGTGCACCTTCTCCCCTTGTGGAAGAGGGTGCGGTGCACCTCCCGTGCCGCAGCTCTGATTTTCAGTTTTTCCCGATCACGCTACCACTACGGCTTCACCCAGCGCTGCACCGCATCCGCAGTGTCGGCCGGATTGGCGTTGAAGCAAATGCTGGCATCGGGCGCCAACCGATGCACGAGATTGAGAATCTTCTCGAACAGCAGCAGATGCTCCGCCGGCTCGCGCAGGCCGGCGCCGATCACGATGCAGTCGTAGCGCTTCGACATCAGTGCGGCCGCCGTCACCTGCTCGGCAGTGTCGCCGATGTCGGTGAAGCAGGAGTCGGCCTCATAGCCGAGTGTGCGCAAGCGCTCGATCTGGCTATCGAGGTAGTGACGGACCAGCGCCGGGGTCAGCTGCAGGAACGCGGTGAAGTCGACGAAGGCGGGGTCGAGGCCGATTGCCAACACGGATTTTGCCATCGCGCCTGCTCCTGATCCGACCGGGGATCAGGAAGCATGCGCGGGCTTTGAGTCGAAACCGCGATGATTGGTTGCTTCAGCGCGTGCTAAGCCGCGACGTTCGTCAGGAACCGATCGACCGAGGCGCGCAGCTGCTGGGCCTGCGCCGACAGATCATGCGCCGTGGAAAGCACGAGACCGGCGGAGCGGTTGGTGTTCTCGGTGGCCTCGGCGGTTCCTGCGATGCTGCGGGCGACGATCGCGGTTCCCGCGGCGGCCTGGCCGATGCTGGTCGAGATTTCAATCGCGGCTTCGTTCTGCTGGCTGACAGCGGAGGCGATGGTCGCGGTGAAGCTGTCGATATCGCCCATGATGGAGGCGATGGCGCCGACATTGTCGACGGCCTGACGGGTCGCCGACTGCACCTCGGCGATCTGCGAGGAAATCTCTTCGGTCGCTTTCGCAGTCTGGGTCGCCAGCGCCTTCACCTCGGAGGCAACGACGGCAAAGCCGCGGCCGGCCTCGCCGGCGCGCGCCGCCTCGATGGTGGCGTTGAGCGCGAGCAGATTGGTCTGGCCGGCGATGGTTCTGATAAAGCCGACGACCTGGTCGATCTGCTTGGTCGCATTGGCGAGCACGCCGATCGTGTCGTTGGCGGTCGTCGCCATACCGGAGGCGCGCTGCACGATCGCACTGGCGTCATGCACCTTGGACTTGATCGACTGCACGGACTCGCCGAGCGCGCTGGCGGCGCTGGCGACCGTCTGTACGTTGGACGAGGTCTGGTCGGCGGTCGAGGCCGCCTCGGTCGACTGCTTGCCGGCGACCTGTGCGATCGAGGAGAGCGTCTGGGCGGTCGATGTGAGCTCGCCGGTCATGCGGTCGGTGTTGCTCAGCACATCGGCAAAGGCCGAGCGGAACGCCTCGATCTCGGCCTCGATGCGCTGGCGGCGGCTGACCTGCACGGCGTGGGTCTGGTCCTTGGCGGTACTGAGCGCGAGATCGTCATCGGCGCGCGCCTTCAGGCTCGCCTGCATCACCGCGAGCGATTTCAGGAGGCGGCCGAGCTCGTCGCGGCGGCGCAGCTTGATGTCGTCGGTGTAATTGCCGGCGGCGACGCGCTCGGCGACGTGCATGGCGGCGAAGATCGGCCGGCTCAGCGAATAGGCGAAGGCCGCGGCAATCAGGAGGCCGATCACGATGGTCCCGATCGCGATGCCGAGCATCGTGGTGTGGGCCTCTGCCACCGTGGCCTCGGCCTCGGTGCGGAAGTCGAAGCCGTAGGCCGCCACCATTTCGACGAGATCGTCGACGGCAGCGATGGTCTCGGAGCCGAGCTGCGACACGACGAAGGTGGTCGGGATCTCGGTCAGGCCGCCGGCTTGCGGTTTGAGGATCTTCAGGCCCGCGGTCGACCAGTCTCTTAGCTTGGTCTCGACCTTCTCGCGCGCCGCGCTGACGCTCGGGCTGCGGACGCGGTCGCGCACGACGACGAGGTCTTCGGAGATGGTCTTGATCAGCTTCTCGAACTTCGCAACCGAGTCGGCGGACGTTCCTTCGCTGAGGCTGCGCTGCATGATCAATCGCGCCTCGTTGAGCGCGGCATGGGCCGAGCGGGCGTGGTTGATGCCCATCAGCGGTCCGTCATAGAGGCGCACCACGAGATCGCCGGAGTTCGAGATGCTGCGGATGCCGTAGAAGGCAAGGCCGCAGGCCAGCGCGATCACGACACTGAACGCACAGAAGATCTTGTAGCGGATCGACATCGCAAACCTCCGGCGCTGCCGCGAGCAATTAGTCGGTGACCTTGACCATCATCTTCATGCGCGGGTGGATCGCGCAGATCACCTGCACGTCGCCGGCTTCCTTGAAGCTGACGTCGGTCGAGGTGCCCGGAGGCTGGGAGCCGAGGTTGAACTCGTTGCCCTTGGACGCCGACATGATGTTGTGCGGGACGGTGTCGTCGTTGAGGAAGGTCAGCGCCTGCCCCTTCTTGACGGTCGCGGCCTCCAACGAGAACACGCGGCCCTGCTGATGGATCACTTCGGTGGCGGCGAAGGCGCCGACCGAAAGACCTGCGAGAATGACTGACGTGAAAAGAGCAAGCTTGCGCATCGGTGTATATCCAGACAATTGACGTTAGCGGGGAAGGACGGGCACGGCGGTCGGGCTGAGATCGCTGCTCAGGGTTTTCAGGAAGGTGACCAGGTCGGTCTTCTCCTGGGCGGTGAGGCCGAGCGGCTTCATCAGGTCGGAGCGGCTCGGGCGATCGACGCCGGCATGGTCGTAATGCTCGACGACGTCTTCCAGCGTGGCGAGCGAGCCGTCATGCATGAATGGGCTGCGGCGGCTGATCTCGCGCAGGCCGGGCGTCTTGAAGGCGTGCTGCATCTTGATCACGCCGGGCATGAACTCGCCGCGGCCGATATCCTTGCTGGGCAGGCCGATGTCCTGAAAGCCGTCATTGGTGAAATTCCAGCCTTCATGGCAGGCCGCGCATTGCGCCTTGCCGTTGAACAGCGCGAAGCCGCGCTTGGCCTCTTCCGGAATTGCCTTCTCATTGCCCTCGATCCAGGCGTCGAACGGCGCGCGCTCGGAGACCACCGTGCGCTCGTAGGTCGCGATCGCCGCGGCAAGCGTCTTCGGCTTGATGCCCTCGCCCGGAAACGCGGCGTCGAACAGCGGCTTGTATTCGCCAATCGCGTTGAGGCGCGCGACCAGTTGATCGAGCGGCATGTTCATCTCGCCGGCGGCCTGGATCGGGCCGAGCGCCTGCTCTTCCAGGGTGGCGAGCCGGCCGTCCCACATGAAGATCGCGCCCCAGGCGGCATTGACAATGGTCGGCGAATGGCGGTCGAGCTTGGCCATGCCGTGACCGACGCCAACCGCGAGGCCGTCGCCCCAGCCAAAGCCCGGGCTGTGGCAGCTGGCGCAGGACTGCGCCATCGACACCGACAGCCGCGTGTCGAAGTAAAGCTTCTTGCCGAGCGCCGCCTTCTCCGGCGTGTAGGTATTGTCCTTCGGGAATGGAATCGCGAGCGGGCGGCGATACTGCGCCTTCAGCGCGTCGACGCCGCTCGCCGGCTTCTGGCCGAGGTCGATCTTGCGTGTCTCGCCGACGACGGCCGCACCGTTGACGATGCCGGTGAAGCCAAACATGCCGAGGCTGGTCGTGGCAGCAACGGCAGCCGCAAGCACAAAGGATCTTTTGATAATGAATTCGGACATGCCCCATCCCCGAACGGTGGAGACCTCCGCACCGCGCAGAACCGGCATGATGAATCCGTGCCGACTGGAGATGAACCTAGGACTGAAAGCTTAATCAAAATGTCGCGGCGGTATCCGGGAAATTACCGAGTTTTCCCTGGGTATTAGCAACGATTGAGCGAGTGCGATTCATCGCAACAATCTAGCGTGGCGCGGGCTGCTGTTGACCTGCCGCGGAGGCACGGCGCAACAGCAGATCGCGTTCGCGCGTGTTGCCGGCGAGCGCAGCGGCAGCTTCGAACGCGGCACGCGCCTCGTCGAAGCGGCCGAGCTTATGCAGGAGGTCGCCGCGCACGCTCGGCAGCAGGTGATAGGTGGCGAGCATCGGCTCATGCGCGAGGCGCTCGACGATGGCAAGTCCCGCCTCCGGTCCTCGGCCATGGCGATCGCAACCGCACGGTTGAGCTCGATGATGGGCGAGTGCACGAGCGCAGCGAGATCGCCGTAAAGCGTGGCGATGCACCGCCAGTCGGTGACGTCAGGCGTCGCGGCCTCGGCATGGACCGCGACGATCGCGGCCTGCAGCGCATAGAAGCCGCCGCCACCGCCGAGTTCGCGGGCGCGCGCCAGCGCCAGTTGCCCGCGGCGGATCTGCAGGCGGTCCCACCTGTTGCGGTTCTGGTCCAACAACAGGATCGGATCGCCGTTGGCATCGGTGCGCGCCGCCATGCGCGAGGCGTTGAGCTCCATCAACGCCAGCAAACCGTGCGCCTCCGGCTCGCGCGGCGCGATTGCAGTCAGCACACGGCCCAGGCGCAGCGCGTCGTGGCAGAGCTGCGGCCGCAGCCATTCGTCGCCGCTGGCCGCAGTATAGCCCTCGTTGAAGATGAGGTAGACGACCTCCAGCACCGAGGCGAGCCGCTCCGACAATTCCTCGCCGCGCGGCGTCTCATAGGCGAGACCCGACTCCGACAACGTCCGCTTGGCGCGCACGATGCGCTGGGAGATCGTCGCCTCCGACTGCAGGAAGGCGCGCGCGATCTCTTCGGTGGTGAGGCCGCAGATCATCCGCAGCGCCAGCGCGGCGCGGGCCTCGCGCGACAGACGCGGATGGCAGGCGGTGAAGATCAGCCGCAGCAGCTCATCGCCGATATCGTCGTCGAGCGCGGAATCGAGATCGGGCATCGCCTGTTGCTCCCGCGCCATGTCCTGCGCGATGACGTCATGCTTGCGCGCCAGCATGCGGCCCCGGCGCAGATGATCGAGCGCCCGCCGCTTGGCGGTCGCCATCAGCCAGCCGCCGGGCTTGTCGGGCACGCCGCTGACGGGCCAGTGCTCGAGCGCTGCGACCAGCGTTTCCTGGGTCAGATCCTCGGCGAGCGGCACATCGCGCAGCATCCGCGACAGGCTGGTGATCAGCCGCGGCTGCTCGATGCGCCACACCGCGAGGATGGTGCGCTGGAGGCCGGCGGTGTCAGCCGCCGACCTCGTGGCGTCAAAACCCGTTTCAGGCGCTGACGCGGGCATCGACCTGGCAGGCACCATCCTCGCCCATGGTGGCGAAGGCGCGGACCTCGCAGGTGCCCTCCCAGCCCGGCATGTGGTCCTTGTGGAGCTGCATGAACTCGACGGCGGCGGCGACCGCCTCTTCCTTGGTGCGATGCTCGATGATCGCATAGCCGCCGATTACCTCCTTGGCCTCGACGAAGGGTCCGTCGATCACGGCGAGCTTGCCGTCGGTGATGCGGACCTGGGCGCCGGTGACGAGCGGCATCAAGCCGCCATTGTCGATCATGCGCCCGGCCTTGAGTTCCCGGTCGGCGAGCTTGCCCATCGCGTCCATCAGCGCCGGCGTCGGCGGCCGCGGGGGCTGCGAGGAGGTGACGATATACATGAAGCGCATCGGAGAACTCCCATTGGGGCGAGTTGCGGCGGGATTGCCGCAAGATCGGCTCGCTATGGGGAACGACGATCCGGGGGACGCCGGTTCGACATGGGTGAGGGAGATTATTTTGGGCTGGAACCACGCTGCAACCGCGACGGCGGCGGAGTCCCCTCGCCCCGTTCTTACGGGGAGAGGGTTAGGGTGAGGGGCTGTCTCCACATGTCAGGTGAGAGAGAAATTCGTGGAGACTCCCCCTCACCCGGAACGCATCTGGCGATGCGTTCCGGCCTCTCCCCGCACGCGGGGAGAGGCGAAGAGGAACCTACTGCCCGCGAAGCATGATCAGGGGGTCGGCGCTGTCGGGGACGCGGCGCCATTGCGCGTTGTCGTCGGCCTCGAAAGCCCAGGTCTCGCCCTTGGCCGACATCAAGAGCATCTGGCCGTGGTCGAGCCGCCACAGGCTCGGATTGAAGGCGGCGATGGCGGGATCGCATTTGCCCTTCACGAAGACCTGGAAATTGTCGCTGCCGGCGTCGGTGTTGGTCAGCACCAGCGAACAGATCGCCTGGCCGTTGCCGCGCACCATCGACCAGTCGCCGATCATCTGGTCCATCGATTTGGCGAGCGAGCGGGCAGCGGCGAGGTTCTGCAGGATGTAGACGCCCTCATTGGTGCGCAGCCCCTCGAAGATGCCGCTCTCGACCTCGGTGAAGTCGATCACGGATTCGCCATTGGCGCTCTGCAGCCGCACGATGTCGCCGAGGCCCTTGATGCTCCAGGCCGTGATCTCCTTGGTGAAAGGCAGCGCGGCGGCGCAGGCGGGCTCCAGCTCAAGCTTGAAGCCGCCGGCGGCGGCATCGCCCTTCAGGGTGACGACACAGGTCTTGCTGCGCTCGGTGGTCGCGAGCTCCCACTGCCCGATCATGTCCTTTTTCAAGGTCGATGCATCCTGCGCGCGGGCCGGAGCGAGGCCGGCCAGCAGCAGGATGAGGACAGTGATGAGCCCGCGCGCCGACATCAGCGGCTTGTCACCGGGGTTTCCGCCACCGGCGTCAGCGGCGGCTTGCCGGCGAACCAGGTCTTGATGTTGTCGACCACGAGCTGGTCCATCGCGTTGCGTGTCACCACCGAGGCCGAGCCGATATGCGGCAGCAGCACGACGTTCTGCATCGCCTTCAACTCGTCAGGCACGTTCGGCTCGGCGGCGAACACGTCGAGGCCGGCGGCGAGAATCGTGCCCGACTTCAGCGCGGCGATCAGCGCCGGCTCGTCGACGACGGAGCCGCGCGCGACGTTGATCAGCACGCCGCGCGGACCGAGCGCCTTCAGCACCTCGGCATTGATCATCTTGTTGGTCGAGGCGCCGCCCGGCACGATCACGACCAGCGTTTCGACCGCCTTCGCCATCTCGATCAGATCGGGATAGTGCTTGTAGGTGACGCCCTGCGCCGGGTTGCGCGAATGATAGGACACCGGCACGTGCGAGGCTTCGAGCCGGCGGCCGATCGCCTGGCCGATCCGGCCCATGCCGACGATGCCGACCTTGCGGTCGCGCAGCGAGCCGACGCTGAGCGGATAGTTCTGGGTCTGCCACAGCCCCGAGCGCAGGTAGCGATCGGCCTTGATGAACTCGCGCAAGGTCGAGATCAGCAAGCCCATCGCGACGTCGGCGACCTCCTCGGTCAACACGTCGGGCGTGTTGGTGACAACGATGTTGTGATCGCGCGCGTAGTGGGAATCGATGTGGTCGTAGCCGACGCCGAAGCTGCCGACGATCTCGAGCTTCGGAAACATCGCCATCGCGGTCTTGTCGGTCGACATGGTGTGATAGGTCACCGCGATCGCGCGGATCTTTGCGAGAACGTCGGGCGTCAGCCGCTCGAGATCGCCACGGCTTTCGGCGCGATGCACCACATATTGATCGGAGAAGCCGTTCTCGAGGATTGGCCGGATCGGTCCATAAATCAGCAGATCGATCTTTTCGGAAGAAATCGAGGACATCAGCTTTCCTTTCCAAGCGCACTTTCGT
Source organism: Bradyrhizobium jicamae (assembly GCF_018130695.1). Classification (GTDB taxonomy): domain Bacteria; phylum Pseudomonadota; class Alphaproteobacteria; order Rhizobiales; family Xanthobacteraceae; genus Bradyrhizobium; species Bradyrhizobium jicamae_B. Next base: position 56,788 of record NZ_JAFCJX010000008.1, on the reverse strand, counting down.
GCCAGCGTCGTAACAAGAGGTGGGAAATTAGCGCCAGCGACCCATAGATGACAATCCCGGCCAGCGACAGGAGGAGCAGCGCTGCGAACATACGTGGGATCAGCAGGCGATAGCCGGATTCAGCGATGCGGAAGGCAAGGCCGGAGCCCGCGCCGGCGCTGCCCGCGGCGATCTCGGCCACCACGGCGCCGATCAGGGACAGGCCGCCGGCGATGCGCAATCCGCCGAGCATATAGGGCAGCGCCGCCGGCAATTTCAGGAACAGCAGGGTCTGCACGCTCGACGCGCCATAGAGCTGGAACAGACCGGTAAGATTGCGGTCGACCGAGTTCAGCCCAAGCGTGGTGTTCGACAGCACCGGGAAGAAGGCGACGATCCAGGCGCAGACGATCACGGCCGTTTGCTGCTGCAGATAGATCAGCAGCAGCGGCGCGATCGCAATCACCGGCGTCACCTGCAGGACCACGGCATAGGGAAACAGCGAATATTCCAGCCATTTCGACTGATTGAACAATAGCGCCAGCGCGACACCGCCCACGGCAGCCGCAATAAATCCTTCGAGCGTCGTGAGCAGCGTCACGCCGAGCGATTGTGACAGCACGCCCCAGTCTGACACCAGCGTCTTCAAGACCAAAATCGGACCCGGCAGCACATAGGGCTGAATATCGTTGACCCGAACGATAAATTCCCAGAGCGCAAGCCCCGCGGCGAACACCACGACGGGAAGCACAAAGCGGGCGAGGCGTTGCGGCGACATCATGCGCTCGCCTGCCCGGCATAGGACGGCGCCAGCGCGCAGGAGACCTCGCGGCAATAGGCGGCATATTCGGCCGAGGTGCGGAACGCCTCACTGCGCGGCTCGGCTGAGGTGATGCGAAACTCGGCGCCGATGCGGCCGGGCCGCGCTGTCATGACGATGACACGTTCGGACAGATAGACCGACTCGAACACCGAATGGGTCACGAAGATCACCGTCTTGTTGAGGTCGCGCCACAGCGTCAGCAGATCGTTGTTGAGACGAAAGCGCGTGATCTCGTCCAGCGCAGCGAACGGCTCGTCCATCAGCAGGATATCGGGATCGGTGACCAGCGCGCGCGCCAGCGACACCCGCATCTTCATGCCGCCGGACAGCTCGCGCGGATAGGCATTCGCGAAATCGGACAGGCCGACCTGATCAAGCGCATCGTGGATGCGGCCCTCGGCATCACTGGGCGGCGCGTGCGCGAGCTTCAGCGGTAGCCGCACATTGTCGTACACGGTGGCCCACGGCATCAGGGTCGGCTCCTGGAACACGAAGCCGATCGGATGGCTGCCGCGGCGGGCGGCACCGTGATGGGAGACGTCGACGCTGCCCGAGGTCGGCGCGGCCAACCCCGCGATCAACCGCAGCGCGGTGGATTTGCCGCAGCCGGATGGGCCGAGCAGCGAGATGAATTCGCCGCGGCCGACATCGAGATGAAGGGGCCCGAGCGCCGTCACGCCGCTGTCATAGATCTTGGTGACCGCGCGGAGACGGACGGCGAGGTTGGTGGTGTTGGCTGCAGCGTTCGCTAGCATTGGTAGCCAGACTTTGCAGGAAGTCGCGCCGCAAACGACACCTCTCCCCTCCGGGGAGAGGTCGGCGCGCAGCGCCGGGTGAGGGGGCGCAGGTCCCACGAGAGACCGATACCCCTCACCCGGATCGCATCGGGCGATGCGATCCGACCTCTCCCACAGGGGGAGAGGTGGAGCACCGATGCCGCGGCTGATTGCATCACGTCTCGCAGCTCACTTCTTCCTGAGCTCGACGCCGACGCCCTTGTTGACGAAGCGCAGCGTGTAGCCCTGGCGATAGTCGATGGTGCCCTTGACCACGCCGGCGCGGACCATCTTGTCGAAGAAGCTGGCCATGCGCTCATCGGTCATCGCGCCGATGCCGTTCTTGAGGGAGTCGCCGGAATCGACAATGCCATATTCCTTCATCTTGGTGACGGAATAGGCCAGCAGTTCATCGGTCATCTCAGGGTTCATCTTCTTGATCATGGCATTGCCGGCCGAATTGTCGCCGTAGATGTAGTTGTACCAGCCGATCACGGAGGCATCGACGAAGCGCTGCACCAGGTCGGGCTTCTTGTCGACGATCTCGCGGCGCGTCTCGATCAGGGTCGAATAGGTGCTGTAGCCGTGATCGGCGAGCAGGATCACGTTCGGCTTGAAGCCGGCCGCCTTCTCCACCGCATAGGGCTCTGACGTCACATAGCCTTGCATCGCGCTCTGCTTGTTGACGATGAAGGGCTGCGAATTGAACGTGTAGGGTTTTACCTTGTTCTCGTCGAAGCCGTATTCGGATTTCAGCCACTGGAAGTAGGAGGTGACACCCTCCTTGGAGATCAGCAGCGTCAGCGGCTTCAGATCCTCGATCTTGCTGATCTTGACCTCGGGGTGGGTCAGGAACACCTGCGGGTCCTTCTGGAACATCGCGGCGACCGCGACCAGCGGCACGTTGTTGGTGACGGCGTCAAACGTCTGCAGCGAATTGGCGCTCATGAAGAAGTCGATCTTGCCGGCGATCAGCAGCGTGCGGTTGTTCGTGTTCGGGCCGCCCGGCACGATCTCGACGTCGAGGCCGTATTTCTTGTAGGTGCCGTCGGCGGCCGCCTGGAAGAAGCCGCCATGCTCGGCCTCCGCCACCCAATTGGTCCCGAACGAGACCTTGTCCAGGGTCTGCGCGCGCACCGGGGTCAGGGCCGCGAGAACGGCAACGAGGCTGACGGTTAACGCTCGCGGCAAAAAGGCCTGATACATGGTTGGACTCCGTCGATTGATCTGGCCCATGATGGCGGGATAAGGGGCGTGGGCACCCCCGGGACGCGGTCCCGGAATGCCGGACAAACTACCTCGCAAATCCCTCGAATGAAACGTCTCGCGTGATGACTTCGCCACTTCCGCCCCGCGACTGGACCGAGATCCGCTGGCCCGAGGTCGGCGCCGGCGGGACCTCGCGCTGGATCGCCGTGCTGCCGCTGGCCGCGACCGAGCAGCACGGGCCGCATTTGCCGCTGGGAACCGACGTCATGATCGGCGAGGCCTATCTCGCGCGGGTCCGCGAGCTGCTGCCGGCGACGATCCCCGCGACCTTCTTACCCGTGCAGCCGGTCGGGATCTCGACCGAGCATATCGATTTTCCGGGCACGCAGACGCTGCCGATGGAGGTCGCGCTGAGGGACTGGATGGCGCTCGGCGAAAGCGTCGCGCGCGCGGGCATCAGGAAGCTCGTGATGGTGACGAGTCATGGCGGCAACTCTGCTGCTATGATGCTGGTGGCGCAGGAGCTGCGCGCGCACCACGGCATGGTCGCGGTAACGACGAGCTGGTCGCGCTTTGGCGTGCCGGATGGATTGTTCGGCGCGGAAGAACTCCGACACGGCATTCATGGCGGCGCGGTGGAGACTTCGATCATGCTGGCGAAATATCCGCACAGCGTGCGTATCGATGCGATCGCGAATTTCACGCCCGCGAGCATCGCGCTCGAGAAAAAATATCGCTGGCTGTCGACGCAGCGCCCGGCGCCATTCGCCTGGCAGGCGCAGGACCTGCATCCGAGCGGCGCGGTCGGCGATGCGACGCAGGCGAGCGCTGAAAAAGGCGAACGCCTGATCGATCACGGCGCGCGCGCGTTCTGCGAATTGCTGGCGGATGTCGATGCGTTCGATCCGGACATCTTTCTGCGCAAACCGCAGGGTTAACGAACTACGTCACAAGCCCCTCATGGTGAGGAGCGCGTAGCGCGTCTCCGGACGATGCTTCGCATCGCCGGGCGAACCATGAGGCCCCGTCTGCGGCCTGCATCCCTCGAGACGCCCGCTTCGCGGTCTCCTCAGGATGAGGGTTGAGGGCTCACGCGCTTGTGTTTCCGACGAAACAATTCACGAAACCATATTTCCAGCTTCGACATCGAACCGATTTCGCAAAGCCTCCGTCCAACTCGCATGCGGACCACAATGGCCGCCCTCGAAGCAAGGATGGAGTTTTTCATGTCGATCAAGACCAAGTTTGCCGCCGTCGCTTTCGCCGCCCTCACCGTGGCCGGCACCATGGCGACCACCTCGTCTGCTCAGGCCAAGCCGATCGGCTGGGGCTGGGGTGTTGGAGCCGGCCTCGTCGGCGCCGCCATCGTCGGCAGCGCGATCGCCGCCAACAACGGCTACTACTACGACGACTATCGCCGCTGCGGCTGGGTTCGCCAGTACGACGCCTACGGCAACTACATCGGCCGCGTCCGCACCTGCTACTGATCGACTGAACGTCTGACGGCTTGTGGATCCTGTGTTCGACACGGGTCCTCATCCACCCCGTGTCGCACCCGACCCGCCCGGTCGTCCCCCCGGGCGGGTCAACCTTTTGGGCCCGCCCCCTTCGCCGCCCCTTCGCCGGGTGACCCTCGCCCCTGTTGCAAAACTGTCATCGCCGGATGCGATTCAGCAGGTATCAGCTCACTCTTAGTTGCTACTGCGAATTACTTGCAATAAAGGTTGACGAAAGCTGGTGAGTATCCGGTCCGGGCTCGGGTCTGGAATTTGTCGGGGGCGACGGATGATGACTTCATTTCGGTGGTGGCGGGATGCTGCCAAATCTGTCGTGATGCCGCGCGAAACCCTGTCCCTCGCGCCTGATAGCATCGCGTCATGAGCCGTTTTTACCGATCTCACCTTCTGGCCGGCGTCGCCCTGGGCGCGATTGCCCTTGGCGGAGCGGCGCATGCGGCTGACGCCGCGCTGCCGGTGAAGGCGCCCTATCTGAAAACCGTGTACGACTGGACCGGCTTCTATGTCGGCGCCCATGCCGGCTATAGCCGCGGCACGTCGACCGCGACGCTGATCGATCCCGCGGTGACCACCACGAACAACAATTTCAGCGGCATGATCGGCGGCCTGCAGGCCGGCTACAATTGGCGGACCAATTCCGGCCTGCTGCTCGGCGTCGAAAGCGACATTACGTTCCCGAACTATCTCACCTCGAACTCGGTGATGTCGCTGATCGCGACGCCGCGCTCGCTGGCGAACGAGCAGTGGGACTACTTGGGCACCGTGCGCGGCCGCATCGGCTATGCGAGCGGGCCGTGGCTCGCCTATGCGACCGGCGGCTTCGCCTATATGGGCCAGCGCTTCGTCAATGCGCCCACAATCGGCGACGAGGAAAAGGACATCCATGTCCGCTTCGGCTGGGCCGCCGGTGCCGGCCTCGAATACGCCATTGCGCCAAACTGGACGGCGCGCGCGGAATATCTCTACAGCCATTTCGACCGCGCCGGCGTCATCCTGCCGTCGGGCACGCAATACTCCTCCAACCCCGATCTGCAGATGGTCCGCCTCGGGTTGAACCGCAAGATCGACCTGACCGGGGCCAGCGGCGTCACGCCGATGGCGGCGATTGCCAATCCTGAATCCGATCGCTGGGAGATCCACGGCCAGACCACCTATCTGCCGCAGGGCTACCCCTCGTTCCGTGCGCCCTACACAGGGACGAACAGCTTGACGCCGGCGCCGCAGGCACAGGCGACCTGGAGCAGCAGCCTGTTCCTCAATGCGCGCCTCTGGGACGGCGGCGAGGTCTATTACAATCCCGAGCTGCTGCAGGGTTTTGGCCTGAACGACACGGTCGGTCTGGCCGGCTTTTCGAGCGGCGAGGCGCAGAAGTCCAACTTCCCCTATCCGCATTACAACACCTCGCGGCTGTTCGTGCGCCAGACCTTCGGCTTCGGCGGCGAGCAGGAGGAATTGGCCAGCGGGCCCACCCAGCTCGGCGGCAAGGTCGACGTCAACCGGTTGACCATCCAGGCCGGCAAATTCGCGGTCATGGACGTGTTCGACGGCAACGCCTACGCCAAGGACACCCGCAAGGACTTCATCAACTGGTCGATGTGGGCGCCGGGCGCGTTCGACTATTCCGCCGACAAGGTCGGCTTGAGCTATGGCGTCACCGCCGAGCTCAATCAGAAGCAATGGGCGCTGCGCGGCGGCTATTTCCTGATGCAATCGGTGTCGAATTCCAACAGCTTCGACACCAATGTGTTCGAGCGCGGCACCTATGTGCTCGAACTCGAGACGCGCTACTCCCTGTTCTCGCTGCCCGGCAAGCTGCGCACCATCGCCTGGCTGAACAGCGCCTTCTCCGGCAGCTATCGCGAGACGCTAGACAATCCCGCGCTCAATCTCGACATCTCGCTGACCCGCACCGGCCGCATCAAATACGGCTACGTCGTCAACCTCGAGCAGGCGCTGACCGACGACATCGGCCTGTTCGGCCGCTGGAGCTGGAACGACGGCAAGACCGAGATCATGGCCTTCACCGACATCGATGCCTCGCTGTCGATGGGCACCTCGATCAAAGGCACCAAATGGGGCCGGCCCGACGACACGATCGGCATCGGCGGCGCGATCAATTCGCTGTCGAAGGACCATCGCGATTTCATCGCCGCCGGCGGGCTCGGTGTCCTGATCGGCGACGGCGCGCTGAACTATCGCCAGGAGCGCATCCTCGAGGCCTACTACGCCTATTCCCTGAACAAGTATTTCACGCTGACCGCCGACTATCAGTTCGTCACCAACCCCGCCTACAACGCCGACCGCGGCCCGGTGCATATTTTCTCAGGGCGCTTGCACGGGGAGTTTTAGCAGGCGGCCCCGTAGCCCGGATGGAGCGCAGCGCAATCCGGGGCCGCTTCATCCGCGGATGGACCTTCCCGGATTGCGCTTCGCTCCATCCGGGCTACGAGGTCACCACAAATCACACCCGCCGCATCGTTTCGATGCCCAGTCCGAGCGGACGTGTGTCGGGGCTGAGGCCGAGCTGTGCGGGCGAGACCGGATCGGAGATCTCGAACTCCAGCGTGACGATTCCATCCGTGCTGACGGCATCTGCCGGAATGGTGATCCCCTGCACGCCGCACCAATTCTCCACGCTGCAGGTCCAGGATGCAACCGTCCCGCCGGCCGCGCGACACACGATCTCAATCTTGCGCGCGCCCTCGACGAAGCTGCGATAGAAGAGCGCGATCTCGATCGGCGCGGCCTGATCGCGGCCGACCGCGAGCTGTAGCGCGGCACGACGGTCGATTGACCAGGCGCCCCACGCTTCCGGCTCGCCCCAGCCATGGCCGAGCGCGGGACGACCGTTGCCGCCGGCGGCAAACGACAGGGTTTCACCTGCCGCCAAACGCGCGCCGGCGAATTCCTCGGCCGCCGGCTCGGCGTCGCGATAACCGAGCGCGCGCATGGTGTCGCCGTGGCGGCGCCAGAACGACACGTGCAAATCAGCCGGCATGTCCTCATGCCATGCACCGGTGCGTCCCTTGCGGAAGAATTGCGGCCCGATCTTCTGCAGCTCGGCAAAGCTCGGCAGCTGCGTCACGCCAGTCTCCGGCGCCGTGATGCCGATTGCAGTCATCGCGCGCCGCAGCTCCTCCATCGGATGCGCGATGAGATCGTCGAACCGCACCACCACGGTCGGCGTGTGCCGGGCCATCCAGGCGCGGACATTGCCGCTCCAGCCGCCATAGGAGCCGGTGGTCTCGATCAGATTGCGCAGCAGGTCGAGATAGGCGCCGCGGTCGGCGGCGAGCCTGGGATCGAGCGCAAAGTGCGCGTAGGACGCCACGGCGTCGCGGCCGTCGCGCACCAGATAGATCGCGGGATAGTCCTCGGTCGGCAGATCGTGCGTCTTCACGATGTGCAGGCGGTCGTCGCGGTGCATGTCCGCGATCGTCCGATCGAGCCTGGCATTGCCGATGATGTGCTCATATTCGGGCCGGTCGGCATCCGGCTCGTGCAGGTCGTAGGTGGCGATGCCGTAGACCTGCCGCAGCAGCACGCGGAAGAAGGTGTTTCCGGATCGAGGGTAGGACGCAAGCCAGATCAGCATGATCTTCGTCGTCCTGGCGAACGCCAGGACCCATTACCACTAATGTCAGCAGATTTAGCAGGCGCGGGCCACAGCGAATCCAATTCCCAAATCCTGTGGTTACGGGTCCTGGCTTTCGCCAGGACGACAGCGAATATCCACCCTATCCCGCCGGCTGGAACGAATCCGCCCGCGCCATTGCCCAGGCGTCGCGGAAGCGGCGATCCTCGGTGCCTTCGAGCAACTCACCCGGCCGCAGCGCCGGATAGAGCTGTGCGAACGAGCAGACTTCGGTGGTCGAGGTCCGCTGCGAGAAGTGGATCGGGCGCAGCTCCTGCGGATGCTCGAGGCCGGCGGCGGCGAGCAGTTCGGCCAGCGCGTGCAGCGTATTGTGGTGATAATTGTACACGCGCTCGATCTTGTCGGGCACGTAGAGCGCGCGGTTGCGGATCGGGTCCTGCGAGGTGACACCGGTCGGGCAGCGGTCGGTGTGACAGCTCAGCGACTGGATGCAGCCGAGCGAGAACATGAAGCCACGCGCCGAATTGCACCAGTCGGCGCCGATCGCCATCGCGCGCGCCATGTCGAAGGCGGTCGCGATCTTGCCGGAGGCGCCGAGCTTGATGCGGTCGCGCGCGCCGATGCCGACCAGCGCGTTGTGCACGAAGCTGACGCCCTCGCGCATCGGCATGCCCAGATGGTCCATGAATTCCAGCGGCGCGGCGCCGGTGCCGCCCTCATTGCCGTCGACCACGATGAAGTCGGGGTAGAGCCCGCTTTCCTTCATCGCCTTGCAGATCGCCAGAAATTCCCAGGGATGGCCGATGCACATCTTGAAGCCGGCCGGCTTGCCGCCGGACAGCTTTCGCATGTTCGCGACGAACTCCATCATCTGCAGCGGCGTCGAGAACGCCTTGTGGGAGGCCGGCGAGATGCAGTCCTCGCCCATCGGGACGCCGCGGATCTTCGAGATTTCCTCGGACACCTTGGCCGCCGGCAGCACACCGCCATGGCCGGGCTTGGCGCCCTGGCTGATCTTGAGCTCGACCATCTTGATCTGGTCGTCGGCGGAGATGCGGGCGAATTCATCCGGGTTGAAGCTGCCGTCGCGGTTGCGGCAGCCGAAATAGCCGGAGCCGACCTCCCAGATGATGTCGCCGCCCTTCTCGCGGTGATAGGGGCTGACGCCGCCCTCGCCGGTGTCGTGGGCAAAACCGCCCTTCCTGGCGCCGGCATTGAGCGCGCGCACCGCATTCGGGCTCAGAGCGCCGAAGCTCATCGCGGAGATGTTGAAGACCGAGGCCGAATACGGCCTGGTGCAGTCGGGGCCGCCGATGGTGATGCGGAAGCTCGGATCGGCATGGCTCTTCGGCGCCACCGAATGGTGCATCCACTCATAGCCCTCACGATAGACGTCCTCCTGGGTGCCGAACGGGCGCTTGTCGAGCACCATCTTGGCGCGCTGATAGACCACCGCGCGGGTGTCGCGCGAGAACGGCATGCCGTCCTTCTCGCTCTCGAAGAAGTATTGCCGCATCTCCGGGCGGATTTCCTCGAGCAGGAAGCGCAAATGCGCCGAGATCGGGTAGTTGCGCAGCACCGCATGGTTCTTCTGCACGAGATCGCGGATGCCGAGCAGCGTCAGCGCGGCGAAGATCACCAGCGGGATCAGCACGACTTCCCAGATCTTCGGATTGTGGTCGAAGACCCCGATCCCCAGCAGCAACGCGGTGACCACGCCGCAGATCGTCAGCACGATGAAGCGTGGCGAGAACGGAAGCAGCAGCGTGTCCATCGAACCCCTCGAGCCCCTCTGCCGAAATTCCCTCGGCATGTCAGCCTAATCCAACTCAGCGAGCCAGTGCTACACGCTTATACGCGGTGGGGGTCAGGGATGTGACAGCTGCTCGCGATGACGTGAATGGGGAGCGGGACGCCTGTTTTGCGGTGCAGCGGGAGAGGTGAAGCGAGCAAGCGGCCGCTGCGCCACCTAATGATCGTGCGGCTGCAGCTCGTGCGGGATCTTGTTGGGCTCGAGCCCGTCCTGCGCCAGCCAGGCGTCGGTGCTGTGGCGGGCGCGACTGATGTGGTCGTCGGTGCGGGAGAAATCGTAGGGCGAGCCGACCAGCGGGCACAGCGGCGGGATCACGAAATGGGTCACGGCGGGATCGAGGTTTTCCAACTCGTTGACGAGTTGGCGAGCGATCAGCAGCGTCAGCGCGTGCAGGGCATTGGCGAGCGCGCCGACCGGCGGCGCCTGGTTGGCGCAGGCATGCCCGGTCGGCAGCACGATCAGGCGCTTGGCGCCGTGCTTGACCGCGACGCGGACCGGCGTGTTGCTGGAGATCGCACCATCGGCGAGAAAACGATCGCGGTAGTGCACCGGCGAGAACGCGCCGGGGATCGCGGTGGAGGCGACGATCGCCTCCGCGGTCGATCCCTCCGACAGCACCACACTGTCGCCGCTGATGATGTCGGTCGTGACGATGTGCACCGGCATCCTGGCGTCTTCCAGATTGCGGAAGGGGATGTGGTCGTCGATCAGTTTCCGCACGCCGTCATGCGGGATCAGGAAGTCGCGCCGCCACAGGAAGCTCGCCATCGTCTTCCAGGTCATCGGAAACACGTCGTGCCGCCTCAGGCCGCGCCAGATCTCGGCCAGCCGGTCGGCGCCGGCAACCGTCGGGTCTCCGGCATAGAACGCGCCGTTCAGCGCGCCGACGCTGGAGCCGACCACCATGTCGGCCGTGATGCCGTGCGCCGCCAGCGACTGCAGCATCCCGACCTGGATCGCACCAAAACTGCCGCCGCCGGCAAAGACGAAGGCGGTCTTCGGGGCAGCCGGATCGGTGATGGACAATGCGCGCTCCCTCGTCGCCAGCGTCAATGCGCGGCGTTGGGAGGTTTATAGCAGTGGGGTATTGTGTGGCGCTACCGCGCTAACCGCAACGTTCCCCGGATGCTGCGCAGCGCGTAGCGGTGCGCTGCTGATCCGGGGTCCACGTTGTCGGAAAGAATGGGTCCCGGCTCTGCGGAGCAGCGTTGCACGCTGCACCGCGTCCGGGACAGGAGACTCACCGCTCCACGAACGCCTTCTCGATCACGAAGTGACCGGGCGTATTGCCAGAGCCTTCCTTGAGGCCGCGGGCTTCGAACATCTGCTTCAGCTCGTCCAGCATGCCTGGGCTGCCGCACATCATGATGCGGTCGGTCTCGATGTCGAGCGGGCCCTGATGCAGATCGGTGAACAGCTGGTTCGAGGTGATCAGGTCGGTGATGCGGCCGCGGTTGCGGAACGGCTCGCGCGTCACGGTCGGATAATACGAGAGCTTCTCCGACAGCAGCGGGCCGAACAGCTCGTCGTCGCGCAGCTTGGCGACCAGCTCCTCGCCATAGGCAAGCTCGGAGACCTGGCGGCAGCCATGCACCAGCACGATCTGGTCGTAGCGGTCATAGACGTCGGGGTCCTTGATCAGGCTCGCGAACGGCGCCAGCCCGGTGCCGGTCGACAGCAGCAGCAGCCGCTTGCCGGGGATCAGATTGTCGGTGATCAGCGTGCCGGTGGCCTTGCGGCCGACCAGGATGGTGTCGCCTTCCTTGATCTTCTGCAGCTTGGAGGTGAGCGGGCCGTCCTGCACCTTGATCGAGAAGAACTCGAGCTCTTCCTCGTGATTGGCGCTCGCCATCGAATAGGCGCGCAGCAGCGGCCGGCCCTCGACCTCGAGGCCGATCATGGCGAACTGGCCATTCTGGAAGCGGAAACCGGAATCGCGGGTGGCTCGGAAGCTGAAAAGCGTATCGGTCCAGTGCTGAACGGAAAGAACCTTCTCTCGATAGAACGCGCTCATGTGTTTTCGTTTTCTCGATGTGACCGGATTTAGAACGATTTGATTTTTAGACGGCTCGCGACCGCGCGAAAGTGCCTGAGATCATTGAAGATCTCGGCGTGTCCATCGCGCTGATGCATGAGATAGTCAAGATCGTTTGGCGCACAATTGCGATCTCGGAATGGCAGTCGATTAATTGCGTAAAAAGGTTCGATGCAGACATCGTTAATGACTGAACGCTGCGCAATTTACTTGCTGAGATCGCCGTCGCTGCGGCAATTAATTGCTACGGAGCGCGAGCCAAAGGGAAAATCCTTCAGCAGTCCGGATCAGCCGGGAAATCCTGCTGGAAACCATCAAAAAAGATTGTCTGGCCTGCAGAAATCGCGGTCCCGGCTCGGGTGTGGATGCTGCACGTGATGTGGGCTAAATTTGCTCCGCATCGCTCAAGGCCGGTTGAGAAAATGGATCGATTGAAGGCGCTGAGAAGCGGCCGTCCCGCCTCCTATCCGGACAACGCCATCTATGCGCAGTTCGCCGCCGAGCGCTGCAACCTCACGTTTCGCGATCATGACGGCGGGACCGGCCTGGTCTTTTCGGTGTCGAACGCGACCCGCACCGCTTTCTTCGGTGCCGGAAAGTGTCCCGCCTATCCGCAGAACGATTCAACCAGCGCCTACCTCGCCACCGACAAGTATTTTGCCAACCGCATCCTGAGCGAACTGCAGATCCCGAATCTGGGCGGCGAGTACTTTTTTCTGCATGACCGCTTCCGCTCGCTGCGAACGCCCGGCCATGAACGTCTCGATGCGCTGGACTATTTGAAGCGGTTGGGCGGCCAGTGCTTCGTGAAGCCGCTGACGGGCTCGCGTGGCGACTTTGCGCAGAGAATCGACAGCCCGGCTGCCCTGCAGAGCTACATCGAGGACGTTCAACGCTATCACGACGCGATCATCATCCAGGAAATTGCCGATGGCACCGAGTATCGAGTCTTCGTCCAGGACGATGCCGTGGTGTATTGCACGCGGAAGACCGTTCCGCAGTTGCGCGGCGACGGCGTCAGCACGGTCGCGGAGTTGCTGGGACGGATGGACGACCTGCTCGCAGGGAAAGGCACGTCGATCGCCGCCAAGGCCCGATGGCTGCCGCCTGGCCTGAGCCTGGAGAAGGTGCCGGCAAAGGGAGAGACGATCGCGCTGCCCGGTCGTGCCAATCTGAGCGCGGGCGGGACGATGACGCTGGTTGATCCCCGGGATCGCAACGCCGCATTCTCGCTTGCGATCAAGGCAACCCGGGCGCTCGGTCTGCGACTGGCCGGCGTCGACCTCTTTGCAACGGAAAGCGAGGGGCGATCGGACTACCGGGTCATCGAGCTGAACTCCAACCCGTCGGTGCGGTTTCTCGAAGACATCTCCCGCACCGATCTGCTGGAGAAGATCTGGCGCGGCACCTTTGCTTTCCTGGGCCTGATCGATGATTGAGCTGCCAAAGTTCGGCAAGGGGATTTGTCTCGCGCGCGTCGACCGGCTGCTCACGGCGCTGGGCATCGACCGCGCGCGCCTGGCTGCGCGCTCGATCGTCGTGACGGGCTCGAATGGCAAGGGCAGCACGTCGGTGTTTTGCGAGTTCATCGCAAGGTCCCATGGATTGACCACGGGCCTCTTCACGTCCCCTCACCTCTTCGCGTTTTCCGAGCGCTTTCGCTTGAATGGGATTCCGGTCGACCAGGACAGGCTGGCCAACGCCATCGAAAGGGTGTCCGCCGCGATCAAATCCGACCGTGAGCAGGGATTTGGCGCGTTTGAAGCGCAATTCGCCGTCGCCTGCCTCCTCTTCATGGAACAGGCCTGCGATCTCATGATCTTCGAAGCCGGCATTGGCGGACGCTACGATCCGGTGCGAACCGTCGGGAGCAAGGTCACCGCGGTGGTGTCGGTCGATCTCGAGCACACCGAGTTGCTGGGCAACTCGCTCGAGCTCATCGCGCTCGACAAGACCGACGCCTGCGCGTCCGGCGGCACGGTCATTTACGGGCAGAACTGTCTGCCCCTGCACGATGTGATCGAGTCCTACGTTGCCAACCGAGGCGTGAGCACGCGGTTCGTCGGAAGGGAATTGCTCAGCCATGACATCCGCTATTCCCCTCGCGCCCAAACCTTCGACCTCGGCATCGGCAAATTGAGATTTGGCGTCTCGACACGGCTGCTGGGCTCGTTTCAGATCAACAATGCGGTCGTCGCCGCAGCCCTGGTTCACCAGTGGCTGTTGAATCAGGGCCGCCTGATCGAGGCTGAATTCATCAATGCCGTGCGGGATGGCCTGCTCGCCGCCCATTGGCCCGGGCGGCTGGAGACCATCTCGGACGATCCCCACATCGTCATCGACGTCGGCCACACCCCTGATGGCATCACGCAGACGATTCAGTCTCTTGACCAGCTCTATCCGTCACGCGACTGGATTGCCGTCGTCGGCGTGTCCCGGGACAAGGATGTGTCCAAGATCATTCGGTTGATTGCGCGACGCTTCGACAAATTCGTGTGCGCACGCGCCTATCACAAGGGCTCTGATCCGCAAGTGATTGCAGAGAGTATCCTCCAGGAGAATCCAAAGGCTGCGATCCTGTTTCAGGGCGACGTCGCCGACGCCATGCGCAAGACGATCGAGATCGCGCGGCGCGAGTCCCGCGCCGTGGTCGTGATCGGAGGCCTGTTCCTGGCCGCCGAATTTGCGGTGGCATACAGGGGCGGCGATCCCAAGGCGCTGCGCTTCTTCTGATCATGCGCGAGCTCAAGGACGGTGGCGTCCTTGAGCTCCGGTTGCGTCTCCTGTTCGGCGACGCGTTCTTATGCCCCCAACCCGCGTCTCACTTCGTCGCGGTGTCGTCGAGCGCGATGAACGCCTCCTCCAGCTGCGGCGAGATTGCGACGTTGAGCTTTTCGCCGGTCGGCAGCCGAGCGACGAACCACTTGTTGTAGAGCGGGATCAGGTCGCGGCCGGAGCCGAGCTTGCGGAAGGTGCGCTCGACCACCTCCTTCATCTGCGGCTCGCCCTTGCGATACATGATGCCGTAGGGATCGTAGGACAGGTAATCGCCGGTGACGCGGAACATGGCCTGCGACTTGTGCCGTGCGATCAGGCCGTAGAGCAGGATGTCGTCGGTCGCGAACGCGTCCGCCTTGCCGTCGACCAGCATCTGGTAGGACTGCTCATGGTCCGGCGAGGTCACGATGTTGAGGCCGAGCGACTGCTTCTTGTCGACATTGTGCATCGCCTGCTCGTTGGTGGTGCCTTTCGTCACCACCACCGTCTTGCCCTTGAGGTCGGCCACCTGCGTGACGCCGGATGCCTTCGGCACCATCAGCTTGGTACCGGCCACGAACATCAGCGGCGAGAACGCCACCTGCTTGGCGCGCTCGGCATTCGCCGTGGTCGATCCGCATTCAAGGTCGATCTTCTTGTCGACGACCGCGGGAATGCGGTCGTCGGAGGTGACCTTGACGTACTCGACCTTGAGATTGGCGTCGTCGACCTCGACCCCGATCTCGTCGACGATCGCCTCGCACAGCTCGAGGCTGTAGCCGATCGGCCGGTTGGAATGATCGAGGAAGGAGAACGGCGGCGAGCTCTCACGATAGCCGAGCCGCACGGTGTGGCTCGATTTGATATTGGCGAGCGTGGGGCTCAGCCCCTCGCCGGCCGTCTGGGCCAGGGCCGGAGCTGACAGCAGACAGGCTGCTGCCAACGCCAGACCACTAGCCCGGATCGACCTCCATCGGGCGTGATGCATGCATCCCTCCCATCAATGGCTGGCCGGCACGGCATCACCAGGCACCGCATCGGCCGGCACCGCGTCATCGGGCCCTAGCTCATGCTCGGCCTTCAACTCGCCTTCCCACTTGGCGACCACGGCGGTGGCCAGCGAGTTGCCGATCACGTTGGTGGCGCTGCGGCCCATGTCGAGGAAGGTGTCGATGCCCATGATCATCAACAGGCCCGCCTCAGGGATGCCGAACTGCGACAGCGTCGAGGCGATCACGACCAGCGACGCGCGCGGCACGCCGGCGACGCCCTTCGAGGTGATCATCAACGTCGCCAGCATTGCGAGCTGCGTGCCGAGCGACATGTCGATGTGGTAGGTCTGCGCGATGAAGACGCTGGCGAAGGTGCAGTACATCATCGTGCCGTCGAGGTTGAAGGAGTAACCGAGCGGCAGCACGAAGGCCGAGATGCGCGAGGAGGCGCCGAACTTGTTCAGCCCCTCCAGCGTCTTCGGATAGGCGGCCTCCGACGACGCGGTCGAGAACGCGATCATCAGCGGCTCGCGGATCAGCCGCAACAGATGACTGTAGCGTGGCCCGATGGCGATGAAGCCGACGATGACCAGGATGGCCCACAGGATCATCAGCGCCAGATAGAAGCCGCCCATGAACACGATCAGCTTCCAGAGCACGCCGAGGCCGTTCTTGGAGACGGTCGCCATGATCGCGGCCCAGACCGCGAGCGGCGCAAACAGCATCACATAGCCGGTGACCTTCAGCATGATGTGGGCGAGATCGTCGATCAGGCCCATGATCGGCTTGGCCCGCTCCGGCATGGCGCCGAGCGCGACGGCGAAGAACACGGCGAAGACGACGATCTGCAGGATCTCGTTCTGCGCCATCGCGTCCGCGATCGAGGTCGGGATCAGGTGGGTCAGGAATTTCTCAAACGAGAACGCCGACACCGGCAGGCCGGTCGACTGGCCCTTGTCCGGCAGCGTCCCGGGGAAGTTGGCGCCGGGCTGCAGCAGATTGACCATGATCAGGCCAAGCAGCAGCGAGATGAAGGAGGCCGACACGAACCAGCCCATGGTCTTGGCGAAGATGCGGCCGAGCCGTGCGCCAGAGCCCATATGAGCGATGCCGCCGACGAGGGTCGCGAACACCAGCGGCGCGATGATCATCTTGATCAGGCGCAGGAACAGCATGGCGATCAGGTTTACGGACGATGCGATCTCGGCCCGCTGGTCCGGCATGTAGTTGAAGACGATCGTCCCCATCACGATGCCGAGCACCATCGCGAGCAGGATGTACTGCGTAAACCTGTTTGACATTTCTTACCCCCGTAAGTTCCCGACCGCGGCAAGTGTGGCAGATTTACGCACCTATGCAACACGCTTCACGCTTCGCTTGCGTCTTGTCGAAATGTTTCGGTTGTGGATTTCCGGCATCACGACTAGCGTTCGTGCAGCGCACAATCTGTGCAATCGGCCGCTCGCCGCGCGGTCACATTGCACGGGGATTGATCAAGACTCGCAGACCAAGAACCTTGGGGAGACGACCATGAACGACACCGTCAATCGCCAGATCCTGCTGGTGGAGAAGCCGACCGGCAAGCTCGGCCCCGAACATTTCCGCCTGACCAATGGCGCGATCCCCGAGCCGAAGGACGGCGAGGCGCTGCTGCGGACGCGCTACATCTCGCTCGATGCCGCCAACCGCGCCTGGATGCACGGCGCGACCTATCGCGCTGCGGTGGAAGCCAACACGGTGATGGCCGGCGGCAGCATTGCCGAGGTGGTGTCATCGAAGGCGGACGGCCTGAAGCCGGGCGACCTCGTGTTCGGCGACACCGGCTGGCAGGATTACGCCGCGGTTCCCGCCAAGCATCTCTCCAGGATGCCGAAGCTCGAGCCGATGACGCACCTGCTCAGCGTCTACGGCGTCGCGGGCCTCACCGCCTATTTCGGCCTGCTCCATGTCGGCAAGCCCAGGGAGGGCGAGACCGTGGTGGTCTCGGCTGCGGCCGGATCGGTCGGCTCGATCGTCGGCCAGATTGCGAAAATCAAGGGGTGCCGCGTGGTCGGCATCGCCGGCGGCAGAGACAAGTGCGATTGGCTGACATCGGAGCTCGGCTTCGACGCCGCGGTCGACTACAAGGACGGCGCCACCTTCAAGGCGCTGCGCGCCGCCGCGCCCAAGGGCATCGACGTCTATTTCGACAACGTCGGCGGCGACATCCTGGAAGCCTGCATCGCGCTGATGAACAATCGCGGCCGCATCGCCTGCTGCGGCGCGATCTCGCAATATGACGGCGTGCCCTCCGCCCATGGCCCGCGCGGCGTGCCCGGCCTGATCGTGGTGAAGCGGCTCATCATGCAGGGCTTCATCGTGATGGACTACATGGACCAGCGCGACGCCGCGCTCGCCGAGCTGCAGTCCTGGGTCGCCTCCGGAAAATTGAAGGTGCAGGAGGACGTGATCGACGGGCTGGAGAACACGCCGAAAGCGCTGATCGGGCTGCTCGCCGGCGAGAACCGGGGCAAGCGGATGGTGAAGATGTAGCCGCTTCACCTCTCCCCGCCCTTGTGCGGGGAGAGGTCGGATCGCATCGCCAGATGCGATCCGGGTGAGGGGCATGGCAAACGGTGGCCGCAAAGACGGCTTCTCCAACTCGCGACCGTCATTGCGAGTTGCATTGCGCGCTAACAGCGAGAAACAGACTCGCGGAGGCTCCCCCTCACCCGGATCGCATTTCGCTCCGCTGCATGCGATCCGGCCTCTCCCCGCAAGCGGGGAGAGGCGAAAAGGTACCCCGCCTCGGTGCCAGCCTCTTCACTTCTACCGACCCTTGTGCCGGGAGAGGGGCTTAGTGCACCGCCCCCGTCGCCTGCGACGCGGCGGGCCCCGCCGCCTTGCCCTTCTTCGCCTTGCGCCAGTTCTCGAACGTCTGCACCACGACGAAGAACGCCGGCACGAACAGCACGGCGAGGCAGGTCGAGGCGATCATGCCTGAAAATACGGTGATGCCGATCGACTTGCGGGCGCTGGCGCCGGCGCCGGTGGCGAGCACCAGCGGCAGGACGCCGAGGATGAAGGCGAACGACGTCATCAGGATCGGGCGGAATCGGGCGCGGGCGGCGTCGATCGCGGACTCCAGCACCGTGCGGCCGTCGCGGATGTGACGCTCGAGCGCGACCTCGACGATCAGGATCGCGTTCTTGGCGGACAGCGCCACCAGCAGGATGATGCCGATCTGGGTGTAGAGGTTGTTGTCGATCCGCAGGCCCGTCAGCACCAGCGTTGGGCCGATCAGCGATAGCGGCACCGCCAGCAGCACCGAGATCGGCGCGTACCAGCTCTCATACTGTCCGGCGAGCACGAGATAGACCAGGAGCAGCGCGAGGCCGAACACGTAGTAGATCTGCCCGCCGACCGCCTTCTCCTGGTACGACATCGCGGTCCACTCATAGCCGGTGCCTGATGGCAGCGTCTTGGCGGCGATCTCCTCCATCAGCTGCATCGACTGGCCGGAGCTGTAGCCCTGCGCCGGCAGGCCGATCACGGTCGCCGACGGATAGAGGTTGTACAGCGAGATCAGCGACGGGCCGACGGTTGGCGTGATCTTGGCCACCGTGCCGAGCGGGATCATGTCGCCATTGCTGTTGCGGACCATCAGGTTCTCGATGTCGCGCAGGCTCAGGCGATATTTTGCGTCGGCCTGGGTGTAGACCTGGAAGGTGCGGCCGAACTTGGTGAACTGGTTGACGAAGCTCGCGCCAACATAGGACGACAGCGTCGAGAAGATCTGGTCGGTCGTGACATGCAGCGTCTGGGTCTTGATGCGGTCGACCTCGACATTGAACTGCGGCACCATCGAGCGGAATGACGACTGCACCCGCTGCAGCGCGCTCTGGCTCTGCGCATTGCTGACGATCGCGCCGGTCACCGCCTGCAGCTTGCTGTAATCGGCGTTGCCGTCGCGCAGCTCGACCTGCATGGCAAAGCCCGCGGCGTTGCCGATGCCTTGAATGGGCGGCGGCGGGATCACCAGGATCCGCGCCTCCGGAATCACCGCGAGCTTGTCGTTGAGACCAAACACCAGCGAGCGCAGATCCTCGCCCGGACCGCGCGCGCTCCAGTCCTTCAAAATGAGATAGGCGACACCGGCATTGGCCAGGCTCGACGAATTGTCGAGAGCGGAGATGCCGGCGATCGAGACCACCTGCTCGACGCCGGGCGTCTTGCCGGCGATCTCGGTGACCTGCTGCAGCACGTTCTGGGTGCGGTCGATCGCGGCGCCGTCGGGCAGTTGCACGGCGGCCAGCAGATAGCCCTGGTCCTCGATTGGGATGAAGCCGGTCGGCACCCGCGACAGGCCGTAGCCGGCGAGGGCGATCAGCAGCAGCGCGATCACGACCGACGTCTTGGCATGACCGGCGATGCCGCCGATGATCCCCGCATAGCCGCGCTCGACCCGGTCATAGACCGCGTTGAAGCCGCGATAGAAGAAGTTGCGCTGCTCAGGCGGCACCGGACGTCGCAGCCACACCGCGCACTGCGTCGGCTTCAGGGTCGCGGCGTTGACGGCGCTGAGCAGCGCGGTCGCGGCGATGACCAGCGCGAACTGCGCATACATCCGCCCCGTCAGGCCCGGCAGGAAGGCGGCCGGCAGGAACACCGAGATCAAGACCAGCGTGATGCCGACGATCGGCGCGAACAATTCGTCCATCGCCTTGATCGCCGCATCATGCCCGCTCATGCCGCGCTCGATATTGTGCGCCGCGCCCTCGACCACCACGATGGCGTCGTCGACCACGATGCCGATCGCCAGCACGATGGCAAACAGCGTCGACAGGTTGATGGTGAAGCCGAGCGCGGCCATCGCCGCGAATGCGCCGATAATCGTGACCGGCACCGTGGTTGCCGGCACCAGCATCGCGCGCCAGTCCTGCAGGAACACCAGGATCACGACCAGCACCAGCAGGCCGGCCTCGATCAGGGTCTTGTAGACCTCCTCGATCGACGCATTGACGAACTTGGTGGTGTCGAACGGCGTGTCGTATTTGATGTCCTGCGGGAACTGCTTTGCCAGCTCCGCCATCTTCTGCTCGACGGCCTTCTCGACCTGCAGCGCGTTGGCGCCGGGCGACTGGAACACGCCGATGCCGGTGGCAGGCTTGTTGTTGAGCGAGAAGATCTGGCTGTAGGTCTGTGCGCCGAGCTCGACCCAGCCGACGTCGCGCACCCGCGTGACGTCGCCTGCATTGCCCGACTTGACGATGATGTCCTCGAACTGGCTGGTATCGTCGAGCCGGCCGTTGACGTTGAGCGTGTACTGGAAGGCCTGCCCCGCCGGCGTCGGCGGCGCGCCGACCTGGCCCGCGGTGACCTGCTGGCTCTGCTGCTGGATCGCCTGGATCACGTCCGACGGCATCAGCCCGCGGGCCTGCAGCTTGTATGGATCGAGCCAGATCCGCATCGAATACTGCCCGGCGCCGAACACGGTGACATTGCCGACGCCCGGCAGGCGCGACAGCTCATCGCGGATGTTGATGGTGGCGTAATTCGACAGGAACAGGCTGTCATAGGTCCTGTTCGGCGAGGTCAACGTCACGAACAACAGGATCGACGTCGACTTCTTCTGGACCGTTACGCCCTGGTTCTGCACGGCGCTCGGCAGCTGCGACAGCGCCGAGGAGACGCGGTTCTGCACCAGCACCTGCGCGAAATTCAGGTCGACGCCGATCTTGAAGGTCACGGTCAGCGTGTAGGTGCCGTCGGCGCCGCTGTAGGACTGCATGTACAGCATGTCCTCGACGCCGTTGACCTGCTGCTCGATCGGCAGCGCGACGGTGTCGACCACGGTCTTGGCGGAGGCGCCGGGATAGCGCGTCGTCACCTGCACGGTCGGCGGCACCACGTCGGGATATTGCGCGACCGCCAGATTGTACAGCGCGACGCCGCCGATCAGCACCATCAGGATCGCGATGACGTTGGAGAGGACCGGGCGCTCGATGAAGAATTTGGAGATCATGGCGTATCCCCTTACTTGGTCGGTGCCGGCGCCGCTTCGCTCTTTTGCAGCTGTGGATCGACCTTCTGGCCGGGGATCGCGCGCAGCAATCCGGCGGTCACGATGCGATCGTCCGGCTTCAGGCCGGTTTCGATCACGCGCAGATCGCCCTCGAGCGGCCCCGTGGTCACCTTGCGCTGCTCGACCACGTTCTCGCTGTTGACCACCAGCACGTACCGACCGGCCTGGTCGCTGCCGAGCGCGACGTCGGGCACCAGCAGCGTGTTGTCCCGCTTCTCGAAGGGCACGCGAACGCGGACATAGAAGCCGGGCAGCAGCACGCGGTCCGGATTGGGGATCACGCCGCGCACCGCGAGCGTTCCCGTGGACTGGTTCATGGTCGGCGAGGCGTAGTCGAGGTGGCCCTTGTGCGGATAGCCGGTCTCGGTCTGCAGCCCGACCTCGACCGGCAGTTGCTTCAAATCATCGGCGGTCATGCCGCGCCGGCGCGCCTCGTCGCGGACCCGCTGCACGTCCTGCTCATTGACGTTGAAATTCACGTAGATCGGGTTGAGCTGGACGATGGTCGCAAGCTGCGTCGGCGAGGCGGCGCCGACCAGCTCGCCGACCGAGACGAGGTGATTGGTGACGATGCCGTCGAACGGCGCGGTCACGTTGGTGTAGCCGTAATTCATCGCCGCGATCTTGGTGTTGACCTGGGCCTGCTGCAGGCCGGCCTGCGCGTTGTCGCGCGTCGCGGTCGAGGTATCGAGCGTCGCCTGCGAGACCGCCTGCCGCTGCACCAGATCGGTTTGCCGCTTCAGGTCCTGGTCGGCCTGCTTCACCGTCGCCTGCGCGCCGGCTTCGGCGGCCTGCGACTGCTCCAGCTTCAGCTTATAGCTCTCCGGCTCGATCGTGAACAGCGTGGTGCCTTCCTTCACGAAGGTACCATCCTGATAGTTGATCGATTGCAGAAAGCCCTGCACGCGCGCGACGAGATCGACGCTCTTGATCGGCGCGGTATTCCCGGTGGCATCCAGATAACGCGTGATCGAGCGCTGCACCGGCAGCGCAACATCCACCTTTGGCGGCGGCGGCGGCACAAAACTATTTTGTTCGCAGGCACTTAAAGTCGCAAACGCGAATGCGACAAACACAAGACGCGCAGGTTTGGTTTTTCGCAGCCGCACAAAATTGTTCAGCATGGATTTTGCCGACCTGGAATCTGTCGACGTGCGCGCATGCCTCATGTCACGGCCCCGAGTCAAAATGCTTTCGAAAACGGCGATCGCAGCGAGAAGGTCGTCGTTCGCCATGAATAGCAACAATCTGCTTGCAGTGGAACCCGAAAGCGAAAATGATGCGCCCGCCAAGGTTGTTACGACAAAACTTTTTTAGACAAGACATCGTCAGCAAACCAAAACACCGTCAGCAAGCATCGGGTTGGAGCGGCGGCTTCCGGCGACAACAAAAGGATTAGCTCAAATGATCACGTTGACACGTGCGGCAACATTCTCGGCGTTGCTCGCGGCAGCCGTCATTGCGACCGCGACGCCGGCCCTGTCGCAGGCGCCGACCCAAGCGCAACGCGATGCCATCAAGTCGCAATGTCGCAACGACTACATCGCGCATTGCTCCAGCGTTCCACCCGGCGGCGAGGCGTCGCTGCAATGTCTGCAGAAGAACATGGCGAGCCTGGCGCCCAGCTGCGCCAGCGCGGTGCGCGCCGTCGAGGCGCCTGCGGCGCCGAAAGCCGACACAGCGCCCGCGACCGCAAAGCCTGACGCCGCGCCAGCGGCTGCAGCCAAGCCCGCCACCGAAACCGCTGCGCCGAAGGCCGCGGCCGCCCCTGCGGCAAAACAACCCAGCAGCGCGCAGGTCTCGGCGATCCGCAGCGCCTGCCGCTCCGACTATCCGAAGGTGTGCGCGGGCGTGCCGACCGGCGGCGCGCCGGCGCTGGAATGCCTGGAGAAGAACAAGGCAAAGCTCTCGCCGGCCTGCGGGAAGGCGGTCGCGGCGGCGAGCGGCGGTGGCGCGGCTCCCGCAGCCGGCGGTGCGGCTGCAACGGCTCCGGCCGCGGCGCCTGCGGCAGCCCCCGCCGCTGCGCCGACCGTGATCGTGCTGCGCCCGCTGCGGCCGCGCGAAGAGCTGTTCGTGCTGCGCTCGGCCTGCGGCGCCGACGTCCGCTCGCTCTGCGGCGGCGTGGCGCCCGGCGGCGGACGCATCGTGCAGTGCCTGGCCACCAACGCCGGCTCGCTGTCGCCGGCCTGCAAGGACGTGCTGGCGCCGTTCGCGGCGCGGTGAACGAACCGACCAGCGCACCACACGGGAGGAATGAGAGATGTTGCGTATTGTCCTGACGGCCGCGCTTCTCGGCGCGTCCACGATTGCCTTCGCCCAGGAGCTGACCAACGAGCAGCGCAATGCCTGCATGGGCGACTATGAGAAGTATTGCAAAAGCGTGACGCCGGGAGGCGGGCGCATCATCGCCTGTCTCGCCAAGGAGAGCGACAAGCTGTCGCCGGCCTGCAAGAAGGTGCTGGCCGCCGCGGAGAAGAAGCAATAGCGGCCTCTTCCGCAGCCTGTTCGATCGCGAGATTTGGTTCGCCGCCTTTAGCGGCGGACGCATGCGCAGCACCTTGGCTGATTGTCCGACGTCCAGAACAAAGACCGGGAGAGACCCACATGCGTTCATGTCTGCTGCTCGCCGCGGCCCTGCTGTCCTTTGCCGCGACGATGACTTTTGAAGCGTCCGACGCCAATGCCGTGGTCTGCGCGCGCGGCGTCTATCGCGCCGGTTGCGCCGGCTATCGCGGCGCCGTCGTCGTCCGCAAGCCGGTCGTCGCCGGCTGCCGCTGGGTCTGGGTCGGCGGAGTGAAGGTCCGCCGCTGCTACTGAGCCAGGTTCGAGCGGCAGCCGCCTGCGCCCGCCTCTCCCGCTTGCGGGGGAGGCCGACGCGCATCGAAGATGCGTGGCGGGTGGGGGTGCCTCCACGGTGGGATTCCCAATGCGGAGACACCCCCACCCCGCCCTCCCCCGCAGGCGGGAGAGGGAGCCGAGCGCCGCTGCCCACATCACACCGATCCCATATGCGATTGCCCTGCGCTTACGGAGAGAGGTGAGCCTGCCTGCCGTGACCTGTTGCCGGTCCGGCTAACACGCATTTTCCCTCTGGCGTTCCGGCCGGAGGGAGATTAGTCTGGCCCTAATTTGTAAGTACACTGTCAATCTGGGAGGCAGACGTTGCGCATCGCCGTGATCGGCGGAGGGCCTGGCGGGCTCTACTTCGCCTATCTCTGGAAGAGGCGTCATCCCGACGCCGAGATCGACCTGTTCGAACAGAACGCCGCCGGCGCCACCTGGGGCTTTGGCGTGGTGTTCTCCGAGCAGGCGCTGGAGTTTCTGCGCGCCGACGATCCCGAGACCGTGGACGCCATTGCGCCGCAGATGGAGAGCTGGAAGAACATCACGCTCAATCTGCGCGGCGAGAGCGTCGAGATCGACGGCGTCGGCTTCTCCTCGATCGGGCGGCTGGCGCTGCTGACCATCTTGCAGCAGCGCGTCCGCAGCGTCGGCATCACACCGCGCTTCGACACCGTCATCCAGTCGGTCGACGAGCTCAAAGGCTACGATTTGATCGTCGCCGCCGACGGGCTGAACTCGCTGGTGCGCCGCAGCTTCGAGGCCGAGTTCGGTGCCTCCGTCACCCATTCCACCAACAAATTCGCCTGGTACGGCACCAGCAAGACGTTTGCGACGCTGTCGCAAACGTTCGTGAAGACCGATCGCGGCTCCTTCAACGCCCATCACTACCGTTATTCAAAGGAGATGAGCACCTTCCTGGTCGAATGCGACGCCGCCACCTGGGACGCCTACGGCTTTGCCGACAAGAGCATCGAGGAATCGCAGGCGATCTGCGAACAGGTGTTCGCCGACACGCTCGACGGCCATCCGTTGGTGTCGAACAAATCGGTGTGGCGCAATTTCCCCTGGATCTGGAACGAGCGCTGGTCGCATGGCAACATGGTGCTGATCGGCGACGCGCTGCACTCGGCGCATTTTTCCATCGGCTCCGGCACGCGGCTCGCCATCGAGGACGCGATCGCGCTGACCAAGGCGCTGGAGGCGGAAGCCGACGTTGCGGCCGCGCTCGCCCGCTACGAGGCCGAGCGCAAGCCGATCGTGAAGAAGCTCGTCACCGCCGCACGCACCAGCGCCGACTGGTACGAGACCTTCCCCGAGCACATGAAGGTCGGCCTGATGGATTTTGCCTACAGCTACATCACCCGTTCCGGCCGGATCGACGACGCACGGCTGCGCGCGATGTCGCCGGTCTTCATGAACAGCTATGAAGCGTCGAGGAGCCAGTCATGACCGCGATCACGGATCAGGTCCCGCATGAGTGCGCCGGCACGCGCGAGATCGGCTTTGCGATCCCCGAGCGCTACAACGCTGGCCGTATCCTGTTCGACAATCTCGGCAACGGCAACGCCGACCGCCTGGCACTGACCGGCCCCGGGGGCAATCGCAGCTATCGCGAGCTCTGTGCGGAAGCGGCGCGCTGGGGCCACGGTTTCCAATCGCTCGGCCTGAAGCGCGGCGATCGCGTGCTGCTGTTCCTCGACGACACGCCGGCCTATCCCGCCGCGTTCTTCGGCGCGGTGCGCGCGGGCTATGTGCCGCTGCTGATCAACACGCTGACGCCGCCGGATCTCCTGCAGTTCTATTTGTCGGACGCCAGCGCCGCAGTCGCGGTGGCTGATGCCGAATTCTGCGCGCGGTTCAATGCCGAGGCCTGCAAGGATACTCCGCTGAAGACGTTGATCGTCGTCAATGGCACGGCGGGCGAGCACGCAGTGCCGACGACGCTGATCGCACAGGACTGGCTGCAGGGCTTTGCCACTGAGCTCGCGGAAGCCGACACGCATCGCAACGAGATGGCGTTCTGGATGTACTCCTCCGGCTCGACCGGCCGTCCCAAGGGCATCGTGCATCTGCAGCACGACATGGCCTATTCCGAGCTCGCCTTCTCCCGCAACGTGCTGAAGCTGACGCCCGATGACATCTGCTTCTCGGTACCCAAAATCTTCTTCGCCTACGGCTTCGGCAATGCCATCACCTTCCCGTTCTCGATCGGCGCCGCGACCTTGCTGCTGCCGGGACAGCCGAAGCCGGCGACGATCTTTGCGGCGATCGGGCAGTACAAGCCGACGGTGTTTTTCGGCCTGCCGACGCTCTACACCTCGCTGACCAAGGCCGAGGGCGCCGACAAGGCCGACTTCTCCTCGCTGCGCATGGCGCTGTCGGCGGCCGAGGTGCTGTCTGCGGAAGTCTTCAACGGCTGGAAAACCCTGACGGGGCTCGAGATCATCGAAGGCCTCGGCTCGACCGAGGCGCTACATATTTATCTCTCCAACCGGCCCGGGCAGACGAAGCTCGGCGCTGCCGGCCTGCGCGTGCCCGGCTACGAAATCCTGCTGCGCGACAAGGATGGCCGCGAGGTCGGCGACAACGAGGAAGGCATCTTGTGGGTCCGCGGCGATTCCAACACGCCGCTGTACTGGAACCGGCCCGACAAGACCGCGGAGACCGTCCGCGAGGGCGGCTGGATCTACACCGGCGACCGCTTCATCCGCGACAGCGACGGCTTCCATTTCTTCCGCGGCCGCGCCGACGATTTGATCAAGATCTCCGGCCAGTGGGTCTATCCGCTCGAGGTCGAGCTCTGCCTCGCCGATCATCCGGATGTGCGCGAATGCGCGGTGTATGCCGCAGAGCTGCCCGACCGCCGCATGACACTGAAGGCGGTGGTGGTGATGAACAAGGCCGGCTTCGACTCCGGTGATGCGACGCGGCGGCTGCAGGATTATGTGAAGGCAAAGCTCTTGCCGCACAAATATCCGCGCGAGGTGCTGTTCATCGACGAACTGCCGAAGACGGGGACGGGCAAGATCGATCGGCAGGCCGTGATGCGGATGTGATGCACTTTCTTCCTTCTCCCCTTGTGGGAGAAGGTGGCGCGAAGCGCCGGATGAGGGGTATCGCTCCGCTTGCGAGATTGCGCCGAGGGGAGCGATACCCCTCACCCCGCTTCGCTGCGCGAAGCGACCCTCTCCCACAGGGGGAGAGGGTCAAGCGGAGCAAGCGGCTCCAAGATCACCCCGACTTCCCCAAATGCTCCAGTGCATCCTCGGCCCGCAGCGGCACGCGCGACGCTTCGTTGTTGAGATCGACCAGCTGCGTCAGCAGTGCCAGCAACGTCTTGCGGTCGGCCGGCTTCAGCGGCTGCAGCATCCGCGCCTGGGCCTGCTCGACCGACGGCATGATGTCGCGCAGGATCGCCGCGCCGGCCTTGGTGAGATAGAGCAGCTTCACGCGCTTGTCCTCGGGCGACGGCTTGCGGTCGATGAAGTCCTTGGCCTCGAGCCGCTCGATGACGTTGCCGAGCGTCGAGCGGTCGAACGCGATCACGGCCGAGAGCCGCGTCGCGTCGATGCCGGGATGGGTCGAGATCGCGATCAGCGCGGCGTATTGCACCGGCGTCAGGTCGAACGCCTTGCACTCCTCGATGAACAGCGCAACCGCGATCTGCTGCATGCGGCGGAACAGATAGCCGGGCGCGGTATAGACCGCGTCCATCGTAACGGAAGCGGACTTGCTATTCGGCATCGGGCTGCTTGTCCGGCGCAGCGTCGGCGAACGCCTTGAGCTGCATGGCGGCGGCTTCGGCCTTGAGCAGCCGCGGATAGGCCGCGAGGTCGACGCCGAACCGGCGCGCATTGGCGAGCTGCGGCACCAGGCAGAGATCGGCGAGTGTCGGCGTGTCGCCGAAGCAGAACGGCCCGGCTTCTTCGGCAATCAGCGTCTCACAGGCCGACAGCCCTTCGCGATTGGCCCAGGCCGCCCATTCCGTCACCTGCTCTTCGGGCAGGCCCAGTTTGCGCAACCGCGCCAGCACTTTCAGGTTCTGCACCGGATGGGTGTCGCAGGCGATGGCCTGCGCAAACGCCCGCACCTTGGCGCGACGCAGCGGATCCTTCGGCAGCAGCGGCGGATTGGGATGGACCTCGTCCAGCCATTCGATGATCGCGAGCGACTGGGTGAGGATCGCGCCGGCGTCATTCTCCAGCGTCGGCACCAGGCCCTGCGGATTGATGACAAGATAGCTAGGGGCGCATTGTTCGCCCTTGCGAAGGTGATGCGGCAGATGCTCGGTCGTGAGGGCCTTCAGCTTGAGCGCGATCCGGACCCGGTAGGACGCGCTGCTGCGGAAATAGCCATGCAGCTTCATCGGAACCTCCCTGCATTATTCTCGTCTGGCTTGCCGTTGACGGTACCCAGATTGTCAGTATGCTGTCAATCAATCCAGAGAACGAAAGACGGGAGGGTTTTAGCCCATGGAAGCCGTGCAGAAGACCCCGGAACGCGAGGCGTTCTACAAGAAAATTGACGGCCAGAATCTCTCGGCGCTGTGGAACGTGCTCGGCGATTTGATCACGCCGGAGCCGAAGAGCGCCTGCCAGCCGCATCTGTGGAAATTCGACCAGATCCGCGACTACATGAACGAGGCCGGCAAGCTGATCACGGCCAAGGAGGCCGAACGGCGCGTGCTGGTGCTGGAGAATCCCGGCCTGCGCGGCCAATCCAAGATCACGACCTCGCTGTTCGCCGGCGTGCAGATGGTGGTGCCCGGCGACGTCGCGCCCGCGCATCGCCACAGCCAGTCGGCGCTACGCTTCGTGCTCGAGGGCAAGGGCGCCTACACCTCGGTCGACGGCGAGCGCACCGCGATGGAGCCCGGCGACTTCGTGATCACGCCGGCGATGACCTGGCACGACCACACCAACGAGACCGACCAGCCGATGTTCTGGCTCGACGGGCTCGACATCCCCATCGTGAAATTCTTCGACTGCTCATTCGCGGAAGGCGCGCATGAAGACCAGCAGAAGATCACCAAGCCCGCGGGCGACAGCTTTGCCCGCTACGGCCACAATCTGCTGCCAGTCGACCTGAAGCGGACCTCGAAGACGTCGCCGATCTTCAACTATCCCTACGCCCACACCCGCGAGGCGCTGGAGCGCGCCAAGGTCCGCGACGAATGGGACGCCTGCCACGGGCTGAAGCTCAAATACACCAATCCGGAGACCGGCGATTTCGCGATGCCGACCATCGGCACCTTCATCCAGCTGCTGCCGAAGGGTTTTAAAACTGCGCGCTATCGCGCAACGGACGCCACGGTGTTCGCAGCGATCGAGGGCAAGGGCCGCACGCGGATCGGCGACCAGACTTTCGAGTGGGGCCCGCGCGATCTGTTCGTGGTGCCGAGCTGGCACTGGGTGACGCATGAGGCGGATGCCGATGCGGTGCTGTTCTCGTTCTCGGACCGTCCGGTGCAGCAGAAGCTCGATTTGTTCCGCGAGGACCGCGGCAACGCGTGAGCGAATAGCAGTCTCGTGATGCCCGGGCTTGACCCGGGCGTCCACACGTTCATGCTGTCGACAACGACAAGAACGTGGGGAAACGCGAGGCCGCCATGAATCATCTGACCACCGCAGTCGCTGCAATTGCGCTGAGCCTGTCCTCCGCCCACGCCCAGAAGGCCGATCCGGCCGCGGTCGCGCAGCACATCGCGAATGCGACGGCGGCGGCGAAATCCGACCTGCTCGGGCCGCTCGGCCTGTGCAAGACGGCGACCCCGACGCCGGGGCCGAGCTTCATGGACATGTACAAGGCGGCGGTGAATGAGCCGCCGCTCGCGCCGATGCAGGTGATGGACGAGCTGTATTTCCTTGGCGCAAAATGGTCGACGGCGTGGGCGCTGAAGACCTCGGCTGGGATCATCATCATCGATTCCATGGACAATTCCGACGAGGCCGAAAACTACATCGCCGGCGGCCTGCGCAAGCTCGGACTCAATCCGGCCGACATCAAATACGTCATCGTCAGCCACGCCCATGGCGACCATGACGGCGGCGCCGGCTATCTGAAGGAGAAATTCGGCCCGCGCATCGTGATGAGCGAGATCGACTGGCAGGCCGAGGAGACGGCGCAGCGCGATCCCCTGTTCGGCACCAAGCGCAATCCGCTGTTCAGCGCCCCACCGAAGCGCGACATGGCGGTCAATGACGGCGAGACCATCACGCTCGGCGACACCACGATCAAGCTCTACGTGATTCCCGGCCATACGCTCGGTACGCTCGCCACCGTGTTCACGGTACACGACCGCGGCGAGGCGCATCGTGCGGTGGCCTGGGGCGGCACCGCCTATAATTTCGGGCCGCTGCCCGACCGGCTGCAGCTCTATTCCGACACGACGGTGAAATATCGCGGCGTCATGAAGACAGAGAATGCCGACATCTTCCTCTCCAACCATGTCGCCTTCGACAATGCGGTGCCGAAAATGGCGGCGCTCAAGGAGCGCAAGGCCGGCGAGCCGAATCCGTTCGTGGTCGGGCAGGACACGGTGCAGCGTTTTCTCACGATTCTCGGCGAATGCGCGCTGGCGACCAGGGCCAGCATTGGCGAGAACACGGCGGGGAAGTAGCCGGGACTACAGTTTCGTAGGGTGGGCAAAGGAGCGTAGCGACGTGCCCACCATTTCCGGCGTGCTCGCGATGGTGGGCACGCTTCCGCCTCGCTTGTTGAGCTACGGCGGACGGGTTCGCTTTGCTCACCCTACGCACCGCGGCAGTCGTCACCGCCAGTGCAAGAGCCGCGCCTCGAGCACACCGATCAGCTTCCCCACCGCGAGCCCGAACAGCGACAGGATCACCACGCCGGCGAGCAGCTGATCGGTCTGCATGAGATTGCCGGCCTGCAGCACGAAGGCGCCGATGCCATACTGGGCGCCGATCATCTCGGCGCTGACGACGAGCAGCAGCGCGACCGAGGCGGTGATGCGGAAGCCGGCGAGGATCGAGGGCAGCGCGCCCGGCCAGATCACGCGGCGCACGATGGTGTGGAATGGCACGTTGAAACTCTGCGCCATGCGGATCAAATTGCGCGGCACAGCGTCGACGCCGCTATAGACGGAGATCGCGGTCGAGAAGAATACGCCGAGCGCAATGGTTGCGATCTTCGGCTCCTCGCCGATCCCGAGCCAGAGGATCAACAGCGGCAGCAGCGCGATCTTCGGGATCGGGAACAGCGCCGAGATGAAGGTGATGCCGACGCCGCGCGCCATGGTCGAGAGCCCGATCGCGAAGCCGACAACGACGCCGGCGGCAGTGCCGATCAGCCAGCCCGAGCCGATGCGCAGGATCGACCACGACAGGTGCTGCCACAACGCGCCTGATTGGGCGAGCTTGGTTATGGCGACCGCGATCGCCGACGGCGCCGGCAGGAACAGCGGATTGACCCAGCCAGCACTGCCGGCGAGTTGCCACACCGCGATCACAAGCGCGAGTCCGACCCAGCCGGCATAACGGCTGCTCGATGGCGTGAAGCCTGCGCCGCGGAAGGCGACCGGGCGCTTGGCTTCGTTCGCGGTATCTGGCGCGGCGCGATCAAGCATGCTGCACCTCGCGTTCGGCATCGATGGCTTCACCGCGGATCAGCGACCACAGTTCGCTCTGCAGGCCTGCGAGCTTGCCGCGCGCATCGGCCATGCCGCGCTCGGCGCGCGTCATCGGAATGGTCACGATCTCCCGGATACGGCCGGGACGCCGCGACAGCACGACGACGCGATCGGCAAGCCGCACGGCTTCCTCGAGATTATGAGTGACATAGGCCGCGCCCATCGTGCCGTCGGCGAGCAGGCGGACGAAATCCTCCATCAGCAGCTCGCGGGTCTGCGAATCCAGCGCCGACAGCGGCTCGTCCATCAAAAGGATCGCGGGCTTCACCGCGAGCGCGCGCGCAATGCCGACGCGCTGGCGCATGCCGCCGGAGAGCTGCTTTGGATATGTCGCGCGAAAATCGCCGAGGCCGGTGCGGCGCAAGGCGTCATCGACCACCGCGCGGCGGTCGCTGGCGCCGAGGCCGGTGTGCAGCAGCGGAAATGCGACATTCTCCCCCACAGTGTTCCAGGGCAACAGCGCAAAATCCTGGAACACGAAGGTCAGCGGGTTGAGACTGTCCTTTGGCGGCGCGCCGCGCAGCTCGGCGGCGCCCTTGCTCGGCTGCAGCAAGCCGCCAAGGATCGAGAGCAGCGTGCTCTTGCCGCAGCCGGACGGACCGACGATTGCGACCACCTCGCCGGCCGCGACCTGGAAGGAGACATCGTCGAGCACGTCGAGCGCGCCAAAGCGATGGCAGATATGGTCGGCGATCAGGTCCATCTAGACTAGGCTCTCCGGGCGCGTCACGGACCTCGTGGTTCGAGACGCGCGGCACGCCGCGCTCCTCACCATGAGGGGATAAAGCAGACCCTGCGGACCGACGTTTTCCCTCATGGTGAGGAGCCGCAACGCGGCGTCTCGAACCATGCAGCCCCCGCCCCCGCAGGATCCAATCGGCATCTCAATCCGCCTTCACATAATCCTTCGCGATGATCGCGTCGGCATCGAATCCCTTGTCGACGAAACCCTGCTCCTGCAGCCATTTGATCTGGTTGTCGACATTCTTCACGTCGAGCTTGCCATCGGGATCGATATAGGCGCAGTTGCCGACCACCTGCTCGATCGGAAGGTTGGTGTATTTGGCGATGATCTCGAGCAAAGGCTTTGTCTGCTCGTTGATCGGTACCTTGCCGTCCTTGATGGTGGCGAGGATCACGTCGTGATATTCGCGGTCGGCCCTGGCGAGCGCTGAGAGCAGCTTGGTCACCAGCGGCTTGTTGGTCAGCGTCTTCGGCGAGGCGAACACCGCCCCTAACTGCCACGGCGTTTCGTCACCGACCCAGCCCAGGAATTTCGCGCCGCCGGAGTCCACCAGTGAGCGCGCGGTCGAGATCGGCAGCAATGCAGCATCGACGGTTTCGCCCTTCAGCGCGGCTGATGCGTTCGACAGCGACTGCAGCGGCACGATCTTCACGTCGGCAAGTTTGAAATGGTATTTGTCGGCCAGCAGGCCGAGCGAATAATGGAAGCTGGACCCGACCTGGGTCATCGCCACGCGCTTGCCCGCGAGATCCTTCGGCGTCTTCAGGCCGCTCGCATAGGCGTTGTTGCTGGCGAAATAGCCGATCAGGGGATAGCCGGCCTTCTCGCGGCTCATGCCGCCGATCACCTTCAGCGTGCCCTTGCCGGCAAGATTGTAGAGGCCGGCGGTGAAGGCAGTGATGCCGAAATCGACGTCGCCGGCGGTGGTCGCCACCGCGATCGGCTGCGCCGCGTCGAAGAATTTCAACTCGACGTCGAGACCGGCGTCGCGGAAGTAGCCCTTGTCCTGTGCGATGAACACCGGCGCGGAGGATGACAGGCGCAGCACGCCGATCTTGGCCTTCAAGAGATCATCGGCCCGCGCAACGGAGCTTGCCGCCAGCATCAGCAGACCCGCAACTGCGAACCGCGCCCAACCTTGCATCATGTCCTCCGCTCACAATCCTTGCGGGACAGCCTGATCGCGTCCGATGAAGGCGCCCTGTTCGGTCAGCTGTTGTTGCAACTTTTCGACGGAAATGTCGCGTGGAATCGTGTTGCCCTTGAGCGCCAGCGCCGCCGCGGTTCCCGCCGCCTCCCCCATCACGAAACAGGCGCCGGACACGCGCGCTGCCGATTGACCCTCATGGGTCATCGAGGCGCAGCGGCCGGCCACCAGCAGATTGTCTACGCGCTCCGCCACCAGCATGCGATACGGCAATTCGTTGAAGCCGCGGCTCGAAGGAATCGGCGGAAACTCGAACACGACGTCGCCAGCGACATGGGATTCCTTCGGCCAGCCATTGACGCCGATGGAGTCGTCGAACGATGCGCAGCCGAGCACATCCTCGCCGCTGAGCATGTAGCCGCCGATCACACGGCGCGTCTCGCGGATGCCGAGCTGCGGCGGCAGATCGACAATGTAGGACTTTTCAAAACCCGGAACGGTGCGCAGGAATTCGAAGGCCTGCAGCGCCTGGCGGCGGCCCTCGATCTCGCCGCGCGTCATCTCGCCGGGATCGATGCCGGAGATCGCCCCGCCATCCTCACGCTTGAGCTGCGTAAAGTTCACCCGCCACTCGATCTGCGATTTCTGCGGCCGCACGATCGCGGATTTGCGCGGGAATGTATGGGTGCCGGCGGCCTCCGCCTGCTCCATCAATGCCGGAATGGTGCGCCAGGCGTCGCCCGCGCGTGCGGGATCGATGCCGTTGAGGCGCAGCATCATCGAAGGATAGAGCATGCCGCCCTTGTTATCGCCGACCTCATACGGCGCGCCGGCCCAGACCGCGAGATCGCCGTCACCGGAGCAATCGATGAAAATGTCTGATAGCACCGCCTGCCGCCCGGCCTTGGTCTCGACCAGCAGCGCGCTGATGCGCGCGCCGTCCATCACGACGCCGGCGCCGAGCGCGTGGAAGAGGATGTCGACCTTTTGGCTCGCGAGCAGATCGTCGGCGGCGATCTTGTAGGCCGCGGTGTCGTAGGCCTGCGCAAAGATCTTGCCGAGGATCAGATGCGGCGTGTTCAGCCCGCCGAGCCGGTCGATCCGGTCAAGCAGGTCGGAGGCGATGCCCTGCACCACGCGATGCATCTCGCCGAAGACATTGGCATGCAGTCCGCAGAAGTTCGTGACCCCGGCCGCAGTGCCCATGCCGCCGAGAAAGCCGTAGCGCTCGATCAGCAGCGTCCGCCGCCCCGCGCGCGCTGCAGCCACCGCCGCCGCGATCCCGGCCGGCCCGCCGCCGAGCACGGCCACTTCATATTCGCCGTAGACCGGCACCTGCCGTGCCGGCTCCTGGATCGCTGCGCGCATGATGCGACTTCCACCCTGATTGCGTTGTTGCAGCCGACTATGAATTGACCCGAATTGGAGTACAATAAGCCAAATTATGCGATCAGCTTACTCGAAACGAGAAAGGTCGATGGACGTCCTGGTCAATCTGCACGCCTTCCTCGCCACCGCCGACGCCGGCGGCTTCTCAGCGGCCGCGCGAAAACTCAACGTCGCGACATCGGTCGTCGCCAAGCGCGTCACGCAGTTGGAAGAGCGGATCGGCATCGCGCTGTTCCATCGCTCGACCCGGCAGTTGCGGCTGACCGAGGCCGGCCAACGCTATGTGCATCGCGCCCGCAGTGTCGTGGCCGATGCCGGCGATCTGCTGTCGCGGATGGGTGAGAAGGATCGCGATCTCACCGATCATCTGCGCGTCAAGGCGCCGACCTCGCTGACGGTGGCGCGGCTCGCCGATGCCTTCGCGACGTTCCAGACTCAGAACCCGAGCGTGAAGCTCGAGATTGTGATGATCGATCGCCCGGTCGATCCGGTCACGGAAGGATTCGACATCGCGATCGGCGCATTCCCGCTGTCGTTCGGCGGCGTCATCGATGAGCCGTTGTGCCGGCTGCCCCGGCTGCTGTGCGCCTCACCGGCCTATCTCAGGACGTTCGGCACGCCAAAGCATCCGCGCGATCTGGTCGATCACCGCTGCCTGAGCTTCCTGCCGACCGGACCGGAGTGGCCATTCGAAGGCCCGCGCGGCCGCATCAATGTGCAGGTGCGCCCGCTGCTCAGCTCGAACGAAGGCCGCGTGCTGGCGCAGAGCGCGCTCGCCGACAACGGCATCGCGCTGATCTCGCGCTATCTCGTCGAAGATGCACTCCGCGCCGGGAAATTGCAGCCGGTGCTATCGGATTTTCCGATCCCGGAATTGTGGGTGAAGGCCGCCGTTCCCGAACGCCGCATCAACGCCGCCGCCGTGCAGGCACTGCTGCGGACGTTGAAAACGTCGCTGTCACAGATGCCGTGACGTCAAGCCGGTCTTGCTCCCGTCTTGCCGAGCTGAGACAACAGCGCGAAAGGATCGACTGTCTTGAAACTCCTGACCTCAATCTCGCTCGGCCTGATCGTCGTCGCCACGCCGGCATTCGCGATCGAGCAGAACTGCCGCTTCATCCAGGCCAAGGCGGAGCGGGAAGCCTGCTACCATCGCCAGGAAGAGCAGCTCGCCGCCAGGCGCAAGCCCGAACCTGCAGCCTCCGCCGATTCCAGGACATTCGAATCGCTGCGGCAGATGCGTCAAGACGATGAAGCCGTCTATCGGAGCATGCACAGTATCTGCCGCGGCTGCTGAGCCGGCCTACGCCTGGCCGCTTCCCCAATTGCCGGCGCGCTTCTCCGCAAACGACGCCAGCCCTTCCGCAGCTTCCGCGGTCTGGCGCTTGGCCGAATGCAGCTTGACCAGGCGCTTGTACGCCGCGTCGTCGACAGCCATGCCGCCGAACGAGCTTTCCAGTGCGAGCTTCTTGGTTTCCGCGAGCGCATCCGGCGCGTTGGCGAGCAGCTGATCCACCACCTTGGCGCCGGCACTTTCGAGATCCGCCAAGGGCACCACCTCGTGCACGAGGCCGATACGACGCGCGTCCTCGGCGCCGAAGCGTTCGCCGGTCAGCGCGTAGCGGCGCACCTGGCGAACGCCGATGGCATCGCAGAGTTGCGGGATGATGATCGCAGCGGTCAGGCCCCAGCGCACCTCGGTGATCGA
Source organism: Bradyrhizobium jicamae (assembly GCF_018130695.1). Lineage (GTDB taxonomy): Bacteria > Pseudomonadota > Alphaproteobacteria > Rhizobiales > Xanthobacteraceae > Bradyrhizobium > Bradyrhizobium jicamae_B. The sequence continues at coordinate 19,744 of NZ_JAFCJX010000008.1, read as the reverse complement.
GAACAGCGCATTGTCGGCCGCGATCACGACATCGCAGGCCGAGATCACACCGGTGCCGCCGCCGAAGCAGCCGCCCTGCACCAGCGCCACCGTCGGCACCGGCAGCGTGTTGAGCCGCTGCACCGCCTCGAACGTCGCCTGCGAGGCGGCCTCGTTCTCGGCCGGCGACTTGGGCCGCACGCCGTTGATCCATTTCAGGTCGGCGCCGGCCTGGAAATGCTTGCCGTTACCCTTGAGCACGACAACGCGCAGCGGCTTTGTCGCGAGCTCATCCATCGCCGTGAGCACGCCCTGGATCAGCGCGCCGTCATAGGCATTGTTGACCTCCGGGCGGTTCAGCGTGACGGTCGCGACCCCGCGCGCATCGAGGTTCCACAGGACTGGGCTGGCGGACATGGCGATTTCCCCTCTCACGGCATTTCGGTTGTGATTGGCGGCACTATGGCCGAGAGCATGCGGCTTGATCCATCACTTTCCGCCTGCTGAGGCCGCGTTCGCTGCATGACCGGTTGCGCGACGGCGCGCAGGCGTGGAAACTGGCCACACAAATTGACCAGGAATTTTACCTTCATGCGCATCTGCATTTTCGGCGCGGGCGCCGTCGGCAGCCACTTTGCGGTCCGCCTCGCACGCGCCGGCCACGATATCTCCTGCGTGATGCGCGGGCCGCATCTCGATGCGGTCAGGGCCAGGGGACTGACGCTGAAGGTCGGCGACACCGAATTCACGGCATCGGTCAAGGCCTCGGCCGATCCGGCCGCGCTCGGGCCGCAGGATGTCGTGATCTCGACCTTGAAGGCGACCGGCGTCAGCGCACTGGCAACCGGACTGAAGCCATTGCTCGGCGACGACACCGCGATCGTATTCGCTCAGAACGGCATTCCCTGGTGGTACGATCTCGGACGGGCCGCCGCGCATCCTGCGATCCCCGATCTGTCCTTTCTTGACCCGGGCCGCCGGCTCCGTGCCGTCGTGCCCAAAGGCAGCATCATCGGCGGCGTGGTGTTCTCATCCAATGAGGTGATCACCCCCGGCGTCGTGGCGAACCTCACGCCCGAGCGCAACCGTCTGGCGATCGGTGAATGCGACGATCGTCCGAGCGAGCGAATCGTCCGGCTTCGTGCGGCGCTCAACGACGCGAAAATCGAATCGCCCGACGTGGCGGAAATCCGCGAGACGATCTGGTCAAAGCTGCTCACCAACATGTCGATGTCGGTGGTCTGCCTGTTGACCGGACTGACCGCGCGCGCCCTGCGCGACGACCCCGACATGCAGGACGTGATCCCGCGCCTGCTCGAGGAAGCCAACGCGGTCGCGCAGCACTACATCCCCGCGGTGAAGCGTGTGACCAGAAGTGGCCCCGCGCCCGACCACAAGCCGTCGATCCTGCAGGATTTTGAGCTCGGCCGCGCCATGGAGATCGACGCGCTGGTCCGCGCCCCCGCCGCCTTCGCGCGCGCTGCCGGATTGTCGACACCGATGCTGGATCTGATGGCCTCACTGGCGATCCAGAAGGCGCGCGGCAAAGCGCTCTATCAGGGCTGACGAAAGACGGGACAACGAACCATGCAAGTGAAAGGCAAAGTCTGCATCGTCACCGGCGGCGCAAGCGGGATCGGCGAGGCGGTGGCACGTGCCTATGCCGAGGCCGGCGCGCGCGGCGTGGTGGTCGCCGATTTGAAAACCTCGCGCGATCGGCTCGCCAGCGTCGCCGGCGACATCGACGGGCTCGCGGTCACCGCCGATGTCGGGCTGGAAGAAGACATCAAGGCGCTGATCGCAGCCGCCGAGGACAAATATGGCCCGGTCGACGTGTTCTTCTCCAATGCCGGTCTCTCCCGCAAGGGACAGGAAACGGCCTCCGACGCCGATTGGGACGTCAGCTGGCGCGTCCATGTGATGAGCCACGTGTTCGCGGCGCGTGCCCTGGTGCCGGGCATGCTCGCGCGCGGCTCGGGCTATCTGCTCAATACGGCCTCCGCCGCAGGGCTGCTCGCCTCGCTGAACTCGATGCCGTATGGCGTCACGAAAAATGCGGCGGTCGCGCTCGCCGAGCATCTCGCCATTCAATATGGCGACCGCGGCATCCGCGTCTCCGTGCTCTGTCCGCAATCGGTACAGACCGGCATGACCACGCCGGGCCCGAGCGCAGCCCGCGTCGACGGCGTGCTGCAGCCGGGCGAGGTCGCGCGGATGGTGATCTCGGCGATGGATGAGGAGCGCTTCCTGATCCTGTCGCATCCGCAGGTGCAGGACTACTTGCAGCGCAAGGCCGCGGGCCGCGACCGCTGGCTCTCCGGCATGCGCCGCCTGCGCGACCGGATCTATGGCGGGCCGGTGACGTAGGGGCTTACGAACGCGGCGCGAATTTCTGCAGCAAGCCCGAATAGGGCTTTGCAACCGGCGAGGCATAGGACCCGCGCCGCGAGGTCGTAAGCTTGAGACCAGCCAGCGCCTCGGCCTGCTTCACGGCGGCGGCGACGCCATCGACCACGGGCACGCCGAACTGCACCGACAGCTCATGCGCGAGATCGGCCATGCCGGCGCAGCCGAGCACGATCGCCTCCGCGCCCTTGTCGAGCGCCCGCGCGATCTCCGCCTGCAGCTTCTGCTTCGCGCCCGAGCCGGGCTTCTCGATATCGAGCACCGCGACGTCGCAGGCAGTGACCGCGGCGCGCTCGGCAAAGCCGTAGCGGCGCACCAGTTCCTCCAGCGGCACGATCGAGCGCGGCAGCGTGGTGACGACACCGATGCGTTTTGCGATCTGCCCCGCCGTCACCAGCGCCGCCTCGCAGATGCCGACCACCGGAAACCGCGCCGCGGTCCGCGCGGCGTCGAGCCCGGTGTCGTCGAAACAGGCGATGATGCCGGCATCGGCATCGGTCGCACCAAGCAGCGCCTCGATCAGGCCGGGGACGGCAAAGGCCTCGTCATAGAAGCCCTCGATCGAGGCAGGCCCCATCGCCGAGGTGACGGCCTCGATCTCTGTGCCCAATGCCGCGACCGCGCGCGCAGCGGTGGCGATGGTCGCGGTCATCGAGGCGGTGGTGTTGGGATTGACGATCAGGATTTTGGTCATGGACACAATCTAGCATCGATTGCGGTCTGACGATCAAGCAGTAGCAGGTGGCGCAAGCTGCGGATCCATCTTTTCCGCACGGCGATCTTCACCTCCCCTTGAAAAGGGGAGGTCGCTTTGCTCGTGAGAGCAAAGCGGGTGGGGATCATATCTCTCCACACGCGCCGGTGCGTGTGGCAGACCCCCATCCCGACCTTCCCCCTTTCAGGGGGAAGGAGAAGAATTCTTGGTCACCCATGCCGCGAACGTATCCAGCACCTCGGCCAATACCTCGCGGTCGTTGCGGCCGGAGCTTTTCAGCACGTGGAAGGAATGATCGGCGTCCTTGGCCAGATGCAGCGTCGCGCGCGGACCGAGCTCCTTCACGACGGGTTCGAGCAGGCTCAACTCCGCCAGCGCATCGCGCGTGCCCTGCAGGAACAGCATCGGGATATCGACCTGGCCGAGATGCTTGGCCCGCTCATTCGACGGCTTGCCGGCGGGATGCAGGGGAAAGCCGAGGAAGACCAGGCCGCGCACGCCTTCGAGCGGCGCGATGGCCTGCGCCTGCGAGGTCATGCGGCCGCCGAACGACTTGCCGCCGGCGAATAGCGGTAGATCGCCGCAATGACGCGCGGCGTCCGCGACCGCGGCGCGAACCGCGGCATGCGCAACGGCCGGCGAATCGGGCCGCTTGCTGCCTTTCTCCATGTAGGGAAACTGATAGCGCAGCGTTGCGATGCCGCGCTCGGCGAGCCCTTCGGCGATTGCGGTCATCGCGGCGTGGGTCATGCCGGCGCCCGCGCCATGGGCGAACACGTAGGCCGCGCGCGCCTGCGGCGGCCGCAGCAGCAACGCGGACACCGCGCTGCCCTTCGCCACCTCGATCGTGAGCTGTTGCGCGCTGGCGTTCAAGTCGGCGTGACTCCGGGAAGGATTCTTGACCTCGCCGGTTCTAGCTTCCCACGGCGTTGCGCGCAAACGTCGCGGCACCGGCGGTGAACTGGCTCACACTCGGACAGCATTTTCCGCTGTTAGACGGCGCCCCACCCCTGTAGGATAGCGTCGAGTTTTTTACACGCCAAAGGCGAGTTTGTTTTTTGGCGTTTCTTAATAATCTCGCGACTATGACGCGCGGTAACTGGCGAATCGGGGATGGGCATGGGTCGCAAGACGAATGTTGTGATCGGACTGTTGGTCATCGGCGGCCTGCTCTACTTCAAGGACGACATCGAACAGGTCGTGAGCGGCTTCACCGTGAAGGTCGTCGACTACCAGCCGCCGGCCAAGACCGTGTGGCTGGACCAGAATGTCAGCGCCGAGCGGCTGAGCTGGTTCTATCACGCCGACCAGGGCACGCGGACCTTCGGCATTCCCCATGAATGGTTCATGACGCTGGAGCAGCCGACGATTCCGTGGACGCTGTTCACCGCTGCGCCACCGCTCAGCGACACGAATTATCTGGGCCGCTTTGGCTTCATTCCGGATACGGTGATCCCCGGCAAACCCAACCCGCTGCCGATCGGCTTCACGCAAAACACCACGGCGATGCTGGATACCAACGGGGCGCCCTGGCGCAACCCGGCCACCAAGGCCGACATGAAAGGGATTGGTCTGACCTGCGCGGCCTGCCACACCGGCAGCCTGACCTATCGCGGCACCGAGATCGTCATCGACGGCGGCCCCGCCAACACCAACCTGTTCGAATTCCAGAAGGGCATCGGCGTGTCGCTGCTGCTGACCCGGTTCTGGCCGGGCCGCTTCGCCCGCTTCGCCGACAATATCCTCGGCAAGGACGCCAGCCTCGACGAGCGCATGGCGCTGCGCGGCCAGCTCGACCTGGTGCTGAAGCAGTACGGCAACATCAATTCGCTGGAGAACAAGGTCGCCGCCAACAGTGTCGAGGAGGGCTATGCCCGGCTCGATGCGCTGAACCGGATCGGCAACCAGGTGTTCTCGCTCGACCTGAACAATCCGAACAATTACGCCTCGCATTCGGCCCCGGTGCACTTCCCGCGGATCTGGAACGCGCCGTGGTTCAGCTGGGTGCAGTATGACGGCTCGATCATGCAGCCGATGGTGCGCAACGCCGGCGAGGCGCTCGGCGTCACCGCCGAGCTCAATCTGCTCGACGAGTCCAAGGGCCTGTTCAAATCGAGCACGCGGATCGAGGTGCTGCATGAGATGGAGCGGATGATCGCCGGCGAGCCGCCCAGCGAGGACAAGGGCTTTGGCGGCCTGGCCTCGCCGAAATGGCCGGAGAACATCCTGCCGCCGATCAACATGGATCTCGCGAGGAAGGGCGGCGACCTCTACAAGGCGCATTGCCAGGAATGCCACGGCCCGGCGATCAACAGCAAGGCGCTGCCCCCGAGCGAAGCGTTCGCCCTGTTCAAGGACAAGAAGCGGTGGATCAAGAACGACGCCGGCCAGCCGCTGCTCGACGTCGAGATGGTGCCGATCAGCCATATCGGCACCGACAGCGCGCAGGCCGACGGCCTCGCCAACCGTATCGTCGAGACGCCGGCCAACCTCGGGATCAAGGACACCGGCTTCGGCAAGGCGCTCGGTGACCTCGTCGAGAAGACGGTCAATGTCTGGTACGACCAGAACAACACACCCGCGGCAGATCGCCAGCGGATCAATGGCTACCGGCCGAACGAGATCCGGGCGCCGCTGGCCTACAAGATCCGTCCGCTCAACGGCATCTGGGCGACGCCGCCCTACCTGCACAACGGTTCGGTGCCGACCATCTACGCGCTGCTGTCCCCGGTGAAGGACCGGCCGAAGACCTTCTATCTCGGCAACCGCGAATACGACGCCAAGGATCTAGGTTACGTCTGGAAGGACAAGATCAGGAATAGTTTTGAGCTCGACACGTCGATACGCGGCAACAGCAACAGCGGGCACGAGTTCTCGAACGAGAAGAAGACCGGCGTGATCGGACCGGAGCTGAAGGAAGACGAGCGCCGCGCCTTGGTCGAGTTCATCAAGACGCTGTGAGCGCGGTAGGGCCGTTCGCGGCGCCTACCCCTTCGGCGCCGGCCCCTGCCGGCGCGCCGGCCGCGTCATGGCTTCGAGCTCGAGCAGCTGGTTGAGTTCGGTCTCGGTCAGCAGCTTCTCCTCCAGCACGATCTCGGCGACGGAGCGGTTCTCCTTCAGCGCACGGCGGGCGACGCGCGAGCTCGCCTCGTAGCCGAGCGACGGTGCCAGCGCGGTGATCAGGCCGATCGAGCCCTGCACCAGGCTGCGGCAGCGCTCGCGGTCGGCCTCGATGCCTTCGACGCAGCGTTTTGTCAGTGTATCGATCGCCGCGGTGAGCATCCGGAGCGAGCTCAGCACGCAATAGCCGATGGTCGGCTCGAAGGCGTTGAGCTGCAACTGGCCGCCTTCAGCGCACATCGTCACCGTGAGGTCATGCCCAATCACGAGATAGGCGACCTGGTTGACGACTTCGGGGATCACCGGATTGACCTTGCCCGGCATGATCGAGGAGCCGGCCTGCACCGCCGGCAGCCGGATTTCGCCGATGCCGGTGCGCGGCCCCGACGAGAGTAGCCGCAGATCGTTGCAGATCTTGGAGACCTTCACGGCGACGCGCTTCAGCACGCCGGAGAACAGCACGAAGGCGCCGAGATCGGAGGTCGCCTCGATCAGGTTGGAGGCGAGGATCATCGGCTGTCCCGACAGCCGCGACAACTCTTCGACCGCGAGCGCGGCGTAGCGCGGATCGGCGTTGATGCCGGTGCCGATCGCGGTGGCGCCAAGATTGATCTCGCGGAACAGCGACGAGATTTCGTTCAACCGCGCGACGTCTTCCTTCACGGTGGCGTGGAATCCGTCGAACTCCTGGCCGAGCGTCATCGGCACCGCGTCCTGCAGCTGGGTGCGGCCCATCTTCAGCACGTCGGCGAACTCCACCGCCTTGCCCTTGAAGGCATAGGCGAGGTCATCGAGCGCGCGCACCAGCGGCTGGGTGGCGAAGATCACGGCCAGCCGCAGCGCGGTCGGATAGGCATCGTTGGTCGACTGCGCCATGTTGACGTCGTCGTTGGGATGCAGCGTGTGATAGTCGCCCGGCTTCTTGCCCATCTGCAGCAAGGCGACGTTGGCGATCACCTCATTGGCGTTCATGTTGGTCGAGGTGCCGGCGCCGCCCTGGATCGCGTCGACCACGAAGGCCTCGGCGTACTTCTTGTCGGTCGCGACCTGGGTGCAGGCCTTGTCGATCGCATCGGCCTTCTCCGCCGGGAGATAGCCGAGGCGCTTGTTGGCGCGGGCGGCGGCCTGCTTGACCAGCGCCAGCGCGCGGACGAATTCCGGGAAGTGGCCGACCGGCACACCGGTGATCGGAAAGTTCACCACCGCGCGCTTGGTGTGAATGCCCCACAGTGCATTGGCCGGCACCTCGTCGTCGCCGAGCAGGTCGTGCTCGGTGCGCGATTGCGCCTGCTCGATCGGCACCGTGCGAACGGTCGCGACCGCAAGCTCGGCCGGCGGGCTCGCGTCGGCGGACGTGGCGCCTGCCGTGGTGACGGTCTCAACCTTCGATTCAGCCATCAGTATTCTCCTTGATCATCGCCCCATGGGCTGCAGACGCTGCATGCCGGAGATGGATTTATCGCATGCATCGACCGCGCCGCCTCCAACGCGAGCCCATGATGCCCTCAGCAAGGGTGCAAAGCCAATGCCGTCTCGGCTTCCATCATCAAAGATTTGCATAGATTTGCTGCGGGAAATGATGCTTGCGAGCGGTCCGGCACACAGGCTTCGCGGATGCGAAGGGACAGCTGGACGAAGGTGACAATTTCGTAACGCCCAATTGCGCCGCGGATCAATTATGAGGCTCAGGTAAGCTGCTCAAAGACAGGCAATGATGCCGAACAATAAAGAAGCGCTCACGCTCAAATTCCGCTGCCCGGCTGAGCTCGAAGGCAAGATCCCGCCGCCAGTGCCCGCGACGCTCGGCCTTCCCGGCTGGCTCAAGGCGATGCCGACGCAAGCCTTCAACGCGATCAACATGCGCGACGAGGATACCCTCAAGCGCTGTCCGCCATTCGTCGACGCCATGACGCACGGCTTCCTGCTGCCGCTGCTCTGCGACCTCCGGGTCGAGAGCGGCGCGATCAGCTGGGACAACGACATCCCGCCCGGCGGCACGCTGGAGTACCCACGCTCGCCGCTCGGCTTTCACGACGAGAGCCAGGTCAAGGGCTCGCCCTTGTTCGAGCCCGACCGCTTTGTGATCAAGTTCCACAATCTCTGGAGCATCGAGGCGCCGGACGGCTATGCGCTGTTCTTCACCCATCCGGTCAATCGCTTTGACCTGCCGTTCACGACGCTGAGCGGCATGGTCGATTGCGACCGCTTCCGCGACGGCTGGATTCATTTCCCGGCGCACTGGCACAACAAGAGTTTCAGCGGGGTGCTGCCCATGGGCACGCCGATCGTGCAGTGCATGCCGGTGAAACGCGACAGCTGGGTCGCCGAGACGGCGGCCTTCACAGTCGAGGAGACGCAGCGCGTCCATGAGCTGACCAGGCAGATCAGCCGGGAGCCCGGACTGTATCGGCGGCAGTTCCGGGCCTAGCGCATGATCCACGCGAACCGGCATCCGCTTCGCTTGAAAACGCTTTAGGCCCGCCCTTCGCCCAGGAATTTCGCGACCTCGCTCGGGCGGAAGAAGAAGCGGCCGTGCGATGACTGGACCAGCGCGTAGGTGGTGCGGCCGATCATCTGCGGCCGGCCGCGCAACGCCAGCCGCAGGTTGGCCTCGCCGCTGTCGCGATCGCCCATCTCCAGCAGGCACGCGGAGAAATCCGCGCGCGTCAGCACGTCGTCAGGACGGATCGCGAGCGCGCGCCGGTAAAGATCGGCAGCCTCCGTATAGTCGCCCTCCAGCAGCAGCAAACGTGCCAGCGTGGTCAGGATGTCGAAGCGCTCGGGCGCCGCATCGAGCGCTGTGCGAAGCAGCGTGCGCGCCCTGTCGCGATCGTTGCGATGGATCAGCAGGCGCGCGAGATCGAGCTCCAGGTCGACGCTGCCGGGCACCAGCGCGAGACCGTTCTCGACGGCGGCGACCGCCGCGTCGAGACGGCCAGCCTTGTGCAACTGGCCGGCGAGTTCCTGAAACGCCGGCAAGAACGGCGGCCGTCGCGTCACCGCCTGCCGCAATCGCGCGATCGCCTCATCGCGGCGGCCGGCGCCGCCGAGTGCCGCGCCCAGCAGGGTCTCAATCCCCGCATCGCTGTCGCGGCGCGCGGCTTTCTCCAGCGGCGCGATCGCCTCCGCGCCGCGGTTCTGCGCGAGCAGCGCCCGCGCCAGGATCGTCACCGCAGCAGTGTTGGTCCGGCTCGCCCTGAGGATATCGGCGGCAAGCCGTTCGGCGTCGGCGAAGCGTCCCATCTGCAAGGCGAACGCGGCGCGTTCGAGCAGCTGGCCGTGAGACAGGCCTGGTCCACGACTCGCGGTTGGAAAAGCAGATGGTTTCGGCATGTGACTGCCATGCAATGTCGTGCAGCCGCCAGCATCGCGTCCAGCAACGGTCGCGTGATCGACCATTACGCTTTTGTAAGACGGACGTATCGCGGCTGTGATCGAGTTCATTGGCTGACAGATCGCCGCTGAACTCTGATTGCTGGTTTGATAGAAATACAAATTCAGAAACGATCGACACTGAGGCTGTCGTCAACCGCGAGTCCGTCGCGTTCATCCCCCCGTGGCCGACATATGGCGCGACAGCGCCGGCGGCGCGCCATTTCGATCGATCACGAAATCATGTCCGCGCGGCTTGACGCGGATTGCATCGTCGATGGCCCGCTCCAAATCGGCCTCCTCGTCGGAGGAGCGCATCACGGCCTTGAGATCGACGGCGTCCTCCTGCCCGAGGCAGGTGTGGAGGATTCCAGACGCCGTGACCCGCACCCGGTTGCAATCCTCGCAGAAATTATGCGTCAGCGGCGTGATGAAGCCGATCGTGCCGCCGGTTTCTGCGACACGGACATAGCGCGCCGGACCTCCGGTGCGCAGCGGAAGATCGCTCAGCGTCCAGCGGCTTTCGATGGATCGCCGCAACTGATCGAGCGGCAGATACTGCTCGATGCGATCGACGCCGGTGTCGCCGAGCGGCATGGTCTCGATGAAGGTCACGGTCATGCTGCGGTCATGGGCAAAGCGGATCAGCCGGTCCGCTTCCGCCACGGTGTTGCCGCGCAACGCCACCGCATTGATCTTCACCGCCAGCCCCACTGAGCGCGCGGCATCGATCCCTTGAAGCACATTTGCCAGCGCGCCGCCGCGGGTGAGCGATCGATAAAGGTCCGGATCGAGCGTATCGAGCGAGACGTTGATGCGCTTCACGCCGCAGCGCGCGAGATCGCTTGCGAACTGCGCCAGGCACGTGCCGTTGGTCGTCAAGGTCAATTCGCGCAAGCGCCCTGCGTCGAGCTGCGCGCCCAGCGCCGCGAACAGCTGCATGATGTCCTTGCGAACCAGCGGCTCACCGCCGGTGATCCTGAGCTTGCTGACGCCGCGACGGATGAAGGCCCGTGCCAGGCGTTCGAGCTCCTCGAGCGACAGCAGATCCTTGCGCGGCATGAAGGTCATGTGCTCCGACATGCAGTAGACGCAGCGCAGATCGCAGCGGTCGGTGACCGAGAGGCGCAGATACCTGACGTGCCGGCCAAACCGGTCGATCAATCCGCAAGCGCCGGCATTGAGACCTGAGCCGCCCTGGCCAACATCGTTCAACATGCGACGCCTCCGCCGGCTGCGGCAAACATCTCGTCAATGGCGATGAATTTCTCGCGAGGCTTGCCTCTCGCGCCGCCCCGCGCGACCTCCTCCGCGTCGATGCGCATCCAGGCCGGATAGTCGACGAAGCGCCGGATGGCTGTCGCCGCGAGCAAATTGTCCGGCTGACTCGGCGGCTCCTCAAGCTGCGACAGATCGGCCAGCACATTCGCCACGGTCTCCACGCTGCAGCCGCGGTTGGTGCCGATCGTCCCCTGCGGGCCGCGCTTGCCCCAGCCGCAGACGTAGAGACCGGGCAGCACGCGGTCAGCCGCCGCAAGCCGGCCGCCGATATTGGCGTGAACGCCCCTGGCATCGTCAAAGGGAATGCCGTCGACCGGCGTCGCGCGGCGACCGATGCTGGAGAACACCAGGCCGCAATCGAGGGTCAGCGCTCGCTGCCCGAGCGCCCGACCGAACGATATTTGCTGGACACGTCCGTCGCCCTCGATGTCGAGCGGAGCAAGATCGAACAGGAACACGCAACGCCGCCGTTTCGTGACCGGACGTGTCGCGAACTCCCGGAGCATCGCCAGCACGGCTTCCGCCTCCTCATCTGCGCCAGGCTCGGGAGCGATCGCGTCAAACGCAGCTGATACGACGACGGGATCGCAATCAGCGAGCTCCGAAAATTCCTGCAGCTCCTTTGCGGCAAAGCGGGTCTGACCGGGTCCGCGCCGCCCGACCAGATAGATCTCGCTGACACGGCTGGCCGCAAGCGCATCCAGCGCATGCGCGGCGATGTCGGTATGGCGCAGTTCGTCCGGCGTCTTGGCAAGGATCCGCGCCACGTCCAGCGCCACGTTGCCGTGGCCGATGATGACGGCGCGTTCGGCCGCGAGATCGAAGGACAGATGGCGGAAGTCCGGATGACCGTTGTACCAGGCGACAAAGTCGCCGGCCTGATGGCTGCCCGACAGGTCTTCGCCGGGAATATCCATCAGCCGGCTGACGGGAGCTCCGGTGGCGAGGATGACCGCATGGTAGCAGGACCGCAGCGCCGGGATCGTCACGGTCGCGCCGATCTCGACACCGCCGAAGAAGCGGAAACCGGGCATGTCAGCGATCCGGTCGAAGATTCGGGTCACCTGCTTCAGCTTCGGATGATCAGGCGCGACGCCAAAGCGCACCAGCCCATAGGGCACCGGCAGGCGCTCGAACATGTCGACGTCGACGGATTGCCCCGAGCGCAGCAGGGCCTCCGCGGCATAGAATCCGCTCGGCCCTCCGCCAATGACCGCGACGCGATAGCGTGCGCATCCCGCGGCGGTCATCGCAGGATCATCGCCTTGCGCGCGTCGGCGCCGGGCAGTGGCGGAAGCCGGCTCGCAACGACCGGCGTCTCGGCCGCCCTGCGACGGTTGATCTCGATCCACTCCGTCTTGTCCGGCGGCAGCTTGTGCGCGGCCTTGATCGCGCCGACCGGGCAGACCGGAACACAGCCGCCGCAGTCGATGCAGTTGGTCGGATCGATATAGGTCATGCTGTCGTCGATATGAAAGCACTCGACGGGACAGACGCTGACGCACTCGGTATAGCGGCAGCCGTTGCAGAGATCCGTCACGACATAGGGCATCGTCTGTTCTCTCGTTGAAGGCAACACGCGGCCGACGCCGGCCGCGTAGTGCGTCAGGCGCTCGCCACCTGCACCAGGACGTCGGAGAATGTCGGGGCCCGGCCGAGATCCGCATAGGCCGGCGGCGTCACCGCATGGACGGTCGCGCCCTTGCGGTTCGAGCGGTGCCAGTATCCGGCCGGCGCCACCACCACGCCGCGCATGACGTCCGCCGACAGCGTTGCGAAGGCCTCGAACGAGCCGCGCTGATTGAAGACGCGGATCGGCGCACCGGCCACGATGCCGCGCGGCGCGGCATCCTCGGGGTTCAGCACGACCATCTGCTGCTCGCCGGCCAGCACCTGCTGCGCGGGCAGATTGCCGTAGTTCGAGTTCAGGAAGGCGTGGCTCTTCGGCGAGATCAGGCTCAGCGGATAGCGCTCGGCTTCCGCCGGCGCCGTCATCGGATTCTCGTTCGACGCGATGTAATGCGGCAGCGGATCGACCGGCTCGCCGGCCTGGTCGGCGCCGTAGCCCTGCCGGAACAGCGGCACGACGAAATTGCCGCCTTCGGCGATGCTCGATTTGAACTCGCATTTTCCCGACGGCGTCGGGAAATTGCCGTCGCGATGCGGCGCCCAGTCATCCGGGTTCTGCAACGTCAGCCTGGCAAAACCGGTCTGCTTCAGTTGCTCCAGGCTGATCCCCTGCAGCGCGGGACTGCTCCAGTCCATCGACGTTTCGATCATTTCATCGTCGGAGCGGAAGAAGAAGGGATCGTCGATCCCCATCGCTGCGGCGAGGCGCCGGAACAGCTCGGTGTTGGAGACGGCTTCGCCGAGCGGCGCGATCGCCGGATTGTTGTAGGAGAGATAGAGATGCCCCCAGGAGAACATGATGTCCTTCTGCTCGAGCTGCGTGGTCGCGGGCAGCACGATGTCGGCATATTTGGCGGTGTCGGTCAGGAAATGCTCGCTGACCACCGTGAACAAATCCTCCCGCGCCAGCCCGCGCTCGAGCTTGTCCTGCTCGGTGACCATGGCCATCGGATTGGCGTTGTAGACGAACAGCGATCGGATCGGCGGCCCCGCGGGCAAATCGCCGGTCAGTGCCGCGCCGAGACGCCAGGTGTTGATGACGCGCATCTTCGGCGGCTGCAGGTCGGGGCGCATCAAATTCGGCCAATTGACCGGGAATGCCCAGATCGGAAGCTGCAGCAGGCCGCCGCCGACATGCTTCCAGGCCCCGATCAGGGCGGGCAGGCACGCGATGGCACGAACCGTCTGTCCGCCGCCGGCATGGCGCTCCACGGCGACGCCGATGCGCACCACTGCAGGAGGGGTCGTCGCGTATTCGCGCGCGAGCTTGATGATGTCCTCGACCGGAATGCCGGTCTCGGCTGCGGCGAATTCCGGCGTGTAGGACGCGGCACGCGCGGCGAGCTCGTCGAACCCGATCGTGTGCTTGTCGATGTAGTCGCGGTCGATCAGGTTTTCCTTGATGACGATGTGGATCATCGCCAGCGCCAGCGCGCAATCGGTGCCGGGGCGGATCTGCAGATGCCAGTCGGCCAGCGCCGCCGTGCGGGTTCGCACCGGATCGATCACGACGAGCTTCGCGCCGTTCTTCTTCGCCTTCTCGATGAACGGCCAATGATGCGAGTTGGTGCTCAGCGTGTTGCAGGCCCAGAGGATGAGGTATTTGGAATGCACGAAGCTTTCGGGGTCGACACCCGGCGTGTGCCCGATCGTCATCATGTAGGCGGTGCACGACGCCGAATCGCAGAAGGTGCGTTCCGACACGGAGGCGCCGAGCTTGTTGAACAGGGGATCGCCGACATTGAGGCCGTTGATGATGCCCTGGGTGCCGAGATAGCTGTAAGGCAGGATCGCCTCGGCGCCATCATCGGCGATGATCGCTTTCCACTTCGCGGCGATCTCGCCAACCGCCTCATCCCAGGAAATGCGCGTAAAGCTGCCGCTGCCTTTCGGGCCGACCCGCTTGAGCGGATGCAGCACGCGCTGGTCGCTGTAGACCCGCTCCTCGTAATTGTTCACCTTCACGCAGAGCCTGCCCTTCGTGAAGGGATGGTCGGGATTGCCGCGAACGGCGATCGCCTTGCCGTCTTCGACCGTCGTGAGGATCGAACAGGTATCGGGACAGTCATGTGGGCATGCACCAACGACTATGCTCTGGGCCACGTGCGCGCTCCTCAGCGGTTTGGCGGATCGGAAGCCGCAGTCTGCCAAATCGGAACGCCGCGCGATTATCCTGGGCTGCGGAACATTTTTCCTGTCCTGCGGAGATCGCCGCTTGACGGCCCGCGGGCCCGCAGCCGACAATGGGCACGGAAATTGCCTTGAAGCGTGCCTAGATGAATCGTGCCTAGATTTTTTTGAGCGGCGTAACCGCTCAAGAGGAGAGTGCGATGGGCCAGGTCCTCGGGCACTCGGCCGGTAAATATGTTACCGGACGCATGCTGCAGACCTCCTGCGAACGACGTTGGTCAAACCTGCTGGTCGAGCGCTGGACGCACGCGGCCGGCGAGCTGCCGCCGCTGACGCCGCGCGACACCGAGGTCGCCGTGCTGCTGAACGGCCACAGCCTGGTGGATCGCGTCGGCAGCGGAATGCGCCAGGTCACGCATGGCCAGCCGGGCACCGTATGGCTCTGCCCGTCCGGCATCACCGAAGAATTCATCAACGTCGCCGAGCCGCTGCAGGACTGCCTGCACATCTTCCTGCCCGGCCAACCGTTCGAGGACGCGATGCTGCGCGACCTCGATGTCGACCCCAAGCGGGTGGAGCTGCGTTACGAAGCCATCGCGCAGGATCTGTTCATCAATCAGATCGCCGGCCAGATCCTGCAGGAGCTGAATCACGAAAGCTCCTCGGGACGCCTGCTCATGGAGGCGCTTGGACTCGCGCTCTCCGCACACCTCGTCCACAAATACTCCGCGGCCGACATTCGCCAGCCGGCGGTGCGACACGCCGACAAACCGCTGGATGCGCGGCGGCTGGCACGCGTGGTGGAATTCATCCGCGGCAACCTCGATGCCGAGCTCACGGTGACCCAGATGGCGTCGGTCGCCTGCATGAGCGCAGCCCACTTCGCCCGCAGCTTCCGCCTCGCCACCGGAACGCCCCCGCACGAATTCGTCAGCCACCAGCGCCTCGCCTCGGCGAAGATGCGTCTGCTCAGCGAAGACACCCAGATCGGCGAGATCGCGCTGGCCGCCGGCTTCTCCTCGCAAGCGAATTTTAACAAGGCTTTTCGCAAGGCGGTCGGCGTGACGCCGGCGCAGTTCCGCGCCCGGAAGGCGTTTCCGGCGACGTAGGCTGCCGACGGCGCGGAAGAGCGGGTAGATCGTCACTCAGGTGACGATCCTCAGCCGTGCCAATGGGAGCCGCGGGCAGGGGAACGGCATCGGAATGGTCTATTTGATGCTTTTGCCGATCGACTGGAATTTGGTGATGTCGGCAGTCGGCACGACATAGAGAACGTTGCCTTTCATGAGAACCGTGTGCCGAGACATGACAATAACGATCTTGACGTCGTTGAGCGCTTGATCTTTGACAAAAACATCTTGGTTGAAATCACTCTTCTCTCTTACGGTTTGACCAACCCATTGGCCGATGATTGCCACCTCACCGATGAGAGCGAACGAGAGGAACATCAGCTGTAAAGAGTTAGGCGGACGAGCGCTCTTGACGTGTCGGGCCAGTATCATGATCAAGAATACAGCTCCAAAGAGTGCGCCTGCCCCGGAGACAATGTGGAAATATCCCTCCCCGCGCGCCACCGCATCGCGCGCGCTGGTCGCGGCCAATGCTCCGGCCAAGAGAACAAGAACAACAATCCAGACAATTCTTGTGCGGCCTTTTAGATTGAACGCTTCAATTAACGTCATCACTGAAGATTGGATGAACGCGAATGAACCGGAGAGAACTCCGATTGCGATGAGACCAAACGTTATGATGTCGGGATACTGTACGAACCAGATCAGATGCCAATCGAACACCCACAAATAAGAACTCAAGAAAGTCATCGCCAACACGACGCCGATCAGCACGGCGGCTGCGGACACAATGACGAAATTATCTTTCGTTGCCTGGAGGACCTCTTTGAATGAGGGAAGTGTTGCAGGCTGCTCTTTGGCCTGCTCTGCCGAGATCGTTGCTTGCTCTGACAAACCTACCCCCTCTTAGATCATCGAGCTTGTGCAGCCCTGCGAGCGTTTCGCTGACGCTTTTTCTTGGAGAGCTTTTCGTTAGTCGCAAAGCCTCCTAGGCGACCGACTTCCTGTACGTCCATGCCGGGCAGTATAACATGCAAATGCGCACTGCTACGCTTGCGCTTACATTTCTGCAGAGATTGGGCATTTCACGCGCGAGCCCGCTCGGCTTTGGGTTGAAGTTGTAAAAAATTGACGAACGACATAATGCTGGATCAGCGCTAGCTGTCTCCATCACTCAGGTTCAGGAAAATCTTTCGCTCGCGCTGGATTTGCCAAGCGCCACTCTGTATCCGCGTCCTTTAACGATACGGCGTAGTCCGTCAGCAATTTCAATCCGGCCATTGAAAGATCAGAGATGTAGTTGCTAACCCGAATACCGAACGCTCGCTCAGTGTCCTCCCCCACACCGATTTGGTGAGCCACATCTAGCCACTTGTGCATGTACTGTTTTAACTCTTCGAGCATTTTTTCTTCGAGTTCCTTCACGTTGTTCAGGAACACTCGATATTCAACCCGAGCAACAGTTAGCGGCGGAGAGTCCGTCGCTTGCAGCGCATCGCGCACGTTACCTCTAAGAATATCTAGATATCTTCCTTTCACCGGCTCGAAGCGCTGCTGCATGTAATCGTCGAACACTCCGAACAGCTCATTTGAGAACTCACGCCCTTTATCGTAAGCGCTTTGTTCCTTTGGGGTCATCTCTCTTGGCTCTCGCCTGCCTTCCAAGGGATCTGGACCGAACGTGTTCCCCCCTACTTGTCCTTTCATGCTTCCGAGAACGATGACGGCAATAAAGAGAAGAGCGCTCGTGATAGAAGCGGACGTCTCATCTCTTGATCTTGCAGCTAGAACCAGCACACCGTTGGCTGCAGCGACCCACCATGCCGTCTGCCCCACATCGTGGAGTCTCTTCGCCATGATCGAAAAGAACGACACCACGCCTACGACCATCAAGACTCCAGCAATACCGTTTCCAGTATCATCGTGTGAGAGTACAGCGTACCAAATAGCCACAACCCCGCCCCACCACGCGTAGATGAGAGCGAGCGCGAGCCAAAATTTTGCGCGGTTGAGCCGTCCGTAAAAGCTGAAAAACAATCGAAGAATGAGCATGCAGTGCGGCCCCCAGCCGATCGCAGAATACTTGTGGAGGCTCGAAACTGCTACCGTTGAACGAGCGGAGCAAAAACGGAGCAAATTCATCTGCTCCGGCTGCCGCACATATAGTTAAATCGTTGATTTTATGGCGATCCCGGGAAGACTCGAACTTCCGACCTACGGTTTAGGAAACCGTCGCTCTATCCGGCTGAGCTACGGGACCGCGAACCCGCGAGTGCACACGGGTGCTGCCATCCCATACCAGACGCGCCGCATAATCACCAGCCTGCGCCAGCATCTGCCATGCGTGAAACGTTAGAACAAGTGGGACAAGTCAGCGAGCCACCGACGCCGCCTATGGAGGCTCGCTGCCTGTGAGCCATCAGATCTTTGGAATGAAGTTCATTCTTCCGATCGGATAGCCTTTTACCGGCTTAAGACCATCTTTGCTGTCGACTTGATAGCTTTCGATAACACCAAGCTGTTCGAAATAGCTTTCGGCAAAGCTTTTTGCGGTCGTGACCTTGATCGATCGTATAGAAATTGAGAGGTTGCCCGGCAATGCTTGGGCCCCCTTCCAGAAGCTGAGCGTCAGATTCGCCTGATAATTGGCAGGAATCCGGGTTAGAATTCCCTTGGACCAAGACGGTCCAGTGTCAATTCGGGTCTTCTGTATATCGATCGCAGGGCTTGGACCCGACGCGCCGGAACTAAGTGCTACGTAGCAGTCGTTAGGAACGTTGAGGCAATCAATCAACATATAAACGTCGGAATCAGTCCGTTCATGTTGATACGCAACATTTTCCTGCCAAGTCGGGCGATCCCTATCAACCGCGGCAATATTCTTCCATCCAATTCCAGGGTTGTTCGCCTGCCAAGCAGCCAAAGCTTCGAGATATTGAACGTCGGGAATCGGATTTGGATGCGACGCGGTCACAACCTGTCCGACCATGCAGTAGTGATCTGAGCCAGAGGGCGGTGGCGGCGCAGCCCATGTAAATGGCTCGGCAGCGCCAACAATCTGGTTGTGATACGTAGCATTCACTGCGACTGTTTCTGAACCTGTATCCGTCTTTAGCTTGTTTTGTGACCATAGGCGCGGCCACATCGCAATCTGCGAGGGAACATAGTAGAGCCGTATCTGTCCCTTATTTCGATCAGGCCCCAAGTTGCGACAACGAACATAAATATAGTTCTTCTGTCCAACGTAGATTTCTGTAGGGGACTGTTGATTGTAAGTGTTTACAAGTGAATTGATCGGATCGGGCAGCAGCTTGGGACCATTGAGCCAAACATCCGGAGATGCGCAGTCTGGGCTTCTTGGTACTTGACCATTGTCGGCGAGTCCGCTTCGCATATAGAAGTCATTGTACAGTGCTTTTGCATTCTCAGAGAGCATCGCTCTCAGTTCTTCGTCTCCATCCGTAGCTTGGGGCATCCCTTGGGCTAAGAGTGATCTGATTGACGTTGGCGAAAGGCCCGCTACCAAACCAATTGCAGAACGATTCAGGAAAGCGCGACGCGAAATTGACATTGCTTCCTCCAAAAAATTGCGGTTAAAATCAACTAAGGATTGCATCCTTTATTAAGTAGAATTTAAGTTCAAGGGGTTGGTTTGCGTGTAGCGCGTCTAATGAATACGCGGCTGCACGCCGAGCTCTAGTGAGGCGATGGCGCTCCGATCCCCGGTTCGCCAAAGGAAGGTTTTTGTCTCGCCGACCTAGAATTGCAGCAGGTCAAAGATCGACGTTCCGTCATCCGACAGCTCGGAGACGTAGCATAAAGCCACGCCCGGGACCCGCGACAGTTCCGCGGGTGAAGCCATGCTTAAAGTAGAGTGGACGGTGCAACCGCCAGCCGGGATCAAGGCCGCGATGCGCCCGTATCAGGCTCGAATATTATTCTCCCGCACCACCTGCCCCCAATACGTATCCCTCCGGCGTCGGCCGCCTTGTGTAGTTTGAGAGGCGGCCCGAGGATTTGACCTTAAGTCTAGCTTTAAGGT
>NZ_JAFCJX010000007.1 GCF_018130695.1 Bradyrhizobium jicamae | reverse complement strand
GCGCGATGGCTTTACGGCTTATACGTGCTCGCCCTGGTGAGACTCTGCTTTTGTGCCACCATCATCCGCGATCGGCTTTGGGCCTCTCACGGGCTTACCACCAACATCGGGGCGGCAGGCCCACACGACTTCGCCGTCCGCCTTGCGCGCGCATGTCCATCGCACGTTCGGCGTCCACCGCATCCCAGCCCGCGTTCGTGACATTGCGCAACGCCCCTCAGTGGGTGAGATGGGCACGTATATAGCATAATCAGAAATTCATGCAAGGCGAAATATTTTTGCGCCGGGGTCTTGCGCCGTCGGGCAAATCAGCAGTCTAATGTCAGCGGGAGCGCTGGCTTTATCGGGAAGCTGCCCGCGGGCTCGCTTCGCCTCTCCCGCGTGCGGGGGAGGCCGATGCGCTCGAAGAGCGCGGCGGGTGGGGGCTCTCTCCGCGCAGGGAATCCCGATGCGGAGACACCCCCACCCCGCCCTCCCCCGCAAGCGGGAGAGGGAGCCCGAGCAGGATGCTCACCTCACCATGAAACCATCGAAGAACGCCGCGAGTTGCGCGTGCGCATCGAGCGGCAGTATATGCGCGACGTATTGATCCGGGCGCACGATCACCATGCAGCCAACTTTCCGATCGATGCCGCGCAACGCGAAGATATCCTGGTCGCTCTTCAGATCAGGACAGAACATCTTTTCGTAGTCGATCAGGCCGTACTTTCCTTTCCGGGGGAGCAACAGCAGCGGCATCGTCTCGACGGCAAGATCGGTGTGCGCTTGCTGGAACACGGCCCGGACGTCGATCACCGAATCGATGTCGGTGCCATCAGGCGTGTATTTCTTGACGGGTGAATTGCGGTCCTCGGAGAGGAAATGGCATAGCAAGCGCATTGCCGAGTCAGCAGCCGAAGGATCACCCGCTCCGGCGAAAGCGTAAATGCGCCAGCGGCCGTCGGCCTTGGCCACGTGACCGAGGTGCATCGGCTTGCCATCGGCCAGCCGGATCACCGGCGCGGAGTGGAAGCGCGTGCCGATCAGAAGCCCCTTGGCCAGTTGCTGATGGTTCGAGCCGCCGGTCAGGCTGGACGGACGATAATGCGTCGCGGTCCCGGCGGTGTAGCGGCCGTGCTGGACGAAGTAGCGCTGCGTCTCGGCCGGATCGGCTTCCTTGCCCTTGGCGGATGCGAGGATCTCGGCCCATTCGCGATCGAAGTCGATCAGCTCTTTCGCGACGGCCTGCCGCTCCGCCGAATAGCTGTGCAGCAGGCTCGGCGCGCACTGCCGGCGCAGCACGGAGGCCAGCTTCCAGCCGAGATTGAAGGCGTCCTGCATCGAGACGTTCATGCCCTGCCCGGCCTTCGGGCTGTGGGTGTGGCAGGCGTCGCCGGCGATGAACACGCGGGGCAGGCGCGTCGCGATCGCGTCATCAGGCACGTCGTCGAACTTGTCGGTCAGACGCTGGCCGATCTCGTAGACCGACCACCACGCGATCTCCTTCACGTCGAGCGTGTGCGGATGCAGGATCTTCCGCGCCTTCGCGATCAGATCATCCGCGGTGATGTGGCGGCTCGCCACGCGCTCGCCGGCATCGAGTTTTGTCAGTTCGACATAGAGGCGCACCAGATAGCCGCCCTCGCGCGGGATGATGATGATGCTGCCGTCGCTCGCCGACTGGATCAACGACTTGAAGCGGATATCCGGGAAATCCGTCACAGCCAGCACATCCATCACGCCCCAGGCGTGGTTGGCGGAATCGCCCTGCAGCTCGCGCCCGATCGATTTGCGCACCGTGCTGCGCGCGCCGTCACAGCCGACGACGTAGCGCGCCTTGACGGTCTCGATCTCGCCCTCGTGGCCGGGATCGACGCGCTCCAGCTTCACCGTCACCGCGTGATCGTCGGTGCCAACAGCAGCATCGGTGCTGACATCGAGCAGCAGCCGTCCGTAATGCGGCTCGAGCCTGCCCGGCGATTTGCGCATCACGTCGAGGAAGCAATCATGCACCCGCGCCTGATTGAGGATGACGTGCGGAAACTCGGACAGCCCGTCCTCGACGTCCTGCACCCGGCCGCTGCGCACAATGTGCTGTGTGTTCCGTCCGTCCGGCTTCCAGAAAGTGGTCTCGTTGACCCAGTACGATTCCTTGAGCACGCGCTCGCTGAAGCCGAAGGCGTGGAACATCTCCATGGTCCGGCAGGCGACGCCATCGGCCTGGCCGCGCAGCAGGCGGCCGGGCTTCTGCTCGACGATGCAGGTCTTGATGTCGGGAAAGGCCGAGAGCTGGGCGGCCAGCGTCAAACCTGCCGGGCCGCATCCGACGATCAGGACATCGACCTCCTCGGGGACCGTGCCCGGCGTGCCCGAGGGGAGCACGCGTGCGACGGGATCGGCGATCTCGGGGTCACCAGGCTCGAAGCCGTTGAGATGGAATTGCATGAGACGTTTCCTCCGTCTTCAGCCGCGCGGACGGTGCCCGGCGCGATCTCGATCTGGGCTTGGCCCATTTCCGGCCGCCGCCCGTTTTTGATATTGATCAGCATACTGATCATCAGTATACTTGTCAATATCGGATCGATTGGGGAGCGTTCGGTGAAAGACAACAACGAGATGCCCGGCCATCTGGCCCGCCGCTTCCAGCAGATCGCGGTGGCGGTGTTCCTCGCCGAGGTCGAGGCTGTTGGATTCGACCTGACGCCGGTGCAATACGCGGCGCTGGCGGCGATCGAGCTCAATCCTGCCATCGATCAGGCGACGCTGGCGGGATTGATCGCCTATGACCGCACCACCATCACCGGCGTGGTCGACCGCCTGGTGCAGAAGGGCCTGATCGCGCGGCGCGCCAGCAAGCGCGACCGGCGCGCCCGCGAGCTTGAGATCACCAACCAGGGCAAGACAACGCTGCAGGCGATCACGCCCGCGGTGGAAGCGGCGCAGCGGACGCTGCTGCGCGGATTGAACGAGAAGGAAGCCGAGCAGCTGATGCGGCTGCTGCAGAAGGCAATCTCCGCCGGCAACGAGCTCAGCCGCGCACCGTTGCGGGAGACGGCGGCCGAACGGGCCTGACCACGAGAAGCGCGTGAGCTACGTCACGGACCATGTCCCAAGCTTCGGCTAAGCCGCGTGCATCGATGGCGAGGAGCGACGACACATGGCACAGCAACAGCTTGCAAAATGCCTTTCTGAAGCAGCCCACCTGAGCGACGCCGAGCTTGACCAGGCGTCAGGCGGACGAGACGCGGCTTCCGGGATGGCCACCGGCCGCCGTCAATATAAGCCGTTCACCATCGTCAAGCTCTACGACAAGGCTTCGCCGATCCTCAATTGAAGCTCTCCCTTATGCGGGATCAAACGCTCGGATCGGCGGCAAATTGCCGGTGAAGCGTTCGACCTGCACGGTCGTAAGCTGCCCGGTGCAGCCCTGCGCAAAGGATGAGGTGCCGACGTCGCGCGTCAGCACATTCGGATTGCCGTGCACGCAGAGGGACGCTTCCTCTTCCGGGTCCATCGGGTCGTACCAGGCGCCGGTCGGCAGCTGGACGATCCCGGGCGCGATGCCATCGGTGACGCGCACCGCGGCCAGGCAAGCGCCACGCGCGTTGAACAGGCGGATGATGTCGCCATCGCCAATGCCGCGCGCCCCGGCGTCACGCGGATTCATCCGCGCGACCTCGCGGCCGCGATGCTTTGCGTCCGTCGAATGGCCGCCGAAATCGAGCTGGCTGTGCAGGCGCGTCACCGGCTGGTTGGCGACCAGGAAGAATGGCGAGGCCGGATCGGGCACGTCTGATTTCTCAAGCCAGACCGGATGGCCGGGACAATCCGCGTCGCCGTGGGCTGCAATCTTCTCCGAAAAAATCTCGATACGTCCGCTCGGCGTCGGCAGCGGACGGGCGACGGGATCTTCCCGAAAACGCCGCAGCGAGCCGCCGTCGTCAGCGAATTGCGGCACGACGAGGCTGCCGGCTTCCCAGAACTCGTCGAAGCTCGGCGCCGGCAGCCCCTGCTTTTCCAGCGAGGCGCGGGTCGGCGCGTAGAGATGCTCCAGCCATTGCCGCGAGGTGCGTCCTTCGGTGAAGGCCTCCCCCGCCCCGAGACGCTCGGCGAGATCGGCGAAGATCTCGTAATCGTCGCGCGCCAGACCATACGGCTCGGCGATCCGGTGCATCGCGACCATCAGAGGATCATTGGTGGAGTAGCCGATGTCTTCGCGCTCGAGGGTCATCGTGCAGGGCAGGACGATGTCGGCATGCCGCGCGGTCGCAGTCCAGGCGAGCTCGTGCACCACCAGCGTGTCGAGCGTGGCGAACGCCTTGCGCAGGCGGTTGAGGTCCTGGTGATGGTGGAACGGATTGCCGCCGGCCCAATAGACGAGGCGGATGTCGGGATAGGTCCGGGTCTCGCCATTGTAGCGATAGCTGGTGCCGGGATTGAGCAGCATGTCGGCGATGCGCGCCACCGGAATGAAATCGGCGACGCCGTTGCGGCCCTGGTTCAAGGTCGGCCCCGCGACCGCATTGACGCGCCGTCCGTAATAGCCGATGGCGCCGAGCGAATAGGCGTAGCCGCCACCGGGCAGACCGATCTGGCCGAGGGCTGCCGCCAGCACCAACGCCATCCACACCGGCTGCTCGCCATGCTCGGCGCGCTGCAGGGAATGCGAGACGGTGATCAGCGCGCGCCGCCCGGCGAGCCGGCGCGCCAGCGTGCGGATCGTGTTCGCATCGATGCCAGAGATCACGGCGGCCCATTCGGCATGCTTCGGCTGCCCATCAACCTCACCGGTGAGATAGCGCAGGAACACCGGCCAGCCCTGGGTGTAGCGATCGAGGAAGGCCTGATCGTGCAGGCCTTCCGTCACCAGCGTGTGGACGATGCCGATCATCAGCGCGGTATCGGTGCCGGGCACGCAGGTCATCCATTCGGCGCCGGCCTCGACGGGCAGGTCGTCACGCAGCGGGCTGACGAGCACGAACTCGCAGCCGCGACGGCGTGCTGCATCCATCGCGCCGCGCTCGACATGCTTGCTGATCGAGCCGCCCGCCACCATCGCGTTCTTCAGCGCCATGCCGCCGAACGCCAGCACGATGTCGGTCTTTTCAGCGATCTGCTCCCAGGTGACGTTGCGCTTGGTGATGTCCTCGTAGCCGGTCAGGATCTGCGGCAGCAGCACGGACGACGCACCCGACGAGTAGGTGTTCACCGAGCGCACATAGCCGCCCAGCGCAAAATTGAGGAAGCGATGCACCTGGCTCTGCGCGTGATGGAAGCGCCCCGCGCTCGACCAGCCATAGGAACCGCCGAACACCGCCCCGGGCCCGCGCGTGTCGCGGATCCGCGAGAGCTCCCCGGCGAGCAGATCCAGCGCCTTGTCCCAGCTGACCGCAACGAATTCGTCGCGGCCGCGCCGATCGTCGGGACCTGGCCCGCGCTCCAGCCAGCCGCGGCGGATCATCGGCTTTGCAATCCGCGCCTGATGGCGCAAGGCGCCGGGGAAATTGTCGATGATGCGGTTCGGATCGGGATCGCCGGCATAGGGGCGAACCTCGAGCCCATCCTTGCCATACCGCGCCGAGAACACGCCCCAATGCGAGGTGTGCGGCTTGAAGCCATCGGACAGATCGACGCCGGGATCGGCAGTACCAATGGTCTCGCTCATCGTGACGTCCTTATTCTTGTTGCAACGCCGGCAGACGCCGATCCCTGTCACAGCTATATGGCCAGAATCGGGGAGCTTTGACGAGAGACTGAAGTTGCGTCCGGCATGGCGTGCCGAGAACGTCATGCTCCCGCGATCACACGTCCTTCCGCGTCTGCGTCGCGATGTAGCGGCCGATGGCGCTGGCGGCGTTGAGCATGTGGGCTCGCATCCGGCGCGAGGCTTCATCGCCCTCGCCCTGCGCGATGGCGTTGAGGATCGCCTCATGCTCCTCGCGCGAACGCGCCAGCCTGGAGCCGTGACGGAGCTGGGTGCGGCGGAACGCCTTCAGGCGGTTGCGGATCGTCAGCGCCTGCTCCGCCATGAAGGCGTTGTGGGTCGCGCCGTAGATCACCTCGTGAAACTCGCGATTGAACTTGTCATAGCCGTCGATGTCGCTGCGCTGCACCAGCGCTTCAGAGGCATCATGCATCTCGATCAGCCGGCCGCGCTCGATCGGGGTGATCCGGTAGGTGGCGATCCGCACGCACATCGCCTCGATCTCCGCTGACATCTCGAACATTTCCATGATGCGTTCGGGCGTGGTCTGGGTGACGATGACGCCGCGGCGCGGACGGATCTCGACGAGGCCGGTCACGGCAAGCTGGCGAAGCGCCTCGCGGACCGGCGTTCGCGACGCGCCGAACCGGTTGGCGAGCTCCTGCTCATCGAGACCCATGCCGGGCGGCAGCGCGCCTGACGCGATCTCGTCGGTCAGGACATTCCGGATCTGGTCGGAGAGCAGCTCGGGCTCCTCTCCGCCAGCCGATGGATCATTGCCGCCTGCACGTTCCAAAATTCACCCCATCAGAGCACGCATCGCCAGATAGAAGATGGAAGGACCCACCAGGCAACCGATTCCCGTGTGGAACGTCGCCGTCAGCGCGCCATACGGAACCAGCTTCGGATCGGTGGCAGCCAACCCTCCGGCCACGCCGCTGACTGTGCCCATCAGGCCGCCGAACGCCATGGCCGAGCGTGGATTATCCAAACCTATCATGCGTGCGACCAGCGGGGTACCCACCATCACGATGACCGCCTTCAGCACGCCGGTCGCGATCGAGAGCGCCATCACGGTCGAGTCGGCGCCGAGGGCTGCGCCCGTCACCGGGCCGACGATGTAGGTGATGGCGCCGGCGCCGATCGTCGTGACGCTGACCGCATCGTGATAGCCGAACGCCAGGGCGACGAGCACGCCGACGATGAAGGGCAGGATCGTGCCCAGCCCCAGCGAGAGCACGCCGAGCAGTCCGGCCTTGCGCGCCTCCACCACATCGACCTCGAATGCGGTCGCCACGATCGCGAAGTCGCGCAGCATGGCGCCGCCCATCAGGCCGATGCCGGCGAACACGGGAACGTCGGCCAATCCCTTCTGGCCGCCGGTCATGAGGCCACCGGCATAGGCAAGCGCCAGCCCGAAGACGATCGCGATCGCCGAGCCATGGACGCGGCCGGCGGTGAAGCGCCGGGACATCGCCAGCGACAGCCACATCACGGCGCCGACCACGCCGAAGGCTGCAACCAGGCTCTGTTCGATGAAAACATGTTCGATCATGTGCAGCATGGCTCATACCTCCTTGGGCGTCGCGGTGGGATGTTCGGGATCGCCGGGCTGAAACGCGCCGGCAATGACCTTGCCGCCGCGCTCGAGTTCGCCCTCGACCTCGGCCTCGTGTTTGCGATCGCGACCGAGCCGGCCGATCAAGGCGACGGCGGCGAAGCACAGCGCGACGGTGGCAACCGCAGCGATCACGACGATCGGGCCGCCGCGCACGGCGGCAACCACGTTCTGCTGTGCGGCCATCGCGACGACGATCGGGATGTACATCGTGGCCCAGAACTCGACGCCGAGCTTGATGCCGGGCGGCAGGCCACCGTGCCGCGTCAGCCAGACCCGGGCGGCGATCAGCAGCATCATCGCGATGCCGACCCCGCCGACATTGGCTTTGACGTGAAGTGCCACGCCGAAGAGATCGCCGATGAACACACCGATCAGTGTGCAGACGGCCAGCAGAGCGACGCCAAATACCGTCATTGGACCCGCCCCTTCATTCCCTGAGGCAGCCCGGCTGTTGTCGACAAAACGACCATAAAACACCCTCCCTGAATGCGATTTCATCTTACTTGTGCCGTTATGAATACAATAATTGACACGAAAGTCAATATCGTATACAAAATTGCCAATCAGACGGGCTTCCGCATACACACGGACGCACCAAAGCAGTCAAAAGGGTCTGCCAATGACAGGGATCGTGCTGAAGGACATGTTCGCGCGCATCGCGGAGCGCGGCCGCGCCTTGGTCGAGAAGCGCAGCTTGCGGCTGGCCGCATTCGCGGCCCGTGCTGCTGCGACCGCGCCGGAAGCGGAGCGGATCGAGGATCTGTGCCGCGCGCTGCTGTCGGAGCGCGGCGAGGCCTCCGGCGTCGCGCTCGCCGGCAAGGTGCTGGACCGCTACGCGATGATGTCGGGCGAGCAGAAGAAGGACTTCTTCCACGCGCTGGCGCAGGATTTCGGGCCGGACCAGCTGCGGCTGAAGCAGGCCTGGGCCGCCTATGAGCAGACCTCCGATACCGAGGGACTGCGCGGGCTGATCCGCGCCGTCGAGCCGCCGCGGCAGGAGCTGTTTCGCCGCCTCAATCTCGCGCCCGGCGGCACCGGCGCGCTGGTGGCGCTGCGCGAGGATCTGATCAAGCTCGGCGACAACGATCCTGCGCTCGCCTGCGTCGAAGACGATCTGGTCCACCTGTTCTATTCATGGTTCAACCGCGGCTTCCTGGTGATGCAGCGCATCACCTGGTCGACGCCGGCCGACATCCTCGAGCGGATCATCCGCTACGAGGCCGTGCACACCATCAAGGGCTGGGACGATCTGCGCAGCCGGCTGCAGCCGCCGGACCGGCGCTGCTACGCCTTCTTCCACCCCTCGCTGATCGACGAGCCGCTGATCTTCGTCGAGGTCGCGCTGACCTCGGGCATTCCCGGATCGATCCAGGACATCCTCGCCGAGGATCGGACAACCCTGTTGCCCGAGCACGCCACGACAGCGGTGTTCTACTCGATCAGCAACTGCCAGGCCGGCTTGAAAGGCGTGTCGTTCGGCAATTTCCTGATCAAGCAGGTGGTGCAGGACATCTCGCGGGACGTGCCGTCGCTGAAGAATTTTGTGACCTTGTCGCCGGCACCGGGATTCGCGCGCTGGCTCAAGCGCGTCGCCGCTGACCCGAAGGCGGCAGGCCTCGCGAATGTCGATGCATCGGCCCTGGCGCCGCTCAAGGAGAAGGACTGGCACCTCGATCCCGCGCTGCGCAGCGCGCTGCGTCCGATCATCCTCAACCTCGCGGCCTTCTACTACGTGCATGCCAAGACTAGCAGCGGAAAGCCGGTCGACCCGGTCGCGCGCTTCCATCTCGGCAACGGCGCACGGCTGGAACGGCTGAACTGGCTCGGCGACACCTCGCCCAAGGGCCTGCGCGAGGCTGAAGGCCTGATGGTCAATTATCTCTACGACCTGCGCTTCATCGAAGAGAATCACGAGGCTTTCGCCAATTCCGGCACGGTGGTCGCCTCGGACGCCATCAAGACCCACCTGCTCGCCCTCGCCCCTGATCTCGTCATCTCGGAGAACCGTCGTGTCTGAGAATCTCTTCACCCTCTTCACCGCCCGCTTCCCCCACGACCGCTCGCGCGTCTTCCTCGAACGCCCCGATGGTTCGGTGCTGACCTATGCGGACCTGCTCGCGCGCTCCGGCCAGCTCGCAAATACGCTGCGCGCGCTCGACGTCAAGCCGGGCGACCGCGTCGCCGCGCAAGTCGAGAAGACTGCGGAAGCCGTGCTGCTCTATCTTGCGACCTTGCGCGTCGGCGCCGTCTATCTGCCGCTCAACACCGCCTATACCGCGGCCGAGCTGCGCTACTTCCTCGGCGATGCGGAACCTGCGGTGTTCGTCTGCAGCCCGCAGCGGCTCGACGAGATGAGGTCGCTGGCGCGCGATCTTGGCCTGCCGCATGTCGAGACGCTCGGCCCGGACGGCCGGGGCACGCTGACCGACAAGGCCGCGAGCGCGTCTACCGAATTCGTCGACGTCGCGCGAGCCGGCGACGATCTGGCGGCGATCCTCTACACCTCAGGAACCACCGGCCGCTCGAAGGGGGCGATGCTGTCGCACCGCAATCTCGCCTCCAACGCCAGCACGCTGCGCGAGACCTGGCGCTTCATGCCGGACGACCGGCTGCTGCATGCGCTGCCGATCTTCCACACCCACGGCCTGTTCGTGGCGATCAACATCACCCTGATGACCGGAAGCTCGCTGCTCTTCCTGCCGGCCTTCAACGCCGACGGGATGATGCGACTGCTGCCGAAGGCGACCGTGATGATGGGCGTGCCGACGTTCTACGTGCGGCTGCTTGCCCGCTCCGACTTCGATTCAGCCGCAGCGCGGCACATGCGGCTGTTCGTATCGGGGTCGGCACCGCTGTCGGCCGAGACCCACAAGGAATTTTCCGCACGCACCGGCCACGCCATCCTGGAACGCTACGGCATGACGGAGACCAACATGAACACGTCGAACCCCTACGACGGCGAGCGCATCGCAGGCAGCGTCGGCTTCCCGCTGCCCGGCGTCGACATCCGCATCGCGGATCCGCAGACCGGCGCAGCTCTGCCGCAGGGCGAAATCGGCGTGATCGACATTCGCGGGCCGAACGTGTTCAAGGGCTACTGGCGCATGCCGGAGAAGACCAAGGAGGAGTTCCGCAGCGACGGCTTCTTCATCTCGGGCGATCTCGGCTACGTCGATGCCAAGGGCTACGTCTTCATCTCCGGGCGCGCCAAGGATCTCGTGATCTCCGGCGGCTATAACGTCTACCCCGCCGAGGTCGAAGCCGCGATCGAGGCGATCCCCGGCGTTGCCGAATGCGCCGTCATCGGCGTTCCCCATGCCGACTTCGGCGAGGCGGTCGTCGCCGTCGTGGCCCCGCGGCCCGGCGCGCAACTCGACGAGAAACAGGTGCAATCGGCAATCGCCGGTGACCTTGCGAAATACAAGCAGCCGAAGCGCGTGTTCGTGACCACGGACATTCCGCGCAACGCGATGGGCAAGATTCAGAAGAAGGATTTGCGCGAGAAGTACGACACGACTTTCAAGGCCGGCTAGGCCCTCCGCGATGAACGAGGCCGCCAGGACGGGCGGCCTCAGTCCGCGGCCGACGCGCAAGAATGCGGGTCTTTTGTCGCATGTGCGTCCGGACTATCCCGCAAGCCAGGCAGCGACGAATTGCGGCTTGCGGTTGGAAGGCCTATGCTGGGCTTGTGACCAGGCAGCCGCCCATCGTTTGGCGAGGGTCTGCGGGGGAAGACCTCACGGTGGATGGTTTGCATTCCGCATCGGAGGTGACGTCATGACCATTGCTCCCACGCTCCAGAAATACCTCGCCGCTGAAAACATCCAATACGAGGTGATCCCGCACGAACTCAGCATGACGTCCACGCGGACGGCCGAGGCATGCCATATCCCGGGCGACCGCCTCGCCAAGGGCATCGTGTTGCGGCGCGACGGTGGATACATGCTGGCCATCCTGCCGGCATCGCATCACCTCCGCCTGGCGGACCTGAGGACAAGTCTCGGCGACAATGTCCATATGGCCGATGAAACCGAGATCAATCGGCTGTTCAGCGACTGTACGCACGGAGCGGTTCCTGCCGTCGGAAAATGCTACGGGCTGGATATCATCGTCGACGACAGCATCGAGGCCCAGCCTGACATCTATATGGAGGCCGGCGATCACAAGACGCTGCTGCATATGGGTCACGCGCAGTTTTCGCGTCTGACGGCCAACGCGCCGCACGGGCGCTTCAGCGCGCGCGATTGAGGATTTGGTCGCGGCCGATGGGTCTTTGCGATGGGAGGCCGCTGCATTGCATCAATGCGCCTGAAACCCACGAACGGAGGCTCCACCATGAAAGTCAAAGACGTGATGCACAAGGGCGTCGACTGGGTCAGCCCCAACACCCCAATCACCGAACTTGCCAAATTGATGCGGGCGCAGGACATCGGCTGCATTCCGATCGGCGAGGACGACAGGCTGGTCGGGATGGTGACCGACCGCGACATCGTCTGCAAAGGACTCGCGAGCCATGGCTTCGATCCCGGCCGCGCAACGGCGCGCGACGTGATGACCGAGGGCATCCATTGCTGCCGGGACGACGATGACCTCGCAAAGGCGATGCATCATATGGAGAAGTTGCAGGTCCGCAGGCTGCCGGTGATCAACAAGAGCAAGCGGATGGTCGGCATCATCAGTCTGGGCGACGTCAGCCATTCCACGTCAGGTGATCTGCTGACCGAGACGGTCAGGAGCGTTTCGGCGCATCACTGAAACACGGCCGGGAAACAAGGCCAAGGCTCCGCTCGCGACCGCCGCTCGAACAGGCGTCGAGGGGAGCCCAGGCGCTTGCTTGGCAGGCAGCCATCGCGCAGCGGAAACCCGTCGGGTCAGTCTGGCTGACCGACGGGAGTAGTCCTTTCATTCGACTTGATGGCCGGAACAAATCGGAGCAGATTCCCTGGGATTCTCACCACCAGTGTTGCAGGGTTGCGCGCAGACAGCGCGCGGGAATTCATCAGCGGATGACGATCATGAGCGCCACAACGATGAAAATGGTCATACCGTATATCGCGCTTGTCGCAGGCGGGACCGCGGCGCTCCTGTTCGGTATCCGTCAAACCTACGCGCCGGCGGTGGACACTCAACCCAAGACCGCAGCGCCTATGACTGCAGCACGCACGGCTGCAGCCCCCATCACGGCTGCGCCATCCGCACCTTCTGCCGCCGCGCCAGATCAGGACAAGTCCGTGCTCGCCAAGGCGCGAACCGAGGCTGCCGCGCTGGCCGACGCACTGACGGCACCTTCCCCATCGCCGCCCGGCGGCGGCGCGGTGCCGGCGTTCGACATCGTCAACATCGAAAAGACGGGCGAGACCGTCGTCGCCGGCCGCGCCGCACCGGGCGCAACGGTGGAATTGCTGCGCGATGGCGAGGTGCATGATCGCGCGGTGGCGGATCAATCCGGACAGTTCGTCATGGTGCCGCGTCCGCTTCCGCCGGGAAATTACGACCTGACCCTGCGTGTCAGGCAGCCCGACGGCAAGGAAATCACGTCCAGACAGAGCGTGGCGGTGGCGCTCGAAGCTGCGGCCAAGGAACGGCCGATGGTCGCGCTGATGACACCGGACAAGCCGATCGAGGTGCTGTCGAAGCCTCCGGCCGCGGCGACGGCGGGCGGAAAGCTGGCCATCGAGGCAATCGAGACCGAGCCGGGCGGAAAGCTCCATGTCAGCGGTCAGGCGCGTCCGGGTGCTTCGGTCAACCTCTATCTCAACGACAGCTTGATTGCATCCGCCAAGGCTGACGACAGCGGCCGCCTCTCCGTCACGATCAACAAGGGCGTGGTGGCCGGCAATTACCGGGTCCGGTTGGACGAGGTGGAGCCCGGCTCCGGCAAGGTCAACGCACGCGCAGAGGTGCCGTTCAACGTTCCCGACACGCTGACGACGGCGTCCGTTCCGACGCAGCCGGCGTCCTCCGGCCGCGCGATGGCCGCGCCGCAGCTCGCGGCCGCAACTTCAGCCATTGTACCGGACGCGGGCTCATCATCCGCCGTGGTGGTGCCGAAGATCGCGACGACCACCGTCTCCCGCGGCGACAGTCTCTGGCGGATCAGCCAGCGCGCGCTCGGCGCGGGGCAGCGTTACGCGGTGATCTATCGGGCCAACAGGCAGCAGATCCGCAATCCCAACCTGATCTATCCCGGACAAGTCATCGTCCTGCCGACGCAGTGATGCCGGGGCGCGCCGGGGCGGCTGACACGGCATCCGTCAGCGCTGCGCCGCGCATTCGGGAGGCGCCGCAGATTCCTCAGATCGTCTCCAACCGCTCACGGGCAAGACTGGCAATAAAGGCGGATCGTGACAGACCGCGCTTTTCGGCTTCCACATCAATGGCTTCCAGCAATCCCGCATCGAGGGTGAGGTTGGCGCGCACTGTGCGCCCCTTGTCCAGAACCACGGGAACAAGAACGGCGACCTCGTTCGCCGCCGGATCGATTTCCTCTGCCTTGACGATCTGCGCCATGGTGCGGGGCTTGGGCCAGGCCTCGCCCCTTGTCGCACGATGGGTCAGCCATTCACGGGCTGCTGACATGGCATCCGTCAGCGCCGCTTCCGGGGACCGGCCCGCACCGTAGCAACCGGGAAGGTCCGGAATCCTCACGCCATAGGTTTTGCCGTGACCGTCGAGAATGCCGACATACTGGGTCATCGAATCCATCCCGCCTTTTTGGCGATGTCACGCGCCACCCCCGGCGAAACCTCACGATGACGCGGGACAATCAAGAGGACGCCGGGTCTGGCGTCATGCTCGAACTTGTCATGGTTTCCGCCGTGGAGCTTCCGCCAGCCTTCACGCACAAGCCGGGCAACGATTTTCCGGGTGTTGGTCTCGTTACCCATGGCTCACCATGTAATCCGGAGACGGGGTACGGTCAATCATTGATGCGCATTATTATGCACGACCTGGCGGTCCTTTGGGGTGCCGTCGAAGTCACTTTTCCAGCCTCTTGGCGAGCGTTTCGGATCTCGCCGCGGGGAGCGCTCCGCAAGATCTGCTGTCCGTCAACGCCGTGTACGCGGACCTCGTCATTCTCGCGGACGGGATCGGCGTCAATCTGGTCGATGGGAGATAGCCGGCTCAAGACTGGCTTGGCGGAGGCAAACGCGCTGGAGTTGATCGCGCAGTTCGAGTTACGGTGCCAGTCCAGCACCGCCACCGCAATTGCGCACATGTTGAACCGAAGCCGCGGCAGGACGCACGCGTCCTTTACAGGCACGTTCCAATTATGCTCACATCCCAAGATTGCACACGACGGAGCTTTCCATGAGATCGATTATCACCGCCGCCTTTTGTCTTTGCGCTGTCGGTATCGTGCCTGCAAATGCGGAGGGAGTCGCTGCTTCGCTCATCGCGGGAGGAGCACAGATCGTCTCCACAGCGACTTTCAATGACGGGACCGTCATCTTGACTATGCAACAGGGCAAACGAGCTTGGGTGTGCTTGCTCGATAAGGCCGCCGCCACCTATGACACCAGGCGCTGTTATGCGGTTAACTAGGCGACGACTCATTGGCCACGCTTCGCCATAAGCCCCCCTAATTCTTCTCGACTTACTTGAAGTCGCGGGGGGCGTCTATTGATCACGGAGATAGTTATTCGGAGAACAATTTAAGATTGTCGTTCCTTATTTGACTGTACAGCGTCTTATCCATTTGACCTGCCAGCACGTTGGCCTGCGCTTGGGCTTTGTCCTTATCTTGGTCAGCCTTCGCTTTACCTGCTGCTCCGACAGCAACTCCAAAATAGGCTCCGATAATGGTGCCAATTACGGTTCCGACTGATGAGACCAAAGCCGTAACGTCAGATATCTTGTCGCTCTTAAAATAGATCACGAATCCGGCGAAGCCGATAAGAGCCACGAGCCCCGCGACGACGGCGAAGAAGGCGTACCTTGTGTGTGTTTCGTTCATAACCCGTTTCTCCAATAACTACGCCATCTGAAAGTGAGCCAGTTGCCGATAGCTACTTGATTTCAAAGCCAATCGCCTTGTCCTCTTCGTTATGATTTTCGAGCCGCGGCCAGCCAATTGACAGCGCAGGCGAAGATCGCCTGCCAAGCTTCGCAACGTATCCGTTTGACAATGTTGAAGGCCGAAACACCTGTAACATCTACTGCAAGGGGTGGATGGCGCGACCCGTCACCAACAGTGCAATCAACGCACCACTTAGAGCGCGGAACAACGCATCTCTCAAGATTCTTGATCAAAGAGTGAGCGCAGGGAAAATAATTGCACTATTCTATCATGCACGCAAAAGATGTAAAACCTTTTTGGGCGATTGAGCCGCAGTTAATAAATGCAGGAATGCGTTTCGCCAAGCGACACTGGCCGAAGCGTGACGCCCTATTCCAAGCGGTATGGAAAACCAAAAAAGCCGCAGAATTACGATGACAGTGCACAGATGCGCCAAGCCGATGCACATCTCCGAGCTAGCTAATTAAGTGCACTGTAAGTACGTCAATCTGTCAATCGAATGTGCTGGACTCACCGTAGTCCCACTGAGCTATCTACTCGGACCGGTGGCGCGCCCTTCGGAACTTTGTGCACCGTCATGCAGAGGAATTGCCGTTCCGCGAATCAGCACGGAACGTTAACGATGGCGAGACTGGCGGCCTCTCTCGGAGACTTGCATGGCCCTTCCTCTCGTCCAACAACAGGCAAGCCTGCCTTGGGGCGACGACACGCCCTCAAGACGCGACGACATTCTTGCCCGCTATCTTCGCCTGCGGGAAATCTCGAAAAAACTTCACGAAGGAGTTCTCGACTCCATTTCCACTGACACACTGCTCAGTCAAGCGCGGCGGCTCGGATTGGCGCAAGGAAAGACGCTGCTTCTCGATCACGCCGACGAAATGTATTACGTCTACGACCTCGCTATCTACACCGCGCCGCCGGATCGTTCGCGGGCGATCGACCGCTACGCGAAGTCAGCCAAGTTTGAAGCACAGTCCGACGAACGGCTGATGCTGGATGCAATGCGCGGGTCGCAGTTTGCAATACTTCTGGTCGAACAGCGTCATGAAACGGTCGGCCTGATCGCCACCGACATTCTCCGCAACGCCAAGGTGTGGCTGCTCGACATCGGGCTCGAGAGTTCGATGGGCGAAGGAGAATTGATCGCAACCAGGCTGCTCACCCCTGGGCCGTTCTCGATGACCGCCGGCGTCAACGTTCCGTTCAAGATCGAAATGCTCGAGCAGGTCTGCATGCTGCTCCCGCGTCGTTTGGCCGACCGCGACCTGAGCCGGATAGCGGAGCACAGGCACTTTGCTGAAGCCGTCTACAAGGTGGGGCTTTCGGATGGCGTCATGGATCGCCTCGCTTATCTCGATCATGCCGATGAGGCCTGACCTTACGTGACGGAAGCGGAGGAGATCGTAGAGACGGCTCCAATCGGCGATCATGGCGCTCCCTAGGGGAATCGAACCCCTGTTTCAGCCTTGAGAGGGCCGCGTCCTAACCGCTAGACGAAGGGAGCGTTGAGGGGTCAGGCAATAGCCTTGAAATCGGCTGGCCGCAAGATGCCTTGTGCGCTGCGGCGGGGTTTTGTCGGCATATCCTTTATGGTCTGGGGCGAATCCGGGCCGGAAACCCACCTCCGCGAGGCAGCAATCGCATATGAGGCGCGAGGTGCTGCGACATCGGCGTTGTGCCCCCTCTCCCGCTTGCGGGGGAGGGTTGGGGTGGGGGTGCTTCCGCATCGGGAGTGCCTGCGTGGAGACAGCCCCCACCCGCCACGCTCTTCGAGCGCGTCGGCCTCCCCCGCAAGCGGGAGAGGCGAAGCGAACTCGTGGATAGCCCTGCGCCCCCCTCGCCCCTGCCCGCCGCGCGTTACCGCCGCCGCAGCGTCGCCGGCGCGCCCGCACCGCGCTGCCGTGCATCACGTCGTCACGCACTCGGCCCCGCTTTTGACAAACAGATACAAAACACTCCCCTGTGAAGTCACCGGCGCCGCAACGTCTGATAGCGTTCGCAGCATTCACCGTGCTGCGGCGCTGAGGCGCCCAAGAAGCAAGAGGAGGCCTGGAACACAGCGCAGCCCGACGCAGACGATTCTGGCGCCAGACGCATCGGCATACCCTCATCTTGGCAAACAAAAATCAGCGCTGGCCGCGCGGGGGACTGGAAGTGTGTTCCGTCCCGCGGGCCGCGAGAGGTCAACAGCTTAAGCAGAGCGAGGACAGACCATGATCAAGATCAAAATCAACGGCCAGGAACAAAGTTGGGACGGCGACCCCGATCTGTCGCTGCTGTGGTATCTCCGCGACGAGGCCGGGCTGACCGGCACCAAGTTCGGCTGCGGCCAGGCGCTGTGCGGCGCCTGCACCGTGATCGTCGACAAGCAGGCGGTGCGCGCCTGCATCACCTCGGTCTCCGACGTGGTCGGCCGCGAGGTCACCACCATCGAGGGCCTGCATCCGACCGGCGATCATCCGGTGCAGAAGGCCTGGCGCCAGGTCAACGTTCCCCAATGCGGCTATTGCCAGGCCGGCCAGATCATGCAGGCGGCGGCGCTGCTGACGGACAACCCAAAGCCGTCGCATGACCAGATCCGCGAGGCGATGGCGGGCAACATCTGCCGCTGCGGCTGCTACCAGCGCATCGAGAATGCCGTGCATCTCGCATCGACGGGGGTGTGACATGAACATCCGCACCAATCCCGGAAAGCTTCGTGGCTTCGAAAAGCATGTGAAGGTCGAGAACGTATCGCGCCGCAGCATCCTCAAAGGCCTCGGCATCGCCGGCGGCTTCGTGCTCGCGGCGCCCGTGATGTCGCGCCAGGCCTTCGCCTATGAGACCGGCGCCGGCAAGATGCCGCATGGCACCGTGGTCGATCCGAAGGTGTTCGTCGCGATCGCGCCCGACGGCATCGTCACCATCGTCGCGCACCGCTCCGAAATGGGAACCGGTGTCCGCACCAGCCTGCCGCTGATCGTCGCCGAGGAGATGGAAGCCGACTGGTCGCGCGTCCGCGTCCAGCAGGCGCATGGCGACGAGGTCAAGTTCGGCAACCAGGACACCGACGGCTCGCGCAGCACGCGGCACTATCTGATCCCGATGCGCCAGATCGGCGCCTCGGCGCGCTCGATGCTGGAAGCCGCCGCGGCCAAGAAGTGGGGCGTGCCGGCCAGCGAAGTGAAGGCGCAAAACCACGAGGTCGTGCACAGCGCGAGCGGACGCCGCGCAGGCTTTGGCGAGCTTGCCGCCGATGCTGCGAAAGAATCCGTGCCGAGCGTCGAAGGCCTCAAGCTGAAGGACCCGAAGGACTTCCGCTATCTCGGCAAGGGCCAGGTCGGAATCGTCGATCTCCACGACATCACCACCGGCAAGGCGCATTACGGCGCCGATATACGGCTATCAGGGATGAAATACGCCGTGATCGCGCGGCCGCCCGTGACCGGCGGCAAGCTGAAGTCGTTCGACGACAGCGCCGCGATGAAGGTGCCCGGCGTCGAGAAGGTGATGGAGGTCAAGGGCTGGCCGTGGCCGTCGAAATTCCAGCCGCTCGGCGGCGTGGCCGTGATCGCGCGCAACACCGGCGCGGCGATCAAGGGCCGCGACGCGCTGAAGATCGTCTGGGATGACGGCGCCAACGCCAAATACGATTCGGTCAGCTATCGTGCGTCACTCGAAGAGGCCGCGCGAAAACCCGGCCTGGTCGTGCGCAAGGAAGGCGATGTGGAGTCGGCGTTGAAGAGCGCGGACAAGGTCATCACCGGCGAATATTATCTGCCGCATCTCGCCCATGCCAGCATGGAGCCGCCGGTCGCGGTCGCCCACGTCCAGGGCGACAAGTGCGAGGTCTGGGCGCCCGTGCAGAGCCCGGGCGGCACCCGCGAGGATGTCGCCAAGACGCTCGGCATTCCCGACGGCAATGTCACCGTCAACGTCACGCTGCTCGGCGGCGGCTTCGGGCGCAAATCGAAATGCGATTTCGCGCTCGAGGCCGTGCTGCTGTCGAAGGAGCTCGGCGCGCCGGTGAAAGTGCAGTGGACGCGCGAGGACGATGTCCGTCACGATTTCCTGCACACGGTGTCGGTGGAGCGGATCGAGGCCGGCCTCGACAAGAGCGGCAAGGTGATCGCGTGGCGGCATCGCAGCGTGGCGCCGACCATCGCCTCGACCTTTGCCGCCGGCGCCAACCACGAGGCGGCGTTCGAGCTCGGCATGGGCTTGATCGACAATCCCTTCGAGATCGCCAATTTGCAATGCGAGAATCCGGAGGCTGCGGCGTTCACCCGCATCGGCTGGTTCCGCTCGGTCTCGAACATCCCGCGCGCCTTCGCCGTGCAGTCGATGGTGGCGGAGATCGCGCTTGCGACCAAACGCGACCCGAAGGACATGCTGCTCGAGCTGATCGGCTCGCCCCGCATCGTCAATCTCGGATCGGTGAAGGATCCCTGGAACTACGGCGAGCCCTATGACAGCTACCCGATCGACACCGCGCGCCTGCGCAAGGTGGTCGAGCTGGTGGCCGAGAAGGGCGGCTGGGGACGGCAGGTGCCGAAGGGCCACGGCCTCGGCATTGCGGTGCACCGCTCGTTCGTCAGCTACATCGCGACCATCGTCGAGGTGGCCATCGACGACAAGCACCAGCTCTCGGTGCCGCGCGTCGACACCGCGATCGATTGCGGCACCTACGTCAACCCCGAGCGCATCCAGTCGCAGCTCGAGGGCGCGGCGATCATGGGGCTGAGCCTCTCCAAATATGGCGAGATCAGCTTCAAGGACGGCAAGGTCGAGCAGGGTAATTTCGACGACTTCCCGGTGATCCGGATGGACGAGTCGCCTGCCGTGACCAACGTCTACATCGTGCCGCCCGGACCGGACACGCCGCCGAGCGGCGTCGGCGAGCCCGGCGTGCCGCCGTTCGCTCCGGCCCTGATCAACGCGATCTTCGCCGCGACCGGAAAACGCATCCGCGCGCTTCCGATCGGCAAGCAGCTGGAGGCGTAGGAGTGGAACGTTAGGTGGAGTGAAGGCTCGTGATGCTTCACCTCTCCCCGCCCTTTCGCGGGGAGAGGTCGACGCCGGAGCGCAGCGCAGGCGGCGGGTGAGGGGCAAGGCACACTATCGACCCAAGCTCGCCTGTGTGCCGACTGATCAATTCGAGGAGTCGAAGAGGCCAATTGCATGGCAACGTCCTGCACAGCCCCTCACCCGGATCGCCCGAGGGCGATCCGACCTCTCCCCGCAAAGAGCGGGGAGAGGTGAAACGAACACCCCACAAACGGAAAGCGGCGGACCCATGGTCCGCCGCCTCCCCATCGCGCCGCTGCTGTGTCGTGTCTACTTCTTCAGGGCGAAGACCCAGACAACACCACCCTGCGGCACGTTGTTCTCGAAGCCCGGCACCTTGCCGGCCAGCGCGTCCTGGATGCGCTGCGCATCGACGCCCCAACCGGACTGGATCGCGACATATTGCGTGCCGTCGACCTCGTAGGACATCGGCATGCCCATGATGCCGGAGTTGGTCTTCTGCTCCCACAAGACGTCACCGGTCTTGGCGTTGAAGGCGCGGAACATGCGGTCGTTGGTGCCGCCGGCGAACACGAGATCGCCTGCGGTTGCCGTCACCGAGCCGAACAGCTGCGAGGTCTTGAAGCCGTGCGACCAGACCTTCTTGCCGGTCGCCGGATCCCAGGCCTGCATCTCGCCGAAATGATCGGCGCCGGGCGCCGGCGTCAGCCCGATATCCTCGGGCTTGGTGCCGAGCCAGAGCTGGCCGGGAACCAGCGGCTGCTTCTCGCCGGTGAAACCGCCGCAGAAGTTTTCGTTGGCGGGCACGTAGACGAGTTTTGTGTTCTGGCTATAGGCCGCCGACGGCCAGTCCTTGCCGCCCCACAGTGACGGGCAGAACTCGACGCGCTTGCCGAGCACGGGCTTATGGTCGGGATCGACGATCGGTCGGCCCGTTTCGGCTTCGATGCCCTTCCAGACGTTCGTCTTCACGAACGGCCAGCCGGAGACGTAGTTGATCTTGTCGGGCTTGTTCTCCAGCACCCAGAAGATCGCATCGCGTCCGGGATGGATCAGGCTCTTGAAGGTGCGGCCGTCGCGCTGCAGGTCGACCAGCATCGGCGCGTCGACCTCGTCCCAGTCCCAGGAATCGTTCTGGTGATACTGGAAGTGTTTCTTGATCTTGCCGGTCTCCGGATCGAGGCCGATCACCGAACTGGTGTAGAGGTTGTCGCCGGCATGCATCGATCCCGGCCACGGTGCGGCATTGCCGACGCCCCACAGGATGGTCTTGTTGTCCTTGTCGTAGGTGCCGGTCATCCAGGCCGATCCGCCGCCGGATTTCCAGTCGTCGCCGCTCCAGGTTTCGGAACCGGGTTCGCCGGGGGCAGGAACGGTGAAGGTGCGCCACAGCTCCTTGCCGCTGTTGGCGTCGTAGGCGACGACATAGCCGCGCACGCCGAACTCGCCGCCGGAGCCGCCGACGATCACCTTGCCGTCGACCACGAGCGGCATCAGCGTCAGATACTGCCCCTTCTTGTAGTCCTGCACCTTGGTGTCCCACAGCACCTTGCCGGTCTTGGCCTCGAGCGCGACGACGTGGTCATCGGTGGTGGCGAAATAGAGCTTGTCTTCCCACAGCCCGACGCCGCGGCTGGTCGGATGCAGCTGGAACAGATCGTCGGGCAGCTGCCGCTTGTAGCGCCAATACTCCTCACCCGTCTTGGCGTTGAGCGCGATTACCTGCCCCATCGGGGTGGCAACGAACATCACGCCGTTGTTGACGATCGGCGGCGCCTCATGGCCCTCGATCACGCCGGTGGAGAAGGTCCACACCGGGGTCAGATCCTTGACGTTTGACGTGTTGATCTGGGTGAGCGGACTGTAACCCTGTCCGTCATAGGTCCGGCGATAGAGCATCCAGTTGCCGGGTTCGGGATTTTCGAGACGCGCTGACGTCACCGGGCTGTAATTTTCGATTGATCCAGCGACCGCTGATATCGGGGCGAGGCATGTGAACGCGACACAGCCCGACAATAACCACTGCTTCCTTGTCATGAGATGCTACCTCCCTGCTCTGGTTGTTTTTTCAGTTCGTTTTTTGAGCATGATCTCCCGCGCAAACGCGTTCCGCGTTTGTCGCGAGGGAAAACCGCTTCACACTTTTCCGGATCATGCTCGCGGTCGTGCAGAAATCCCTTTGCCCTCTCATCCTCCCTGCTGGGCACCTACCTTTCCAACGAACGCGGCGGCGACGGTGATCGCACCGTCATTGATCGCAAGCGGCAGCGCCGCGAGGCGGCGCGGCGCCGGGCCGAACACCACCTGCGCCTCCTGGCGCGGATCGAACTCGGAATTGTGGCAGGCGCATTTGAAGACGTCCTTGTCGCCTTCGGCCTGCTTCACCCACATCGTGATCGGACATCCCGCATGCGAGCAGATGTCGGAATAGGCGACGATGCCGTCGGCCGCACGTGCGCGCGTGGAATCGTCGAGCTCGTTCGGATCGAGCCGGATGATGAGGAGCTCGTTGAGCCGCGAGCCCTTGCGCACCACTGAGGTCTTCGGATCCTTCGGCCAGGCGCGTAAGGGAGGACCACCGAGCTTGAGATCGTCAGCCTTGATGACCTCGCCGGCCTTGTCGCCTTCCGCGCGCACCAGCAGATCGGCCTTTTGCGGACGATCGCTGCTGCCGGGTGCCTCATCATCGGCGAGTGCGGGCGCGACCGTCGCAAGGCAGGCGCAGCCTGCAAGCGCAGTCAGCAGCGCGCGGCGCGTCGGATCCGATGGAACTTCGGGATCGGCGTCGTTGCTGTTGTTGATTGGGACGCTGAGATTGACTTCCGACATGACGCAAGCTGAACGTGCAACTCAGCCAAAATCATGGCGACGTGCACACGCGTGCGCTGCGGCATGCATAAAAATAACTTTACAGCTTTTGGTTGATCGCATCGCGCGAGGGTTGCTGCGCGACTGCAGCAGAAACGCGTCTCAGGGTTCGCTGACGAATTTGAGCGAGCCTGCCGGCTTCAGCGTCTTTGCATCAAATGCGCGGATTTCGGTGGCGCCGCCGACATCGAGCGTGACCAGCAGCCGATCGCCGGCGACGCCGGTCGAGACGATCCTGGCGCCCTTCGGCAGGGCCGCCGTGATGTCTGACGATGCGGAACTGGGGCTTCCCTCGCCGCGATAAAGGCGGTAGCCCACGGCGATCAACACGACGGCCACGGCGAGAGCCGAGGTCATACCCGCGATCAGCATCATCCGCCGCACCCGCGCAAACAGTGCGGCCTGCTCGGGGGTCGGTTCGGGCACGG
The DNA here is from genome assembly GCF_018130695.1 of Bradyrhizobium jicamae. GTDB lineage: Bacteria > Pseudomonadota > Alphaproteobacteria > Rhizobiales > Xanthobacteraceae > Bradyrhizobium > Bradyrhizobium jicamae_B. The sequence goes on along the minus strand of NZ_JAFCJX010000007.1, from coordinate 285,419 downwards.
CGGTCGTATCGGTCATCACAAGGCTCTTCTTTGGAACAGATCTCTTCGAATAACGGCCGGAAGCTGGAAGTCATCGTCGAGGGCGACGAGGGGTCGGCCCGGCTCGACCGCGTGCTCGCGCAGCGTCAAACCGAACTGTCGCGATCGCGGCTGAAGGCGCTGATCCTGGCCGGTTCCGTGACCGTCAGGGACACCCCCGTCCGCGACCCCGCTTATCATGTCGCCAAGGGCGATACGATCACAATCGACGTGCCCGAGGCGGCGCCGGCCGAACCCCAAGGCGAGGACATCGCGCTCGATATCGTGTTCGAGGACGACGACATCATCGTCATCGACAAGCCCAGCGGTCTCGTGGTCCACCCGGCCGCCGGGCACGCCACGGGAACGCTGGTCAACGCGCTGATCGCCCATTGCGGCGCGAGCCTGTCCGGCATCGGCGGCGTCAAGCGGCCGGGCATCGTGCACCGGCTCGACAAGGACACGACGGGATTGATGGTGGTCGCCAAGAACGACCAGTCCCACCAGTCGCTCACCGCGCAATTCGCCGACCACGGCCGCACCGGCCCGATGCAGCGCGGCTACATGGCCTTTGCCTGGGGCGTGCCGAACCGCCCGCACGGCACCGTCGATGCGCCGATCGACCGCCACCCGCACGCCCGCGAGAAAATGGCGGTGCGCCAGGGCGGCCGCGAGGCCATCACCCATTTCGAATTGCAGCAGAGCTTTACGGGGCGCGACGGCAAGCCGGTCGCAGCCCTCCTCGCCTGCCAGCTGGAGACCGGACGGACCCATCAGATCCGGGTCCATCTCGCCCATATCGGCCATCCCCTGATGGGCGACTCCGTCTACGGCCCGCATTTCAAGACCAAGGCCGGCCATCTCGGACCGCAGGCCCAGGCGGCGCTATCAGCCCTCGGCCGGCAGGCCCTGCACGCCTATCTGCTGGCTTTGGAACATCCCCGGACCGGGGAACTTTTGCACTGGGAGGCGCCCCTGCCGGAGGATTTGCTTCTCCTGCAGGCTGCGCTGGCAGCGGCCGTATGACGCACGCCCCTCGGAAAATCGTTGTTATGACAATAGGTTATAGCTGCCACACGGGGACGTGACGTCAGCAATCCTTCCCTATCACGGGCCGTTTAGTGTATGTTGCACCTGCGTTGAATATCCAACGCGGAACATCGCAGCCGGGCCGGCTTTAACACAGCGGCCGTCTGCCGGGCCCGCCGCTATCGGGGGCCTGAACCACTGGAGGGCGCACGAATGGCCCGTACAGCTACGTTACCGGTCCTCAATGGAGAGTCCGGTCTTTCCCGATACCTCGCCGAGATCCGCAAATTCCCCATGCTGGAACCCCAGCAGGAGTACATGCTCGCCAAGCGTTGGCGCGAGCATGACGATCGCGACGCGGCGCATAAGCTCGTCACCTCCCACCTCAGGCTCGTGGCCAAGATCGCCATGGGCTATCGCGGCTACGGTCTGCCGATCTCCGAGGTCGTCTCGGAAGGCAACGTCGGCCTGATGCAGGCGGTGAAGCGATTCGAGCCCGAGAAGGGCTTCCGTCTCGCCACCTATGCCATGTGGTGGATCAAGGCGTCGATACAAGAGTACATCCTGCGTTCCTGGTCTCTCGTGAAAATGGGAACCACCGCGAACCAGAAGAAGCTGTTCTTCAACCTGCGCAAGGCGAAGAGCAAGATCAGCGCGCTGGACGAAGGCGATCTCCGCCCCGACCAGGTGCAGCTGATTGCCAAGCGCCTCGGCGTGACCGATCAGGACGTGATCGACATGAACCGCCGCCTCGGTGGCGACGCGTCGCTCAACGCCCCGATCCGCGACGACGGCGAAGCCGGCGAATGGCAGGACTGGCTGGTCGACAACTCCCCGAACGCCGAGGCCGTGATGGCCGAGAGCGAGGAGTTCGATCACCGCCGCCAGGCGCTGTCCGGCGCCATCAACGTGCTCAACCCGCGCGAACGCCGCATCTTCGAGGCGCGGCGCCTGGCGGATGAGCCGATGACGCTGGAAGACCTCGCCGCCGAGTTCGGCGTGTCGCGCGAACGCGTGCGGCAGATCGAGGTCCGCGCCTTCGAGAAGGTGCAGTCGGCCGTCAAGGGCACGATCGCCCGCCAGGAAGCAGCGCTCGAAGCCGCGCACTAAAGGCGGCGACGAGTTCAGGAGATGCGAAGGCCGGCGGCAACGCCGGCCTTTTTGTTTTTTGCAAGGTGGTGCTCGACGCACATCTCGATCTGCGGCATGGACTCATGAATCCACCTATCGCCGAAGCTCGTGTCGGCTAAGGACCTGAAGCCGACATCTGTTCTCGATTACCTACGGGGAGTAGACTTGCACGAGCCTGTCACGCATCCTCCCGACGCCTTCAACCGGGGTCTCCCTCCAGGAACGGATCTGATGGTCCATCTGTTTGAGCCCACACCACGCGCCTGGAAACGCGGTGCCGGCGCTTCGGGAGACTTGTTACGAAAGCAAATTGAGGGGAGCCCGCTGCAGCAGAGCAACATCCCTGCGGAGACGGCCCTCGACAGTCACTTTAAGCTGTCAGATATCAACAGCGCGGGCGATGGGTTCCGCTTTGTTTCCGACCGCGGCCGAGCAGCCCTTGAAGAACTGGCCCCAGGCTGTGTTGCCTTCTTCCCATTGAATTTAAAGATACCCGAGCGCATCAGGGCGGCTGCGGCCTATTTCTTTTTCGATGTGCTGCCGCGTGCGCAACTGATCGACTGGGATCAGAGCCCCACCGGTCTACGCATTGTGCGTGCGCCGGATGGTAGGGAGAGCCGCGCTCTCACAGGCGGAGCTTTTTTGGGTTCAGCAGTCAAATTCAAACCGACAAACGAGGAGACGCCGCCGATTTGGCGCGAGGCCGACCTGGATCGCCCGACCGTTCATTTTTTTTCAAACAAGAAGCACATCTTCCTGCGCGACGATATCTGGCAAGGTCTGAACGCGAGGTTTCCTAAGCAACTCGTCGCCCGGAAGCTCGGGTAAACCGGACTGATCCGAAAGGCTCAAGGTTCTCGCAGGCTTGATCGCTAGAGCCCCCCAGGGGGCGCCGGCTACTTGCAGCCGCGGCAAATCGTAAGCTTGCCCTTCAGCTTGTCATCCTCCCCGGGATCGACCGACTGCTGCCCAGAGGCACGATCTGCTTCTTGATTGATTGGCTGCTTTGCCCGGCGCGACTTGACGGGCCGCGCCGGCCGGCTTGACGTGTCATCATCATCGCTGATGCCGACGCTGAAGCCATCGTGATCGGTGGCCGGCCTCACCGACGACGGCGCCCCCTCGATCACATGCGGAGGCGGTACGCTGCCGGACTCCAACGGCGTGTGCTCGACAATGGCAGATCGTGGGGCGGTCGTGTGTGGCGGCACATCCTTGGCGGCTCGGGGCCGTACCGAACCCTTGGCGGTCGCCGTCGGCGGCGGAACATCATCCGTTGCCTGTGACGAACCAACATTGCTCTTGGTCGAAGGCGTGGGACTTGCGGCAGCCGCTCGCGGCGGCGACACGCTGGGGGCCGCCATCGGCGGCCAAACGCTGTTGGTAGCAGCCGGAGATGCCACCACCTCATTCGATGGCGGCGGCGCAAGCGAAAGCGGTGGGGACAGCGACGTCTGACATCTCGCGCTGTCGTGTGGCCAAACTCCCGCCGCCAACAAAGCAAGGGCAAGCGTTGCGGTTTTCATTTGCCGTCCTGCAATCACTGAGACAAAACATTGATCGCGTGACTCCTGCAGCCACGCTTCGGCGAAAATTCCCACGTTTGACATGGCGATCAAAATTGACGGAAGTGGGGAAGCAGCGGGTGGATACATACCCTAGCTGCTCGTCCGCGTAGGTAAGTCAGATGGGGTAGGTCTAACGCGTGCACTCCGGTTGAACCTTATCGTAGTCCCAACGGCCCACGCAAACGGGTTGGGAACGGAGGTTTTGATGACCAGTTCCAGTGGACGCCCCGTGCATCTTTATCGTTTGATCGCTCGCGCGGTTGGAGTGTGTGCGGTCACGCTTGTCGGGATCAACACAGCCTATCCGCATGACCTGATGCGACCAGAGCTGAACGCCTGGTTCAAAAGTCTCAAGAACAAGGCAGGGGAGCCGTGCTGTGACAGCGGAGATGGCCAACGCGCGGAGGCCGAGTGGGATATGGCAAATAATGGCTACAGAGTCCTGCTGAAGCATCCGCATCGACCAAGCGAACCCGGGCAATGGTTTGACGTGCCAGACTCCGTCGTACTGAACCGTCAGAACCTCAGCGGCATGGCGATGGTTTGGTGGTCGCCGATTTACACCCCCGATGGAGGAATGAGTCCCAAGTGGCGCTGCTTCATTCCGGGGCCGGGCGGATGACCTCACTGCATGTAAAGCACAATTCGATCGAAACGCCTGGTTGAGCGAATTTTTGCGGACCCGACGCTACGATCGACCAGTAACGCGATAGACTCGTGCGCTCCCCTCGACGCCGCGCAGCGGCGCCTCGAACCCCTCGACATCCCGGCCCGTCAACAGCTCACGAACGCCGGACGCCGTGTAGAGTGCTTCCGTCAGACAGATTTCGCCGGCATCGGCGAATGATTGCACCCGCGCGGCTATGTTCACGGTCTGGCCGAAGTAGTCGAGATTCTCGTTGAGAGTTACGGCAATGGATGGCCCGCAGTGCGCGCCCATCTTGAGAATGATCGCTGGCTGGCCGTGCTCGCGGTTGAACCGGCCGATGTCCTGCAACATGTGGAGCGCCGCCGCCACAGCGTCCGCCGGCCGGGAGAACGCTGCCATGACGGCATCGCCGATGGTCTTCACGATTGCACCGGCATGCTGATGCGCAACTGCGTCGAGCAGGGCGAAGTGTTCCCGTACCAGCGCATAGGCATTGAGATCCCCGAGATGCTCGTAGAGCGCGGTCGAGCCTTTCAAATCGGTGAACAGGAGGGTTACCTGCCGGATGCCAAGGCCTTCCTCCTCGTCCACACGCTCGGAGCGAAACAGCTTGCGGAAGGTCTGCCGCGTCAACAGCATGCCGCCGGACACGTAGGGGTCGAACTCGAGCGTCGGTTTCTCCGGCATGGTCACGATCTCTGGCGGCCAGTTGATCAGGAGTAGCGAGCCGCGCTTGGGGCCGGTGTTGCTGATCTCGAAGACCGCAGGCCCCGACGGCACGGCCGAAAGCGCGGACGTGAAACGCTGCCCATCGTAGGTGACACGAACAATCGTCGGCGTGTTGGGCGCCGGGCCGGCAGCAGCGGATGAGTCCACGACCGGTAGCGTGAAGCCAGCCTGGGTCTGGACGTTGACGCCGGAGAGGGCGCCGGGCCCAATCTCGGCATGCAGCGTCGTCGTCACGCCGGATGGCAGATATGTCATGCCGCGCACGAGGGTGCGCAGGACATCGACAAACCGGGCTTGTCCGCCAGGCAGCCGCCCGGTGTCGGCGAACTTCAGCTTCCAGTGCAGGTCTTCGATCGAGAGGTTGTCGACGTCGTGCAGCGCGAGGCGCCTGACTTGCGCCGCGACGGAGAAAGAAACCTGGATAAAGTCGTCGAGCTCCGTCTGCCCCTCGATATCGCACAGGCCGCAGACAAAATGGCTTCGGAGCGCGCGTAGCTTGCCGAAGCTTTCCAGCACCAGGCCCGAATGGGGGCATAGAATGTCCCAATGCAGGTCGACCAGCCCGGCACGAGCGGCGTGGAGGAACAGGTCGATCGACTCCGGCTCGGCCACACCGCGATCACGCGCAAAGGCCAGGGGGTTGGCGCGGTAAACACTGACCTCGTCGCCGCTGCGGATCAGCGTTTCGAACTTGGAGATGACGCGCGGGCTCCAGGCACGGGCCTGCTCGATCTGGGTCATCTTGGCTTCAAGAAGCCGTTCATCAATGGATGTCATCGCCAGCTCCTGACGGTAACAATCTATCAGCTTCGCCGGCCATTCAGGCTATCAGCCGCCGGGCCGGCCAAATCATAACACAGTGGCAACACGTCCTGCTGACCAATCCGGCCATGTCGCATATGGATCAGATGGCCATATCCCTGAGGTCGGATCGGGCTTCCGCTTCGTCCCAAAAGCGGGCCGTCCTTGAAGTTTGTAGGATGGGTGGAGCGAAGCGATACCCATCACCTTCGTGCCGCCCGGTGAGATGATGGGTATCGCTGCGCTCCACCCATCCTACGAAGCGCCGCCCTATTCCCCCCACTCCCGCGCCATCTTCGCCAGCGCGCAGCCTTCGCAATAACGCGCGTCCTTGACGTCGATCCAGTTGTGCGCATAGACACGGTCGAGCGGGATGCCGTAACGGGCGCGCAACACCTTCACCAGCACCCGCCAGGCCGCCATGTCGGCTAAGGGCCATAAACGGACGTTTCGACCGAACTCGATCTGCAGTCTGGCGACAGGCGTGTGATCTTTATTCAGGCAAGGCCGGGCGCCACGTTCCCGTATCGATCGCGTGCTCGAGATAGGCGATCTCATCACATGAGATAAGGCAAATCTCCTTCAGCGCAGCGAGCTGATCCTGCGCCTTGCGGGGCTCGCCAAGTGCCAGGAAAAGCTCGCCCAGATGTGTGCGAGCACCACGATGACGAGGATTGAACGTCAGCGCCTGCTGATAGTGCCCCATGGCGGGACCGAGCTGTCGAAGCCGATAATGAGCATAGCCAATGTAGTTCTGTATGTCTGCGTTGAAGGGATCGCGCAGAACAGCGAGACTGAGTGCCCTGATCGCCTCATCCCAGTTTTCCGCCGCGAGGGCTCGCTTGCCGGCCGCGAAATCGGGATCGAGTTGCGCCCAGTCGGACTCGCTTCCCAACTCGGTCATCGAGGTACAGATCGGCCACGTTTCCGCCGCCAACGTCGTCTCGGCTGAGGTGCCGAGCCAACCGGTGATCGCCTTTTGCCAAGCTGCACCGTTCGCGACATAGAGCGAGCTCCCCGCGATCAATACGCCGAGGAAGGTGGCCGAGGCGATCCGGCGCATCATCGGCTGCCCGCCTTTTGGCCGGCGAGATACGTCTTGGCCTCGCGAGTCTCGGGCCGCTCATTGTCGGCAGTCCTGGCGAGCTCGACGACCTTGCCGTAGTACTCGACGGCCTTCTGACGGTCGCTCGCTCCGTTCGCGGCGCGTGCGATTCCAAGAAGGGCGCGATAGCGATTGGGCGTCTGCCGCAGCGCGGTCTCGAATTCCTTCAGCGCGGCAGCCGGCTGACCCGTTTCGAGGAGGAACTCGCCGAGCAACTCGCGGAACGGATAGAGGCGATTTTCCATCGCCACGCTCTTGATGCTCGCGTCCTCGCTGTCGGCAGCAGTGCGCATGAACTTGATCGCCTGATCGCGGGCCCCCTCACGCAGTGCAATCCAAGCCGAGATCGCCAGGATCTGTTCTTCCGAACGGTCTGCCCAATAGGACTGGTTGGCTTGCTCCAGTGTCGCTCGGAGTGCCTTGATCGCCTCGATCTCGGCTTTCGCACCGGCGAGATCGCCGTTGCGCACCATGCCGAGCCCGCGCGTGAACCGGGTCACCGAATCCGCCGCCGGATACTGGCTTGGCTTGAGCGGCAGCGCCGCAGCGCCCGCCCAGTCGGCGCGCTCCAGGACGTAGCGCGCCGGCATTGCGTTCTTTGCGGTGAAGTTGGCGAAGACGATTGGTCGGTCGCCGCGATCCGCGGTCGCAATCGACTTCTCGGTTAGTGCTTTCGCTTTTTCATCCTGTCCGAGCTGCAGGTACGCGTAAACCGAGAAATCCGCCGCGTGGTAATAGTCGGGTTGGATCGAGATTGCCGAAGCGTTCGACGCGATCGAATCTTCCCACAGTCCCAGCATCGAATAGATGTGCGAGGGCATATGTCGCGCGTGCGGCACGGCTGGCGCGACATCGGCGTAACGCCGCGCCGCGGGAAGGCCCTTCTCGGCAATCGGGGCGAAGTCATAGGCGTGGATGGTGAAATGCGTCACGCCCGGATGCTGTGGGTTCTGCCGATAAAGCTTTTCCAGAATGGCCGCTGACTTGAGCTGGTTGGCATAGGTCGTATCAGAAGGTGATGCCGACGCCTGCAAGGTGAGAGCATAGAAGACTTGCGCCTCGTAGTCATCGGGATAGCGCTGGGCCAGTTGCCCCATCGCCCTGTTGTAGTTGGATAGGCGGAGGTTGACCGGCGTCTTTTCGTGGTCGCGGTAGTAGGCGCTCAAAGCCTCGATCCAGTCGCGTTCACGCTGCGTTTTTGCGCCGACCTCACGCGCCTTCTCGAGCGCCGCCCAGGCGGCGTCCGCGTCTGCGCGCGGCGGCGGCGCGACAAAGACATTGTTGAGGAGATCAATGGCGATACCCCAATACGCGATCGCGCAGTCTGGATCCTGCTTCAACACGTCCTCGAACGTGCGGCGGGCGATCAGGAACCAATAAGAGTGGATCATCGCGACGCCGCGCTCGAACTCAGCCTGCACCTTGGGATCGCAGGACGTCGAAAAGCTGAGCTTGCCCAACTTGTCATCCTGCTGGTCAGTTTGCGCCGCAATGAGCCCGGCAGATAGAGCAAGCGCCGCAGCTGCGATTGTCATGCCGGCAAGGCTTTTTGAACAGCCCATGATCCGATTCCGCCATTTCGCGATGCCCGGCATCATGCGCCGCCGAATTCCGTTGTGTCGAATGCAAATATCGGGTGAAATATCATGCAGAAAGCACAACAATGGTACATCTTCGCGCACTGCGCACTTTCGTGATGACTGCCGAAATGGGCGGGCTCGGCCGGGCCTGTGCGCGTTTGAATCTGAGTCAGCCTGCCGCCTCGCGGCAGATCGATGCGCTGGAAGTCGAGCTCGGCGTTGCCCTGTTCGAGCAGGTTGGTCGTCGCCTTCGGCTGACGTCACACGGAGAAGACCTGCTGCAGCGCAGCCGGCAACTGCTGGCCCATTCCGAGCTTCTGATCGAACACGCGCGGGCGTTGCGCGGCGGGCGGACCGGTACGCTCAAGGTTGGCGCGACCCCTCAAGTCATCGCGAACCTGATCGCTCCTTTTCTGCCAGGCCATCGGCTCCGTCATCCTGGAGTTGACATACAACTGGTGGAGGGCGGTGACTCCCAGCAAAGGGCCCGTCTTGAACGGGGCGAGGTTCATCTGACAATCATGCCCGTGCTCGGTGGGGCGATTTCCTACCGGCTGCTGGCTCCCGTCCATGCACTGGCGGTGTTGCTCAAGACGCATCCGCTGTCTCGTCGCAAGGTCGTCGAGGTGGAGGAGCTGTCGGCGCATCCTCTGTTGTTGCTTCAACGCGGGTACGGTTCACGGGCCTGGTTCGATGCAGAGTGCGAGGGCGCAAATGTAAGGCCGCCGGCGCTCATGGAAAGCACCACGGCGCACACTCTTATCGAACTGGCAGCAGTCGGCCACGGAATCGCGGTCGTCCCCTCTACTTCCGCTGTTCGTGGAGACTTGCGTGCGATCCCAATTGTCCACCGCGGCACATCAGTCGGCCGATGGGTGGGCGTCTGCTGGAATCCACGACGTGCCCTGCCTTCCTATGCTGAAATGTTCGTGGACGAGTTGTTTGCTCACGCTCAGCGCGCGTTTCCCGGACGCGCCTACGTCAGACGCGCGCCTCCTCTGGCGAAGCCGAGCCAGCCTGTGATCTGAGTTCTGCCGGACCTCCGCTTTGGGTCAGAAGGCGATATCCCAAGGGCGTGGCGGCTTCCGCTTCGCCCCCGAAAGCGGGCGCCCCGGGTTCTCATGAGTGCGCCCTACTCCCCCCACTCCCGCGCCATCGTCGCCAGCGCGCAGCCCTCGCAATAGCGGGCGTCCTTGAAGTCGATCCAGTTGTGCGCATAGACGCGGTCGAGCGGGATGCCGTAACGGGCGCGCAACACCTTCACCAGCACCCGCCAGGCCTCGATCTGCGCTTCCGTCGGGCCGCGGGTGACGTCGGGATAATTGCCGGCGAACTCGACACCGATCGAGTTGTTGCCGACCACCTGACGATAGGTCGGACCGTTGTCGATGTATTTGTTGTCGTTGCGGTTGCCACCGTCGCCATGGGTGGGGACGAGATTTTCCGCGACCGACCAATAGACCGTGCCGTCGGTCTCGACCCAGACCATGACGCCGCGCCGGGTCGGGTTCTTGTGCTGCTCCATCGCGCCGCCGCGCGCCGAGCCGGCCGGGCCTTCGGTCTGGTGCACGATGATGTTGCGCCAGGGGTGGGATTTTTCGACGTCGCCCCAGGGCGACAGCCAGACCATCTTCAGCCCGGGAATATCAGGCGTGCCCTGGGCGCGCGCGATCGTGGCGAGGTCGGGCGCTCCCGCGATCGCGGGGCAGGCAAATGCAAGGGCGAGGAGGATAGCGAGCAGGCGGAGGATCATACGGGCGGGTCCGGTGACAACCCGCCATAGCACGTCAGGCCCGCTTGCGCAGCGCTGCCTCGACCAGCTCGGCCATGTCGGGCGCGAGCGCAGGCGCCGCGGGCTCGTAGGTCGCAAAGCCGTTCTTGCCGCCCTTCTTGGCGTCGTAGAGCGCGTGGTCGGCGGCCGCGATCAGGCGGTCGGGATGGTTGCCGATGTCGCGGCTCCATTGCGCGACGCCGATCGAGACCGCGATCGGGATCTCGTTGCCCATGCACTGCTCGGCATCGGCGCGGCAGACCTCGAGCACGCGGCGGGCGATCATCGCGCCTTCGCGCAAGGTCGAGGACGGCAGCACGATGCAGAACTCGTCGCCGCCGGTGCGCGCCAGCATGTCGCCGGGCCGCAGGCGCGTCTGCGCCATCAGGGTGAAATGCTGCAGGCAGGCGTCGCCCGCGGCATGGCCGTGGGTGTCGTTGATGCCCTTGAAGCCGTCGAGATCGATCACGAGCAGCGAGAACGGCTCACCGCTGCGGTCCGAGCGCGCGCATTCCTCGGTCAGCCGCTGCACCAGATGGCGGCGGTTGCCGACGCCGGTGAGGTCGTCGAGCAGCGCAAGATCCGCGACCTCGCTGCGCAGGCGGTCCATCGCCATCAAGAGGAAGCCGAAATTCAGCGCCATCGACAGGAACACCAGCACCAGGACCAGCGCCGACTGCACCTGGTTGAACTGGACAAAGGAGAACTCCCCGCCGGGATGCAGCAGCGCGCCGGTGAGGCGGGCCAGATAGATGGCGACGATGATGCCGGAGACGATGCCGGCAAGCCGGGCACCGGGGCTGACGCGGCCGTGCTCGGACGACAGCAGCAGCCTGATCGACAGCGCCATCGGCAGGATCTGCGCCGTGGTGTAACTGAGCATCCGCAGCTGCATGCTGTCATAGCCGAAGATGAAGGTGCCGATCGAGACGAAGGCGAGGCCCGTGATCAGCACGGTGCTGCGCCAGCTGACGTCGCGGCCGTAGAAGCGGCGGATGCCCATCGCGGCGAGGCAGGCGGCAAAGACCAGCGTGGTGCCGGCCAACATCAGCGGCACCAGCGAGTCCGTCAGCAGCACGCGCACCATCGCGCAGGCAGCTCCCGCCGCCGCGGCGAAGGCCGAGCCGGTCCAGAACCGGGCAGCAGCGAACGAGGGATAGCTCTTCATCACGTAGGCCCAGATCAGGCCAAGCGCGAGAAAATTGATGATGAATACCGTCCAAAGCGTCGGAACGCTCAGCATCGCTCTATCCGGGACTGAAATTGTCCCGTCTCCCCTGTTCTCAAACCGCCCGCCCCCGGGCTTCCTCCAGCGACAATCCCCGTTGTCTTACGGAGCAGGATGCAGCCGCGGCGCTTAACGGACTCTGACCGGGAACAGCAAATCAATGCCGTGGTTTTGAATTGATGAACAAACCTATCTGCCGCGTTTGCGCATCGTTAAGCATGAGCGGGCGCGACGCGGTGGCGGCGCACGACGCGACGAATTGTGCGAAACCGCGTCCAAAACCCACAATCGCTGTGGATAACGTGATGACAGCGCGGTGACAGCAGGCGGCAGCAGGCTGCGAATCTGCTGAGTTTATCCTTGAGGATGTTGCGAGGTTGGCCCTCCGCCAAGCATGCCTCGGAGTCGCGTTCAATCCATTAAACCTTGAGAGGATACTATGGCTAAGAAAGCGAAGAAGGCGAAGAAGGCGAAGAAGGCCACCAAGAAGAAGAAGGCCAAGAAGTAACTCGATGATCTCGCCCGGGTAGCGGCTCTGCCCTGCCCGGGCACCCAACCAGACGAATGAAAAGACAGCGGGCCAGTGGCCCGCTTTTTTGTTGTCACCACCGCCGATCGGATCGGACGCCGTCAGCGCTCCGCAAAGGCGAGCTTGGCGCCGAGCGCGGCGAAGCCGGCGGCAAAGCTCCGCCGCAGCCAGGCCAGAACCTTCGGCCGGGTGATGACGCGGTCACGGACCGAGGCGGCGCACAGGCCGTAGACCGCGAACACCGCGAATGTCATCGCCATGAAGACTCCGCTGCGTTCCACCATCCGCGCCAGCGGATGCGGGTCGGTGGCGTCAATGAACTGCGGCAGGAAGGCGAGGAAGAAAATCGACAGTTTGGGATTGAGGATGTTGATCAGCACGGCTGTTATGATCACCCGCCCGCTCGATGTCGGTTTGACCTCGGTGTCGACCGCCAGTGCCCCCCGCTCGCGCAGCGCCTGCCAGGACATATAGAGCAGATAGACCACGCCGCACCATTTCAGCGCCGCGAACGCCAGCGCGCTGGTGTGCAGTACGGCGGCGAGCCCGAGCATCGCCGCCAACATCTGCGGGACGATCCCGAGCGTGCAGCCGAAGGCGGCGGCAATGCTCGCCCGCGAGCCCCGCGTCAGCGCCACCGCCAGGGTGTAGAGCACGCCCGTGCCGGGGGAAGCGACCACGATCAGCGTCGTCAGCAGGAAAGACAGCGTCATCGCGGATCCCCAATCATTCCAGGTTACGCTTCAGATAGTCGAGCACCCGGACAAAGGCATCGGCCCGCGCGGCGCGATCGGTACCGATGACGGGCATCGGGCCATGGCCGACCTGATAGGCCGGCAGCTCACGGCGCGGCAGGTCCGGCGCATCGAAGGCATGGACGGCATCCGGATAGCTCTTCAGCTCGACCGGATTGCCGCGCGCTTTCGCAGCCGTGAGGAAGGCGTCACAGGGCGCGAACGGCGTCCAGGTGTCGGCCTCGCCGAACAGCGTCAGCAGCGGCGTCTTGCTGCTCCAGCCGTTCGGCTCGACCTGGGTGAAGGGCTTTGACTGCAGGCGGTCGCTGCAGGCGCCGGGATAGAACGACACCGCGGCACGAAAATCGCTTGTCAGCCCCGCGGGCCGGCCGATGCTCTTGTCGTTGATCGTCAGCAGCACCACGCCGCCACCCTGCGACCAGCCCATCAGCGCGACGCGGTCGGGCCGCACATAGGGCTGCGCCTGCAGATATTGCAGGGCGGCATAGGCGTCCTTCGGACGGTCGCGCCACATCACGGTGCGGTCGGGACTGGCCGAGCAGGTCTGGCCAAAGCCGCGCGAGGTCGCGCTGTCGACCATCAGCGCGACATAGCCCTGCACCTCCAGCGCCCGCGCCCACATCCGGTACAACGCCAGCACGTGACCCCTGCTGTTCACCAGGCCGGAGCAGCCGTGCAGCATGACCACGGCCGGCCGCGGCGCGTCACCTTCGGGGCGGACCAGGTGCGCGGCCAGATTGGTCGCGCCATCGAGCGACGGGAAATGGATCGTCTCCGCGGTCGCGGCAGGGGCCACGAACGACAGCATCACCGAGACCAGCGCGATGGAGAGCCGCAGGCGGGACATCGCCCGGAAATATCATGGCGGCCCAACCGGCGGAAGCAGCGCACGTGCTGACAACTTCGTTATGAGAGCCGCCGGCCTCCCTCATGCATCGCCGACACCTTGGTCTCTGCGACCCGGATCACGTCCAGCGGCGCCCATGGCTTGGGCCAGAACACGGTGCCATCCGGCAGTCTCTCGCGCAGCGGCTTGCCCGAGGTGACGATGACGTCGAGATCGGGATTGTACTTCCGCGCGACATGGGCGAGCTCGACGCCGGTCATGTGGCCGGCGAGCTCGACGTCGGTCATCATCAGCACGACGCTGCCGCCGGCATCCTGCAATACGAGTTCGGCCGCCTCCGCGCTCTCGCACTCGATCACGTCGAAATCACTCTCTTCAAGCAACAAACCGATCATCTCACGCTGCATCGGATCGTCTTCCACCACCAACGCCTTCGCACGATAGGGTTTTGACTGGCCCATTTGTGTGCCTCCCTTCAATCGATGGTTCGGGGTTGCAAAAAGTCACGCGGATAAAATGCCTAAAATCGCTGGATGGTTCGGTTCCAATTTGAGAAAAATGGGGAACCGCACGACTTTCCGTCCCGTCCTGCACAATCATTCGAGGAGCTGAACCGACATGACCGCCATCTCTGGATCCGCCGCTGCCCTGACCGGCGCGGCCAGCGGCATCGGCCGCGCGCTCGCGCTCGAGCTTGCCGCGCGCGGCTGCGATCTGGCGCTGGCCGACCGCGACGAAGCCGGGCTGCAGGCGGTCGCCGCTGACATCGCCAGGGCCCATCGGCGCAAGGTCACCGTGCATCGCCTCGACGTCGGCGCGCCCGAGCAGATCGAAGCGTTTGCGCAAGCGGCAGGCAGCGCGCATCCCGCGCTCAACATCGTCATCAACAATGCCGGCGTCGCCCTGCTCGGCCAGTTCGGCGAGATCGAGCAGGCGCAGATGGAGTGGCTGTTCAACATCAATTTCTGGGGCACGGTGCACGGCACCCGCGCCTTCCTGCCGATCCTTTCGCGGCAGCGCGCGGCGCATATCGTCAACATCTCCTCGATCTTCGGCATCGTCGCCCCGCCCGGCCAGACCGCCTATTGCGCGGCGAAGTTCGCGGTGCGCGGCTTCTCCGAAAGCCTGCGCCATGAGCTCGCGGTCGCCGGCAGTCCAGTCAAGCTGACGGTCGTGCATCCCGGCGGCGTCGCCACCAGCATCGCCCGCAACTCGCGCACCGGCACAGGTGTCACCGACAATGCCCGCCGGGCGCAATCGATCGAACGGTTCGACGCGCTGGCGAAGACCACGCCGGCGGCGGCCGCAGAGCGCATCATCGCTGCAATCGAGAACAACGCGCCGCGCGTCCTGATCGGCAACGATGCGCGGTTCATGGATCTCCTGCAGCGGTTTCGCCCGGGGACCTATTGGAAGGTGCTGCAGCGGCAGATCGACAAGGCAACGGCGAAGGTGGGGGCGATCGCTAAATAGCTGCCCTCGTCCTGGCAGCTAACCTCCGTCGTCCTGGCGAAAGCCAGGACCCATTACCACCGAATTCAATTGGTGAGGGGCTGGGGCCCCAGCGTCGCGCAACAACGCACAGTTGGGGTAATGGGTCCTGGCTTTCGCCAAGACGACGATGGGGAGATGCGCGCGGGTATGGTTGCGCCCGCCGGCCCTAGACCGAGCTGCCGCCGAGCTCCTGCGTCACCTTGAGCATCAGCTCGTTCAGCACGTCCTTCTTGTCGCCGGGATAGAGGGCATCGTGCGGAACGCGCGGAAAGTTGGGATCGGTCCAGAAGCGTTTCGGCTCGAAGGAAAATTTCGCGATCAACCGCAAGCCGAAATCGATCTCGTAGGGGTAGTAGTTCGCCTTCTGCGCATAGGCCGCGATCTCCGGATACTCGCCCAGGAGATATCCTTCCTGGATGTGCGGCCGCATCGCCGAGGGCGGACAGACGCTGGAGAGGCGGACGATCTGCAGCCCCGCCTCCGCGCTGGCGGTGACCGCGCCGCTGATGTTCGGGACGCCCAGCACATAGATGTAGGCCTTGTCAGCCAGCTGGTCGCCCTTCTTCAGCGAGGCGAAGGAGGCCGCAATACGGATCGAATGCGTGACGTCGAGCAGCGGGGTCAGACAGACCTCGTAGTGCTGCAGGATCGACCAGCGCAGGATGCGATGGCGCTGCATCCGGTCGATCCCGAGCAGCGGTTTCTGGTAGCGCCGGAGCAGGATGTCTTCGGCCGCCTGCAATCGCAGGAATCGATTGATCAGGGTGCTCTGATTGGGATTGCCCGTGCCCCTCGGCCGGAACAGGCTCGGCTTGATCGAGGTGTTGCGCTTGATGTTGCGATAGTCGTTGGTCTGGCCACGAAACAGCAGCACGTAATCGCGGTTGCGAAACTGCAGCTCGGCGATCTTCCGGGCGAGATCGACATAGGAGCCGACCTCGTGGCCGGCCGCCTTGCGCACCTCCGTATTGGTCGCGATCCGGCAGGTTCGCCTGCGATCGAAATACGACCAGATCTTCTGGCTGCCGATGGTTTCCATGGACACCCCCAATCGCAAACGCGTAGGGCGGATTAGCGAAGCGTAATCCGCCGATCGTGTGTCGCGGCAAAGAACGGCGGATTACGCCCGTTGCGCTAATCCGCCCTACGCATCCGTCACCGCCCCATCAACTGATCCGCAAAATACCCGATCGTCTTGCGGTAGATCACCGCTCTGTTCCACTCGCGCATCGCCTCGAAATTGGCGGTGCCCTCGCCGTAAGGAGCCCCCATCTTGAAGCCGTTGGTGTGCAGCAGGTTCGCGGTCGAAGCCAGCACGTCGGGCACGGAGTGGCGCAGATCGACATGGCCGTTGCCGTCAAAATCGACGCCATACTTGATGTAGGACGACGGCAAAAATTGCGTCTGGCCGATCTCGCCGGCATAGGCGCCGATCATGTCGCTCAGCCGCAGATCGCCGCGCTGCACGATCTTCAGCGCCGCGAGCAGCTCGCCCTGGAACAGGTCGGTGCGGCGGCAATCATGCGCCATGGTGACGAGCACGCGAAACACCGGCAGCTTGCCCATGTCGCCCTTGCCGAAATCGGTCTCCAGCCCCCAGATCGCGACCAGGATCTGCCGGGGCACGCCATACTTCGCCTCGACCTGCGACAGCAGCGCCGCATGCCGCTGCAGCATCGCGCGGCCCGCATTGATCCGCCCGGGCCCGACGCGGGTCGAGACATATTGCTCGAACGTCTTGGTGAACGTGCCGCGCTGCCGCCGGTCGAACGCCAGCACGCCCGCATCCTGCTGCACGCCACCGAGCGCCTGCGAGATCACATCCTGCGAAATGCCGGAAGCGGCGGCCTCGGCAGAGATGTTCTGGACGAAGGAGTTGAAATTGCCGCCGCAGCGGGCGGCGTGGGAGGGAGTGGACAGCAGCAAGGCGCCGATGAAGACCGCCAACCGACACCTGAGCATGCGTGATTCCCTTTCGCGTTGCGTGACGCGGGGATCATGCCATGGCGAAAACGGAACAGTCAAAACGTTGATGACGCCGGGGATGTGACCTTCGCGAGCGGCCCGCTGGCCCTCCGTGTGTCAGTCTGCCGCTCTCGTAGCTCCCTCACCCGTGGCGCATTGACCAGGCTCACCAGCGTGTAACTGATGATCAGCAGCAGAAACCACGAGCCGAGCTTGTCGATCGAGACCAGCGACCAGCCGAGCTTCTGCGACGGATAGAGCCAGGTTTTTGTGAACGTGCCGATGTTCTCGGTGAACCAGATGAACAGCGACACCAGCACGAGGCCGAGCAGCAGCGGCATCGTGCGGTGGCGGTGCCAGACGCGGAAATGGACGCGGGCGCGCAGGAACAGCCAGCCGGCCCAGGCGAACAGCAGCCAGCGCAAATCCCAGATGTAATGGTGGCTGAAGAAATTGATGTAGATCGCGACGCTGAGCGCGATCAGGCCGAGGCGGCGCGGGTGCCCGGTGAACTCGAAATCGAACAGCCGCCAGCAGCGCGCGATGTAGCTGCCGATGCAGGAATACATGAAGCCGGAGAACAGCGGCACACCGGCGATCCGGAAAAAGTTCGGCTCGGGATAGATCCAGGAGCCGACCGAGGTCTTGAAGATCTCCATCGCGGTGCCGACGATGTGGTAGATCAGGATGACCTTTGCTTCCTCCCATGTCTCGAGCTTGCCCGCGAGCATCGCGACCTGCACGGCGACCATGCCGAGCAGCAGGAAGTCGTAGCGCGCCAGCGGCGCTCCCTTTGGATAGAACTGCCATGTCGCGATCATCAGGCCGATCGCAACAGCAGCGAACAGGCAGGCCCAGGCCTGCTTCACGCCGAAGCGGAAGAACTCGTATGGCGCCGCGGTCCAGCCGCGCTGCGCCATGAGGCGGCCAAGCCGCGCCTCGCCGGCGATGAAGCGGCGCAGCGGCGCCCAGTTCGCGGCGGCGCTGGGGATGGACCTGGAGCTGTTGGGTAGGCGGTCGAGAGGGTGATGCACGCGGCGAAGGATGCCGGCGGATCACGGTCGAATACGGGCGCGGATGTGCAGATTTTGATGAGAGCTTCGCCGCAAAGCCCGGCCTGCCGTCAGGCCGCGGCCTCACGCTGCAATGTCCCGCTGGCTTCGATCTCGCGCCGCAGCCAGCCGGGTGCCGCATCATAACCATTGGGCCAAGTCGGCGCACCGTCCTCAAGGAAGACGCGGGCAAAAAAAGCAGGATCTCGCAGCGGCTCAGCCATGGGGCCGCCTTGACTGATGGTCGCTGCAAAATCGTAGTCACCCGCCATGCCGTCGCTGAACACCGCATGCACGCGGTGCCCGCCGAGATGATTGATTTTCGCGACCTTGAGCATCGCTACCCCTTGAGCTGCCGCTCTAGCCCCGCAAAATCGATCTCGGCCCACCTCTCCGCGATCTTGCCGTCCTGGATGCGCCAGAACGTCATGCCGCGGAACTCGACATGCTTGCCGGTCGGCGCAATGCCGTTCCACGGACCCTTGTGCAGGCCTCGCCAGATGAAGCGGCCGGAGACGATGTCGCGTTCGGCGACCAGGCATTCGGCGACCGCCGAGAGGTTGGCGAAGGTCGCGTGCATCGCGGCCGAATGCGCGATCACCTCGTCGGCGCTCATCTTCTTTTCCGCCGCGTGATCGAAGAAATTCGGTGCGAGCTGCGCGCGGATCGCATCGGGATCGTGGCCGTTGGTGACGGCGTCGTAGTGCGCGAGCACGAGGGCCTTGTTGGCCTCGGGAGTGGTGTCGGACATCAACGGCGGCTCGAAATGGCAGGTTGTAAAATAGCGGGAAGCGCCTCATACGCGAGTTGCGCGCGCTCGCGCAAGCGACAACGTGACGATGCGATGAAAAATGTTTGCGCGCACGCGACGTCCGCATAAGGCTTCGTTATTGCGCGCGCGTTTCACCAGCGATTGTTTCGTTTGTTCCAGGCGAAAAGAACATCGGCGAAACGATCGTACACAAAGCGGGTCAGCGGAAGGACCAGGCGATTGCCGAGCAAGGCGGCAATCCAGCCTTCGCCGGGCGTGCGCCGCCAGATCGCGATCGCGACATCGGCGCCGACGATCAGCCGGCCGGCCTCGTCGGTGGCATGCAGGCGGCGGCGGATGTCGTCGAGCGTCGCGCCATGGGCTGTGAGCGCGTCGGGCTGCTCATTGATGTCCTTGAAGGCGATGCTGCCGGCGCGGACGGCGGCGAGCAGTTTGTTGCGCTGCCAGTCGATGCCGGCATCGCAGACCGGGCAGCGCGTGTTGTACCAGACGGTGAGTTGGGGAACGGGCATGCGGCTGGAAGCTTAGGTGCAGGTGCGCGCGGCGTCGAGAGCGCGCTCCAAACTGGAGGCGAGGGTTGCGCAAGGGCTTTCGCCTGCAACGCTGGTCAGCCCAAAATCGCGCGCGATTTGCTTTGACTTGCGGCCCCCGATCGAGGACAAGCCGCGCATGCCCAAGAAGCCCGGAACCAATCCCAAAGGCGAATTCGCCTTCTTCAACGTCGTCTATGAAGACGACAGCCAGCGCTCCAACCGCCGCGTGCCCACCGAGTTGCTCGGCGGCCTCGACGGCGACGAGCCCGCGCGCGGCTACATCATGGAGCAGGACCGCGAGATCGCGGAGAAGTCGGGCAAGCCGGTGCTGGAGATCAAGCGGATCGAGCGGGTTGGGGTGAAGAAGAAGTAGCGCTTGCGCGACGCTTTCGTGCATCCACGAGGCCACGGATCATCCTTCTGCGCAATCGGCCACGGAGCAAGCGGCACCCCTCTCCCCAACCCTCCCCCGCAAGGGGGGAGGGAGCCCTTCCGCCGGTGCGTCCATTACTACGATCGCTTCAAGCATTCGAAACATTCGTCGACACGACAAATGTTGTCGCGTCACGACGCAAGGTGAGCACGCATGTCCGGCTCCCTCCCCCCTTGCGGGGGAGGGTTGGGGGAGAGGGGTGGCCACGGGCGCTGGCGTGAGACGTGGGCAGTGCCCTCACAAAACAAAAAACGGCGGGCTTTCGGCCCGCCGTTTTGCTTTGGATCGTCCTCCGCAATCAGTTGTCGAGGAAGCTCCGCAGCTTCCTTGACCGGCTCGGATGCTTCAGCTTGCGCAGCGCCTTCGCCTCGATCTGGCGGATGCGTTCGCGGGTGACGCTGAACTGCTGGCCGACTTCTTCAAGCGTGTGGTCGGTGTTCATGCCGATGCCGAAGCGCATGCGGAGCACGCGCTCTTCGCGCGGGGTGAGCGAGGCCAGCACGCGCGTGGTGGTCTCGCGGAGGTTCGACTGGATCGCCGCGTCGATCGGCAGGATCGCGTTCTTGTCCTCGATGAAATCGCCGAGATGCGAATCCTCTTCGTCACCGACCGGGGTCTCGAGCGACAGCGGCTCCTTGGCGATCTTGAGGACCTTGCGCACCTTCTCCAGGGGCATGCCGAGCTTTTCGGCGAGCTCCTCAGGCGTGGGCTCGCGGCCGATCTCGTTCAGCATCTGCCTAGAGGTGCGCACGATCTTGTTGATCGTCTCGATCATGTGCACGGGGATGCGGATGGTGCGGGCCTGGTCGGCGATCGAGCGGGTGATCGCCTGCCGGATCCACCAGGTGGCGTAGGTCGAGAACTTGTAACCGCGGCGGTACTCGAACTTGTCGACCGCCTTCATCAGGCCGATGTTGCCTTCCTGGATCAGGTCGAGGAACTGCAGGCCGCGGTTGGTGTACTTCTTGGCGATCGAGATCACGAGACGGAGGTTGGCTTCCACCATCTCCTTCTTGGCCTGACGGGCCTCGCGCTCGCCCTTCTGGACGCCGTGCACGATCTTGCGGAATTCGCCGATCTCAAGACCGGTCAGCGCGGCGAGCGACTGGATCTCGTGGCGCAGATCCTTGATGCGGTCCTTCTCGTGATGGACGAAGTTCTTCCAACCCTTGGCGGAGAGCTTCGAGACACGGTTGAGCCAGCGCGGATCGAGCTCCGAGCCCTGGTAGTTGCGCAGGAAGTCGTCGCGGGCGACGCCGTGGCTGTCGCCGAGGCGCAGCAAGCGGCCTTCGAAGGACACCAGCTTCTTGTTGATGTCGTAGAGCTGCTCGACCAGTGAATCGATACGGGCCTGGTTGAGGCGCAGCGACTTCACCTCGACGATGATCTCGTCCTTCAGCTTCTTGTACTTGCGCTCCTGCGAGGGCGACAGCGACTCGCTCTGCAGCTGGTTGGCGATGTCCTGCTCCTGCAGGCGGCGCAGCTTCTTGTACTCGTTGGCGATCTTGTCGAAGGTCTCGACCACCTTCGGCTTCAGCTCGGCTTCGATGGCGGCGAGCGACATCTGGTTCTCGAACTCGTCGTCGTCCATGTCGGCTTCGGCCGCGGCCTCGCCGGGATCCTTCTCCTCGCCGTCAGCGGCGGGAGCGGCCGCAGGCTGCGCGCGGAACGGGGTCGGCGACGGCGGCGCGGCGGGCGGCGCGACATGCGCGGGCGCGGCAGCGCTGGCCTCGCCATTGCCGCCCTCGGCATTGGCTGCGCCTTCGGCGCCGTTGTTGGCGATCATGTTCGGATTGATGCCGCCCTTGGATTCCGGGCCGGCATAGGTCGCTTCGAGGTCGATGATGTCGCGGAGGAAGATCTTTCCTTCGTTGAGCTCGTCGCGCCAGATGATGATGGCCTGGAAGGTCAGCGGGCTCTCGCAGAGGCCCGCGATCATCGCCTCGCGGCCGGCCTCGATGCGCTTGGCAATCGCGATTTCGCCTTCGCGCGACAGCAGCTCGACGGTGCCCATCTCGCGCAGATACATGCGCACGGGATCGTCGGTACGCTCGCCGGGCTCGCTCTTCTTGACCTCGGTGACGGCCTTCTGCGTGACCTCGACGAGCTCGTTGTCGGTCTCGTCCTCGCCGTCGTCCTTGTCGTCCTCGCCTTCGCTATCGTCGGCCTCGGTGACGTTGATGCCCATGTCCGAGAGCATCGACATGATGTCCTCGATCTGCTCGGGCGAGGTCGTATCCGAAGGCAGCACTTCGTTGAGCTGATCAAAGGTCACGAAGCCGCGCTTCTTGGCCTGCTTGATCATCTTCTTCACCGCGGCATCCGACAGGTCGAGCAACGGCGACGGCGCGTCGGCGGAATCCTTCTCAGGAGCATCCGCTGCCTTGTCGTCTTTTTCCTTGTCCTTAACCTGCAGCGTCTTTGCCTTGGTGGCCATTCACTAAGCTCCCGAAACGCGCTCATGCGAGATGGCGTGCACGCGCATCTCGCACAGATCTGAAGAGTTACTCTCGACGCGCAAAGGGCGGCGCAAAACCTCGCCACCCCTGTGATCCGCTTCGATGTGTCCTTTGCAATAGCCGCGAGGCTATTAAGTTTCGCTTAACCCTGTTTTTGCAGCCAAACCATGGGTTTGGCGAGTCTTTTTGCAGATTTGGCCGCAGCCGTCCGCATCATTTTTTCATCAGACGCTACGCTGGAACCGGCCCGATAATTCCCCAAAGCCCTCGATCAGGGCTTCGGTCCCGTCGGCTTCTGCCATCCGGGCCTGGATATCCTGCAGCCACGCCAGATTGGCCTCGCTGGAATCCTCGGCCAATGCCTGCTCGGCATCCTTCTTTTCCCTAAGTAGGGCGTGGGTTTTCTGATGCAAGGCAACGAGTTGCCGCCAGGTTGATAAAACATCTTCCCGCGCAGCGCCAGCCTGGGTGCCCCACACGGCCTGGGTGGTGAGCGCGCGTTCAACCCTTTGAAGAATTTGAGAAAATCCACCAGCCTCGAGGTCGGACCGCATTTTCTCGGCCTGCTCCTCTGCGTCGGGAGAATGGTGATGGTCGTTGGCGAAGGCCGCGATGATGCCGGCGCGCAGCTTATGGGCCTCGGGGTGGGCCAGTTCGAGGGCGGCGACCTCCTCCAGATGGTCGTGCAGCAGCCAGGGGTGGTTGATCAGGGACTGCAGGATCAGCGCCTCCCGGCGCGAGATCGCGCTGCGCTGGCCGCGCATGATCGGGCTGTTGGCCAACTGAGGGCTCGCAGCCTGGTAGGGACCGCGGGCGAGGCTAGGGGTGGCACCCTTCTGGCCGAAACGGCCGTTCTGGGCGGGGCCGCGGGGGGTGAACGGACGGGGTGATTCGCCGCGCCGGCCGCCATACTGGCCGCGGCCATAGCCGCCGCGCCCGCCCTCGGGCGCAAACGTGCGCTGCAGGCGCTCCTGCAGGTCCTGGCGGTAATAGCGGCGGATCACCTCGTCGCGGATGCCATTGGTGAGCTCGCCAATCCGGGCCTCCAGCGCGGCGCGCCGCTCGGGCGTGTCGAACATGCCGCCCTCGATCTCGCGCGCCCAGATCATCTCGGCGAGCGGTCGCGCAGCACCGATCACTTCCTCGATCGCGGCGCGGCCGCCGGAGCGGGCGAGATCGTCGGGGTCCTGCCCTTCCGGCAGCAGCGCGATGCGGAGACTCTTTCCCGGCTTGAGCTGCGGGAGGGCAAGGTCCGCCGCACGATAAGCCGCCTTCTTGCCGGCGCGGTCGCCGTCGAAGCAGAGGATCGGCTCATCCGCCATCTTCCAGAGCAGCGTGAGCTGGTTTTCGGTCAGCGCGGTGCCGAGCGGCGCAACGCTGCCGGCAAAGCCCGCGGTAACCATGGCGATGACGTCGACGTAACCTTCGACCACGATCAGCTGCGCGCCGTTATGCGTGGCCTGCCGCGCGGTGAACAAATTGTAGAGATTGTCGCCCTTGTGAAACAGCGGGGTTTCCGGCGAGTTCAGATACTTCGCCGGAACGTCCTTCTCCAGCGCGCGGCCGCCGAAGGCGATGACACGGCCACGGCCATCGGTGATCGGAAACATCACGCGATCACGGAAACGGTCGTATGGCACCGGCGCGTTCTCGCCGGTGACGAGCAGCCCGGCCTCGACCATGTCCTCGGTCGAGATGCCCTGCCCGCCGAGATACTCCTTCAGCCCGAAGCGATCTGGCGGCGCGTAGCCCATGCGGAACTGCAGCTGCGTCGCCGGCGTGATGCCGCGATCGCCGAGATAGCCGCGCGCTTTCGCGCCGTTGCGCGAGGCCAGCGTGTCGATGAAGAATTTGGTCGCAAGCTCCATCACGTCATGCAGCGTGCGGCGGCGCTGCTCGTGGCGCGCCGCATCGGGCGTCGCCGCCGGGATCGCCACACCGGCCATGCCGGCGAGCCGCTCGACCGCCTCGATGAAGCTGACGCCATCGGTCTTCATGATGAAGTCGAAGATGTTGCCGTTCAGCCCGGACGAGAAGTCGAACCACGCCTGCTTCTGGTCGTTGACGAAGAATGAGGGTGTCTTCTCCTGCTGGAACGGCGACAGGCCCTTCCACTCGCGGCCCGCCTTTTTCAGCTTGACGCGCCGGCCCACGACTTCCGAGACCGGAAGCCGGGCACGCAGCTCGTCGAGGAATTCGGGCGTGAAGCGCATGGGCGGAGTCTAGCTGATGTCCCTGAGTCGCGGACCAAGTGGTTAGCCATATAGGGGCAGAGCCCGCGATTTCGAAGAATATCGGGCTTTTCCGGGCTATTCACAGGCGCGGCTTGCCCCCTGCCCGGTTCCGGGCTTGGATGGGGCCATGTTTACGACATTCCGGGGCGGACAGAGCGGCGGCTGGAGGGTGACCTCGGTCGCGAAGGTGAAGGGCGAGGCGCTGCCGAAGGTGGCGGCGCTGACGGTCATTTCGAGCGAGGCGATCGCGCTGCCGCTGTTGCCGTCGCAGACCTCCTGGCGGCTCGCCGGCGTCGCCAGCACGCTCCGCTACACCGAGCGCGCCGAGAAGGACAAGCTGGTCGCCGTCCAGGCCGGGCTCGGCCGGCCCGAGGCGACGCATGCGGCGCTGATCCCGATCAGGAAATCGCAGGCCTGGTGGGACCTGACCCAGGAAGAGCGGCGCAAGATCTTCGAGGACAAGTCGCAGCATATCGCCGGCAGCATGAAGTACCTGCCGGCGATCGCGCGGCAGCTTTATCATGCGCGCGATCTCGGCGTGCCCTTCGATTTCCTGACCTGGTTCGAATTCGCGCCCGAGCATGCGGCGATGTTCGAGGAACTGGTCGGCATGCTGCGCGGGACGGAGGAATGGACCTACGTCGAGCGCGAGGTCGATGTGCGCGTGATCAGGGAAGAGTGACCCACACTCGTGCCCCGGACGCAGCGCAGCGCGAAGCGGGGGGCACATCGCGGCGTGGGTCCCGGTTCTGCACAGCGGCACTTCGCGCCGCAGTGCGCCCGGGACACGAGAGTTACTGTTCGAGAAACTTTCCCGACACAATCCGCGGCAGCTTCGTCACCGGCCAGTTGTAGACATACGTCCACGCCTCACTGCTGCTACCGTCGGCAAGCGTCAACGGCAGCATCTGCCTGATGTACTCGGTCGGCTGCGGAAATCCTTCGCCGCAGGCTTCGTACATGTCGAACTCGCCAAGCATGGCGTCGCGCTCGCGCAGGCGGAACAATTCGCCGTGGACGATGTCGGCGGGATCGTCCGACAGCACCAGCCCCGGATAATGCTTCACCAGATAGAGCCGGCCGCGGCAATGCGCGTCGCCGAGAAACTCGGCATTCGCTGACAACAGCTTGGCCATCGGATGGTCGAAGCCGCGCATCAGCGTGCCGTAGACGAAGAGACGATCGGAGATCATGACAAATTCCTAGGCCGCCGCCACTTCTTCCGTCACGACCACGAACTTCGTCAGCGTCATCCGCCCGAAGCTCGTGGTGAGCGCGACGTCGGCGGCGTCGCGGCCGGTGCCCATCAGAATGCGGCCGATGCGGGGCGTGTTGTGGCGCGCGTCGAAGGTGTACCACTGGCCGGACAGATAGACCTCGAACCAGCCGGAGAAATCCATCGGGTCAGGCTCCGCCGGCACGCCGATGTCGCCGAGATAGCCGGTGCAGTAGCGCGCCGGGATGCCCATGCAGCGGCAGAAGGTCAGCGCCAGATGGGCGAAGTCGCGGCAGACGCCGGCGCGCTGCTCGTAGACGTCATGCGCCGACTTCATGTGATGGGCGTGCTTGTAACCGAAAGTGACGTGCTTGTGCACGAAATCGACGATCGCCTGCACCCGCGCCCAGCCGGTCGGTGTGTTGCCGAACAGCGACCACGCCACGTCCGTGAGCTTGTCGGTCTCGCAATAGCGGCTCGGCATCAGATAGAGCAGGACGTCGTCCGGCAGTTGCTCGATCGCAACCTGCTGCGCCGTGGGATTGACCACGTCTGCCAACCCGGAATCGCGCACCAGCGCGCTGCCGTGGAAGGTGACACCGCCGGCGGGCGCGACGAGGCGGCCGCAGACATTGCCAAAGCTGTCGCGATAGAAGCCGATCGGGACGTCGGGCTTGGTCACGATGCGCTCGGTGCCGACGATGTCGGAGAAGCGCGACGGATGGATCGACAGCATGATCACCATCGGCGTTGCCTGCGCGGCGGTGTAGGTGATCTCGAAGCCGACCTTGATCTCCATCGTCAGGCGGTCTCCGTCTCCACGCTCTCGCCGACCGAGACGACATTGATGTCGACATCCATGCGCTGGAAGGCGTCGGCAGCGCCGAGATAGACGCCATGCAGCGGGATCGCCTGCCGCGGATCGCGCGCCACCGCGACGCGGATCAGGTCGCGCGTGCCGACGATGCCGTTGGTCGGGTCAAACTCGATCCAGCCCGCGCTCGGCAGATAGACCTGCACCCAGGCATGCGTCGAGCCGCCGCCGACATAGCCATGCGCGCGGTCCGAGGGCATGGCGAGATAGCCCGAGACGAAGCGCGCGGCGATGCCGAGCCGGCGCAGCGCCTCGATCATGAACAGCGTGTAGTCGCGGCAAGTGCCGGACTTCGTCTGCAGCGTGTCGAGCGGATGCTGGGTGCCATGTTCATGGCGCTTGCGATAGCGGAACGCCTGGCGGATGCCATGCGTCATGTCGCTCAGGATGTTGAACGTCGGCGTCGGCGCCTCGATATCGAGGAAGCGCCGCGCCCAGGCAGACAGCTCGCCGTTGGGATCGCCATATTGCGGCGTGATGAACTGCTGCAGGTCCGGGAATTCCTCGTCGTCATAGAGGAACGGATAGAAGTAGGCGGGATCGTCGGGCGTCAGCGCGAACTCGTCCGCCGGATTGTGCTCCACGGTAGCGGTCGAGACAAAGGTCAGCGTATCGGCGCGCTCGTCGAAGGTCGCGATCGCGACGCTGTTGCCGAACACGTCGTGGATCCAGCGCAGCGACATCGGCTGCGGATCAATCACGAGATCGCTACCGAGCACGCGCAGATCATGGCTGTCGCGCGGACGCAGCATGATGCGATGTTCGCCGAACGCGACGGGGCGCGCGTAGCGATAAACGGTCTTGTGGTGAATCGTCAGCAGCGGCATCTTCAGACAATCATCGTGATTTTGAGCCGCATAATCTATAGAGAATGCTGCTCATTTCCAGACCGGCATGCCGCCTGAATAGGCAAAGTTGAGGAAAAGGCCCTTGAATCACGTCGGTTCTTCGTCATTTCTGCTCGCCAAGACCGACATCGCCCCGGTTCATGAAGTCAATCCCGCCGGCCGCTCGCCGTTCCTCTTCACCTGCGATCACTACGGCCGGCTGATTCCCGCCCCGCTCGGCGATCTCGGCCTGCCCGAGAGCGAACTCGTGCGTCACATCGCCTGGGACATCGGCATCGCCGGCGTCGCCGAATCCCTCTCTGCGCAACTCGATGCGCATCTGATCGCGCAGCGCTACTCGCGGCTCGTGATCGACTGCAACCGCCCGCCGCATGTCGCAAGCTCGATCCCGCTGATCAGCGAAGCGACGACGATCTCAGGCAATGAAGGATTGTCGCGCGAAGACGCCGAGACGCGCCGCAGCGAGATCTTCGATCCCTATCACCAGCGGATCGAGGAGATCATCGACGCGCGGCTGCGCGCGGGACAGCCGACCATCCTGGTCGCGCTGCACAGCTTCACGCCCGTCTACGCCGGCATTGCGCGGCCCTGGCACATCGGCACGCTCTATCACCGCGACACGGTGCTGCCGCCGCAGCTCTTGAAACATCTGCGCAGCGAAGGCGACCTCGTGGTCGGCGACAACGAGCCCTACGCGGTCGGCGACGAGACCGACTACACCATTCCCGTCCATGGCGAGCGGCGCGGGCTGATGAACTCCGGCATCGAGATCCGCCAGGACCTGATCTCCGACCAGGCCGGCGAAAAAGTCTGGGCGGACCGCCTCGCGCGCATTCTCGCCGAGATCGAGACGACGCTGCGCAAGGAGGCGGTGATCCAGGGCGTGCAATCCTAGATCGGAGCGGTCCACATCAAGCAATTTCAGCTTGATCTCGTCTGCGCGGATCGCCACGAGTCGATTGCGGCAATCTGTCCGAGAGCATGCTCGACATAGGCCTCGCACTTAATGAGCGCTTAATGCTTTTGCGCAAGATATGGATCACCAGCGCGAAAGTACGTCCTTAGTTCTAGGTATCAGCTCCGCCCCCGAAGAAAGGGAATCGGAATGGGACTGCTTTTCATCGGCGCGCTTGCCGGTATCCTGTTCAGCTTTGGCTGGCTCGCACCATCGCAGGGTTACCTTGCACAGGGTTACGTGGCGAGCTGCGCCTCGCAGCCGTGTTTCGACAGGGCAGTGATCGACGGATCGTTGGAGGCGAAGCCCGCAGCATTGAGACCGGCTCCGGCGATTGCCAAGGCGATGCCGCCGAGGCCCGGCAAGAGTTCATCCGCGAAGCAGCGCGCACCGGTCCGTCTCGCCAAATTGGCGCCGCCACGGACGAAGCTCGCCGTCCCGCCATCCGATCGCGCCGCAGAGACATCAGATGCCCTCATGAACAAGGCACGTGCCTCGATCGCAGCACAGATGGACGATCCCGGATATGTCGAATTCAGCGACATCAAGCGTGCGATCAGAAACAACGTGTTTGGGCGTCCCGTGGACACGATTTGCGGGCACGTCAAGGCAAAGAACGCGTCAAACGGAGAGATCGGAGAGAGACCGTTTCTATATCTCGTAAAGGAGGATGATGCGTACGTCGTCGACGGCAAGCCGAATTCGGCCGCGTCGATCGCGTATCGAAACATCTGCAAATAAAGAGTGCGTCGCGTGCGGCGGCTGCGGAGCAAACGCAGGCCCACCCGAACGATTTCTGCGGAAAGAATTTCCACCCAGGCGTTGGTTCGTCCCGCAACGGAATAGGTCGGAATGCTGGCGCCGCGCCGCGTGCGGTGGCGTCCAGGATGAGGGCCAAAACGCGCGTGACGCGCCGCGCTACCATGAAATGGAAACTGCCGGAGAATTCCTTTGTATTTTCGAGGAAACCATGGACGACATAACCCATTCAACAAAACGTCTCAACGGGTCGATCCATTTACCTGCCCTGGTGATCGTCGAGCCGCTCGTATTGTCTCGCACGTGTATTGTGGACATCCTCAGGCGGGAATTGGCCGAGTTCGACATCCTCGACATGGCAACGGTCCAGGGCCTGGACTCCGTGTCTTCGCAGGATGTTCGCCTAGTGGTCCTGAGCATCGCCGACAAGCCCGTCGATGACCCCTCCGTCGAGAACGACCTTGCCGTCATTGCGGAGTGCTGTCCCAACGCGTCGATCGCAATCCTGTCAAACCGCGATGACGAGTCGACCGCGCTGGCCGCGCTGCAGCGGGGTGTACGCGGCTTCCTTCCCACCTCGCTCCCGATTGAGGTCGCGGTGGCCGGTCTGCGTCTTGTTCTTGTCGGCGGCGTCTACAGGCCGTTGCCGGTCGTCGGATGGAGCAAGATGGCAGGCATCGAATCGCCGGACACGCGCGGTCTTGCATCCGCGTATCCGACGAATGCCGGCGCCAGAGCTGCCGCCGACAAGGACATTCCCGATTTGACCCGTCGCGAGCAGCAGGTGCTGGCAGAACTGGAGCTCGGCCTGCCCAACAAGCTGATTGCCGCCAGGCTGGGCCTCTCGGAAAACACCGTGAAAATGCACATCCAGCACATCATGCGCAAATGTGCCGCTCACAACCGCACCGAAGCCGTCCTCCGGTGGCGGGACCGACTGTCAGGGCATCATCGCGACATCGACACGGGCGCAACATCAATTTCCGATGGTTAAGTCACCATCGCAGATCAATCTTCGCGGAACGCACCGCGGAAGCTGTCGAGCAGCGGTCGCAGTGCATAAAGCGCGACGGTGCTGCGCCCTGTCGTGATGAACACCTGGACCGGCATGCCCGGCACGATCTGGATGTCGTTTGCGGCGAGCGGCGCGTCGTCGATACGTATCCGTGTCGCGTAGTATGGCTGGTCGGTGCGCCTGTCGAGGAGCCGGTCGGCGGATATCTGCACGACGGTTCCCTTGAGGCGTGGCACGCGACGCTGATTGTACGGCAGCAAGTGCACCTCGGCATTGAGGCCGGGATGAACCACATCGATATCCTCGGGCCTCAGGCGCGCGGTTACGATGAGGCGGTCCTGCCGGGGCACCAGGTCCAACAGCGGAGCCCCGGCGCCAACGACGCCGCCGGGCGTATGAATCCGCAGCTCGGTGATCACGCCGTCCTCCGGCGCCTTGATCTCGGTTCGGGATAGCTGATCCCTGGCCGCAAGCAGCCGCTCGCGGAGCAGGAATATCTGGTTCTGCGCCTCGCGCAACGACTGTGCGATCTCGTTCTGCCTGTCGCTCTCGAGCTTGAACAAGGTGGCCTGCTGCTCGCTGATGACTTGCCCGGCGCGAGAGATCTGCGCGGCGATCTCGCCGCGGCGCCCCTCGACCTCGGCCAGTTCACGCTGCAGGTTCAACAGGCGCGGCCGCCGCTCGAGCCCTTTGCTGACGAGGCTCGCCACCATATCCAATTCCTCCCGGACGATGTCGCTGCGCTGCCCGGTGGCGTTTCCTTGCGCCTTGAGACCTTCGATTTCCTTCTCGACCTGAAGGGCGCGTTCCCGAACGACCGCGAGCTGCGACTGATGGACCTGCCGCCGCGCCTGAAAGATGGTCTGCTGCGCCGACAGCGCAGCGGCAGCCGTTGCATTCTCCTTGCTGTCCTGCTCCAGCGCGCTTGAGAAGGTGATCGTCGCATAGCCCTGCTGCTCGGCCTGAAGCCGCGCCGCACGCGCCATCGCGTCCCATAACTGGCCCTGCAGGCTTTGCACCTCCGCGCGCGCTCGGGTGTCATCCAGTGCGATCAACGTCTGCCCGCTGCGCACGGCATCGCCGTCCGAAACCAGGATCCTGCTGACGATGCCACCTTCCAGATGCTGGATCGTCTTGCGGCTCGATTCCGGCTCCACGGCGCCGGAAGCGATCGCGGCGCTCTCCAGCGGCGCGAGGCTCGCCCAGGTGCCAAATCCCAGCACGAAGCAGAGCACCAGCAGATTGCCGGCAAGCGTGACGCCGCGGAGCCTCGCGCGTGGCGAGGCCTGCGTGGGAGCCGAGCACCACGGAAACTCGAGCGGCACGAAATCGTCGATTGCAGTGACTACGCCAAAACGACGCGCGGCGACCGAGACGCTCGCCTGCGTGCGCATGACCTGGACCCAGATCATGGGAAGTTTCGGGATCGCAGGAAGTCCCCGGATGACAGGAAATCTCCAGATCATGGCGGCCCCGGTCGCGCTGGTGCTGCGGCGGCCGCGGGCGCGATTTGCGACGCCACCTGGGGCCGGCTCAGATGCTGCTCAAAGATCGCCTCGCTTTCGCCGAACGCGATCACCGCGCCGCCGTCCAAGATGGCGATCTTGTCCGTGGCGGCCAGGATGCCCATTCGGTGCGTGACGACGACCACGATGACGTCGGCGCGCTTCAATTGCTCGATGGCATCCAGCAGCATTCGCTCCCCCGCATAATCGAGGCTCGCGTTCGGTTCGTCGAGGACGACCAGACGCGGGCTGCCGAAGAAAGCCCGCGCAAGGCCAAGGCGCTGCCGATATCCGCGCGAGAAACCTTTTTCGCCGCCGGGAACTACGGTGTCATACCCCAGCGGCAGCCGCATGATCGTCTCGTGGATACCGGCGAGCCTGGCCGCTTCGACGACCTTGCGTCGATCGGCATCGTCGAGCCGCCCGATGACGTCGTTGACCGTTTCACCAACCAGGCTGATGTCTTCAGGGAGATATCCGAGATGGCGACTGCCTCGTCCCTCGCGAAGCAGCGTGACGTCGACATTGTCGAGCACGACACGGCCATGCGCCGGCACGGAAAGCCCGGCGATCACCTGGCCAAGCAGGGATTTGCCGGATCCGGAGGGACCGATCACGCCAAGGCATTCTCCGGGCGCTAACCGGAACGATGCGCCCTTCAGCAGGAGATGGTCGGTCCCCGGCAGCCTTACGCCGATATTCTCGACGACGAGACCGCTATGCACCTGTTGCGCCGATGTTTTCGCATCCTCTTCCGGCGCCGGGAATGCGGCGAGGAGTGCGCCGAGCCGCTGACAGGCGCTCACGGCGGTCACGAGCGATTTCCAGCCAGCGATCGCACCTTCAACCGGCGCAAGCGCGCGGCTGAACATCAGCATCGCGGCAAAGATGATCGCCGGGTTCTTCCCGGAATCGAGGACCAGCCACGCTGCGGCCCCCATGATCAGGACCTGCGACAGCGCGCGAAGCGGCTTGGCGGCCAGCATGATGATCTCGCTGCGCCGGAGCGCCAACTCGTGCTCTCTGCGTGCGTCCTGCGCGTCATGATGGATCATGCGTGCAGCGCCATCGAACATCCCCATCGCGCGGATCAGGTGGACGTTGCCTGCTGCGATCGCGAGGCGGCCGTAACTTCTGGACAGCGCGGCGCCGGACTTGAGCAGGGGATCTTCCGTGAGCAGGTCTCCGGCGAGCGTGAGCGCGAACAGCAGGCCCACGCTGCAGCCGCCCATCACGCCGAGCAGCGGATGGATGAGAAACAGCACTCCGAGGAACGGCAGCGCCCAGAGTGCATCGAACAGCATCGGGCCTGCACCGGACTCGACGAACTGGCGCAGGACGGTGAGATCCCGATAGGCCTCCGTTCCCCGCGTCGAGTCGCTGCGAAACGCGGATTCGAGGCTGGCCGAAAGCACGCAAGGACGCAGCCGATCGTCGAGCCATGCACCAAGGCGGCCCAGCACGGCGCGCCGCAAGGCGTCCAGCACGCCGCCGACCGCGACCGCGATCGCGACGATGAGCGTGAGCATCAGCAGCGTGTCGCCACTCCGGCTCGACAGGACCCGATCGTAGATCTGGAGCAGGTAGATGGAGGGGGCGAATAGCAGCAGGTTGTAGCTGCAGCTATAGGCGAATACGAGCGCGATCGGGCCGGCGCAGGCCCACAGCGCCACGTTCAGTGGCGTCCGTACCGGCAGGATGGGAAACCGGATGGGCGGCATCAGCATGGTCGTCACCGCCTGAGAGCGAGGTTCGACGGGTCACCGGCGGCAGGTCCAGGACCGGCGGCGCTAGCCGCCGGCCCCCGCAACGCGCCGCAGGTCAGATGTCGACGTGGAACGTTGCGTCCCCACCGAACGCGACATTGCCGTTTCCGCCATTGCCGCCGATCCCGGCCACCACGTCCTGGTGCAAGTCCGCCGAGAGCTTGTTGATCTGGGTGGCATCCGTATTGGCGTAGACCTTGGAGGTGTCGTGGCCGCTGTACGACTTCTGGCTTCCGTTCGATTCGGCTTTTCCGCCATGGGCCTTCGCAAACCACGAGGCCTTCGCGTTCGCGCCGCCGGCATCCCAGTCCGCCGTCTGCTTGACGTGATCGCCGGTACTGACGTCCACGCTCGAGCCGACCGCCTTGTTGGTGGGATCAAAGTTGATGATCGGCTTGTTGATGACGGCTCCCGAGAAATTGCCGTCACCGCCATTTCCGGCGCTGTTGCCGCCGGTGTTCAACGTCTTGAATGCGATGACGTCGGATACGTGGGTGAATCCCTTCAACATGTCAGCCTCCGTACGTTGTTTGCTTCGCGCATCCATCTTCGTCCGAGCCGGATGCGCGCGGAGGGTGCCTTCGGCCGCTCGCGCGCGATAGCTGCCAAATCGGATGTCATTCGGTTGGGCGTAGGTCCGCAAGCAACGCAGACGAGACTCGCGCCTATCCGATCAAGTGAAGATCGGACAAGAGATGCGTGGCGAGATCGCCACCGAGCGCGAGATTGCCGTGACCGCCATTCCCGCCGATGCCGGCGATCTGGACGGCGCTTTGATCGATGTGAACGTTGTTGATCTGATCCGCCTCGGCCGTCCCGTAAGGCGCGGCGATTGCGATATTGACGGGCGCATAGATCACGACGCTGACATCGACCATGCTGCCCGCAAATTGGCCGCCGCCGCCATTGCCTGCGCCGTTTGATCCAGTCGCAATCGCGTCGGAGCCCCACAGCCCGTGGGCAACGAGGCTTGCGCTGCCGCCCGCCGCGACGTTTCCGTTTCCGCCATAGCCGCCAAGACCTGCGATCTGATGGACGGATTGATCCACATACAGGTCGTTGATCTGGATCGCGTAGCTCGTGGAATTGTAGCCCGCGACGACAATATTGACGGGGTCGTAGACCAGGACAGAGGTATGGACGAGCTCTCCATAGAAGGCACCGTCGCCGCCATTGCCGGCCTGGTTGCCGCCGGTCTGGACCACGTCCGCGCCGTTGCTTGATCCCCAACCGGGGTCAAGCGTGATGACGCTGCCGCCGGCCGCGACATTGCCGTGTCCGCCATTGCCGCCAACGCCTGCGATCTGCGTGGCCGATTGATCGATCTCGAGCGTGTTCGACTGATTTGCAATCGCGGTGCCGCCGGGGCCCGCGATCGCGATATTGATCGGATGGTAGATCACGATGGGAGCGTGCACCAACGCGCCGGAGAAATAGCCGTCGCCGCCGTTGCCGGCGCTGTTGTCACCGGTGTCGATCACACCGGTGCCGGACGACGTCGTGACGCCTCCTCCCGCTGCGATATTGCCGCTGCCGCCGTTGCCGCCGACGCCTGCGATCTGAACCGCGGATTGATCGATATTCACATCGTTGGTCTGGCCGGCCACCGCGACCGAACCGTATCCCAGCGAGACCGCGATGTTGATCGGTTGATAGATCAGCAGGGAGGCATGGATGATGCCTCCGTAAGAATAGCCATCGCCACCGTTGCCGGCCGTGTTTGCCCCGCTCTCGATCACAGCCGCGTCGAGGCTGCCCGGAGCGCCTTTTGTGGAATGATCGGATTGAACCGATCCGGAGTCATGAGAAGAGGAGTGTGCGCGCGCGAAGGGCGCGGCGCCCGCGCTCCGGCCCATGCCATGAGCCAGGAGGCCATCGGGGTCCGCATCAGACACGAAATGAAACTCGCGGCCGCTCGATGCCAAACCCGGCCCATCATCATCGTACCCATCGTGACGATGGGACAGATGATGCAGCCGGATTCCATCCGACACCCGCGAAAAATCCATCGTCGCCTCCCTCGTCGCAATCGCTTCGCGCAACCGGACGGGTCATGGACTCCTGAAAGAATGTCATCCAGTGAGGTCAAAAGCCCAGTCGCCAGTTCGGGTGTAACGCTTCGTGTGGGAGACATGACATCGGCTACATCCGTTCGGATGCAACTACAGCGCGTTGATGCCGGATTGGGGCGCCGATATTCCTGCCGGTTATCGTTGTCGCTTCGTTCATGCGGGCGACAGACGATGGCGGTGGCGCAGCAGAAATAGCGGCTCGAAGCTGCTACCGAGCGAGGACGAGCGTCCTTCGCCCGAGCGCCGCACCATCGGTCCCGTCAGCACGAAAGCCGATCCTCTCCAGCAATTTCCAGGAGGCGGCGTTCTGCTGCACCCGCTAAAGCGCGATGAGATTAGGTTGAATCGTCATCGCGCTTTAGCTCTTTGTTTGCGCATGATCTTTTCGGAAAACCGCTTCACACTTTTCCGGATCATGCTCTACGATGCCAGTCGGGCCAGACGATAGACCGACACGGCCTTGCTGACGCCCTTGAGCTCCGCCTGGCTCGTCGTCACCGGATATGGCGCAATGATATCCGCCACATCAGGCGCACGGTGGACGTCTTCGGTGATGCAGATCTCGTCGCCATCGGCGAGGTTTTGCACCCGCGCGGCGATATTGACGGTCTGACCAAAATAATCGAGCCGCTCGTTGAGCGTGACCGCGATCGAGGCGCCCCGATGCACGCCGATCTTCAGGATGAAGTCGCGCTGCGGGCGGTCCCTATTGAGCTGGTCCACGGCCTCGCGCATCTCGAGCGCCGCCTGCACCGCATCGGCCGACGTCAGGAACGCCGCCATCACGGCATCGCCGATCGTCTTGGTGACCGCGCCATTGTGCCTGATGGTGACGTCGAGCAGATGCTGGAAGTGCCGCTGCACCTGAATGTAGGCGTTGAGGTCGCCGATCCGCTCATAGAGCGCCGTCGAGCCCTTGAGGTCGGTGAAGACGAGGGTGACGTCGAGAACCGCAATGCCTTCCGTCGCACTGATCACCTCCGAGCGGAAGACGTCGCGAAAGGTTTGCGTCATCAGCACGCGCTTGCCGGACAAGGACGGCCCGAACCGCAGCCCCGGGCGCTGCGCCGTCGCCGACGGGAGCTGCAGGATGCCGAACACCACCGGCAGCTCGCCGGCGTTGCGAATGTCGAACACGACCTTGCCTGGCCCGATGTCGACTTGAGCAGCCACGCACTTGCCCTTGTCGAGCGCGACCGGCACGTGGGGCTCCGTTACGCCCGCCCCGCTTGCGACCGGAAAGAAGAACTGGGCGTCGCTGTCGAAATCCTGCCCCAGCAGCGCGCCTTCGACGGCATCGATCTCGAGACTGGCGGTCGCACCTGGCGCTATCCGGGTCAGCACCCTCACCAGTCCCTTGGCCGCCTCCCGCCATGGCACGCCGTCGGGCAAGATGCCGCCCGGCGTCAGCTTGTAATGGAAGACGTAATCCCAGGCCGAAAGCGCATCCGGCTGATGGAAGCGGATGCTGCGCACGGCGGGCGACACCGTGAACGTCACGGTGATGAAATCATCGAGCGCGGCGTCGTAATCGGTTTGGCAGAGATGGCAGTGGAAATGCGTATGCAGCTTGCGGAGCGTCCGGAAGCTCTCGACGACATCGGAGCACATCGGACAGACGAGCTGCCAGTCCATGTCGAACAGCCCCACCACACAGGCATGGAGGAAGAGATCGATCGCCTCAGCCTCGGCAATCGACTTCTCCGCGGCGAACTGGATCGGATTGATGCGATAGAGCGCCTCGTCCGTGCCCGCGCGCAGCAGCATCTCCAACCGCGAGACGACCCGCGGACTCCAGGCCTTGACCGCTTCGAGCGCGACCAGGCGGTCTTCGAGCTTCTTCTCGTCGATCATCGCATTCCCGCGACCGGACCCTGGATCAACCTCGGCGTCGGTTCATCCAGATACACAATTCATGAGACCGGGGCGAGCCCGTGGGCCGCCCCTGCGAAGGGTTCAACCGAACCGTTGGCTTACCGGGCCCGGGTCAGCGCCAGCCAGATGCCGCCGCCGATCATGAAGCCGCCGGAGATGCGCGACATCAGCCGGGTCCGCTCCTTGGAGAAGAATTTTCGCGCGCGCCCCGCCAGGATCGCGTAGATCGCGTCGCTCATCACGGCGGTGACCATGAAGGTCGCGCCGAGCAAGGCCACCTGCGGGAAGTGCGGCTTGTCCATGTCCATGAACTGCGGAATGAAGGCGCCGAAGAACACCAGCACCTTGGGGTTCGACAGCAGCACCAGAAAGCCCTGCAGGAAAAAGCCGCCGCGCGGCGGCGGAGGCGGCTCGTCGGTGCCGACGCCCTCGACCGGCGAGCGGATCAGCTTGATGCCGAGCCAGACCAGATAGGCGGCGCCGGCAAAGCGCACCCAGTCGAACCAGTAGCCCATCGTCGCCATCAGCGAGGTCAGGCCGACCGCGACGATGCCGATCACGATCGCCAGCCCCGCCTGCGCGCCGAGCACGTTGGTGAGCGCCGCGCGCGTGCCGTGGCGCAGCCCGTTGGCGATGACAAGCGTGACGATCGGACCGGGCAGCAGCGCCAGCGCAACGCAGGCGGCGACGAAGGCGAGATAGGCTTGCAGGGACATGATGCGTTCTCTTTGGTTTGCCTCATTATGCATGCGAGGGACGAAGATGGAAGGTGAAGAAAGTGCCTCACCGCCCTTCCATGGCAAGCTTCAGCCAGTGTTGAGTCATCGAAAGCGCCAGGAAGTTCATCGCTGATTGCTGCAGACCAGCCATGCTTCCGCGGCCCTGCGCGGCCGCGACGAGGAGATCGCAGCGGTGCGAGACCGCGATGCCAATCGCGGTGCGCTGCACACCCGCGGACGTTCCGAGATCGTAGAGCCTTGCCCGGCCTGCCATGTCGCCGACATGCACCGCCTCGCCTTCTTTCACCGGCACAAACCGCTCGCTGATCAGATCGACATCCGCGACGCGGTCGACCTCGTCGTCATCGGCGACGCCGGTGGTGCAATTGCAAAAGCCGAGCTTCGGCCGGACGTACACTTCGACCTCATCGCCACAGGAGGCCGCATCGCAGCGGAAGGCGCGGCCGGCGGGCCAGCCGTCGCGCGGGAATGGCCAGGCGATCTCGCGCCACGCGCTCGCGCGCGGCGTCGCAGCCTCGTAGGCCGCCACGGCGGAGAGGCCGCCGAGCACCACAACAGCAGCGATCGCGGCGAGCCGCACGCGCATCACGTCCTCACGGCAGGCCGGCGACGGCACGCGCCTCGCCGGTCAGTTCGAGGATGTGCAACCCGGTGTTGGCGCGATCGACGGCGTAGATATAGCCGCGCTCATCGGTCTCGACATTGTTGGTCTGGATCGCGACCTTGCAGCGCTCCTTGCCGTCGATGGTGACGCAGCGCTTGTCGGTCGCCGATGTGATCGACGGAATGAAATAGCCGACCTCTTTGGGGTGATAGGGGTCGCGGATGTCGAGCGCGCGGACGCCGGCATTGAAGAAGGCGATGAACGCCATCTTCTTGTAGAAGACCGGTGCCATGCTCTCGTTCGAGGAATGCGAGCCGAAGCGGCCGCCGCGTTCGCAGAACGATCCGGTCGCCTCCGGCACCGTGTAGCTCGAGATCATCATCGGCCGCGTCTCGGTCGTGATGTCGGCGAACCACACCATCTGCCGCGCCTCGCCGCATTCGTTGAGGATCGCCTCGTCCACGATCATCACGATGTCGCGGCTCTTGCCGTCCTTGTCATGGGCGAATTCCGCGATCGGCATGTCAGGCATCGGAAACACCGTATGCGCGCCGTTCAGCGCCGACAGCGGCATCCGCGCGATCTCCGGCAATCTCAGATTCTCCGGCGTCGGCTCCTTCGGCCCGTTCAACAGCTTGTCGCGATCGACGATCTGCAGGAAGCCACCCTTGTTGGTGCCATAGCCGAAATAGACGCGGTTGCCCTCCGGCCCGGTCGAGATCGGCCCGTGCAATTCGGTCGGCACCGCGCCGGTCGATCCGGGCTCCTGGCCGGGCAGACCGAAATCCCTGATCTTCTGGGGATGCGCGGGATCAGAGAGGTCGTAGACCTGCGTCATCCGCCGCGTGCGCCAGTCCGGCGCGCCCGACACCAGGAAGGCGATGCCGGTGTCGCACTCCCAGAAATTCTTGTGCGTGTCCTTCAGCCCGCCGATCCGCGTGACCAGCACGGGATTCTGGGGATCGGTGACGTTCCAGATCTCATGGGCCTCGCTGCCGAACGTGCGCAGCATGTAGACCGCGCTCTTGTCGCCCTTCGGCAGTTGCGCGCCGTCGCAGATCCGCACCATCTGCGCGCCGCCGGATTCGTATTTGCCCTCCTGCCCGGGAATGTGCCGCAGATATCTGGGGTGTGCGGGATCGGTGACGTCGACGATCGAGGTGCCGTTGGGCTCGGCCTTGCCGGTCATCGGATTGACCGGCGCGGGGATATCGTCAGTGCCGCCGTGATGGCCGATATAGGCGATCCACCTGTTGCCCTGATGATGGATGGTCGGCTGATAGGCGCTGCGCGCCTGCAGATCGTTGCTGCCGACCAGTCGCATGTTGGAGGCTTCGGGCGGCGCGCCGATGGTTTGCTGCTGTGCGCTGGCTCCCCACGTCGTCAGGACAAGCAAGACCGCGCAGCGAACGGCTGTGATCAGACCACCCATGCGAACCACCCTTTTGTTCCCCGACCAATCTTCGTTGGCTGACCGAACCGTAACACGCGTGACGGCACGCCCGAAACACACGCTCTTGACATGCAACCATTTGGTTGCCTATTATCCCCTTCATGGATGAAGTCTTCAAAGCACTCGCGGACGCCTCACGGCGAACGCTGCTCGACAGGCTTCACGCCAACAACGGACAGACGCTCACCGAACTCTGCGACGGCCTCGACATGACGCGTCAGGCCGTGACCAAGCACCTTGGCATTCTCGAAGCGGCCAATCTCGTCACCACCCACAAGCACGGCCGCGAGAAGCTGCACTATCTCAATCCGGTGCCGATCCATCAGATCGGCGAGCGCTGGATCAGCAAATTCGAGCGCGGGAAACTTGTAGCGCTCAGCGAGTTGAAACGACGATTGGAGACGCGTGATGAGTAGGCCGGAATTCGTCTACACGATCTACATCGCCTCGACGCCGGAGAAGGTGTTCGCGGCACTGACCGATCCCGAGGCATCGGTGCATTACTGGCACGGCGCCGCGATCGTCTCCGACTGGACGATCGGCTCGCCCTTCAGACTGAAGCTGGCGCGGCAGGACAAGGAGATCACCGGCGAGGTGCTCGAATACGATCCGCCGCGGCGGCTCGCTTATTCGTTCCTCGCCCATGACGGTTCCGACGGCGGCAAGGCCTCGCGCGTCACCTTCGACCTGGAGCGCCAGCGGGACCAGGTGCGGCTCACCATGGTTCACGACCGCTTCGAGCCTGG
Organism: Bradyrhizobium jicamae; assembly: GCF_018130695.1. Lineage (GTDB taxonomy): Bacteria > Pseudomonadota > Alphaproteobacteria > Rhizobiales > Xanthobacteraceae > Bradyrhizobium > Bradyrhizobium jicamae_B. The sequence continues at coordinate 244,309 of NZ_JAFCJX010000007.1, read as the reverse complement.
CAGCCCGGTGCTCGAAAAGATCAGCATGGGCTGGCCGCTGATCCTGTCGAGCCTGAAGAGCTATGTTGAATGCGGCAAGGTGCTGTATGCGCCCTGGTACGATGACGCGGCAACGACGGAGGCCGCGCAATGAGCAAGCCGGAATTCGTCTACGTCACCTATATCGAGACCACGCCGGAGAAATTGTGGGAGGCGCTGACATCAAGCGCCTTCACCCGGCAGTACTGGTTCGACACCGAGGTCCGCTCCGACTGGAAGGTCGGCTCGCCCTTCGCGCTTGTCATGAGCGGCAAGGTCACCGACACCGGCGAGATCCTCGAAGCCGATCCGCCGCGGCGCCTCGCCTACACCTTCAAGCACGAGCTGTTCGAGGAGATGCGCAAGGAGCCGGTGACGAAGGTGACGTTCACGCTGCAACCGTTCGGCAATCTGGTGAAGCTGATCGTGACCCATGAAGGCTTCATCAAGGATGGCAAGCTGCTCGGCGCGATCTCCAAGGGCTGGCCCGCGATCCTGTCCGGGCTCAAGAGCCTGCTTGAAACCGGCAAGGTGTCGCCGATCCCGCCGGCCGCGCTCGAGATCGAGGGTTTCGAGTAATCGAGGCTTCGAATAAAAATGAAACTGTACCGGAGGAGCAGACCGGACATGGATATCAGCAACTTCAGGCCCGCGATCGTCTACACGATCTATGTCGCCTCGACGCCCGCCAGGGTGTGGCAGGCGCTGACCTCGGCGGAGTTCAGCCGGCAGTATTTTTCCGGCAATGCTGTCGAGGTCGATCTGCGGGTCGGTGGCGCCTTCATCGTGCGGACGCCCGATGGCGCGCTGCATATTTCCGGCGAGGTGATCGAATGCGAGCCGGAGAAGAAGCTCACCGTCACCTTCAACGTGAACTGGCCGGCGCTGATCGAAAAGCTCGGGCCGACGCTCGTCACCTATGAGATCGAGCCGGCCGGCGACGTCGTGAAGCTGACGCTCCTGCAATCGCACGACCGTCCGCTCAGCGACGACATCCTGTCCGGCGGCCGCACCGGCTGGCCGGCGATCCTCTCCAGCCTGAAGAGCCTGCTCGAGACCGGCAAGGCCATGACCATCCCGATGCAGCCGCCGGCGCGCATGCTGGCGGCGCTGAAGGAGTTGGGAATCGGGATGCCGTGAGCAGCACCGCTCGCCGCTCGCACCTCCCGACACGAGCGCCTGACGGTAAAATGCTCCATCTCCTTAAAGCTTCCTTAGCTAGTTTTGGCCAGTTTGGAACCTCCCGATCTCAGGTCCGACTGCCGAGAAATGTCCGCGCGCAACGATGCTGTTTCCGGTGTTCCGGCCGAGATCCGCGCCCTCAATCAAACCTTCGCAACGGTGCAATACACGCCGGAAGGCAAGATCACCGGCGCCAACTATCAATTCCTGCGGCTGATCGGATATGACCTCGACGAGATCGTCGGTCAGAACGCATCGCGCTTCCTGTCGAACAGCCACCAGCGCAGCGAGCAATTCGAGCTCTGGGACGCGTTGCGGCGGGGCGAGTCCCGCGAACTGACGGGACTGTGGATCGCCAAGGCCGGCAAGGAACGCTGGCTGCATTCCCGCTACGTGCCCCTGCCCCGCGAGGACGGCGAGGTCGCAGAAGTCGTCCAGATCGCAACCGACGTGTCCGCCCAGCAGGTCCGCGAGGCCGACGAGCGCGGCCAGGTCGCCGCCATCAACGAGACCCATGCCGTCGTCCACTTCGCGCTGGATGGCACCATCCTCGACGCCAACGAGCTCTTCCTGTCGAGCGTCGGTTACCGGCTCGAGGAGGTCCGCGGCCGGCATCATTCCATGTTCGTCGACGAGGACCATCGCGCCAGCGAGGCCTATGGCGAGTTCTGGCGGTCGCTGCGCGCCGGAGAACACCACGCCGGCGAATATCGGCGCCGTCGCAAGGACGGCAGCGATGTCTGGCTGCAGGCGACCTATGTGCCGATCGTCGATCCCGCCAATCGCCCGATCAAGGTCGTCAAATACGCCACAGACGTCACCGAGGAAAAGATCCGACAGGCGGACTATCAGTGGCAGATCGCGGCGATCCACAAATCGAGCTGCGTCGTCACGTTCGACATGTTCGGAACGATCCTCGACGCCAACGACCAGTTTCTGGAAGCCAGCGGCTACACGCTCGAGGAAATCCGCGGACATCACCATCGCATGTTCGTCGAGGCGTCCTACGCCCATGGCGGCGACTATGCTGCGTTCTGGGATGATCTGCGGCGGGGCAAGCACCGCGCGGGCCAGTACAAGCGCTTCGGCAAGCAGGGCCACGAAATATGGCTGCAGGCGACCTACAATCCGATCTTCGACGCCAGCGGCAGGCCGGTCAAAGTCGTGAAATTTGCTTCGGTCGTCACCGACGACCGGCGGCTGCAGGCCGAATACCAGGGGCAGATCGCCGCCATCCATAACGCCCAATGCGTCATCTCGTTCGAGCTGGACGGCACGGTGATCGATGCCAACGAGAACTTCCTCAAGGTCACCGGCTATCGCTTCTCCGAGGTGCGCGGCCGCCATCACCGCATGTTCGTCGAGCCCGATCAGGCCGACAGCGAGGAATACCGCAACTTCTGGCGCGACCTGACGGCGGGCCGGCATCGCTCCGGCGAATACAAGCGGGTCGGCAAGGATGGACGCGAGATCTGGCTGCAATCGACCTACAATCCGATCTTCGACCTGAGCGGACGCCCGATCAAGATCGTCAAATACGCCACCGACGTGACGGCAGCGAAGTTGCAGCAGGCGGACTATCGTGGCCAGATCGATGCGATCAACAAGTCGCAGGGCGTCGTGACGTTCGCGCTCGACGGCACCATTCTCGACGTCAACGATAATTTTCTCGCGACTCTCGGCTATTCCCTGGACGAGTTGAAAGGCCGGCATCACTCCATGCTGGTCGAGAAGCAGTTCGCCGCCAGCCGCGAATATGCCGCCTTCTGGGACACGCTGCGCCGCGGCGAGTATCACGCCAGCATGTACAAGCGGCTCGGCAAGGACGGGCGCGCGATCTGGATCCAGGCGTCCTACAATCCGATCCTCGATCTCAACGGCCGGCCGTGCCGGGTCATCAAATACGCGACCGATGTCAGTGCCAATGTCGCGCTGGCGGAGGCGTTCGAGGATGCCAAGCGGCAGGCGCACCACGACTCCGCGACATCGCTGCCCAACCGGGTGAAACTGTCGGCCTTCATGGACAGCTGCCTCGCAGCCCCCGCCGGCAGCATGGCCGTATTCTATATCGATCTCGACCGCTTCAAGCCGATCAACGACACGTTCGGACACCATGTCGGCGACCGCGTGCTCGGCGAAGTCGCCGACCGCATGCGTCGCGTGCTGCGCGAGGACCAGATGGTCGCCCGCGTCGGCGGCGACGAATTCGTGATCGCAGCGCCCGGCATGCCGATGGCAGGGATCGAGCGCTTCTGCAAGCGGCTCTACGACGTCGTGACCCAGCCGATCCGCCACGACGGCGGCGAGATCGCCATCGGCATTTCCGTCGGCATCGCGGTGGCGCCGACGGACGGCACGACGCCCGACGACCTGCTGCGCGCTGCTGACGCCGCACTCTATCGTTCCAAGCAGAACGGCCGCGGCCACTACAGCTTCTTCGCCACCGAGATGAACGACAAGATCCTGGCGCAGCGCAAGCTCGCCGAGGACATGCGCCACAGCCTGACCGCCGGCGACTTCTATCTGGAGTACCAGCCGCGCTTCGACACCAGGGCACGGCGCATTCGCAGCGTGGAAGCGCTGGTGCGCTGGGCGCATCCCGAGCGGGGCCGCATCAGCCCGGCGGACTTCATCCCGCTCGCCGAGCAGAACGGCCTGATCGTGCCGCTCGGCGACTGGATCCTGAGCACCGCATGCCATAGCGCAGCCGCCTGGGGCGGCATCGGCGTCTCCGTCAACGTCTCGCCGGTCCAATTCCATGACACCCAGTTGGTCCACAAGGTGCGCGACAGCCTGCGAAGCGCGGGACTGCCGGCACACTTGCTCGAACTCGAAATCACCGAGGGGGTGCTGCTGAACGACGCCGAGCGCGCGACGCGGGTGCTGAGCGAGCTCAAGGACATCGGCGTGAAGCTTGCAATGGACGATTTCGGCACCGGTTATTCCTCGCTCAGCTACCTGCGCAATTTCCCGTTCGACGTCATCAAGATCGACCGCAGCTTCATCAGCGATCTCGGCACGCAGGCCAACGCCCGCTCCATCGTGCAGGCGATTCTGGCGCTCGGACGGGCGCTCGGCCTCTCCGTGACGGCCGAGGGCGTCGAGACCAACGAACAGCTGCTGGTGTTGGCCGCCGATCAGTGCAACGAGGTCCAGGGCTTCCTGCTCGCCAAGCCGCTCAGCGCCGACCAGATCTTCGAGCTGCTCGCCAAGATGCACGGTCACGTTCCCGCCGAGCCGAAATACAGCGTCGCGTGAGCCAGTGACGCCAGATCGCCAGTCCGCCAGCACCGTCGCCTCGCCTTTTCACCGCCGACTTCTCTTCCCGAACCTATGGACTGATCGTAGGCTGCTGACGCAAATTGCGGTCACCACACCAGAGCGCTGGATTGCCGGCGTAGAATGCCCAACCGATGAGCCTGCGCACCCGGCTATTGATTCTCGTGATCGCCGCAATGCTGGTGCCGGCCATCCTCGTCGGACTGCGCTTCGTCCAGAACCGCACCAGCGATATCGACGCGGCGCTGGCCAATTTGTCGGCCACCGCCAACGATCTCGCCGGCGAGCTCGACGAGAAGATCCAGGGCACGGCGCAGCTGCATTACGGCCTCGCCCGCGCCCGTGACCTCGACACCTCGGACAAGGCGGCCTGCTCGGCCTTCCTGTCCGCGGTGCGCGAGGAATACCGCCAGTTCACGGGCATCCTGACCATCAATCCGGACGGCAGCCTGTTCTGCGATTCCCTGCGCACCGACCGCACGCTCGATCTGCGCGATCGCGCCTATTTCAAGCAGGCGCTGGTCACGACCGGCGCGGTCGCGCTGGAGCCGGTGTTCGGCCGGCTGACCAACATCTCCGTGCTGCAGATCGCCTATCCCGTGCGTGCGGAATCCGGCGCGCTGAAATTCATCCTGCTCGCCTCACTCAATCTGAAGAAATTCGTCGAGGACCACGACAAGCGCCTCTTGAGCGGCACCGAGATCCTGCTGGTCGCCCGCAAGGGCATGGTGCTGGTCCCGCCCCAGCGCAAGGACTGGAGCATCCCGGCCGGTGGATCGATGGCCGATACGGACCTGTTCCGTTTTGCGGCCGCGGCGAGCAGCGAGCCCTCTCGCGAGGTGATCGACCAGGACGGCCGCATCCATGTGTGGGCGGTCGCGCGCGCGCCGGCGGTCCACGACGCCGGGCTCATCATCATGGTCGGCCGCTCCAAGGATGGTCTCGTGGCCGCCGCCAACCGCCGGCTCTATGAGGACCTGGCGATGCTCACGGTGGCCTCACTGCTGCTGTTTGCCGGCGTCTGGCTGCTCGCGACCCTGAGCGTCGGCCGCCAGGTCGGCCGCCTCGCCGCGATGGCGACCAGCCTCGGCCGCGGCGATCTCGGCGCGCGGATCGCCCCGCCGCACCCGCGCGGCGAGCTCGGCGGCCTGATGACCCTGCTCAACGGCACTGCGGAAGCGCTGGAGCAACAGCGCACCGCGATCGACGAGCTGAACCAGAAGCTCACGCAATCGCAGAAGATGGAGGCGATGGGCCAGCTCACCGGCGGCGTCGCGCATGACTTCAACAATCTGCTCACCGTGATCCTCGGCAATGCCGAGCATCTCGCCGACAAGCTCACGGCGAACAAGGAGCTGCACCAGATCGCCGACAGCATCGCGACCGCCGCCGAGCGCGGCTCGGATCTGACGCGCAGCCTGCTCGCCTTCGCGCGCCGCCAGCCGCTGATGCCGCAGGACATCGACATCGGCCGCAAGATCCTCGGCATGGAGCCATTGCTGCGGCGGACGCTCGGCGAGCACATCGAGTGCGAATTCGACCTCGATCAGGGCCTGTGGCCGGCGAGCGTCGATCCCGGGCAGTTGGCGGCGGCGCTGCTCAACCTGGTGCTGAATGCGCGCGATGCGATGCCGCAAGGCGGCAGGCTGACGGTCGACGTCAAGAACGCCTCGCTCGGCGATCACGATCTCGACGTCAATGGCGAGGCGCTGCGCGGCGACTATGTCGTGATCACCGTGACCGATACCGGCACCGGCATGACCGCGGAGACGGCAAGCCGCGCCTTCGAGCCGTTCTTCACCACCAAGGAAGTCGGCAAGGGCACTGGCCTCGGCCTCAGCATGGTCTACGGCTTTGCCCAGCAATCGGGCGGATCGATCCAGATCCAGTCCGAACCCGGCCAAGGCACGACGATCAAGCTGTTCTTCCCGCGCGCGGACCTTCCCCACGCGACCCTAGCGCCCGCGCCGCGCCGGCCGGCCGCACCGGCCGGCGTTGAGACCATCCTCGTCGTGGAAGACGACGACATGCTGCGGGCCTATGTCGAAGGCGAGTTGAAGGCGCTCGGCTATCGCGTCGTCGCGGCGCGCAACGCGCCCGCAGCACTCGAAATCCTGCGCAGCGGCGAGACCGTGCATCTGCTGTTTTCGGACGTCGTGATGCCCGGCGGCATGTTCGGCCCGGAGCTCGCGCGCGAAGCGTCCCGGCTGCGGCCGGAGCTGAAGATACTGCTGACGTCCGGCTACAGCGAGCAACCGGTCGAGGCGCGCGACGGGCTCGGCCGGGAGATCAGGATCCTGAACAAGCCCTATCACCGGCATGATATGGCGGTGATGCTGCGCGCGGTGCTGCAGCCGAGCTGACCGGCTCCGCCATCAGAATGTCAACAGCACCGCCACGGCGAAATTGGCCACGAACAGCGTCGCATCGATGACGAAGATCCGCAGCATCGGCCCCTTCAGCACCGGCCAATAGGCCACGCCGACGCGGCCTCCGCGCAGCAGGATCGGCACGTTGTAGACGAATTGGCTGAAGTGACAGGCGGCGAAGAACAGGAACAATGCGAGCTGCGCTTCGACGGCAGCGAAGAAGGCCGGCCGCACCGCCAGCAGATAGAGCGACAGCAGGCCGATCGGCAGGTTCATGCCGCCGAGAAAGGCAACGCTCGCCTGCAAGGTCGGCGCGATCGGATTGCCGCGCTCCTCGCGCGGCACCAAGATCTTCAGCGTATTGCCCTGCGCGATGCTGAACTGGATGAAGGCGCCGCCGAACCAGAGCGCATTGAGCAGCAGGATGAAGTCCGCAAGGCGCATGGTTATTTTCCGTAGAAGGCTTCGCTGCGCACGACGCGGCCGGCAGCATCAAAATCCATGAATTCGCTCGCCCTGGTATCGCCGAGCTGCCACCACACCGTCAGGCGCGCAATCGCGGCGTCCCAGCTCCAGTTGATGATCTTCAAATCCGCGCTCGGGATGTGGCCGTATGCCTTGCGCCAATAGGCGCGGATGTTCCCGGCGCCCGCAACGACCGGCGAGCCGGTCAAGGTGAGCGCGAGCGGGCTGCGCATCTCGGCCTGCTCGGCAAAATGCGCGACCACGGCGTCGATATCGACCTTGCACCAGCTCGCGCGCCACGCCTCGACGAAGCGGCCGGCTGCCGCCCTGTCCATGACCTGCCCGTCCACGCCGCGTCTCTCCCCGTGAATTGACCGGGACAATGGCACGGCAAATCTCTAACGTCAACAAAGTTGACTTTAAGAGATCAATTGTTGTCGGCGATGGCTCCCATGACGGCCATCCATGATGCAGCACTGCTCTCGCCAACATGGTCGAATGCCGCGCGCAACACCTTGCGTTCATGACCCGACGCGCGCGCCTCGATCCGCTGTCCCTCCGCCGTCAGACGCAGCAATTTGGTGCGATGCTGCTCGGCCGAGCGCGTCGACGTCAGGAGGCCGCGCTCCAGCAACAGGTTGAGCGGCCGGTTCAGCGCCTGCTTGGAAATACCGAGCACCTCGATCAGCGCACCGATCGAAATGTCGGGCTGCCGTGCGACGACATAGAGAATGCGGTGATGCGGCCGCGACAGGCCGAGCGATTCAAGATACGCATCGGCCGCGAGCGTCATGCCGCGCCAGCCGTAATACATCAGCTCGAGCGCCGCATCGAGATCGTGCAGCTTGGTGAGCGAGGCGCGATGCAGGCCCGCAGCGCGCTTGGCAGTCTTCTTCATGTTATCCCCAAAACCTAGCCCAGCGCGCGCAATTCGCGACGCAGCACCTTGCCGGTCGCGGTCATCGGCAGGCTGTCGGCGAATCGCACGAAGCGCGGATATTCATGCGCGGCAAGCTGCACCTTGACGAACTCCTGGATCTCGCGCGCCAGCGTGTCGCTTGCGGTGAAGCCCGGGCGCAGCACGATCCAGGCCTTGATCGATTCGGTGCGGATCGGATCGGGAATGCCGACCACCGCCGACATCGCGACCGCCGGATGCTTCATCAACGTGTGCTCGATCTCGGAAGGGCCGACGCGGTAGCCGGCGGTGGTGATGACGTCGTCCTCGCGGCTGACGTACCAGAAATAGCCGTCCTCATCCTGCACGCCGAGATCGCCGGTGAGCAGGAATTCGCCGGCGTATTTTTTCGCGGTCGCCTCCGGATTGCGCCAGTATTCGATCATGGTGCAGGGACAGGGCTGGCGCACGCCAATGATGCCGCGCGTGCCCCGCGGCAATTCCTCGCCCTTGTCGTTGACGATTCGGACGTCGAAGCCCGGCGTGGCGCGGCCCATCGAACCCGGGCGGATCGGAAACAGGTTGGAGTTGCTGCCGATCACCAGATTGCATTCGGTCTGGCCGAACACCTCATGGGCGTCGATGCCGAAGGTGTCGCGCACCCAGCCCAAAAGTTCGCCGCCGAGCGACTCGCCACCGGTGAAGATGCTGCGCAGCTTCACGCCGGGATTCTTGACGCCCGCCTGCCGCATCAGCTTCAGCGCGGTCGGCGGCAGGAACACGTTGCGGATGGAGAGATCCGCCATCATCTGCATCGCCGCCTGCGGCTCGAATTTTCGCGCGCGGTGACCGACCAGGGGAATGCCGTGGTACCAGAATGCGAACACGCCGTTGATGAGGCCGCCGATCCAGGCCCAGTCCGCCGGCGTCCACATCAGGTCGCCGGGCTTCGGCAGAAAATTGTGGCACATCTCGACATTGGGCAGATGGCCGAGCACGACACGATGCGCATGCAGCGCGCCCTTGGGATTTCCCGTCGTGCCCGAGGTGTAGATGATCAGGCCGGGATCGTCGGCTGACGTGTCGACGGTCGCGAACTCCGGCGAGGCCGCCTTGAGGGAAGCCCAGAACGGTTTCGTGCCCGCGGGCACGCGCTCACCGATCACATAGACATTCCTGAGCGACGGCAGCCGGTCGCGGATCTTGCTCAGCTTCTCCCAGCCGGCCGCATCGGTGATGATGGCTTTCGCCTCCGAATTCGACAGGCGGAATTCCAGCGCGTCCTCGCCGAACAGCGCGAACAGCGGGATCGAGATCATCGCCGAGCGGAACGCGGCGAGATGCGCGATCGGCAGCTCCAGCGATTGCGACAGGAACACCGCGACACGGTCGCCGCGCGCCAGACCATCGGCCTTCAGCACATTGGCGAAACGCCGCGAGTGCTCGGCGACCTCATCGAACGAGGTCCGCGTGATGCCGCCGTCCTCGTCGACATAGACCAGCGCAAGCCGGCCCGTGCCGTCGGCATGGCGATCGCAGCAGGCGGTCGCGATGTTGAACCGCGCAGGCACGTCCCAACGGAAATTGCGATAGAGCTCGTCGTAGGTACTGGCTTCGGTGAGCATTCCGTCCCTCGTCGTCCACCCCATCTTGCGAAGGGTGCAGTGAGGGACGTTAGCGAAAAGCGCGCGACGACAAAAGCGCCGCCTCAGGCCGCATGGGCCGATACTTCCTTGAAGGTACCGTGAAACTGCTGAAAGCCGAGATCGGGATTGGTGATGTTGGTGATGATGGTGCCGCGGGCGTAGTCCTCGACATGCACGACTGTGGTCTTGTCGGATTCCTGCCAGGTCACCAGGAACAGGTCGAGCCCGATCTCCTCCGTCCTGATCGTCACGGTCTCACTGTCGCCCGGCGAACCGTCGGGATTCTCGACCGTATAGGTGAGCGAGGTGTCGGAGGTGAAGCTCAGGATGACCTTGAAGGCGGCGAAGTCGACCCGATAGGTCCGTCCCGCGCCGGAAAAAGCGGCCATGGCATTCTCCAAATACCTTCAAAATATGCGCGATGATAACACCTTACTTAAGGTTGTTCTACACGAAATAGACAAGCTGCTCTGCGGCCGTGCGGCGCAGCTCATGTCAATCATCAGTTACCTTGCATATAGCGGACGGGATTCTCGCCGTCCGCCCTGACGATGGCGGCGGCCTCCGCAAACAGCTCGGCCACCGCTGCGGTTTTCAAATCGTCGAATGCTGCAAAGCTGAAATTGTTGCCGCCCATCCGCAGCTCGCCGAGCCGGCCGGCATAGCAGGGAACCAGCGGCTTGCCGTCCCGCGTCACTGCGACATAGACGCTGATGTAGTTCTTCTGCAGCGCGACGCCGATCACCGGCCATGACGCCGTCTTGCCGGACTTGATGGCGTAGCGAAACCGGCCGTAGCCAATCATGCTCATGCGCATACCGGCCTCACCGGCCGGCGTGCCCGCATGGAAATGCCGCTGCAGCGACGGCGCGGTCTGGCGCATCAGCGCATGCAGCTGTCCGAGATCGGCCGTGCGATCGGGATCGAACGCGAGATAGGCCTCCAGACTGTCCGCAGTGACACGAAACATCGGAAGGCCGCTCCGACTATCCCGACAGCGCGGCCTTCACCAGGCCGCTCGCCTTGCCGAAATCCATCTGGCCGGCATATTTGCCGCGCAGCACGCCGATCACCTTGCCCATGTCCTTCATGCCGGCGGCACCTGTCTCGGCGATCGCCGCCGAGATCGCGGCCTTCACCTCGTCGTCGGACATCTGCTTCGGCAGATAGGCGGAGATCACGGCGATCTCCTCGCGCTCCTGGGCTGCGAGCTCGGCGCGCCCGCCCTTGTCGTAGAGCTCGACCGATTCCTGGCGCTGCTTGATCATCTTCTGCAGCACGCCGAGCACGTCGGCATCGGACAGCGGCGGCTTGCCCTGCCCGCGCGCCTCGATGTCGGCGTTCTTGAGGGTCGAATTGACCATGCGCAGCGTGGAGAGCTTGCGCTCGTCCTTCGCCTTCATCGCCTCCTTGACCGCAGTGTTGATGTCGTCGCGCAGCATGGCCTTGCACCCTCAAATGAACGAACCCACCATCTAGGCGGTTCGGTCCGCCAGAACAACCGATTCCCCGGCCGCCCGGCCCGGACGACCCGGGGCCAACGGGTCATTTTTGGCAACAAACCGCCCCCAGCGGGGAACTTTCGAACAAAAGGCCGCACCTGCAGGCCCGACCAGGCGGAAATGCCGTGTGAATCCGCCCCCTTTCGCTTTGACGCGGCAGGGCGCGGCCACTATTGAAGGGGCTCATGACAACCCCTGAAAACGCCTTGGCCTGGCCGGACCACAAACCGACCGCGCTCCTCGTGCTCGCCGATGGCACCGTGCTGGAAGGCTTTGGCCTCGGCGCGGAAGGCCACGCCGTTGGTGAAGTCTGCTTCAACACCGCGATGACCGGCTATGAGGAGATCCTCACCGATCCCTCCTATGCCGGGCAGCTCATCACCTTCACCTTTCCGCATATCGGCAACGTCGGCACCAACGACGAGGATATCGAGACGGTGAACATGGCCGCGACGCCGGGCGCGCGCGGCGTGATCCTGCGCACCGCGATCACGGATCCCTCGAACTACCGCGCCACCAAGCATCTCGACCAGTGGCTGAAGGCGCGCGGCATCATCGGCCTCTCGGGCATCGACACCCGCGCGCTCACCGCGCTGATCCGCAGCAAGGGCATGCCGAACGCGGTGATCGCCCATTCGAAGAGCGGCGAGTTCGACCTGCATGGCCTGAAGGAAGAGGCGCGCGAATGGCCCGGCCTCGAAGGCATGGACCTGGTGCCGATGGTCACCTCCGGCCAGCGTTTCACCTGGGACGAGACGCCCTGGGAATGGAATCAGGGCTTTGGCCGGCAGGACAAACCTGAATTCAACGTGGTCGCGATCGACTACGGCATCAAGCGCAACATCCTGCGCCTGCTCGCCGGCGTCGGCTGCAATGTGACCGTTGTGCCGGCGACGACCTCGGCCGAAGACATTCTCGCGATGAAGCCCGATGGCGTGTTCCTGTCGAACGGCCCCGGCGATCCCGCTGCGACCGGCAAATACGCCGTGCCTGTGATCCAGCAGGTGATCAAGTCCGGCACGCCGACCTTCGGCATCTGCCTCGGCCACCAGATGCTCGGCCTCGCGGTCGGTGCGAAAACCAAGAAGATGCATCAGGGTCATCACGGCGCCAATCACCCCGTCAAGGACGAGACCACCGGCAAGGTCGAGATCACCTCGATGAACCACGGCTTTGCGGTGGACGAAAAGACGCTGCCTGATGGCGCGACGCAGACCCACATCTCGCTGTTCGACGGCTCCAATTGCGGCATCCAGCTCGACGGCAAGCCGGTGTTCTCGGTGCAGTACCATCCCGAAGCCTCACCGGGTCCGCGCGACTCGCATTATCTGTTCCAGCGCTTTGCCGATTTGATGCGGCAGCAGAAAAAGAGCGCGGCGTAACCCTCGTGCCCCGGATGCGGCGTGGTGCGCCGCTGATCCGGGGCCCATCCACCGCTCCCGATTTTTTGGCTGACATGGGTCCCGGCTCTGCGGAGCAGCGTTGCACGCTGCACCGCGTCCGGGACAAGATGCTTGTGTTCATTGCATCGCAGGACCAGCCGACATGACCGACAGCCCCGCCCCGCAGGTCCAGTATGGCGTGACGCCGATCGAGGTGATGGCGTCGATGTCGGGGCTCGACTTCGTCCGCGCGATTTTCGCCCGCACCCTGCCCGAGCCGCCGATCATGGAGAACGTCGCGCCGTTCGACTGCACGGCCGAGCAGGGTGTCGTGGTCATCCACAGCGTGCCGGGCTTGCGGCATTACAACCCGATCGGCTCGGTGCATGGCGGCTACGCCGCGATCCTGCTCGACTCCGCGATGGGCCTTGCGGTGCAGACCACGCTGCCGAAGGGCTTTGGCTACACCACGCTGGAGTTCAAGATCTCCTTCGTCCGCGGCATGAGCAAGGACACCGGCACCGTCCGCACCGAAGGCAAAGTGCTCAACGCAGGCCGCCGCGTCGCGACCGCGGAAGCGCGCATCACCGACGACAAGGGCAAGCTCGTCGCGCATGCCACGACGACGTGCCTGGTGTTCGAGCTGCCGAAAGGAACGTGAGGCGCGGCAAATTTCTGTGAATTTGCAGGGTGGGCAAAGCGACAGCGTGCCCACCATCACGAGCACGCCGAAGATGGTGGGCACGTCGCTTCGCTCCTTTGCCCACCCTACAACTTAGGAACGTGAGGCGCTGACTTCGGGTTGATCTACGCGTAAAATTCAGCGCGCGCGGAGGAAGCCATGTCGGTTGTGAAAGCAGGCGCCGAACCAATCGCCATCGTCTTCGAAGACGACGGCCTCGTGCCGAACAATCCCCTGCCATTCCTGGTCTACAAGGCTGCGGTCGACATCAGCAGCCGCCCCGAGGAAACCATCGAGCGCCTGTTCGGCGGCAATGGCTGGGGCGCGATGTGGCGGAACGGCGTCTATGACTTCCTGCACTACCACGCGACGGTGCATGAGGTGCTCGGCGTCAGCAGGGGCAGCGCGCGGGTGCAGTTCGGCGGCGAACGCGGCCGCGCGCTGGACATCTCGGCCGGCGACGTCGCGATCCTGCCGGCCGGTACCGGCCATCAACTGATAGCGGCGAGCGACGATTTCTGCGTGGTCGGCGCCTATCCGCCGGGCCCGCCGATGGATCTGGTGCGGCCGACGCCGGAGGCCCACGCGAAGGCGCTGAAGACGATCCCGCTGGTTGCGGTGCCCAGGACCGATCCGGTGATGGGCGCGAACGGGCCGCTGGTCCGGCTGTGGACGGCCGGCGTCCGATAACGCGCACGGTGCTGTGGGCCTGCCACGGCCGTTGAAGCGCCGCTGACCGTTCGGCTCCAATCACGATCGCCACGAAAAAACCTTGATCTATGTCAGGGCGCGCCGCGGCTTTTTGCGCCCCGATGACAGCGTTCAAGAGGCGGGCTCCTCTCTCCGGGTGAGACAGGCTTTCCGCGTCCACTGCCGCACGCCTGCGAATCTTCAAGCCACGTGAAGGTCACGAGCAACCACAACGGACACCAGAAGAGGAGAATTCGACATGCTTCGAGGAATTCCGACGCTGACATTATCTCTCTGTCTCGCCGCAGCGGCCGCGCCTGCGGCCCTGGCCCAGACGGCACCGGCCATCACCGAGCAAGAGGCGCACGCCATCGCGGTGGACGCCTATGTCTATTTCTATCCGCTCCTGTCGATGGACATCACGCGAAAGCAGTTCACCAATGCCGAGCCCGGCAAGGACAACTTCAAGGGCCCGATGAACACATTCGTCAATGTGCCCGAATACCCGCCGGCGGATTTCAAGGGCGTGGTGCGGTCCAACTTCGACACACTCTATTCCTCTTCGTGGCTGGACATGACCAGGGAGCCGGTCGTCATCTCGGTCCCCGACACCAACGGACGCTTCTACCTGATGCCGATGCTCGACATGTGGACGGATGTGTTTGCGTCACCCGGCTGGCGCACGACCGGCACCAAGGCGGGCACGTTCCTGGTGACGCCGCCTGGCTGGCGGCCCGATCTGCGCGAGCGGTTTGCCGAGGAATTCAGGCTCCCGGCCGACACCCAGCGGATCGACGCGCCGACGCCCTATGTCTGGATCATCGGGCGTACCAAGACGGATGGCCCGCCGGACTATGATGTGGTTCGCAAGATCCAGGCCGGCTACAAGGTCTCGCCGCTGTCGGAGTTCGGCAAGACGCCGAAGCCGATCGAGGTCAAGATCGATCCCAGCGTCGACATGAAGACGGCGCCGAAAGTGCAGGTCGATACGATGTCGGCCGGCGTCTACTTCGCGCGCGCGGCCGAGTTGCTCAAGCTTCATCCGCCGCATATCACCGATGAGCCGATCATCGCGCAGATGAAGAGGATCGGCATCGAGCCCGGCAAGAGCTTCGACATCGGCAAGCTCGATCCGGTCCTGCAGCGGGCGCTGGATACCGCGCCGCAGGACGGCCAGAAGCTGATGGCATGGAAGGTGCCGACGCTGGCGCGTGTCGTGAACGGCTGGTCGATGAACACCGACACGATGGGTGTTTACGGCAACTACTATTTGAAGCGTGCCATCGTCGCGCAGGTCGGGCTTGGCGCCAACCTGCCGGAGGATGCGATCTATCCGCTCAATCTCGCCGACAACACCGGCAAGCCGCTCGACGGGGCCAACAAATACACGATCACGTTCGAGAAGGGCGCCGCTCCGCCGGTCAATGCCTTCTGGTCGATCACGCTCTACGACCAGGATGGCTTCCAGGTCGGCAACCCGCTGAACCGCTTCGCGGTGAGCAGCTGGATGCCGTTCAAACACAACCCCGACGGCTCGCTCGAGATTTACTTCCAGAACGAGAGTCCGGGCGCGGACAAGGAAGCCAACTGGCTTCCGGCACCGAAGGGAGCCTTCAACCTGACCATGCGGCTCTACGGCCCGAAAACGGAGGCGCTGACCGGAAAGTGGAATCCCCCACCGGTCGAGCGAGCGCAGACGACAGTGGGTCTGTCGGCTCAGTAAACGTCGCCCGCACCGACTGCTGCCGAGCGGCCGGACGATGGGCTTTCCGAAGCAATCCAGAGCGAATAGCTCTGGATTGTTTCCTTGCTGCGGACACGGTTCGCACCGCGTTGCGAATTTTTCTAGCGGCTTCGGACGGTTCGCACGGTAGAGTGCCGCCGCGGCGCGTGCCATGCCTGGCGCGGCCGAGGATGGAGCAACAGCAATGTCCACCACCTTCGAGCCGATCACCGCGGTGATCGGCGGCGTCCTGATCGGCTTTTCCGCCGTCATGCTGATGGCGATCAGCGGCCGGATCGCCGGCGTCAGCGGCATCGCCGCGCGCCTGTTGCCGCCGGTGATCGACCGCGACTGGCCCGGCCGCCTCGCCTTCCTCGCCGGTCTCGTCGCCGCGCCCCTGCTTTGGCGGCTGGCGAACGGCGAGTGGCCGCCGCAGACGATAGCCACCGACGGCACAATGCTCGCCGTCGCAGGCGTGCTGGTCGGCTTCGGCTCGGTCTGGGGCAATGGCTGCACCTCCGGCCACGGCGTCTGCGGCATCTCGCGGCTGTCCGTGCGCTCGATCGTCGCCACGCTCGCCTTCATGGTCACGGGCGTTGCGACCACCTTCGTCGTCCGCCACCTGCTCTGAGGCACGCCATGTCGATGCTCTTCCAGTTCACCATTGGCCTCGTGTTCGGCGGCGGGCTGCTGGTCTCCGGCATGTCGAATCCGGCCAAGGTTTTGAACTTCCTCGACCTCGCCGCGATCCGCACCGGCAGCTGGGATCCGAGCCTGATGTTCGTGATGCTGGGCGCCGTCGCGACCGCGTTCATCGGCTATCGCCTGGTGCTGAAGCGGCCGCGGCCACTGCTGGCCGAGAGCTTTCAGCTGCCGACCAAAAGCGATCTCGACCAGCGCATCATCGCAGGCCCTGCGATCTTCGGCATCGGCTGGGGCCTTGCCGGCTTCTGTCCGGGGCCGGCCTTCGTCGCGCTCGGCTATGGCACAAGCGCGTCCGTGCTGTTCGTGATCGCGATGCTGATTGGAATGGCTGGCGCGCGGATGCTCGCCGAGCGGCAGCCGACGCTGGTAACGCCGTCTTACGAGTGAAGGATCAGGACAGCCTGAGCTGCCACGACACGCCGAACCTGTCGGCCACCCAGCCGAACTTGCGCGCGAACGGATATGGGCCAAGCGGCATCATCGTCTGCCCGCCATCGCCGAGCTGGCGAACAGCGCATCGATCTCCGCCTCGTCAGCGCAATCGACGAACAGCGACATCGAAGGCGTGAAAGTGAAGCCGTGCCTGGCGGGGCTGTCGATGCCCATGAAGGTCTGGCCGGCGAGCGCGAACGTCGCCTGCTTCACCGTGCCTTCCTTACCGGGCCCTTCGCTGCCGTAACGGGTGATGCCGGTGATCGCGCCGTCCGGGAACAGCGAGACGTAGAAGTTCATCGCCTGTTCGCAGTTGCCCTCGAACATCAGGAAGGTTTTGATTTTCTGGGTCATCGATCGCTACCTCTCGATATCCGAGGCCGACATCGCGGCCTTGCGGACATCGGACGGCGTCGCGCCGTTGACGCGGCGAAACGTCCGATTGAAATATGACAGGTCGCTGAAGCCCGCCTCATAAGCGATCTGCGTGATACTCAGGCGATCATACCTCCGATCAGTCAACATGCGAAGCGCCTTCGCCAATCGCTGCGCGAGGACGAAGGCCGAGAACGAGCTGCCGGCCTGCTCGAACAACCGGCGCAACTGACGCTGCGAGATTCCGTGGTTTGCAGCGATCGTGCCGGCCGACAGGTCGTGGCGGCCGAGCGCCAAAATGATATCCGACCTGATCGCGCTCAAGCGGACGTCCTCCTCGCTGCGCCGCCTTGCGGCGTCCGCGCGGTCTCCCCGCGCGCCGACCGCCAGCGCGGCGAGGTCCATGATATGGGCAGACACACTGTCGGCAAGTCGCGGCGACACCAGGTCGCCGCTGGACTGCAAAAGCTCGACATATCTGCCTAGCAGACGAAGCGCACGATTGCCGGCCGGAATTGACTGGCCCAACCTCGACGAAAAATCCGGAACGATCGCCGCGATCAGCGTCCGCGGCAGCGCCAGTGTGATGAAGCTGCCGCGGGTATGCAGCGTGCTCGTCGACGCATCGGTTGACGTCAGGAGGCAGGCGCTGCCGACGCCGATGGCGGTCTCCTTGCCGAACTGCGTGACGGTTGCCGATCCGCTGCGCAGCATCGAGAGAACGATCGTGTCCCGGCTCCTGCTCGCCAGCGCCCGGGTGACCCGGTAATGCGCCGCCGAGCGAGAGCCGACGGCTATACCGACGCCGGGCAGCGCATGAAACGTCACGTCGGCATGGAACGGCATATTGCCGATCGGCTCGATGTCGAAATTGCCGATATTGCGCCCGTAGATCTCGCGCCACATCGCGAGGCGCTTGTCTTGAGGAAAGGCCAGCGTCGAAATGTGGACGGGGCGGAACGGCGCCGGATTCAAATATCCTCTCCTGCGATCGATGGTCGTTCCAATTGGGTCGACAGACGATCGAATTCGGTTCGAACAATCCTCTGGTTGCCGTGTGGTCCGGATCGGCAGGGCCGCACAGTCCAAGCGGTGCAGCCCTCCCGCCCCTAAATGTCGGACCTGCATCCATTTGCGGATGAAAGGGGTGGGCATGATTGCAAATCGAATGGTCGTAGCGCTGGTTCTGGCCGGCATCGTTGGCGTTCAGGCGGAGGCATTTTCCGCCGATCTGCCGCCGGGGACGCTGGTGACCAAGGCGCCAGCCAGTGTCGCCTACCGCTGGACCGGTTGCTATGTCGGCGCCAATGTCGGCGGCGGCTCCGGCCGGACGAGCTTCACCGACGTGAGGCCGATGCTTGCATCACCGCTCGACCTCGGCAGCGAGCGCACCAGCGGCGCGCTCGGCGGCGGCCAGGTCGGTTGCGATTATCAGGCGGGCGGCTGGGTGTTCGGCGTTCAGGGCCTCTACGACGCCAGTGACCTCAAGGGCAGCCATCAGCTCGTCCCCGGACCGGCCGATCCGCGATTCCCCAACATCTACGATCTCAGTTCGCGAATGTCGTGGTTCGCAACGGCGACCGCTCGCGTCGGCTACGCCATCCAGCCGCAAATCCTGATCTATGCCAAAGGCGGCGCGGCCTGGACGCAATCGACCGTCGACTATGCCGTGACCGGGATGGGCATCACCAGTCCCTATGCGGGGGCCGGATCGCACACCGGCTGGACAGCGGGAGGCGGTGTCGAATATCTGCTTGCGCCAAACTGGTCGCTGTTCGCCGAGTATAACTATCTGGATTTCGGATCGACGACGCCCACGCTGCAAGGCAACGGAGCGGCGGCCGGCTTCACGACGCCGATCCAGCTGACCCGCCGGATCGACACCGCGATGTTCGGCGTCAACTACCGCTTCGGTCCGTTGGGGCCGTAGCGGAGTCTACGCCGCGTTGCTGCCTTCCTGGCGGCTGGCTTCGAACAGGAACCAGGTGCGGCGCTCGGTTTCGTCGATGAAGACTTCGAGCAGGCTTGCGCTGCCGGAATCCTCATGCTCGTCGCAAAGCTTGTGCGCCTTGCGCATCGCCGCCGCCATCTGCTTGTTGTCCTCCATCAGCTCGCGCAGCATTTCGCGCGGCGGCACGTAGGACTCGTTGTTGTCCTGAATGGTCTGCAGCTTGGCGATCTGACCGATCGACTTCAAGGTCGAACCGCCGAGCTTGCGGACGCGCTCGGCAAGCTGGTCGGTGGTGCCGAAGATCGCTTCCGACTGCTGGTCCAGCATCAGATGGTAGTCGTTGAAATGCCGGCCGCTGACGTGCCAGTGGAAGTTCTTGGTCTTCAGGTAAAGCGCGAAGGCATCGGCCAGCAGCGTGTTCAGCGCGGCCGAGATCTTCTCGACCGCCGCCGGCGGCAGGTCGCTTGGCGTATCCAGATCGGGTGAAATTTTGTCGGACTTGGCTTTGCTCACGGTGGACCTTCCTGTTACCTAGCGGGGCGTTTCAAGGACGGGTTCGGGCGCATTGGACGCCGTATTGGACAACGGCCTGCGAACGTCCTAACGCATCACCCACCCGCATGTTCCTGGCCCAGGAACTGCTTGAAGAGCCTCCTCGCCGGACGAATGCCGCTATGGACGACTGGATCGATTATTACGATTCCACGCATACGATTTATGTCAGCAAGCGGCATCGCGACCTGCATTTCGATGAGATCGCGCGCGACATCATCGGCTACATCTCCTCGCCGGACGCGGTGGTGCTCGACTACGCCTGTGGCGAGGCGCTCTCGGCGTCGCGCGTGGCGGATGCCTGCGCCATGCTCTATCTCGCCGAACCCGCACCGGGCGTGCGCGGCCGGCTGATCGCGCGCTTCGCGCCCAATACGAAAATCCGCGTCCGCTCGCTCGATGACCTTCGCAAGATGGCCGACGATTCCGTCGATCTCGTCGTGATGAATTCGGTCGCGCAATACATGACGCCGAACGAGCTGGACTCGGCCTTCGACGTCATCCACCGCATCCTCAAACCCTCCGGTCGCTTCGTACTCGGCGACATCCTGCGGCCCGAAGTCGGCATGGCCAAGGACGTGCTGGCGCTGCTGCGCTTCGCCGCCCGCCACGGCTTCCTGCGCGATGCCCTGATCGGCCTCGTCAGCACGGCGCTGTCGGACTACCGGCAACTGCGCAACAAGATCGGCCTGCAGCGCTATCGCGAGGACGAGATGATCGCCAAGCTCACCGCCGCCGGCCTGTCCGCGACGCGCGCCCCGCGCAACATCGGTCACAATCCGTGGCGTATGACCTTCGTCGCGCGCCATCCGATCTGACTTGTTTTGACGCGTTGTCTTCACGCGAACCGGCGTCCACCTCGCCTGAAACGCTCGGGCGCGACAGTTAGGGTTAATCAAAGGTAAGCGTGGCTGGCCCTGCCGGAATGGGCAAAGATGCTCTCGGCCCGGTGGCGGAATGGAAGCGTCGACGCGGCAGTGATGCATCACTGTTTATCCTGGTTCAAATCCAGGCCGGGCCTCCAGCCTTCGCTGCTATCGCAGCTTCGGCTCGGCAAGCCTTCTGGTAGCGAAGGCTGCCGCGGCGTAGCCCGCAGGGCGAAGCCGGGCTAAGGCAAGCCGCTCAGCCTCTCACTTTCAATCCGCCTCAACCACCTCGCACTCGACAGAAAGCTGCAGCCGATCGGCGTCCTTGGCCGCGGAACAGAGCACCGCATCGAGCAGGCCCGGAAAACGCGCCTCGAGATCCTCGCGGCGCAGCCGCATGAAGCGGTTGGTGCCGACGACGCGGGTTAGCATCAGGCCGGATTCGCGCAGCTTGGCGAAGTGATACGCAAGGTTGGATTTGCCGGCGAGCCCATTGAAGTCGCCGCAGCGGAGTTCGCTGCTGACACGTTCCTGCTGAGCGAGCTGGTAGACGATTGCCAGACGGATCGGATCGCTCAGGCAATCCAGAACCAGCGGCAGCTCGATCTGCTCGCGGGCGGGATGGTGGGGTGTGCGGCTCATGGTCGGGAATCATAGCGATCTCGCTACAATGTTCAATAGTTCTTGAACTAATTGACACCAGAGCCACCGCGTTTGATAGTTCAATAAACGTTGAACATCGAGGTATTTCCAATGAGCGTGTTCTGGCTGGCCCTGGCGGCCTTTGCGATCGGCACGGAAAGCTTTGTCATTGCAGGGCTTTTGCCCGCGATCGCCAACGACCTCGCAATTTCGGTCCCGGCCGCCGGCCAGTTGGTCACCGCCTATGCCCTCACCTATGCCGTGGGCTCGCCGATTCTCGCGGTGGCGCTGAACAACATCGACCGCCGCACCGTGCTGGCGCTGGCGCTATCGACCTTCATCGCCGGAAACCTCTTCGCCGTGGTGGCCTCGGGCTATTTCCTGCTGCTGGCCTCGCGAATGCTGATGGCGATGGGCGCCGGACTGTGCATGCCGACCGCGCTCGCGGTGTCGGTGGCGGTCGCAGCACCCGAACGCCGCGGCCGCGCGGTGGCGCTGGTCACCTCCGGCCTCACCATCGCAACCGTCGTCGGCGTCCCCCTCGGCAATCTCGTCGGCAGCCTGCTCGGCTGGCGTGCGACCTTTGCCATGGTCGCCGCGATCGGTGCTGTCGCGCTCGCCGGCCTGCTGTTCGGCCTGCCCCGTGGCCTGCCGCGCAACACGGCCTCGCTCGCCGAGCGGCTCGCTGTGGCGCGTCACAACAACGTTCTGATTGCACTTCTGATCACGGTTTTATGGGCACTCGGCGGCTTTACGGTTTTCACCTATTTTGCCGTGCCGTTGCATGGTCTCGGCTTCGATGCCTCCCAGATCAGCCTGGCGCTGCTGGTCTTCGGAGCCGCCGCCGCGATCGGGAACATGCTCGGCGGCATCATGGCCGATCGGCTCGGTACGCTCACCACCGCGGCATTGGGGCTTGCCGGCATGGCAAGTTCGCTGATCCTGCATTCGCTGATCCTGAAGCTGATGCCGGGGCAGGCGCATTATGCGGTGCTCGGCACGATCTTCCTCTGGGGCATCTCGGGCTGGGCGTTCTATCCCGCGCAGGTCGCCAGCATCATCCGGATCGAGCCGCAGGCCTCGATGATCGCGCTCTCGCTCAACGCCTCGTCGATGTATCTCGGCTTCGCCATCGGCGGGGCGCTCGGTGGCACGGTGCTCGCGACCCTGTCGCCGGCCGACCTCGGCTGGGTCGGCGGATCGAGCGTCGCGGCAGCACTTCTGGTGCATCTCCTCCGTGGCTGGCGGGCGCTGCCGAAACCCGCGAAAATTGCCGGTTGATGGGCGTTTTTCGGGGTTTCGCCACCCCGAAAACTGGTCTAAGACCCACCCGCGCGCGAGGGATCGCGCTCCTAGGCCCGAGGGACGCGCGACCAGCGCGCCCTTTTTTTGTGCCCAAAATCCAGTCCGCGAGAGCTGATGCCCAAAAGAACCGACATCTCCACGATCCTGATCATCGGCGCCGGCCCCATCGTGATCGGCCAGGCCTGCGAATTCGACTATTCGGGCACCCAGGCGGTCAAGACGCTGAAGGAAGAGGGCTATCGGATCGTCCTGGTCAATTCCAACCCGGCGACGATCATGACCGACCCGGAGCTGGCGGATGCGACCTATATCGAGCCGATCACCCCGGAAATCGTTGCCAAGATCATCGAGAAGGAGCGCCACGTCACCCCGGGCGGCTTCGCGCTGCTGCCGACCATGGGCGGCCAGACCGCGCTGAACTGCGCGCTCTCGCTGCGCCGCCAGGGCACGCTGGAGAAGTTCGACGTCGAGATGATCGGCGCCACCGCCGACGCCATCGACAAGGCCGAGGATCGCCAGCTGTTCCGCGAGGCCATGACCAAGATCGGGCTCGAGACGCCGAAGTCGCGGCTCGCCAATGCCTCGGCGCTGAAGAAATCCTTCCGCGACAAATACCTCGCCGAGCGCGAGACGCTGACGGGCGCCGCGCGCGAAGAGTGCGAGCGGCAATGGACGCTCGGCGAGAGCGACCGCCGCAAGCGCTACCAGGAATATGCGCTGGGCCAGGCGATGATGGCGCTGTCCGAGATCGGCCTGCCCGCGATCATCCGTCCCTCCTTCACCATGGGCGGCACCGGCGGCGGCATCGCCTACAACAAGGAAGAGTTCCTCGACATCATCGAGCGCGGCCTCGATGCGTCTCCGACCAACGAAGTGCTGATCGAGGAATCCGTGCTCGGCTGGAAAGAGTACGAGATGGAGGTGGTGCGCGACAAGAACGACAATTGCATCATCGTCTGCTCGATCGAGAACCTCGATCCGATGGGCGTGCACACCGGCGATTCCATCACGGTGGCGCCGGCGCTGACGCTGACCGACAAGGAATACCAGATCATGCGCGACGCCTCGCTGGCGGTGCTGCGCGAGATCGGCGTGGAGACCGGCGGCTCCAACGTGCAGTTCGGCCTCAATCCGGCCGACGGCCGCATGGTCGTGATCGAGATGAATCCGCGTGTTTCTCGTTCTTCGGCGTTGGCATCGAAGGCCACCGGCTTCCCGATCGCCAAGGTCGCCGCCAAGCTCGCGATCGGCTACACGCTCGATGAGATCGCCAACGATATCACCGGCGGCGCGACGCCGGCCTCATTCGAGCCGACGATTGACTACGTTGTGACCAAGGTGCCGCGCTTTGCGTTCGAGAAATTCCCCGGCGCCTCGCACACGCTGACGACCTCGATGAAGTCGGTCGGCGAAGTCATGGCGATCGGCCGCACCTTCCAGGAAAGCCTGCAGAAGGCGTTGCGCGGGCTCGAGACCGGCCTCACCGGCCTCGACGAGATCGAGATCGAGGGCCTCGGCCGCGACGACGACAAGAACGCGATCCGCGCAGCGCTCGGCACGCCGACGCCGAACCGCATCCTGCAGGTCGCGCAGGCGATGCGGCTCGGCTGGACCAACGAGGAGATCTTCAACTCCTGCAAGATCGATCCCTGGTTCCTCAGCGAGATGCGCGGCATCGTCGACATGGAGGAGAAGGTCCGCAAGCACGGCCTGCCGGGCAACGCCTTCGGCATGCGCACGCTCAAGACCATGGGCTTCTCGGATGCGCGGCTCGCGGTGCTGGTGGCGTCGACGGAAGCCGAGGTGACCGCAAAGCGTCATGCGCTGGGCGTCCGCCCGGTCTACAAGCGCATCGACACCTGCGCGGCCGAGTTCGCCTCGCCGACCGCCTACATGTATTCGTCCTACGAGGCGCCGTTCGCGGGCGCGCCGGCGGACGAGAGCATGCCGTCGGACAAGAAGAAGGTCATCATCCTCGGCGGCGGTCCGAACCGTATCGGCCAGGGTATCGAGTTCGACTATTGCTGCTGTCATGCCTGCTTCGCGCTGCATGACGCCGGCTACGAATCCATCATGGTCAACTGCAACCCGGAAACGGTGTCGACCGACTACGACACCGCCGACCGGCTCTATTTCGAGCCGCTCACCGCCGAGGACGTGCTGGAGATCATCGACCGGGAGCGCAGCAACGGCACGCTGCACGGCGTCATCGTGCAGTTCGGCGGCCAGACCCCGCTGAAGCTGGCGCGTGCGCTGGAAGCGGCCGACGTGCCGATCCTCGGCACCTCGCCCGACGCGATCGACCTTGCGGAAGACCGCGACCGCTTCAAGCGCGTGCTCGACAAGCTGCGTCTGAAGCAGCCGAAGAACGGCATCGCCTACTCGGTCGAGCAGGCCCGCCTCGTCTCCGCCGACCTCGGCCTGCCGCTGGTGGTGCGCCCGTCCTACGTGCTCGGCGGCCGCGCGATGCAGATCATCCGCGAGGAGAACCAGCTCAACGATTATCTGCTCGGCACGCTGCCCGAGTTGGTGCCGGCCGACGTCAAGGCGCGCTACCCGAACGACAAGACCGGGCAGATCAACACCGTGCTCGGCAAGAACCCGCTGCTGTTCGACCGCTACCTGTCGGACGCGACCGAAGTCGACGTCGACTGCCTCTCCGACGGCAAGGACACCTTCATCGTCGGCATCATGGAGCACATCGAGGAAGCCGGCATCCATTCCGGCGACTCGGCCTGCTCGCTGCCGCCGCATTCGCTCGACAACGGGATGATCGAGGAGCTGGAGCGGCAGACCCGCGAGCTCGCGCTCGGCCTCGACGTGGTCGGCCTGATGAACGTGCAATACGCCATCAAGGACGGCGAGATCTACGTGCTCGAGGTCAATCCGCGCGCCTCGCGCACGGTGCCGTTCGTCGCCAAGGTGATCGGCACGCCGGTCGCCAAGATCGCCGCGCGCATCATGGCCGGCGAGAAGCTCGCCGACTTCAAGCTGAAGAAGAAGAAGCTCGATCACGTCGGCGTCAAGGAATCGGTCTTCCCGTTCGCGCGCTTCCCGGGTGTCGACACCGTGCTCGGGCCGGAGATGCGCTCGACCGGCGAGGTGATGGGCATCGACCGCTCGTTCGAGGTCGCGTTCGCCAAGAGCCAGCTCGGCGGCGGTACGCGCGTGCCGCGGCAGGGCACCGTGTTCGTCTCGGTGCGCGAGGATGACAAGACCCGCATTGCCGATGCCGTGCGCCTGCTGCACGGATTAGGCTTCAAGGTGATGGCGACATCGGGCACCCAGCGCTTCCTCGCGGACAATGGCGTGCCGACAGAAAAGGTGAACAAGGTGCTGGAGGGCCGGCCGCACATCGTCGACGCGATCACCAATGGTGATGTTCAGCTGGTCTTCAATACCACTGAAGGCCCGCAGGCGCTGGCCGACAGCCGATCGCTGCGGCGGGCTGCCCTCTTGCATAAAGTGCCGTATTACACCACTCTTTCCGGTGCGGTGGCGGCAGCGCAGGGGGTCCGGGCCTATCGGGACGGGGACCTTGAGGTCCGCACGCTTCAGAGCTACTTTTCCGAAAGCTGACCGCAACCCGGGCGAAAATGCCCCGACGCGGTCAGCGCTTAGCCGTACGGCTGGAACTCACCGCGCGATTGGATGTTGTCACGGCCCTTAGCGGGGCCGAAAATCACTGGGCTTCCGGGCTCCTTTTCGAGTCCTGATCCTGCGTTAGACTGAACTGGTTGGTACGTGCACCCATCTAAAGGAATGCACGACTGAAGGACGAAAATGATGGAAAAGGTTCCGATGACAGCGGGCGGCTATGCCGCACTGACGGACGAGCTCAAGAAGCGCCAGTCGGAGGATCGTCCGCGCATCATCGAACACATCGCGGAGGCGCGCTCGCACGGCGACCTCTCGGAAAACGCCGAGTATCACGCGGCGAAAGAAGAACAGTCGCACAATGAGGGCCGCATCGCCGAGCTCGAGGACAAGCTCGCGCGCGCCGATATCATCGACATCTCGAAACTGTCCGGCGATACCATCAAGTTCGGCGCCACCGTGACGCTGGTCGACGAGGACACCGAGAAGAAGGCGGTGTGGCAGATCGTCGGCGAGGTCGAGGCCGACGCCAAGAAGGGCCGCATCTCCATCACCTCGCCCCTGGCGCGCGCGCTGATCGGCAAGAAGAAGGGCACCACCGTCGAGGTGGTGGCGCCCGGCGGCGCCAAGGCCTACGAGATCACCAAGGTCGAGTGGCGATAGATTCGTTCTACGTTTCGTTGTGAAAAAAGCCGCGTCCTGGACGCGGCTTTTTTGTTGCGCCGAGGCGACACGATGTCGCCTCACGTCCCCCTGACGGGATTGTGAATTGGCGGCGGCGCGTCGCCTATCCTAGTCAGGCGCGTGATATGATTATGAAGTATAACTAAGTTACCTGAAGGAAACCGGCGTGCCTCACCGCACGCAATGATCCATCGGGGGCGGTGTTGACATCATGGCGGAGACACACACGGTGTATTCCGCTTCGTGCAATGTTCCAGCGTGTCAAACAGGGGGTCAATGACAATGGACCAGACGTTCTCCAAATTTCAGCCGGTCGTGCTGAGCCTTTTCCGATTCATCACGGGGCTGCTGCTGTTTCAGTACGGCGTCGCCAAGATCTTCAAGTTTCCGGTGCTGCCCTACTTCGCCAACATCCCGCCGCTGATCACGACCGCCGGCGCGATCGAGCTGATCCTCGGTGCGCTCCTGATGATCGGCCTGTTCTCGCGGATCGTGGCGTTCATCCTGTCGGGTGAAATGGCCTTCGCCTATTTCCTCGGCCACATGTTCAAGAAGCCGGAGGAGCCGGTGTTCCTGCCGCTGCTCAATGGCGGCACCGCGGCGATCCTGTTCTGCTTCGCCTGCCTCTATCTCGCGACCTCGGGCCCCGGCCCGATCAGCGTCGACGAGATGCGGAAGAAGTAACTCGAGCGACCATTCGTCTTGAAAGAAGCGATCCAGGGCCATCCGCGCTGGGTCGCTTTTTCATTTGCCTCAGCCCACAGCCTTCAGATCGAGCGGCACCGCGGCTTCATATTTCGAATTGTGCAGCACCAGCGACGTCCTGACGTTGCGCACGTTCGGTGCGGCGGTCAGGTGCGTGACGAAATCCTGGAACGTCGCCATATCAGGCGCGACGCATTTCAGGATGAAGTCGACCTCGCCCGACAGCATCCAGCATTCGCGCACCAGCGGTTCGCTGCGCACGAAGGTCTCGAACGCGCGCAAATCGGCATCAGCCTGGCTCGACAAATGGACCGAGGCGAACACCGTGACGTCGAAGCCGAGCCGGCGCGGGTCGAGCAGCCCGCGGTAACCCTGGATGTAGCCTTCCTCCTCCAGTGTCCGGACCCGCCGCAGACACGGCGGCGGCGAAATCCCGACCCGTTTGGCGAGTTCCACGTTGGTGATTCGGCCGTCGGCCTGGATTTCGGCGAGGATTTTGAGGTCGATCTCGTCAAGGTTCTTCGACACGCGACTTGAGTTCCCTTGAGTTCCCTGGGGGAATTGCAGATTTGGCGATTTGCCGGCAACTCTCATAGCGCAGGCAGCGCACCTTGCGCAATTTTATTGCGCGTGCAGCGCACGATTTCGCTGATACGACTTCAGTTCCGGGGAAAAATCGCGGCTATGGATTGCAATTCTTGCATAGCTCACCAGATATCATAGACTTCAGGGGCGATTTCAGCGCTGCCGCGACGCATTTCCGGAGCGCCTTCCCGCACAAGTCATCATCAAAGTCCCCAACGGAGAGGGATCTGCTAATGCCCGCGCCTATCCACGCCAAGGTCGTCATCATCGGGTCCGGCCCCGCCGGTTACACCGCAGCGATCTACGCGGCGCGCGCGATGCTCGAGCCGATCCTGATCCAGGGCATCCAGCCGGGCGGCCAGCTCACCATCACCACCGACGTCGAGAACTATCCGGGCTTTGCCGACGTCATCCAGGGCCCCTGGCTGATGGAGCAGATGGAGAAACAGGCGGTCCATGTCGGCACCAAGATCGTCTCCGACCTCGTCAACAAGCTCGAGCTCGGCCAGCGGCCGTTCCGCCTGACCTGCGACAGCGGAGATATCTACATTGCCGAGACCGTGATCCTCGCCACCGGCGCACAGGCGCGCTGGCTCGGGATACCGTCGGAAGGCAAATTCCAGGGCGGCGGCGTCTCGGCCTGCGCCACCTGCGATGGCTTCTTCTACCGCAACAAGGAAGTCGTGGTGGTCGGCGGCGGCAACACCGCGGTCGAGGAGGCGCTGTACCTCACCAACCACGCTTCGCAGGTCACCATCGTGCACCGCCGCGATCACTTCCGCGCCGAGCGCATCCTGCAGGAGCGCCTGTTCAAGCACCCGAAGATCAAAGTGGTTTGGGACTCGACGCTCGACGAGATCTGCGGCACCGAGAACCCGAACAAGGTCACTCATGTTCGTTTAAAGAACGTCAAGACCGGCACGCTGACCGACGTGCCGACCGACGGCGTCTTCATCGCTATCGGTCATGCGCCGGCGACGGAGCTCGTCAAAGGCCAGATCAAACTCAAACCGTCCGGCTATGTCGAGGTGGCGCCGAATTCGACCGCGACCTCGGTCCCCGGGCTGTTCGCCGCGGGCGACGTGGCGGACGAAACCTACCGACAGGCCGTCACGGCCGCCGGCCTCGGCTGCATGGCCGCACTCGAGGCTGAACGTTTCCTGGCTCTTCGCGCGAGCGATCGCGCAGCGGCGGAGTAGTCATGCCAAGATCACGCGACGGATTTACGGATATGGATTGGGACAAGCTGAAGGTGTTTCACGCAGCGGCGGAAGCGGGCAGCTTCACGCATGCCGGCGAGCAGCTTGGACTTTCGCAATCGGCGGTCTCCCGCCAGGTCTCGGCGCTGGAGCAGGAGCTGGCGGTCTCGCTGTTCCATCGCCACGCCCGCGGCCTGATCCTCACCGAGCAGGGCGACCTCTTGTTCCGCACCGCGCATGACGTGTTCATGCAGCTGCAGGCGGCGCGTGCCAAACTCACCGACAGCCGCGAGCGGCCGAGCGGCGATCTCAAGATCACGACGCCGCCCGCGCTTGGCATCAACTGGCTGATCCCGCGGCTCGACGAGTTCACCGCGCTCTATCCGGACATCCGGATCTCGCTGATCGTCACCGACGAGGATCTCGATCTGTCGATGCGCGAGGCGGACGTTGCGATCCGCACCCGCAAGCCGACCCAGCCGGACCTGATCCAGCGCAAGCTGTTCTCGATCGGCTTCCATGCCTATTGCTCGCCGGAATACATCAAGCGCTTCGGCACGCCGCGGACGCTCGACGATCTCGACTCGCACCGCATCATCATGCTCGGCGATGCCCAGGTGCCCTCGCATCTGCAGAATCGCAGCTGGCTGGTCGACGCCGGCCGGAACGGCTCCGGTCCGCGCGAGGCCTACTTCAAGGTCAACAACATCCTCGGTCTCGTCCGCGCCTGCCAGCAGGGCCTCGGCATTGCTGCGCTGCCGGATTACCTGGTCGAAGAGAACAACCGCCTGGTGCAGTTGTTCGGCGAGTCCGACTCGATCGCGCTCGACACCTACTTCGTCTATCCCGAGGAATTGAAGACGGTCGCGCGCGTGCAGGTGTTCCGCGACTTCGTCGTCAGCAAGGCGCAGCGCTGGCCCTCGTAAAGAGCCTCGCTTTTCAAGGCATTCATCCCGCTCCGGCCTCGCGCCAGAGCGGGATTTTTTGTAAGCGCCAGAGCATGATCCGGAAAAGTGTGAAGCGGTTTTCCGAAAAGGTCATGCTCAAAAACAAAGAGCCAAAGCGCGATCTCATCGCGCTTTGGTGCCGGTTTTTCCCGATCTTTCGCGGATTAGCGGCCCTTATGCCCCAACTCTCCGCATGTCTGACATGCGGCATGCATAGTTGCCGCATGCGGTTGATGAGGATCATAGTGTCAACACGCTGAGCAGTCGCGCTGCGCATATGTCCCCCTCCTCCAGTGGTGCGGATGTTCAGTAATCCCTCTTGGAAGGTGATTGTGTCGGCCTCACGTGGCCAATACCTAAGCCGGGCTCTTATGGGCCCGGCTTTTTTTCTGTGTGGCGGCACGATGCGTGCACGCATTGACAACTCAAGCGCGTGCCCGCATCATTGTCCCATGATCACGATTTCGTGCGCCGCTCTGTTCTCGAAAAAAGCTCCCCATCCGGGGGCACGAGGTCGCGCGCGATAAGATCACTTCGCAGTTTGACGATCCCGAAACCCCGCCGTCTGGACGGGGTTTTTTCTTGAGTCCCGTCTCCGGCAAACATCCTCAAGGAGATGGAACCATGACTGACCTACGATCCCGATTGCACGGCCTCTGGCTGCCCCTCGTCACGCCATTTCGCAATGGCGAACTGGACGAGCCGTCACTCAGACGCCTCGTCCGTCACTACGCCAGCCGCCCTGTCGACGGCTTCATCCTCGGCGCCACCTCTGGCGAGGGCATGTCGCTCAGCACGGCCGAGCTGGAGCGCCTGGTGGGCGTGGTGCGCGCCGAGTTCGGGGAAATCCGCCGCCCCCTGCCGCTGTGTCTTGGGCTATCCGGCGCCAGCACAGCCAAGATGAAGGACGCGCTGGATGAGACCGCGGACTGGCCGATCGACGGCTATCTGATCGCAAGCCCCTACTATACACGGCCGTCACAGCGCGGCCTCACGCAGCATTTCACCGCGCTCGCCGATCACGCGGCCTGGCCGCTGGTGCTCTACAACATCCCCTATCGCACCGGCGTCAACCTCACCAACGACACGCTGCTCGCACTCGCTGATCATCCCAACATCGTCGGCATGAAGGATTGCTGCGCCGACCGCGCGCAGACCATCGATTTCCTCGAGCGCCGCCCGGCCGGCTTCCGCGTGCTGACCGGCGAGGATGCACAGACTTTTGATGCGCTCAGCGACGGCGCCGATGGCGCGATCCTGTTGTCGGCACATCTGGAGACCGAGACCTTCGCATCGATCCGCACGCATCTGCAGCAGGGCCAGCGCGACGCCGCGCAGGCGTGCTGGAAGAGCGTCGCAAACCTCACCAGGCTGTTGTTCGCCGAGCCGAGCCCGTCACCCGCCAAGCACTTTCTGTGGCGGCACGGCCTGATCGACAGCGCCGAGGTCCGGCTGCCGATGGTCGAGGTCAGCGCGGAGCTCGCGACGTGGCTCGATCACGAGATCGAGCGACGGACGCCAGCGAAGTTGGAAACGGCGTAGTCTCTTCACCTCTCCCCGCCCTTCAGCGGGGAGAGGTCGAAATTCAAGCGCAGCTTGGATTTCGGGTGAGGGGCGAGGCACGCGAGCGAGGCGTTCGCTGCTCGCGGAAGACAGCACCTTTCGAGACAACTCACAGCTCGATCGCGGAGAGTTCCCTCACCCGGAACGCATCTGACGATGCGTTCCGGCCTCTCCCCGCAAGCGGGGCGAGGCGAAGGAAGGAGGGCTCAATCCAGCTTCACGCGTGACAACCGCAACGCATTGCCGATGACGCTGACCGAGGACAGCGCCATCGCAGCAGCGCCGACCATCGGCGACAGGAGCAGGCCGAACAGCGGATACAGCACGCCGGCAGCAATGGGGACGCCGGCGGCGTTGTAGACGAAGGCAAACGCCAGATTCTGGCGGATGTTGCGCATGGTCGCGACCGACAGACGGCGCGCACGCACCAGGCCCATCAGATCGCCGGTGAGCAGCGTCACCCCTGCGCTTTCGATCGCGACGTCGGTGCCGCCGCCCATGGCGATGCCGACATCGGCGGCCGCGAGCGCCGGTGCATCGTTGATGCCGTCACCGACCATCGCGACCTTGCGGCCCTCGCCGCGTAACCGCTGCACGACATCGCTCTTGCGCTCAGGCAGCACACCGGCCTCGACCTCGTCGATTCCGAGAGTGTGCGCCACCGCACGCGCGGTGGTCTCGTTGTCGCCGGTCAGCATCACCACGCGCAGGCCGTCGCTGCGGAGGGCTTGCAGCGCGCCCGCCGCCGAAGCCTTGATCGGATCCGCGATCGCGATCACGCCGGCGATCCGGCCATCGACCGCCGCGTAGATCGCGGTGGCGCCATCCTGCCGTGCGGCGTCCGCAGCCTGGTCGAGCGCTCCCGTCGCAATCCTCAGCTCGCTCATCAGCATCGCGTTGCCGAGCGCAACCTGCTTGCCGTCGACGATGCCGGTCGCGCCCTTGCCGGAGGGCGAGGCAAACTCGTTCACCGGCACGAGCGCAACGCTGCGCTCCTTGGCTGCGACGAGGATCGCATGCGCCAGCGGATGTTCACTGCCCTGCTCGACGCTCGCGGCAACGCGCAGCAGGTAGTTCTCATCAAAACCTGCGGCCGCAATTACTTTCGTCACCTTCGGCTTGCCCTCGGTGAGGGTTCCGGTCTTGTCGATCACGATGGTGTCGATCGCCTCCATCCGCTCCAGCGCCTGCGCGTCGCGGATCAGGATGCCGGACTGCGCGCCGCGGCCGACGCCGACCATGATCGACATCGGGGTTGCGAGGCCAAGCGCGCAGGGACAGGCGATGATCAGCACGGTGACGGCGGCGACCAGTGCAAACGTGAAGCGCGGCTCCGGACCGAAGGTGAGCCAGGCGATAAACGCCAGCACGGCCGCCGCAATCACCGCCGGCACGAACCAGCCGGCGACGCGGTCGGCCAGGCGCTGGATCGGCGCGCGCGAGCGCTGCGCCTTCGCGACCATGTCGACGATCCGCGCCAGCATGGTGTCGCGGCCGATCTTCTCGGCACGCATCACCAGGCCGCCGCTCTGGTTCACGGTGCCGCCGATCACGCGATCGCCCTCGGCCTTGGAGACCGGCATCGACTCGCCCGTCACCATGGATTCATCGAGCACGGCGCGGCCTTCGGTCACGACGCCGTCGACCGGAATCTTCTCGCCGGGCCGCACGCGCAAGAGATCGCCGACCTTGATCGCGTCGATGTCGATATCCTCGTCGCCCTGATCGGTGATGCGGCGCGCGGTCTTCGGCGCCAGGCCCAGCAGCGCACGGATCGCGCCCGAGGTCTGCGCACGGGCGCGAAGCTCCAGCACCTGGCCAAGCAGCACCAGCACGGTGATGACGGCCGCCGCCTCGAAATACACCGCGACCGCGCCATGCATGTCGCGGAAGGCTGGTGGAAACAGTTGCGGCGCCACGGTCGCGACGACGCTGTAGAGATACGCGACGCCGGTGCCCATCGCGATCAGCGTGAACATGTTGAGATTGCGCGTCCGATTTTGAGTGGGGCTTGATCTTGTCCGAAAACCGGAAAGCCACTTTTCGGGATCAAGCCCAAGCGACTGCCAGCCGCGCACGAAGAACGGCGCACCGGCCCACAGCACCACCGGCGTCGCCAGTACGAGCGAAATCCAGTTCG
The DNA here is from genome assembly GCF_018130695.1 of Bradyrhizobium jicamae. Lineage (GTDB taxonomy): Bacteria > Pseudomonadota > Alphaproteobacteria > Rhizobiales > Xanthobacteraceae > Bradyrhizobium > Bradyrhizobium jicamae_B. Next base: position 210,225 of record NZ_JAFCJX010000007.1, on the reverse strand, counting down.
ACCAATTCGGCTCGACCAAATGCCCCATGCCGAGATGGCCGCCCATCTCCAGCACGAACACCGGCAAGGTCAGCGCGAGGCCGATCCAGAACCGCCGCGTCATGTCGATCAATTCAGGATCAGGACCGTCGTCGAGCGAGACCTGCTCCGGCTCCAGCGCCATGCCGCAGATCGGGCACGAGCCGGGACCGACCTGCCGGATCTCCGGATGCATCGGACAGGTGTAGATGGTGCCTTCAGGCGCCGGCGGTTCCGGCTCACGTGGCTTGAGGAATTTCTCGGGCTCGGCCTCGAAGCGCTCGCGGCAGCGGCCGCTGCAGAACAGATACTCCTCGCCTTGGTAGGTGAAGCGATGCTTTGCGGTCGCCGGATTGACCTTCATGCCGCAGACCGGATCGATCGCCAGCGCCGGCTCCGTCGGCTTGTCGCCATGCTCGTGCTTGCCGCCGCAGCAGGAATGCGCAGGCGCGCCGTGATGATGAGCGTGCCCGACGTGCGAATGGTCGTGCTCTGAATGTGCCACGAAACTCTTCCCGGCCGGCAGCCCGGCCCCTTGAACAATATACCCTAGGGGGGTATATGAGCCCTATGCGCGAAGAGATCAAGACATCCTGTTTGAAACGTCTCAAACGAATCGAGGGCCAGGTCCGCGGCCTCGCCGGCATGGTCGAGGAAGACCGCTATTGCATCGACGTGGTGACGCAGATCGCCGCCGCCCGCGCGGCGCTCCGCCGCGTCGAGGAGGAGATCCTGCGCGACCATGTCGCGCATTGCGTGGAGCACGCGATCTCGTCCGGCGACAAAGCCGACCAGCGGCGCAAGATCGCCGAGTTGATGGATGTGATCGGGCGGGCGGATCGGTGAGGCGGGCTTGCTTCGCCTCTCCCGCTTGCGGGGGAGGCCGACGCGCGTAGCGCGGCGGGTGGGGGCTCGCTCCACACAGGGAATCCCAACGTGGAAGCACCCCCACCCCGCCCTCCCCCGCAAGCGGGCTGTTCGATTCACACATCGCGGAGCCCCAGAGTGGCGCCAAATTTGATGGCTTGGAAGGCTTCGAGCCCGATGCGCATGGTTTTTGGTCCCGGCTTGCCGTAGTAGCCATCCCATCCGCCTAAGCGGGCAATGACCCAGGCGGCGAAGGCCAGCGACCCCTTTGGGTGCGTGTTCTTTTGCCGCTCGGTCTTGCCTTCCAGTTTTGCCGAGATGGCCTCGACGATGGCTTGATCGGCAGGCTCGAAGACCTCGATCAGGTTTTGGCCGGTGGTGCCATCGCGCGCCTTGACCAGTTGCATCACCGATACAGCCGCGACGGCCACCGCAGCGGCGAGCCTGATCATGACCTCGGGATCGCTGATGTCGGCGGCTTCGATGTCGAAGCCCCCGGTCTTCTGCGTGTGGAAGTATTCCTCGACGGCCCAGCGCATCCGGTAGAGCTCAACGATGCGCCGCGCTTCGGCGATGTTCGTGACTGGATGAGTCGTCAGCAGCCGCCAATGGATCGGCTTGCCACCCTCCGGTGTCGATGTCTCGCGGATATCGACCATGGTCAGCTTGACCGTTTCGGGCAGATCGGCTGCCCCATGCAGGGGCCTGCGCAGGACCACAGACGAGAAGCGGACGGCCAGCTCGCTGCTGCGCGCCTTGCGGCCGGGAGCCGCAGGAATGCGGACGTTGAGGCGGCCGTCTTCCGGTAAACTATCGATATGCGAGAACAGCAGATCGATCTGCTGCTCTTCCTCGCCCGTCTCGATCCGGCGGTTCTGGCAGGCTCGCACGATCAGATGCGTCGCCGACGGACGGAACGCGAGGTGCGCGTAGATGTCGCTTTCCCGGTCCGAGACCACCGTGACGCTCGCCGCCTCCGTCAGCACCTCTGCAGCGCGCCTCGTGCTGTCCAGCCAGCGTTGCGACTCCTTTTGGGTCGTCGTCCGCAACCGGCGATGACTGGCCTTGCCACCCGTCCGGTTCCACACCTTCGCATCGACGAGACCGATCACGCCACCGTTGCTGGCATCAACCGCCAGAGCCGCATGCAGCAGCAGGCCCCGCAGCGCCCCGCCTTTCCCGATCGGCCCGTAGCCGTTCGCTTTCGCACGCCGCCCGCCCAGCGAAAGCTCGCTCGTATCCTGCACCACGACGACGTCACGGCCCCGCGCACACTCCGCCGTGCGTTCCGCCGCGTGCGCGGCTATCTCTTCTGCCGTCACCGCGTCGTTGCGCAGAAAGCGCGTGAACTGAATCTCACGCGCGCGGTCTCGTTGCGCCAGCTGGCGGATGCATGAGCCCGGCCGCGCAACAAGCGCCGCATGCAAATGCACCCCCCTTTTTCCAGCCGCAGATCGCCAAAACGACCCAGCCCGTAATCCATCCCGGACATCGCTCTCTCCCGCGAATCATCACTCAACTCACGGAATCAGCGATCAAATTCCTCCGCAAGATGTGTGAATTGGACAGCGCTTGCGGGGGAGGGTCGGGGTGGGGGTGTCTCCGCATTGGGAGCCCCATCGTGGAGACACCCCCACCCGCCACGCATCTTACGATGCGCGTCGGCCTCCCCCGCAAGCGGGGGAGGCAAAGATCAGAATGCATACTCCGCATAGGCCGGTTCCACCGAGCCCTTCCAGGGGCCGTTGAACTTGTCGAGCATCTCCTCGGCCGGCGAACGGCCGGTCTCGATGATGTGCTGCAGCGGCTCGAGATAGCGGCTCTCGTCGCGGCCGAGATGGTCGATCCGGTTGCGGCGCCGCAGCCCCGCATGGGCCAGGATCAGGCATTCCTTGGCGATCTCGAACAGATAGCGGTCCTTGATCCGGGCCTTGAAGCCGAACCGCGGCACGTCGTCCCGTAAGGCCTGGCGCTCCGCCGCGGTCCAGTGGCGCACGATGTCCCAAGCGGCGCTCAGCGTGTCGTTGTCATAGAGCAGGCCGACCCAGAACGCCGGCAGCGCCGGCAGCCGGCCCCACGGCACGCCGTCGGCGCCGCGCATCTCGAGATAACGCTTCAGCCGCACCTCGGGGAAGATGGTCGAGAGATGGTTGGCCCAGTCCGACAGCGTCGGCCGCTCGCCGGGCAGGCGCTCGTTGCGGCCCTCGAAGAAGGCGCGGAACGAGGAGCCGGAGACGTCGATATATTCCTCGCCGCGCTTGACGAAATACATGGGCACATCGAGCGCGTAGTCGACATAGCGCTCGAAGCCCATGCCGTCCTCGAACGCCCAGGGCAGCATGCCGGAGCGCGCATTGTCGGTGTCGCGCCAGATCTCGGAGCGGAACGACAGGTAGCCGTTCGGCTTGCCTTCGGTGAACGGCGAGTTGGCGAACAAAGCGGTCGCGACCGGCTGCAGCGCCAGCGAGACACGCAGCTTCTTGACCATGTCGGCCTCGGAAGAGAAGTCGAGATTGGTCTGCACGGTGCAGGTGCGGAACATCATGTCGAGGCCGTATTGGCCGACCTTCGGCATGTAGTTCGACATGATCTTGTAGCGGCCCTTCGGCATCACGGGCACTTGCGCGCGCGAGAAGGATGGCGTCATGCCGAGGCCGAGGAAGCCGATGCCGAGCGGCGTTGCAATCTCGCGCACCTGCGCCAGATGCGCCATCAGCTCGCTCTGGGTCTGGTGCACGGTCTCGACCGGCGCGCCCGACAATTCGAACTGGCCGCCCGGCTCGAGCGAGATCGCGCCGCCGCCGGTGACGTCATAGAGGCCGATGATGTTGCCCTTCTCCATGATCGGCTCCCAGCCGAGCAGGAGCTTCATGCCTTCGAGCAGTGCGCCGATGCCTTTCGCACCCTCGTAAGGCACCGCCTTGTGGCCTTCGAGCGTGAACGGCGTCTTCTCGTGTTCGGTGCCGATGCGGAAATCGGCCTCGGGCTTCACGCCGGCCTCGAACCAGGCGACGAGCTCGTCGCGCGATTGCAAGGGCGTCATATCGATCTGGTCACGCGCCATACGAAATCCAACTTGAGAGCGCTTCGATCGAATGCGCGTGGTGGCAAGGACAGCCGCGCACCCTTTGGCGCGCGGTTGGTGGGGTCAAAGATATCATCGGGCGGACACGCCGTCTCGCGCGGGCGGCGCCTTGACATCGCTGCAGGAGCAGCCGAGCCGGTCGAGCAGGCCGCAGAGCTTGACCGCGTCGGTGTCCGACAGCTTGGAACCGACGTGCTTCTCGATCGCGGCCGAATAGGCGCTCCACATCCGCTTCTGCAGCTCGCGGCCGGCCTCGGTGATCTCGACGAACTGGCCGCGCTTGTCGATCTTGCATTCGCGCCGCGCGGCAAGGCCCTCGTCGACCAGGCGATCGATCAGCCGCGAGGTCGAATATTGCGGGATCAGCATCTGCTTCTCGAGCTCGACCGGGCGCAGCTCGCCGGACGGCGCGCGCGACAGCTCGAGCAGCGCGTCATACCAGGCGAGCGGCGGAAAGCCGGCCTTCTTCAAATCCTGTTCGACACAGTCGAGCACCCGGCTCTGTACCCGCATCAGGCGGATCCAGGCGGCGGTCGCCTCGGTCGATGGCTTGCGTTTCATGGTTTAGCTCTTAGGTCCCATGGACTGTTCTAGCGCATTGTATGCAGCTGCATCAATCTTGACTATTCCATGCAGATGCATTTAGTCATGCCCCCGCCTTCTGCCAATACCGTCAACCGGCCATAACAAAGGGAAGGAAAACCCTCATGAAGCTGTATTACTCGCCCGGCGCCTGCTCGCTCTCGCCGCATATCGCGCTGCTCGAGGCCGGCCTGCCCTACGACCTCGTCAAGGTCGATTTGCGCGCCAAGAAGCTCGAAAATGGTGACGATTTCCTGAAAGTGAACCCGAAGGGCCAGGTGCCGGCGGTCGAGTTCGCGCCCGGTCATCTCGTCACCGAGGGTCCGGTGATCGTGCAGATGATCGCCGACAAGGTAGCCGACAAGAACCTCGTTCCGGCCCACGGGTCCGCCGAGCGCTACAAGCTGCTGGAGTGGCTGAACTACATCACCACCGAGTTGCACAAGAATCTCGGACCGCAATTCGCGCCCGTGCTCGCCGACGACGCCAAGGCGTTCTTCAAGGACCGCGCGATGGGCAAGTTCAAGTATCTGGAGACCCAGCTCGGCGACCGCGACTACCTGATGGGCAAGCAGTTCAGCGTCGCCGACGGCTACCTCTTCACCATGATCATGTGGGCCACCGATCGCCTCGGCTTCGACTTCTCCGGCCTGCCGAACCTGCTCGCCTACAAGGCCCGCGTCGCCGCGCGGCCGAAGGTGCAGGAAGCGCTGAAGAAGGAAGGCCTGCTGAAGGCCGCGTGAGGTTTTGCCGCGCGAATAGCGAAAGGGCCGGATCGATTGATCCGGCCCTTTTTTGTTTTCTCTTCTCCTTCCCCCTGAAAGGGGGAAGGTCGGGATGGGGGTCAGCCACGCCCACCGGTCCGTGTGAGAGACTTGATCCCCACCCGCTTTGCTCTCGCGAGCAAAGCGACCTCCCCTTTACAAGGGGAGGTTGGTTAACTACTCCGCGGCTTGCGCTACCGGCTTCTTCGGCGGGAAGCGGCCGTAGAAGGTCTCGCCCTTGGCGGCCATCTCTTCCAGCAGCTTCGGCGGCGTGAAGCGGGAGCCGTATTTCTTCTCGAAGCTGTGGCAGAGCTCAACGAACTTCTTCGTGCCCATGAAGTCGATATAGGACAGCGTGCCGCCGGTGAAGGGTGCGAAGCCGAAGCCGAGGATCGAGCCGACATCAGCCTCGCGCACGTCAGTGATGACATTGTCCTCGACCGTGCGCGCGGCTTCCACCGCCTGCACCACCAGGAAGCGCTGCTTCAACTCCTCGACGCTGAGCGTATCAGGGTCGAGCTGCTTCGGCTGCAGCGCTGATAAACCCGGCCACAGGCTCTTCTGACCCTTGCCCTTCTCGGGATAGTCGTAGAAGCCCTTGGAATTCTTGCGGCCGAGGCGGCCCTGCTTCTCGACCATCTCGACCATCAGCTTCTTCTGGTCGGGATTGACGGCGTTGGGGCCGAGATCCGCTTCCGTCGCCTTCATCACCTTGAGGCCGAGATCGAGCGCGACCTCATCCGAGAGCGAGAGCGGGCCGACCGGCATGCCGGCCATCTTGGCGCAGTTCTCGATCATCGCCGGCGGCACGCCTTCGAGGAACATCTCGTTGCCTTCGCCGATGTAGCGGCCGACGCAGCGATTGGCGTAGAAGCCTCGGGAGTCGTTCACCACGATCGGCGTCTTGCCGATGGTGCGCACGTAGTCCAGCGCGGCCGCGAGCGCGGCATCGCCGGTATGCTTGCCCATGATGATCTCGACCAGCATCATCTTCTCGACCGGCGAGAAGAAGTGGATGCCGATGAAGCGGCCCTGATCCTGGAAGGATTCGGCCAGCGAGGTGATCGGCAGGGTCGAGGTGTTGGAGGCGAAGATCACGCCGGGCTTCAGATACTGCTGCGCCTTGCTGAAGGTGTCGGCCTTGACCTTGCGATCCTCGAACACGGCCTCGATGACGAGGTCGCATTCTGCGAGCGCGGCATAGTCGGCGGTCGCCGTGATGCGGCCCATGATCGCGTCGGCCTCGGCCTGCTTGGCACGGCCCTTGGCGACGAGACCGTCGATCACGCCCTTGGCGTGGGCCTTGCCCTTGTCGGCACTCTCCTGGTCGCGATCAACAAGCACGACGTCGAGGCCGGCGCGGGCCGAGACGTAACCGACGCTGGCGCCCATGAAGCCGGCGCCGATCACGGCGAGCTTCTTGATCTTCGTCGCCGGCACGTTGGCCGGACGGCGCGCGCCCTTGTTCAATTCCTGCATCGACAGGAATAGCGAACGGATCATTGCCGCCGCTTCGTTCGAGCGCAGGATCTGCGTGAAGTAGCGCGACTCGACGCGGAGCGCGGCGTCGATCGGCAGCTGCAGGCCCTCATAGACGCAGCTCATGATCGCGCGCGCGGCCGGATAATTGTCGTAGGTCTCGCGGCGGTAGATCGCGTTGCCGGCCGGGAACATCTGCATGCCCATCTTGGAGAAGACGGGGCCGCCGGGCAGCTTGAAGCCCTTCTCATCCCAGGGCGCAACGGCCTTGCCGCCGCCCTTGATCCAGTCCTTGGCGGCCTTGATCATGTCGGCGGCGGGAACGATGGCGTGGATCAGGTTGAGTTGCTTGGCCTTGGCAAGATTGATCGCCTCGCCCTTCAAGAGCAGCTGCATCGCATCCTGCGGCGGCACGATGCGCGGCACGCGCTGGGTGCCGCCGGCGCCGGGAAACAGGCCGACCTTGATCTCGGGCAGGCCGAGCCGGGTCTTCGGGTTCTCGGCTGCGACGCGGTAGTGGCAGGACAGCGTGATCTCGAAACCGCCGCCGAGCGCAAGACCGTTGATCGCGGCCGCCCACGGCTTGCCGGAGGTCTCGATGGAGCGGAACACCTGCGAGAAGCGGCGGCTCTGCTCGAACAGCACCGTGTTGGCAGCTTCCTCGCCCTTCTCCTTCAAGAGCTGCGCATAGGTGCGGCTCATGCCCTCGAGCATCGAGAGGTCTGCGCCGGCGCAAAACGCCTCCTTGCTGGAGGTGATCACGACGCCCTTGATCGCGGCATCCGCCGTGGTCGTCTTGACGATGTCCTCGATCTCGTTGATCGAGGTCTCGTCGAGCACGTTCATCGAACGGCCCGGGATGTCCCAGGTGACGAGCGCGATGCCGTCGGCGTCGGTTTCGAGCTTGAAATTCTTGTAGGCCATGTGGTGCTCCTCGGTGCCGGCAGCCATCTCAGGCGCGGCGGTTGTGTCTCGGATCGTAGGGTGGGCAAAGCGAAGCGTGCCCACCATCAAGTGCTCAGCAAGTTGTGGTGGGCACGGCGCAAGCGCGCCTTTGCCCACCCTACGGCAGTTCGTTACACGCGCTCGATGATGGTGGCGGTGCCCATGCCGCCGCCGATGCACAGCGTGACCAGCGCCGTCTGCTTGTTGGTGCGCTCGAGCTCGTCGAGCACTGTCCCTAAGATCATCGCGCCGGTGGCGCCGAGCGGATGGCCGAGCGCGATCGCGCCGCCATTGACGTTGATCTTGGCGTTGTCGATGTCGAAGGCCTGGATGTAGCGCAGCACCACCGAGGCGAAGGCCTCGTTGAGCTCGAACAGGTCGATGTCCGATTTCTTCATGCCGGAGCGCTCGAACAGCTTCTCGGTGACGTCGACCGGACCGGTCAGCATCATCGCGGGCTCCGAGCCGATATTGGCGAACGCGCGGATCTTTGCGCGCGGCTTCAGGCCGTGCTTCGCACCCGCCTCCTTGCTGCCGAGCAGCACGGCGCCTGCGCCATCGACGATGCCCGACGAATTGCCGGCGTGATGCACGTAGTTGACCTTCTCGACCTCGGGATGCGACTGCACCGCGACCGCATCGAAGCCGGCCATCGCGGCCATCGCCGCGAATGACGGCTGCAGCTGCGCCAGCGACTGCATGGTCGTGGTCGGGCGCATGTGCTCATCCTTGGCGAGGATGGTGATGCCGTTCTGGTCCTTCACCGGCACGATCGACTTGTTGAAGCGGCCCTCTTCCCAGGATTTTGCCGCGCGCTGCTGGCTCTGCACAGCGTAGGCATCGACGTCATCGCGCGAGAAGCCGTACTTGGTGGCAATCAGGTCGGCCGAGATGCCCTGCGGCATGAAATAGGCCGGCACCGCCATCGAGGGATCCATCGGCCAGGCGCCACCGGAGGCGCCGATGCCGACGCGGCTCATCGATTCGGCGCCGCCGCCGATCACGAGCTCGTGCTGGCCGGCCATGATCTGGGCCGCCGCAAAATTCACGGCATCGAGGCCGGAGGCGCAGAAGCGGCTGATCTGCACGCCCGGCACGGTCTGGCCGAGGCCGGCGTTCAGCGCCGCGAAGCGTGCGATGTCGGAACCGGCTTCGCCGACGGGATCGACCACGCCGAGCACGACGTCATCGACGGTGTCGACGCCGAGATTGTTGCGCTCCTTGAGCGCCTTCAGCGGCACCGTGGCGAGCGCCAGCGCGGTGACTTCATGCAGCGCGCCATCGGCCTTGCCGCGGCCGCGCGGGGTGCGAACGTGATCGTAGATATATGCCTCAGGCATGACGCCCTCCTGATATGAGGATCATAATATAGTGCTAAGCGGGGCGCCGCCGCGAGCGGTGCGGCGGCGAATTCTCTCTTTTGTTTGACGCGTTTTCTTCACGCGAACCGGTATCCACTTCGCTCGAAAACGCTTTAGAACGCTTCCTCAGAACGCTTCGGCCGCCAATTCCATCGTGGTGGCGCTGCCGCTCTGGATGCGGGCGAGATGCACCGCGGTCTCCGGCAAGAGCTTCTCCATGTAGAAGCGGCCGGTGACGAGTTTGGTCGAGAGATACTGCGACGTGCCGAAGGCTGCGATCTTGTCCTGCGCCACCTTGGCCATCTTCGCCCACATGTAGGCGAGCGCGACGAGGCCGAACAGCTTCATGTAGTCGGTCGCGGCGGCGCCGGCATTGTCGGGCTTGGCCAGCGCGTTCTGCATCAACCAGCCGGTCGCCTGCTGCAGATGACCGAGCCCGGCCGAGAGCGGCGTGATGAACGGCTTCATCGCTTCGTCTGCGCCATGCTCCTTGGCGAAGGCGCCGACTTCGCCGAAGAACGCCATCGCAGCGCGGCCGCCGTCGCGCGGCAGCTTGCGGCCGACCAGGTCGAGCGCCTGGATGCCGTTGGCGCCCTCATAGATCATCGCGATGCGGGCATCGCGCACGAACTGCTCCATGCCTTGCTCGGCGATGTAGCCATGGCCGCCGAACATCTGCTGGGCAGACACGGTGTTGGCGAAACCGGTATCGGTCAGCACGCCCTTCAGCACCGGTGTCATCAGGCCCATGTGGTCGTCGGCGGCCTGGCGGTCCTTGGGATCTTCCGAGCGATGCGCAACGTCGCTCTTCAGCGCGGTCCAGATCACCATGGCGCGCGCACCCTCGTTGAAGGCGCGGATGGTGAGCAGCGTGCGGCGCACGTCGGGATGCACGATGATCGGATCGGCCGGCTTGTCCGGCGCCTTGACCCCGGTCAGCGCGCGGCCCTGGATGCGCTCGCGGGCATAGGCGACCGCGTTCTGATAGGCGACTTCCGACTGCGCGAGGCCCTGCACGGCGACGCCGAGGCGGGCCTCGTTCATCATCACGAACATGCCCTGCATGCCCTTGTTCTCTTCGCCGATCAGCCAGCCGGTGGCGTTGTCGTAGTTCATCACACAGGTGGAATTGCCGTGGATGCCCATCTTGTGCTCGATCGAGCCGCAGGTGACGCCGTTACGCTGCCCGAGCGAACCGTCGGCATTGACCAGCACCTTCGGCACCACGAACAGCGAGACGCCCTTGATGCCGGCCGGCGCGCCTTCGATGCGCGCGAGCACGAGATGGATGATGTTCTCGGTCATGTCATGCTCACCGGCCGAGATGAAGATCTTGGTGCCCGTGATCTTGAAGCTGCCGTCGGCCTGGCGCACCGCCTTGGTGCGCAAGAGACCGAGATCGGTGCCGCAATGCGGCTCGGTCAGGTTCATGGTGCCGGTCCACTCGCCGGCCACCATCTTGGGCACGTAGGTCTTCTTCTGCTCCGGCGTGCCGTGCACCAGCAGCGCCGCGGTCGCGCCCATGGTCAGGCCGCCATACATCGAGAATGCCATGTTGGCGGAGATCTGGAATTCGTTGACCGCTTGGGAGAGCGTCACCGGCAGGCCCTGCCCGCCATATTCCGTCGGCGCGGAAAGCCCGAGCCAGCCGCCTTCGGCGACCTGCTTGAAGGCGTCCTTGAAACCCTTCGGCGTGGTGACGCTGCCGTCATCGGCGCGCTTGCAGCCCTCGAGATCGCCGACGCGATTGAGCGGCTGCAGCACTTCCTCAGCTAGCTTGGCGGCTTCGCCGAGGATCGCTTCGCGCACATCGGCCGACGCATCGGTGAAGCCCGGAAGGTTGTCGTATTTGTCGATCTGGAAGACGTCGTTGAACAGGAAGCTGACGTCTTCGACGGGGGCTTTGTAGGTCGGCATGATGTTCTCCCGGCTGACGGCGGCCCGTTGTTGGGCGGTGATTGCGGTCAGCGTATCCTTGGGTTTTCCTTGGGTTTGTTGGGACGGACCTTATCCGGTTCCGGAGGTCCGCGGCAGTGACTATCGAGAAGGTGCTTGCGACGTTGCGCCGCCAGTCTGCTTCATGAGCTGTTCGCCCATCAGCTGATGCAGCAGGTTGATCGCCTTGAGCGGGCGCACCATCACCTTGAAGTGCGTGATGCGGCCGTCAGGATCGAAGGTGATGATGTCGACGCCGTTGAGCTTGATGCCGTCGATCACGTTCTCGAATTCGAGCACGGCGCCGGTGTCGCTGGTCCATTCGCCGAGATATTTGAAGGTCGGACCGCCCAGCACCTTGGCGGCGCTGGTGAGATATTTGAAGGTGATGTCGCGGCCGCGCTGCGGGGTGTGCACCACGGGACTCTCGAACACCGCGTCGGGGTGCAGCAGGTCCCACAGGGCTGTGGTGTCGTGGGACTTCATGTAGGCGTACCACTTGTCGAGGCCCGGTCTGGTCATCGGACGTCTCCTGAGGTGGGTTAAAGAGCCTGGATCACCGATCCGGGGCCACGACGGGTGGCACGCCGGAACTCATATGCATATTGACGCATATGCACCATGACGCATAAAGTCAAGGGAACTTGAGACGGATGATGATGGAGGTGGGCGTTGGCACTCGGTGACGCAATCCTGGCCTGCCTGACCGAACGTCCGATGACGGGTTATGAGCTCGCCAAGACGTTCGACGCCTCGATCGGCTTCTTCTGGAAGGCCGACCACCAGCAGATCTACCGCGAGCTGTCCCGCCTGCGCGACAAGGGCCATGTGGTCGGGACCGAGGTGGTCCAGACCGGCAAGCCCAACAAGCTGGTCTACACCCTGACAGCGGAAGGCCGCGCCGCGCTCAAGCATTGGGCGGCCAAGCCCAGCGTCCCGCCGTCGATCAAGGACGACCTCCTGGTCCGGCTCTGCGCCCTCGACAGCGTCGACATCGAACCGCTCCGCGCCGACCTGATGGCCCGGCTGGAGCATCACCGCGACCGGTACGAGCGTTACGAGCGGCTGATCAACAAGCGCCTCCCCCAGGGCGTCGCCTCGCCGGCCGATCTCGGCAAGATGCTCGGCCTGCGGATCGGGCTACGCCATGAGCGCGTGGTGGTGGAATGGTGCGAGGAGGCGCTCGAGGCCCTGTCGGCGATCTCCGGCCGCAGCAATTTGCTGCCGCTCGACGACAAGCGCGAAAGCAACAGCTGAGACCGAGTTCCCGAGTTCCCTAACTTTAGGGCCTGCCGGCCAAATTCCTTAACCCGTTATTTACCGTGACGGGAAAAAGTCAGGACCTGAGGCAGACGCTCCGCGCAGAATTGGCTTGTCTCTTAACCGGGACGCGCGGGGAGGCTGCAGGCGCAGGGTGAGGCGCCGGAGTTGGGACCGGACGGTATCATGAATTCGCGCGTATCGTGGAGTGTTGACGGCATCGATCCCTCCGTCCGCGAAAGGGCCGAGGCAGCCGCGCGTCGTGCCGGCATGTCGCTCAACGACTGGTTGATGTCCACCATGGGTGACGTCGCGCCGCCGGATTTCCGCGCGCCCTCACAGCAGCCGCAGCAACAACCGCAGCCACAGCCGATGCCGAGCCGCGAGAGCCGTGATGTCGCCGACATCCATCAGCGGCTCGACGCGATCACCCGCCAGATCGACCAGATGTCCCGGCCGACGCAGCGATTCGAGCCGCCGCGGGCCGATGTGCCGCGCGGCCAGCCCACCGTGGCGCGCCAGCTCAACGACGCGATCTCGCGCCTCGATGCGCGGCTGTCGCAGATTTCCAAGCCGGCACCCGCTCGCGAGCCGCAGATGGCGGCCCAAGAGCGGCCAATGCAGGAGCGCCAGCCGCAAGAGCGGCCGATGCAGGACCGCTCGATGCAGGAACGGGCCATGCAGGACCGGCCGATGCAGGCACCGCCGATGCCCGACCGGCAGCGCCAGGCCGAGGCGGTTGAACGCGCCGCAGCGCAAGTCTATCGTCCCTCGCCGCCACTGAGCCCGGCCTCGTTCGATTCCGCGATCGCGGAGATCGCCGCGCGCCAGAACGAGCTCGACGCACCGCCGCCGCAACGGATGCCGCTGCGCAATGTCCAGCCGACACCGCCCATGGCGCCCCCGATGGCACCTGCCGCTGCTCCCATGGCGTCCTACACCCCGCCGCCTCCGCCGCCGTCCCCGGTGGCACCGGCAGGTCCGGACTTCTCGCAGCTCGAAAAGCACCTGCTCAAGATCACCAGCCAGATCGAGGCGCTGCAGCGTCCTGATCACATCGAGCAATCGATCGCCGCGTTCGGCAGCGAGCTCTCCGAGATCCGCCAGGCGATCACGGAAGCGATGCCGCGCCGCGCGATCGAATCGATCGAGAACGAAATCCGCTCGCTGCACCGCCGGATCGACGATACCAAGCAGACCGGCTCCGACAGCCAGGCGCTCGACGGCATCGAGCGCGCGCTCTCGGAGATCCGCGAGGTGTTGCGCTCGCTGACCCCGGCCGAGCAGCTCACCGGCTACGACGAGGCGATCCGCAATCTCGGCGCCAAGCTCGACATGATCCTGCGTGCCAACGACGATCCGTCGACGGTGCATCAGCTCGAAGGCGCGATCTCAGCGCTGCGCGCGATCGTCTCCAATGTCGCCTCCAACGACGCGCTGGTGCGGCTGTCCGACGACGTGCAGATGCTGTCGGGCCGCGTCGAGCAGCTGGCGCAGATGTCGCGCGCCCCGGACACCACCAGCGATGCTTTTGCGGTGCTGGAGCAGCGCATCGCAGCGCTGGCCTCGTCGGTGGAAAATCGCGAACGGCCCGTCGTCAACGACAATTCGGAAGTCATCGAGAACGCGGTGCGCTCGCTGTCCGAGCGGATCGACCGCCTGCAGGTCGGCAATGACAGCGCCTCCGCGATCGCCCATCTCGAGCAGCGCGTCGCCTACCTGATCGAGCGGATCGAATCCTCGTCCGACCAGCGTTCGCCGAATATCGGCCGCGTCGAAGAGGGGCTGCATGACATCATGCGCCATCTCGAGGCGCAGCACGCCCACATCGCCTCGCTGGCCGATGCCACGCGCAATTACAGCCCGCCGGCGCCGCAGCCGATGATGGATCCTACCATCGTCGACATGGTCAAGCGCGAGCTGTCCGATCTGCGCTTCACCCAGTCGGAAACCGATCGCCGCACCCAGGATTCGCTGGAGACGGTGCACAACACGCTCGGTCACGTCGTCGATCGCCTCGCGATGATCGAGAACGATCTGCGCGCGGTGCGCACCGCGCCGCCGCCGGCAGCGCCCGCGCCCGCACCCGTGCATGCGCCGGTCGAGGCTTACGTCGAAATGCCGCGGCCGCCGATGCCGCAGGCCTATGCGCCCGAGCCCTTCAGGCCTGAGCCTTTCAAGCCCGAACTGCCGAACCCGGCGCTGGCGCAGGAGCACTTTGCCGCCGCGCCGCGCGATTTCCATGCCGCGCAGCCGCCCGCGATGCCGGCACCGCCCCCGGTGCCGCCGATGCCGCCGCGCGCGATCAGCGAAATCCTCGAGCCGCACGCCGCGCCGCCGCCGCCGCGGGCGTCGATCGCGCCCGAGCTGCCGCCGGATCATCCGCTGGAGCCGGGCACGCGCCCCGTGGGCCGCAACGCGTCGCCCTCGGAGCGGATCGCCGCCTCCGAGAATGCGATCAGCGAGATTCCCGCCGGCAAGAAGGAGCCGGTCTCGACCTCGAGCTTCATCGCCGCCGCGCGCCGCGCCGCGCAAGCCGCTGCCGCGCAGCCGGTGAACGAAAAGGCCACGCGCGCCGCCAGCAAGGCCGCTGCGAAAGCCAAGGACAAGGCCGACAAGGCGGACAAGGCCAAGGCGCAGGCAACCGCCACGATCAAGGCGCCGGCCGACGGCGAGCCCTCGACCATTACCTCGAAGATCCGTTCGCTGCTGGTCGGCGCGAGCGTCGTTGTGATCGTGCTCGGCACCTTCAAGATGGCGATGAGCCTGCTCGACACTGGCGAGCCGCCGCAGATGCCGCCGATGGAGAATTCCGCGCCGGCGCCGAAGCCGCAGACCCCTGCGGAGAACTCGGCTGTAACAGCGCCAGCCGCGCCTCCGGCTGCGCCCGCGCCCTCGATGACCTCGCCGACCCCGCTCGGCAAGCAGTCCAACAACTCGTCGGCGCCGAACACGCTCGACAGCGCGCAGGTCGCGATCCCCCAGGCTGCGGCGGCGATGCCCGCGCCGCAGGAAGCGCCCGCGGCAACACCGGCTGCGCCCGCCGCTGATGTCACCGGCACGATTCCGAGCCAGCCGCGCGTGCCCGGCAAGCTCTCGATGATCCAGATCCCTGCGAACGAAAAGCTGCCTGATGCGATCGGCGGACCGGCGCTGCGCACAGCTGCGCTGAAAGGCGATCCGGCGGCGGCCTATGAGGTCGGCCTGCGCTATGCCGAAGGCAAGGGCGTTCAATCCAATCTCGACGAAGCCGCAAAATGGTATGACCGCGCGGCGCAGGCCGGCGTGATCCCGGCGGTGTTCCGGCTCGGCACCTTCTACGAGAAGGGCCTCAGCGTGAAGCGCGACGCCGACGTCGCGCGGCGCTACTACGTGCAGGCCGCGGAGCGCGGCAATGCCAAGGCGATGCATAACCTCGCCGTGCTCGACGCCGATGGCGGCGGCAAGGGCGCCAACTACAAGAGCGCGGCGCAGTGGTTCCGCAAGGCCGCCGATCGCGGCGTCGCCGACAGCCAGTTCAACCTCGGCATCCTCTATGCCCGCGGCATCGGCGTCGAACAGAACCTCGCCGAATCCTTCAAGTGGTTCAGCCTCGCGGCCGCCCAGGGCGACGCCGACGCCGGCCACAAGCGCGACGATGTGGCAAAACGCCTCGATCCGCAGTCGCTCGCGGCCGCCAAGCTCGCGATCCAGACCTTTACCCCCGAGCCGCAGCCCGACGATGCCGTCAATGTCGCAGCCCCCGCCGGCGGCTGGGATGGCGTACCGGCGAAGCCGGCGGCGGCAACCCCAGCCCCAGCCAAGGGCAAGCCGATCGCGAAGCGCGCCGCCGTGCTTGCCGCCCAGCATTAGGTCAGTCGATCCGCAGGCTCGCTTCACCTCTCCCGCTTGCGGGGGAGGTCGACGCGCTCGAAGAGCGTGGCGGGTGGGGGCTCTCT
Organism: Bradyrhizobium jicamae; assembly: GCF_018130695.1. GTDB lineage: Bacteria > Pseudomonadota > Alphaproteobacteria > Rhizobiales > Xanthobacteraceae > Bradyrhizobium > Bradyrhizobium jicamae_B. Next base: position 193,991 of record NZ_JAFCJX010000007.1, on the reverse strand, counting down.
CCGCGTAGGGAATCCCGATGCGGAGACACCCCCACCAATAGCCGATGCTCCGCATCGGCGTTCGTTAAACAACGGCGGCCATAGGCCGCCTATGCCTCCCCCGCAAGCGGGAGAGGGGCAGAGACCTGGCGTCGCAGCCATGTACCTCCGCACTCCGGCCGTGTAGACAGACACCGCGCCAACGGCCGGAGGACCGCGCTTGTCTGTCGATGATGGTCAGGATGAGAATTTTCATCTGAAGTCGCCGACGGGCCCCCGGGTCGCGCCACCGCGACAACCATCGCCATGGCAAGCGCCACCCTGGCAAACACCACCGCAACACGCACCGCGCCCGCCGGATCATCCGCCGCTGACGGCGCTGCGGGCGTTCAAGCCGTCGTTCTGGTCCGTGGTCATCTTCACCTTGCTGCTGTCCGGCGTCGGCATCCGCGCCTATCGCGACCTGTCGCGTCCCGGCGCCTGGGATTACTGGCGCGAGACCTATGTCGCGGCCAGCATGACGGCGACGGTGATTCCCGATGCCGACATCGAGCGCACCGGCCGTGGCCGAAGGGCGCTCGCGATCAGCGGCGAGATCGGTGCGGCCAGCGCCAACTGGCTCCGCGACAAGCTCGACGAGGCCAAGCTTGCGCCCGGTGATGTCGTGCTGCTGTCGTCGCGCGGCGGCTCGCTGAACCAGGCCGCGATCATGGGCGAGATCATCCGCTCGCGCGGGCTCTCGACCGCCGTGGGTACCGCCGATGCCGCCGGGCGCGTCAGCCCGGCCCGCTGCGCCAGCGCCTGCGTGCTGGTGTTTGCCGGCGGCAAGACCCGCTACGGCGTCGAGGACTCCTTGCTCGGGGTTCATCGCTTCACCGCGACAACGCAGGTCTCCGACCCCATCGCAGAAGCCCAGCGGATCTCCGGCATGGTGCTGCACTACATGACCAAAATGGGCGTTTCCTCCACGGTGGTCGAAGCGATGTCACAAACCGCTGATATCCGCTGGCTCTCTCCCAAGGAGGCCGTGGCGATGAACCTGATCACGACGCCGATCGGGCGGCGTTAGAATCCGGCTCGCACGTTAATCTGAATCATTCACCACACGACAACTGCGTGCGGCAAAAAAGCCCGCCAATGCGGATTCTTTAGTCCCTCTGTCAGCCGATATCGGTTATGCAGGGACGCGGCAATCGACCCGCGTTCGCGCCAGCCACCTCGCGCGCCAACCGGATTGCCTTGCCGGCTCGACCACCACGCCGGGATGCGGCCCATCGGCCGGCCTCGCGGTAAAACGACAAGAAGCGACCCGCGCGTGCAACTCTACCTCCCGATCGCCGACATTCCGGTCAATGTCTTCCTCATCCTGGCGATGGGCGCGGCGGTTGGGTTCGTCTCCGGCATGTTCGGGATTGGCGGCGGCTTCCTGATGACGCCGCTTTTGATTTTCGTGGGCATCACGCCGGCGGTCGCTGTCGCCTCGGTGGCGAGCCACATCGCCGCGTCCTCCTTCTCCGGCGCGATCTCCTATTGGCGACGGCGCGCGATCGATCCGCTGCTCGCATTGGTGCTGCTGACAGGCGGCACGATAGGCACCGCACTCGGCGTCTGGACCTTCACCTTCCTGCGCACGCTCGGCCAGCTCGACCTGATGATCGCGCTGTCCTACGTCGTGCTGCTCACCACGGTGGGCGGGCTGATGTTCTGGGAAGGTCTGCGCGCGATGCTGCGGGTCCGCCGCGGCGGCGCGGTGACGCTGCGCAAGCCGGGCAGCCATGTCTGGATCCACGGCCTGCCGCTGAAGCTGCGCTTCAAGCGCTCGAAGATCTATCTCTCGGTGATCCCGGTGGTGGTGGTCGGGCTCGTGATCGGCTTCATCGGCGCTGTGATGGGCATCGGCGGCGGCTTCATCCTGGTGCCGCTGATGATCTATCTGCTGCGGGTGCCGACCTCGACCGTGATCGGCACCTCGATGGTGCTGACCCTGGTCACCATGGTGTTCGCCACCCTGCTGCATGCCGTGACCAACCATCTGGTCGACGCAGTGCTGGCGCTGATCCTGATGATCGGCGGCGTCACCGGCGCGCAGTTCGGCGCGCGTGCCGGCCAGAAGATCCGCGGCGAACATCTGCGCCTGCTGCTCGGACTGCTGGTGCTCGCGGTCGGTATCCGCTTTGCGATTGAACTCGTGATCCGGCCCGAGGATCTCTTCACCATCCGCGAGAGCGCGACCGGAGGCACGCCATGAGGTGGGGCCTGCCGCTTGCGATCGCGGGCCTCGCCGCGCTGCTTGCGGCAGCGCCGGCGCGCGCCGAGCGGCTGATCGTCTCGGTCTCCAACCATCGCGTCACGGTGACGCCGAACTATTCGGGCGGTGAGCTCGTGCTGTTCGGCTCGGTCGAGAAGGACGACAAGACGCCTGCGGGCCGCAACAATTACGATCTCGTCGTCACCGTCTCCGGCCCGCGCGCCGACATGGTGACGCGGCGGAAGGAGCGCAGATTCGGCATCTGGATCAACACCGACTCGCGGCAGTTCATTCAGGTGCCCGGCTATCTCGCGCTGTTCGCCAACCGCCCGTTCGACCAGATCGCCTCGCCCGAGGTGCAGCGGCGCCAGCAGCTCGGGCTCAACAACGTGCTGCTGACGCAACGCGTCGGCCCCGATTTCGCCGACGTGGTGCCGAACGACCCGTTTCGCAGCGCCTTCGTCCGCCTGCGCACCGAGCACGGACTCTACCGCGAGGCGCCCTCGGCGGTGACGTTCCTGACCCCGACCCTGTTCCGCACCGGCATTCCGCTGCCGGCCGAGGTGCCGATCGGCACCTACAATGTCGAGATCAAGCTGTTTGCCGACGGCGCGCTGGTGACCAGGACCGACACCGCGTTCGAGATCGTCAAGGTCGGCTTCGAGCAGTTCGTCGCCAACACCGCGCGGCACAACGGCCTCGCCTACGGCCTCGTCACCGCCTTCATGGCGCTGATGACGGGCTGGATGGCGTCGATCGTGTTCCGCAAGGATTAGAGAAGGTCTCCGTGCCCCGGACGCGGCGCAGCACGCAAGTGGTGCGCCGCAGAGCCGGGGCCCATGCAGCGTGGGTCCCGGTTCTGCGATGCACCGCCAAGGGGCGCTGCATCGCGCCCGGGACACGAGCTCTCATTTAGTCTGGAAGAAAAACCCAATCGCCATCGCCACCACGCTGAGCGCCATCGCAACCGTCGACAGCCAGCCCAGCCAATACAGCATGCCGCCGACCACGAAGCGGCCCATCACGCCGCGATGGCGCGCCATCAGCATCAGCAGCACCATGACGGGAACGGCGAGCACGCCGTTGACGACCGCGCTCCAGTACAGCGCCGAGATCGGATTGATCGGCGTGAAGTTGAGCGCGATGCCGATCCCGCCCGACAGTGCCAGCACCGCATAGAACGCGGCCGCCTCCTTCGGCTTGCGCGCCAGCCCAACCGGCCATCGTCGCCCCTCGCCGACGGCATACGCCGTCGCGCCCGCCAGCACCGGGATCGCCAGCAGGCCGGTGCCGACGATGCCGAGCGCGAAGATCACCTCGGCAAAGGGCCCGGCGATCGGGCGCAGCGCCTCGGCGGCCTGCGCCGAGGTCTGGATGTCGGTCTTTCCGGCCGCGTGCAGCGTCGCGGCCGCGGTGATGATGATCGCGAGCGCGATCAGATTGGAGAAGGCCATGCCGACGATGGTGTCGGCGCGGATGCGAGAAAATTCCCGCCGCGCGCCGTAATGCTTCTCGATCAGCGGCCGCTTGGTCACGTCGACGCGCTGCTCCTCGGCCTCCTGCGAGGCCTGCCAGAAGAACAGATAGGGCGAGATCGTGGTGCCGAGGATGGCGACGATGGTGGTGAAATAATCCGCGCTCCAGGTCAGGCGCGGCACCAGCACGCCGGCGAGCGCTTCATTCCAGGAAACCTTTGCGAAAGCGAGCGCCGCGACATAGGCGAACAGGCTGAGCGTCAGCCATTTCAGCACAGCGACATAGCGCTTGTAGTTCATGAAGATCTGCGCCACGACCGAGGTGACGCCGAACAGCAGCACGTAGAGAATCGTGTGGCCGCCGACCAGCAGTTTTGCGGCATCGGCCATCGCGGCGAGATCAGCCGCGATGTTGATGGTGTTGGCGATGAACAGCAGCGTGACGACGCCCGACAGCACCCAGGCGGGATAGTTCCGGCAGACATTGCCGGCGATGCCGTGCCCGGTGACGCGGCCGACACGCGCCGAGATTTCCTGGATCGCCGACATCAGCGGGAAGGTCAGCAGCATGGTCCAGCCGATGCCATAGCCGAGCTGCGCGCCGGCCTGGCTGTAGGTGCCGATCCCGGAGGGATCGTCGTCGGAGGCACCGGTGATCAGGCCGGGGCCGAGCGACTTCAGTACATTGCGCAGGCTGAACGGTTCGCGCGGCCGCTGCGGCTCTTGCGCGTGCTTGCCGTGATGATGGTGCGTGATCGGTTTGTGCTGCGTCATGCCCGGGTCCAGCCGTCGCGACAACGAACCGGAGAGGCCTCCGGTTCCTGCCGTGAAACCTGCCCGAGCCGGGCTCGTCCCTCAATGCGCTATGTCAATCGAGGGACGAGGGGATGATCACCGCGCGGGCGGCGCTGACGGCGCCGGGCGGGTCACGAGGTAGATGCCGAGCGCGACCGGAACGATCCCGGCGAGATCGCGCAGTTCAACGTGTTCGCCGAGCACGAGATAGGCGAACAGCATGCCGAGCGGCGGCATCAGGAAGTGATAGGCGCTGGCGGCAGTCGCGCCGCACACCTTCAGGAGATGAAACCACAGCAGATAGGCCAGGATCGAGCCGCCCAGCACCAGGAAGGCGAAGGCACCGGCAAGCCGTGCGCTCGGCACGATGTCGCCCACGCTGGAGAAGGTGAAGGCGAATGGCATCAGCGCGAGACCGCCGGCGATGTTCTGGATGCCGTTGCCGATCCAGAGCGAGCCCTTCGGCGCGAGCAGCTTGAACAGGATGGTGCCGGCGACGATCGAGGCGAGCGAGGCCAGCGTGAACAGGATGCCCTCGGGGTGATCGGAGCCGACCGACATCCGGTGCCAGACGATCAGGGCGACGCCGAGGATGCCGAGCGCGAGGCCCGACACCTTGCGCCAGGTCAGGCTCTCGCCGAGCAGCAGCGCGGCGAGCATCGCGGTGAAGATCGGATTGGCTGACACGATCAGGCCGCCGAGGCCCGCGGACACCGTCTTCAGCCCGGTATAGCCGAGGCCGAGGTACAGTGCGTTGTTGGCGACACCGAGCACGGCGAATACGGCCGCATCGCGCCAGGTCAAATCCCAGGCCTCGCGGCGCAGCGCGGAAATGCCGAGGATCAGGATGCCGGCGAGCGAGAACCGCGCGGTGAGCAGGATCAGCGGCGGGCAATCGGTGACGCCGATCTTGCCGGCGACAAAGGCGTAGCTCCAGAGCAGGCAAAACAGGCCGATCAGGACGGGTAAGGCATTGAAGCGGCTGCGGGGAATCGCGACCGACGGGGCAAGTGACATGGCAAGATTCCTTGGCAAGAAAGTCTCCTTCGCCCTCTGATCTAGGCTTGCGGCTTCTCATTTGGAAATTAAATGATAAACTGATCATCAGTGGATTTATGAATGGAGGCGCAGATGCTCGATTTGGAGCTGTTGCGCAGTTTCGTCTCGGTGGTCGATGCCGGCGGCTTCACCCGCGCCGGCGAGCGCGTCCACCGCACGCAATCGACCGTGAGCCAGCAGATCAAGCGGCTGGAGGAGGACGTCGGCCAGCCGCTGTTGATCCGCAGCGGCAAGGACGTGATACCGACCGAGGCCGGCGAGCGGCTGCTGACCTATGCGCGGCGCCTGCTGTCGCTCGCCGAGGAGGCGCGCGACGTGGTCTCGCGACCGGACAATGAGGGCGCGATCCGGCTCGGCGTGCCCGAAGATTTCGCCGCCTATCGGCTGGCAAAGCTGCTCGCGGCGTTCGCGCGCTCGCATCCCAATCTGCGGCTCGACGTCCGCGCCGACCAGAGCATGAACCTCAAGCGCGACCTCGAGCGCGGCGAGCTCGACCTTGCGCTGTTCAAGCGCGCCGCCGGCGAGAAGGGCGGCATCGCGGTGTGGCCGGAGCGCGTGCACTGGGTGACCAGCAAGACCCATCCGCGCAATACGACCACCGGCTCGGTGCCGCTGATCGGCTTCCCCTCGGGCTGCCTCTACCGCGCCGGCGCGATCCATGCGCTGGAGAGCGCGGGGCGCAACTGGCACATGGCCTACACATCGTCGAACCTCTCCGGCATCCAGGCCGCGATCGCGGCCGGCATGGGCCTGAGCATCCTGTCGGAGATCGCGATCCTGGCCGATCACCGCGTGCTGACCGCGAAGGAGGGTTTTGCTCCGATCGACAAGACGGAGGTGGCGCTGGTCGCCGCGCCCGATGCCAGCCCGGCGACGTTGCGGCTGGCGGAGCGGCTGGCGGAGTTTTGCCATACGGTGCAGGCGAAGGCGGCGTAGGTCCTAAAACGCACCACAAGCTCCGCCGTCATCCTGGCGAAAGCCAGGATCCATTACCACCGAGTGTCGTTGTGGAAGGGATCGTGGCCACGACGTCGCGCTGCAATTTACATTTGGGGTAATGGGTCCTGGCTTTCGCCAGGACAACGTGAGGAGAGAGCCTTCGCCTCAATAACACCGCGACGCGATGAAGCTGTGCACGCGGTTGTCGCCGAGCACATGGGCCATGAAGCCGGGCGAGCCGAAAATCCTGGCAAACGCCGCATCACGCACACTGAGGCCGCCGGTGTAGGCGCCGAACGCGGGCATCACGGCGCGCTCGCCGTCGGAAGCAAAGCAGCGGCGTTCGATGGAGCGGCCGCGGGTCGGCACGCGGGCCTTGGGATGCAGATGACCGGCGATCTCGCCGGCAGCCCCCGTCGGCTCGTGGCGGAACACGAGGGGGCCGATCGCGACTTCGCTCGCGACCACACCGCCGAGATCGGACGGCAATGCCGGATCGTGATTGCCCGAGATCCAGATCCAGTTGCGGCGGACCTGCAACGCGGAGAGCGCCTCGCGGTCCGCCTCCGACAACCGCGCATGGGCGTCGCGATCATGAAAACTGTCGCCGAGCGCGATCACCTGGCGCGGATCGTGGCGCGCGATCACCGCGGCCAGACGGCTCAGCGTCGCCACCGTGTCGTAAGGCGGCAGCAGCACGCCGCGCGCGGCAAAGCTCGAACCTTTTTCCAGATGCAGGTCGGAGACGACGAGCAGGCGCTGCGCTTCCCAGAACAGCGCGCCGGAGAAATCGGCCAGGAACGGCACATCCGCCACCGCGACCCTGGACACGCGCATGTCGTCACTGTCTCCCGAAGCCTGCGCGCTCGCCGTCACGTCCCATTCCCAAGTTTATGTCGTCGCCTCCCGCACGAGCTCCTCGGCGGCTTCCGCCAGGAGTTCGTCGGATGCTTCGCCATAAACTGACTCGCGGCCGATTTCCAGCATCACGGGGACGGCGAGCGGCGAGACGTGGTCGAGTTCCTTGTGGGTGATTCGGCCATGGATGCGCGACAGCATGTCGCCGAGACGCCTGAGATCGAGCAGGCCGGTCGCGGCATCGGCCCGCGCGGCACGCAGCAGCACGTGGTCGGCCTGGTGCTTGCGCAGGACGTCATAGATCAGGTCGGTCGAGAACAGCACCTGGCGGCGCGACTTCTCTTCATCAGTGAAGCGGCGCGCGATCAGGCCGGAGATGATGGCGCAGTTCCGAAAGGTGCGCTTCATCAACGCCGATTCGGCGAGCCACGCCTCGAGATCGTCGCCAAGCATATCGGGGTCGAACAGCGCGTTGAGATCGAGCTTGCCCTGACGGACCATCAAGGGGAGATCGCCAACGCCCCAGATCGCCACCGCGTATTCATTGGCGACGAAGCCGAGCGGGCGCGCACGCGCGCGCTCGAGCCGGCGCGTGATCAGCATACCCAATGTCTGGTGCGCCAGCCGCCCCTCGAAGGGATAGCAGACCAGATAGTGCTTGCCACCGCGCGGGAAGGTTTCGACGAGGAGTTCGCGCACCGCCGGCACCAGGGAGAAGCGGCGCTGCAGCGACAGCCAGTCATGGACCTGATCGGGCAGCGCGTTCCATTCACGGCGGTTGTCGAGCAATTTGCGGACGCGCTCGGCGAGATAGGTCGAGAGCGGAAACTTGCCACCCATATAGGACGGCACCTTGGCGTCCTTGTCGTTGGCGCGGGAAACGTAGACCTGGTCTTCGACCAGCGCCTCGTAGCGCACCACTTCGCCGCCGAACACAAAGGTGTCGCCGACCACGAGGCCCTCGATGAAGGCCTCCTCGATTTCCCCTAACATGCGGCCGCCGCGCGCGATCGCGCCGGTCGAACCGGAACCGCCGGCGCGCGAGCGCACCAGCCGTACCTTCAGCATGGTCTCCTCGACGATGGTGCCGACATTGAGCCGGTAGCTCTGCCGGACCTTGGGATTGGCGACGCGCCAGCGGCCCTGCTTGTCCTGCTTGATGCGCGCAAAGCGCTCGTAGGTTTTCAGCGCATAGCCGCCGGTCGCGACGAAGTCGACGACATCGTCGAAATCGGTGCGCGCAAGATTCGTATAGGGCGCCGAGGTCAGCACCTCCGCATAGAGATCGTCTGACAAAAACGGCGCGCCGCAGGCGCAGCCGAGCACGTGCTGCGCCAGCACGTCGAGCGCGCCGGTGCGCAGCGGCGGCGTGTCCTGGGCATTTTCGGCGATCGCGTCGATCGCGACCCGGCACTCCAGCACCTCGAAGCGGTTGGCCGGCACCAGCACGGCGCGCGAGGCCTCGTCAAAGCGGTGATTGGCGCGGCCGATTCTTTGCATCAGGCGCGATGATCCCTTCGGCGCGCCGATATTGATGACGAGATCGACGTCGCCCCAGTCGACACCGAGATCGAGCGAGGAGGTGCAGACCACGCCGCGCAACTTTCCCGCCGCCATCGCATCCTCGACCTTGCGGCGCTGCGCGACATCGAGCGAGCCGTGATGCAGCGCGATCGCCAGCGCATCGTCGTTCATGCGCCAGAGATCCTGGAACAGCATCTCGGCCTGGCTGCGGGTGTTGACGAACACCAGCGTGGTCTTGTTGCGTTTGATCAGCTCATAGACCTCGGGCAGCGCGTGGCGCGCGCTGTGGCCGGACCATGGCAGCCGCTCCCTGGTGTCGAGCATCTCGACGACGGGCGGCGCAGCACCACCGGCGGTGACGATGTCGGCGGAGATGCTGTTGCCATCCGTCTGCGGCACCAGGAAGCGCGCCAGCTGCTCGGGCTCGGCGACCGTCGCCGAGAGGCCGATGGCGCGAACCTGCGGCGCGATCCGCCACAGCCGCGCCAACCCGAGCGACAGCAGGTCGCCGCGCTTCGACGTCACCAGCGCATGCAACTCGTCGAGCACGATGCGCTTCAGCGAGGCGAACAGATACGGCGCGTCATCGGAGGCGAGCAGCAGCGCCAGTTGCTCGGGCGTGGTCAGCAAGATATCCGGCGGATAGCGCCGCTGCCGCTGCCGCCGCGACACCGGCGTATCGCCGGTGCGGGTCTCGATCCTGATCGGCAGCCCCATCTCGGCCACCGGCGTCTCGAGGTTGCGCGCGATATCGACCGCGAGGGCTTTGAGCGGCGAGATGTAGAGCGTGTGGAGACCGCCGGTGCGGCGGACGGAGCGGCCGGTGGAGACCAAGCTTTGTCTCAGTTCATCAACCGCTTTCGCGCTCGAGGGAGCCTTGGGCATCTCCCCCGCCAGCTCCACCAGCGTCGGCAAGAACCCCGCCAGCGTCTTGCCGGCACCGGTCGGAGCGATCAGCAACGCGGAGCGCTGCTCGCGCGCCTTGCCCAGCAGCGCGAGCTGGTGCGCGCGCGGCGACCAGCCGCGCGAGGCGAACCAGTCATGGAACCGGCGCGGCAGCAGATCGGCCGTATCCGAGTGCGGAACGGAGAAGAGATCGAGCGTCGACACGCCCAAGAGGTAAGCGGTTGGGCCGGGTTCGTCGAGGGTTGAGAGGGAGTGGCGGCAGGTGGCACTACCTCTTCACCTCGCCCCGCTTGCGGGGAGAGGTCGGATCGCATCGTCAGATGCGATCCGGGTGAGGGGGTATAGGTTTCACTGCGCACACAACGCGCGGAGACAGCCCCTCACCCCGCCCTCTCCCCGCGCAGAGCGGGGCGAGGGGGACGATAGACCGCCCCCTACTCCGTCACCGGCTTGTCCGACACATCCCAGTCCTTGCCGTTGAAGATCGAGATGTAGAGCGTTTTCATCGGCGTGTAGTCGTCGGGCGTGTAGGCGTAATTGACGCCGTCGAGGAAGAACGGCGAGTGATAGCCCGCCAGGGTCGACGCCTGCTTCAGCACGTTGGCGCGGGTCAGCTCGTCGCCACAGCGGCGCAGGATTTCGGCCATCGTCGCCACCTGGCCATAGCCGGCGAAGGCGATGGTGTTGTCAGGGTCGACATTGGGCAGGTACTTCTTGCGCAAATCCTCGAACGCCAGCGCGTCGGGATCCTTTTCCCAGCGGCCCGGCCCCGCCTCCTTGGCGTAGCGAATCGCGACGATGTCCTTGGCGTTCTCGAAGCCGGCCGCGCTCAGGATCGAGCGGCCAGTCGAGCCCGCCGACAAGAGTTGCAGCGGCTTCCAACCGAGCTCGGCCACTTTCCGGATCGACTGCGACGAGGCCTTGCCGGTGGAGATGTTGTAGAAGACGTCGGCGCCCGACTTCGAGAGATTGATCAGCTGCGAGTCGATCGTCGGGTCGGTGAGATCATAGGTCTGCTCCATGATCACCTGCGCGGTGCCGCCGGCATCGGCCAGCACCTTCTTGAAGGGACCGAGGAAGTCGCGGCCGAAATCGTCGTTCTGGTAGAGGATGCCGACCTTGGCGTTCGGCTTCACGCCGACCACGTGCTTGGCGAGGATGCGCGCTTCCGTCGGATACAGCGGCAGGCCCGCCATGGTCCATTTGAATTCCTTCGGGTTATTCCACTTCGATGCGCCGGTGTTCAACAACAACTGAGGGACGCCCTTGGAATTGAGATATTTGTGCACGGCGGTCTGCGGCGCAGTGCCGAGCGAGCCGTACAGCGCCAGCACCTCGTCCTGCTCGACCAGCCGGCGCGTCGCCTCGACGCATTTCGGCGCGCTGTAGGCGTCGTCCATGGTGAGGAATTTGATCTTGCGCCCGTTGATGCCGCCTTTCTCGTTCAGCATCTGGAAATAGGCCTCGCCGACGCGGCCGAGCACGCCATAGAGCGAGCCGGGGCCGGAATGCGGCACGGTCTGGCCGAGCTTGATCTCGGTGTCGCTCGCGCCCGGATCGTATTTCTTCTCGGCGGCCCAGATGGCGGGCGCGGGCAATACGGTGGCGGCAATGGCTGACAATGCGGTGGCGCCGAATTCGCGTCGTGTGTGCTTTTTCATTGTTGTTGCTCCCTTCGTGGGAACAATGATCAACATTCCGCCTCTGACGGCAAGTGTGATCGCAATTCTTTGCGACGCAATGCCGCTATACGACGCCTGCGTAGCGCCTAGACTCAAGTTTTCATGTCGATCTGCACTCTCTCCAACAGAGGAAAGGCGCCTGTAGGGTGGGCAAAGGAGCGTAGCGACGTGCCCACCATCACGAGCACGCCGTGGAAGGTGGGCACGGCGCAAGCGCGCCTTTGCCCACCCTACAAGACGCGTCACGGCTTGATCGCGACGACCACAAGTCCGGGAGCCGGAATATTGTCTTCCTTGCGGGCCCAGAGGTCTTCCAGCTGCGCGAGCTTCAGTCCCGCGGCTGCAACGGCTGCCCGCACATCCGGCGCGCTGTGGGCGTAGCGCAGGCCGGCGCCGATGATGACGCCCTCGCCGCTGTGGGTCTCCGTGGTGAAGGCGAGCGTGCCGCCTGGCACCAGCACGCGCTGCGCCTCGCGCAGCAGCGGCGCGATGTCCTTGACATAGACCATCACGTCGGCAGCGAGGATCAGCTCGGCGCTGACATCGGGCTTGGTCTGCAGGCCCTTCAGCGCGTCGTCGACCTCGAGCTCGGCATAGAGGCCGGTCGCACGGGCCTTCTCGATCATGCGCGGCGACAAATCGATGCCGATGAAGCGGTCGACATTCTTCGCGAACGCGCCCGCCGCAAGCCCGGTGCCGCAGCCGAGATCGATCGCGCGCTTGAAGAAGGCCGGCTTCTTCGCCGCCGCCCGCACCGAGAGCACCGCCTTGAACAACAGCGCCGGGCCGCGATAGTCGAGGTCGCCGACCAGCGCCGCCTCGAAGCGCGGCGCGTATTGATCGAACAGCGTCTGGACATAGGCGGACGGCATGGCCGCAAGCTCCGTGGCGCCGAGCTGCATCAGATGCAGGCTGGCGCCGTGCTGGTCGCCGGGATCGAGATCGCGCGCAACACGGAAGGCTGCAATCGCCGCATCCCGTTCGCCGATCTCCTGGCGGATCTTGCCGAGCGTGAACCAGGCCGAGACGAATTTGGGCGCCAGCTCGATCGCCTGCTCCAGCAAATCGGCCGCGGCTGGCAGGTCGCCCTTCAATTGCAAGTCACGCGCGAATTCATAGCGGCGGTCAGCAACGAGATCGCCGGAGGACAGGAACAGGCGCGCGGGCATGGAGGAACCGGGATCAGACTCGAATGAAGCTCAAGGGCGCCTATATAGCTGAGATGCGCCCGCAAGACATCCTGATGCCCGTCGCCGCCGGCCTGTGCTGCAGGCCCGGCGGCTTTCATATCGACCCCGTCCGGCCCGTCGAGCGCGCGCTGATCACCCACGGCCATTCCGACCACGCCCGCCCCGGCCATGGCGCGGTGCTGGCCACCCAAGAGACCCTCGACATGATGCGGCTGCGCTACGGCGACGATTTCGCACGCTCGACGCAGGTCATCGGCTATGGCGAGCAGATCAGGCTCGGCGACGTCACCGCGTCCTTCCATCCCGCAGGGCATGTGCTGGGCTCGGCGCAGATCGCGGTGACCTGCAAGGACAGGCGCATCGTCGCCTCCGGCGACTACAAGGACGCGCGCGACCCGACCTGCGCGCCGTTCGAGCTGGTGCCGTGCGATGTCTTCATCACCGAGGCGACCTTTGGCCTCCCCGTGTTTCGCCATGGCGACGCCGCCGACCAGGTGCAGAAGCTGCTCGCATCGGTGCGGCTATTTCCGGAGCGCGCGCATCTGGTGGGCGCCTATTCGCTCGGCAAGGCGCAGCGCGTGATCGCGCTGCTGCGCGAGGCCGGCTACGACGCGCCGATCTACCTGCATGGCGCGATGGAGAAGATCACCACTTACTATCAGGAGCGCGGCATTCCGCTCGGCGAGCTCCGACCCGCACGCGGCATGAAGAAGGCCGAGCTCGCCGGCACCATCACGCTGGCGCCGCCGAGCGCCACCTCCGACGTCTGGACTCGCCGTTTTCCCGATCCCGTCACCGCCTTCGCCTCGGGCTGGATGCGGGTGCGCGCTCGGGCTCGCCAGGGCGGCGTCGAGCTGCCGCTGGTGATTTCTGATCATGCCGACTGGGGTGGGCTGACCGCGACGATCGCGGCCACCGGCGCCGGCGAGATCTGGGTGACCCACGGCCAGGAAGATGCGCTGGTGCATTGGTGCAAGACCAAGGGCCTCGCCGCGCAGCCGCTCGATTTGGTCGGCTATGGCGATGAGGATGAAGGCGAAGCTGCGCCGGCCGGTGAAACCGCCGATGAGGCCGAGGCATGAACCGCTTCGCCGAACTGCTGGACCGCCTCGCCTACGAGCCCGGACGCAACAACAAGATCAAGCTGCTGGTCGCCTATTTCCGCGAGACCGCCGACCCCGATCGCGGCTACGCACTCGCTGCGCTGACCGGCGCGCTGTCGTTCAAGCATGCGAAGCCCGGTTTGATCCGCGACCTCATCACCGAACGCGCCGATCCCGTGCTGTTTGGGTTGTCCTACGACTATGTTGGCGATCTCTCCGAGACGGTCGCGCTGATGTGGCCGAAGGCGGTCAGTGCGCCTAACAGCGAGTCTTTGCTGGGCCACCCCTCTCCCCAACCCTCCCCCACAAGGGGGGAGGGAGCCCTACCAGCGCGCTCACCTGACAAGGCAGCGCGGCTCCTCCGAGATACCGATATCGAACGTGAGGGACGCACGAGCCGAAGTGTTCCCTCCCCCCTTGTGGGGGAGGGTCAGGGAGAGGGGTACCACACGGGCGGTCTCGATACGGAGCTACGACCACGCACCCACAACAACCCACCTCCTCCGACACTGACCGAAGTCGTCACCACGCTCCGCACCCTCGGCAAGACCGAGCTCCCCGCGCAGCTCGCGCGCTGGCTGGACGAGCTCGACGAGACCGGACGTTGGGCGCTGCTGAAGCTCGTCACCGGCGCGATGCGGATCGGGATTTCGGCGCGGCTGGCGAAAACGGCGGCCGCTGCGCTCGGCGACAAGGACGCGCACGAGATCGAGCTGATGTGGCCGGGGCTGTCGCCGCCCTATCTCGATCTGTTCGCCTGGCTGGAGGGCCGCGGCCACAAGCCGGTGAACCGCGATCCAACGCCATTTCGTCCGGTGATGCTGGCGCACGCGATCGAGGATGCGGATTTCGCCAATCTCGATGCCGCCGATTTCATCGCCGAGTGGAAATGGGACGGCATCCGTGTGCAGGCGGTCTCCGGCCGCGACGACCGCGGCAACATCCATGTGCGGCTCTATTCGCGCACCGGCGAGGACATCACCGGGAGTTTTCCGGATCTGGTGCCATCCCTGCATCTGCCCGGCGCTGTTGACGGCGAGTTGCTGGTGCTGCGCGACGGCCGTGTGCAGACGTTTAATGTGCTGCAGCAGCGGCTGAATAGAAAAATCGTTTCGCCGAAGCTGATCAAGGACTATCCGATTCACCTGCGCGCCTACGACCTGCTCGGCGATGACGACAACGATCTGCGCGAATTGCCGTTCGTCGAGCGCCGCGCGCGGCTGGAAGCATTCGTCACCAAGCTAAACGATCCGCGCATCGACCTGTCGCCGACGGTTCCGTTCACAAGCTGGGAGCAACTGACCGCGGCTCGCGCCGATCCGCGAAGCGCGGGCGCCGGTGAAGATGCCGACGCCGTCGAGGGCGTGATGCTGAAGCGGCGCGACGCCGTCTATCTGCCGGGACGGCCGAAGGGGCAGTGGTGGAAGTGGAAGCGCGATCCGCACATCATCGATGCCGTGCTGATGTACGCGCAACGCGGCCATGGCAAACGCTCGTCCTATTACTCCGACTACACGTTCGGCGTCTGGACCAATGGCGACGACGGCGAGCAGCTGGTGCCGGTCGGCAAGGCCTATTTCGGCTTCACCGACGAGGAGCTGCTGCAGATCGACCGCTTCGTCCGCCGCAACACCACCGAGAAATTCGGCCCCGTCCGGCATGTCGTGCACGAGCCGGACCAGGGCCTGGTGCTGGAAGTCGCCTTCGAGGGGTTGCAGCGCTCGCCGCGACACAAATCCGGCGTCGCGATGCGCTTTCCGCGGATCAGCCGGTTGCGCTGGGACAAGCCACCGCGCGAGGCTGACAGGCTGGAGACACTTGAACGGATGCTAAAGAACGTGACGGCAAATTAACGTCCCCACAGTGCATGGCAGCCATTGACGGCGACTTACCGGTTCCCCATGTGCCCCGCCGTGACTTATAATGTGCGGCGTTCCCGCCAGGAGACTGAGATGCGAAACGATGTGCGTGACCTGCCGGCCGGCTCCAATGACGGCCTGTACCGCTTTCTCGGCGGTTCGCCGGCGGCGGTGGCGTTTCGGCTGATCCTGCTGTCGATCCTGGTCGGCGTCGTGCTGTCGGCGATCGGCTTCGATCCCTGGAATATCCTGCACAGCATCCGCATGCTGTTCCAGCGGCTGTGGGATCTCGGCTTCGACGCGGTCAACTGGGCCTGGCGCTACTTCCTGCTCGGCGCCGTGATCGTGATCCCGGTCTGGTTCCTGTCGCGGCTGTTCGGCACGCCGCGCGGCCGCTGATTTAAGAGGAGCGCACGCAGCCGATGCAATTGCGATTTGTCGGCTGCGGCGATGCGCTCGGCTCCGGTGGCCGCACCAACACCTGCTTCCACCTCACGGGCCGGCAGACCAATCTGCTGATCGATTGCGGCGCGTCGTCACTGCCAGCGCTGAAGCGTCTGGAGATTCCGCGCGACGAGATCGACCTGATCCTGATCACGCATTTCCATGGCGACCATTTTGCCGGCCTGCCGTTTGTCCTGCTCGACGCCCAGTTCTCACGCCGCACCCGGCCGCTGACGATTGCGGGGCCGCAGGGCATCGAGACGAAATTGCCGGCGCTGATGGAGGCGCTGTTCGAGCATTCCTCGAAGACGCAGCAACGGTTCGATCTTTCGGTGATCCCGCTCGCGCCGGAAGTGACGCGCAGCTTTGGCGAGGTGAGCGTGACACCCTACCCGGTCGTGCACGGAGAATCCGGCGGACCGTTCCTCGCCTACCGCATCGAGGCGGAAGGCCGAATCGTTACCTACAGCGCCGACACCGAATGGACGGACACGCTGATCCCGGCGGCGAAAGACGCCGACCTGTTCATCGCGGAAGCCTATTACTACGACAAGATCGTCAAGAACCATCTCAGCCTCAGAACGCTCGAGGCACATCTGCCCGAGATCAATGCCAGGCGCGTCGTGCTCACGCATATGAGCGACGACATGCTCGGCCGGATCGACGATCTGCCTTACACCCCGGCTGAAGACGGCATGGTGGTCGTGTTCTGACCATGCACGCGCCCGTTCACCCCAGAATCACCAGCCGGCAGGTGTTCGCCATCGCCGGCCCTGCCATGATCGCCAATTTGACGACGCCGATGATCGGCGTCGTCTCGACCACGGCGATCGGCCGCCTCGATGATGCTGCTCTGCTCGGCGGCGTTGCAATGGCCTCCGTCATCTTCGACTGCCTGTTCTGGCTGTTCGGCTTCCTGCGCATGAGCACGCTGGCCTTCACCGCACAGGCACTCGGCGCCGGCGAAACGCGCGAGTTCAGCGCGATCCTGGTGCGCGGTTTCATCCTGGCCACGCTGATCGGCCTTGCGCTGATCGTGCTGCAGGTGCCGCTGGTGATCCTCACCTTCGATCTGATGGGCGGCAGCGAAGGCGTCACGCGTGCGGCCAAGACCTATTTCATGATCCGGATCTGGTCGTCGCCGCTGGTACTCGCCAACTACGTGATCCTGGGCTGGCTGGTCGGACAGGCCCGTCCCAATGTGGCGCTGATCCTGCAGATCGTGGTCAATCTGATCAACATGGCCGCGACCGTGCTGCTGGTGCTGGTCTACGACACCGGCATCGCGGGTGCCGCGATCGCAGCTGTGCTCGCCGAGGCGGCCGGGCTCGTGCTCGGCCTTGTCGCGGCAAGGCGCCTTGCGGCGGGCGGCCTGTCGGTGCCGCGCGCAATCCTGTGGGATCGCGACAAGCTGCTGCGCATGCTTTCGGTCAACCGCGACATCATGATCCGCACGGCGGCGCTGATCGCGGTGTTCCTGTTCTTCACGGCCAAGGGCGCACGGGCCGGCGACGTGACGCTCGCGGCGAATTCCGTGCTCAACAATTTCCTGCTGGTCTCGGCCTTCTTCCTTGACGGCTTCGCCAATGCCGCGCAACAGCTCTGCGGCCGCGCCTTCGGCGCCCGCGATGCGCGCGGCTTTGCCGACTCGACCAAGCTGGTGCTGTCCTGGGGCATCGGCTTTGCGCTGGCCGTCTCGCTGCTATTCGCGCTGTTCGGCCCCGCCTTGATCGACCTGATGACGACCAGCGACGCCGTCCGCCGCACCGCGCGCGACTTCCTCGTCTTCGTCATCATGGCGCCGCTGCCCGGCGTGTTCGCCTTCGGCTTCGACGGCATCTATGTCGGCGCCACCTGGGCGCACGAAATGCGCAATCTGATGCTGCTGTCGCTGGCGATCTTCCTGGGCACCTGGTGGGCGCTGCAGGGCTACGGCAATACCGGGCTGTGGATCGCCCTGATCGGCTTCTACATCGCGCGCGGCGCCTTGCAGGGCGCGCGTTATCCGGCGTTGCTCAGGAAGTCGTTCGGAAGCGCGTAGCCCAGGAAAACCCTCGTGTCCCGGACGCGGTGCGGCGCGAAGCGACGCACCGCAGAGCCGGGACCTATCTCGACGATGGGCCCCGGCTCAGCAGCGCACCACGCCGCAAGGGCGGCGCGCTGCGCTGCATCCGGGGCACGAGAGATTTGCTACCGCACCGGCCAGTCCTCGGCGGTGATCGTCGCCGCATCGGCGCCGACGATTTCGGAGAGCGACTCGCGTCCCGTCCGCAGCAAGGTCGAGGACAGATCGCGCTTGATGTCCTCGACCAGGCCAAGGCCCTTGTAGACCAGCGACGAATAGAGCTGGATCAGGCTGGCGCCGGCGCGGATTTTGGTCAGCGCGGCGCCGCCGCTATCGATGCCGCCGACGCCGATCAGCGGGAAGGCGCCCTCGACGCGCACATAGGTCTCGGCCACCATGCGCGTGGACAGGCGGAACAGCGGCCGGCCGGACAGGCCGCCCTGCTCCTTCGCGCGATTTTCCTCGCGCAAGGTGGAGGGGCGCGCCAGCGTGGTGTTGGCGACGATCATGCCATCGACGCGGCGCGAGCGCGCGATGTGCACGACGTCGTCGAGCTCCTCGAGGCTGAGATCGGGTGCGATCTTGAGCAGCACCGGCGAGTCGCCGGCGTTCTTGCGGACGCGCTCGCGGGTGTCGATGACCCGCGCCAGCAGATCGTCGAGCGCGGCCGATTGCTGCAAATTGCGCAGACCCGGCGTGTTCGGCGACGAGACGTTGACGGTGAAATAGCTCGCGACCGGCGCGAAGGTCTCGATCAGCTTGACGTAATCGGCGGTACGGTCCGGCGAATCCTTGTTCGCCCCGACATTGACGCCGACGATGCCGCCCTGATTGGCGCGGCCGGCCAGCCGCCGCAACACCGCCTCCGCACCGTCATTGTTGAAACCGAGGCGGTTGATCACGCCCTCGTCGCGCTCGAGGCGAAACAGCCGCGGCCGCGGATTGCCGGCTTGCGGCTTCGGCGTCACCGAGCCGATCTCGACGAAGCCGAAGCCGAGCCGCAGCAGCGCATCCGGCACCTCCGCGTTCTTGTCGAAGCCGGCGGCCATGCCGATCGGGTTCGGGAAGTTGAGGCCGAAGGCGCGCACCGCGAGCTTTGGATCGTCCGGCCGCAGCCGCACCGGCGGCAACAGCCGCAAGCCCTGGATCGCCATCCGGTGGGCGTCTTCAGGATCGAACCAGCGCAGCAGCGGCAACGAGAAGGCGTCGAAGGCACGGATCACGGCTTCAGCTCCGGAACGTCGTGACCGCCGTCGGAGCGCGCGCGCAAATCGAGGATCTCGATCACCGCGCCGAGGTCGAGCTCGCCATAGAGATGCGGGAACAGCTCGTCGTTGCGCGAGACCTCCCAGCGCAGCGCATCACCCAGCGCCTCGGCATCGACAGCGATCAGGAACAGGCCGGTCTGGCCGTGATAGTGCTTGCGCACGGTCTCGGCGACCTGGGAGGCCGTGGAGAAGTGGATGAAGCCGTCGCGCGCGTCGTCCGCACTACCCCGGTATACGCCGGCCCGTTCGGCCTCGCGCCACGCCGAGGCGGGGGTGATTTTGTAGATCGTCGGCACGTTACGGCAGTCCCTGCTTGTCGTTGACTTGCTTGAGGTTTTTCTTCTGGATTTCCAGGGGTTTCCCGAACTGGTCCGGGTCAGCGCAGGACCGTATCGGCGGCGGCGCCACAACTCAAGCGGCGCATGTGATCTAGAGCCGTTTGGCGGCTGAATTGCACAAAACGCCCGTTTGAGGCAATAATTCCTAGATCCGGAAAGCGGATATCAGCCATGGCCAAGCCACCCAAAGCCGCCCGCCCGCTGACCCACGCCCAGGTCTGGATCGCGCTGGACCGCCTGGCCGAACGCGCCGGCCTCTCCCCCTCCGGCCTCGCCAAGCGCGCCGGGCTCGACCCGACCACCTTCAACAAGTCCAAGCGCATCACCGGCGACGGCCGCGAGCGCTGGCCCTCCACCGAATCGGTCTCGAAAGCGCTCGCCGCCAGCAATGCCTCGATCGACACCTTCGTGCAGCTGGTCGGCGACAGCGGCCGCACCACCCAGTCGGTGCCGCTGCTCGCCCTGTCGCTCGCCGCCGCCGCCGGTGCTTTCGACGACAGCGGCTATCCGACCGGCAAGGGCTGGGACGAGGTTGCGCTACCGTCGACCCATGACGAGCACGCCTATGCGCTGGAGATCGAGGGCGATGCGCTGCGGCCGATCTATCGCGAGGGCGACATCATCGTGGTGTCGCCAGCCACCGCGATCCGCCGCGGCGACCGAGTGGTGGTGAAGACGGTCGCCGGCGAGCTGATGGTGAAGGAGCTGAAGCGCCGCTCCGCGAAGACGCTGGAGCTGGCCGCGCTCAATGCCGACGATGCCGAGCGCATGCTCGATGCGGAAGAGGTCGCGTGGATCGCGCGGATCGTGTGGGTGAGTCAGTAGGTGCAAACACAATGCGTAGGGTGGGCAAAGCGAAGCGTGCCCACCATCACGAGCACGCCGCGAATGGTGGGCACGTCGCTACGCTCCTTTGCCCACCCTACAGAATGCCGTGCGACCTCACCTTACGTCGCGTAGTCCGGCTCCTTGCGATCCAGCATCCGCTTCAGCGCATCGAAATGCCGCTGCGCCGGTGACGGGCCCTTGTAGAGGTGATCGTCGCGAAAATCGCGCTTGGTTTTCTCGACCACCGCGGCCGGCAATTGCTTCAGCGGCTGCTGCGTCCACATCGCGTAGATCTGCACCTGGGCGGCGCGCTCGACATAATAGAGCATGTCATAGGCCTCGGCGACGCTCGCCCCGACCGTCGAGATGCCGTGATTGGCCATGAACAGCACCTTCTTGTCGCCGATCACTTTTGCCAAACGCGCGCCTTCAGCGGGATCGAGCGCCGGACCGGTGTAGATGTCGTCATAGGCGATCGCTTCCGACAGCCCGACCTCGGTCTGGCCGATCTCCTTGATGCGCGGGTCTTCCAGCCGCGTCAGCGCGCTCGCAAACGGCATATGCGTGTGGAACACGGCCTTGGCCTGCGGCAGCGCCTTGTGGATCGGCGCATGGATGCAATAGCAGGAGCGCTCGACCTCCCCCTCGCCGCGCTTCACCTTGCCGTCGTCGATGCCGACCTCCATGAAGGACGACGCCGTCACCTCCGACCAGTGCATGCCGAAGGGGATCTGGTAATAACAATCGTTACGCCCGGGCACCACCAAAGTGAGATGGTTGAAGATGCCTTCGGAGAAGCCGTGGTTGAAAGCGAGCCGGTGGGCGGCGGCGAGATCGACCCGCGCCTGCCATTCCTCGGCGCTGCTGGTCTCTTGCAGCGACTTCGGCGAAACCCTGAACTGCATGCGCGTGCTCCCAATGTTACCGGCCTCTCATGGGCCGCCTTGTTGTTATGGGCGCGAGTGTAGCGCAATTGCGCGCAAGCTTGGCTGAAATTGCCGGGGAGCAGCCATCCGGATTTTGCGGCTCAGTGCCGCAGCGGTAGCACCTGTAGCCCGGATGAAGCGAAGCGTAATCCGGGGCAGACGAGGCCGCGAGCGAGAAAGGCCCCGGATTTCGCTACGCTCCATCCGGGCTACGCAGTCTCTAAATCACGCCGACCTTCCCAGCGCGCCGTCGATCATATTGACCGCGTTCTGCACACCGTAGACCGCAACGAACGAGCCGAAGCGCGGGCCCTTCTCCTGGCCGAGCAGGACCTGGTAGAGCATGTTGAACCAGTCGAGCGAGACACCGGGGCGGCCGTCCTTGCCCTTCTTGACCTGATCGAGGAACGGCTCGCGGCGGCCGATCTCGTAGACGACGTTCTGGATGTCTTCCGCCGTTGCATTCGCGGGCAATTGCACCAGCGCATCGCGCAGATCCTGGAGTGCGACGCGCTCGCTCTCGGTCGGCTGGCGGAACTGCTTCGTCGGTGCGACGAAGTCGCGATAATAGTTGATGGCGTAGCCGACCATCGCGTCGAGCTTCGGATGCGTCTGCGGCGTCACGCCCGGACGGTAGCGGCCAATGAAGCCCCACAGCGTCTCGGCATTCTCCGCATTCGACGACGACACCAGCGTCAGCAAGAGGTTGAACGTGACGGGCATGTCGGCCTGCGGCGGCGTGCCGGAGTGGATATGCCAGACCGGATTCTGCAGCTGCTGCTTGCCGTCCTGACGTGCAAAGCCGTCGAGGAATTGCTGGTAGTCGTCGACGTTGCGCGGAATGACGTCGAAGAACAGCCGCTTGGCCGCCTTCGGCTCGCGATACATGAACAGGGACAGCGATTCCGGCGAGGCGTAGCGCAGCCACTCGTCGATGGTCAGGCCATTGCCCTTGGACTTCGAGATCTTCTGGCCCTTCTCGTCGAGGAAGAGCTCGTAGTTGAAGCCCTCCGGCGGTGTGCCGCCGAGCGCCTTGGCGATCTGGCCCGACAGCTTCACCGAGTCGATCAGGTCCTTGCCGGCCATTTCATAGTCGACGCCGAGCGCGACCCAGCGCATCGCCCAGTCGGCCTTCCACTGACACTTGACGTTGCCGCCGGTGACCGGCGTTTCGACTTCCTCGCCGCTGTCGGGATCGACATAGGTGACGGTGCCAGCCGCGACGTCGCGACGGATCATCGGCACCTGCAGCACGACGCCGGTGGTCTTGCTGATCGGCAGGAAGGGCGAATAGGTCGCGCGCCGGTCGGGCCCGAGCGTCGGCAGGATGATCGCCATCACCTTGTCGTAGGCGGCGAGCATCTTGAGCAGCGTCGCGTCGAAGCGGCCCGAGGTGTAGTAGTCGGTCGAGCTCGCAAACTCGTAATCGAAGCCGAAATGATCGAGGAACGCGCGCAGCCGCGCATTGTTGGCGGCACCGAACGACGGATGCTCGTTCGAGAACGGGTCCGGCACGCGCGTCAGCGGCTTGCCGAGATGCGCCGCCATCATGTCGCGATTGGGCACGTTGTCCGGCACCTTGCGCAGGCCGTCCATGTCGTCGGAGAAGGCGAGCAGCCGCGTCTTGATCTTGTCCTCGGTCAGCACGCGGAAGGCATGCCGCACCATCGAGGTGCGCGCGACCTCGCCGAAGGTGCCGATATGCGGCAGGCCCGACGGACCGTAGCCGGTCTCGAACAGCACCTCGTCCTTCGGGCTTTTCTTCAGCCGCGCGACAATCGCCTTCGCCTGCTCGAACGGCCAGGCGTTGGATTGTTCGGCGAGCGCACGCAGGTCGCTCGGGCTGAAGGCAGGATCAGTCATGTTCTTAGCTCTCTTCCCAGGGCCGCGGAAACTAGCGTTTCCGTGGCGAAATGCAAAATGACGGAGCCAGAGGACTCCTGGATTCGTAGGGTGGGCTAAGGCGCCCTTGCGCCGTGCCCACCATTCCCGGCGTGCTCGTGATGGTGGGCACGCTTCGCTTTGCCCACCCTACGGACTCCGCATTCGCGCCAGCCGCTAGAACGGGCTGATCGAAAAATAGCGCAGCCACAGGTCGGTGAAGCGGCCTTTTTCCCAGATGCGGAACAGCGCCCAGTTCAGCGACTGCCGCAGCAGATCGTTGCCCTTGCGCACGGCGATGCCGACGCCCTCGCCGAAATAGCGACTCTCGACGAAGGCACCGCCGGAGAAGGCGCAGCATTCGCCGGAATCGGTGCCGTTGATCCAGAACGCCAGCGAGATCGCGTCGCCGAAGATGAAGTCGACCTCGCCGCGGCGGAGCGCTGTACGCAGCGCATCGTCATTGGCGTAGGACTTGATCTCGGCGTCGGTGAACATCGCCTTCAGGTACGCCTCATGCGAGGTGCCGCCGATCACGCCGACCTTCTTGCCCTCGAGATATTCGGGGCGCACCTCCGGCATCACGGCGTCGCGGCGCGACACGAAGCGGGCGGGCGCGCGGTAATAGGGATCGGTGAAATCGACCTTGGCGCGCATCTGCGGCGTCACCGCCAGCGAGGCGATGATGGCGTCGCCGCGATTGGTCGAGAGCGCATCCACCAGCGTCTCGAAGCGGCGCATCTGCACGGTGCAGGTGACCTTGATCTCGTCGCACAGCGCGCGCGCCAGATCGACATTGAAGCCGGCCGGGTTGCCGTCGGGCCCGGTGAAGTTGAACGGCGGGTAGTCGGTCTCGGTCAGGAAGCGGATCACCGTGATGCGCGACAAATCCGGCCGGTCCGGCCGGCGCCGCGGATCCCAGAAGCCGGGGACGGCCTGGGGCGCGGCCTCGGCGGCCGGCTTCGGCGCAGGCTGGGCCTGAGCAGCCGGCGGGGATGCAGGCGCGGGGGCCGGTGTCGCGGGCTGTGCGGGAGCCGGGGCGGCCGGGGCCAGCTTGGCCGGCGGGGTCTGCGGCTGCTTGGTCGGCGGGGTCTGGGCCGCGACAGGCGCGGCAAGCGCCAGCACCACAGCCGCCAGCAGCGCTCCGGCCAGCCGGACGGCTGGGCGCGACAAAACGGCAAAAGGCTGGGCGGTCAGGACAGTCATCAACTAACGATTTCGAGGAAATTGGGTGGCCTTATAGACCATCCGGCGCCTGATGGGAGCGGCGATTGGGTTAAATCGGGCCCGAAAATGCTCGCATGATCCGAAAAAGTGGGGACCGGTTTTTCGAAAAGATCATGCGCAAACAATGGGATCAGAGGTAGCGTTTCAGGTCGGTCGCGGCTTCTTCGGGCGTCCGTTTCAGGTTGAACGGCGAGACGAACCGGCCGTCGCGATCCATCAGATAGATCAGCGCGGTGTGGTCCATGGTGTAGTCGCCATCCTTGAGCGGCACCTTCTTGGCGTAGACCCGATAGGCCGACAGCACCTTGGCGATCTCCTCCGGGCTACCGGTCAGGCCCTTCAGATGCGGATCGAAGCTCGACAAATAGTCCTTCATCGCGGACTGCGTGTCGCGTTCGGGGTCGACCGAGACGAAATAGGCGTTCACGCGATCGGCGTCCTTGCCCATCGCCCTCAGCACCTCGGAGATCTCGAACAGCGAGGTCGGGCAGACGTCGGGGCAATGGGTGAAGCCGAAGAAGATCAGCGACGGCTTGCCCTTCAAATTCTGGTCGGTGATGGTCCGACCGGCCTGGTCGGCGAGCTGGAACGGCCCACCGATCGCTGACGGTGCAGTAACCGTGCGCAAGCCGCCGAGCGCCCACAGCATGATGACGAGCCCGACCGCGAGGCTGCCGGCGAAGGCGGCAAAGATCACCAGCGGGCGGGTCGTCCGGTCCATGGGCTCAAAATTCCTTGTACGGTCAGAAACAGGAGGCGATGCCGGCGGCGATGGTCTCGAAGAACACCGCGGTCCCGTAGTAGAACCAGAGCGCGCCGGCGGCGAGCAACGCCATCCCGCCCAGGGTCGCAGCGCCCCACAGCAGCGCGGACGCCGTCCGGTTCTGCGCCGGGGCGGCGACGAGATGAGGCTGGGCGGAGAGCGGCTGGACCATGCCCTTGAGATAAGGCCGGTTCTGGCGGCCGGCAAGCATAATGGCTGCCGTAACGCGTCACATCATGGCGAGGAAACCTGTCCCAGTCATGCCCGGGCTCGTCCCGGGCCTCCACGAATTCTGTGGAGGGGCAAAAACGTGGATGGCCGGGACATAGGCGGAGCGGAAGCGACGCCGTCCTTCGGACGGCTACGCCCGGCCATGACGGCAAGTTATGCGGTCTCGATTAGTGCGAGCCCGGCCGATTCGCCGAGGCCTGGGCGTCGAGGTAGCACGGCTTGTAGAGCGCCTGGAGCTGCTTGCCTCTCAGGAAAATCATCCGCGGCGTCAGGCCGCCGCGCGCGGAAATCCATTTGCGCACTGCGGTCGGATACATCGAGTACAGCATCTGGGTGGCTTCGGGATTGGTGACCGCGCGACCGTCGTCACCGTAGTCCCAGGCGGCATGGAAACCGAGATTGGCGTGCGAGGTGACGCAGATGCGGTCGTGCGGAACTGCACCGAGCACGATGGTGCAGGCCGAGGCACAAAGCCCGTCGATGATCACGGTCTCGCCCGATGTGCGCAGGCTCTGATATTTGTCGACGTAGGTTCCGATGCGGCCGCCGCGGTCATCGGCGATTCGGACCACTGCGTGTGACGCCCCCATCCCCGCCAGCAGAAGAATCGCCGCCAGCAACCCCGTCATCAACTTCATTTTGGCCAGCCCCAGTCGGAACTAAAAGTCGAAACCGAATCTGCTTGTCATGTGATGCAAGACGTCGCGAGCGTGTTGCGAGACCGCAATTTTGTCCAGACGGCCAAACCACCTCAAAAGAAATTCAAATTGGGTGTTGCGCGCGCGCTTCAGTCATCTAGCCAATGGTCCCAAACTGGAACAATTTGAGCCACCGGGTTGATGCGCGCCCGCCACACGCAAGAGCGTTTGCGCGAAGCCACACGCAATGACGCGACGGTTGAGTCAATTGAAGGGCAAGGGGAAGACGAGATGGCGGATGATGCAGACGTGATCGTGGTTGGCGGTGGATTGGCCGGCCTGGTTGCAGCAACCGAGATCGCCGATGCGGGCAAGCGCGTCATCGTGGTCGATCAGGAGGGGGAACAGAATCTCGGCGGCCAGGCCTTCTGGTCGTTCGGCGGATTGTTCCTGGTCGATTCGCCGGAGCAGCGCCGGCTCGGCATCAAGGACTCATACGACCTCGCGTTGCAGGACTGGATGGGCACCGCCGGCTTCGATCGCGACGAGGATCACTGGCCGCGCAAATGGGCCGAGGCTTATGTCGCCTTCGCGGCCGGCGAGAAGCGCGACTGGCTGCGCGCGATGGGCCATCGCATCTTCCCGGTGGTCGGCTGGGCGGAGCGCGGCGGCTATGACGCGATGGGGCATGGCAATTCGGTGCCGCGCTTTCACGTCACCTGGGGTACCGGCCCCGGCATCGTCGAGCCATTCGAGCGCCGCGCGCGCGAGTCCGCAAAGAGCGGACGACTGATCTTCAAGTTCCGCCATCGCGTCGATGCACTCTCGGTCACCAATGGCGCGGTCGACGGCATCAGCGGCGCGGTGCTGGAGCCGACGCATGTCGAACGCGGCCAGAGCTCGTCGCGAAAAGTGGTCGGCGATTTCAGCTTGCGCGCGCCAGCGGTGATCGTCGCCTCCGGCGGCATCGGCGGCAATCATGACCTGGTGCGGCAGAACTGGCCGTCGCGGCTCGGCGCGCCGCCGCGCTTCATGATTTCAGGCGTGCCCGAGCATGTCGACGGCCGCATGATCGCCATCACCGAGGCCGCCGGCGCGCGGCTGATCAACCGCGACCGGATGTGGCACTACGTAGAGGGCATCCAGAACTGGTCGCCGATCTGGCCGCGCCACGGCATCCGCATCCTGCCGGGGCCGTCGTCGATGTGGTTCGATGCGACCGGCAAGCGGCTGCCGGCGCCGCTATTCCCGGGCTCCGACACACTCGGGCAGCTGCAATACATCATGGGCACCGGCTACGACTATTCGTGGTTCATCCTGACCCAGAGCATCATCAAGAAGGAATTCGCGCTCTCCGGCTCCGAGCAGAATCCGGATCTCACCGGCAAGAGCTGGCGCATGACGATCAAGCGCGCCACCAACAAGGGCGCGCCGGCGCCGGTCGAGGCCTTCAAGCAGCACGGCGTCGACTTCATCGTGCGCCATGATCTCGGCGATCTCGTCAGTGCGATGAACAAGCTCGCCGGCAATGAGTTGCTCAAGCTCGATGCCATCAAGGCGCAGATCGAGGCGCGCGACCGGGAGATCACCAACCCCTATGTGAAGGATGCGCAGGTCATGAACCTGCACAATGCCCGCCGCTACATCGGCGACAGGCTGATCCGCACGGCAAAACCGCATCGCATCCTCGATGCCGAGCACGGCCCGCTGATCGCGGTCAAGCTCAACATCCTGACGCGCAAGACGCTCGGCGGTTTCGAGACCGATCTCGACTCGCGGGTGTTCGGTCACGACCAGCAGATCATCCGCGGCCTCTACGCAGCCGGCGAAGCCGCCGGCTTTGGCGGCGGCGGCGTGCACGGCTATCGCTCGCTTGAGGGCACCTTCCTCGGCGGCTGCCTGTTCTCCGGCCGCAATGCGGGGCGTGCGGCGGCGAAGGCGGTGGGTTAGCGCGATCCGTCCCGTCTCAGGTGTAGGGAAGCATCTCCCGCAGCAGGCGATCCGCGGCGGACAGCTGATCGAGCCGGACCAGGAGCAACTCGTTGAGCCGATCGAGCTGGGGCCGAAACTCCTCACGCACCGACACGTCATCGACGCGCTCGAGGAAATCCTTGAGGGCTGCGATGCATTCGACAACGACGTTGACGTTCTGTCGCAACGCTTCGCAGTCCGTCCTGGTCTGGACGATCAGGTAGCGCTCGCGACTGAATGGCAGCGGGATGATGTTCGCGGCCGCCGGCTCGGACAGCCCGTCACGGATGGTTGCGACAGACGCCGCAGCATGACCTGCCGATGTTGGGGTGCTGGTCATGAGGTCCCTCAAGCCGCGCGGACGGTGGACAGGAATTTCTCAACCTCCGTCTTCAGCCGCACGCTGTCGTTCGACAGCGTCTGCGCCGAGGTCAGGACCTGGCTCGAGGCAGAGCCGGTTTCCGTGGCCCCCTGCTGCACATCGGTGATATTGGAAGCCACCTGGTGGGTGCCTTGCGCGGCCTGCTGGATGTTGCGCGAGATCTCCTGCGTGGCCATGCCCTGCTCTTCCACCGCGGCCGCGATGGCTGAGGAGATTTCCGAGATGCGGCCGATCGTGCCGCTGATCTCCCTGATCGCGACGACCGAATCCTGAGTGGCGACCTGGATGTCGGCGATCTGGTGGCTGATCTCGCCGGTCGCCTTCGCGGTTTGCTCGGCCAGCGCCTTGACCTCGGATGCAACGACGGCAAAGCCGCGTCCCGCCTCGCCGGCGCGCGCCGCTTCGATCGTTGCGTTCAAGGCCAAAAGATTGGTCTGTCCCGCGATCGTGTTGATCAGCTCGACCACGTCACCGATCCGGGTTGCCGCCTGCGACAGCTTGTTGACGCGATCGTTGGTTTTCTGGGCCTGGTCCACCGCCGCGCCGGCGATCCTGGCGGCGTCCTGCACCTGGCGGCTGATTTCAGTGACGGACGAGCTCATCTCTTCGGTGGCGGAAGCAACCGATTGAACGTTGGTCGAAGCTTCCTCGGACGCGGCAGCGACCATGCCGGAGCGCTCCTGGGTGCTCTCGGCCGTCCGGCTCAGGGTTCGGGCCGCCGCCTCGAGCTCGGTCGAGGATGACGACAGCGTTTCGATGATCTCTCCGACCGCATCCTCGAACCGGCCCGCGAGCTGGTTCATGTCGGCCTTTCGCGTGGCGACGGCACGCGCCTCGGATTGCGCCTGTTCGGCACGCAGCCGGTCCGTTTCAATCATATTGTCCTTGAAGACCTGAACCGCCTCCGCCATCTCGCCGACCTCGTCGGCGCGGCCCGTGCCGGGGATCGCAGTCGACATGTCGCCATTCGCGAGCCGGGCCATGGCTGCCGTCATTCCGTGGATCGGACCTGCGATCGCACGGGCGGTGAGCAGCGCGATCGCGGCGCCAAGCCCAAGTCCCGCCGCCAGCAGGCCCCACAGGACCAGCTTCAGGGACGATATGCCGGTTTGCACCTCCTGGCTTCCTTCGGCCAACATCCTCTTCTGGTTCGTCTTGATGCCGCCGGAGCGCGTGCCGTCAGCACCCTTAGGCCCGTCGAGCAGATCGAGGATCTTCACCGCGCGCGGCGCCGCTTCGGTGACGAGAATTTGCACGGCCGCATTCCAGTCCTGGGACTCCCGGAGCGAGAACATCTTCTCGAACAGCGGAGCAAATTCGCTCCGTGCCTTCGCGATCTTCTCGAAGGCCAGCAGCTGGGTCGCGGTCAGCAGCTCCTTTCTTATGGCCACGGCCGCATAGCCCTTCTCAAAGAGCTCCCACGGCTTGAAGAATTTTTCCTTGTCGTTCTTCTCGCCCGACAACAGGTACATGCGAAGCTGCGCGGTGGCAGCGGCAAAATTGCCCCGTGTATCTGCCATGGCCTTCAGCAGTCTCTTTCGCTCGGCAGTCGCCTCCAGGCCTTCCTCCTCGTTGATCATCCCGGTGATCGCCGAGAAGATCGTTTCAGCGCGAGGGCCGGCTTCGCTCACCAGAAGCTTGGTCGCAGGATACGCATCGGAGGTGAAGGCAATGGCTTCGGCCTTGTCCTGGGCGGCCCGGAATTCCGCGAGCAGCGTCTTGGCCTCAATCCATTTTTGCTTGTTCTCGGGATTGCTGAAACGTGTTGCCATCTCATCGAAGGCAGCAGTGGTCGCGTCCATCTCCTTCCACATCGCAGCTCGATCGAGCTTGCCTTGCGGATTTCCGGTCAGGAGATAGCCACGCAATGTCGCCAGCGTGGAATAGAGATTGCCGACCAGTTCCGTGCTCGCGAGCGCGACGGGTGTGCGCAGCTTCACCATGCGATCGACGGTCGTGGAAATCCCGTCAACCGCATACACCGTGTATCCGACTGACAGCGCGATGATCGCGCAAACGGCTAGGAATCCGGAAATCAGCCGGCCGCGAATACGAAGTTTGAAAGGCATGGCAACGCTCCGAGGGTCGTTGGACCCGTTGCAAAAAACTGGGCAAGAATGGATTTGAATGTGATGTGCCTGGGCGCCGCAGCCGACGACGGCTTTTTCGTCGGATGCCGACCGGATCGGTCGCCGGCTCGCCCGACTACCCTTGTACCGCACGCTCCACGTCCCCCTACTTCAGCGTGTGGACGAGGGTGACGGCGATTGCTTATGGGCGCGTTAAGAAAAAATTGACCCTGATTTTCCTGGTGGGCGCAAAAATTTCTACGTCGGCGGTACCCGGAAACTCAGGTCATCCGCGCTCCGCAAATTTTTTCATTTGCTCGGGTCGCGCGATGCACGAGCAACCCAAAAACTGAGTTCAGGCAGCCGTTCAAACCGATCGTCAGAGAGCGGACAATCATTGCGACAAGCTGTCTCACCGTGATTAGCGAGGCCGGACTCCAGGCTTTCCGCCGGCAGGGAACAAGAACTCAACGCCCGCATCCGAAAAGACGCGGTGAAGGATCTCCATCGCGCCATCTGGCATCTGTGGAGCATCATTGTACTCCTCGAGCCGCCGGATGATCGCGGAAGAGATTCCGGTTCGCGCGGCCAATTGCTTCACCGACCAATTCAGGATGCCCCGGGCCGCGCGCAATTGCGCGCCGGTCAGCCGCGACGTTGCCGCGTGCGGAACGGAGAGTTTTTCCTGGTGCACGTCAATCGAGACCCCCATCCATTCCCGAATGCTGCCATCGCCATTGGTGACAGGCACGGCCGAACATCGGTGCCACCGATAGGTATTGTCGGGCTGGCGCAACCGATGTTCGACACTGTAGGGACGTCCCGTTTCGGCAGACGTCGTCCAGCTTCGCAAGGCAGCCTCACGTTCCTCTGCGTGAAGAAGTTCAACCCAGCCCTTGCCGAAGAACCGATGCGACTCCGGTCTCTTCTCGCCATTCGGCAGCGCCGTGATTCGACCGTCTGAACTGCCGATCCACAGCAGACCGCCGGCCACCTGGGTCAGGGCGCTGTAGCGCTCGGCGTCTATTCGCAGCGTCTGATGCAACCGACGTTGCGCGGTGATGTCCACTGCGATTCCGAGAATGCATTCCGGCTCACCGGCGCTATCCAGCAGCACTTCCGTGTGGCAGTGAATCCAGCGGAGTGCGCCATTGGGCCGCACGATGCGAAATTCGCCATCGAGCAGCGAGCGGTCCGTCATCAGCTCGCCGGGATCGCTATTCGGACGGCGATCGTCGGGATGAACTCTTCGCTGGATCTCTGCGTATGACGGAGTCACCGCGTGCGGATCCAGTCCGAGCAGCCAAAAAAAGCCCCGCGACCATTGCATTTGGCCGCCAGCATCGCAGCGCCAGACACCTGCCCCCAGCTTTTCTTCGATCAAGCGAAGCACCTCGGGCAGGCCGAGATATGCCTCCAGCTGAAGCAAATCAGTTCCCCTCAGAAAGTTAACTTCAACTCTCAATTGCAAACAAAAGCAATACCATGTTTCATCCGACGCGATTTGCGACCCTGCCATGCGCTTGCGTCGATCACGCTGTCAGGCTGTTGCTTTGGACTCGCGCGTTGAATCGACTCTGCGCGATGCTTCGCTTCGCCGCACCAGTCAGGGAAAAATTCAGAGCGATGAATCCCTTTGCGCTGCTTGCAGGATTGATGATCGCGCTGACCATTGCGTCACCGGTGCGCGCGGAGACGATCAAGGTCGACGGCACGACGCGGACCTACGCGGCGCAAATGCCGGAGACCAGGCCGGCGCCGCTGGTGATCGTGCTGCACGGCAAGACCCAGAGCGGCGCCGATATGGCGACGCGGACGTCGTGGCCTGCTGTCGCCAGGCGGGAGCATTTTACCGTGGTGTTTCCCGATGGGCTCAATCGGGCCTGGGCCGACCTGCGGGTGTATGAAGAGCGCGCCGGCAGCGCCCCGCCCGATGGCACCGACGACGTCGCTTTCATCACGCAGCTGATCAAGACATTCGTCGACGACGGCACCGCCGATCCGAAGCGCATCTACGTCACCGGCGTCTCCAATGGCGGCGCGATGACGATGACGCTGCTGTGCAAGCGCGCCGATCTGTTCGCAGCGGCGGCGAGCGTGATCATGAACCTCACCGAAGCGTCGAGCCGCGCCTGCCAGCCGTCGCGGCCCGTTCCGCTCTTGATGATGAATGGCACCGACGATCCGCTGATCCCCTATCGGGGCGGCCGCGGGACCTCGCGCTTCGCGGCCGACGGGTTCTGGTCGACCGAGAAGACGGTGGCGTTCTGGCGCCGGATCAACGGTTGCGAGGCCAGGGATGCCGCGTCTGTCAATCTCGAAGACCGCGACACCGGCGATCAGTCGACCGTGACCCGGATCGAGTCGCGCTGCCCGGCGGGCCGCGATGTCCTGCTCTATCGCGTCAACGGCGGCGGCCATCGCATGCCCGGCACATCGACCGATGCGCGCTTCGCACGGCTCGCCACCAACCTGCTCGGCCCGCAGAACCACGACATCGACGGCGCCGAGACGATCTGGTCGTTTTTCAAGCGATTTCCGTGAGATGCGCATTGCAAAATGCACAGTGGCGGTCGCGGCTTCGGCAGGGTAAGGAGTGCCCGCCATTCAAGTGGAGATCCCAATGAGCATTCAGCGTTTCGAAGCCGGCCCGCGCATGAGCCAGGTCGTCGTGCACGGCAACACCGTCTATCTGGCCGGCGTCGTCGCCGGCAAGGCCGCCGGCGGCAGCGTCACCGACCAGACCAAGGACGTCCTGTCGATCATCGACGGCCATCTCGCCAAGGCCGGCACCGACAAGTCAAAGCTCCTCAGCGCGACGATCTACATCACCGACATGAAGACCTTCCCCGAGATGAACGCGGTGTGGGATGGCTGGGTGTCGGCCGGCAATACCCCGGCGCGCGCCACCGTCGAGGCGAAGCTCGCCGCGCCCCAGTACAATGTCGAGATCATGGTGGTCGCCGCGAAGTAAAGCGCGGACCTCGGACATCGCGACAAGCTCTTGATGCCCCGGATTGCAAACTGCAATTCGGGGCATCTTGCATCAGCGCCTCACGCGCTTCTTCGCGGCTTCTCGCCCTTGATATCGCCGAGATCGGCCTGCAGCCAGCGGGCGATCCGGCGCCATGAATTGTTCAGGACCTTGCAGCCCATGAAGAGGCTGTGGTGACCGCACGGCTCGATGGCGCGCTCCAGCCACGCCGGCTGTGTGCCCAGCAGTCCCGCGGTCGCAAGCGCCTGGTCGCGCGGGACGACGATGTCGTTCTCGGCGGCGAGCAGGAAGACCGGCACCTTCACATCGGTGAGATCGACCGCGCGGCCGAGCGCGACGAAATGTCCGTGAGCGATCCTGTTCTGGCGAAATATCCAGTCCGTGACCTCGAGGTAATAGGTCCCCGGCAAATCCAGCGTCTCGCGATTCCAACGCTCGAAGCGATCGAGCAACGCCGCGCCGGCCGCTGATTTCAACAGATCCCGCTGCAACACCGTCTCCACGTCACCCGGGCTGAAGGGTATGCTCCAGAACTGCCGCATCTGCCTGCCACTGATGATGCCGTCGGCCTGACCCACCATCGCCTCGATGCCTGGCTGCGGAAGCGAGGCCACCATCATCGATATCTGCGACGGCACCGAGACGTCGATCGGGCTGCCCGCGAGCACAAGCCGCCGCACCTTGCCGGGAAAGCGCGCCGCATACAGCAGTGACAACCAGCCGCCCTGGCAGAGTCCAACAAGATCGACCGGAGACCCGATCTCGTCGACGGCGACGTTGAGATCGGCAAGATAGGTGTCGATCGAGAAGTAGCGCATCTCCGACGTGGCCGCGCGCCAGTCGGTGAGATGAAGCCGCGCGACGCCGGCGTCGCGCAGCAACTCGACCAGGCTGTGGCCGGGCGCGAAATCCGCAATCAGCGCGCGGTGCAGGGCATAGGGTGCGCAGACCAGCAACGGCTGACCTTCGGCGCCTTGCGAAAAATCCAGCAAGCGCATCGACGGCAGCTGCAGTGCGATTGTGTTCGGCGTTGTCCAGGACAGCGGCGGCTCGTCTGCGGGCATCGCGGCCCGATCGGCAAAGCCTGGCCAATAGGCGTCCAGCATCAACCGCGTGGCTTCAAACGGCCACAGCCATAACTGCTGCGCCAAATCGGCGCCGGCATGCCGTTCCGGAGGCCGTGCCTTGTCCGTCAACCTGTTCACCGATGGATGGATGCCGATGGGGTCGGCGCCGATCCCGATCGAGGACCGACGAAATCAGGTCCGTCACTCTACGCCAAATCCGGCGGAACGGCAGCCATAAAGGCTGCCGGGTTCCGTTCTGCTGCGATCTTCCGCGCGAACTGCCCGCAGAAATAGATTAAGCGGCGCGTCCGCACCGTAGCGCGAGCCATGACCTCCGAGGTAATCGATAGCTGCGTGCGAACCTTCGATAGTCCGCAACAGCCGATCACGGCACACTCGAGGGAGAGCAGCATGACCGACCACACCACCATCGCCCGCCGCTACATCGATCTCTGGAACGAGCGCACGCCGAGCCGGCGCCGCGAGCTGCTGAGCGAGAACTGGACCGCCGATGCGCGCTATGTCGACCCGCTGATGAGCGGCGACGGCCATGACGGCGTCGACGCGCTGATCGCGGGCGTGCAGCAGAAGTTCCCGGACTTCAAATTCACGCTGATCGGCCAGCCCAACGGCTTCGGCGACCACGTCCGCTTCTGCTGGGGCCTCGGCCCCGACGGCGTCGACAGCCCGATCAAGGGCACCGACTTCGCGGTGCTGAAGGACGGCCGGATCCGCAGCATCACCGGCTTCCTGGATCAGGTGCCGGCGGCGTAAGCCCAGGCGCTTCCACGGCACGGATGTCGCTGATAGTCTCTCCCGCAACACATCGGGAGGACACCCATGAAGGCCAATTCCGCCTTCAGCCGACAGGCGATCAGCGACATCACGCCGGCGGTGCTGGCGATCGGACGCGACAGCTTTCCGCGCGCTCTGATCGGCGCATTGCGCAACGTCGCCGATGTCGGGCACTGCATGGTGTTCTCGTTTAAGGGCATGCAGTCCGCCTGCCTGCTCGACGCCGGCAACATCCCGACCGGCCGCGATCTCGGCATCGCCTATTCCGAGCATTTTTATCGCGCCGACCCGAACCGCGACGCGATCTTCGAGGGCCAGGCGCAGGCCGCACCGATCGTGCTGCCGGCCTTCGCGCGGCGCGCCTACACTGACAGCTACCGAAAAATCTTCTTCGAGGATTCCGACATCGTCGACAAATTCGCGACCGCGATCTGGGTCGACGACACCTGCTTCTATGTGAATTTTTATCGCATCACCTCGCAGGGCCGCTTTTCCCGCGAGCAGATTCAGCGCCTGACCTCCGTCGCGCCGGCCGTGAGCGCGGCCGTGGCGCGGCATTTCCAGCGCGACGATCTCAGCGTCGATGATCCCCTGGGCCGGCTCAAGTCCCTGTTCGCGACGGCCGAGCCTTTCGCGATGCTGACCGGGCGCGAGAAGGAGGTTTGCCTGCGCATCCTGACCGGCCTGAGCTCGGAAGCGATCGCAGCCGACCTCGGCATCAGCCTGCATTCCGCCCTCACCTACCGCAAGCGCGCCTATGACAAGCTCGGCATCTCCGCGCAAAACGAACTGTTCGGCATCGCGCTGCGGCTGATGGCCTTAGGTCAGCGGCTGAATTGAAGCTGTCCCAAACGATGGGGACAGACGGCTGACGTCCACCGGTCTAGGCTGCGGCAAATCGAGGACACCGCCGTGAGCACCGCGCCGCATTTCGACATCGACGTCCCGGCCTTCTGGGCAGACCCCTACCCGACCTTCGCGCGGATGCGGAAGGAGGCGCCGATCGTCTTCGTGCCGCAGCTCGGCAGCACGCTGCTGTGCAGCCGCGACGACATCTTCGTCTCGGAGAAGCAGATCGACGTGTTCTCGTCGCATCAGCCGCAGGGCCTGATGAACAAGCTGATGGGCCACAACATGATGCGCAAGGATGGCGATGCGCACATGAACGAGCGCAAGGCGATCTTCCCGGCGATCTCGCCGAAGACGGTGAAGACGCACTGGACCGCGCAGTTCGAGGCCCATGCGAGCCGCATCCTCGACGATCTCACATGCGATGGCGTGGTCGATTTCGTCCAGGCTTTCGCGCTGCCGTTCTCGGCCGAGTGCCTGAAATCGATCACCGGCCTGACCAACATGCGCTTCCAGGACATGAACGCTTGGTCGCAGGGCATGATCGACGGCATTGCCAACTACACCGGCGATCCCGCGATCGAGGCGCGCTGCAACGCCGCGACCTCAGGCATCGATGCCGCGATCGACGACATGGTGCCCGTGCTCAGCAAGGCGCCGGACCTCAGCCTGCTCGGCGTGATGCTGCAATCGGGCATGCCGATGGAGAGCGTGCGCGCCAATATCAAGCTTGCGATCTCCGGCGGCCAGAACGAACCGCGCGACGCCATTGCCGGCACGGTGTGGGCGCTCTTGACCCATCCCGATCAGCTCGCGCTCGCCAAACGCGGCGACATCCCGTGGATGCAGACCTTCGAGGAATATGCCCGCTGGATCTCGCCGATCGGCATGTCGCCGCGGCGGATCGCCAAGCCCTGGACCATCCGCGACGTCGTGTTCGAACTCGAGGAACGGGTGTTTCTGATGTTCGGCTCGGCTAATCGCGACGAGAAGCATTTTGCCAATGCGGAGGCCTTCGATATCCGCCGCGACGCCAGCAAGAGCATCGCCTTCGGCGCCGGCCCGCATTTCTGCGCCGGCGCCTGGGCCTCCCGCGCCATGGTCGCCGACGTCGCACTGCCCGCGATCTTCAAGCGGCTGAAAAATCTACGGCTGCTCGAGGACCAGCCGGCGAAGATCGGCGGCTGGGCGTTTCGCGGGCTGTTGAACTTGCCCGTGCGGTGGGACGCGTAGCGCCCTGCGCCTCACCGGAACCGCAGGTTCTGCCGCGAGAGCTGGTCGACGGACGTGCACCCCATCAACTTCATCCCGCGTTCGATCTCGGCGCGCATCTGTCCGAGCGCACGCTCCACACCGGCCTGTCCTGCGGCGGCGAGCGGGAACAAATAGTAGCGGCCGAGGCCCACGGCCTTCGCCCCCAGCGACAGCGCCTTCAGCACATGGGTGCCGCGCTGCACGCCGCCATCCATCATGACGTCGATCCTGTCGCCGACCGCGTCCACGATCTCGGCCAGCTGATCGAACCCGCTGCGCGATCCGTCGAGCTGACGGCCGCCGTGGTTGGACAGCACGATGCCGGTGCAGCCGATATCCACGGCGCGCTGGGCGTCTTCCACCGTCATGATGCCCTTGAGGCAGAACTGGCCGCCCCAGTGCTTCACCATCTCGGCCACGTCGTCCCATGTCATCGCCGGGTCGAGCATCTCGGTGAAATAGCGGCTGATCGACATCGTGCCGCTCCCCATGTCGACGTGACTGTCGAGCTGCGGCAGCCTGAACTTCTCGTGCGTGAAGTAGTTGATCGCCCAGCCCGGCTTGACGGCAAACTGCGCAATGCCCGAAAGATTGAGCTTGAACGGAATCGCAAACCCCGTGCGCTTGTCGCGCTCCCGGTTGCCGCCCGTGATGCTATCCACCGTCAGCATCATGACCTCGATGCCCGCCTGCTTGGCGCGCGTCATCATCTCGCGATTGAGGCCGCGATCCCGGTGAAAATAGAACTGGTAGACCTGCGGGCCGTTGCTCAGGCTGCGGGCTTCCTCGAGGCTGACCGTGCCGAGCGATGACACACCGAACATGGTGCCGAACTTGCCGGCCGCCGCCGCCACCGCCCGCTCGCCCTGGTGATGGAACAGCCGTTGCAGGGCCGTCGGCGAGCAGTAGACGGGCATGGCGAGCCGCTGGCCCATCACCGTCACGGACATGTCGACCTCGCTCACCCCGCGCAGCACGCTCGGCAGCAGATCGCACGTCTCGAATGCTTCCGTGTTCCGGCGCAGCGTCACCTCGTCGTCGGCGGCGCCGTCGATATAGTTGAAGATCGGCCCCGGCAGCCGCTGTTTGGCCAGCCGGCGGAAGTCGTGGAAATTGTGGCAGTCGTTAAGGCGCATTGCCTCTTACTTCCCCCAGCGCAGCACGGCCGCATCGAGCATCTTCGCGATCTCGATCAGGCCCGCTTTCGTCGCCGGATGCAGCGGCTGCAGCGGGTGGCGCACGGCATCCGACTTGATCACGCCGCCCTCGCGCATCAGCACCTTGCAGGCGTGCAGGCCGCATTGGCGGTTTTCGTAATTGATCAGCGGTAGCCAGCGCGCATAGGCGGCCATCGCTTCATCACGCTTGCCCGCGAAGTAGGGATCGATGATCTGGCGGATGCCGTCGGGATAGCCGCCGCCGGTCATGGCGCCGGTGGCGCCGGCGTCGAGATCGGCCATCAGGGTGATCGCCTCCTCGCCGTCCCACGGGCCTTCGATTTCGGCGCCGCCCTTCTCGATCAGGCCGCGCAGCTTGTTGGCGGCCATCGGCACCTCGATCTTGAAGTAGCGGATGTTCGCCAGCTCCTTGGCCATCCGCGCCAGGAAATCCACCGAGAGCGGCGTGCCGGCGACCGGCGCGTCCTGGATCATGATCGGGATGGTGATGGTGTCAGACACGGTCCGGTAGAACTCGTAGATCGCGGGCTCCGGCACGCGGAAGGTCGCGCCGTGATAGGGCGGCATGATCATGACCATCGCAGCACCCGCGGCCTCGGCCTGCCGGCTGCGCTCGGCACAGATCGCCGACGAGAAATGCGTCGTGGTCACGATCACGGGTACGCGGCCGGCGACGTGCTCCAGCACCGCATGCATCACGGCTTCGCGCTCAGCGTCCGTCAGCACGAACTGCTCGGAGAAATTGGCGAGGATGCAGATGCCGTGCGAGCCGGCATCGATCATGAAGTCGATGCAGCGCCGCTGCCCGTCGAGGTCGAGATTGCCGTTGGCGTCAAAAATGGTCGGCGCGACCGGGAACACGCCGCGATAGGGACGCTTTGCAACTATAGCCATGGGATTTCCTCTCGACGTCTCTTGTCAGTTTTTCCGGAACGGCAGCGGCGGGCCGTCGAGCCTGCGTAGGCCCGGCTCGCGCCGCTCCAGCCACCAGCCATACTGCTTCGGCCACGATCCGAAAAGCTCGCCGCCCTCGCCGCGCAGCGCAAGCTCGGCGTGCAGCGGCCAGTTCGGATCGAACAGCGCTTCTCGGCCGATCGCGATGAGATCGGCCTGATCATTTGCCAGCACCTCCTCGGCCTGTTGCGGGTGCAGGATCAGGCCGACCGCGATGGTCGCGACATCGGCGGCTTTGCGGATTTCGGCTGCGTAGGGGACCTGGAAACCATAGCCGCGCGGAATCCGCGCCGCAGTCGCCGAGCCGAGCAGCCCGCCGGAGGAGCAGTCGATCAGATCGGCGCCGCGCGCCTTGGCCTCGCGGGCAAACGCGATTTGATCGTCGAGCTGCAGGCCGCCATCGACGCCGTCGACCGAGGAGATGCGGACCGACAGCGGCTTGTCGGCCGGCCAGGCGGCGCGCACGGTCTCGATGATCTCCAGCGGATAGCGCATGCGTCCGGCGCGATCGCCGCCATAGGCGTCGCTGCGCTGGTTGGACAGCGGCGACAGGAACGCGTGCAGCAGATAGCCGTGCGCGCAATGCACCTCGGCGAATTCGAACCCGGCCTCCACCGCGCGCAAGGTCGCCAACCGCCAGTGCTCCTTCAGCGCCGCAAGCTCGGCGACGTCGAGCGCATGCGGCATCAGCCAGCCCTCGTCCATCGGAATCGCGGAAGGTCCCACCACCTGCCACGGCAGGTCGCCCCGCGCACGATCCGCGTCATCGAGAACAGCGTTGCCATACCAGGGCCGCTGCATGCTGGCCTTGCGCCCGGCATGCGCCAGCTGGATCGAGGGCACCGCGCCGTTCGCCTTCAGGAACGCCGCGATCCGCTTCAGCGCCGCCGCCTGGACCTCATTCCAGATCCCGACATCGCCATGGGTGATCCGCCCCTCCGGGACCACCGCGGCCGCCTCGACCATCACCATGCCGGCCCCGCCCTGCGCGAACTTGCCGAGATGCACCAGATGCCAGTCATTGGCGACGCCGTCGTCGGCCGAATACTGGCACATCGGCGATATCAGGATGCGATTGCGGGATGTCACGCCGCGAAGCGTGATCGGCTGGAACAGAAGCGGCTGCGGCATCAGGACCTGTCGGGACGGCTGGAAGATCGGGGCCGCAAGCTAGGGCGGCGCTTGCGTGATCGCAAGCCGCTCAGGGACCCATCGATATGAGGGATGGAGCGGGCGAAGGGAATCGAACCCTCGTATGCAGCTTGGGAAGCTCGATGTTCTTCAATCACCACAAGACGATAGCTGCAAAACAAGCGCCTCGCGACCTCAATCACGTCAAAGGGTTATAGGCGGAAAGCAAAACCTTCAAGGGGGTGGCACGACGAAGACACCCCGCGATCGCGCCAAGCTTACCGCAAAGGCGCAAGCTCAAGTCGGACTGTTGCGCATGGCCTGGCAGTCGGCCGGCGTGGGCGCGCGCAAAGCGTTCCTCGATGAGATCTTCAGTCCAGCAGTTTGCTCCCCCGCGCCCCCTCGCCGCGAAGGCGGCGGTAGCAAGCTCCCATCATCCACAAACGATTCGCTGACGCAATTCCTTGAAGCCTGCATTGCCGAATCCCACAGCGGCCGCGTGCAATCTTCCGTTCTTCACCTCGCGTTCGACCGGTGGTGCAACGAGAATCATCGCGTCTCCACGTTGACAAACAAGCGCTTGACCATGGAGATGGAAAGACGCGGCTTTAAAAAGCACGTTTCGAACGTCGTGTGGTGGGTTGGAATTGAGTTGACCGTTTCAGGTCAGAACCTCGCCCATGGCACTCGCTGACAAGACAGCGCCTGGCTCTGACGAGTCGTTGCAGCACGAGATCCGGCGAGGCCTCGCCGCGCTACGCTCGCTTCACCCCCCGTGCGAACGCCTGGCGCATGCGGTCGAGTGCGCAGCTGTGGACGGTGGTGATTTCGCGAAGCATTTAGGTTTGCGATCAGCCCATAGCAGAACCTCTGAGACGATCGACCAGATCGATCGTCGCAACACGCTCGTCTGCGAGACGGTCCAGCGGTTTTTCTCTCGGGAAGGCGGCAGCTCCGCAAGGGCACTTGCGGCCAGCCTGGCGCGATACGAGAGCGCCATATGGCCGCGCCATGCCTCTGACGAGGAGTGCCCTCACGAGGCCGGCAGCCTCTACGCGGCGCTGTGGTCCATTCTGCGGGCCCATCCATTGGCGATCAAGCAACGGCGCATTCAGGCCATCCTCACCAACAACGGCGCGCGCCGTTAGGCATTCGTCCCCCGTACCCCCCGTCAGGCTATCGATCGCGATCATGCGCAAACCCTCGAAGTTATTTTGCGATTCGAGCAACGAGCGGCGCTTTCGGGTGCCAAGCGAATCACGTCGTCATCATTGCAACTGACCATCTGATCGCGGCGCGCGGCGCGTTGTTGCTTTTCGGCAACCGAGGGTCGCGAGAGTCTGGCGATAGTTTTCTAAAACTATCGCGAGCGAACTCCTTCAATTGCAACATGCACTTAGGCGAGGTGCTGCGAGGGTACGAGGGTTTCGCGCGCCTATACGCATGTGAAGAGAGAGGGAGGCGGCCATTGTGCTCGCCCAAGCAACTGTTCGGATTTCGTACAGTTTTTCTGCGCAATTTTTTGTATGCGCGTATAGGGAAAACCCTCTCTACCCTCGCGTTCTTTGCTTAAAGGATTGATGCAGATGGATTTCCTGAAATCCAAACCCTCTCCAAAACTATCGCAAAACCCTCGTAAACTATCGCGCTAAGGATTTTGAGCACTGAGCGGGTCTGTCGACTGCTTGGCAAATCAGCTTCAGTTCGCACTCGATGCATCGAAGCTCAAAAAAGCGGTCACAAACCTGCACCGCTTTTTCTCAGAAATGGTTCTCGATGGACCATTTCAGCGTTTTGGGAGCTACGTTGGGAGGAAAGTGGGAGCTGGCTGGGAGCTATGCCGTTCCGCTAACTCACTGAACGAAAACGCTTTGGGAGCTTAAATCAAAAATGGGAGGAAGAATCCTCGTGTACGCGTATGCGCGTGCGCGCGCGACGGCTGATCAAACGGTTGGCGATTTCTCTCATACACACGTACGAGATTTTATCCTCCCATTCCTCCCATTTTGCTTTGCAAGCCATTGAGCAGATTGCGTTCGGGAGCTTAAGGCCCGATCAAATTTCAGCTCCCGCCTCCTCCCGTTCCTCCCGCCATCAAAAAAATTCCAGCGTTGAGCACTGAGTGGGGGTTTTGAGTGCTCAACGAATCCCCTCCTGCTCCGGATGGGCCTTGGAACAGCGAACAAGGGCCCCGCATCTTTTTCCCTGGTTGAGAGATGCGTCCGACGGGGCGGCGCTCGTTGAGCGGGGGATATCCAGACAGTCTCCCTCCGCAGATCGGACGCCGCCTCGTCCCAACGTGCGGTTCGAACGAGAGGCGGCTTTGATGTCGGCAATGTCAGCAGTTGCGCGGGTGATGGAAATGGCGGGCATCACTGCCGATGTATCCGCTGTCACGACCGCTGAACTCGAGAAAGCTCGCTCGATTGCTTTCGCACTCGGCGAGGCCGACGCAGCTGCAGCCGTTCAAACGATCCGGTCGGAAGCGATCAAGAGCGCTCGCACCCGTCTCAAGGCAATTCTCACTCACGC
The DNA here is from genome assembly GCF_018130695.1 of Bradyrhizobium jicamae. Lineage (GTDB taxonomy): Bacteria > Pseudomonadota > Alphaproteobacteria > Rhizobiales > Xanthobacteraceae > Bradyrhizobium > Bradyrhizobium jicamae_B. Next base: position 150,588 of record NZ_JAFCJX010000007.1, on the reverse strand, counting down.
GGAGGCAGCGGGTCGCGACGAGCTGGCGCACCATCTCGCTTTCGATACCGATCTACCAGCCGATACCGCAATCGCCACGCTTCGCATGTCAGCGAAGACGGTCACACCACGCCGCTCCAGGCTCGATGGCAACGTGCCGGACCCGAAGATTGAATTCGTCGGTGAAGATCCGCGTGGCGGCTTCGATGCAAACCAGCCATCGCATGGGCTCAATGCGGCCGTCGACCGTACGCTGGCGCAACGAGGCATCAAACCTGTAGGAGGTCAATCGTGACGAATGGAGTTGGTAATTCCGCTGCACCCGCATTTTACGGCACCGTCGAAGGCCTCGATGCCGCGATCGATCGCCTGCTCGCCCAGCGACAGCCTCCGCAAGTAGAGATCGTTTCGCCAGCTGCTGCAAGTGGCTTGGACGCTGCCGTAGATCGTCTGATCGTGCGTCATCAGGAAGCTGTTCCCGACGATCGTTCCGACTACCCATCCTCTCAGGCCGCGAAGCCTGCCGCCGGTCTCGATGCAGCGATTGATCGAATGCTTCAGCGGGCGCCCTAGCGGCTGCGCGCTACGAATAAAGGGTTGTTGGAAATGCATGATCGAATTGATGGTTTGAGTGCAGCCGTCGATCGGCTTGTGGGACGGGGCTACCGAATTTCTATACCGCTAGTGCTAGGCATAGAGAACAAGCGAGGGAACATTGTCCTTTCGCTCGACGAGTCAGAGAGCTGCGTCGTTAACCCATGGTTTGATCTTGCTCGCGTGCAAGAGCTTCTCGCTCAAGCACTTGAACTGGCAACGACCTGTTACGATGAGCCCTACTACTTTCGCGTGGACCGCGCCCCTCTCACCAAACCTTCACTGCGACTCATCGCCGATTCCGGAGCGCGGGTCCTTCCCAGCACCCCCTCCACCGCGACCCGAGGCGGGCCCGGGGGTCCGCCAGTTGAAGACCGTTTTTTTATGGGTTGACGCGATTGACCTTGACGCCCGCGCCCCTTGACACACTTCCCGATGACGGCCTTTGGCTGAGCGTCTCGGAAATAGCTGCCCGGAAGGGCGTTTCGAAGCAGGCTATTTCGGCGCGCGCTGCGCCCCTGATCGCGGGCGGTCGCCTCATGGTGCGACCAGGCAAGGGCAACGCAAAGCTCATCAACTTGGCTCAGTACGACACTCTGATCGGCCAAGTTGGCAACGCGGCACGCGAGGCGGGAGCGTCGACAGCGAATGCGGGCGCTTCATCACGGGGCGCCCGCGGGGGCGACACGCGGTTTCGCGACGAGCAAGCTCGCGAGAAGGCTTATGCCGCTGACCTCAAATGGATCGAGCTAGAGCAAGCTCGGGGCAATTTGGTCCCGACCCATGACATCGATGAAGTCGCAGAGGAGACGGGGCGCCGGATACTCGATGTTCTTGAGTCGCTTCCGGGCCATGCGGAAGATCTCACCGGCATTGCCGCTCGGGACGGCTGGCACGGCTTGCATCAAGCACTCAAGCAGATCGTCAGAGGCCAACGCGAAGCCATTTCCCAGTCGATGAAAGAAATGGTCGAGGCTTCGAAGGCCCGCGCGAACAATCAGGTGTTTCGAAACGTGCCAGCCTCACCAGCTGCTGCCGACCATGAAGGAGATTCCGACCAATGACAATTTCACCGGAGCTATTGAACCGCTTGCCGGAGCCTGCAAGGGCCAAGCTGCGGGAGCTAGAACGCGAGCGTGACGAAGTCGCGACGTTGGTGCGGGATATCGCAATCCGTTTCCCTGAGATCAGCATGCAAATTCGTGGGCAGGAAAGCCAGCTTGTGGATGCGGGAGGCCCTGGACGTTCGGATACCATCGGCGCGCTCAGGGCAATGGAATTCAACTATATCGACAGCGCGGAAAAGCAGGCCGCCGGGCACGCTCCGCAGCTTCGCGGAGGGAAAGTCGCGGAGACGTCGCCGCCGCCCGAAAGCAGGATCAAGGGAATTGAGAAGAAGATCGCGGCGCTGAAGGACGAGCGGCGCCAGCTTGACGAGCGGCAGCAACTCTATGGTGCGCGGCTCCAAGCGATTAGCACCTTCCAACGCTCCGTCGCCTCATGGCTTGCAGAGCTGCCCGTCGCCCTCGCGATCGAGGAGCACACCCGGAGGAAGCCAGACAAGCCCCGCGACGTAACTTCCGATCTGATCGAAAATCGCCGGCGGCGCATCCGAGAGCTGCTCGCCGAGATCAGGCGCGTTGACGCAGCGCCCTATCACGCCGCTGCCGTGAAGGAAAAGGTACGGCGACAAATCGAAGATCTCGCGCAGCGAGGGCTTCCGGGATTCGACGCGATGATCGAGCACATCGACCAGGAGATCGACTGGCCGGCACATACCATCCGCCTCCCTCGCGATCCGGACGTGCAAGTACCCGACGCGCTTGGTCTGATCGCGTGGCTCATGAAGGACCGGTTGATAGAGTTTGCAGAGCGGCGCATCGATGAGGTGGCCGATGACGGCCAGGCGCTGACGGAGGCGCAGCGCCGCGAGCAATTCCGTACCCTATTTGCCGATCTTCTCGAAGCGGAACGCGAAGAAGAAACGTTTGTCCAGGCTGCGGGCTTCCATGTCGTACGTCGGGCCGATGCCGATCCGCGGGCTGTGCTCGGCCTGGCGAGCGGCTTGCCTGGCCCCAAGAGCAAGGTGTCTCAGCTCCTCCACAAGCAGCTCGCATCAGGCCTTTAAGACCTCAACTGCGCGTTCTGATCCAGATAGCGCTGACATTAAGCCCGGATCGAACGGTCCATGACAGAAAAGGAAGCGAAGCGATGCCCAATGTCACCATCAACCTGACCAAACCGATCGAAGGCCCCGCCGGCACGATCAATGCGATCACCCTGCGCGAGCCGAAGTTCGGCGACATCATGCACCTGGGTGAACCGGTCGCCTTTGCGCACGGTGCGGGCGGCATGGTCTACCATGCCGACAAAGACGACTTGTTCAAAGGGTACATCGAGCGGCTGATGATTGAGCCGAAAGATCCCCTGCTTCTCGAGCAGGTGTCGCTCGGCGACGCCCTGAAGTTGAAGGATGCCGTAACGAGTTTTTTCGTGATCGCTCGGGCGGAGAGTTCGAGCTGATTGTCGAGATGCTGGTGCTCGACCAGCGCTTGATCGGCATGGTCGAAGCGGAGGAGCTAAGCATCTCCGCGATCGACTATTGGTTCGATCGTCTGAAGCAGCGCGCAGCTCGCGCCAAGCGAAAGCCGACGACGGGACCAGGGAGGCGATAGACCATGAAACGCATTGAAGCCCAAGCCATCATCAGCGCGCGTGACGCGACAAAAAATGTCTTCGAGCAGATCGCTGCGAAGATCAAGGGCGTCGAAAAGGTTGCCAAGTCTTTCGAGGGCATCAAGGCGCCGAGCTTCACGGGCAACATGTTCGAGGAGCTTCGACGCCTCAAGCTGAGCGAAAAGGAGTTGCAGGGCGTCCGTAAGGAGTTCTCTCGCTTCCACGACGCGCTCAGGTCGGCGCCGATCAAGATGGATCACTATACCCGGGCGATCGGCGAGAAGCAGGGCGAGATCGTCCAGCGTTGGCGCGAGATCAAGAGCGGCGCGGAAGAGGCCGACAAGGCCCACAAGAAATTCTTTGCGGGCGGCGGCGCCGGCCGGCTGGCGAAAGCTGTCGGCGCGTTTGTGCCGGGATATCTGGCCTACCAGGGCGGCAGAGCCGCGGTCGAGGCCAATGCAGTATCGCAGCGCGAGGGAGCGCGAGATTATCTTGCGGGCCTGCCCGAGACCGACAGCAAGCGGCTCGGTGAGAGTGCGCGGCAAAGTTCCGGAAGGTATCCGTCAGTCGATGCGTCGACGATGCATCAGAGCTTGCGCGATCTGGCGATGTCATCGCGTAGCATGGATCTGGCCGTCGAGATGGCCGACACCGTGGCCAAGGGCTTCGTCGTTCTGCAAAGCTTGAAGGGCAAGGACAAGGCAATCGAGGAAAGCCGCAAGTTCTTTGCCGCACTCGACGTGCTGGGCAAGAACGTCGACGCGAAAGAGGTGAAGGATCTGTATGGCGGCTTTGTCAAGGCGATGGCCGTTGAAGGCGCCGACATGGACATGGGCGGCGTCCTGGCGATGGCGCGGCGCCTCAAGGCCGCCGGCGCAACGATTTCCAACCGCTTCCTGATGACGACAGGCGCCGGCCTGGCGCGGGACCTCGGCGACGAGAAGGCCGGCAATGCACTCTCGATGATGCAGCAGCAGGAAGTCCAGGCGACAAAGCAGGCCAAAGAGTACGGCGAAAAATATGGCCTTCGGGACAGCAGCGGCAAGTTCGTTGATCGCAGCGAGATGATGCACGATCCCGACTATTGGGCCTGGAAGAATGTCACGGCCTCGATGAAGCGGGCCGGACTTGATCCGGATAAGGCCGAGGACGTGAACACGTTCCTTCAGAGCGCTTATTCCAATAGCAGCGCGCGCGATGTCTTGTCCAAGCTGATGACGCAGCGGCAGCAGTACGAAGGAAAAGCCGTTCAATATGAGAAATCTCCTGGCCCCGGGGCAGCCTCGGAACTAGCCAAGCGAGATCCGTTCGTTGCTCTCGAGGGCGTCCAGGCGCAGATGCGCAATCTTGCTGCGCAAGCGCCTGTCATGGATGCCGCTGCGGCGGGCCTCAACAAGCTGACGTCTGCGATCGTCAACATCAATGACGCGATCAGCAACAAAGATTGGTCGAAGATCCTGCCCTCCGTCACCGATTTGCTGCCGAAGAACGAGGTGCGCGACGCGAAAGCGATCGCCGGCGTGATCAGCTCGGTAGCGGATTTCGATCGGAAAATTTCGGACCCGGTCAAAAATGCCATCAAGAGCATCTTCGATTCCACGGGAGCTGCACGACTGGGCGGCGCCAGAAAGATTGATGCGACCAAACGCCTCGATCAATGGCCGGCCTCGGGTGCGGAGCCGCTGCAGTGGGCGCCCGCGGGCGCCGCGGCTACGTCCTACGTCCCGGCCAAAACGCCTTGGTCGGATTACTTCAATCTGGGAAGCGTTCGCCTCGGCACAGCCAAGCGGCCCGGGCCGCCGACTTTTCCGGCGCCGGAGTTGAACGATTCGACGACATTCGGCACCGGTGTTCGCAAGCACACGGATGTCACCGACGCCCTGGCAGGCCTCCCGGATGCGATCCGTGTTACTGGCGAGGGTACCGTCGAGGGTGAGGCCACGGTCACGCATAAGATCGAGCTTGACGTGTCCGACTGGATCAAAGCGCGCATCGGGAATCTAGAACGATCCGTTGTGAAGCTGACGGGACACATCCAGATGACAAATGGCAATGGTCCAGGAGGGCTCGGTCACTCCTCACCTGATGCTGTCTCTCCTCTTATCGCGTCGCCACGATTTACGCCGCCGACGGCGGATCTGTACTGAGGAAAGGCTCCCCCGATGACGACGACCGACGATGATCTCGAAAGGCGCGTGACGGTGCTTTCGGCCCAGCTTATTGCTGCGGAGACGATATTCGCGTCCGTGGTGGCGAGCGCTCTGCGCCTCTTCGATGCGGACGATCGCGACATGCTGATCAGCACGTTGCGCGAGGCATTTGCTGTCAATCCTGGCCGCGCGAGCGCGGTTGGCAGGGAGAAGCTCGAAATGGTGCTACTGCATGCCGACGAGCACGCTCAGCAATTGATGGATCGAATCGAGCGTGCGGCACGCGGCGGCGATCCGCAGCCTCTCCGTCGCGCGTGATCGAACAACTCACTCAGATTTCAGCCGAGCGCGATAGTTCGAAGGCCCATCCAAAGGGCTTTCCAGAGCAGGACCACAAGGCCGCCGGCAGCGATGATCATCAAATACACGATCGCTGATTTAGCGAAAGACCTGTCTCTCATCTTCCTGATCCCGCCTGCATCAAGAATATTACAACAAGTCACCCGGCCGCCTTCTCTTTGGGTCGAGTACGTCGCGACCGGCTTCTGTGATGGCGACCCGGCCGCGCGTAGCCAGGCTCCCGACGATGTAGCCTTGGTCAAGCAGCGACCGCGCGCTGTCGTCTGCGCGGTCCATCAGACCGAGAAAATCGAATGCCGACATCGAGCCGTCACGCATCAGCGTAAGTCGTCTTAGAGCTTCGATCTGACGTGCACCTAATGGCATGGTGGAAACTCCGAGACGATCTAAGCGTTTGGCGCGATCCACCCCGCAATCGCAACCGTCACAAAGACGCCAACGACGGAACATACCAATGCGCCGCCGATCCCTTCAAACCAAAAGCCAAACATGGCCCCGGCGATGAAGCCGATCGCGTTGAACCTAGTTTTGGCGCTCTCTGTCATGACGTGGTGTGGATAGCACACTTCCGCGCGCGCTGTGCGCGCCCGTCAGGCCGCCGGTCGGCGGCTCTTTAGGGCCCGATTCGCGTGTCTTGCGGGATGGTGTTAAGGGCGCAACCAGACGCACGAAAGCCGCCCCGGAGGGCTTGGCAATCGGCTGCAAATCAGAGAATCTGTCCGTGGGCGTAGAAACCCGGACCGAGAATATAGCCGCTTCATGCCTGGTCAGCATGCCGCCCGATTGGCGTCGGGAGGAACGCGGCTGAACTGTGCGGCGCATTGGCGTGCGCCTGACCTGGCCATTATGGCCGGGAGGGCTGCGCCATGTCCAGAGGGCAACCTTAAAAGCGCCGCCGCCAGTCTTCTCGGCTGGTTTCTACCTCCCGGCTGCCGGTCCGCCACCGGCAACGGCCGTAGAAAGCCTTAATCGAGAGCCCATCCATGACACATCAAGAGAACGTCGTATCGCGGGGCGATGATCGCGCGCCCGCGCAGTCCGTGTCGGGCGTAACCAGGAGAGTTATGATGTTGCGTACAGTTGCGTTGCCCGCCGCGATCGCCTCACCTTCGATCGCGCATTCGCCAGATCATCTGCCGGACGCGGATCGGCGACTCGTCGAACTCGCGGCGCGCGTCGCCGAGATCTATCCACTCTATGAGTCGGCGCTCGAGGAACAACGCTCCGTGTGGAGTGTGTACGAGCAGCGGGAGCCACAACGTCCTGCCGAGCTTGCCTGGCGCGTCGGGGATCCCGTTGGTTACGAGATCGAGCACACCGATGATGATGCCCCTGAGCGACGCGGTCGCGTTTGGTGTTCCGCTGCGGCAATCGAGGCATTGCGCGACAATCCGCTGATGCGATGGGAATTCGTCGGCACCGACGATGAGTGGCAACGCGCTGAAAACCATAGGACGAATGCCGAGAGCGGTGAGCGGGCCCCAGAGTGCGCACATCTTTGGAAGCACGTTCCAGATACCAAGATGCAGCCGCGCGCCGACCAGCTGATCGCTGCTCTCCATCGCTGGGAGCACGCAAAAGACGAGCTGCAGCGAGACTTGGGCCTGCCGGGCCTCATAGACAGGGAGCAGGAGCTCTACGATCAGTTTTCGGCTCTGCAGGAAGAAATGCTCGAGGTGCCCGCGACGACGTTGGTAGGCCTTCGCGCCAAGGCAATGGTGCTGTTTACGGTGTGCTGGCAAGGCGATGCCCTGGACCAGCTGGGCGACGCAATGGATTCGAAGTTTATCTATAGCCTGGTCGGGGACTTGATCGGAAGCCGCGATCACTCTGGGTCATGGGACGGCGAGCACTATCGCCCTCCGGGAGGCGCCAGCCCCGCGGCAGTGGCAGGCTCAGCCCGGGAGCTTGTGTAGCCTTCTGGGAGCTTGGGGCAAAAACGGCGCCCTCGCCGCCGGCGGCGCGGCGGGGGCGCATTTTTTGGTGGCCATGGTCTCGGCCCCAACGGAAGCCGGCGTTACCACAGGCTCATTCCCAGCGGAGTCCTGGAAACTCGCTCCTTGGGGCCGAGGATGGGAAATCTAAGCCGTGGGACGCGCGGCCGTGAAAGCCGAGGCGTCGCCCCCGGGGATGTTTCGTGAAGCGCAAAAATCGACGAGAGATGAAATTTGCCTGCGACTTTTAACGGCGAGATCACTGAAGAACGCCTGCTCGACGCGATCGCATTGGTATCGGAGGTCATAGTCCTGCATGGCCCGGTGTATGCCCCGATCCTCGACCGACTCGAGCGGGAGCTGGAGGCCCTAAGGAGCGGAAATGATGCTGTTGCGCGCGCTCGGCGGCATTTGGCTGCGGCGGCGGCGCGGGCCGCTTCCACGTCCATTTAAGCCCATCCTTGAGGGGCTCGACGCGCGAGGGTTTTGTTCGGCGGCTCGTTTGCGCGGAGGCGGAAGGCAGGGCAGGCCGCCGAACGAACCTTAGATGAGGTTCGATTATTGACTTCGAGCGAACCTTATGCGAGGTTCGTTCGATGACAACCTTGGTCAAGCCCAAATTCTCTCAGGCGCAGGTCCTGAAAATAGTGCCGGGTCTGAAGGCGAAAGCTTTGCAGAACTGGAACGATCGCAAACTGCTCTCGGTCGTCGATCCGAATCCTGGTCGCCAGGGCAAGCGGTTGTATTCAGCGGTTGGCGTCGTGGAGCTGGCGATTATGAGTCGCATGGCAGACCTCGGCATTCCACTGAACATATCGCGGTCCATCGCTGAATCGGTCGCGAAAGTTCTCGCCGGCGGAAGGAATGTGGATTGGGATATGCACATCTTCCTTCGCTTGAGCGTGATGAATGAGCTGCTCGATGCGGTCGAAGCCGGCAAGGAGGTGCCTATTGGCCTACTTGGCCCCCGCACACGTCCCGCGACTCAGATCAGCATCGACAAGCTCACCGAGATCAACATCCCATCCGACCGCAGAGGCCCTCGACATTCGATCGATGAAGGTCGCCGCGAGACCCTCGCCAGAAAAGGCATCCACGCCGAGCCAGTCATCGTGTTTCCGATGGGTGAGATTGTGAACGGTGCGCTTGCGCAGCTGCGCGCCCTTGATGAAGTCGAAGACGCGGGCGACATTGCCTCACGGAGGAAACCCCTTTCGGGCGGGCGCAAGCATGGGTCGCCCAAATGATCGAACAGATTTTTCGGTGGTAGCATCCCATGGCTCGCTGCGCTTGCACATTCAAACAGCAAGATCTGACCCGCGCACTGCGTGGTGCACGCGCAGCTGGCTTCACTGTGCAGCGAGCTGAGATCGACAAGTCAGGCAAAATCGTCGTCACCTTCGCCGGCGAAGGGCCTTCTTCCCCACCTGACGATTTGGATCGAGAGCTGGCCGAGTTCGAGGCACGTCGTGGTCAAGGTTGAGCTTAAGGGCATCGCGAAGGTTACGGCGAAGGGCAAGGCGTACTACTACGCCTGGCGCGGCGGGCCGCCTCTTCGCGGAGCACCTGGCTCCCCGGAATTCGTGGCCTCATACAATGAGGCCCTCGAGCAGCACCGCGCGCCCGATCGTAACCGTTTCCGCTTTGTCGTCGCCGATTACAAGTCGAGCCGGGATTACAAAAAGCTGGCCCAGTCCACGCGCGATCAGTGGGGCAAATGGCTAGACCGCGTTGCGGAGTATTTCGGCGAGCTTCGCACTGCTCAATTCGATCGGCCTGAGAAGATCCGGCCAGTGATACGCCGCTGGCGCGGCCAATGGGCGGAAACGCCGCGCACCGCCGACTATGCGCTGCAGGTGCTGTCGCGCGTCTGCGCTCACGCAGTTGAGCTTGGAAAGATCGCCGGCAATCCCTGTGAAGGCATCAAACACCTTTATAACAATGATCGCTCGGAGATCATCTGGACGGACTCGGACGTGGCGCAGGTCAAGAAAACTTGCTCGATCGAGATCGCTCATGCGATCGATCTCGCCGGCCACACAGGCCTCCGGCTCAGCGATTTGCTCCGCTTGTCCTGGTCGCACGTCGGCGATGACGCAATCGTGCTCACGACCGGCAAGAGCCGGCATCGCCGCGAGGCGATCATTCCCCTCTACGGCGCGCTGCGCGACGTCCTGGCGCGCATTCCAAAGCGAGCGACCACAATCCTGACCAGCAGCAAGCGGCGCCCCTGGACGGCCGACGGCTTCGGGAGCTCGTTCAACAAAGCGAAGATCGACGCCGGCATGTCGGAGCTCGATCTTCACTTCAATGATTTGCGGGGAACGGCCGCGACGAAGTTCTACATCGCAGGCTTCAGCATGCGCGAGATCGCCGAGACACTCGCCTGGGAGGAAGAGTCGGTCGAGAAGATCATCCGCCGCTACGTCGGCCGCTCGGCCGCGATCAAAGCTCGAATCAAAAAGCTCGAGGTCAGAGAATGAACGTGGCGAGCGGAGGAATTCGGAATGGCACTTAGCGATGTGTGCTTCGATTTCGTCGCGGAGATTAGAAGCGCACGATCTGACCTGAAACGGCGCAAGGCCGTGCTGAACTTGCGGCAGGTGAGTTCGGAGTATCGCGGATCGCCGCTCGGATACGGGAGCGAGATCGACGCGCTTGTAACAGCTTGCGACGATTTTCTTGACGGAACGACCGCCGCGGCCTCGGCGGCGGCACTGGAGCGCCTGTTGTTTATGGCTGACTCTATCCGCGAATTCTATGACCGGCCGCCAGGTGTGACCGGACTCTCTTCCAAGATGCTCTGAGGGTCAGAGAATGAACAAATCCAGCAAAACCGCCGACAAAACTTTATCGTCAAATTCAGCTAAGTCTTGGAGCGGGCGAAGGGAATCGAACCCTCGTATGCAGCTTGGGAAGCTGCCGTTCTACCATTGAACTACGCCCGCGCACCTTTGCGCATGATCTGATCGGAAATCCGGCATCCACTTTTCCGGATCATGCGAGAGCATGCATACCTGAGCGCGCGGCATCCGCCAAGCCACCTCCGGCCCGTTCCGCCTTTAACCGATTGGCAAGGATTCCGGATGCGCCGGAATGTGGCGGTGCTATGATCCCTGGCGGGGACTGGTGGCGTCATGGCGGGGCGTGGGTACACCATTTTCGACACGGCAATCGGCCGATGCGGGATCGCATGGGGCGCGCTTGGTGTCGTCGGCGTGCAACTGCCCGAGGCGCGCGAGCTCGAAACCCGGAAGCACCTGTTCCAGCTCTATCCCGATGCGCGGGAGATGCGCCCGCACGAGGAGATCGAGGTGGCGATTGAAGGCATCGCCGCGATCCTGCGTGGCGGGGATTTCGACCTCTCCGGCGTGACACTGGATATGACCGGCATCCCGGCCTTCAACCAGCACGTCTACCAGTTTGCCCGAACCATTCCGCGCGGCGAGACCCGGACCTATGAGGAGGTCGCCGGCAGCTTGCGGGCTTCCGGGGCGGTCTACTCGGTGGCGCAGGCGATCGGGCGCAATCCCTTCATGATCATCGTGCCCTGCCATCGCGTGCTCGAAGCCGGCAACTATGCCGACAGGATCTCGCCGCATGGCGGCGTGATCTCCAGGCGGCGGCTGCTGTCGATCGAGGGCGCCCATGCGACCGCGAGCAGGACGCTGTTCGACGTGCTGCTGCCGGTTGCGCCGGTGCGGCCGCATCCCTAAATCAGCGCGATGATCCGCACGACGCTGCTGCAGCGCGATAGCATGTCCGTCTCCGAGTTTCGCTGCACCGCGGAGCCCGGCGACAAGCCATTTGCCGAGCAATATGCCTGTCATTCGGTGTCCTATGTGCGCAAGGGCAGCTTTGGCTGCCACTGCCGCGGCCGCTTCCATGAGCTGGTGGCCGGCTCGATCCTGGTCGGCCATCCCGGCGACGAATATGTCTGCACCCACGACCATGTCGCCGGCGATGAATGCCTGTCGTTTTTCCTGACACCCGAGCTGGTGGAGACGATCGGCGATCACCGCGCGGTCTGGCAGGTCGGCTCGGTGCCGCCGCTGCCGGAGCTGATGGTGGTCGGCGAGCTCGCACAGACGGCGGCAGCCGGCAACAGCGACGTCGGGCTCGACGAGGTCGGGCATCTCTTCGCCAGCCGCTTTGTCGAGGCGGTGTCCGACCGCAAGGCAAAGCCGCTCAACGCCGGCTTGCGCGATCGTCGCCGGGCGGTGGAGGCCGCACTGTGGATCGACGCCAATTCCCATCGCGATATCGATCTCGATGATGCCGCGGCCCAGGCCGGCCTCAGCACGTTCCATTTCCTGCGGCTGTTCTCGGCGGTGCTTGATGTGACGCCGCATCAATATCTCGTGCGCTCGCGGCTGCGGCACGCGGCGCGGCGGCTTGCGGATGATGACAGCCCGATCACCGACATCGCCTATGATGTCGGCTTCAACGACCTCTCGAATTTCGTGCGCAGCTTTCATCGCGCCGCCGGCGCTTCACCGCTCAAGTTCCGCCAGGCGTCGCGGGGGAAGCGCAAGATTTTCCAAGAACGCTTCGCCCTGCAATAGCTAGATTCGCTCCAGGCCGCGCGTCATCGACGCGCTTCTGACCTGGAGACATCAATGTACGACCACATCGGATTGCGCGTCGCCGATCTCGACGCCAGCGTGCGCTTCTACACCGCAGCACTCGCACCGCTCGGCTTTGTCCTCTGCTCGCGTGACGACAATGGCGCGGGCTTCGGCCCGAAGGGCGAGCCCGCGCTCTGGCTGCATCTGCACAAGGGCAAGGCCGCGACCGGCGCGCACGTCGCCTTCCGCGCGCCGAGCCATGACGCGATCGAAAAATTCCACAGTGAGGGCCTGAAGGCCGGCGGCAAGGACAACGGCGAGGCCGGCCACCGCAGGGATTACAGCCCGACCTACTACGCCGCGTTCCTGATCGACCCCGACGGCAACAACGTCGAGGCGGTGAGCACCTAACGGCCGCACGACGCGAACCGTAGGGTGGGCAAAGGCGCGCCTTCGCGCCGTGCCCACCATCAAGTGTCGTGCTCGTGAGGGTGGGCACGCTGCGCTTTGCCCACCCTACACAATCTCACTCTCCCATAAGGAATCAATCCATGGCTTCCATTCACAAATCCATTCCGATCGATGCCCCCGCCGATCACGTCTGGGACGCGCTGCGCGATTTCGGCGCGCTGCATACGCGGCTGGTACCGAGCTTCGTCACCGACACCAGGCTCGACGGCGATGTCCGCATCGTCACCTTCGGCAACGGTACCGTGGCGCGGGAGACGCTGGTCGATTGCGACGATGCACGGCAGCGGCTGGTCTATGCCATCACCAGCGAGCGGCTGAAGCAGCATTCAGCCTCAGTGCAGGTGTTTGCGGAAGGCGACAACCGCTGCCGCGTCGCATGGATCGCCGACGTGCTGCCGAACGAGATCGCGCCCTATATGGATGCGCAGATGGATCTCGGCGCTGCGGCAATGCAGACAACGCTTGCGACATCGGCGAAGGCGAAGACCGCAGCGTGAACTTCTGTCGGCGCTGATCACGACAGCGCCGGCTGCACCTTTCCGATCGACGCTGGCTTGCCCCAGCGGGTCAAGACCACGCTGGTGCAGGAGAGCAGGCCGAGCACCCCCATCGAGGCGGCCGCGAGCGCGAAGAAGTTCTGCGCGGTCGCCTCATGGGTCGACAGCCACCAGCTGCCACAAGCGATGAAGATCAGCCGCGCGGTCTGCGCCAGCACCGGGCCGAGCACCTTGGCCGCGCCCTGCGAGGAGAAATACATCGACATCGCAAGGCCAATGAACGCGTACATCGGCGCCGCGGTCGAGAGATATTGATGGCTCGCGAGCCGCACGTCCGCGTCCGTCGTGAAGAGATTGACCCACAGGTCCGGGAAGATCGCGATGAGGGTGCCGATCACACCCAGCGTGACGAAGCACACCACGCCGGCGGTCCAGGCGATGCGGCGGGCACGCGCAATCCGTTCGGCGCCAACCGCCATGCCGACCATCGGCACCGAGGCGATGCCGACCGCGAACGACACCGACGTCAGCATGAATTCGAGCCGCGCACCGATGCCGTAGCCGGCGAGGATTGCCGTGCCGAACTGCGCCAGCATGTGGGTGAAGATCGAGATCGTCAGAACCGACTGCAGCGGCGACAGGCAGGACACCGCGCCGACCTTGAGGATGTCGATGAACATCGCCCACTGGATGCGCAAGCCCCTGAGCTTCGGCTTCACGCGGGCGCGGCCGGAGAACAGATACCAGCCCATCACGGTGATGCTGATCGAATAGGCGATCAGCGAACCGGCCGCGACGCCGCGCATGCCGAACTGCGGGACCGGGCCGAGGCCGAGACCGAGCGTGCCGCCCAGGATGATCTGCCAGACCGCCGACGACAGGATCATGGTCGAGGGCAGCTTCATGTTGCCGGTGCCGCGCAGCACGCCGGCCATGGTGTTCATCAGCCAGGGCAGCACGGCGCCGCCGAAAAATATCTGCGAATAGGCGATCGCCTGCGCCAGCACATTGCCGCGGCCGCCGAGCAGCTCAAGCAGGCGCGGGCCGAATATCTCCATGCCCAGCATGAACACGACGCCAAATTTCACGCCGATCAGCAGCGCATGCGCCGCGAGTGTCGAGGCGCGTTCGATATCGCCAGCACCGAGCGCACGCGCGATCGAAGACGCCACGCCGCCACCCATCGCGCCGCCCGACATCGTCATGGTCAGGATCACGGTAGGAAACACCAGCGCCATCGCCGCCAGCGATTCCACGCCAAGGCGGCCGATATAGGAAGTCTCCGCGATGACGACGCAGGTGCCGGCTGACAGCGCGAGCACGTTCGGCCAGGCCAGCCACAGCAGCGTGCGCAAGATCGGCCCGTCGAGCAGCGCGTTGCGCGCCGGTTTTGTGACTGGCGGCGGCAGCGGGCGTTCGTCTTCGTCGACAGGTATTTCGGCGAGGCCGATGTCGGACATTTCAGCTCCCCGGCGCATGGTTTTGATCGGCCGCGCCGTAGAGGTTCCCTAACACGGCGATGGCCGATTCCACGTGCGCGGGACGCAAGGGGGGCCTGCGCGATTGCGGGTGAACCGTTAGCCGATCGACCAGACAAACGACGCGCTGGCCGTCCGGTTCGGCTGCAGATGCACCGGAATATGCCGCCCGTAGCCGGCCGCGAGCCCCTCGAACAGGCCCGTGAGCACGCTCGCACAGGCCGGGTGATAATCGCCGACATCGGCCATCAGCTTCCAGCCCTGCTGGCGGATTTCGAACTGGCCTTCCGATTGGATGATCTCGGCGACATCGTCTTGCGATGCGAACAGGATGCGCAGGAAATCGACGAATTCCTTCGCGCCGCCGCGGCTGCCACCGAGCGCGGCTGCGACCTCATCGAAATACTGCATGCCAATCAGCTTGCCGGTGAGATGCAATAGATAGCTGGCGTCCTCCGGACCGAACACCTGCACGATGACGGGCGCCGCGGTCTTCACATATTCCATCGCGTAGTTGCGATAGGCTTTTTCCAGCCGTGGCTTCGGCCAGCTATCGACCGGCAACGCGGGCGCAGTTTTTGGATCGAAGCGCGGCGCTTCGAGATGACGCGCGAAGACGAGACGCTGGCCGAGCTCGAGCGGATGATCGTACGCGCAGTAATAGCCCTCGAGCCCGTCCTGGCCGTCGACGCTCTGCTTGGTGCAGACGAAGCCGAGCCGGAGATCGCCGAGAGCTGCGCCGTTGTTCGCATGCCAGCCGCGCAGCATCGCGCGCGAGACTTCGCCGGGCACGCCGCAGATCGCGGTCCCCTTCCAGATCCAGCGCGGCGGCGGATAGCGGATCCAGGCCTTGCGATCGGTCTCGTACATGTATTCGACATGCACGCCGCCGATCCAGTTGGAGAGATAGTGATACTGCGCAGCCGCCACCGCCGGCGGCAGATGATCGAGGCCGAGCTTCTTCAAGCCCGGCAAGAAGCGCTCCTGCTGCTGGCGGCGGAATACGCGGAAGACGAACTCGGCGGCATCAGCGGTGCCACGTCGCGTTACCACGGTGAGGATGAGGCCGGTGAAAAACGCGTGATAGAGATCGGCGACGCTGCGCCATTTGCGCCATTGGGCTTCGCGTGCGTCGTCGGTCATGCTCGCTCCCGCTTGTTGTTTAGCGTGAGTGTGTCATCGCCGATGGAGCTGCGCAATCAAACACACATGAGGTGTCATCGCCCGACCTGTGCGCAATTGCGCACATGGTTCGGGCGCCCCAGTATTCCAGAGAACGAAATTATCGATCGAAAGGCCGCGGCGTACTGGGTTCCCGCTTTCGCGGGAATGACAGCTGTAAATGAGGGCATAGTTTATCCGCAAAACGCCGCCCTTTCTGCATCTACGAACGTCGAATCGATCCGTGAATAAGGGCAAAGCTCGCCGCAAATGTGGGCATAGTCGATCCGCAAGCTGGCCTCCGGACAAAAAAATCGGCCGCGCCGGCGCCGCGACCGATTGGGTAAAATCCGAGAATTTACGCCGGCAAGGCGCGCTCGCAGTCGACGCTTCAAACCTCTAGTGACGCCGGCACGTCCTCACGCCGGTAGATCCAACCGCCAATCTTGAGCGGCGCGAAGGCCGGCTCAATCCCGGCGCGCTCCATCGCCCTCCTGACGGTGGTAGGGTGCATTCCCCGCTCGCGGGCCAGAAGCCACGCCGAGATGAACGTCTTGCGGAAGGCCTCGACCTCGGCCGGCATCACCACGACCTGCTCTTGCCTGGTCACGGGATTCCTGACGACGACCGTCTTGATGTAGCCCTCTTTGATCAGGGCACGCGCTACCGGCTCGGAGGTGCAGATCGCGACGGTCGCCTGCCGGAGCTTCAGCCCACCGTGGTCCCGGTCCCGTACGATGCGCATCACCTCGGCTAGATCAAGGAGAAGGGCGGCATAGCCGTGCTTTCCTTTAAGCCTAAAGGTGCTCTTCAGATGCCCGTCGAGCAGGTGACGCAAAACAACCGCCGTCGGCCTGCTCGTCCGCCGCGGCACGTCCTTCATCGAAATCTGCCCCTTCGATCGTGCCGCCACGGGCTTGGCGTTCCGCAGGATGCTCCCGACGAAGGCATCGAGCTCCGAGATCGCGTAGCGCGGCCTGACCTTCGATTTCGGCGGCATCGCGACCGGTCGGATGAACCCGTCCCGCGCGAGGCGGGCTGCGTCCGCGGCCGTCGCACCGATGTGCTTTGCGACCTCCGGGATGGCCAAGGACTGCCTCTCCAATTCCACCGCCTCCAAGCCGGCGCGGGCGTCGAACGCGATCTTGTGGAACGAATAAGCCATCTGGCGATCACCGATCACGCCGAACCCGTGCAAGACCTTCTTCAGCCGATGCGGATTGAGGCCGGTTTCGTCAGCCAAGGACCAGACCGAGTGCAGCCGGCGCTCGTCGACCACCTTGCCCAGGAACTCCTCTCCCGGCCGCAGGGCGAAGCTATTGAGCACGAAGTCGGTTACGAACGACCGCACGGGCGCGAACGCCGCATGCCGCGGATAGACGCGCTGCCGGCGGGTCTTCAGGAGCTTGAACAACGAGCCGATCGCCGCGGCGGGCCCGTAGAGCCCCCCTTTGCGTAGCATGGAGAAGTCATGCTGGATGTCCTCCAGAAACCCGGTGAACGCCTCCGCGCCGCCGCGCAGGACCAAAAATCCGGCGTGCCCACCCAGACGACGCCGTCCTTCGTCGAGACGATCGAAATCCACCGTGCGCCCGTAGAGCTTCATAGCTCCGACTAGCTGGCAAAGCGTGATCGCGACGTGAATCTCGAGCGTGTCGAGCAGACCGATCGGCGCCGACCGTTTCGCCAGCCTCGCCGAAACGTACTCTTCCAGGCCGGTCGGCTGCCGCCGGACGGCGCTGCTCGCCAGCGCATCCAGGCGCGGCAGCGACGGCGCGACCAGCCGCGCGAAATCATGGCGGAGTGCGTATTCATCGGCGCTCGCGACCTCGACCAGGCCGAGGCGGTGGACCGCGCAGGTCGTTATCGCCTCGATGCACCAATCGGCGCGGTTGAAGACCACAGCCTCCGGATCCCGATCTGGATCGGAGTTCGCGGCCACGTCCGCACGAAGGCATTCCGGGCAAACCATGACGCGCCGGCGTCTCAGCATATCGCGGACGAACATCTCGCCCCGATGTTGATAATCGAAACCCTTGCCGCGAACGAAGGCAAACTCCATGAGGTCGGCCGCCGGGAGCCCGGCTAGGTCTGCCAGGTCAACGACGGCCCCCACCGCGCCGTCCACGATGCCCTGGAAATCGAGTCCGAAGTCGCCACAGAGCTCTAGCGCCGTCAGGCCGTTTAGGAAGGCGAGCCGCGAGAGCAGGCTGGTCGGCGGCTCGGACGCGCACTGATCGAGCGTTGCCGGAAGCTTCATCAAAATTTCCTAGTGGTCTTGCGGACGTTCTTGCTCGGACCGACCGACGGCTCCTCTTCCTCCTCATCTTCCAGGATGACGCTGGGGTCGAGGTCCATCCAGTTCGGTGACAAGAACATGTTCAGGGCCTCCGGCTGCATCGTGCGCTCGGCGTAGGCTTCCGCGAAGTCCTTCCGGCCGATGGTCCGGCGATGCCCCTCGACGCAGAGCGTGATGGCCTCGAGCAGGATCTCGATCACCAGGCCCATCTGGAGGGCAGCCGCCCGGCGAAGCCGGGGCACGAGTTCCTCTTCCGGCTTGGCCACCAGCTTCAGCCCCACCGCCTTCGCGAAGCTCGCGACCACGTCGGCAATCCAGGCCGTGTCGTCCTCGGGGACGAGGTCTTCGAAGACGACGTACTTGAGGCGGCGGGAAAGCTGACGGTCGCCCTTCGTCACGGCCACGATCTCGTCTGTGCCGCTGAGAATCAGGTGAACCGGCCAGATCCGGGAGATCATCAGGTTACGCAGCGTGTCCCTGATCTTCTTGAGCTCCTTCTTACTCGCCTGGTGGAGCACGTTCCCGAAATCGTCGATATGCAGAAACAGGATCTTCTGCGCCCTCAACTGCGCCCTGACGCGCTTCCAGACCTCGTTCTCGCGCAAAACCGAGTCGGATTCGGGTTCGTAGCCGAGCTCCTCGAGGATGGTGTAGCCGAGCTGGCCGAGCGTGCACGAGCCGGGCGCCAGCACGCTGACGAGAATGCATCCGGACCCCGGCTCGCCGTACCCAGGAAACGCCGGATGCTCGGCAAAGGCGACTTCGAGGGCCTCGGTCTTGCCCGAGCCGCTTTCGCCGACGACGGCGAAGCCGACGCCGGCGCGGCGATTGCGCCCGGAAAGCGGCTTCCGCGGAAAACGTTTCTTCACGGCGTTCGCGATCAGGCGCTTGATCTGGACCGCGATGCGTTCGTCGCGGTTCGATCTCACGTAGGTCGTCTCGAGCTTGGCCATCACGGCCGCCACGCGGCCGTCCTCGGCCGTCAGGAACGACGTCAGCGACGCCAGCCGGTCGGAGATGTCGTCGTCCACCACCGGCTTCGCCTGGGGCTTGCGGCGGCTCATTTGCCGCCCTCGCCGCCGATCTTCCAGTGCACTCCGCGCGACCTCGGCTTGGGAGCCGCTGCCGGCTTCGCGGAGACCCGTGTCGTCGCCCGCGTCCGCTTGGATCCACGGGCCTTGGCGGTGCGCGTGGGCGCTGCGGCGCGAGCTGCGCTGTCGCCCTGTCCGCCCACCGTCAAGGCGCCGTCGTACAGGTCCTTCGGGCCGGCCTGCTTGGCCTTCTTCCGCTCCGGCACGAACTTGACGCCGATCTTCATGCGGCTCTGGTGATGGGCGATCTCCTTCGGCGACATGGGCTCGAGCGCGATGTTCATGCGCTCGCGGCCGATCTTGCCGACCTTGACGAGGTGGGAGATCGTGTCGTCGAGGAGAGGGCGCGTCAGCTTGTTGACCGCCGCGTTCCGCATCTGGAATTCATCCCAGACCGCGATCCAGTCCTTGACGGTGACGTTGCTAAGCTCCTCCGGTCCTTCGACGAGAACCCAGTCGCCGCCGATCTTGGCCGAGATCGCTCCCATCTTCCGGAGGTCGACCCGGACCGGGATGGCGACGTGCTTCTTGACGCCGAAATACTCGTTCAGTTCGGCCGACTGATAGTCCACGCCGAAGACGCGAAGTCCGCTGGCGTCGAGGATCGGATGGAGTTCGACGCCGAAGACGATGCGCCGGAGATGGTCGTCCGGCGGGGGATCGACGCCGAACTCCTCGGTGAGGCGCAACCAGGCGGCCCGAGGCGTTTCGCCCCCGAGTCCGTCGTGCGGGCAATTGTGATAGTGGTCGATCTTGTACCTGACCAGCGCCTCGGCGAACTCGTCGACGGTCAGATTGGCTCTACCCTGGCTGTCGTAGTCGCCCTTCTCGACCACGTCGGAGAACGTCCGGCCCGCGAACAAGGCGATGAACTTATCCTTCGTGGTTCGAAAGACGCGTTCGACGGCGCCGCGCAGAAAGGGCACCGCGCTCACGGTCGTCTGGAAGATGACATCCAGGTCGACGACCCGCGTGCGCACGTCATGGTTGGCGAAGCTGGTGCCGGCGTCGGCGACGATCATCTCTGGCGTCCCGTACACGTCCCAAGGCGTCACGGCGCCGGCGGCATCGACGTAGTCCTGCTTGTCCGAGACGATCATGTCGAGCGTGCGGATCGCATTGGCCGACGAGGCCTTGCGGGCGAGACTCATTCCGACGACGCACTTCGTCGCCACACAGATGGCCAGACACAGGACGAGCCTGACCCTCGGCACCTTGGCCCTCTGCTCCTCGGTGTAGGTATCCCACACGCCCGTCAGGATCAGCAGGATGTGGAGGTCGACCGTCCATTCGTCGATCTCGACGCGCTCCAGCGGACGCACCACGTCGGCGAGCCCGGCGCTGACGGCGCGGAAATAGTTCTTGGCGCGTTCCTCGCCCTCCTGGCCGGCCATAAGGTCGAATGCCGGGATCTTCGCCACTTCGTCGAGCAGGCAGACGTAGGACGGCACCTTCAGGTCCGGACGCCCCGCTGCGCGACGCTCCTTGTTTTTCTGCTCGATGTGCGCCGACATGCGCCGCCACACGTCCTTGACGTCCGGCTTTTCCGGCGTCGCCACGATGAGCGAGAACTCATGGAGGATCGCGTATTCCTCGGCCGTGAAGCGGCCGCTCTTGTTGCCGCACTTGCGGTGCTTCGTGCGCAGCGCCAGCGGGTTCATGTTGGCGGCGACGAGCTCCTTCACCCAATCGCGAAGGCATTTCGGCCCCGGCGGCTTGCGGATAAGGACCTTGCGGCCTGCACGCTTACGCTTCTTTTGGGAGACCCTCGCCGTCTCGGTCGCCTCGATCTCCGCCGCCATGGCTTCGATCGCCTTGGTCAGCTTGTCGTCGCTCCCGATCCGCTTCTTGTTCTTCTTGCCTTCCTCCGACATGCGGATGTAGGCCATGCAGTACGCGAGCTTCCAGAGGATGTCGGCCTGCTCCTCCTGCGGCAGGTCGCTGAGGTGATCGACACCCGCGTGCGTGCGCGCCTTGGCGAGCTCGGGCCGGTAGAAGTTGCGGTCCAGCCGGAAGCCCGGGCTGAAGCGCACGATGTCCATCTGTTCGCGGCTGAGGGTTTGCGTCACGTCCGGGTTGTCGGCCCGGGCGATCGTGACCGAATGGCGGTCGTGATCCACTACGATGTAGTGGACGCCGTCGATAATCATGCGGTCGTGACGGCCGAAACGCAGGCGCACGCCGCCCCGCGGGCGCGGAGCGGGTGCCGGGGGCTCAATCCGGAGCTTGGCCATGCGCGCCCCCTTAGGTCTTATCGTTCGGGCGGCAGACGACCGCCTTCGAGACCATGCGGCCGTGGCGGACGAGGCGCAGCTTGCCGGCCGCGACGGCACGGGCGGCGGCGCGATAGCCGTAGCCGCGGCGACCGCTGGCCTTGGCCAGCGCGCCCAGCGTCGTCGAGCCGTGCAGTCCGGAGATCAGCCGCTCGATGATCGCATCGTCGTCGGGATAGGGCTTGCGGCGGACGGTGTGGATCAGGCGCGCATTGAAGCGGTCCTCATCGGTCAACTTCTCCTCGGTGATCAGGTTGATGCGGGTCGCGACCTTCGGCGACATCTGCCACTGGAGGTAGCCGTGGATCTCCTGGATCCGGGAGGCCTCGACCTTGCTCTCCGGCTTCACGGAGTGCGCGGTCTTCGTGCCGTCGGCGTGGATCGACATGAAGTCGAACGTGAAGCGGTGGCGCTTCCCGTCGGCGTCGACGAACGAGACCTGAGGATACTGGTCGATGACGTCGACGACGTCGGGCCGCGCCAGGAGCGACAGCGCTGCGTCCAGCTCGAGGTTCGATTCGTAGGCGGTGGCGTTGCCGTTCGCCTGGAACCCACCCCGGGACGACCCCTTCGAGCGCAGCGAGATCTTGCGCTTGCCGCGGCTGCGGCGGGGCGGGGTCCAGACCTTCGACGTCGCCACCGGCGGCCGCAGGTTCGGGTTCGGCTTCAGATAGTCTTCGAGCGTCTTCCACGTCGTCGTCATGATCCTCGGCTTTCGGCAAAGCGATGCCGTTCGCCGGTTTTGGGCCGGCGTTAAGCATGCTCGTGGTGGGGAGCCGACAGCCGGAAATCCGGCGCAATGCCGCTTGCGAGAAGCGGACGATTGAGCGAAGATCAGATCGCCTTAGCGGGTGCGGTCTGGTCGACGCTTCGGCCAGTCGGTTTCGGGGCGGTCCGGTGCAACGGGCCGCCCCTTTTCGTTGCGGGCTACGTGTCTGGGTCTGTTTTCCTCTCGTTCCCGATGCTCAGGTAAGCTGCGGTCGTGGCGATCGGCAAGAAGATTCCTGTTTTTGCGCGCCGACCAAAATTGGTAGAAACCCTTGTGGCACAGTGACTTCTGGACTCTTTTCCAAGGACTCGTCTGCCAACGATTTTCAGGAAACCAGCTGATTACAGGGGTCGGCGGATTTCGGGAGTGCGGCAGACGAATCCTTGAAGAATTTCGTTAACCATTTTCGACATTCCCTGGGCCCCCCACCGCGCAGCCGTCAGATTCTCGGCGGCATATCGGCCGGATCGAGACCGAGACCCGGAAACACCGCCTCCTGGTCTGGCTCAAATCCCCAGCGCGCCTGGACCATCGCGCCGGCGAATTCCGCCTTCGCAAGCCAGCGGTCGTCGTCCTGGGCCATGACGTGAGCCATCATGGCGAATGATTGGGGGGCGAAAGTCTTCAGCGCGACGGGCTGCCCGTCGCTCGCGAACGTGACGCCTCTGAAGGGAGGCTCCCGAAGCGCCCGGGACAGCAGGTCCGCCTGGTCGCCGTCGGCCGTACGATCGAGCAGGTAGCGCTCGGAAACGATGTCCAGTCCGACGCCATCGGGGGCCTGAACGGTCATGATGTCGTCACGCTGACGGACCCGGGCCTTGTCGCCCACGACCTCCTGA
Source organism: Bradyrhizobium jicamae (assembly GCF_018130695.1). Lineage (GTDB taxonomy): Bacteria > Pseudomonadota > Alphaproteobacteria > Rhizobiales > Xanthobacteraceae > Bradyrhizobium > Bradyrhizobium jicamae_B. The sequence continues at coordinate 127,449 of NZ_JAFCJX010000007.1, read as the reverse complement.
TAGACGTCCACTATGCCGTCGATCTCCACGGCTTCGACGGTGGGATCGAAAACGAACATCAGGCGGTCGTCGCGGACGAGATCGACCGGGGCGATGACGCGACTTTCGCGTTCGTAGGCCAAGAGTGACGCGCCGCAGAACAGGGTGATCTGGGCATCGACCGAATTCAGCCAAAAGGCCCGCAAGACCTCTGCATTCCGGGTCGGAAGGCGCGTCAATCCGCGCGCCCGCGCCAGTCGCCCGCCAAGCGTGATGTCGTCTTTATGGGTCTGGATGGTCTCGCGGGCGGTCGCCCGCCGCCCCATGAATTCGGCGTAGATTGCCTCCGTCTCGGGGGTTCGGCGCCCCAGCGACGACCAGACCTTCTTGCCGGTCTCGGGATCCTGCCGGTAGCGAGTCAGATACTCGCGGCCCTTCGCGACCTTCCACTGCATGCCGCCGTCGAGGTCGTGCTTGTCCCGCAGGGATTGGCCATACTCGGGCCACACGTCAGCCAGGGTCTCCAAGAGATCCCTTTCAGCCGAATTCATGTGCCTAAGATCGACCATTATTGTCCACTACGTTATAGTGCGCAATGAAATCTAGTAGAAACTTTCTTAAGAGTCAACTGCGCACTATAACATCGTGCGCGATATTTTGCCCTGTGTCCCCTGATCGGCAATGATGGCAACTGCCGAATCAAGGATTTTCGATGCCGACCGAACCTAAAAAGAAGACTTCACGAAGCGGTCCGCGCCTCCCCGCCGGCACCAAACAGATGCTGGTGCTCATGGACGAAACGGTGATTAAACAGGTGAAGATCGCCGCGATCGAGGACGGCACGAAGATGTCGAAGGCCGTCGAGACCGCTGTGAAGGAGTGGCTGGCGAGGCGCGCTGCGAGCCGTCAACCTAGGTGATGCCGATGCGTAACTAATTCCCGCTCCAAAGCGCCTGTCCTAAGTTTATTTCAAACGGAAACGTCCGCCGTCACGACTGCAAAACCCATATGGGAAGGGCAATGGCCTGGACTTAGCCGTCAACATGGGCGGTTTTTGTCTTCCTCCCAAGGGTTGACGCTTTTAGATCCGCGTCATTCTGTAGGCGGCTGATTATTCGGGGAATGCAGATGAGCGGTTCGAGCGGCCGTGAGACCAAAATTGCCAAGCTTCAGGAAATTCTAATTTCCGAAACGCGGGCAGCATTGGATCCACAAGCTTATGCGGATTTACCGCCGCTGTTGGCGATTCTGGCTCGGCCTCTTCTTCAGATGCGTTCGATGGTTCGCGCTGGCGCATCTGTCACGAAACTTTTCTCGCTTCTCCATGATGACCTGATCAGGAAGCGCCTCATTCCCCACCAGGTGCTACTGCGAGGCCCTGATGGTGTGCCGTCGCCTGCAGCCCACGCGATAGCTCTTCGGAATCATCTTCAAGGTTGCGGCTTTACCTTAGAGGCAGAGTTCCTCACGCAACTGATTCCGACCATCGAGAATTCGCCTCCGAAATTCGTCCTTCGGATCGTCTTTCCGGAAATCGAGGAGATGTTTAGGAGGAAGGTCTACGAACCGCACGCGGACGGCATATCGGCATTCCGCGAGGCTCGATACATAATTCTTGGCCGGCTCAATCATGCCGGCCCGAACGACTTCTTGTCGATTTTTGAGGCGACCGATCCATACATCCTAACACAGCTTGCGTTTCTGGATCTTGCCTACTCAAGCGTGGACATGATGGCGAAACTGAAAAACGCGCCGGCCGGCGATGGCCGCCGGGCCTATCTGCGGTTTCAACGATCCTTCAAGTATGTCGGCAACAGGCACGAGATACTTCATGGACTGACTGTCGAACATCGAACCGATGCCATCTCAGACAACATTCTGGCGAACGTGCTGACGCTGTATGCATCTACAGTCGTGATTTCCGCCTACTTGTCCGATCTTCTCGCTGCTAACGGAAATCTACGACTTTCACGAGATCCGCAGATAACTCCGGCGATGACTTCGGAGCTTCGAAAAAAAATGTCTGCCGCCCTTCGCCAACTCGGCGCTCTGATTTCCAAGCCGAAGCCTAACGCATCCGCTGGGTCACCTTATTAGATTTCCGCAATCAGCTTCGCTCAGCCTTACTGAATGCGAGAGAGGCCCATTTTTAGGGCCATTCTCGCATTCAGGCATCACGCAGCGGGCCGACTTTGCTTCAACTTGCGGACGGCTTTGCCCTCATTTGCGGGCCGACATGGGCTCCCTACGGACAAACTATGCCCTCATTCACAACAGCGGAGGAAGTGGCTACACGCGGAAATGCTTGCTCAGCTTCAGGCCCTGGGCCTGGTAGTTGGAGCCGATGCGCTGGCCGTACATCGCATCAGGCCGCTCCAGCATGCGCTCATAGACGAGGCGACCGACGATCTGGCCGTGCTCGAGGATGAACGGCACCTCGCGCGAACGCACCTCCAGCACGGCGCGTGCGCCCTTGCCGCCGGCGCCGGCATAGCCGAAGCCGGGATCGAAAAAGCCGGCGTAATGCACGCGGAATTCACCGACCAGCGGATCGAACGGCACCATCTCGGCGGCGTAGTCCGGCGGCACCTGCACGGCCTCTTTCGAGGCCAGGATGTAGAACTCGCCGGGATCGAGAATGAGACTGCCGTCGGACCGCGCCTTGATCGGCTCCCAGAAATCATCGACGGCATAGCCGCCGCGGCGATCGACATCGACCACGCCGGTGTGGCGCTTGGCGCGGTAACCGACGAAGCCGCCTGAATTCGCGCCCGACAGATCGACCGACAGCGCGACGCCCTGAGTGAGATCGGCGGCGTCGATATCGACCAGACGCTCGGCCGCATGCAGCGCCTCGAGCTCGTCGGCATTGAGCACGGCGTCCCCAATGCGGAAACGCACCTGGGAGAGCCGCGAGCCCTCGCGCAGCAGCACCGGGAAGGTCTTCGGGCTGATCTCGGCATAAAGCGGACCGTGATAGCCGGCGCCGATCATGTCGAAGCGGCGGGTGCCGTCAGCGATCACGCGGGTGAACACATCGAGCCGGCCGGTCGAGCTTTTTGGATTGGCGGCGGCGACGATCTCGGGCGGCAGGGCAAGACTTTCCAACAGCGGCACGATGTAGACGCAATTCGTCTCCAGCACCGCGCCGTCGGAGAGATCGATTTCGTGCAGCTTCAACTCGTCGATGCGCTCGGCGACCGTCGCATCCGGCCCCGGCAGGAAGCTCGCCCGCACCCGATAGGCGATATCGCCAAGGCGGAGGTCGAGGCTGGCCGGCTGGATCTGGCTCTCGACGAAGTCATAGGCCGGCAGAATGAGGCCGGCGTCCGCCATCTCCGCGATCATGCGGTCGGGCAGGATTCCATTGGCTTCGTCTTCCAGCGTGAACGACACGGCACTTCCCTCGGAATGGCCTGTTTTGCCTCATCCAAGCCCCAAAATACAGGCTTTTACGGGTTATCCGATGACCGGCTTGACGGAAAGGGCGCGAGCGAATATCAGCTGCACTTATCCCGTGGTGATTTGAGCCGGCCGGCTTGCAGCCACGTTAAATAAGTCGCTAAACAGGCCGGGGACAGTGTGATCCCGGCTTGTGGAGGTTTCTCCAGGCCGGTTTTTTTGTGCCCGTTTCAAGAGCGAAGCGGTCACGTCGGAGGTCACATGTCTGAATCGAGATCTGCCGCCCAATATCGCCCCGAAACCCGCCTCGTCCATGGCGGCACGCTGCGCTCGCAATTTGGCGAGACCTCGGAGGCGCTGTTCCTGACCCAGGGCTACGTCTACGACAGCGCCGAGCAATGCGAGGCGCGGTTCAAGGGCGAGGACCCCGGCTTCATCTATTCGCGCTACTCCAACCCGACGATCGCGATGTTCGAGCGCCGCATGATCGAGCTCGAGGGCGCCGAAGCCGCCCGCTCGACCGCGACCGGCATGGCGGCGGTGACGACTGCGATCCTCGCGCCGCTCAAGGCCGGCGATCATCTCGTTGCCTCCAAGGCGCTGTTCGGCTCCTGCCTCTACGTGGTGCAGGATCTCTTGCCGCGCTACGGCATCGAGACCACGCTGGTTGACGGGGCGGATCTCGACCAGTGGAAGCGCGCGCTGAAGGCCAACACCAAATCGTTCTTCCTGGAGAGCCCGACCAACCCGACGCTCGACGTGCTCGACATTCCCGCGATCGCCGAGATCGCCCATAGCGGCGGCGCGCGGCTGATCGTCGACAACGTGTTCGCGACCCCGATCTGGCAGAGCCCGCTCGCGCTCGGCGCCGACGTCGTGGTCTACTCCGCGACCAAGCATATCGACGGCCAGGGCCGCTGCCTCGGCGGCGTGATCCTGTCGTCGGAAGCGTTCATCGCCGAGCACCTCCACAATTTCATGCGCCAGACCGGGCCGTCGCTGTCGCCGTTCAACGCCTGGGCGCTGCTGAAGGGCCTGGAGACGCTCGGCGTGCGCGTGCGGGCGCAGAGCGAGAGCGCGGCGAAGATCGCAGATGCGCTGGCCTCGCATCCGAAGATCTCGCGGCTGATCTATCCCGGACGGAAGGATCATCCGCAGGCGGAGCTGGTCAAAAAGCAGATGCGCGGCGGCTCGACGCTGGTTGGCTTCGAGGTCAAGGGCGGCAAGGCGGCGGCGTTCCGCCTGCTCAATGCGCTTAAGCTCGCCAAGATCTCCAACAATCTCGGCGACGCCAAGAGTCTCGTCACGCATCCCGCCACCACGACGCATCAGCGTCTGAAGCCGGAGGCGCGGGCCGAGCTCGGCATCAGCGAAGGCTTCATTCGTTTCTCCACGGGCCTCGAGCATGCCGACGATCTGATCGAGGACTTTGCGCAGGCGCTGGAGAAGGCTTGATGTGAAGGCTTGATGTGTAGGGTGGGCAAAGGCGCTCTTGCGCCGTGCCCACCATCAGCACTCTGCTCGTGAAGGTGGGCACGCTTCGCTTTGCCCACCCTACAAATCCTACATCGGCCGATACGTCCGCACGTCGGCCGGCACGGTCTGGCCGAGCTTGATCTGGCCGACCGACCTGATGATGTCGTCGCCGAGCAATTGCGCAAAGCAGGCGTAGCCCCAGTCGTTCATATGCAGGCCGTCGGCGATGACGAAATTGTCGATCGGGATCGCCTGCTTCTCATGCCAGTCGCGCATCACCTCGAAGCGCGGGAAGATGCCGACTTGGCGGAGCGCGGCGATGCGGCCGAGCAGCTTGACCATGCCCCGCGCGCTCTCGGGGCGTTCATTGACCCGCGGCGAATATTGGGGATCGACCAGCACGATGTCGGCGCCGGCGGCCTGGATGCGCGCCACGCCGTCCTCGACCTGCTTTTCGGTTTCACCCTGATCGAGATTGCGCAGCACGGCGTTGGTGCCGACCTGCCAGATCACCAGGTCCGGATGCGCGTCGATCACCTCGGTCTGCAACCGCTTCATCATCTCCGGCGCATCCTCGCCGCCCTTGCCGCGATTGACCACGGTGATGTCGGCGGTCGGATATTGCCGGCGCAGCTGCGCGGCCAGCCGGTTCGGATAGGTGAACTCCGGCGCCGAGGAGCCATAGCCCTGCGTCGACGACGAACCGAATGCGATGATGGTGACCGGCCGCCCCGCGATCAGCTTGCTCGCGACATGCGGCAGCGAGCCCATGGTCTTGGCGACGCCCTTCGGGGCCGAGCACGGCACGCGGTTAAGAATATCGCTGGCGGATTTGGCGACCTCTTTCACCTTGTCAAACGCACGGCCGGTGATGCCCTTCGTCTGCGCGGCCGTGGCTTGATCCGCGGCGGCGTTCGCTACCGGCGCTGCGACAGGCCTAGTCGTCTCAGCCTTTGCGTTCGGCGACAGCGCGGCGTGCTGATCGGCTTGCTGTGACTGCGCACGCACCGGGGCAGACATCAGCAGCGCGAATGCTGCGACCGCGGACAGCGCAAGCGATGCGCTCGGGCGAAACGGGGGCAAACCAACCATTAACGCTACTTCCCTAATTCTGCTGCGCCGGCTCCAGATGCGCCGCGTCGATCACGAATTTCGACAGCGCGCGGCCGAGGCAGGCGTGAACTTGCTTGGCCAGCTCCACGCCGTGCGAGGTGCTGAACAGGTCGAAATCACCGGCTTCGTTCCAGTAACGCATGATGGCGAACCGGTCGAACAGCGGAACCTCGTGCTGTTGCGCCACCACGCGCAGATTGTCCAAATAGGGCGGCGCGGAGATCATCGTCTCTGTCCGCGGGCTGTATTGCAGGTTGACCAAAACCACGTCGGCCCCGGCGTTCTGCAACGCAACAACTCCTTCATCGACAGCACTACGGAAGTCGTCGGGATCGATCGATCGCATAGCATCGACGGTTCCGGTCTGCCAGATGACCAAAGTAGGCCTCTTTGTTTCTACCAGCTTTACCAGGGTTCCGGCAGCGTCTTCGGCCGTTTTTGAGGGCTGTAGTTCTACGGATAGATTAACGGTAACGGCCGCCGGGAGCCGCTCCTTGAGCGCCGCCTGCAACTTGGCCGGGTAGGCGCTGGCCTCCTGCGCCGGGATCGTCGAGGAGCGGCTGCCGACCACGAGGACGTTGAGCGGCTGGCCTTTCTTGACGGTCTCCTCGACCCGCTTCAGCACGCCGTCGCTCTGCAGGAGATAGGCCGGAACGTCGCAGGGCTGCTTGGCGGCGTCCTCGGCGCGCGCGGGCGCCGCGGTCAAAAAACCGCCGAGCAGCATCAGGCCTAGCATCGTCCAGGCGGACTTCATGCTCCCCCTCCCGCCAGATCGGCGTTGCCGCCGGTGCCTTTGTTACGCGACGCACCTTTGTCGGCGGAGTGTTTGTACCACGAAATGATCCACGCCATGCCCCACATGATCAGGATGCCGCAGACACTGACCAGCGCGTGCAGTGCGGCACCGCCCGAAATCTCCGCAAGCACGAAATGTCCGGCGAAGGCGAGGAAGACCCCGAGGCAGAATATCTCAAGCGAATGCTGGCCACACAGGATCAAAGGTCGCAGCCAGGGCGATTTCAACCCCGGCCAATCCCGGGGGAGGAAACGCACGGTCAGCGCGGCGAGCGCCAGGAAATGGGCAAAGCGCAGCACATCGAGGTCGGTCTTGTTGATCGGATACATCCACTGCTCGATGCGCTTGGGCATGATGTGGCCGAGCTGCGGCACATACCAGGTCAAGGTCACGCAGAACGCCGCGACCAGGTAGACGATGCAGATCCACATCGTGATGTTGGACGACAGGATGCGCGACATCCGCCACGCGCCGCCGAGCGCGCACCAGGCGCCGAACACGAACAGCAATTGCCAGGCGAACGGGTTGAAGGCCCAGAAACCGTTCGGATAGGCGGAGAGATAGAGGTCGAACTGCCAGGTCACGGCGTAGAGCACCGCCGACAGCGCCAGCGTCAGATCCGGCTTCCATTTCATCAGCCACAGGATCAGCGGCAGGAACAGCATCAGCACGATGTAGAGCGGCAGCACGTCCATGTTGACGGGACGGAAGCGCAAGAGCAGCGCCTGGACGATGGTGACGTCGGGCTGCTTGAGGAAGTCCATGATCCCCATCTCTTCGCTGTAGAGCGGGTTCTCGAACGACGTGGCGACGTAGGAGATTTCGGCGAGGAAGATCGTGAACAGGAAGACATGGGCGACATAGATCTGCCAGACCCGGCGCAGGATGCGGGCGGTCGCGACCAGGAAGCCGGCCTCCAGCATGGCGCGGCCGTAGACGAAGGCTGCGGTGTAGCCGGAGATGAAGATGAAGATCTCGGTGGCGTCGGAGAAGCCGTAATTGCGGATGGTCAGCCAGGTCAGGATGTTCTGCGGCAGATGGTCGATGAAGATCAGCCAGAGCGCCAGCCCGCGGAACAGGTCGAGCCGCAGCTCGCGCTCGCCGGTGGCCGGCAGCGTGATCGCAGGCGCCTTGACCGCAGCAGGCTCGACCAAAGCAGGCTCGACCAAAGCCTTGGCCGCCGCGGCATCCGCGACCGGCGCTCCGGCAATCTGATCGGCAATCGAACTCATCGGTCATTCCGCAGGCAGAGAGAGTCGCGCGCGCCGTCCTGGAAAGATCATATCGGCCGGCGACTTGCGCACAAGACCGACGGCGGCGGCCACGCGCCGCGGCCTCTAGAATGGAACTGTGGTGAAACCGCGATGGTATCTCCGTGCAACGGATCAACTTTGACGATTAGGGCACGCGATTTGTTCCAGCCGGCAAATTCGATATGATGCGCGGCAGACGCTTGTTTGAGCATGATCTGTCCGGAAAAACTGCTGCACACTTTTCCGGATCATGCTCGCCTCACCGGAATCGCCTTGATGTACCGCGCCGTTACCCGCCAGATCGAAGTCACCGTCGAGCCGAATTTCATGCCGGGGCGCTCGTCGGCGGAGAAGGGCGAGTATTTCTGGTCGTATACCATCGTGATCACCAATTCCGGCACCGAGACGGTGCAGCTGCGCACCCGGCACTGGATCATCACCGACGCCACCGGCCGCCAGCAGGAGGTGCGCGGCGAAGGCGTGGTCGGCGAGCAGCCGGTGCTCGGCCCCGGCGAGCGCTACAAATACACCTCCGGCGTCCCCCTGCCGACCACCTCCGGCTTCATGACCGGCAGCTACCAGATGATCAGCGAGACCGGCGAACGCTTCGACGTCGACGTGCCGACATTCTCGCTGGACAGCCCGAGCCCGGACGGGAAGCGGGTGTTGAACTGACGCCCGTTGCCGCAACGGCCATGCCGTAGTTGTTGCGCGGGCCCCTCCAACATCGTCGCCCTGGCGAAAGCCAGGGCCCATAACCACCGAGTTTGGTTGTGAGAGGGATCGCGGCCCCAGCGTCGCGCGCCAACGAACATTCGTGGTAATGGGTCCTGGCCTTCGCCAGGACGACGAGTATGTTGCGTTCGCCAATCTCAACAACTCGCAGCTTCGCATTCTCGCGACATGATTTGTCCGAGTTATCCATTTCGTTCCGCCCTCTCTCGATAGCGAGGGCGCAGGGAAAGCCGGGCGCTCACTTGCACCCGAGGTCTCGTGCGCAATGTGCACAAAAAAGTGCGCACACGAGCATACAGGTGCAGCCGAGACAGCCCGGCTTCCCCTGCGCGATGGCTTTACGGCTTATACGTGCTCGCCCTGGTGAGACTCTGCTTTTGTGCCACCATCATCCGCGATCGGCTTTGGGCCTCTCACGGACTTGCCACCTGCATCGGGGCGGCAGGCCCACACGACTTCGCCGTCCGCCTTGCGCGCACACGCCTGTCGCACGCTCGGCGGCCACCGCATCGTCACCCACGTCCGTGGCGTTCGCGAGCGCCCCTCGTGTCGGGTGAGACGGCGCTATTATTAGCATAAACAGAAGTTCGCGTAAAGAGGAATATTTTTGCTGTGGGGCCTTGCGTCGTCGGGCAAATCAGCGGTCTAATGTCAGCGGGAGCGCCGTAGGGCGGATTAGCCGTAAGGCGTAATCCGCCGACCGGTGTCGTGGCAAAAGATGGCGGATTACGCTTCGCTAATCCGCCCTACGCAGCGACATAACTGCGCTGCTACATCACCCGGATCGGGAGGCTGACATTGATGCCGCGGCCGCTCGGATAGAGCACCTGCAGCACGACAAAGTCGGAGCCGAGATAGCCGCGCTGCGAGACATAGGTCGCCTGCACGCCCGGAACACGGCGGCGGTTGCAGGCGTTGCGGACGTTGGAGACCGGGAAATTCGGAAACACGCCGGTGCGCTGGATGCTGACCCGGCCGTGCTCCGGACCCTGCACCACCCGCATCACCACCTCGCCGGTCGAGGTGCAGTCCGGATTGGTGGAATAAGCCTGATAGAGCTGGAGCCGCTTGCCGGAGGCAACGGCCTTGTCGGCATAGGCGGTAGTGATCGACAGCAGAAATCCCACGGCAATCAAGACAACGCGCATTTTGGTCCCCAAGCCCAATGTTGAAATAAAGGGGAACCATACACGTCGAGATTGCGCGCCGTCGAGAGGTGCACGCCGATATCTGGAGAGACGTTCAGGTGCCAGAGAGTGAGATCGTAGGCACTGGCAAGTGAGGGACGCACCGGCGGAAGGGTTCCCTCCCCCCTTGCGGGGGAGGGTTAGGGAGAGGGGTACCACACGGGTGGTCTCTCCATGTGCCTTACAATGACAAGCGATCGAAAGATTGCGAGAGCGATGAATCCATCCATCATCTCGCCCGGGTTACCCCTCTCCCCAACCCTCCCCCGCAAGGGGGGAGGGAGCCTGAGCAGCGTGCTCACCTCACGATGATGGCGCAAGGTATACCCATAACTACGGCGCTTATGCTTCCACGCCCGCTTCGGTCGGCGTGAACTCGTACACCGACGAGCAGAACTCGCAGGTGACAACGACCTTGCCGTCCTTGACCATGTCGGCGCGGTCGTTGGGCGCAAAGCTCTTCAGCATGGCGGATACGGCGTCGCGCGAGCAGGAGCATTGCGCGCGCAGGGTTTGCGGATTGAAGACGCGCACCCCACGCTCGTGGAACAGACGATACAGCAGCCGCTCGCCGGAGAGATCGGGATCGATCAGTTCGACGTCCTCGACGGTCGAGATCAGCGACTGGCCTTCGACCCAGGCGTCATCGTCGGGCACGACATGCGCCTCCGTGCCCTCGGGCGCGTCGCCCGGATGCAGGTCGGCCTGCTTGGCGCGCTCGGGGGCCTTGGGCAGGAATTGCAGCAGCATGCCGCCGGCACGCCAGTGCAGCTTGCCGCCCTCGCCGCCGCGCATCTCCTCGCCGACGGCAAGCCGCACGCGGGTCGGGATCTGCTCGGAGCGCAGGAAATATTCATGGGCGGCCTCTTCGAGGCTGCCGCCGTCGAGCGCCACCAGGCCCTGGTAGCGGCTGGTGTTGGCGCCCTGGTCGATGGTCATCGCCAGATGCCCCTTGCCGAGCAGCGCGCCGGAAGTCTGGCCGGGCTTGAGCTGCGCGGCATCGTAGCGCGCATAGGCGCGCAGGCGGTCGGGCGCCTGGAAATCGACGATCAGCAGCGACACCGGCCCGTCGGTGCGGGTCTGCAGGATGAAGCGACCCTCGAACTTCACGGACGAGCCGAGCAGCGTCGTCAGCACGATGGCCTCGCCGAGCAGCTTGCCGACCGGCGGCGGATAATCGTGCTTGTGCAGGATCTCGTCGAGCGCGGGGCCAAGCCGGGTCAGCCGGCCGCGCAAGTCCAGCGCGTCGACGTCGAACGCCAGCACGGCGTCGTCGACCGGGATGGCCGAGGGCGCGCGGGTGGGTGTTTCGGGCGTGATTTTGATGTCGGGGGAGTTTGCAGTCATGGCGTCTATCTAGGTCGGAAGTCAGGAATCGAAAGGGGGGCTTACGCGTCCCGGACGCGGTGCAGCGTGCAACGCTGCTCCGCAGAGCCGGGACCCATTCATGTGTTGCGACATGGCCCCCGGATCAGCAGCGCACCGCGCCGCAAGGACGGCGCGCTGCGCAGCATCCGAGGAACGCAAATACGACTACGCCACCTCGTTGAAACACCAGGCCAGGATGCCCTTTTGCGCGTGCAGGCGGTTCTCGGCTTCGTCGAACACGACGGATTGCGGGCCGTCGATCACCTCATCGGTGACCTCCTCGCCGCGATGCGCGGGCAGGCAGTGCATGAACAGCGCGTCGGGCTTGGCCAGCGACATCAGCTTGGCATTGACCTGGTAGGGCCGCAGCACGTTGTGGCGGTGCTCGCCTTCCTTGTCGCCCATCGACACCCAGGTGTCGGTGATGACGCAGTCGGCGCCGCGCACGGCGGCTTCCGGATCGGTGCCGAGCGCGATCGATGCGCCGGTGGCCTTGATCCAGTCGCGCATCGGCTTCTTCGGCGACAGCTCAGGCGGCGTCGCGACATTGAGCTGGAACTTGAAACGCTCGGCGGCATGCGCCCAGGACGCCAGCACGTTGTTGTCGTCGCCAGTCCAGGCGATCGTCTTGCCCTGGATCGAGCCGCGGCGCTCCTCGAAGGTCATGAGATCGGCCATCACCTGGCAGGGATGCGAGCGCCGCGTCAGCCCGTTGATCACGGGCACGGTGGCGTGGGCGGCGAGCTCCAGCAGCGCGTCGTGATTGAGGATGCGGATCATGATCGCATCGACATAGCGCGACAGCACGCGCGCCGTGTCGGCGATGGTCTCGCCGCGGCCGAGCTGCATCTCGGCGCCGGTCAGCATGATCGATTCACCGCCGAGCTGGCGCATGCCGACGTCGAACGACACGCGGGTGCGGGTCGACGGGCGCTCGAAGATCATCGCCAGCGTCTTGCCGGCGAGCGGCTTCTTGCCCTTGTCGCCGAATTCTTTCTGGACCTTCAGCTGCGCCTTCATGGCGGCGCTGGCCTGGAGCATGTTTCTGAGCTCGCCGAGCGGCAGCTCGTTGATGTCGAGGAAATGACGGACGGGCTTGCTCATCATCCCGCCGCCTTCTTCGGCTGCGCGGACGACAGCGCGGCGCAGGCGCGCTCGAGGCTGCCGATCGACTGCTCGATCTCGGCCTCGGTGACGATCAAAGGCGCCAGGAAACGCACGACATTGTCGCCGGCGCCGACGGTGAGCAGTTTCTGCTCGCGTAGCGCGGCGACGAGATCGCCCGAGGGCACCACGGCCTTGACGCCGATCAAGAGGCCCTCGCCGCGTACCTCAGACAGAACCGACGGATAACGGTCGACGACGGAAGCAAGCTTCTGCTTCAGGAGCAGCGACATCTTCTGCACGTGCTCGAAGAAGCCGGGCTTCAGCATCACGTCGAGCACGGCGTTGGCAGCGGCGACCGCGAGCGGATTGCCGCCGAAGGTCGAGCCGTGCGAGCCCGGCGCCATGCCGGCCGCGGCGTCTGCGGTGGCGAGCACCGCGCCGATCGGGAAGCCGCCGCCGAGCGCCTTTGCCAGCGACATCACGTCGGGAACAACGCCGGTGCGCTTGTAGGCAAAGAGATCGCCGGTGCGGCCCATGCCGGTCTGCACCTCGTCGAAGGCGAGCAGGAGGCCATGCTTGTCGCAGAGCTCACGCAGCGCCTTGAAGAAGGATTGTGGTGCCGAGCGCACGCCGCCCTCGCCCTGCACCGGCTCGATCAGGATGCCGGCGGTGTGCGGGCCGATCGCCTTCTTGACGGCCTCGATGTCGCCATGCGGGACCTGGTCGAAGCCGTCCATCGGCGGGCCGAAGCCCTCGAGATATTTGGCGGAGCCGGTGGCGGCGAGCGTGCCCAAGGTGCGGCCGTGGAAGGCGCCCTCGAAGGTGATGATGCGGTAGCGCTCGCCATGGCCTTTCGAGAAGTGATGATGGCGGACCAGCTTGATCACGCCCTCCATCGCCTCGGCGCCGGAATTGCAGAAGAACACATAGTCGGCAAAGCTCTGTTCGCAGAGCCGCGCGGCGAGCTTCTCGCCATCCGGGCTCTTGAACAGGTTCGACATGTGCCAGAGCCTGGTCGCCTGCTCCTGCAACGCCTTGACCATGTGCGGATGCGCATGCCCCAGCGCGTTCACGGCAACACCCGAGGTGAAGTCGAGATAGCGCTCGCCATTGGTCGCGATCAGCCAGGCGCCCTCGCCGCGCTCGAAGCCGAGATCGACCCGGGCGAAGACGGGAAGCAGATGCGAGGTGGCGCTGTTGGTCATGGCGATCACTGCTGAGGTTGCACGAGCGGTTGGAAGCTGGAAATTGCTGCGCGCATTGGCGCGGCCGCGGCAACAGCCAGCATCGGAAAACAAAACGTGCCGCCTTTGCGAGGCGGCACGTGAGGGTCATTCTAGGCGGCAGGGGGTATCTGTCAATCGCCACGAAGCGGCCTTCCTGCGATGCGAGAAAAGCGCAATCCGTAGCATTCCGGGTGCGGTGGAAAAGCCGAATTGCAAGGCTTAAGTGTGGGAACATGTGGACGCACAGCTGCGGACTCTTGCGCCTGAGTCACGCCATATTGTAGCGTTTGGGCTGTCGGGTACGACATCTCGTGCGGCAGTTTTAACCCTCTAAGTAGCCTTCAGTATTGCGTAAACGTTCGGGCGCATTTCCGCGACCGGCGAGGGCTAAGGGATTCTGAGCGCTGAGGATTTCTAGGATTTGGCTCGCAGCGCCGCGTCCGTGACTGGCCGGTGCCAAGCGAAGGGATAAAAGCGATGACGGTATTGACCTGGTCCGACGATCGCGTCGAGCAGCTCAAGAAACTCTGGGAACAGGGGCTTTCAGCCAGCCAGATTGCCGCAGAACTCGGCAATGTGACGCGGAACGCCGTGATCGGCAAAGTGCACCGGCTGGGCCTCTCCGGCCGTGCCAAGGCCCCCGCGACCGCTGCCCCGCGGCAGCGCAAGGCCCGCCCGGCGCAGCCGATGATGCGGGTCTCGCGCCCGGTGTCGCGCGGCAACACCGCGCTGGCCCACGCCTTCGAGGTCGAGATGGAGCCGGATCCGGTCGCCTTCGACAACGTGGTGCCGATGAGCCAGCGGCTGTCGCTGCTGGAGCTCAACGAGGCCACCTGCCACTGGCCGGTCGGCGATCCCTCGAGCCCGGAATTCTTCTTCTGCGGCGGCAAGGCGCTGTCGGGCCTGCCCTATTGCGCCCACCACTCCCGCGTCGCCTACCAGCCGGCGAATGACCGGCGGCGTCCGGCGGCGAAGCCGACGCTGAAGTAAGGCACCCGCTCTCCTAAATCGTTCGGCCCCGTACGTGATTGCGTGCGGGGCCGATGTGTTTTTGCGAGGATGTGTAGCCCGGATGCAGCGAAGCGAAATCCGGGACGGTGCTCAATGCGGAGAAAGCGGCCCCCGGATTGCGCTACGCTTCATCCGGGCTACGCGACTGCGTTTGTTACGCTGACGTGCCCTACGCCTGCGGCTCGGCCTTGGCGAAGCGGTCGTCCAGCGCGTAGCCGGCGCCGCGGACGGTGCGGATCGGGTCCTGCTCGCGGCCGGGGTTGAGCAGCTTGCGGAGGCGGCCGATATGGACGTCGACGGTGCGCTCGTCGATGTAGATGTCGCGGCCCCAGACGCTGTCGAGCAACTGCTCGCGCGAGAACACGCGGCCGGGATGCTCGAGGAAGAATTCGAGCAGGCGATATTCGGTCGGGCCGAGATCGATCGGCCGGCCCGAGCGCGCCACGCGGCGCTTCTCGCGGTCGAGCTCGATGTCGCCATAGGTCAGCACGGTGGCGAGCCGCTCGGGGCTGGCGCGCCGCAAGAGGCCCTTCACGCGGGCCAGCAGCTCCGGCACCGAGAAGGGTTTCACGATGTAGTCGTCGGCGCCGGTGGCAAGGCCCCGCACCCGCTCGCTCTCCTCGCCGCGCGCGGTCAGCATGATGATCGGCAGCTGCTTGGTCTCGGGACGGGCCCGGAGCCTGCGGCACAGCTCGATGCCCGACAGCCCCGGCAGCATCCAGTCGAGCACCACGAGATCGGGCACCCGCTCCTTCAGCCGCGTATCGGCATCGTCGCCGCGGCCTACGGTTTCGACGTCATAGCCTTCGGCATCGAGGTTGTAGCGCAACAACGTCGTCAGCGCTTCTTCGTCTTCGACCACCAGAATGCGTGCGCTCATCGGTCCAATTTCTCTCTCTGTCTTGACCTGTTGTCCTGACGCAAACCGAAACGCCCTTGTCCTATTTGAGCATGATCTTGTCGGAAAACCGCTTCACACTTTTCCGGATCATGCTCAGGTGTTAGGCACCGTCGTCGCGAAGTTCGTCATGTCGCCCTTCGGCCGCTTGTCGGTGATCTGCTGGCCCTCGATCATGTAGAACACGGTTTCGGCGATATTTGTGGCGTGGTCGCCGATCCGCTCGATGTTCTTGGCGCAGAACATCAGATGGATGCAGAACGAGATGTTGCGCGGATCTTCCATCATATAGGTGAGCAGCTCGCGGAACAGCGAGGTGCAGATCGCGTCGACCTCCTCGTCGCCCTTCCAGACGTTCATCGCGGCCGGCAGATCGTGCGCGGCATAGGCGTCCAGCACCGACTTGACCTGCGACAGCACGAGGTCGGTCATGTGCTCGAGGCCGCGGATCAGCTTCAGCGGCTGGAAATCGCTCTCCAGCGCTGCGACGCGCTTGCCCATGTTCTTGGCGAGGTCGCCGATCCGCTCCAGATCGGTGGCAACCCGCATGGCGCCGACGATCTCGCGGAGATCGATCGCCATCGGCTGGCGGCGGGCGATGGTCAGCACCGCGCGCTCCTCGATGACACGCTGCAGGCTGTCGATCTCGATGTCGGCGGCGACGACGCGCTTGCCGAGCGCGACGTCGCGGCGGATCAGCGCGTCGACGGATTCGGTGATCATGCGCTCGACGAGGCCGCCCATCTCGGCGACCAGGCGGGTCAGTTCCTGCAGGTCGCTGTCGAATGCCTTGGCGGTATGTTCAGAAGCCATCTTATGTCTCCTAGCATCATGATCCATATTGGATCATGATCTCATTTCAGTTTGAGCATGATCTGGTCGGAAAACCGGTACCCACTTTTCCGGATCATGCTCTCAACCGAACCGGCCGGTGATGTAATCCTGGGTGCGCCGATCGCTCGGCGACGTGAAGATCTTGTTGGTGTCGTCGAACTCGATCAGCTCGCCCAGATACATGAAGGCGGTCTTATCGGAGACGCGGGCCGCCTGCTGCATGTTATGCGTGACGATCGCGATCGTGTAGTCCTCGGACAGCTCCTGGATCAGCTCCTCGACCTTGGCGGTCGAGATCGGATCGAGCGCCGAGCAGGGCTCGTCGAACAGGATCACCTCGGGCCGCACCGCCACGGTGCGGGCGATGCAGAGACGCTGCTGCTGGCCGCCGGACAGCGAGAGGCCGCTCGCATTCAGCTTGTCCTTGACCTCGTTCCACAACGCGCCGCCGCGCAGCGCCTTCTCGACCCGGTCGTCCATCTCCGACTTCGAGATCTTCTCATAGAGACGGATGCCGAAGGCGATGTTTTCGTAGATCGTCATCGGGAACGGCGTCGGCTTCTGGAACACCATGCCGACGCGCGCGCGCAGCAGATTCAGGTCGAGCCGGGGATCGAGGATGTTGGTCTGGTCCAGCATCAATTGGCCGACCGCGCGCTGGCCCGGATAGAGGTCGTACATCCGGTTGAAGATGCGCAGCAGGGTCGACTTGCCGCAACCGGACGGGCCGATGAACGCAGTGACGCGGTTGGTGCCGAGCGTCAGATTGATGTTCTTCAGCGCGTGGTGCTCGCCGTAATAGAAGTTGAGGTTGCGCGCGGTGACCTTCGGCGGCGCTTCCGGCAGCGGCACCTGGGGAACGTGGCTCGCGACGGTCGAAACAGAAAGCTCGGTCATTTTGCGGCCCTTTCGGCACCAAGGATGCGCGCGCCGATGTTGAGGGCGAGCACGGTGAAGGTGATCAGCAGCGCGCCGCTCCAGGCCAACTCTTTCCAGTAGGCGTAGGGGCTCTGCACGAAGTTGTTGATGGTGACAGGCAGGTTGGCCATGGTCTTGGTCAGGCCAAGGCTGAAGAACTGGTTCGACAGCGCAGTGAACAGCAGCGGCGCGGTCTCGCCGGCGACACGGGCGGTCGCCAGCAGCACGCCGGTGATCAGGCCACTTCGCGCAGCACGGTAGGCGATCCGCTTGATCACCAGCGAGCGCGGCAGGCCGAGCGCGGACGCCGCCTCACGCAGCGGATTGGGCACCAAGAGCAGCATGTCCTCGGTGGTGCGCAGCACGACCGGGATCACGATGACGGCGAGCGCCAGGCTGCCGGCGATCGCCGAGAAGCCGCGCATCGGCACCACGACAGCGCCATAGATGAACAGGCCGATGATGATCGAGGGCGCCGACAGCAGGATGTCGTTGATGAAGCGGATCACCGAGGTCAGCCTGTCGTGCTTGCCGTATTCGGCCAGATACGTGCCGGCGAACAGGCCGAGCGGCGCGCCGATCCCGACACCGATCACGGTCATGATCACGGAGCCGACGATGGCGTTCAGAAGCCCGCCTTCGGTCGAGCCGGGCGGCGGCGTGTTCTGGGTGAACAGCTGCACGGACAGGCCGGAGACGCCGTTGATCAGCAGCGTGGCCAGGATCAGCGCCAGCCAGGTGACGCCGAACGCGGCGGCGCCGAAGCACAGCGCGCGGATGATGATGTCGTTGCGGCGGCGGGATTTGTAGATCGGGTTCATGGCGTCACTTCCCCGCCTTGGTTTCGAGCCGCATCAGCATCAGCCGCGCTGCGGCGAGTACGAAGAAGGTCAGCACGAAGAGAAGCAGGCCGAGCAGGATCAGGCCGGACTGGTGCAGCCCGTCGCTCTCGGCGAATTCGCTCGCGATCGCCGCCGAGATCGTGGTGCCCGGGGCGAAGATCGAGGAGGAAATTCGAAATGAATTTCCGATGATGAAGGTCACCGCCATGGTCTCGCCGAGCGCGCGTCCGAGCGCCAGCATGATGCCGCCGATCACGCCGACGCGGGTGTAGGGGATCACGACATTCTTGACGACTTCCCAGGTGGTGCAGCCCATGCCGTAGGCCGCTTCCTTCAGCACCGGCGGCACGGTCTTGAACACGTCGACCGAGATCGCGGTGATGAAGGGCAGCACCATGATGGCGAGGATCAGGGCTGCGTTGAACAGGCTGAGATAGGACGGGGGACCGGCGAACACCGCGCCGAGCACCGGCACGCCGTCGAAGATCCTGATCATGAACGGCTGGAAGGTGTTGGCGAGGAACGGGCCGAGGACGAAGAAGCCCCACATGCCGTAGATGATCGAGGGAATGCCGGCCAACAGCTCGACCGCGATGCCGATCGGGCGGCGCGCCCATTGCGGGCACAGCTCGGTCAGGAATATCGCGATGCCGATGCCGACGGGGATCGCGATCAGCATCGCAATGACGGAGGTGATCAGCGTGCCGTAGATCGGGCCGAGCGCGCCCAGCACCGGCGGATCGGCGGACGGCGCCCAGCGCTGCGTCCACAGGAAGGCAAGGCCGTATTCCTTCATCGCCGGCCAGGCGCCGACGATCAGCGACAGGATGATGCCGCCCAGGATGAGGAGAACCGAGATCGCCGAGATGCGGGTGATCCAGTAGAAGGTGGCGTCCCCGAGCTTGAAGGCGCTGAGCGCCTTGGCGCGATCGTAAGGTCCGGCGGCTTCCATCACATCGCTCTGAACAGCCATGTCTGCCACGCCAATCCCCTGTTTTCTATCTTGAAGGCCACTCAAACCGCTACGCCCCCGAAGCGATTGTCACTGACGTTTTTCCGGCGTCAGGCCGGATGCGCCTGATCGGTGCCAGATCCGGAAATCCCGTTCTTGTTGTGATGCGGGATGATCCGGAAGGAAAAGCCTGCGCCGCTTGCGGCGCAGGCAAGTCGCGTCACGTCGGACTTAGCTCTTGATGTCGGCCGACCAGGTCTTCTCGATCATCTTGACGACCGAGTCGGGCATCGGGATGTAGTCGAGCTCTTCGGCCGCCTTGTCGCCCTTCTCGAAGGCGTACTTGAAGAACTTGATGGCTTCCTGCGAGGCCGCCTTGTCGGTCGAGTCCTTGTGCATCAGGATGAAGGTCGCGGCGGTGATCGGCCAGGAGGCGTCGCCCGGCTGGTCGGTCAGGATCACGTAGTAGCCGGGAGCCTTGGCCCAGTCGGCATTCGCAGCGGCAGCCTGGAAGGCGGCCATGGTCGGCTGCACGGTCTTGCCGGCCTTGTTGACCAGCGCGGTGAAGGTCAGCTTGTTCTGCTTGGCGTAGGCATACTCGACATAACCAATGGCGTTCTTGGTCTGGCCGATGTTGCCGGCAACGCCTTCGTTGCCCTTGGCGCCGACGCCGACCGGCCACTCGACCGCGGTGCCCGAACCGACCTTGGACTTCCAGTCGGCGTTCGACTTGGAGAGGTAGTCGGTGAAGTTGAAGGTGGTGCCCGAACCGTCGGAGCGGCGCACGACGGTGATCGCGTCGGTCGGCAGCTTCAGGCTGGGATTGAGCTTGGCGATCGCGGCGTCATTCCACTTGGTGATCTTGCCGAGATAAATGTCGCCGAGCACTTCGCCCGAGAGCACCAGCTCACCCGGCTTGATGCCTTCGAGGTTCACGACCGGCACGATCGCGCCCATCACCATTGGCCACTGGACGAGGCCGTCCTTCTCGAGCTGCTCATGCTTGAGCGGCGCGTCGGTGGCGCCGAAGGTCACGGTCTTGGCCTGGATCTGCTTGATGCCGGCGCCCGAGCCGATCGACTGGTAGTTCAGGCCGTTGCCGGTCTCCTTCTTGTAGGCGTCAGCCCACTTCGAATAGATCGGGAAGGGGAAGGTGGCGCCGGCGCCGGTGATATCGGCAGCGAAGGCCGACGTCGAAGCGGCCACGATGCCGGCAGCGACGATTGCTTTGATGAAATTCATGGGGTGGTCTCCATCGTGTGAGCGAAGCGCCAAATGCGCCCGATCGCGCTCACGCCGTCCATCTAGGATCGGTCGATGCCCCTTTTATAAAGGTTGGATGACACTTGGATGACAGACTTAAAGATCTGAAATCACTCAGCTTTGCGCTGGTAATAAGGTCTTCGGCTGGGGAAAACAGGCCGTAAACGTGGCGCCATTATTGGGCACGCTTTCGATCAGAAGACGCCCGCGATGACGGTTAAGAATATGTTTCACCAAGGATAATCCGAGGCCGGTTCCACCCTGGTTGCGGCTGTCGCCGACGTCGACCCGGTAGAAGCGTTCAGTCAGCCGCGGCAGGTGCTCGGGCGCGATGCCGGGGCCGAAATCCCGTACCATGATACGGATTTCCTGGGCTCCCTCGCCTCCGGCCGCGCCCGGCGTGAGCGACACGATGACGCGTCCACCCGAGGCGCCGTATTTGAGCGCGTTCTCGATCAGGTTCTCGAACAGCCGCAACAGCTCCTCGCGGTCGCCGGCGATGGTAACCGGGGTCTCCGGCAGGTCCATGTCGATCTCGACCTGTCGCTCGCTGGCCAGCGCCTCGAGGCCATCCACGACCTGGTGGACGATCGGGACGATGTCGATCTGGGTGTCCGGCCGCACATGCGCCGACAGCTCGACCCGCGACAGCGACAAGAGATCGTCGATCAGCCGCGCCATCCGGGTGGCCTGGGTGTGCATGATGCCGAGGAAGCGCTCGCGCGCCCGCGCATCCTCCTTGGCCGGCCCCTGCAGCGTGTCGATGAAGCCGGACAGCGCCGCCAGCGGCGTGCGCAGCTCGTGGCTGGCATTGGCGACGAAGTCGGCGCGCATCTCCTCGACCCGGCGCAGCGGCGTCTGGTCGTGGAAGGTCATCAGCATGCACTTGTCGGTGCCGCCGAACAGCGTCGGCACCGGCACCGGCGTGATGATCAGCTCCATCCAGCGATCGACCGGCACGTGGTCGAGATAGGTGGCGCGGCGCGGCTCGCTCGAGGCGATCGCCTCGCGCAGCGCGGTGATGATCTCGGGCGAGCGCAGCGCGAATTGCGCGAGCTCGTTCTTGCGCAGCGCCGGCGCGAGCTGCGCTGCGGCCGCATTGAGATGGATGACGCGGCCGGCGCGATCGAGCAGCACGGCCGGATCCGGCATGCCGGCGACGACGGCCGAGACGGCCGCGGTCTCGACCGGATTGACGCCGCGGACATCCTCGCGCGAGGTCGCCGCGTCATGCAGCCGCCACGGCACCATCGCCGCCGCCGCGATGGAGATGAAGACGGCGCAGGCCCGCACCAGGGTCAGTTCGCCGAGCGCCACCGTAACGCTGAGCGCAAGCGCTGCGACCAGCAGGATGATCGCCGCGTGGCGCAGCCGGTCCTGCCACGGCGCGAAAATCGAGGAAGGGGAATCGTAAATCGCCATCGTGCCGGCTTCCGTCCCGTCAATATGCAAGGCGCCGTTCGAGGCACCCAGATCCAAAGCGTCCAAATTGCGCGAGGCGACGTCCACCTCGCTCGCCGACGCAGTGGGCTGCATCATCAGACGCCGGTGTCGCCACGCTTGCGCACATAAACCGCCTCATGGTGCGGCTCGGCGTGGGGACCCGAATCAGCCTGCGGCAGCCGTTTGAGTCGGGCACCGAGGATAACTTCCCGAAGCGTCAGCAAGATTACAGATATGACAAAGGGCGCAATATAATAGAGGACCCGGAACAGCAGCATGCCGCCGAGCAGGTCCTCGCGGTCCATCTGCCAGAGGCCGACCAGCATCGCGGCGTCGAACACGCCGAGGCCGCCGGGGGAATGGCTGGCGAAGCCGAGCAAGGTCGCGGAGACGAAGATCACGGCCACCACGATGAAGCCGAGATTGGGCTCGTCGGGCACCAGCACGTACATCGCCAGCGCACAGAAGCCGAGGTCGACGATGCCGATCACGATCTGCAGCAGCGTCAGCGGCCCGCCGGGCAGGGTCACCGTCCAGGGGCCGCGGCCGACCACGCGCGGCTGGGTCCAAACCCAGACCACATAGGCGACCAGGGCGACGATGATCGTGAGTGCCGCGGTGCGGTTCAGCCAGGGCGGCAGCTGGTCGATATTGGCGGCGGCCTCCGGATGATAGGCGATGCCGAGGCCGAGCACGGCGGCATTGCCGAGCCAGAAAGTCAGGCCGGCCAGGAAGCAGATCTTGGCGACGTCGATCGCGTTCAGGCCCCAGGCCGAATAGATGCGGTAGCGCACCGCGCCGCCGGTGAAGACGCTGGCACCGACATTGTGGCCGATCGAATAGGAGGTGAAGGCCGCCAGCGCGTTGACGCGGTAGGGCACATGGGCGTGGCCGATCGCACGCACCGCGAACAGATCATAGAAGGTCAGGGTGAAATAGCCGGCCGCCACGAACAGCGCAGCGAGCGCGATCTGGCGCGGCTCGGTGCCCTTGATGGCCTCGATCACCTCGTTGGAATCGATGCCGCGCAGCATGTGGTAGAGCACATAGCAGGCGATCGCGATCACGGTGATGCTGATGACAACGCCCAGCTTGTGCAGGACTTGCTTCTGGCGCAGAAACGCGATCGCCCTGCGGATTGCTTCCAGCATCTAGACCTCGACTTGCGATCCTGCGACGACGGCCACCGGGCGAAACCCCGCCATCGCTTCGCTGTTCCCTGCCCCATTAGCGCGTTTTCCGTCGGAGGAAAATCCATCAAAAGACAATAAAACGCGCGTGTTCAACATATTAGGGACGATTCATGACAGCGGGTGCACAAATTTGAGCATTTTGCCGCCGCATCCGTGGAGGATTTGTCGCAACCGGGTCAAAACGCGTTCGGACGGCCTGCTGCGGGCTAGGATTTCGGTCCGCTGACACGCCGCCGCTCACCGGCGTCTCACCTCACCGGCTGGCTGCGCGTGACCACCCAGTCCCGCAGCCAGGAGCCGATGGCGCAGCCGACCAGGTAGAGCGCGAACATCACCAGGAAGAGGTCGAGCCAGTAGCCGAAGCGGCCGGGCACCACATGCGCCGCCGAGGCCGCCACCAGCGCGATCGCGAGCAGCGACAGCAGCCGCATCTGCAGCTTCGAGACGCCCCGCGCACGGTGCACCACCGCGATCCAGCCCATGCAGAAGCCGAGCAGGAACGCCCCGAGCAGCCAACCCCAGAAGAATGTTGCGAGCGCGGTCATCGTCACTTCACCACGAAATCGATGCGGCGGTTCTGCGCCTTGCCATCTTCGGTGTCATTGGCGCCGAGCGGCTGCGTGCTGCCATAGCCGACCGGCATGAAGCGGTTGGCCGGCAGGCCGGCGCGAACCATGTAGTCCACCACCGCCTGGGCGCGCTTTTCCGAGAGCGTCTGGTTGGCCGCCTCGTCACCGTCGCTGTCGGTATGGCCGGCGATCTCGATCGTGGTGCTTGGGCAGCGCATCGCGGTCTCGATCAGGCGATCGAGCAGGCCGGCGGAATCGGCGACGATGTCGGCCTTGCCGGATTCGAAACGGATGCGGGCTTTCGCCAGGATGTCGGCGAAGAGCTGCTGGCACACCGTGGGATCGACCGGCGCCGCCGCCGGCTTCACCGAGATCTCGGCCTTGTACTGCCAGCCCTGCGGAAAGTCCTTGCCGAGCCCGGCGCGGATCTGGTTGGCGGCGGCTTCATAGAAGGCATCGCCCGACAGCTTGACCTCGCGATCCGACACCACGAGCGTGCCGGTCGACAGCCGCGACAGCGCACCGAGCGCGGGCACCACGGCGTTGGCGAAGCCCGAGGGCGCGCCGATGCTGGCCTTGAGATTGTCGACGACCTTCTCGCTGAAGAATTTGCGGCCCGCAGACGCGACCAGCGCGGCATGCACGGTGTTGTCGGGCACGTAGCCGGTCAGCGTCAGCGTCACCGCGACCGGGTCCTTGTAGGCCTGGAACACGTAAGGCGGCGCCTTGATGTCGTTGGCGGCGACCGAATAGCCGTCGGGCAAATTCTTCAGCGCGGCGGCGATCGCCTCGCGGCCGCCAAGCTCGCGCGCCATGCCCGACAGATTGACCTTGTTGTCGGTCAGCGTGATCTTGCCTTCCTTCAGCTTGCCGATCTGGTCGATCAAAAGCACCGCGACGCTGTCGAAGCGCTGCGGGGCGCCACGCGCGAGCCCCATCTGATCGACCACCTCGACGCCGCCGAGCGCGGCCTTCGCAGCTTCCGTCAACTTGCTCTTGCTTGCCGGCAATGGCGAGCTGCCGCCGAGCGTCACGCGCAAGACGTCGCGCTCCGCCGACCAGACGAACGGCTTGGCTTCGGCGATCAGGCGGGTCTCGTCGTTAACCAGGCGCACCCCGGGCACCGTCTCGACGGAGGCGACGGCGCTGAGGCGGCCGTCCTCGGAGAAGGCGCTGGCGGCGAAGGTGACGTCGCGGCCGTCGACGCTTATGCGACGTTTGTCGAGTACAGTGTCCTTCAATGCGGCATTAGAACGCGCGGCAAGATCGCCCTCGACCGTTGCCGTGCTCGACCAGGCCGCGATACCCCAAAGGATGACCAGCGGAATCACACCCGGCCACCATTTGCTACTCCACTTATATAGTCCGTGCATTCGGGGTCCTGCGGCTCCGGAAGTAGAGAGAAAACAAACCCTTGGCTGGCTGTCAAACCCGAAATGGAACCGCCCGGCAGAGCTCCCAGGGAGCGCCCGGACTAACCGTTTCTTCAGCGCTGTTTCGCTAAGTTCTGATGGAAATGCAAACCGGCCGGCCCGCGCCCGAATGAAACAGTTGAAAAAGACAGTGATCCGCGCCGGGCTCGAAGCGCTGTACTTTTCGGGCGCGCACCGGCTGCTGCGGCCGCTGTTCGCGGGCGTCGGCGCCGTCTTCATGCTGCATCACGTCCGCCCCCGGCGCGCGGATGCATTCCAGCCGAATCACCATCTTGAGGTCGAGCCCGAGTTCCTGCGCGCGATGCTGTCGCATCTGCGCGACCTCGACATCGACATCGTCGCCATGGACGAGGCGCATCAGCGTCTCACCGAACGGAATTTCGCGCGGCGCTTCGCCTGCTTCACCTTCGACGACGGCTACCGCGACAACCGCGACTTCGCGCTGCCGGTGATGCGCGAATTCGGCGCGCCGTTCACGGTCTATGTCGCGAGCGACTTCGCCGAAGGCACCGGGCGGCTGTGGTGGGTCGCGCTGGAGCGGGCGATCGCCAACGCCTCGGCGATCGAGGTGCCGATCGGCGGCATCATGACACGCCTCGATGCCTCGACGGCGCAGGCCAAGCAGGCGGCGTTCGACCGCATGCATGACTGGCTGCGCTCGCTGCCGGGCGAGCACGACATGCAGCGCGAGATCTCGGCGCTGTGTACCAGGCACGGCGTCGACGAGACCGGCATCGCGCGCGAGCTGTGCATGTCCTGGGACGAGCTGAAGGCGTTTGCGGACGATCCGCTGGTGACGATCGGCGCGCATACCATCACCCACTGCAATCTCGCCAAGCAGAGCGAGGAGGTCGCAGCCCACGAACTGTCGACCAGCCGCGCGCGGATCGAGGCGGCGCTGCAACGCCAGGCGCTGCATCTGGCCTACCCTTACGGCGACCGGATCGCCGCCGGACCGCGCGAATTCGCGCTCGCCAAGGCGGCCGGCTTCAA
This sequence comes from Bradyrhizobium jicamae, assembly GCF_018130695.1. Taxonomy (GTDB): domain Bacteria; phylum Pseudomonadota; class Alphaproteobacteria; order Rhizobiales; family Xanthobacteraceae; genus Bradyrhizobium; species Bradyrhizobium jicamae_B. The sequence continues at coordinate 101,458 of NZ_JAFCJX010000007.1, read as the reverse complement.
GACCGCGGTGACGACGCGGCCCGGCATGATCTTCCCCGAGAGCGCCGACCATCTGACGGCGCTGCAGCGCGTCTCGCTCAACGGCAACTACCAGGATCAGCGCATCCTGCCGGTGCTGACCTCGGGCGCCGCGACGGCGATGTGGAACGGATTCCGCCGCATCGACGCGGCGTGAGGCGCGCGCACCCTTCCTTGACTCGCCGCCCTCCCCCGCCCAAAACCGGCGGCAAGGCAAACGGAGGAAGCACCATGTTCAAGGATCTGTTCTCACTCAAAGGCCGCGTCGCGCTCGTGACCGGCGGCTCGCGCGGCATCGGCAAGATGATCGCGGCCGGCTTCCTCGCGCAGGGCGCGGCGAAGGTCTACATCACCGCCCGCAAGGCCGGCCCGTGCGAGGCGACCGCCAAGGAATTGACGGCGGAATATGGCGGCGAGTGCATCGCGCTGCCGATCGACATCTCGACCGTCGACGGCTGCAACAAGTTGGCCTCCGAGATCATCAAGCTCGAGCCGAAGCTCGACATCCTCGTCAACAATGCCGGCGCTGCCTGGGGTGCCGACTTCGACGAATTCCCGGAGAGCGGCTGGGACAAGGTGATGAATTTGAATGTGAAGTCGATCTTCTTTCTGACGAAAGCGCTGGCTAAGCCGCTGCGCGCGGCGGCGAGCCACCAGAAGCCGGGCAAGGTGATCAACATCGCCTCGATCGACGGCATCTTCGTCAATCCGATGGAGACCTATTCTTATGCCGCGAGCAAGGCCGCGGTGATCCATCTGACGCGGCGGATGGCGACCCGCCTGATCAAGGACAACATCAACGTGACCGCGATCGCGCCGGGCGCGTTTGCGTCCGACATGAACCGCGCCGCGCGCGACGAGGCGGAAGCTGTGGCGAAGCGCATTCCGGCAAAGCGCATCGGCACCGATGAGGACATGGCGGGTGTCGCGATCTACCTCGCCTCGCGCGCCGGCGACTATGTGGTCGGCAACACCATCGCGGTGGACGGCGGCGTGGTCTACGGGACCGCGGGGCTGGAGATTGCGGGGTAAGGCAAGGCGACAGTGCGCTCCCTCGCCCCGCTCTTGCGGGGAGAGGGTTGGGGTGAGGGGCTGTCACCGCGAACACGGGGACCATTGTGCTCGCGGAGAGTCCCCCTCACCCGGATCGCATCTATCGATGCGATCCGGCCTCTCCCCGCGGGCGGGGAGAGGCGAAGTAGAGAGGCGCGAAGATCAGGTCTCGATCCTCACATACTCGAAGTCGCCCGGCTTGTTGTCGATGCCGACCTTGGGCGGCGAGATCCAGGAGGCGAACTGGCCGGCCTCGGTGACGGGCTTCATCAGCGAGGCGATGAAGTCGCCGTCGGCGGAGGACGGCAGCCACTCGTTCTTGCGCTTGGCCCAGGTCGCGTCGTCGATCAGCAAACCTTCCGGCGTTGCCTGGATATCCTTGAACTCGCCGATCTGGCGATGGAAGGCGACATGCGGGCATTTGAGCGTGAAGTTGATGCCGGTGGTCGAGATCACCTTGTTCCAGCGCAGCATGCCCTTGACGCAATCCTGCGTGTAGTCGTCGCGCAGGCGCATGTTGAGTGCGGTCAGCGCCGGCTCGTCGACCAGCTTGATCTGGCCGTCGATCATCTTCATCACCGGATAGGTCGAGCTCTTGAGCTGGTGATCGTCGTCGATCGTGGTTTCCTTGTAGCGGCCCTTGATGCCGGCGTTGAAGGCGTTCGCCGCGTTGGTCGAGACCTCCGAGCCGAACAGGTCGAGCGACAGCGAGTAGTGCAGGTTCAGCTTCTTCTGGATGGTCGGCAGGTCGATCACGCCGAGCGCGCGGATCTTCTCGATCTCGTTGGGATCGGTGATGCCGGCTTCCTTCATCGCCTCGCAGGTACGCTGCACGACGCGGCTGATGCCGGTCTCGCCGACGAACATGTGGTGGGCTTCTTCGGTCAGCATGAAGCGGCAGGTGCGCGACAGCGGATCGAAGCCGGACTGCGCGAGCGAGTGCAACTGCATCTTGCCGTCGCGGTCGGTGAAGTAGGTGAACATGAAGAAGGACAGCCAGTCCGGCGTCGCCTCGTTGAAGGCGCCGAGCATGCGCGGAGAATCCGCATCACCCGAGCGGCGGCGCAACAAATCATCGGCCTCCTCGCGGCCGTCGCGGCCGAAATATTTCTGCAAGAGGTAGACCATCGCCCAGAGATGGCGGCCTTCCTCGACGTTGACCTGGAACAGGTTGCGCATGTCGTAGAGCGAGGGCGCGGTCTTGCCGAGATGGCGCTGCTGCTCGACCGAGGCAGGCTCGGTGTCGCCCTGGATCACGATCAGGCGGCGCAAGGTGGCGCGGTGCTCGCCGGGGACTTCCTGCCAGGCCGGCTTGCCGTAATTCTCGCCGAACGGGATGACGCGATTTTCCTCCTGGGGAGCAAGGAGAATGCCCCAGCGATATTCCGGCATCTTGACGTAGTCGAACTTGGCCCAGCCGCGCGGATCGACCGAATAGGCGGTGCGCAGATAAACCAGCGACTGCTGAAAGCCTTCCGGCCCCATATCGGTCCACCAGTCCATATAGCCGGGATGCCAGCCTTCCAGCGCCTTGAGCACTTGGCGGTCGGACGCAAGATCGACGTTGTTGGGAATCTTGGTCGAGTAGTCGACGTTCATGATGTTCATGTTCATGGCCGTGCTCCTTTGTGTCTCTTGTCCCGGACGCGGTGCAGCGCGTAGCGGTGCGCCGCAGAGCCGGGACCCATTCGGTGGTCCAGGTGGGTCCCGGTTCTGCGGCGCATCACTTGCGTGCTGCGCAGCGCCCGGGACGCGAAATCAAACGCGGGTCATATCGAATTGCGCCTTCTGGCCGGTGCCGTAGCGGCGCAGCGCGCCCTCTTCACCGACGGCATTGGGCCGCTGGAAGATCCAGTTCTGCCACGCCGTGAGGCGCGAGAAGATTTTCGATTCCATGGTCTCCGGGCCGACGAAGCGCAGATTGGCTTCCATGCCGGTGAGGCCGTCGGGCGAGAACGAGGTGCGCTCCTCCAGGAACACGCGGACCTCGTCGTCCCAGTCGATGTCGTCGAGCGCGAAGGTGACGAGGCCGAGCTCTTCGGCTTCTTCCGCATCGAGCGCCTTGCCGATCGTCCCTTGCGCGCGCTCCAGATCCGCCGGATCGGCCTGGAAGCGCGACTGCAGCCGGGTCAGGCCGTGGCTCATCGGATAGGGGCCGAAATTCATCGCTGAGAGCTCGATCATCGGCGGGGCGCGGTTGTCGCCCTGCTTCTGGCCGATCAGCATGTAGGAGCGGTCGGCGGCGAACACGAGCTCGGCCAAGGTGCCGACGAAGCAGGAGCCGGGCTCGACCAAGGTCACCAGCGTGCGCGAGGTGACGTCGATGCGCTTGAGCACCCGCTTCCAGTAATGCCTGATTTCGTTGACCAGCCAATGGCCCTTGTTGGCCTCGAGGAAGGCGTCATAGCCGAGCACATGGGCGCGCTCGCCATGGCTCTTGAACACGAGCATCGCGATCTCGAGCTCGTTGATGCGCAGGTGCAGGATCGCGTCATCGAGCTCGCGGGCGACCTGCAGCGGCCAGAACGCCGCGCCCTGCGCGACGAGGCCGTCGATATCGGCCGGCGGTGCGCTCTCCGGTGCCTTGATCGAGATGGTCGCGATGCGGGCGGCGCGATCGATGTCGACACTCACAAAGCCGTAGCGGATCGCGCTGTCGTCGATGGTGCGTTTCAGCGGCGTCAGCGCAAGGCCTTTGCCATTGCCGTTGCGGGTCGACTTCGCCGCGAACTCCTTGGCGCGCTCGGCGACTTTGCCTTCGAGCTTGCTGTTCGGCACGATCTCGTCGACCAGCCGCCACGCGACGGCGCGCTTGCCCTTGATGCCTTCCTCGATGGTGCAGAAGAAGTCGGCGTGGTCGCGGCGCACCTTGCGCTTGTCGACGACGCGGGTGAGGCCGCCGGTGCCCGGCAGCACCGCGAGCAGCGGCACTTCCGGCAGCGACACGGCGGCCGCGCCGTCATCGGCCAGCATGATGTGATCGGTCGCGAGCGCCAGCTCATAGCCGCCGCCGGCCGCGGTGCCGTTGACGACGGTGATGAAGCGTTGGCCGGAATTCTCGCTGGAATCTTCCAGACCGTTGCGGGTCTCGTTGGTGAACTTGCAGAAGTTGACCTTGTGGGCGTGCGTGGAGCCCGCGAGCATGCGGATGTTGGCGCCGGCGCAGAACACGCGGTTCTTGCCCGAGCGCATCACCACGACCTTCACTTCGGGATGCTCGAAGCGCAGCCGCTGCACGGCATCCGCGAGCTCGATGTCGACGCCGAGGTCGTAGGAATTCAGCTTGAGCTGATAGCCTTCGAACAGACCGGCATTCTCGTCGACGTCCATGGTCAGCGTCGCGACGTCGCCGGCGACGTCCAGCTTCCAGTGCCGATAGCGCGAGGGATCAGTCTGGAAATCGATGTACTTCGCCCCGTCAGCGAGGACGCGATCTTCAGCAGCCATGGGCGTTTACCCCTTGAACGTTATTGGTCTCGACATCATGCACAATAATGCATGTTTTTGGTTTGGTCTAGTTCAAAACGAAAAAACATGCATTTTGTTTCATGTTCGGTAAAATCGCCCGCTCGGCCAATGGCCTAGCGATGCGATAAACTTCAGGCGGCGAGCGAGCGGTCGTCGCGCAGCGCCGCCTTGGCGAAATCGGTGATGGTTTCGAGCGTGACCTCCGGCGCTTCCCGATGCGGCGAATGGCCGGCGCCCCGGATCAGCGTGACGTCGACGGGGCAGTAGCACTCGTCTTGCGCGATCTCGGCCTGGCGCATCGTGCCGTACTGATCGTCGGCGCCCTGCAGGATCGCGATGGGGACGCGGATGTAGGCGAGATACTCCGAGATATCCCAGTCGCGGAATGTCGGATCGAGCCAGGCGCCGTTCCAGCCATAAAACGCGTTGTCGACGTCCTTGTGCCAGCGCGCGAGCTTGTCCTTCAGATTGGTCGTCTCATACGCGGTCTTGATCTCGGCGATCGATGTCACCGAGATGTCCTCGACGATGAAATGCGGTGCCAGCAGCGCAATGCCGTGCAGGCGGTGATCCTGATGCGCGCCGGCATAGATCGCCGCGATCGAGGCGCCGTCGGAATGGCCAACGAGGATGCCGCGGCGGAAGCCGATCGCATCGAGCACTTTCGGCAGCACGTCGATTGCCTCGCGCTGCATGTAGTCGAGCGGCCGCGGCAGTTTTGCGGGCGACGACGCGCCGTAGCCGGCACGCGAATAGGCGAACACGCCGGCGCCGGTCGCCGCCTGCAGTCTGTCCGGGAAGTCGCCCCACAGACCGACGGAGCCGAGGCCTTCATGCAGCATCACGATGGTCGGCGCGGCGTCAGGTGACGGACCGATCATGCGGTATTCGAGGTCGGATGCGCCGATGCGCAGAAAACCGTTGGGACTTAGGTTTTGCATGGTTGGCTCTCCGAATACGTCGTCCTGGCGAAAGCCAGGACCCAGACGCCGTGGCGTTTGTTTTGAGAGGTGGTGTTCGACGGCTTTCGCGCAACGACTCAGATTCGTGGTAATGGGTCCTGGCTTTCGCCAGGACGACGGATGCTACTGCGCCCCGTCCCGCAGCTTGAACCGCTGGATCTTGCCCGTCGCCGTCTTCGGCAGCGTGTCCACCACCTCGATCCAGCGCGGATATTTCCACGGGCCGATCTTCTGTTTGACGTGCTCTTTCAGCGCTTCATACAGATTGTCCGTCTCGCTGCCGCCGCGCAGCACCACGAACGCCTTCGGCTTCAGCAGCCCTTCCGGATCGGCTTCGGCGACGACGGCGGCTTCCAGCACCGCGGGATGCGTGATCAGCGCGCTCTCGACCTCGAACGGCGAGACCCAGATGCCAGAGACCTTGAACATGTCGTCGGCGCGGCCGCAGAAGGTGTAGCGGCCATCGGCGCCGCGGACATATTTATCGCCGGTGCGGGTCCAGTGGCCCTGGAAGGTGTTCCTGCTCTTGGTGCGCTGGTTCCAATAGCCCTCGCCGGCCGATGGCGCCTCGACCAGGAGTTCGCCGACCTCGCCATCAGGCACGTCGTCGCCGGCATCGCTGACGAGGCGGACTTTGTAGCCGGGGACAGCGCGGCCCGACGTGCCGTATTTGATGTCGCCGGGCGCGTTCGACAGGAAGATGTGCAGCAGCTCAGTCGAGCCGATGCCGTCGAGGATGTCGACGCCGAAGCGCGATTTCCAGTTATGGCCGACCGATTCCGGCAGCGCCTCGCCGGCGGAGGCACAGATGCGCAGGCGCGTGCCGGCGCGTGCGGTCTTCGCCGCCTCGTCGTTCAGCATCGCCGCGAACAGCGTCGGCGCGCCGTAGAAGATGGTTGGATTGTATGTGTTGAGCAGCTCGAACATCAGCGCCGGCGTCGGCCGCGCCGAATTCAGCACCGTGCTGGCGCCGACCGACATCGGGAAAGTCAGTGAATTGCCGAGGCCATAGGCGAAGAACAGCTTTGCCGCCGAGAGGCAGACGTCGTCCTCCCTGACAGCGAGCACCTGCTTGCCGTAAGTATCTGCGGTCGCCTGCAGGCTGGCATGCAGATGCCGGACGCCCTTGGGCATGCCGGTCGAGCCTGACGAATAGAGCCAGAACGCCGGCTCTTCGGGATGGGTCGGCGCGGTCGTGAACGTGTCGCTCTCGCGCGCGAGCTCGTCCGACAACAATTTATGTCCATGCGCCTCCTTGCCGGAGACCACGACATGTTCGAGATCCGGCAGGCGCCCAATGACATCCTTCAGCACCGGCAGCAGCGCTTCGGACACGAACAGCACGCGGGCGCGGCAATCGCCGAGGATGTAGGAGAACTGCTCGGCGGTGAGCAGCGTGTTGAGCGGCACCGGCACCACGCCGGCGCGGATCGCCCCCAGGAACACGATCGGGAAATCGACCGTATCCAGCATGATCATGGCGACGCGCTCTTCGCGGCGGACGCCAAGCCGGCGCAAGAGATTGCCGAGCCGGCGGGTCTGTCCCTGCAGCTCGCCATAGGTCAGTTTCGAGACGGTGTCGTCGAAGACAACCTTGTTGCCACGGCCCTCGTCGACGTTACGGTCGAGCAACCAGGTCACTGCATTGTAGGTCATGCCCCGCTCCTCGAACTCATACGCGCCAAAACGCTCTCTCCCGGACTTTTAAGAATTATAATTCATACAAAGCCACCACATCGGCTTGCTGTCAATCCTCATCGGCATTATGTTTCCTAAAGCTTCGGCGAATACAGGGCGCAATGACCCAGGATAACGATCCGGAAACCGGCTTCCTCGAGCAGCTCGGCCAACGCGTGCGCACCATGCGGGCGCTGCGCGGCATGTCGCGAAAAGTGCTCGCGAAGGTCTCCGGCATTTCCGAACGCTACATCGCCCAGCTCGAAAGCGGCAAAGGCAATGTCTCGATCGTGCTGCTGCGCCGTGTCGCAGGCGCGATGGGCGCGCATCTCGAAGACATCATCCCCTCCTCCGAGCCGGTGCCGGATTGGGCCGTGTTCCGCGATCTCCTGCGGAAAGCATCGCCAAACCAGATCGCGCAGGCCAAGGACGCGCTCGCCGGCGGTGGCGCCGCCGCGCATCGCCGCGCCGCCTTCTCCGGCATCGCGCTGATCGGTCTCCGCGGCGCCGGCAAGTCGACGCTCGGGCGGATGCTCGCCAAGAAAATCGGCTGGAGCTTCGTCGAGCTCAACAAGGAGATCGAGGCGCAGAACGGATTGTCGGTTGCCGAGATCATCGCGCTCTACGGCCAGGAAGGTTTTCGCCGCATGGAGCAGGCCGCGCTGAATCAGCTGCTGGCACGGAAGGAATTGATGGTGCTCGCCACCGGCGGCGGCATCGTCTCCGAGCCGCTGACCTTCGACCTGATCCTGTCGTCGTTCTACACGATCTGGCTGAAGGCCGAGCCCGAAGAGCACATGACCCGCGTCCGCGGCCAGGGCGATTTGCGCCCGATGGCCGACGACCGCTCGGCGATGGCGGAGCTGCGCAACATCCTGCTCAGCCGCGAACCGCTCTATGCGCGGGCGACGGCGGTCGTTGACACCGCCGGGCTGTCGGTCGATGCCGCCGCCGCGCGGTTGATCGATTCGGTGCGGCCGGTGCTGCAGAACGAGGCGCGGAGTTTTGGGCTGCGCAGCGTGGCGCTGTAGCGAGCCGTATTTAACGACCATGACGGCAGCGCGCCCCCTCGCCCCGCTCTTCGCGGGGAGAGGGTTGGGGTGAGGGGGCTTTCTCCGCGTAACGACCGCCTCAATTTGCATGCGGGATTCGAACGAGTCGGAGGGACTAACGTTGTGGCAATATCCTGCCTCGCCCCTCACCCGAAATTCGCTGCGCGAATTTCGACCTCTCCCCGCAAAAGGGCGGGGAGAGGTGAAGTGGCTCGCCTCGACTAACTACCGCTCCATTTCGCGCAGCTCGGCATAGCTCAGCCCGCGCAGCTCCGTGCCGTCGAAATAGACGAAGCGCAGTCTCCGGCGCTGGGAGATGAAGTTTTGCGGCAGCGGGTCGTAGCGGAAGGTGGCGCCGCCGAGATGCGGGGTCAGGCTGCCGACGTCGGTCAGGGCGTCGATCTCGACCCGCAGCAGGCGCAGCGTGGTCTCGCCCAGCGTCACCTCGAACGGCACCCGCGCCAGCCGCAGGAAGCTGGTGGCATCGGTCGCGGCGAGGAAGCCGTCGACGAAGGCCTTTTCGACCTTGTCGAGATCGGGCTCGACCACAGGCGCTGCGGTCGTGCCATGCGGCTGGTGCGGCGTCTGCCACTGCGCGGCGCCGCGCGCGGCCTGCGGCTGGTTGTGGCCGGGACCATGCGGCGAATGCGCATGGTCGTGGGGGTGGTCATGGCCATGATGGTGGTGGTGGTCATGGTCGTGATGATGGTGATCGTGCGAATGATGGTGGTGGTGGTGATCGTGGCGACCCATGACACCCTCAGTAAGCAACAGGCTTGTTGATGATGGACTTGTGTTTGCCGAGCTTGCCATGCGCGACCATCGAGCCCAGCGCTTCCACCACGACGCGCACACCGATCAGCGCGGTGATATCTGACGTATCGTAGGGCGGCGAGACCTCGACGACTTCGAGACCGCACAGGCCTTCGGCAGCGACGAGCCCCAGAATCTTCAGCGCCTCGCGCGGCAGGAAGCCGCCCGGCTCCGGCCAGCCGGTACCGGGCACGAAGCCGCAATCGATGGAGTCGACGTCGAAGGAGATGTAGACGGCGTCGGCATCCTTCCACGCCAGTTCCAGCGCGATCTCGGCGGTCTTCTCCAGCCCGATCCGCTCGATGTCGGCGATGGTCAGCACGTTGGTGTTGCGCTTGCGCGCGACCTCGACGCCCTCGCGCGGCACCTGCCAGCCGCCGATGCCAAGCTGCACCAGATTGGTCGGCTTGACGTTCGGCAAATTGGTCGCGTGGAACCAGGGCGTGGTGTGCATGCGCTCGTCGAGATCCTTCTCCTGGATATCGATGTGGCGGTCGAAGTGGATGATGCCGATCCGCTTGTCGGTGCATTGCGCGATGCCGCGCACGCAGGGAAAGCCGATCGAGTGGTCGCCGCCGAGCATGACCGGCAGCGCGCCCGAGGAGAACACGTGGGCGACGCCGCGCGAGATCTGGTCGAAGCTCTTTTCCAGATTGGCGGGGATCGTGAAGACGTCGCCGGCATCGCACAGCGTCATCTGCTCGCGCAGATCGACGCCGAGCTCGTAATTATAGGGCGTGTAGAGCGCCGAGATGCGGCGGATGCCCTGTGGCCCGAAGCGCGTGCCGGGCCGGTAGGTGGTGCCGGAATCGAAGGGGATGCCGATCACGGCGGCGTCGTATTTGGCGACGTCGCGGACGTTCTCGACATAGGGCGCCTTCATGAAGGTGTTGATGCCGGCAAAATGCGGCAGCTCGCCGCGCGCAAAGGTGGGAATCTCGCGATCGGTCAGGCTGTCGGAACCGGGCAGGCCCATGTCGAGCGCCCATTGCTTTTCCTTGCGCCAGCCCGTGCCGGGCAGCTTGCCTTCGGCCTCGAGCGCCTGCCAGCCTTGCGTGGCCATCTTGTCGAAGTCGGGATGGTGATGGCGCGTGCGCGAGCGATCCGGCCAAAGGCCGGCGTGCTGCGAATGGCGCGTGCGTGATGGGAAAGACATAGTCCGCTCCTTGTCGTCTTCTGGTTATTGCTGGGCTTCCACCTGGGCGCGGAGGAAACCGAGCACAGGCACTGCGCTGTCGCGCGTGAGGTCGAGGTCGTAGGTGATGTTGGCGCCGTAGCGTTCCGGCGCCTGCGGGTCGCGCCGCGTCTTGTCGAGGGCGATCAGTCGCGTCGCCAAACCGAAGGCTTCCTTGATGTCGTGGGTGACCATCACGATGGTCATCTTCAGGTCGCGCCACAGCGGCTTGATCAGCGCATGCATCTGCGCACGGGTGCCGGGATCAAGCGCGCCGAAGGGCTCGTCGAGCAGCAGGACGCGCGGCTGTTTTGCCAAGGCCTGCGCGATCGCCAGCCTCTGCTGCATGCCGCCCGACAGCGCGCTCGGATATTTGTCGGCGTGCGGCCCGAGCCCGACCGCGTCGATCAGCGCCCGGCTCTTTTCGATCGCCTCGCGCCGCGCTGAACCGAACAGTCGCGCGGAAAATTTGCGCTCGGCGAATTCGTAGCCGATCAGGACATTGCCGAGCACGGTGAGATGCGGAAACACCGAGTAGCGCTGGAACACGATGCCGCGGTCTGGCCCTGGCTCGGCCGGAAACGGCTCGCCGTCGAGCAGCACCGCGCCCTGCGCCGGCCTCTCCTGCCCGAGGATCAGGCGCAGGAACGTGCTCTTGCCGGCGCCCGACGGTCCCACCACCGAAAGAAATGTGCCGGAGGCGATCTCGAGATTGATGCGCTCGAGCACAACCTGGTTGCCGTACTCGACCCAGACATTGCGGAACGACAGCGCGCTCATCACCGCGGCTCCTGCACGAAAGCCCAGGGGAAGGCGCGGCGGCCGATATAGACCAGCGCGAGATCGAGGAGAAAGGCAAGCAGCGTAATCCAGACCACGTAGGGCAGGATCACGTCCATCGACAGATAGCGCCGCACCAGGAAGATGCGGTAGCCGAGCCCGACATCGGAGGCGATCGCCTCCGCCGAGATCAGGAACAGGAAAGCCGGCCCGATCATCAGCCGCAGGCATTTGAGCAGCCGCGGCATGATCTGCGGCAACACCACGCGGATCGCGACCTGCCAGGTCGAGGCGCCCAATGTCTGCGCCTTGATCAATTGCTCGCGCGGCATCGCCGAGACTTCCAGCGAGAGATCGCGGATCAGGGTCGGCGTCACGCCGATGATGATCAGCATCACCTTGGAGAGCTCGCCGAGCCCGAATACGATGAACAGGATGGGCAAGACCGCCATCGGGGGAATCATCGAGAGCACCGCGAACAGCGTGCCGAAGCCGGCGCCGGCGACCGGCAGCAGGCCGATGGTGAGGCCGATCGCAAGCCCGACCGCTGCTGCGATGCCGAGCCCGAGCGCGAGCCGCCTGAGACTCGCAGCCGTGTCGACCCAGAGCACATATTCGCCGGAGCGCCGGTCCGGTTCGGCCGCGAGCCGTTTGGTCGTCGCGGCCATCTCCGAGATCGGCGGCAGCAGCTTGTCATCCGGATTGGCGGCGCGCCGCTCCGCCGATCCGATCACATAGATGATCGCGATCAGCACGAACGGCAGCATCGCCAGCAGGATGCGCCCGCCGCGCGGCGGGACGACATTCATGGCACGCGTCATGGACGACCTCTCGGTGGCATGGCAATCGCGTCTGGGAACCGAAGTGATGTGGGCAGTGGCGCTGGGCTCCCTCTCCCGCTTGCGGGGGAGGGTGGGGTGGGGGTGTCTCCGCATAGAGAACCCCGCCGTGGAGACACCCCCACCCGCCACGCATCTGCGATGCGCGTCGGCCTCCCCCGCAAGCGGGAGAGGCGAAGCGAGCTAGCGGATCGACTCGCGTCATTCATATGCGATTGCCGCGCTCTCCGTGGCCGGACCGCGCGGCAGTTACAGCTTCCCGTCCGCCGCAAGCTTCATGAAGCTCGGATCGAACCGCAGCTTCACGTTCGTGGCCGAGCCGAGCGTCGAGGTCGGCGTCTGGATGCCGACCGCGTCTTTCGACTTGACGTTCTCGCCGAGCAGATTGTGCTCGAAACAGAAGCTGCGCACGAGGTCCATGATCCTGGGCAGCTCCGCGCCGGTCATGAAGTCGGCGCCGTCCTTTGGCGCGTAATACATGTGCGTGGTCTTGAGCTGGGTCTCGAAGCCGGCGAGATCGGTCCCGGAGAGTTTTGCCATCGCCTCGCGCGCGGCCTTGCCCTTCTCGCCAGAATCCTTCATCAGCGCGATGGTTTCGTACCAGATGCCGGTCAGGGCCTTGGCAATCTCTGGATTGTCCTTCAGCGTCTCGCTGTTGAGCACCAGCAGGTCCTGGATTTCGCCGGGGATCTTGCTGGAATCGAACACCAGCGAGGCGCCCGGCTCGGCCTTCACCTCCAGCAGTTGCGGATTCCAGGTCACGATCGCCGTGGTATCCGGCGATTTCGCCGCGGCAACGATGTCGGCATCCGAGGTGTTGACGGTCTTGATGTCCTTCTCGTCGAGCTTCACGGTCGAAAGCCCGCGCGCCAGCAGATAGTGGGAGACGCTGAGCTCGACGAGATTGATCTTCTGGCCCTTGATGTCGGCCAGCGTCTTGCCCTTCTTGAGCACGACGCCGTCATTGCCGTTGGAATAGTCGCCCATGATCACGGCGGTGGTGTCGACGCCGCCGGCGGCAGGAATGGTCAGCGCATCCATGTTGGTGACGGTGACGCCGTCGAACTTGCCGGCGGTGTACTGGTTAATCGATTCGACGTAGTCGTTGATCTGGGTGACGTTGATGGTGATGCCGTATTTGTCGGCCCATTTCTTCACGATGCCGGCCTCGGCCGCATAGGGCCACGGCATCCAGCCGACATAGATCGTCCAGGCGATGTTGAATTCCTTCTTCTTCGCCGCGAGCGCGGGAGACGTCGGCGAAACCGCGGCCAGAAGGCAGGCCGTGCAGACAGCAGTGAGCAGATTTTTCAAAGTTGCCATGTCCAGTCCTCAAAAAGGGTTTGATGACTGCGGACTGGCAAATGAAACCTCGTGCCTGCCAACCGCGGCCACTGAGGTCTCCCGGGCTTTTGTCCCGCCGTGCCCCAAGGGGTTGGACCCCCTGGTGGCAGCTCTCGGACCAGTCATTCCCCACATCAGGGAATCGGAACCCTAGCCGCCAACTCTGAACTCCCTTGTAAGCAATCAACGTGCCAAGGAAAAGCTCTTTTGATTCAGAGAAGCGTGTTTTGGCATCTGCACAAGAAGATGGCAGCGCGAATTGTTCTTGGGCGCGACAAGCTCGTTACAGCAGCCGGCTCCTCACATCCTCGGCGCCCTCCCGCAGCAGCGGCAGGAAGCGCTCGATCAGCTCGCTCGTCGGCACGCGATCGACATGCGCGCCCATGTTGATGGCGGCGACGATGCTGCCATCGTAGCGGCGCACCGGGACCGAGATCGAGCGGAAATGCGGCTCGGCCTCGCGGTCGACGAGGGAATAGCCCTTGGCGCGATCGGCGACGATGGCAGCGAGCAATTTCCTGGGATCGGTGACGGTTTGTGGCGTCAGCGGCTCGCGCTTCATCGCCTTCAGTCTTGTCGCAAGCTCCGCATCATTGAGCCGGCCGAGCATGGCGCGGCCGACCGAGGTGCAGAACGACGGCAGGCGATAGCCGATGTCGAGACCGCCGGAGAACATCCGCGTCGGGCTACCGCGCGCGACGAACACGACATCGTCGCCGTCGAGCAGCGCCAGCGAAGAGATCTCCTGGGCTGCGGTTGCGATGCGGTCGAGCACCGGCTGCAGCACGGTCACGATCTGGTTGGAGCTGAGATAGGCGCCGGCGAGTGTCAGCACATGGGGTGTCAGCGTGAATAGTTTTCCGTCGGTGGAGACGAAGCCGCCATGCGCCAGCGTGAACAGGATGCGCCTCGCGGTGGCGCGCGGCAGCTCGGCGGCGCGGGCGAGATCGCTCAGCGTCGCAGGTCCCGTGATGGTGCCGAACACCTGGAGGAGACGCAGGCCGCGGTCGAGGCTTTCGACGAAATCCGTCGCGCGCTCTTCACCATTCTCACGCTTCAGCTTTGGCATTTTGGGCCTTTTCTTGACGCGTTTTCTTCACGCGAACCGGTGCCCACTTCGCTCGAAAACGCTTTGTGGAGATTCGAACGGTTCAAAATTGCGCTTGCCGGTTCAGATAGACATGGCATAATTCGCCCATTCGTTCAATAGGCGAACACGTCCGAAGGAGACTCCGCCATGATGAGCCAGGAAGCGAACGACCTGATCACCCGCACCGGGGCCAAGGACCCCTGTGGCAGACTGATGCGGAGTTACTGGCAGCCGGCGGCGCTGGTAGACGAATTGCAGGGCGCGCGACCGGTGAGGCCGGTCAAGCTGCTCGGCGAAAACCTGGTGCTGTTTCGCGACGAGACCGGCCGCTACGGCCTGATCGCCCGGCACTGCGCGCATCGCGGCGCCGACCTCGCCTTCGGCCGGCTGGAGAATGGCGGCTTGCGCTGCGCCTTCCATGGCTGGCTGTTCGATGCCACCGGCCAATGCATCGAGACGCCGGCCGAGCCGGCCGGCTCGCAGCTCTGCAAGGGCATCAAGCAGCGCTCCTATCCGGTGGTCGAGAAGAGCGGCATACTCTGGGCCTATCTCGGCGAAGGCGAGCCACCGGCGTTTCCGGAGCTCGACTGCTTCGTCGCACCTGACAGCCACACTTTTGCGTTCAAGGGCCACATGAACTGCAACTGGCTGCAGGCGCTCGAGGTCGGCATCGATCCCGCGCACGCCTCCTATCTGCATCGCTTCTTCGAGGACGAGGATACGTCGGCCGCCTATGGCAAGCAGTTCCGCGGCGCCTCCGCCGGCTCTGACATGCCGATGACGAAGATTCTGCGCGAATATGATCGTCCCATCATCAATGTCGAGCACACCGAATACGGCCTGCGCCTGATCGCGCTGCGCGAGCTCGACGAGACGAGCACCCATGTGCGGGTGACCAACCAGCTATTCCCGCACGGCTTCGTGATTCCGATGTCGACGGAGATGACGATCACGCAGTGGCATGTGCCTGTCGATGACGAGAACTGCTACTGGTATGCGATCTTCACCAGCTACACCAATCCGGTCGACAAGGCGAAGATGCGCGACCAGCGGCTCGAGCTCTACGAGCTGCCCGACTACACCTCGCGCAAGAACAGAAACAACGACTACGGCTTCGATCCGCACGAGCAGGCGACCGAGACCTATACCGGCATGGGCACGGACATCAACGTGCACGACCAGTGGGCGGTGGAATCGATGGGTCCGATCCAGGACCGCACCAACGAGCATCTCGGCCAGAGCGACAAGGCGATCGTGCAGTATCGCCGCCTGCTGCGGCAGGAGATCGAAAAGGTCGCCGGCGGCGAAAAGCCGATGCTGTTCCTCGATGAGGCCAGCGCGCGCAGCATCCAGGGCCCGGCGACGATGGACGGCATCGGACCGACGCAAGGCTGGGAGCTCTACTGGATGGAAGTCGACGTCAAGCGCCGCCGCGGCGCGCCCTGGGCCGCCCCCGTGCCGCGCGAGATCGCCGGCAAGGTGCAGCATCTGTCGGCGGCGGAGTGATAATGCTAGCGATCCTGCCGCGTAGCGCCTTTCTTCACCTCGCCCCGCTTGCGGGGAGAGGTCGGATTGCATCGCCAGATGCAATCCGGGTGAGGGGGTACAGGTCTATCGATAGATCGAGGCGGCGGAGAGAGCCCCTCACCCCGACCCTCTCCCCGCAAGAGCGGGGCGAGGGGGAAGTAAGAGGAGCCACACTTTGAGCTTCGTTGAGCGTCACGGCCTGTGGTCGGATGAGCAGAGGGAAGCGGCGAAGCGCCTTGCGCAGATCGTCGAGGAGCAGAAGCTCGAAGTCATCCGCCTCTCCTTCCCGGACCAGCACGGCATCCTGCGCGGCAAGACGCTGATCGCCTCGGAAGCGGTGCGGTCGCTGGAGAGCGGCTGCTCGATCACCACGACGATGCTGGCCAAGGACACCTCGCACAAGACGGTATTCCCGGTGTTCACGTCGGGCGGCGGCTTTGGCATGAAGGAGATGGAGGGCGCGGCCGACGTGCTGATGGTCGCCGATCCCACCACGTTCCGCGTGCTGCCGTGGGCGCCCACCACCGGGTGGCTGCTGTGCGATCTCCATTTCAACGACGGCCGTCCCGTGCCGTTCGCGACGCGCAATCTTTATCGCAAGGTGCTCGATCAGCTCGGCAGCCGCGGTTACGATTTCGTTGCCGGTCTCGAGGTCGAATTCCATCTGTTCAAGCTCGACAACGCGCACATGGCGCCTGATGATGCCGGCCAGCCCGGCCGGCCGCCGGACGTCAGCCTGCTCTCGCACGGCTATCAGTACCTGACCGAGCAGCGCTACGATCAGATGGAGCCGGCGCTGGAGATCATCCGCCGCGACGTGCTCGCGCTCGGCCTGCCGCTCCGCTCTGTCGAGGTCGAGTTCGGCCCGAGCCAGTGCGAATTCACCTTCCAGCCGACAGTTGGCCTCGCGCCGGCCGACACCATGGTGCTGTTTCGTTCGGCGGTGAAGCAGATCGCGCGCCGCCACGGCTATCACGCGACCTTCATGTGCCGCCCGAAACTGCCGAACGTGTTCGCGTCCGGCTGGCACCTGCATCAATCGCTGGTGTCGCGCACGAACGGCGAGAACGCGTTCATGGCCAAGGAAGGCGGCGAACCCTTAAGCCCGTTCGGCCGCGCCTATCTTGCCGGCCTGATCGAGCATGCCCGGGCCTCGACGGTGTTCACGACGCCGACCATCAACGGCTACAAGCGCTACCGCTCCTACTCGCTGGCGCCGGACCGCGCGATCTGGGGCCGCGACAACCGAGGCGTGATGATCCGCGTGCTCGGCGGCGCCGATGATCCCGCAACACGGCTGGAGAACCGGATCGGCGAGCCCGCGGCGAATCCCTATCTCTACATGGCCAGCCAAATCCTCTCCGGCCTCGACGGCGTCGACCGCAAGCTCGATCCGCCGCCATCGGCGGATACGCCGTATGAAGCCAAAGCCGCGCTATTGCCGAAGTCGCTGCGCGAAGCGGTGTTCGCGCTGAACGACGATCCGTTCTTCCGGCAGGCGCTGGGCGCGGAGTTCGTGGACTATTACGTCCACATCAAGAATGCGGAGATCGAGCGCTTCCAGGCCGAGGTGTCGGACTGGGAGCAGCGCGAGTATTTTGAGATGTTTTGAGGGACGCGCCGCCTTCCCTCGAACGGCTAGAGACTCGCGAGGTTCGCTGCGACAGCCTTTTCATTCCATTCCAGACCGACACCGGGCGTGTCGGGAATGTGCAAGAGGCCATCCTTGATGTCGTAGGGGCGCTGGAGAATCGGATCGGCCCAATCCTGCCACTCCAGCCAATGCGCGGTCTCCGTGACGCGCATGACGTGAGCGGCGACCTCCGGATAGAGATGCGTCGACATCGGGATGCCCGCAGCGCCCGCGATCGCCGCCGCGCGCATCCAGCCCGTAACGCCGCCGATGCGCATGAAGTCGGGCATCACCAGATCGCAGGCCTTTTTCGCGATCGCCTTGTGCATCTCCCTTGGACCGTAGAAATTCTCGCCGATCTGGATCGGCGTCTTTAGCTCCGCCGCCAGTTGGGCGTGTCCGTCGAGATTGTCGTAGAGGACGGGCTCCTCGATCCAGTCGAGGCCATAATCATCGATCATATGGCAGCGCTCGATGGCTTCGGCGAGATTGAGTCCCTGGTTGTAGTCGATCATCAGATGCATGCGATCGCCGACCGTTTTCCTGACAGCGTCGAGGGTCGCCAGATCCTGGCGCGGATCGCTGCGGCCGAGGCGCAGTTTCAGGGCGGAGAACCCGCCCTCCTCCCGCAACTCCAGCGCTTGCGCTGCGACGGCGGCCGGTTCCTGCAACCAGAGGCCGTTGCTGTTGTAGGATCTGACGGCGCCGACCGTGCCGCCCAACAAGACGCAGAGCGGCTTGTTGGCGGCCTTTGCCAGCGCGTCCCACGCGGCCATGTCGAGGCCCGACGCGGCGATCATGGACAGGCCCTCATAGCCGACGAAATGCAGCGATTTGCGCGCGGCGTCGAACACCTCGACCGGTGCCACGCTGCGTCCCCTGAGCAATTCACTGAGGTCATGAATCGCCGGCACCAGGTAGCGCATCGACTTCACGATGTACGGCTCGAGATAGCTTCGGCCGACAATGCCCTCCTCCGTCACGAGATCGATGAGGATGATCGGCCACTCCGGGATCGTGGCAATGCGCGCGACCACGGGCCGCTTCATCTTGAGCACCACCGGACGAGCCTTGATTTCTCTGAGCGTCAATGAATCCGGCATGGCGATTGCCTCACAGCTCAAGGGAAGCTGACTGGAAACGGATTTGAAAAATCGCGAAGACCATTCCAATCGGTTTTGCAACCGATGTAAATTCACTACCCGGTATAGTTATGAAGGTGACGGCATGGCACGATCTGCAGAGCCGACGCGCGCGCGCATCCTCAGCACCGCCTATGTGCTGTTTCGCCAGCGCGGATATAGCCGCGTCAGCATGGACGAGATCGCAGCAGCGACGAAGGTCACCAAGCGAACGCTGTACAACCATTTCCAGAGCAAGGATCAGCTGCTCGCCTTCGTGCTCGAAGCGCAGAACGAGCTGGCGCTGGCCGCATTCAAGACATTCGGCGACAGACTGTCCGGCGCGCCGGCGGCGATCATCGACGGCCTGTTCCGCGACCTCGCGGCCTGGGCCGACCGGCCGCGCTGGGCCGGCTCGGGCTTCACCAGGCTGGTGATCGAGCTGGCCGATCTGCCCGGCCATCCCGCCCGCGCCATCGCGCGGCGGCACAAGGCCTTGCTCGAAACCCATCTAGGCGATCTCTTGAAGCGGGCCGGCGTCCGCGAGGCGCATCGCCGCGCACGCGAGATCTGGCTGCTGTCCGAAGGCGCGATCTCGTTGATGCTGGTGCACGGCGATCGCAGCTATGCGACGGCGGCGGCCGACGCCGCGAAGCGATTGCTGCGGGGCTCCTCGCGCTGAGGCCGGCGTCTGCTGGATTCCCAGGGATTTGTAGGGTGGGCAAAGCGAAAGCGTGCCCACCATCACGAGCACGCCGTGGATGGTGGGCACGGCGCAAGCGCCTTTGCCCACCCTACGCAGCCGTCAAATTCCCAGATACCGGTGCTGCAGATCGGGCTCCGCGACCAGCTGCTCGCTGGTGCCGCTCCACACCGCCTTGCCGCGCTCGATGATGTAGTGCCGGTCGGCGATCTTCGCGAGGTTCTCGACGTTCTTGTCGATGACCAGCACCGATTGGCCCTGCCCCTTCAGCATCGACAGGCAGCTCCAGATCTCGTCGCGGATCAATGGCGCGAGGCCTTCGGTCGCTTCATCGAGGATCAGCAGTCTTGGATTGGTCATCAGCGCGCGGCCGATCGCAAGCATCTGCTGCTCGCCGCCGGACAGCGTGACGCCCATGTTGGTGCCGCGCTCGGCGAGGCGCGGGAACAGCGCGTGAATCTTGTCGAGGGTCCAGGGGTTCGATGCGCCGAGGCGATTGCCGGCAGCGGCAACAAGGTTTTCGCGCACCGTCAGATTCGGGAAGATCTGGCGTCCCTCAGGGACGAGACCGATTCCGAGTTTTGCAATTTTGTAGGACGGTAGCCCCCGCACCTGCTCGCCGGCGAAACGGATGGTGCCGCCGCGCGCGGGCGTCAGGCCCATGATCGAGCGGATGGTGGTGGTCTTGCCCATGCCGTTGCGGCCCATCAGCGCGACCATCTCGCCTGATTTGATCGACAGCGTCATGCCGAACAGCACCTGGCTCAACCCGTAGCAGGTCTCGATGCCGTCGATTTCCAGCAGTGTCTCAGCCATCCCTGAATCAGCCATGTGCGGTCACCGCATGCTGCTCGCCGAGATAGGCGCGCTTGACCTCTTCGTGCTTGCGGATCGCGTCCGGCACGTCGCAGGCGATGACGCGGCCATAGACCAGCACCGTGATGCGGTCGGCGAGCGCGAACACCGCCTCCATGTCGTGCTCGACCAGCACGATGGTGACTTCCTTGCGCAGCTCTTTCAACAGCGCGACCATCCGCTGGGATTCGGTGACGCCGAGGCCGGCCATCGGCTCGTCCAGCAAGAGAAGTTGAGGTTTGGTGGCGAGCGCGACCGCAAGCTCGAGCTCGCGCTGCTCGCCATGGCTGAGCTCGGAGACCACGACGTCGGCGCGCTGGCCGAGACCGACGCGCTCCAGCGCGGCGCGCGCGGCGGCGCGCAGATGCGGCTCCTTGCGCGCGGCGCCCCAGAAGCGGAAGGAGTGGCCGTCATGGGCCTGGGCGGCCAGCGCGACATTGTCGATCGCCGAAAAGTCCTTCAGCAGCGAGGTGATCTGGAACGAGCGGGCGAGCCCCAGCGCGCTGCGCTTGTAGGACGGCAGGCCGGTGACGTCGCGGCCGGCAAAATGGATGCTGCCGGAGTTCGGCATCAGCTGGCCGGTGAGCTGGCTGATCAGCGTGGTCTTGCCGGCGCCGTTGGGGCCGATGATGGCGTGCAGCTCGCCGGGCACGACCTCCATCGACAGATTGTCGGTGGCCTTGATGCCGCCGAAGCTGCGAACGAGACTTTGCACGCGGAGCAAGGGATCAGGCACGGTTGAACCTCCCGAGCAGCCCCATGATGCCGCCGCGCGCGAACAGCACGATCAGCAGCAGCAGCGGACCCATGATCAGCGCCCAATATTCGGTGAACTGCGACAGTAGCTCCTCCAGCAGCAGGAAGGCGATGGCGCCGATGACGGGGCCGAACAGCGATCCCATCCCGCCCAACACCACCATCACCATCAGCTCGCCGGAGCGGGTCCAGTACATGCCGGCCGGGCTGACGAAATCGGTGTTGTTGGCCAGCAGCGCGCCGGCCAGGCCGCAGATCGTGCCTGAGATGACGAAGCAGACCAGCCGATAGCGGTTGGCATGGAAGCCGATCGCCTGCATGCGCTGCTCGTTGGAGCGGACGCCCTGCACGACGAGGCCGAAGCGCGAATTGACGATGCGCCAGATCAGATAGATGCCGCCGAACAGGCAGGCGAGGCAGAGATAATAGAATTGCGTGCGGTTCGAGAGGTTGATCAGGCCGGCGAAATCGCTCCGCTTGTAGATCGTCAGGCCGTCGTCGGCACCGTAGCGCGACAGGCTGGTCGCCACGTAATAGGCCATCTGCGCGAAGGCCAGCGTGATCATGATGAAGTAGACGCCGCGGGTGCGCAGGCTGAGCGCGCCGATCACCAGCGCGAACAGCGCGGAGACGATCAGCGCCACCGGCCACTGGATGAAGCCGGAACCGATGCCCTCGGCGGCGAGGATGCCGACCGCGTAGCCGCCGATGCCGAGATAGGCGGCGTGGCCGAAGCTCATCATGCCGCCATAGCCCATGATCAGGTTCAGGCTGGCGGCGGCGAGCGCGAAGATCACGATGCGGGTGAACAGCGTGAGAATGAAGATGTTGCCGGACGCCGCCGAATACACCGGCAGCATGATCAGCGCGGCGCAGAGCACCGCCACGACGGCGTTGGAGACGTTGAGATTTGGCATCATCGTTTGGCCGCCGGAAACAGCCCTTCAGGCCGTACTACGAGGATGATGGCCATCAACAGATAGATCAGCATCGAGGACAGCGCCGGCGCTGCGGTCGAGGCCGCCGCCCCGCTCAGCACCTTGCGCAAGAGATCCGGCAGGAAGGCGCGGCCGAGCGTATCGATCATGCCGACGAAGATCGCCGCCATGAAGGCGCCGCGGATCGAGCCGATGCCGCCGATCACGATGATGACGAAGGCAAGGATCAGGATGTTCTCGCCCATGCCGATCTGCACGGTGAGGATCGGCGCCTGCATCAGCCCGGCGAGGCCGGCGAGAGCGGCGCCGAGGCCGAACACCAAAGTGAACAGCAGCTTGATGTTGATGCCGAGCGCGCCGATCATCTCGCGATTGGAGGCGCCGGCACGGATCAGCATGCCGATGCGGGTGCGCATCACCACGACATAAAGCCCCGCGGCGACCGCCAGCGCGACGCCGATGATCAGCAGGCGATAGGCCGGATAGAACACGCCGGGGATGATCTGCACGGGCACGGTGAGCCAGGCCGGTAGCGGCAGCGCCAGGCCCGCCGGGCCCCAGATCAGGCGGACGGCATCGTTGAAGAACAGGATCAGGCCGAAGGTCGCCAGCACCTGGTCGAGATGGTCGCGGCCGTAAAGATGCTTCAGCGCGACGAATTCCAGGGCGATGCCGAGCAAGAGCGTCGCCACCAGCGCCAACAGCGCGCCGAGCACGAAGCTGCCGGTCCAGGCCGCGAAGGTGGCGGCGAAATAGGCGCCCATCATGTAGAGCGAGCCGTGCGCCAGGTTGACGAAATCCATGATGCCGAACACCAGCGTCAGCCCGGCTGCCAAGAGGAACAGCAACAGGCCGAATTGCAGGCCGTTCAGAAGTTGTTCGACGACGAGAAACATCGTGTGGTTATGACCCGCGCTTAACAAAACAGCGGCAGCACGTGTGCACTGCCGCTTATCGCTTATTGTTTTCCCTTACCTCGCTGTCGCGGGAAGAGAATTTGGGGTGAGGGACGCTCTCCATGCACCGAATGCGCGGAGAGTCCCCCTCACCCGATCGCTTTGCGATCGACCTCTCCCCGCAGGCGGGGAGAGGTGACTTTAAATCACTTCATCGGGCACTTGTCGTGGAAGCGGTCCTGGTCGTCCTTGACGATGGTCGCGACCGTCTTCAGCGCGAGCTGGCCTTCGCCGTCCTTGACCACGTCCTGCAGGTAGAAATTCTGGATCGGGATGTGGTTGTTGCCGTATTTGAACGGGCCGCGCACCGATTTGAAGTTCACCTTCTCCATCTCGGCCTTCATCTCGTCCTTCTTGGAGGTGTCGCCCTTCACGGCGACGACGGCGCTGTTGATCAGGTTCGCGGCGTCATAGGACTGCGCGCCGTAGAAGGTCGGGCGCAGGCCGGTATACTTCTGGCGATAGTCGGCGACGAACTTCTTGTTCTCGTCGTTGGGCAGGTCGTTGACCCACTGCTGCGCGCCGGGCACGCCGAGCGCATTGTCCTTCTGCAGCGGCAGCGACAATTCGTCGATCGTGAAGGCGGTGTAGAGCGGGATCTGCGCCTTGATGCCGGCCTGCGCATACTGGTTCAGGAACTGGACCCCAGCGGCGCCCGGATAGAACACGAAGATCGACTCGGCCTTGGAGTTCTTGGCCTTGGTGAGCTCGGCGGAGAAGTCGAGCTGGCTCGGCCACACCGTATATTCCTCGCCCACGACCTGGCCCTTGAAGGTGCTCTTGACGCCGGCCAGCATGTCCTTGCCGGCGGCGTAGTTCGGGCCGATCAGGAACACCGACTTGACGCCCTTCTGGTTCATGTAGGTGCCGACCGCCTGCGGGGTCTGGTCGTTCTGCCAGGAGGTCGAGAACACATAGGGCGAGCAGAGTTCGCCTGCGAGCTGCGACGGGCCGGCATTGGCCGAGATCAGGAAGGTCTTGCTGTCGACCGCGGTCTTCAGCGAGGCCAGCAGCACGTTGGACCAGATGTAGCCGACGATGAAGTCGACCTTGTCGGATTGCACCAGCTTTTCGGTCTTCTGCTTGCCCACGTCGGGCTTCTGGCCGTCGTCCTCGTAGATCACTTCGACCGGCTTGCCGCCCATCTTGCGGCCGAGATGGTCGAGCGCGAGCTCGAAGGAATTGCGCATGTCGTTGCCGATCACGGCGGTCGGACCGCTGAAAGTCGAAACGAAGCCGATCTTGATGGTGTCAGCCGCGGTCGCCGGCTGTGCCAGCGCCAATGCCGAAACCATCGACATGGCGCCTGCCAGCCAATATGCCTTTGTCATATTCACTCCCCTCCTCAACCAACGTCCCGCCGGCCCAACGGGGCCGCCGCCGCGCTTTGCGCGCGTCATTCTCGGTGACGTGTTTTGTGCGCGAAATCGCAAGTCTGCAGCAAGTCCGAACCGACGGCCCCTCTTAGAACCTTCGGCTCATACCCGAGCAGGCTGCACCATAATTCGTGAAGGCTGCCAGGGGCAAGAAATATAATGCCGCTTGCGGGGGCAACTAATGTCGCAGTCGGGCGGGACAAAAGCGGACGTTTCATGCCGCCCCTCCCGGCTTCGATCCGGCGGCCTGCCGCTCCGCCCAGTTCGGCCGGTCCATCTGGAAGAGGTCGCTGCTTCGGGCATACCAGCCGCTGCCATGCATGCGGCCGATCAGCTTCAGCGCCGGCGTGTCGATGTGGCAACGCGCCCCATCCAGCACCACGGCGTCAGCGACATGGGCGCGGACGATGCGGCCGATCACGATGGTCTGGCGCGGGCCGGTCACCAGCGAGGAGAGGATTTTGCACTCGAACGACACCGGCGATTCCGCGATGCGCGGCGGCCGCACGGCATGCGACGGTGCGGCGGTCAGACCGGCCAGCGCGAGCTCGTCGATCTCGGGCGGCGCATCGATGCAGGTGACGTTCATCGCCTCCGCATTGGCTTCCGACACCAGATTCACCACGAACTCACCGGTCGCCAGGATGTTGGTCGCGGTGTCCTTGAAGCGGCCCGCGCCGGCTAGCAGCCCGAGCGCCAGGGTCGGCGGCTCGTGGCCGAGCACGTTGAAGAAGCTGTAGGGCGCGGCGTTGACGATGCCGTCCTCGGACAGCGTCGTCACCCAGGCGATCGGCCGCGGCGTCACCGTCGCGGTCAGGATCTTGTAGCGGTTGGCGGCTTCCAGCGTCTCCATGTCGAACAGCATCACCGGCCCCGCTCGCTAGACGGCCACGACAGGATGACGGAGACGGCCGATGCCGGTGACCTCCGCTTCCACGACATCGCCTGGCCACAGCCATTCCTGCGGCGACCTACCCGCGCCGACTCCATCGGGCGTGCCGGTCGCGATGATATCGCCCGCCTCCAGGGTGATCGCCGCGGAGATGTCGGCGATCAGATGCGGCACCTTGAACAGCATGTGGCGCGTATTGGAGCGCTGTTTCTCGACACCGTTCACGGTGAGCCAGAGATCGAGCACATGCGGATCGGCCATCTCGTCCGCGGTCACGATGCAGGGACCGAATGGCGCGTAGGTGTCCTGCCCCTTGGAGTAGATCCACTGGCCGGCGCGACGATTGTCGCGCGCGCTGACGTCGATCATCACGCTGTAGCCGAACACGAAGTCGAGCGCCTGCGCTTCCGTGACGCGGCGCGCGGTGCGGCCCATCACGACCGCGAGTTCGACTTCCCAATCGAGCTGCTGGGTGATCGCCTTGTTGTGCGCGATCGCATCGTCAGGGCCGATCACGGAGGTCGGCGGCTTTGAAAAGATCACAGGCTGCTTCGGCAGCTCCTTTGCCGTATCGAGGGCGCGGGAGGATTCCGCAACATGCTCGACATAATTCAAGCCGATGCCGAAGATGTTTTTCCGCGGCCGCGGAATCGGCGCCAACAGCTTCACATTCGCCAAAGGCAGCGCGGCGCCGACGGGCCAGTTGCCGCCCCGATCGTCTTCGTAGTCGCCCAAAATCTTCTTCAGCGCTGCCAGCGCCGTCGGCCCGAGATCGATGAAGTCGAGCATCGCAGACGGCAGCTGCACGCCGGCATGCGCGCCGATCTTTTCGACATCGACGACGAGATCATCGACGATGGCACCGAGACGGGCGGCGGCTTCGACATGGCCGCGATAGGTGACGAGACGCATGTGATGTTCCTAGGATGAGAGCGGCTGCCGCCCGCCATTGTCGCCGAACGCTTCCTCCCGGTACAAACCGAGGGAGTTCATGACGGGCAGGTCGTTGAAGGCGAACAGGCAGGCGTCGTCGCCCGACGAGGCATTGGCGTGCTCGTGCCAGGCCCATGACGGCACGCAGAAGATGTCGCGCTCGGTCCAGTCGAAGCGCTTGCCGTCGATGATCGAGTGCCCGCTGCCCTTGGCGACCTGGTAGATCACGCTGCCGGTGTGACGATGCGCACTCGTCGCCTCGCCCGGCCGCAATAGCTGCATCGACGCGCCGATCGTCTGCATCACCGGCCCGCCGGTGACGGGATTGACGTAGTTCATGAGAATGCCGTCGAACGGCGAGCCGTCGGTCGCCCTGGCATAGCGCTGCAGCGACTCGTAGGTCGGGCCCCACTCATATTTGAGCAGCGGCGAATATCCGCGTGTCCATTCGGCGCCCGCGGGCCGCAAGCCGGGATTGCCCCAGCTGTGCGACATGTCGTCGACGGGATGGCCGACATGCTGCTGCAGGTTCGGATGCACGGCGTAGAAGTTCGCTTCCAGCGCATTGACCAGGGGAATGTCGAGACCGTCCTGCCAGATGCAAGGCGAGCCATCGCTGGCGACGCCGTGCTCGTGCCAGGTGCCGTTCGGCGTCAGCACGAAATCATTGGCGCCGAGCGTGAGCTTGTGGCCGTCGACGATGGTGTAGGCGCCCTTGCCTTCCATGATGAAGCGCAGCGCCGAGGCGGAGTGCGCGTGGGCGGACGCGACCTCGCCGGGATGCATCACCTGCAATCCCGAATAGAGCCAGCCGACCGCGGCGGCCTGCTCGCGACGGCCCGGATTGTTCAGATAGATGACGCGGCGGCCGGCCTTTTCCGGCGACACCAGCTCGACCGAACGCAACACATGGTCGCGCAGGTCGCGGTAGCGCCACAGCACCGGAACGGATGACGATTTGGGCTGCCAGGGCTCGATCTTGTTGGCGACGGTCCAGAGCGCGCCAGCATCGAGATGGTCGAGCTCGTCGTAATAGGCCAGCAGCTCCGGGGTGTCCTGGACGTTAGCCCGTCCGGCGACATCTTCCCTGTGGTTTTCGCGAGGTGCCGTTGCCATGCCGTCCTCCTGACGCTAGAAATTCTATAAAATAGATCGTACTATCGATGCAATAGAATATTTTCGAAAATCATGGAAATGCAGTTGCAGCCGCAGAAAGCTCAAAAAGATCAGTGGGATGACCAACCCAGCAACGATAGCCGGCCTCACCAGCGAAGCAACGACCGAGCCGGCGACCCTTGGCGAAGCCGCCTATCAGCGGCTGCGCGCCGACATCGTCGCGGGCGGGCTCGAGGCCGGAAAGCCGCTGCGGCTCGAGGCCTTGCGGCAGCGCTACGGCCTGAGCTTCTCGCCGCTGCGCGAGGCGCTGATGCGGCTGCAATCCGAGCGGCTGGTGGTGTCGGCCGCGCTGCGCGGTTTTGCCGTGGCGCCGCTGTCGCGCGAAGAGATCAAGGACGCCACCGAGACGCGCATCCTGATCGAATGCGAAGCGCTGCGCCGTTCGATGCGCGACGGCGATGACGATTGGGAGGCCGGGATTGTCGCGACCTTCCATGCCCTGGGGCGGCAGGTTGACCGCATGGCGGCGACTGCAGGTAAGGCCGACGTGGCCGAGGTTCTGGTGATGGAGGAACGCCATCACCAGTTCCACCGCGCGCTGATCTCCGCCTGCGGCTCGCCCCGCCTGCTCGAGCTGGCCGACCAGCTCTCGATCGAGACCCAGCGCTACCGATTGCCGAGCCTCACCGGCCGGAACATCGGGGCACCGCCGCGCGACGTATCGGCGGAGCACCGGGAGATCATGGATGCCGCGCTACGCCGTTCCGGCGACGCCACCACCCTTCTGGCCGAGCACTACCGGCGGACCTCGGCCAGCATCCAGGCCGCGATGGCGTGAGTCCGCCGACTTAAAAACAAGTGCCGCAGGATCGGTAAACCGATCGGAAACCACTGCCGGATGGTACCGGGTTCCGATTCATAATCCGGAAAGCACTTCCCGCCGACAGTGCCGGCGAGGGAGGCGCTGCATGCTCGGTTTTCTGTTCGGCTTCAACACCAGGCTCGGCCGGGTGCCGTTCGTGATCTGCACGATCGTGCTCGTCGCCGCCTTCCTGCTGCTGGTGACCGCCGCAACCGGCACCGCGCCCTCGCGAACCAACACCGACATCCTGCTGGCGCAGGGCTCCAACAACGTCTTCCTGATCGGCGTCGCCATCTTCTCGGTGGTCGCCAATTTCATGCTTCAGTCGATGCGCGTCCGCGACATCGGCTGGGATCCGGTCTGCGTCATGATCGGCTGGCTGGCGCTGATGGTGGTCGACCGCATCATCGCCACGCAGCATCCGGAATGGGCGCTCAACTATCTGCAGACCGGCACCATGGTCGGCGCGCTCGCCAACGGCGTGCTGACACTGACGCTGATCTTCTGGCCGACGGCACGCGTCAGCGATGACGAAGAACAGTCCTATGCTGGCCCCGCATCCGAGGGCACCTGGCGCAAGAGCAGCGCCCCCGCCGCCGCCACCAACCGCATCGCGCGCGTCGCCAGCGGCGAGTTCGGCGGACGGACGCGCTAAAGCGCGATGAGATTAGGTTGAATCGTCATCGCGCTTTAGCTCTTTGTTTGAGCATGATCTCCGCGCAAACGCGTTCCGCGTTTGTCGCGAGGGAAAACCGCTTCACACTTTTCCGGATCATGCTTTAGCGGCAAGCTTTATCCATCCACTCAAGGGATCGGAAACCACGCGCACAGGTTGCGACGTCGACTTCATGGTCCGGAAAGTATAGGCACGCCATGCTCTTTTTGAAAAAGAGGAGCGTCGCATGTTGGGTTTCATCTTCGGCTTCAACGCCCGGCTCGGCCGGCTGCAGTACTTCCTTGCCTCGCTTGCGTTCGGGTTTCTGCTGATGGTGCTGGGCTTCGGCATTATAGGCCATGCCTATCAGAAGGCCCTGTCGTTCAACCAGTTGGCAGGGCCGGCGCTTGTCATCGCCGGACTCTTCATCCTGGGCACGTTCATGCTCAACTGCATGCGGATTCGCGACATCGGATGGGATCCGGTGGTCGTCGTGGTGGGCTGGATCGCTTTCCAGATCATCGACAGCCTGATCGCGCACAAGGTTCCGGCCTGGTCGCTCGGCGGCCTGGCGACGGGGACCGTGATCGGCGCCTTTGTCAATTTCGGGACGGGCCTGATCCTGCTGTTCTGGCCGAGCGGCTACGCCACCGACGATGCCCCGCCGCTGCCGCGTGATGCGGATGAGAGATCGGATAGCGACTGGCGCAAAGCCGCCGACAACCGCATCGCCCGCGTCGCCAGCGGCCAGTTCGGCGGACGGGGACAGTAGCGCTCGTCGTTCCGTTCTCGCTCTCTCATCATCGTCCTGGCGAAAGCCAGGACCCATTACCACCGAGTCCTGCTTTGAAAAGGATCGTGGCCCCAGCGTCGCGCAATCATTCGCATTTGGGGTAATGGGTCCTGGCTTTCGCCAGGACGACGTCGTGATTTTGTTGCGGCCTCCGACCTTGTGATTGGAGGCCGCATATTTCTCAGCACGTCAGTGCACGGCTTCCTTCTTCGCGCGCACGCTGCGTGCCGGCTTCTGCTGCGCGAACGCGTCATTGGCGCTGGTGGAGCCGGAGCCGCCGCGCTCCGCGCACATGCCGCCGATGCCGGAGGATGCGGCCTGACACGTCTCCATGGTCGGATAGCCGCAGCCATGCGCGGCCTGTGCACCGTTGGTGATGCAATAGTCGGCAGCCTGCGCCGACGGTGCCGTCACCGAGAAAAGCGCAAGCGTGAACAGCGTCGCCGCGGAGGCGACGAGTGTCTTCGAAGTGGATGTCATCAGTTTCGATCCTGCTCTTAAAGCCCCGAAAGGGAGCGCTCCGCACGCCAGCCGCGCAGAGCTTCACGCTTTCGCATCTGGGAGCCGCGGGCGATCGCGCAATCGTCGCGGCTTGCATTGCAGAAATTCCCAAATTGAATGTCAAAATCAGGTGTTTGACTCAGCTAATACAGTCACGGAGTCGTGCGCAGCGGATGTCCGCCTCCGTCATATCGGCGTCACCTGCCGGCGCGCTCGGTCTCCTACGACCACCCCCTCCGGCCCGGCTTCACCGGCCTGTCGGGGGCCCGGTTCCGCGGCCTCCCGGCCGATTGACATTCAGCCCTTTACTGCGAGACTTTGCCGAAAAGGCAGGGTGGAGCCTCTGGATGGCCAATCTCGCGGCCTCAAATCACGTCGCCCGCGTGTTCTCGACGGCCAATCCGGTGGCCGGCGTGGAGGCGGAGTCGCGGATCGCAACGTCGTGGCGGCGCTGCCTGGTCAACCACAAGCTCGACCCCGGCCGGCGCGGCCCGCCGCAGACGCTGACCGAAGCCGAGATCCGCCACGTCGCCGAGCCGATGGAAGAGCTGATCCGGGTCGCGATTCCCGAGCTGGAAGACCTCGCGCGCGTGCTGCGCGACTCCGGCTATTGCGTCAATCTCGCCGATCCCAACGCCACCATGCTGGTGAGCCGCCTGCCCGAAGGCGACTATGCGCGGATGTTCCTGGAATGGAAGATCTACACCGGCTCGAACTTCGCCGAGACGTTTGAAGGCACCAACGGGCTCGGGACTGCGTTGGCCGAGCAGCGGCCGATCCTGGTGCATCGCGACGAGCACTTTCGCGAGCAGTGGAGCATGTTCACCTGCGCGGTGGCGCCGCTGTTCGATCAC
Organism: Bradyrhizobium jicamae; assembly: GCF_018130695.1. Taxonomy (GTDB): domain Bacteria; phylum Pseudomonadota; class Alphaproteobacteria; order Rhizobiales; family Xanthobacteraceae; genus Bradyrhizobium; species Bradyrhizobium jicamae_B. Next base: position 70,717 of record NZ_JAFCJX010000007.1, on the reverse strand, counting down.
GTTGGTCGTATCGCGGGTGCGGTCAACATCACCTCCTGCCGCAGCGATCTCGGCCGCGGCGCGCATGAGCTGGCACTCGCCGTCACCACGGAGGCGACACGGCGGATCGAGACCTCGATCTTCCGCCGGCACTTCCGCGCCTCCTGGATCGCGACCGTGCCGGCCAGCGCCGGTAGCGGGCTGATCGCCTATGACGACGACCGCCGCATCATCGGCGCCTGCCGCCACGCCCGCGCGACGCTCGGCCTCACCGATGCCGCGATCGAGGCCGGCATCAACCTGACGCAGCTGATCCAGCTCGACGACCGCGCCACCAGCGCGCCCGACGGCCACGTCGCGCTGCGGCGCGCCGACGGATCGCCGATGGGGCACAGCCATGTCGCGCCGCCGCTGCGAGCGCGATCGCCGCGCAGAGCGCCGACAGCGCTGCGTGAAGATCCCTTCGCCGGACTGCACAGGCTCGCTGGCAACGATCCCGTGCTGATCAAGGGCGTGAAACGGCTGATGACCGTCGGCAATCTCGACCTGCCGATCCTGCTGCGTGGTGAGACCGGTGCCGGCAAGGACGTGTTCGCCCGCGCGATCCACGCCGCCAGCAACCGCGCGCGCAACAATTATGTCGCGCTGAACTGCGCGGCGATGCCGGAGAGCCTGATCGACGCCGAGCTGTTCGGCTACGAGGCCGGCGCCTTCACCGGCGCACGGCGCGAGGGCTCGAAGGGGCTGATCGTGCAGGCGAGCGGCGGCACGCTGTTCCTCGACGAGATCGGCGACATGCCGCTGGCACTGCAGACACGGCTGCTGCGCGTGCTGGAGAATCGCGAGGTCTGGCCACTCGGGGCGCTGAAGCCCGTGCCGGTCGACATCCGCCTGATCAGCGCCACCCATCGCGATCTCGGCGAGATGGCCGAGGACGGCAATTTCCGCGCCGATCTCTACTATCGCCTGCGCGGTATGGAGGTTCGACTGCCGTCGTTGCGCGAGCGCGCCGACAAGGCCGAGGTGCTGGCGCAGATCGCCGAGGAGGAAGCGCCGAGCTGCAGCATCTCGCCTGCGGCCTGGGCGATGATGCTGTCCTATCCCTTTCCCGGCAATATGCGGCAAGCCCGGCACGTGCTGCGGCTCGCCGGCTGCACCGCGGAAGGTGGCGTGATCGCCGAGACCGATCTCGATCTGCCGCCGTACGGCGGAAGGCCGGCTACGGCCGATCCGGCGGCCGCCGAGCGTGCGGTGATCATGAACGCGCTGCGCGCCAGCGGCGGGCGGGTGACGGAGGCCGCGAAGGCACTGAGGCTCAGCCGCGCGACGCTGTACCGCCGGATCAAGGCGCTGAAGATTGAGCTGAAGGATTAGCGCTGCGGCGGCATGCGAGCGCCAAGTCTCATTGCAACGACGGAATGGAAATCGCGGGGGCGGAGATGGGCAGGCTCGGTTGGCACTGGTGGCCGCGGCGTACGGCGAAATCCCCTGACGCCGAACGATTTGAAGGCGGCGATCGACGACATCTGCTGCAGGCCCTGTCCGCGCTGATCGGTGGCGGCGCCCTCGCCGCGACGTCGTCGCCTGCGGAGGCAAAGGACGCGAGCGAGCTGCCGCCGCCCAAACGGGCCCTCACCGGCCGCGATGAGGCCGGCAAGTCGGTGTTCAAATCATTCGATGTCACGAGCAAGGTGGTCGAGATCGACTCCAATCCGGGGCTGACATTCTATGAGCTGTACATGACGGAGGGCGTGCCGCGGCTGACTGGCCAGGAGCCCGACCCGATGCTGCAGGGAACGAAAGCCTTCCCCGGCCCCGGCGGCACGATGTTTCGTCTGATCTCCTACCCGCCCAAGCGGCCCGAAGGCTACAAGCCGCCGGCCGGCGTGACCTTCGAGAGCGCGCTGCAGGAGATGTCGGACAAGGTGCCGCGCATGGGCGATCATTTCGACCGCAGCGCGCCCGGCATGCACACGACAGACACGATCGACTACGGGGTCGTGGTGCGCGGCGAGATGACGCTGGAGCTGGACGATGGGCAGAAGGTCCATTTGCGCCAGGGCGACTGCATCGTGCAAAACGGCACCCGCCATCGCTGGCGCAATCCGTTGCCGGAGCCCTGTCTGATGGCCTTCATCTCGATCGGCGGGCAGCGCGGCTGAGGCGAGGCCATGGCACGCCCAGACGTCGGCCTTGAGCTCGAGCAAATCAGGACCATCGTCCGCGACCGCGACGATGCGCGCGACCCAATCGGGCTCACGCGCCTGCATGGCGGCGTGCATGAGGTCTACCGGATCGATTTCGCGCGCGGCCACGATCCGCTGATCCTCAAGATCTACGGCGATGAGCCCACGTGGATCGTGGCGAAGGAAGCGCTGGTTGCCGGCTGGATCGGCGATCTCGCCGGCATCCCGATTCCAGATTGGCTGCGGGTTGACGAGACCAGAACCGCGATCCCGTTCCGCTTTGCGATCACGACGTGGCTGCCGGGCGTGACGGTTCGCAGCCTGATCGGCTCACCCGACATCGATGCCGCCTATCGGCAGATGGGCGCCCTGTTGCGGCGTCTGCACACCATTCCCATGACGGGTTATGGCTACATCGTCGGCGACGGCATCCGGCTGCCGAAACCGACCAATGATGACTATATGCGCGCAGCGTTCGATCAGGCGTTTCGGCAGTTTCGCGATCAAGGTGCAGAGGAGGCGTTGACGCGCCGCCTCGAGGCGAAACTGCAGTCGCGTCTTCACCTGCTGCAGCACAGTATGGGACCCGTGCTGTGCCATGACGATTTGCAGCAGGGCAATGTGCTGGCCGAACACGACAGCAACGGGAGCCTGCGTCTCTCCGGCCTGATCGATTTCGGCAATGCCCGCGCTGCCGACGCCCTGTTCGACCTGGCGAAGGCGCTGTTCTGTTGCACGCATGAAGATCCCGCCAGCCGGGAGCCGCTGCTTGCCGGATATGGCGAGATCGACCATCCGGAGCCTGAGCAAGCGCTCTGGCTCTACACCCTGTTTCACAGGGTCACCATGTGGTGCCGCCTGACACGCCGCCCTGGCGATACGTCAGACGGTCCTGCAGGCCTGTTGCGCGACCTCGACGCGATGAGCCGATAGGCTCAACTCAAGGCGCCGATCTTCCCTACTTCACCAGCCTGAACCTGCCGCCCTCGACCTTGATGAGGAAAGCGGAGCGCTCGTCATAGCCGTTGTGGTCGGTCGGGCTCATGGTGGAGAGGCCGTTGTTCAGATAGACGTCCTTGCCGCGCTCCAGCTCGTCGCGCAGCGCGGCGCGGAATTCCGCGGTCCCGGGCTTTGCCGCCTTCAGCGCGTTCGGCACAGCGCGCGTGAACAGCGCAACCGAGTCCCACAGATGCGCGGCAAAGATGTTCGGCTTGGCGCCATTGGCCTTCTCATAGGCCGAGACCAGTTCCTCGCGCACCTTGCGGAACGGATCGTCGGCGGCAAGATCTTCCGCGATGGTGAAGGCTTCGCCGGTGAAGATCGCGCCTTCGACATTGGCGCCGCCGAGCTTGATGAACTCTTCCGACGCCACGCCGTGGGTCTGGAAGATTGTGCCGGCATAGCCGCGCGAGCGCAGTGCCTCCTGCGGCAGCACCGCGGGCGTGCCGGCCGAGGCGATGAACACGGCTTGCGGATTGGTGCCGAGCACCTTCAACGCCTGGCCGGTGACGCTGGTGTCGGCGCGGGCATAGACCTCATGCGTGGTGACGGTGAGGCCGAGCGTCGGCGCCAGGCGGGAGACTTCCTTGTAGTAGCCTTCGCCATAGCCGTCGGAGACGCCGATATAGCCGAGCGTCTTGACGCCGGACTTGGCGATGTATTTCAGGATCGCACCGGCCATCAAATCGTCGTTCGGCACCACCTTGAAGGCCCAGCGCCGGCGCTCGTCCATCGGCTGCACAATCGCGGTTGCGGCCGCGAGCGAGATGATCGGCGTCCTGGATTCGAAGGCGACGTCGAGCATCGGCATGGTCACGGGCGTCAGCGAGGAGCCGATCAGGATATCGACGCCGTCCTGGATCACCAGGCGGCGGGCGTTCTGCGTGCCCTTGGTCGGATCGGATTCATCGTCGAGCGCGATGTAGACGATCTTCTCGCCGCCGATCTCCTTCGGCAGCGCGGCGATCGCGCGCATCTGCGGCTGGCCGAGCGCCGAGCCCGGTCCCGATGCCGACACCACGACGCCGACCTTGATATCCGCGCGCGCATCCGCCGCCGTGAGCATCACACAAGCGACGATCGACAATCCGGCCCAAGCCAGCTTCATTGCACATCCTCCCAGCAAACCTTTGTCTTCGGCCGAAGGCAGCCATTGCCGATCAGTCTGGCACAGGTTTGCGGGAGGCGTCTGTCCCATGTAATGGGGACAGTCGCGATCGGGCCGCGTCGCTTTCGCGCTCGGCCCTTGCGATGCGTGGCGCCTACAGGTCGGTCACGCGCTCGGGATCGGCCGAGGCGAGTGCAGCAGCGCGCTCGGCCTTCGGCGGGTAGATCCACACCGTGTTGATCTCCTGCTTGGTCTTCTTCGCGACCCCGCCGACCAATTCCACCGTGCGCTCCCAGCCGCGCGTGACCCATGGCGGACAGGTCGACCTCAACGTCGCGCTGCGCTGACGAGTTCAGATGGGATCAAGCACCATCACTCGTGCTCGCTGCCGCGAAGCAGCTCGGCAATGCGGCCATCAGCGCGGCGAAGGCGGCGGCAGAGCTCGCGGTTGATGTTCTGCATGACAAGCACATAGGCGTGGATGTCGGCCTTGTAGAAGGTGTAGAGGTTTCGCGCGGTGAGCTCGTAAAGCACGGTCGGGCTCTCCGCGACGACGGTGGCGGAGCGGTTCTGCATCTCGATCAGCGTCATCTCGCCGAAGAAATCGCCTGGCCCAAGCGTGGTCATGCGGATGACGCGGCCCTCATGCCCCTGCCGGGTCACCAGCAGCTCGCCTGTGTGCACGACGAACATCGAGCGCCCCTCATCGCCTTCGGCGACGATGGTGGCGCCGGCATCATAGCGGCGCTCGGCCAGCATGGAGACGAGGGTCTCGAGGCTGGCGTCGGACAGGCCACCGAAGAACGGCGTGGCGAGCAGAAACGCTTTCAGATCGGGTGAGCTGACAGCCATGATGAGCGGACTATACAAGCGCGGCCCGCGGCGGCAAGCGGGGCTGTTTTTGCTTTCCCCTCTCCCCGTTCTTACGGGGAGAGGGTCAGGGTGAGGGGCTCTATCCTTGAAATGATACTCTCAATCGGAATTGAACGAGTCGGAGAGGCCGTCCCTGCGGCTAGCTTGTGCCATGCCCCTCACCCGAAATTCGCCATACGAATTTCGACCTCTCCCCGCTGAAGAGCGGGGCGAGGTTAGGAGAAGTCAGGAAAACTCGTTCCAGCTGACGCGCCGTGCGTCGATGTCGCCGAGCGAGACCGTTTCCTTGACGTCGCGCAGGCCGTGGAAGCCGCTGCGCAGATAGATCAGCGGGCCGGTCGCGGTGGCCTGGCGGACGTGGCGGACTTCGCCGAGGAAGATCGAATGCGTCTTGGTCTCGATCTCCTGCATCACGGTGCAGTCGAAAGCGGCGACCGCATCTTCCAGCACCGGGGCACCAGTGGCACCCGTCGTCCAGCTGCCGAAGCCGAAGCGATCGTCGCCGTTGACACCCTTCTGGCCGCTGAAGGTGAGCGCGAGCAGCGCGTGCTCCTCGCCGAGGAAATTGACCACGAAATGCCCCTCCTCGCGAATGCGGGCATGGGCGCTGGCATTACGGTTGACGCAGACCAGGACGGAGGGCGGATCGTCAGACAGCGAGCAGGCCGAGGTCACCGTGAGCCCGGTGCGCTTGCCCGGCTCCCGACCGACCGTGACCAGCGCGACCGCGCCGGCGCATTGGCGCATCGCCTGCTTGAAATCCGTCTTGTCGATCGACATGCCGCAACCTCTTGAACCCCAATCCTCTTTCGAAGATAGGGGGTTGCGGGTGCGGGGCAAGCCCCGCACCCCGACCTCAGCTATGCAGCGTTAACGAGGCCGCCTTTGAACTAGGCAGCCTTTGAACTAGGCAGCCTTGCCGAGCTCGGCGCCCAGATGCTTCAGCTTCGGCATCACCTCGTTCTTGAGCAGCTCCAGCGAGTGCCGCCAGGCCTGCGGCTTGTGCTTGTAGTCGAAGCCGAACACCAGCAACACGCCGAAGCCGCCGACCTCCCGATAGATCTGCTCGATCTTCTCGGTGACGGTCTTGGGCGAGCCGACGATCCAGTTCCGCCGTGCGCAATATTCGACGGTGACGTCGCTGTCTGATACGTCGGGCTGGTGCTTCAGATAATCCTTGAAGCCGAAATGCCCGAGCAGCGGCAGGAAGTACTCGCTCATCATCCGGCCCATCATGTCGCCGGTCGACAGCTTCCAGGCCTCCTCGTCGGTGTCGGCCACGAACACCTCGCGCACCAGCCGCCAGTCGGCGCGGCTCGGCTTGCGGCCGGTCTTGGCAGCACCGATCTCGACGGATTCCCAGTGGCTGCCGACATAGGCCGGGTTGAGATTGAGGCTCATCGGGATGAAGCCGCGCTCGCCGGCGAGCTTCAGCGTGTCCGAGTTCTTCGACAGGCCCGCGACGCCGATCGGCGGATGCGGCCCCTGCAGCGGCTTGATGTGCGGCTTGAGGAAATCGAACATCGTGTCCGGCTTGGTCACCGTCCAGAACTTGCCCTTGTGGGTGAACGGCGCCGGCTCGGTCCAGAGCTTCAGGATGATCTCCAGCGCCTCGCGGGTCATGTCGCGGTTCTGGCCGCTCATGCCGTCGACGTTGAACATCGCCCAGTCGCTCGGCAGGCCCGACGCGGCGACGCCGAAATTGAGCCGGCCCTCCGAGAGATGGTCGAGCATCGCGACGCGGTTGGCGAGCTCGGCCGGGTGGTGATAGGGCAGCAGGAAGCCGCCGGGCCCGATGCGCAGATTCTTGGTCTGCAGCAGCCCTTGCGCGACCAAAAGATCCGGCGACGGGTGCGGCTCCCAGGGCGCGGTGTGATGCTCGCCGATCCAGGCTTCCTTGTAGCCGAGCTCGTCGAGCCAGCGCAGCGTCTGCAGGTCCCAGTCGTGGCCCTCCTTCAATCCGCACTCCGGCGGATGCGAGGGCATCGTGAAATAGCCAAGCTCCATCTTTGCGTTTCCTTCCTCGGTTGCATGTTGCGATGCGTCTTGCCGCGCATTCGCTGACGAGATCAGCAAGCGCCATGCCAGGGGCGCACACAAAAAATGGGCGGCGAAAGCGGCTGCTTTGCGGCCCGTTGCAGCAGGAAGATCGCGGAAGGAAGGAGGCGTGCGTCTCACCGTCGCGAGACTATGTCGCGACGGTGAGACGATACGATCAGCCCGCGGCGCGGCGCGGCATCGCGTTCGGCTCAGCGTCGGCCTTGGCGGGCACGGCCATCAAGATGGTTTGGCCCGGCGCGGTGATCTCGATGCCCTGCTCCTGGAAGCGCCGCTTCATGCGGCGATTGAATTCGCGCTGCACCGGCCAGCGGCCTGAATCCGTGCAGCGGATCTGGCCGACGATCGAGACCGAGGCGCCGTCGACCTTGTCGACGCCCCACAATTCGAGATCGCTGCGGATGGCGGAGCGGAATTCGGTCTCCTTGCGCATCTCGGCCACGATCTCCTTGAGGATCTCGCCGGCACGGTCGCTGTCCTCCCTGTAGGCGATGTTGACGCTGACGGCGGCATTGCCGGCGCCGCGGCTGGCATTGGTGATGGTGGTCACCGCGCTGAACGGCACCACATGCACCGAACCATCGCCGGCACGCAGCCGCATGGTGCGGATCGAGACGTTCTCGACCGTGCCCGACAGTCCGGACACCGTGACGTTGTCGCCGACCTGCACGGTATTCTCCAGGAGCAGGAACAGCCCGGTGATGAGATCCTGCACCAGCTTCTGCGAGCCGAAGCCGATCGCGATGCCGACGATGCCGGCACCGGCCAAGAGCGGCGCGACATTGACGCCGATCTCGCTGAGTGCGGTGAGGCCGACCACGGTGACGATGGCGCAGAGCAGCGCGGTGCGCAGCATCGGCTGGAAGGTACGCAGGCGTGCCGCGCGGGCGTAATGCCCCTCGCGGGACAGCATATTGAGCTGCCGGTCCATCAGCGCGTTGCTGATCTCCCAGATCGCGGCGGCCGCGAGCGCCGCAATCGCGATCGTCACCACCGCCGACACCAGGCGGCTGCCGATCTGGCCGCCATAGAACCAGACGATGGCATCGACGCCCCAGACCTCCAGCAGCGCGACGAAGCCGATGAAGGCGATGACGGAGGCGACAATCTTGCGCAGCAGCGGCAGATAGCGATTGGCGCGCGCCTCCAGTCCGGGGAAGCGATGCAGGATATCGGGCGCGATCCTGAAGCCACGGTCGATCAGGCTCAGCACCACCATGGTGGCGAGACGCGTGATCAGCAGCACCGCGATAGTGCCGACGAAATATTGCAGCAGCAGCGCATAGCCATTGCGGATATTGAGCGCCCACACCGTCCACAGTGCGAGATCGAGCACGATCGCAAAATAGTGCCAAACGCCGGCGAGGCGATTGCGGATCCGCGCCGCGGCGCCGGTGCGATCCGACGGCGCACGGATCGCGGACGCGATCTGGCGGCGGCACTGCAGGATGATCACGACGAGGAAGAGATGCACCACCAGCATCACCAGGCGCACCACCGCGGCATAGCCGGCGCGATGCAGCCCGAGGATCAGCGCGACATTGGCAAAGGCGATGCCGGAGACACCGACGGCGACGATACGGCGCGCCCAGATCTCGATATAGGCCGCGGTCTCGGCGCGGACGCGGAACAGGCCGAACGGACCGGCGAGCGCACGTGCGACGCAGATCAGCACGCGCGACAAAGCGTAGGCGTTGACCACGGCGAGGATGACGAGCCGTACCGTGTACTGGTCGCCGATCTCGGTGCCGAGCAGCATGGTCGCGATGCCGACGAAGGCCACCACGGGCAGCAACTCGAGAAGCAGATGCCCCAGCACGAAAGGCAGCCGGATCAGCGACTGCCAGGCGCGGACGAGAGACAGGCGCCGTCGATGCAGCTCCGGCTCCGGCGTGACGTCGGCGACCGATGATGGCGGATCGGCGATGGCAATCGCCTGCGCCGGGGCGCGCGCAGCCTGCGGCACGCGCGCTTCCAGCAACGCGACCGGCCGGCGGATCAGGCGGATGACCAGCCACTCGGCGGCAAAGGCACAGCCGAACACCAGCGCGAGCTTCCAGGCGATATCGAACAGCTGGTTGTACGCCGCAGGATCATTGGCGGTGCGGACGAACCAGTAATAGAAGGCCGGAAAATGCGTCAGCGTCCGCGCCATGTGCGCGATCTCGTGACTGATCTCACCGACCTGCTCGGACACGGTGAGCAAAAGCTGCGCGCCGAGACTATCCGCGGTGAGCGGGATCGGCGACTGCTCCTTGGGCTGCTCTGCTTGCGGCGTCGCGTTGGCGATCGCGCGCAAGGTGTCGATCATCTGCGCGCGCTTCTTGTCGTCCTGCAGCGTTTCGAGCGCGCGCTTGGCCTGGTCCGGCGTCAACGCATCGGTATTGGCTTGCGGAGGGGTTGGCGCGGCGCTGACTTGAGCGATGGCAGGAGAGGCAAACAGCGCGAGCGCGAACAGAATGGCCGGCAGAAGCTTGTGCGACACGAGAGCCCCTTCTTAAAATGTTTCGCGCGACGACGAGCCCGTCGACCCGGGGTCATCTTCGCGCGTGCGTCATGTCGGATGTGCCTTTTCGCCCCCGCGATGTGTCGGAAGTTTGCCGGCGTGGGGGCGATCTCTTGGCATTTGCCAAGGGCGACGCACATGGAACCACACGCTTGACGTGCGCCCGATTCCATGATGTTCTTATTTTGTTCTTTCTGTCCTCAGTTTGCGTCCGGAGCATTTCATGCACGATGTTTTCGCCAGTGACGGCGCGGTGCGGCTCTTCATTCATGACAACGACACGACACCGCTGCAGTTTGTCCGGGACCTGCTGCACAGCGTGTTCGGCAAGTCCGAGCAGGAAGCGATCGTGCTGACCGGACAGGTCGAGCGGCACGGCGGCATCATTTGTGGACCTTATCCGGGGCCGGTCGCGCGCGCGCTGCTCAAATCCGCGCAGGATGTGATCGAGGCCGCCGACGAGATGCTGCTGATCACCGGCGAAGCCGTCGACGGTCACGATCCCTGCGACCTCTGCGGCGCGCCGAAGACGGGCACGACCGTGTTCCTGGCGCGGAAATCCGCCTGCCTGTGCACCGACTGCATGCTCATCGTGCGGCAGGCATCGGCGGACCTGCCTGACGACGCCTTCAACAAAGCTTTCGTCGCGCTCGACTGGCATTTCACCGGCATTCCACGCAGCCAGCTGGTGACGCGGTCGCGGCAGTTTCCGGGCCACATGCGCGCCGACGTCCAGGTCGCGATCGACAAGCTGTTTACCGCGCCGCTGCACTTCTTCGGCATTCACGAGGCCTATCGCTACGAGACCATCGGCTTCGCCTCGCTGATGAAGGACAGCCGCGATGCGCCGGTGGTAGCGCCGCCGGAATATCACGACGTCGATATCGGCGAGGGCATGCCGATCAAATGTCTCGTCAACGGGCTCTGGCTGTGCCGCAGCGGCGAGCTGCGCTACGCCGTGCTGCTGGTGTTTCATCGCGAATATGATCGCGAGCCGGCGGTGCGGATCGAGCTCGCGGTGCCCGCAGGGACCGATGGCGACGCCTTCGTGCAGCGCACCTTCGCCGAACTGGAGGCCGCAGTCGATGCGGCGCGGTCCTATCGCGGAAAAATCCTTTCGCTTGAAAGCGGCTCCAGCTACCGCGGCCGGTCGCGCGGCGTCACGGTCCACCGCTTGCCGCCGGTCGCGCGCGACGCGGTGATCTTGCCGGAGCGGACGGTGCAACTGCTCGATCGCAACGTGCTCGGCTTTGTCGCCAGCCGCGAGCTGTTGCGCAAGCTCGGCCAGTCGACCCGCAAGGGCATCCTGCTGTACGGGCCGCCCGGCACCGGCAAGACCCACACCATCCGCTATCTCGCCACCAATCTGCCCGGCCATACCACGCTGATCATCACCGCCGAGCAGGTCGGCATGCTCGGCGCCTATATGAACCTCGCCCGCCTCTTGCAGCCGGCGATGGTTGTCATCGAGGACGTCGACCTGATCGCACGCGACCGCGACGACATGGGGCCGTGCGAGGAATCACTGCTCAACAAGCTGCTGAACGAGATGGACGGCCTGAAGGAGGACGCCGACATCCTGTTCGTGCTCACCACCAACCGCCCCGAAGAGCTCGAAGCCGCACTGGCCGGACGTCCCGGCCGCATCGACCAGGCGATCGAGGTGCCGCTGCCCGACGAGATCGGCCGCAGCAAGCTGGTGCGGCTCTACGGCAAGGGCCTGCCGCTCGCGCCAGATGTGATTGACGAAGCCGTGCGCCGCACCACGGGCGTCAGCGCCGCCTTCATCAAGGAGCTGATGCGCCGCCTCGCCCAAGCCAGCATCGCACGTGACGGCGGCCTGACGGTGAGTTCACCTGACATCGACGACGCCATCTCCGACATGCTGTTCGCCGGCGGCCGGCTCAACGCAAAACTGCTCGGCGGCGCACAAGGGATGAGTGCGGGGTAAGGACGGCGTTGGCCGCGTTGTCGGCATCTCAAAAATGAGATACCCATGACGTCCATGACCATCCCGTTCGAGAAACTGAAAGCCCGCCTGCTGGCCAATCCCAAGATCAAAGCCGAATACGATGCCCTCGCGCCCGAATTCGAGATTGCTGCCGAATTGCTGCGGGCGCGGCGGCGCGCCGGACTGTCGCAATCGGAATTGGCGGCGCGGATGGGTACCAGCCAATCGACCATTGCACGACTGGAGAGCGGTCAAACACTCCCGAGCACCAAGACATTGTTGCGTTATGCCAAGGCCACCGGCAGCAAGTTTCAGGTGAGATTGCCGGCAGCGTAAGGCCGCGCTGACTTAGCCTTGCGCCGTCGGCGGCAGGATCAGGTCCCGCTCACCTGCCGCGACCCGCGCGAGTTCGGCTGACATACGAGCGAGCACGCCTTCCCATGCCTGCGGCGCGCGCTGGCGGAACAGGCGCATGGTCGGATACCACGGCGAATCCTCGCGGTCGCGCAGCCAGCGCCAATCAAGCGCGTAGGGCAGCAGCACCCAGACCGGACGTCCGAGTGCGCCGGCGAGATGCGCCACCGACGTATCGACGGCGATGACGAGATCGAGGGCTGCGACCGCGGCCGCGGTGTCGGCGAAGTCGCCGAGCGCCAGCGCGAGATCGACGACGTCGCCGCCGAGTCGCGCCAGCACCGGGCGATCTTCCGGTCGCGGCTCCTTCTGCAGGCTGTAGAGCTGCACGCACGGCACGACCAGGCGCGGCAGTACGGCCTCCGCCGACAGCGAGCGCTGCCGATCGCCCTTGTGGCAGGGATTTCCAGACCAGACCACGCCGACCTTCAGCGCCGAGACGCCGCCGAGCACGCGCTGCCAGCGCGTGACGCGCGCCGGATCTGCCTGCAGATAGGGAATGTCCGCCGGAATGGAATCGAGCGTGGTGCGGAAGATGCGCGGCAGGCTCATCAGCGGCAGCTGCAGATCGAACGGCGGCAACGGTTCGCCGCGCGCCGCCACGGTGACATCGGGCCGTATGGTCCGCAGCAGCGCGGCAAGGGCCGGCTGCACCTGCAGCACGACCGGACCGCCCATGTCGGCGGCCATCGGCAGATAGCGCACAAATTGCAGGGCGTCGCCGAGGCCATATTCGGCGAACAGCAGCAGCGTGCGGCCATCGAGCGGCTCGCCCTGCCATTCTGGCTCGGTGAATACGGGATCGCCGTCAGACAAGGACTTGCATTGCCGGCGCCAGCGATATTCCTCAAAGCCGGCTTCGAGGTCGCCGTTCATCAGCAGGAAGTGCGCGTGGTTGTAATGCGCCAGCGGCTGATCCGGATCGAGCGCGATCGCCCGGTGCGAGACCTCCAGCGCCTCGTCGATCCGTCCGGCATTGCGCAACGCGACGGCGAGATTGGCGTGACCCTTGGCATAGTCCGGGTCGGCGGCGATGGCACGGCGGTGCGCGGCGACCGCGGCTTCGACGAGATTCTGCGCCTCGAAGATGATGCCGAGATTGGTGTGCGCCGGCGCGTGATCCGGATTGAGCACAAGCGCGAGCTCGCAGGGCTCGATCGCTTCCTCGAGCCGGCCGAGCTCGCAGAGGCATGCGGCGAGATTGCTGAGGATGACGTAATCGCTCGCGTCACGGGCGGAGGATCGGCGATAGATCAGCGCCGCCTCCTCCAGATGGCCGGCCTCGTGCAAGACGAGGCCGAGCAGCCGCAGCGCCGCGTGATGATCCGGACTCAGTTCAAGGGCGCGGCGGTAATGGACGATCGCGTCTTCGAGACATCCTTGCCGATAGAGCGCAGCGCCGAGATTGCAATGCAGACCGGCATCGTCGGGATCGAGAGTCAGCGCATGGCGGAAAGCGGCAACGGCGTCATCGAGCTTCTTCTGGTCCGCCAGCACATTGCCGAGATTGAGCCAGACGCCACGATAGGCGCCATCGCGCGCGATCACGTCGCGATAGCCGTCCTCGGCCTCCGTGAGGCGGTGCTGCGCGGCGAGGCTGACGGCAAGGTTGAAGCGCGCCCGCGTCAGATTTGGATCGAGCGCGATCGCCGTTCGATAGGCCGCCTCGGCCTCGTCGAAACGACAGAGATCGTTCAGCGCAACGCCGAGCTTGACGTGCAGGCCGGCATCGCGCGGTCGTAGCGCCACCCCGCGCTGGAACGCCGCCAGCGCCCCCTCGCGCTCGCCCTTCACCGCCAGCGCATCGCCGAGCGTGGCGAAGGCTGGCGCGTGCTCGGGATCCAGGCTGAAGACGCGGCTGAGCAGCACCGCCCCCTCTGCCGCACGGTCGGTGACGAAGGCGATCACGGCCGCCAGATGCAGCGCCGGAACATGATCGGGATCGGCGGCGAGGATGTCGTCGCACAGCGCCTCGGCCTGGCGCGGCTGCCCGGCATCGTAATGCGCGACCGCCTGCAACAGAGTCCGATCGACCGCCGCCTGTCCCCGTCCCTGCCCCACGATGCGTCCCGCTCTTGTTGACCCCAGATAGGGGTTAAACGGGCGAGCGCGCGGATTCCGGCGCGGGAACCTTCAATGATGATACGCGGCGGGATCTGCCGAGGCCACCTCCACTGGACCAGTCGGCAGATCATCATCGAGCAGCACCTCGTGGCGGATCAGCCAGTCGAGCAGCGCCTGGGCGATTTGCGGCGGCATCGTTGAGCTCCACTGCGCAAGAATGTCGCTGACGTCATGAACGCGACCGAGCGGTGCGAGCACTGAGGGTAACGCGACACCCTGAACGAACGCCACCGGTTCGCTCAGCCGCGGATGAATCAGCGCAGGACGGCGTCGGACCTGATCACGTTCGATGACGGGATGATCGATCAGGCGCGCGTCCGGAGACAATCGCACGCGCAACGGCCGAACGAGAGGCTCGGTCGGGACATGCTGCGGCTGCGGAGGCGCGGAGGCGCGCTCGCGCCAGAACAGCGAGGGCCTGCCTGCTACGTCAGTGTAGAACGCGGCCGACGCCTCGCGGTGACGCGCGGCGTCGGCCGCCACCGCATTGGTGTAGAATTCGATCGCGGCAGCGGCATCGCCGCCGGACAGGATGGTGTTGACGACCGCGCTGCCCCGCAGGCCGGCGCGGATCGCGCTCTGCACGCCCTGCGAGGACAGCGGGTCCATCGCCACGCAGCAATCGCCGATCCGGATCATGCGCGGCGTCACCGGCGTGATGGCGAGACGGCAGCTCGCGTCGCGGGCGCGGACGGGATCGAGCAGGACGGCGTCAGCCGGCATCGAGAACAGTCTTGTCGTCTGCAGGGTGGCACGATAGCGCGCCGCGCGCGTTGTGGGCGAAAGTCCGGCGCAGTCGGCCGCGCGCTGATAGACCTGGGCGACGAACGAGCCGTCCGCAAGCGGGGCGCCCCAGACCCAGCCGTCATCAACCGCCGCGATGCGCAGTTGCGGCCGCCCGAACGATACGCCGCGCCAGCGCCCGCACAGCGCCACCATCGACGGGCCAAGCAACCGGCTGCCGGCGGCGCGACGGCCGCGCGCGTCGACCAGGAAACGCGCCGTGACGCGCGTAGCGCCTGCGGCAGATTCGATGTCGAGCTCCCAGCCCTCGGGCGTTTCCGTCTGCGCCCGCAGCCGTGCCGGGCAGATCACATCGACGCCCGAATCCGCGGCGGTGGCGATCAGGGCGCGATCGAGCCTGTTACGATCGACCATCGCGACGCTGGTCGGCCGCACGATCTCATCGTCACCGCTCCATTGCTGGATGATCTCGTCGCAGCGCAGCGCGTCGGCTGCAGCGATAGCCGCATCGAGCCCGAGCTCATGGAGCAGACGCAACGTCGTCGCCGGCAGCGCCTCGCCAACCACGGCGCGCTCTGCGCCGCGCGCTTCGATCAGCAGCGTATGAAAACCCATTCGGCGGAACGCGCGCGCAGCGATCGCACCGGCCGGTCCGCCGCCGATGACGGCAATGTCTGTGCTCAGGCGCTCCAGCGTGCGCGTCCTTGTCGCTCGCAGGACATCCCTCGGACATCCCGCGCGGTTCCGTCAGGAGTGACGGAGGATCGCACAATCTAAACGCGAGGACAATTCGACGGCGCGAGCCGCGCCGCGGCCGCTCAGGCCAACGCCGGGCTCGTCAGCGCATCGATCCTGGCCTTCAGCGCGGCACCGTCGGCGCAGGCACGCTGCGGCGGGCGGACGCGCAACCAGCCGGCATCGCCTGTCTGCGCGGCGAGGATCGCCTTCAGGATCGCGGTGAAGGAGTCGGTGCCGTTGAGCACGATATCGACGGCGGCCTGCATGCGCGCCTCGTTGCCGGGCCCGGCCAGCATCGACTTGACCAGATTGGGCGCGATGTTGGCCATGCCGCAAATCGTGCCGGCGCCGCCGGCCGCCACCGCGCGCGCGATGTCCGGTTCATTGCCGACAGTGATCGCAAGCTCGGGCACGGCGGCACGGAACGCCTGGAACTGCTTGAAGTCGCCGCTGGAGTCCTTCAGGCCCGCGACGATCTTGCCATAGCGCTTGCGCAAGGAAGCTGCGACCGCGGTCGGGATCGCGACGCCGGAGGCTTGCGGAATGTGATAGAGCGAGGCGCGCAGGCGATCGTCGGCGACGCCATCGAAGATCGCGGCGAAGGCGTCCTCGATTCCCTGCGGCGTGACGCTGCGATCGAAATAGGGCGGCAGCACCAGCACGTGATTGAGGCCGAGGCCGAGCGCAGCGCGCGTCATCGCGATGCTGTCGGTGATGGCGGGGAAGCCGCCGCCGATCCCCATGCGGAAGGCAGGGATGCCGGCCTTGAGCAGAGCTTCAACAGTCGCGACACGCTCGGCGATGCTGAACGAAGTGCCTTCGCCGGTGGTGCCGAACAGCACGACGCCGTCGACCCCCTTCTTGAAGAGGCTCTGAGCATGACCCGCGAGCTTGGCTGCGTCGACGGCGCCGTCAGCCGCCAACGGGGTTGCCGAGGCCACCCAGAATCCACGAATTGCGTCCGTCATGATTCATTTCCTCGTCGCCGGGTCCATGAATTAAGCCTTTGATTTGGCGTTGATCTTCTTGAGATCATCGGCCCGAACCTTGCTTCTTTCGACCTCTTGTACCTTACATACAAGAAGAATACAATGCACCGAAATGGCAGGTCGCGCCGCCGGAAACCGCATGGCGCGCACGTCACTCACCCGAGGACATGGCAATGAACACCACGACGCTCGAACGGCCCGAGACCCTGTTGCGCGCCTTGCGCGACCAGCTCGGCGCACAGGCCGTGCTGATCGGCGACGACGTCCCCGCGCGCAATTGCAACGACTGGAGCGCGAGCCTGCCGCAACGGCCGCTCGCGGTGGTGCGTCCAACAGATGCCGCCGGCGTCGCGCAGGCGATTGCGACTTGCCGCAAGGGGCGCCTGCCGTTCGTGCCGCAGGGTGGGCTAACCGGCCTGTGCGGTGGTGCGGCGCCGCAGGCCGGCTGGGTCGCGATCTCGCTGGAGCGCATGGTCGGCATCGAGGAAATCGATCCGGCCTCCGCGACGATGACGGTGAAGGCCGGCACGCCGCTGGAGACAATCCAGAAGGCGGCCGACGAAGCCGGCTTCTTCTTTCCGCTCGATCTCGGCTCGCGCGGCTCCTGCGCGATCGGCGGCAATCTCTCGACCAATGCCGGCGGCAACCGCGTGATCCGCTACGGCATGACGCGCGAGCTGGTGCTCGGCCTCGAGGCCGTGCTGCCCGACGGCACCGTGATCACAAGCCTCAACAAGCTTTTGAAGAACAATGCGGGCTACGACCTGAAGCATCTCTTCATCGGCTCGGAAGGCACGCTCGGCATCATCACGCGCGTGGTGCTGCGGCTGTTTCCAAAGCCGCGCTCGACCATGGCCGCGCTGTGCGCGCTGAAGGATTACGCCGGCGTCGTCGCGCTGCTCAATGCGGCCCGCAGCGGCCTTGGTCCGCTGTTGTCGGCGTTCGAGGTGATGTGGCCGGATTACTGGGAGGTGATCACGGCGCGCGGTGGCGTGCGGCCGCCGGTGGCGCCCGGTCACGGCCTCTATGTGCTGGTGGAAGCGCAGGGCACCGACGAGAGCGTCGACGCGCCGCGCTTCGAAAGCTGGCTCGAAGGACTGATGGAGCGCGGGCTGCTCGCCGATGGAGCGGTCGCGCAGTCGCTGGCGCAGACGCAGAAGTTCTGGGCGGTGCGCGACATCTGCGCCGAGTTCGGCCAGATCCTGGGACCGCACATCTCCTACGACATCGGGCTTGCAGTGGCGCGGATGGACGAATTCGCCACCCGCTGCAAGGCCGCGCTGGCCAGGGGCATTCCCGGCTGCGAGAGCGTCTATTACGGCCATATCGGCGACGGCAATTTGCATCTCGTCTCCTGGGTGACGGGGCTATCGATCGAGCGCCAGCCGAAGGCGGAGATGGATGCGATCATCTACGGGCTGGTGCGCGAGCTCGGCGGCAGCATCTCGGCCGAGCACGGCATCGGCACCATGAAGAAGCCGTTCCTCGGCCATGCCCGCAGCGAGGCCGAGATCGCGCTGATGCGCACGCTGAAGGCGGCGCTCGATCCCGATCATCTGCTCAATCCCGGCAAGGTCGTATGAACAAGTCGCGGCGCAATGCGCCGCGACTACGATTTGATCTCTGAAAACAGGAACGGACCGTCGTGAAATCGCTGAAGCTCGATGCGCCGAAATCACTGTCGCAGCGGGTGCTGCTGCGGCTGCGCCAGGCGATCATCGACGGTGAGTTTGCGCTGGGTGCTGCCATCTCAGAAGAAATGGTCGCGCAATCCTTCGGCGTCAGCCGCACGCCGGTGCGCGAGGCGATGGGGCAGTTGCAGGCGCAGGGGCTGGTGGTGATCCGGCCGCAGGTCGGCAGCTTTGTCTTCACCCCGAGCGCAGCCGACATCGCCGCGCTCTGCGCCTTCCGCATCATCATCGAGCCGCAGGCTGCCGAGCTCGCGTATCAGCACGATCGCGCGAGCGCGATCGCCGCGATGGAGAGCGCGATATCAGGGATGGAGCGGGCGCTCGCGGCCAGGGACAACGTCGCCTATGGCCGCGCCGACACCGCGATGCACGACGCGCTGTTCGCGCATTGCGGCAACCACTATCTTGCGGAGTCCTATCAGCTCGTCGCCGGCCGCGTCGCCGCGCTGCGCACCAATCTGACCTCGCCGATCGACGTGCAGACGCCGGCGTCGTTCAACGAGCATCGCAATTTGCTCGACTTGTTCACGCGCGGCGATTTCACCAGCTTCGCCACGCTGATGACGCGGCACATCACCAATTCCGGCAAGACCTACGCCGAGGCGCTGCAGGTCGCGTAACGCGTCAAGCCGAGATCCGCGCCTCGGTATCCGCAGCCACCATCCGCTCCACGATCCGCCGCATGCGCTGCGGCGCCGCGTCGATGGCGAGCCGGATCGGCCGTGCATTCGGCCGCGCCTGCGCCACCTCCTCGATGCGCTCCAGGATGTCCTTGTCCTCGTTGAAGGCGACGCGGAAATCGGCGTGCAGGCGCTGATCGACGTCGGCATCGCCAAGCGCGAAATTGCGCACATGCAGCCAGTGATCGATGCAGAGGTGATCGTCGACCGGCGTGATGAAGTGACAGGCGAAGATGCGCAGGCCCGCACCGCGGCCCTCGGGATCGACGATGGCGCCGGCGTCGGCGCTGCCGAAATCGATCACCGCGATGCAGGGCGCGCGATAATCGTAATAGTGCCAGCGGTCGACATTCCCGGCGAAATTGCCGTATTTGGCGAAGATCGGGATCGGCGGCGCATCCTTGATCCAGCGCCAGACCAACACGCCATCCTCGCTCACGCTGTGCTCGACCGGGATCTCCTCGCTGGCGGAATTGCCGAGCGTCGACAAATGCACGAAGCTGACATGGGCGGGATCGCAGAGATTGTCGGCGAGGTTAAGATAGTTGGTGCCGATCTGCAGCGCGTCGCCTTCCGCGGCGTGCCAGCCGGTCTCGTGATATTGTGCGAGGTCGTAGATCAGCGACGGATCGGCGAGCGCGGGATCGCCGGGCCAGATCCAGACCAGGCCCATCCGCTCCTGCAACGGATAGCTCGGCACCCGCGCATTCGCCGGGATCATCGCCTGGCCGGGAATGCGCACGCAGCGGCCGTCGCGGCCGAACGTCATGCCGTGATAGCCGCATTCGATCGCGTCGCCCTTCAGCTTGCCCATCGAGAGCGGCGCCAGCCGGTGCGGACAGGCATCGTCGAGCGCGATGGGATCGCCGGCCTCGCTGCGATAGACGACGAGGTCCATGCCGAGGATGCGATGGCGCGACAGCGCGCGCGTCACGTTGCGCGACCAGGTCAGCGGATACCAGGTGTTCTTGGGGGCAAGCAGGTTCATTGAGCAATCCTCGGCGAGCTAGTTCTTCAGCTTGGCCATCACGTCGGAGTCGGCGGGCTGATAATCGGCACCGTCGACATAGCGCCAGTCGGTCATGACGCCCTGCCCGTCGCGCACCGCGAGCTTGCCGAGATAGACACCCATGGTCGATTGATGGTCGATGGCGCGGAAGGCGACGCGGCCGACCGGCGTCTCAAGCTTCAGATGTTCCATCGCCTTGATCAGATCGTCGGTCCGGGTCGAGCCTGCGGCCTCGATCGCTTTCGCCAGCACCGTGGTGTTGATGTAGCCCATCAGCGCGCCGATGTTCGGCTGCTCCTTGAAGCGATCAAAATAGGCCTTGCGGAAAGCCTCGTGCTCCGGCGTCTTGATCTCGCTCGGCGGATATCCGGTGACGAGCCAGCCGGGCGGTGCTTCGTCCTTCAGCGGCGCGAGATATTCGGGTTCGCCGGTCAGGAGACTGACCACCGCGCGGCCTTCGAAGGCTTTTCGCGTCACGCCTTCGCGCACCAGCTTGGCGAGGTCCGGCCCAAAGGTCACGTTGAACACGGCCTCGGGCTTGTCCGCCATCATCGCCTGCAGCACGGCGCCGGCGTCGATCTTGCCGAGCGGCGGCCATTGCTCGCTGACGAACTCGACATCCGGCCGCAGCCGCTTCATCTCGCGCTTGAAGCTCGCCACCGCCGCCTGGCCGAGTTCGTAGTTCGGCGCGATCGTCGCCCAGCGCCTGGCCGGAAATTTCGCGGCCTCCTGCGCCAGAATGACGGCCTGGGTGTAGGTCGAGGCGCGCAGGCGGAAGGTGTAGCGATTGCCCTTCTCCCAGATCAGCGCATCGGTCAGCGGCTGCGAGGCGAGGAAGAACATCTGCCGCTGCTTGGCGAAATCCGCGACCGCTAGTCCAATATGGGAGAGGATCGTCCCGGTCAGCAGTTCGACCTGCTCGGCGTCCACCAGCTGCGCGGCCTGCGTGATCGCCACGTCGGGCTTGCCGGCATCGTCGCGGGCGATGATCTCGAGCTTGCGGCCGAGCACGCCGCCCCTGGCGTTGATCTCGTCGCGCGCCAGTTCCCAGCCCTGCCGGTAGCCGCGGGTCCCGATCGGCAGCGCCGAATAGCTGGAGATCTCACCGATCTTGATCGGCGGCAATTCGGCCGCCGCGGCGGTTCCGCCGACCAGCGACAGTCCAAGTACGACGCATGTCACCGCATCCGACAACCGCATGCCAGCCTCCCGCTCCGGGATGAAACAATGTATGTAGTACTTACTACATAGCGAACACCGGGATGCCAGACTTGTCAACGGTGAAGAATCCGGCGGGGCTTGCCAAAAAGCAGGCAGGCCGCATCCTGCGGCCGGTGATTTGCGAGAGACGTCATGGCGAATGAATCCGATGGCTCCCTGCGCGAGTTGGTCCAGCCGCGCGCAAGGCCCAGGCGCAAGGCGGCGGCCAAGCCGCGCCGGCGCGTGCGCGCGCCCGAGCAGACCCGCGACGCGCTGCTCAAGGCCGCGGTGGCCGAGTTCGCTCGCGAGGGCTATGGCGGCGCGCGCGTCGATCGCATCAGCAAGGCGGCCAAGAGCAACGACCGCATGCTGTATTACTACTTCCAGAGCAAGGAGAAGCTGTTCCACCACGTGATCGAGCATTGCTATGCCGACCTCGTGACGCGCGAGCAGGCGCTCGATCTCGACTTCAGCCGGCCGCGCGAGGCGCTCGCCGCTCTAGTCGCGTTCAACTGGAACTATTACTGGGAGAACCCGGAGCTCTTGAGCATCCTCGCCTCGGAGAACCTGTTCAAGGGGCGGCATGTCAAGAACAACATCCGCCGCAGTTTCTCCGACACCCAGCTCGGCATGCTCGACCGGGTGATCGAGAGCGGCGTCGAGCGCGGCGAGTTCAGGCCGGACTGCGACCGCTTCCACCTCTATTTGTCGATTCTCTCGCTAACCTATTTCTACCGCGCCAATCTCTACACCCTGTCGAGCTACATGCAGATCGACCTTGCCGACGCGGAACGCCGCAAAGCCTGGCTGGCGCATGTGCAGACGCTCATCGCCGACCAGGTGCGGCCGAAGGTGTGAGCGGACGCGTCAGCGCTGCGCGCAGGTTGGCATCCTCTGGATAGAGCCACACCTGATCGTCCCCGCATTGCACGCGCGATTGCGGCGCGCCGAAACGCGCACGCAGGCTTGCCTCGTCGAGGCGGGTGGTGACGATGAAATTGTAGTCTGGCGCCCGGGCAGGATCGGCGAAGGCGTGGCTGTACCACTGCCTGTTGTTGCCCCAGACATAGAGCCCGCCACCATCGATCTGGTCGATCTGCAGCCGGAAGCCGCTCGCGACGGTCGGGCTGCGCGCATTCCAGTAATCGGCAAGACCCTCGCTGAGACCGGCGTCTTCGAGGCATTTGACGAGCGGATGCTGCCAGGACAACAGCGGCGGCGCGATGGCGGCGGCAGGTCGGCTGGCCAGCATCGCGAGCATAATGGCGGCCTGCAGCACCGACGACGCGCCGAACCGGTTGCGGCACAGATGAGCCAGCACAGCCGCACTGAACAGCAGCGGCCAGCACAGCGCCGGCGCGGTGTAGCGGTACGATCCGACATCGACATAGACCAGCGCCATCGCGGCGACGCTACCCCACCACGCGAGCACGCCGAAGCAGCCGGCATAGAAGACCGTCGCGTCGTCCGGCGACAGCACGATACGCCGTTCGGTCAAGCGCAGACGCAGCCAGCTGACGATCGCGAAGAGCGCGATGATCAGCGGCAGGACGAGACAGACCAGGCAAATCAACGGCCGCTGCTGAAAATATCCTACCGCCTCGATCGCGAAGGTCCGGGCGTGGACGAGAACCTGCACCATCCCGAGATCGGGCTGGCGGACCAGCAGCCGATCGGCAAGCCGGCCGATCACAAGGCCGAGCACAGTCCAGCCCGCCAGTGACGCCGCGCGTCGCCATGCCAAATGGCCGAGCCGGACCATCACTGCCGCGGCGCCGAGCTCGGGCAGAACGAAATCGACGAGGAACTTCTGGCTCGACAGCTCCGCGATACCGACGAGCGCACACAACCACAGGGCCGCCGACCGGCGGCCGCGATCGAGATAGCGCAGCGCGAGCAGGAGGCCGAGCAGCGAGAACAGAAACGTGCTGAAATGCTCGACCGGCAGATAGAGCGCGACGAGATCCAGCACGCGGAGATCGCTGACGGCGATGACGACCGCGAGCAGGCTCACCCATGCGAGCGCGGCGTGCGATGACGACACTTTGGCAAGCCGTGCGATCACTGCCGCCGCCAGCGCCGTCGTCGCGATCGCCTGCAGGAAGGAATAGGCGAACATCACCCGACGCGCGTCACCGCCGGTCAGATAATCCAGCGATACGATGGTCACGAGGTCAGGCGCGATGCTCGGAATGCGCGGCAGCTGGAAGCTGCCGATCGTACCGGGCTGGTGAAACAGATTCCAGGCGAACGACACCGGCAGCAGCGCGTCCGACGTGGTGGCGTGGGGGACGAACTCCGCCGAGCCTTGCGCGTACAGTCCTGCGATTACGGTGCCGAGGATCGCGAGCGTCCACCTCGCCAGCGGCGGCAGCACCCGGAGCGCCCCCAGCCACGAGCGCCGGCTCCGCCGGGATGATGGCGCGGCGATTTCCGCGCGCCATTGGAGCGGCTCGATTACGGAATCAACACCGGCGGCTTGCATCGACCTCTCTCACCACGCGACGACCGCCGTCGTGCTCTCATGCCGGCGCATTTCTGAGCACTGAGATTTGTATTGAACGGTTTCGCGCGTGGCGAGATTGCGGCCGAGCAGAAGTTACTCCGTCTTGGATGGCTTCAGCTTCGGCAGCGTCTCGACGATCTTCTGCTTGCCGTCGACGATCTCGGCGAGGAAGCTGGCGCGGTCGATGTCGCCGTTCTGGTCCCAGGTCGCTTCCATCAGGATGCCCGGCGCCTTGTCCGGTGTCAGCGTCAGGCCGTGCACGGCCTGGCCGAACGCCTTGCTGTCGAACTTGCCGAGTTTCTCGGTGACGTACTTGATCAGGTAGACGGCGGTGTAGCCCTTGATGCCGTTGTGGTCAGGGAGATATTTGTAGCGGGCGTTGAACTTCTTCGCGAATTCCTGAATGGCCGGGATCGGCGCATCGGCAGAGAGCCCGACATGGCCGCGCACGCCATTGGCCGCGGCGCCGGCAAGCTCGACCACCTTCTGGTTCAGCAGCGTGGTCTCGCCGAACAGCGGCGTCGTCAGCCCCTGACGCTTCGCCTCGATCAGGAAGCGCGCGCTCTCCTCCTCATTGGTGTAGACGAACACAGCGTCCGCCTTGGCGCCCTTCAGCTTGATCACGTCGGAGCCGAAATCGACCTGGCCCTGCTCGGTCGAGACGTCAGCCACGACATTGATGCCGCGCGCCTTCATCTCCTTCACAAAGCTGTCGTGGCCGCCCTTGCCAAAATCATTGTTGACCCAGAGCACCGCGACCGACTTCACCTTCATGCCGTCGTGCAGATAGTTCGCGATCTTCGGCATCGAGGCCTGCTGGCCGAACGAGGTGCGGAACACCCAAGGGTTACCCTGCGTCGTGATATCGGCGGCCTCGGCGCCGACGATCTGCGGAATCTCGGCTTGCTGGGTCAGCGCCATGTTGACCTTGACCGAGCCGGAATAGATCGGGCCGAGCACGACATAGGGATCCTTATCCAGCACCTTCTGGATCTGCGCACGGGAGACCCCGGGATTGCTCTGAGTGTCCAGATGCTCGGTCGTGATCTTGCGGCCGAGGATGCCGCCGGACGCATTGACCTCGTCGATCGCGAGCGCGACGCCGTCGCGCCAGTTCGTGCCGGACACCGCGCCGGGCCCGGACAGTTCGACGACGTCAGGAATGTAGACCGTGCTCTGCGCATGCGCGAGGCCCGCCCACAGCGACGCGGCGGCGACGATGCCGCTCCAGGTTCGAAACTGCTTCATGTGATCCTCCCTCTGCTCGTTATTGTTTTGATTGATCGGTTTCACTGGCGATGCCGAGCAGCCGCGCCGGCGTTCGCCACAACAGTCGCTCCCGATCGCCGGCGTTCGGAAACAGCCGGGTCAGCAGCGCCAGCAGCGGTCCGTAATCCAGCCGCTCGGCGGCGCGCAGGAACGGATAGTCCGAGCCCCAGACGCAGCGATCGAGCGTGAAGGCCTCGACCAGCGCCGCGATGAACGGCCAGGTGTCCTCATAGGGATGCGGCGCTTGCGAGAATTTGTAATAGCCCGACAATTTGACGTGCGCGTCGCGCTCACGGCCGAGCGCCAGCAATGCCTGGAACGCTCGCCCCTGCAGCCCCTGCGCAACCGTCGGCCGGCCGCAATGATCGAACACCAGGCGCACGGGCGACTTGTCGATCACCGGCAGCAGCGGCAGCAATTGGTCCTGCTCGACCTGGATCTGCAGGAAGAGGTCGAGGCTGACGAGCTTCTCCAAGAGCGGCGCGGTGTCGCGATAATAGTTGGCGCCGTGGAACGGGACGTTATAGGCCACGCCGATCACGCCGGCGGCCTTCAGCCGCTCCAGCTCCTTGATGTCGACGTCCTTCTCGACAACCGCGACGCCTTTGATCCGGCCGCCGCCCTGCCTCAGCGTGTCGAGCAGGATGCGGCTGTCGGCGCCGTACCCAGTGTTGGTCGCGACCACCAGCGCATGCCTGACCTCGAATGCGTCGAACACGCGCAGCAATTGCGCGGCTGGCGCGATCTCCTGTCCGCTCGGGTGATACGGCGTATCGGCCGCGTAGGGAAAGCGCACGGGATCGATCGCGTGGATGTGGCAATCGATCTTGGGGCCCGCCGGGATCGTCATGACAGCTGCTTCAGAACGTGGCCTGGATGGCCTTGATCAGCTCGGGCGTCACGTCGGGCATGACGCCGAACCAGGCCTTGAAGGCGAGCCGCGCCTGATTGAGCAGCAAGCCGAGCCCGTTCACGGTCAAGCAACCGCGCGCGCGGGCGTCGGCCAGGAACGGCGTCTCCAGCGGCGTGTAAATCAGATCGGCGGCGAGCGTGGACGGCTTCAGCCGTGACAGGTCGATCTCGAGCGCCGGCTTGCCGATCATGCCGCGGTCGGTGCAGTTCACCAGCAGCGCGACATCGGCGAGATCAGCGCCGCGATCCGCCCAGGGCACGGTACTGACGGCCGAGCCGAATTCCTGCGCGATCGCCTGCGCCTTCTCCGCGGTGCGGTTGGTGATGCGGATCTCGCGTGCGCCGTTCTCCAAAAGCGCCACGACGACAGCGCGGCCGGCGCCGCCGGCGCCGAGCAGCAGGATGGGGCCTTCGTCGGCGCGCCAATCCGCCTTGGCGTCGCGCAGGCTCTGCACGAAGCCGTTGCCGTCATTGTTGAAGCCGCTCAGCGAGCCGTCCGGCTCGACCACGATGGTGTTGACGGCGCCGATACGGCGCGCGGTCTCGTTGACGCGGTCGAGCAGCGGCATCGCGGTCTGCTTGTGCGGCATGGTGACGTTGCAGCCGCGGAAGCCGAGCGCGACCAGACCGGCGAGCCCCTCCTTCAGCCTGTCAGGCTCGAGTGCGAGCGGCACATAGGCGCCGCGAATGCCGTGCGCGTTGAGCCAGAAATTGTGGATCGTGGGCGACCGCGAATGCGCGACCGGCATCCCGATGATGCCGGCGAGTCCGAAGCCGTTGGCAGACGACATGGTGCGATACCTACCCCTGATGGGCCCGACGGGGCGCGATGCGCACGCCGGCGGCCGCCGGCACCGCCGTCGAACGCTCGACCGGACCTTTTGGTCATTTGTACAATATCATTAGGTCGACCGTTAACTGGGCGCAATCGAAATCTGGCGCCTGTTAGCCAGCGGTTAACCAGCCCGGCCGGCGAGGGAACCGGCGGAACCTCGGTTTAAGAGGTTTTGCGAAAAGGTCGGTGAAGTCCAAGTCGGCCGCAGCACATGACCCAGATCGCCAAGCTCTTTCGGATCGACGCCGACAATCATGAATTGATGGAAGCCCAGCTCGCCGCGTTCTCGCGCCAGGTGCCGCTGCTGTATTTCATCCTGAGCGTGAACTCGCTCGCCCTGGCGTCCACGCATTTCGGCCTCGCGCCGGCGTATCTCACCGTCGCATTTCCCGCCGTGCTGGTCAGCGCCTGCGCGATCCGCTGCCTGATCTGGCTCCGCCGCCGTGACCGCGCGGTCCAGCGGGACGCGGCTGCGCGCACCCTGCGCTCGACGGTGGTGCTCGGCGGCATCCTCGGCTTCGCATTTCTGGCCTGGGCGCTCAGCCTGTTTCCCTATGGCGACGCACCGCGCCACGGCCACATCCTGTTCTTCGTCGGCATCACCGTCGTCAGCTGTATCTTCTGCCTGATGCATGTGCGCCCGGCGGCGCTGATCCTGACCGGCACCGTGATCGCGCCGTTCGTGATCTTCCTGCTCGCCAGCGGCGAGACGGTGAAGATCGCGATCGGGCTGAACCTGTTCCTGGTCACGGTTGCGATGATCTACATCCTGATCATCTGCTCCGGGCAATTCGCCGCGATGGTCAATGGACAGATCGAGACGCGGCGCCTCAGCAACGAGAATTTCCGGCTCGCCAATATCGACAGCCTGACCGACCTGCCGAACCGCCGCCAGTTCTTCCACCGCCTGACCGACCTTGCGGCGCAGGCCAAGATATCCAGGCACACATTCGTCGTCGGCGTGCTCGATCTCGACGGCTTCAAGGCGGTCAACGATCTCTACGGCCACGGCGTCGGCGACCGGGTGCTGAAGGAAACCGGCCAGCGCCTGCTGGCTCTGTCGGACCAGCGGCAGTTCATCGCGCGGCTCGGCGGCGACGAATTCGGCATCATCGTCGATGCGGAGCTCGACCACGACGCCGTTCTCGCGGTCGGTGCAAAAGTCTGCTCGGCCTTCGATGCGCCGTTCGCGGTCGCCGGCATCCTCGCCAAGATCGGCGGCTCCGTCGGATTTGCGCTGGCGCCCGACGCCGGCACCACCGCAGAGCAGCTTTACGAACGCGCCGACTACGCGCTCTATCACGCCAAGGCGCGGCATCGCGGCCAGCCGGTGATCTTCTCGAGGGAGCACGAGGTCGAGATCCGAAAGCTCTCCACCATCGAGCACACCTTGCGGCGGATCGATCTCGACGCCGAGCTGTCCGTGCATTACCAGCCGATCGTCGATGTCGACGCCACACGCCTGGTCGGCTTCGAGGCGCTGGCGCGCTGGCACAGCCCGGAGCTCGGCCCTGTCGCGCCCGACGTCTTCATCTCCGTTGCCGAGCGCACCGAGCTGATCGGCACCATCACGCAGGTGCTGCTGCGCAAGGCGCTGGCCGCGGCCGCGAGCTGGCCGGACAATCTCTGCCTGTCGTTCAATCTGTCGATGCGCGACCTGGTCTCGGAAGTCACCATCCTGCAGATCGTGTCGATCATCGAGGGCAGCAGCATCGACCCGCGCCGCATCATCATCGAGGTCACCGAGACCGCGCTGATGCAGGACTACGAGCAGGTACAGGCCTCACTGCGCATCCTGCGCACGATGGGACTGAAGGTGGCGCTGGACGATTTCGGCGCGGGACAGTCGAGCCTCAGCTACGTCCATCAGCTCTCGCTGGACAAGATCAAGATCGACCGCGGCTTCATCCGCAATATCGCGGAGCAGGAGAACTCGCGCAACATCGTCAAGACCGTGATCGACCTGTGCCGCAACCTGAAATTCGATTGCGTCGTGGAGGGTGTGGAGACCGCCGAGCAGGTCGAGATCATCCGCCGCCTCGGTTGCGCGACGATGCAGGGATACTTTTTCGCCAAGCCGATGGCGCAACACGACGTCGCGGGCTTCATTGCAAGCTTTGACGTCCCGGATCGTGAGCAGGCCGCGGTCGCTTGACCGCGGTCTCAGCTCAATCCTTCGGGCCCATGGTGCCCGTCGCCTTCAGGCGCGCCGACCGCACCCAGCCCTGCGCGTCGTCGCCGGTCTTGGGATTCATGTACATCACCGAGGTCCAGCCGTCGTCGGTGGCGACGTAGGAAATCAGCATGTCCTTGGGGATCACGAACACGCCCTTCATCGCGCAGGCCGTGTTCGGCGCCGAATAGAACTGCAGCCGGCCCGTTCCCGTCACGACATTGGCGAGCGGCGGCGAGATGATCGCCGTGCCTTTCGATCCGTCTTCCGGCTCCTTGCAATTGGCCGCATGAGCAGAGGCTTCAAGAGAGCCCAGCAGGGCCGCGGCACACGCGAAGCCGGCGAAAAGGGATCTGGCTGAAATCATTGTGTCTCCTAGAGCATGATCCGGAAAAGTGTGAAGCGGTTTTCCCTCGCGACAAACGCCAAAGGCGTTTGCGCGGAGATCATGCTCAAACAAGGACCGCGCCGGGCGCGACCAATCCATGACCGAGATGGGTTTGTCGCCGCAGGGGACGAACAGGTTCGGGAAGGTTCGTATCCGGCAGGCGAATAATCGGTGCGGTTCCGGCGAAACGCATCAAAGCAGACGCGGCGCACCGCCAAAATCAAATGACTCCAGCCGCCTATTGAGGTTAGCTTGATCCAGCCAAACGCGACGATTTTCCGGCAGGCATTGCCCGGGAATGGGTAATAGGGACACGACGATGCGCGTTAACTGGAACGATCTCCAGAATACTTTCGAGTTCGTAAGCCTCGGGCAGCCGGGCGAACATGAAGCCGTTCTGTGCCGTGAATCCGGACAGCTTCTATGGCATTCCGAACTGGTAGACGACTTGGACGAGTGGCCGGACGATGCCGACGACGAAGAAAAGTACGTCAGCATTCCCCACCGCAAGGAGCTCGACCTTGGCAAACAGCTCGTGTTGGATTTCGTCGAGGAGTCTCTACCCGACGACTTCGAAGACGTTCGTCGGATGTTCAAGCACAAGGGCGCTTACGGACGCTTCAAAGATCTGCTGCAACAGCGCAATGCCCTCGATCGATGGTATGCTTTCGAGACCAAAGCGACGGAGAAGGCCCTGAGAGAGTGGTGCGACGTCAATGACGTCGTGATTGATGACGGCGCCACGTCCGGGACGTAACCGTGTCGAAGACCGGGCTCAATCCGCCCGCGGCTCGCCCAGCGTGTGCATCAGACGGTTGGCCCAGCCGAAGATCGCGGCCGACAGCACGAGATCGAGCTGTTCGAGCTCGCTGAGGCCCGCGTCGGCCAGCGCCTGGGCATCGGCGGCGCCAACTTCGCTCGGCGTGGTCGAGAGCTTTGCGGCGAAATCGAACAGCGCCTGCTGGCGCGGTTCGAGCCTGGCGTTGCGCTCGGCGGCGAAGATTTCTGCGATGACGTCGGTCTGCCTGGTCAGGCCGATGAAGCGCGAGGCGTGCACGGCCGCGCAGTAGACGCAGCGATTGACGATGGAGGCGCCGACCGCGCCGAGCTCGCGCTCGGCCGACGGCAGGCCATCCTTGCCGTACATGATCAGATTGAACAGCGGCGAGCGCACCTCCAGCGATTCCGGATCATGCGCCAGCGTCAGAACGTAAGGCGAGACGCCCTTGTTCGACGGCGTGACCTTCATCGCCGCCAGTTGCTCCGGCGTCGCTGTGGCGAGGTCGACCGGCGTGACATAAGGCGACCAGGTCGGGACCGTCGCCGTGAACTGATGGATCGCCTCGCTCATGACGTCGCAACCTGCTTCAGGAGCCGCACGCCGGCAATGACGCGCTGCTGGTAGTTCACGAAGGCGGCGAGCTCGGAGAGACGGACGATGTCGGCCTCGCTGATGCCGGCTTCCTTCAGCGCCGTGATATCGCCGCGCGTCGCCTTGCGCGGCGCCAGCGTGAGCAGGTCGGTGTGGCGCGCCATCGCGTCGTGCCTCACATCACCACTGCTTCCGCCCGGATGCGCCAGCGTCGCGACGTCGAGATCGTTGGAATGGGCGAGATACGACTCGTAATGACCGACCAGCGCCGCATCGCCGAGCAGACGGCACATCCGCGCCGCCAGCGCGGCCCGCAGCGCATGGCTCAGGCCGCCGGGATCGCGCGGCACGATGACGGCGTCATGCGCGGCTTCGCTGAGCCTGAAGATCTCGGCCCGCGCCTGCAACGCCTGGCCGAGCCGCGACGTTGCGGGAACGGCGGCAAAGGTTTCGATCAGCGTACTCATTCATGTCCTCGGGGCATGCAGCGGATTCGTGACATCCGCGACCGTGAAGCCGGGCGGCTGCCCCGTCTCTAGAAACAGGTTCAGCTCGGCCTCATAAGGCGCCGGATCGAGGCCACGTGATGTCAGCCAGTCCGGCTCATAATAGGTCTGCCGATAGCGCTCACCGGAATCGCAGATCAGCGTGACCAGCGATCCGGTCTCGCCGGCGTCGCGCATCTCCGCGGCCAGACGACAGAGCGCCAGGAAATTGGTGCCGGTCGATCCGCCCACCGCACGGCGCAGCAGCCGCGACAGCACGTTCATCGCGGCGATCGAGGCGGCGTCCGGAATCTTCATCATGCGATCGACCACGCCTGATACGAAGGACGGCTCGCAGCGCGGACGGCCGACGCCCTCGATCAGCGAGGGCCGATCGCACACCTGCGTGCGGTCCTGGGTGCGGAAGCAATCGAAGAAGGCCGAATGCTCGACGTCGGCAACGCAGAGCCGGGTCGGAAACTGGCGATAGCGCAGATAGCGCCCGATCGTCGCCGAGGTGCCGCCGGTGCCGGCCCCCATCACGATCCAGTCCGGCAGCGGACGCTGCTCGCCCGCGAGCTGGGTGAAGATCGACTCGGCGATGTTGTTGTTGCCGCGCCAATCGGTGGCCCGCTCGGCGAAGGTGAACTGATCCATGTAATGGCCGCCGAGACGCGCAGCCAGCGCCGCGGCTTCTGCATAGAGCGCGCGGCCGTCGTCGATCAGATGGCAGTTGCCCCGATAGTGCTCGATCGCCGCGATCTTCTCGGCCGACGTGGTGCGCGGCATCACCGCATAGAAGGGCACGCCGATCATCTGCGCGAAATAAGCCTCCGACACCGCGGTCGAGCCCGACGACGCCTCGACCACCGGCGTGCCCTGTCGGATGTGGCCGTTGCACAGCGCATAGAGAAACAGCGAGCGCGCCAGCCGGTGCTTCAGGCTGCCGGTCGGATGGGTCGATTCATCCTTCAGATAGATGTCGATGCCCGACAGCGCCGGGACGATCAGCCGGATCAGATGGGTGTCAGCGGTGCGGCACTGGTCCGCCTCGATAGCGGCGACGGCGTCATCCACCCAGCCGCGCCGGTAGCTCGGCCCGCTGGGCGAGGTGTGACGGAAGGGCGTGCGACCGTTCGACATGGCGAGATCGTGCAACAATCCGATTTAAACATCAAGTTGATTTCTTCATTCTAATATCGAATAATGGAGCCAACAGGGGTCCCGCAGATGCATCATGACGTCATCGACATCCGCCTGCTCGAGGCCTTCGCGGCCGTGATGTCGGCCGGCAGCATCACCGGTGCGGCGCGGCTGCTCGACCGCTCGCAGCCGGTGGTGACGCGGCAGATCCAGGACCTCGAGGCCGACGTCGGCTATCTCCTGTTCTCGCGAAACGGTCCGCGCATCTCGCCGACAGCGAAGGGGATCTTGTTCCACGCCGAGGTCGAGCGGCTGCTGCTCGGCCTGAAGCACATCCGCGCGCGGGCTGCGGCGATCGGCGCCGGCGCGCTGCCGGTGCTGAGCATCGCCGCGATCCCAGCACTGGCCGCAGGCTTCGTGCCGGCCGCGCTCGCCACCGTCGAGCGCGAGCTGCTGCCGAAGCAGGTGCATGTTCAGGCGCTGTCGGCCGAGAACGTGGTGCAGTCCGTGCTGTCGCAGTCGGTCGATTTCGGGCTCGCCAGCCTGCCGGTGCAGCATCCCGGCCTCGACGTGCAATGGGTCTGCGAGGTGCCATGCGTGGCCTGCCTTGCCGCCGATCATCCGCTGGCAAAGCGCCGGACGATCCGCCTGAAGGATCTCACCGGCCGCCGCTTGCTCACCATGGCCAATCCCTATCGGCTGCGCCGCCGCGTCGAGGAAGCGCTGGAGCGCGCCGACGTCGCGCCATCAGAGGTGATCGACACCAACGCCTCGCTGACCGCGATCGCGATGGCCAAGCAGTCGCTCGGCATCGCCATCGTCGAGCCGGTGCTGACCTCCAGCCTCCCGGTCGAAGGCGTCGTCACCCGCCGCCTCGATGTCGATATCCCCTTCCGGTTTGCCGCACTGTCGCCGACCGGGCGCGAGTTGTCGCCGACAGTCGCGGCCGTCAACGCCGCGCTGCGCGCCGCGGTCGCATTGATGCCCGGCGCGCAACTTCGCAGCGGTGCGGACGCGCTCGTCGAGCCCGCCGGCGAAGCCGACGACATCGAAAGAGCAAACCCATGACCACGCCTGATACAGCCGGCCTCACAGCGCTCGAGGCGCGTCTCAAGCAGGATCTCGGCTGGCTGGAACTGCCGAGCAAGTCATGGGTGCCGCGCCGCATGGTCGGCGGCGCGACCGTCGTCGACGTGGTGATCATCGGCGCCGGCATGGCCGGCCTCGTCACCTCGGGCATGTTGAAGCGCCTCGGCGTCGACAACCATCTCGTGCTCGACCGCGCCGCGGCCGGCAAGGAAGGGCCATGGGTCAGCTTCGCGCGGATGCGCACGCTGCGCTCGCCGAAGGAATTGACCGGCCCCGCGATGGGCCTGCCGGCGCTGACCTTCCGCGCCTTCTACGAGGCACAATATGGCGAGGCGGCCTGGAAGGCGCTGGATCGCGCACCGCGCACGATGTGGATGGATTACCTGATCTGGTATCGCAGGGTGCTCGGCCTGCCCATCCGCAATGGCGTCTCGGTCGAGCGCATCCATGCCCGTGCCGATGGATTATTCGCGCTCGATGTCCGCGACGGCGGCAACCCGCGGAAACTTCTGGCGCGCCATGTCGTGCTGGCGACCGGGCGCGACGGGCTCGGCGGCCGCTATGTTCCGCCGCTGACTGAGCGGATCGACCGCCGCTTCTGGGCGCATTCGGCCGACGACATCGATTTCGACGCCCTCGCCGGCAAGCGCGTCGCCGTGGTCGGTGCCGGCGCCTCCGCGATGGACAATGCGGCGGTGGCGCTGGAGGCCGGTGCCGCGAGGCTCGACCTCTTCATCCGGCGGACCGACATTCCGCGCATCAACAAATTCACGGGCATCGGCAGCCAGGGCGTCGTGCATGGTTTCGCGGGACTGTCCGACGACTGGAAGTGGCGCTTCCTCGACCACACGCTGAATGCGCAGACGCCGCCGCCGCGGCAGAGCGTGCTGCGCGTCTCCGCCTATCCTCAGGCGCATTTCCATCTCGGCAGCCCGATCAACGATCTCGCCGTCGCGGGCGATCATCTCATCGTGACGACGCCGAAGGGCCGCTACGCGACCGACTTCATCGTCTTCGGCACCGGCTTCAAGGTCGACTTCGCGCTGCGGCCCGAGCTTGCCGAATTCGCGCCCCACATCCGCCTGTGGCGCGACCGCTTCACGCCGCCCGACGGCATGGACAATGCCGAGCTCGCGCATTCGCCCGACCTCGGCGACAGCTTTGAATTCTTGGAGAAGGTGCCGGGCGCCTGCCCGATGCTCTCCCGCCTGCACTGCTTCAACTATCCGGCGACGCTGAGCCACGGAAAACTCTCCGGCGACATCCCCGCGATCAGCGAAGGCGCCGATCGGCTGGCGCGCAGCATCGTGCGCCGCCTGTTCGTCGATGATCGCGCCATTCATTTCGACAACCTGAAGGCCTTCGCCACGCCCGAGCTGCTCGGCGACGAATGGACCGACGCCGACCTCGCAATCTCCTCCGCCGAATAGACCCGCCCCGCACTGAACAGGCCCACGCACATGCAGACGACGAACAGGAAGGCCATTGCGGCGGCGATCGCCGGCAATGCGATGGAATGGTACGACTTCACGGTGTTCGCGCTGATGACCCCGGTCATCAAGAGCCTGTTCTTTCCCGTCGACCCAAAGGATCCGAGCAGCGAGATCAACGCGCTGCTGCTGACGACCGCGCTGTTCGGCACCGGCTTCTTCATGCGGCCGATCGGCGGCCTCGTGCTCGGCTATTTCGGCGACCGCAGAGGACGCAAGGCCGCGATGACGCTCGGCATGGGGCTGATGGCGCTGGCGGTCGCCATGCTGGCGCTGACGCCGACCTACCGGACGGCAGGTATCGCGGCGCCCTTGATCGTGCTGCTGGCGCGGCTGCTGCAGGGCTTCTCCGTCGGCGGCGAGTTTGGCACCTCGACCGCCTATCTGATCGAAGCCGCGCCCGCCGGCCGCACCGGCTTCTACGGCTCCTGGCAGATCGCCGGCCAGTTGATGGCCAATGTGCTCGGCGCGGTGCTCGGTGCGGTCCTGACCCAGATGTTCACGCAGGAGCAGCTTGCCGCCGGCGCCTGGCGCATCCCGTTCTTCGTGGGGCTCGCGATCGTCCCGGTCCTGTTCTACATGCGCGTCAGCCTGGTCGAGCCCGAGGCCTCGCAGCGCGAGCGCACCGCCGCGCACAAGGACAAGTTTGCCGCCGCCCTCGCTCATCCCGGCCGCAACTATCTGATCGGCATGGGCATGGTGGTCGCCAGCGCGGTGTCGTTCTACGTCACCTTTGGTTACACCGTGACCTACGCCAAGGAAGTGCTGAAGCTGCCGCTCGGGCAAAGCTTCCTGGTGCAGATGATCGCCGCCATCGTAATGGTGATCGTGGTGCCGACCGCTGGCGCGATCTCCGACCGCTATCCGCGCAAGCCATTGCTGCTGGCGTCACTGATCGGTTATTTCGTGCTGCTCTATCCGCTCTATGCCTGGGTGATCTCCGAGCCGTCGATCACCAAGCTTCTGGTCACGCAGGTCGTGATCGGCTTCTTCGGCGCCTTCTTCCTCGGCGTCTACTGCACCACGCTGGTCGAGCTATTCCCGGTCCGCATCCGCTCGACCTCGCTGTCGATCGTCAACAATGTCGCGGTGCTGATCTCCGGCGGCTTCGCCCAGTTCTTCGTGACCTGGCTGATCACGCTCACCGGCTCGCCGCTCGCCCCGATCT
This sequence comes from Bradyrhizobium jicamae, assembly GCF_018130695.1. Taxonomy (GTDB): domain Bacteria; phylum Pseudomonadota; class Alphaproteobacteria; order Rhizobiales; family Xanthobacteraceae; genus Bradyrhizobium; species Bradyrhizobium jicamae_B. The sequence goes on along the minus strand of NZ_JAFCJX010000007.1, from coordinate 34,638 downwards.
TCTATGTCATGATCGGCGTCGGCCTCGGGCTGATCTCGGTGATCGCGATGCAGCCGGAGCCGCGCCGCAGCGACGCACCGGCTGGCATTGCTGCATAGCAGCGCGCTTCCCCCTCGTCGGCGCGCCCGCCGCTCGGTAACATCGGTCCCTGCAACTGCAGTGGACGCCGTCGATGAACCAGCCTGCCCCGGTCCTGGCTTTCGAAAAACTCGAGGAGCTCGCGCTTTTCAGCGCGCTCACGCCTGAGCAGCGCATGCGCACCTTTCGCGCGATGGTGCAGCGCGACCTCGTGCGCGGCGAATTCCTGGTGCAGCAGGGCGATGCCTCCGAGGCGATCTACGTCGTGCTGCATGGTGCGCTGGCGGTGCAACGCGCGAGCGAGACGCAACCCTTTGCCGAGCTCCGCGCCGGCGAAGTGATCGGCGAGATCGGCTTCTTCGCCAACCGGCCGCGTACCGCCAATGTGATCGCGATCCGCGACGCCAGTGTGCTGGTGCTCACGCGCGCCGCCTACAGGGGGCTCGCCGATGCGACGCCGGCGATCGCCGAGGCCCTGCTCGCAGCACTTGCGGACCGCTTTGCGAAGCGCACGGAGAACCTGCCGACGACCCGTGCCGCGGCAATCGCCCGCACCGTGACCATCCTCGACGGCGGGATCGAACCGATCCCGGCCGAATTCTGGCGTCGCCTGCGCACCGCGCTGGCCGAGACCAGCGCCGAACTGGTCGATCTCGCGCGCGTCAACGCGATGTTTCCCGGCCAGCCGCTCGATGCGCCGGAGGTGACGGGTTGGCTCAACCGGCTCGAACAGACGGCGCCCTTGATCGTGTACATTCCCGATCCCGGCAACGCGGTCTGGACCCACAAGGCGATCCGCCAGGCCGACACGGTCGTGTTCGCCTGCCGCGGCGAGGCGCCGGCGGCAGGACTCTCCGCGATCGAGACCTTCGCCTGCCAGATCCATCCGCCCGCGGCACGGCGGATCGTGCGGATTCACGACCGGCGCAGCGCCGAGGTGACCGGCACCGCGGCGTGGCTCGCCCGCCTGCCCTGCTTCATGCATCATCACGTCGCGCTGGAGGACCAGGCCGATATCGCGCGACTGGTTCGTTTCCTGTCCGGACGCGCGATCGGGTTCGTCGCGGCCGGCGGCGGCAGTTTCGGCTCGGCCCACGCCGGGATCTACAAGGCGTTCCGCGAACGCGGCGTGATCTTCGACATGTTCGTCGGCACCAGTGTCGGCTCGGCGATGGCCGCGGGCTTTGCCAAGAACTACGAGGCCGATCGCCTCGAACAGGGCACCCACGAGATCTTCGTGAAGAGCCGCAGCTTTCGCCGGCCGACCTGGCCGCGCTATGCGCTGCTGGACCACAAGGTGTTCGACCGTTCGCTCGCCGCGCAATTTGGTTCTGATTGCCGGATCGAGGATTGCTGGCGTCCGTTCGCGGCGGTCGCGACCAACCTCTCGACGCATTGCCTGGAACTGATCCGCAGCGGCGTGCTCTGGCAGGCGGTGCGCGCATCGAGCGCGATCCCCGGCATCCTGCCGCCGTTCTTCACGACCGACGGCGCGATGCTGGTCGACGGCTGCCTGATCGACAACGTGCCGCTGGAGCCGATGCATCAGCTCAAGGCCGGCCCCAATCTCGTGGTGCATTTCGGCCGCGCTACGGTCGAGACGTTCGACGTCGACTATGCCGCCTTGCCCAGCCGCACCGAGCTTGCCGCTGCGATGCTGCTCGGCGTGCGCAAGAGGCTGCTGCCCGCAGCACCGACGGCCGTCAACGTGCTGTGGCGGAGCCTGGTGGCACATCAGCGCTACGACGTGCTGCCGACCACGCCGCTCGACCTCGTGATGCGGCCGCCGATCCCCGACGGAATCGGCATCACCGCGTTCGAACGTCACAAGGAGATCTTTGATGCGGCCTATGTGTGGGCCGTCGCTTCGATCGATGCGATGGATGCCGAGGGGCATCCAGCGCTCGCGGCGCTACTCGCCAATCGCTAGAACTCGACGTAACTCAGGCGGCCGTCGCCGCCAAACGAGAACGTCCAGCCGAACAACTTGAGTTGGCCACCGCGCGCGTCGATGACGTCGTCGTTCTTCACGGGCGTCCATTTCAGGCCGCCATTGACCTGATCGAGCCGATCGAGCTTCAGTTCGCGGATATCCTTCTTCATTATTTTCTCCATTGCTGATTTGCGTACGACAGAACCTGGCGCCGCCGCGCCCGACGGCGTCAGGGAGACAAGTTGGATTCAATTGCCCCAGTTGCCCGCGCCGGGCAGGTTGCCGTTCACGGTCTGCCAGGAGCCGTCGCCGGGCTGGCCGCCAAACGGAATCCCGTCGATGGTGTCGCCCTGACCGACGGTGCCGCCCGCGCTGAGGGTCGGGCCGTGATAGCCGGGCAGGTTGGCGCGATTCCACATGCCGCCGCTGACGCCGGCGAGCGAGTCCAGAGCAAGTTCACGAACTTCATTGGCTTCAAACATGGTGTCTCCCCTTGTGTTGCGTGCGTGAGCGGGATGCTCAGCATGCGCGACGATGTAGCGCAGCGCCTGCCGCGCTGAATGTGCCGGCGCTCACACAACGATCCGCACGCGCCGAACGCCGTCGCGGCGCAGGCGTCCCAAGTCTGCATTGTGACTGACGTCACGGTGAGTGTGACGCGAACGCCTATCCTGCTGCCCATGGATCGAAGGGGAATGGTCCGCTTCGAACACACAGCAGGAGACAGCCATGAACAATTCGTTTGACGTTCGCGAAATCTCGATCGAAGCGCTCGATGTCGCCGTCGGTGGCGCGCAGGGCGACGGCTCCGGAACGGGCACCGGCACCGGCCATGGCGGTCACGGCCTCGCCCGCGCCATCCGCGGCATCATCGGCGCGATCGGCGACACCATCTCGTCGATCATCCACATGTTCTGATCCGAAACGAACCGCGGCGGATCACAAGGAAAGGGCCGCCTTGATCGGCGGCCTTTGTCTTCCAGGGGGAAGGCCCGATGCAAACGCATCCAGGCGAAATGATTTCGGCGCTAAAGCCGGCTCTTGATCGCTGTCAATATTCCGGTCGTGGTGTCGATCACCTTGACGGCCTGAAGGGCCTTGCCCTGTCCAAGCGGATTCTTGGCGCATTGCTCGGACAAGTCGACCAGCCGCTTGCGTTCGCTGGCGAGGATGACGTTGCTGTTGTCGACTGCGAACTTCACCAGACCCCGCACCGGAGTGTCGTCGCCGACGTCGGTCAGCTCCTTCTCCATCGTGATCAGATATTCGTAGCTCGCAAGCTCGTCGGAGATCTGCAGCAGTTCCCTGATCGTCGAGTTGATACAGCCGGCATCGCCGGTGCTGATGTCCGGCCGCTTCGCGGTCTCGACCAGATCCTTCATCAGGCCGCCGAACAGCAGCTTCAGGCTCTGGGCCTGCTTGAAATCACTCTCGGAGAGGACACCCGCCGATGACGAACCAGACCACAGCAAGCCGAGCAGCACGCTCACCGCAAGCGCGGTGCGGCGCGCATGCGTCGGGAATAGCGGCAGAGCCTGACCGATCAATCTCCGCATGCGGCTCGCGCCTCTCCGGCCGTTGTTGCGACAGCCTTTGTTGTGACAGCCTTTATTGTGACGATGTCCATTCTGTGCAATGATCTCCGCAAATTATTCCATGCAATCAATTAAACAGCCAGCGTACAGAGCAGATCAAGTTCATGGCGACGTCTGAAACGCTCGGACAGCAAGAGAATAAGAGCGCGGCCAGCGCGCCGCAACGGACATTTCGCGCCGCGGCGCTCGATCGCGCGGCCTCTCCCGAGCAGCTCGATCATCTCGTGGTCGTCACCAAGTCCGGCGACTGGATCATCACACTCGTGCTGATCGCCGCCCTTGCCGCCGTGCTGACCTGGGGCGTGTTCGGGCGGGTTCCGTCGCGCGTCTCCGGCGAAGGCATTCTGATCAGCAGCGGCGGCCGCGTGGTCGATGCGGTCTCGGCCGCCGCCGGCCGGCTGCAATCGGTCGCCGTGGTCGTCGGTGACCACGTCACGGAAGGCCAGCCGATCGCGCAGATCGCGCAGACCGACATCGAGCAAAAGCACAGCGCCGCCGTCGAGGTGCTGCACGAGCGCGAGGTGGAATACAACGACATCAAGACCAAGGCCCAGAGCGAGCTCGCCGCCAAGGGCAGCAATTTCGAGAAGCTCGAGGCCGCGCTGAAGCAGGTCATCAAGGCGACCAGCCAGCGCATCGAGTTCCTTGCGGTCGATGTCAAGAATCTCGAGGATCTGCTGGCCAAGGGCTACACCACACGACGCACGATGGATGAGCGCCGGCGCGAATACACCGACGCGCAGCAGCGGCTCGAGGACACACAGAACGAGATCCTGAAGATCAGGTCGCAGCGCACCGACCTGGAGACGCAGCGCGAGCGCGAGATCCAGCAGGCCGAGTTCAAGCTGAATGAAGCCCGGCGCCAGATGAATGCACTCGCCGAGCAGCTCAGCCAGAACACGCAGGTGCTGAGCCCGATCGAAGGACGCGTGCTGGAGGTGAAGATCTCGCCCGGCTCGGTGCTCTCGGTCGGCACCCCCGTGATCGCGATCGAGACCGAGGGCCAGAAACTGCAGGCCGTGGTCTATATCGCGGCCGAGCACGGCAAGCAGATCAAGCCGGGCATGCAGGTGCATCTCGAGCCGAGCACGGTCAAGCGCGAGGAATTCGGCATGATGCTCGGCACGATCACCAGCGTCTCCGACTTCCCGATGACGCCGCAGGGCATTGCCGCAACGCTGCACAATGAAAGCCTGGTCAGCCGCTTCACCAACAAGGGCGCGCCCTACGCGGCCGAGGTCGTGCTCGACGAGGACGCCTCCACGACGACCGGCTATCGGTGGGCGGTCGGTCAGGGACCGAATTTGCATCTGAGCAGCGGCACTTTGGCGAAGGCGGAAATCACGACGCGGCGGCAGCGGCCGCTCGACCTCGTGATCCCCCTGATCAGGCACTACACGGGCATCGATGGATAGGCCGGCCCCCACGCTCTCGGCCCTCAGCCGCATTCCGCGTCTGCTGCAGAAGAAGGTGAAGCGCACGCCCTTCATCCTGCAGATGGAGGCGGTCGAGTGCGGCGCCGCGGCGCTTGCGATCATCCTCGGCTATCACGGCGCGTGGATTCCGCTGGAGGAGCTGCGGATCGCCTGCGGCGTGTCGCGCGACGGCAGCAAGGCCAGCAACATCGTCCGCGCCGCGCGGCGCTACGGGCTGACGGCGCGCGGCTACAGCGTCGAGCCGCAGGCGCTGACGCAGTTGCCGATGCCCTGCATCATCCACTGGAACTTCAACCATTTCGTGGTGCTCGAGGGCATCAAGGGCAAGCACGCCTTCATCAACGATCCCGCGGCCGGCCGGCGGCGGATCGAGATGGAAGAGCTCGATCGCGCTTTCACCGGCGTGGTGCTGACCTTCGAGCCCGGCGAGACCTTCAGGAAGGTCGGCAGCAAGCCGAACGGGCTCGCTTTGCTGCTGCGCGAGCTGCGCAATTCGCGCGGCGCGGTTTGGCTCTTGGTTATCGTCAGCATCGCGATGGTGGTGCCGAACATCGTCTCCGCCGGCTTCTCGAAGATCTTCGTCGACGAGATCCTGATCAAGCGGATGGAAAGCTGGCTGGTGCCGCTGTTGATCGGCATGGCGCTGACGGCGGCGATGCGCGCGATTCTGGTGGCGGTCCGGCAATCGGTGCTGCTGCGGCTGCAATCCAAGCTCGCGGTCGTGATGACCAGCCGCTTCCTCTGGCGCATCATGGCGCTGCCGATGGAGTTCTTCACCCAGCGCCATGCCGGCGACATCGCCGGCCGGGTCGGATCCAACGAGCAGGTCGCCCGCCTGCTGTCCGGCGGCGTCACGATGAATGCGCTGAACCTGACCTCGGTGGTGCTGTTCGGCGCCGCGATGGCGATCTACGACGTCGCGCTCACCGCAACCTGCGTCGGCATCTCGCTGATGAACGTGTTGCTGCTGCGCCTGGTCGGCGCACGGCGGCAGGAGCTGAGTTATCGCCTCGCGGTCGAGCAAGGCAAGCTGATGGGCGCGACGGTGGGCATGGTGCGCACCATCGAGACCATCAAGGCCAGCGGCCTCGAAGACGACGTCTTCACCAAATGGGCGGGCTTGCAGGCCAACAATCTCAATGCCGAGCAGAAGCTCGGCGCCTCCGCCATCATCCTGGACATGGTGCCGGCGCTGCTGTCGGGGCTGATGGTCGCCGCGATCCTCGGGCTCGGCGGCTACCGGGTGATCCAGGGTTCTCTGACGCTGGGAAGTCTCGTTGCATTCCAGTCGCTGGCCGCGAACTTCTCCGAACCGTTCGCCAATCTCGTGAATTATTTCGGCAGCCTGCAGACCATCAAGGGCGCGCTGGAGCGGCTCGAGGACGTCTACAAATATCCGCTGCCACCGCCTCCGGCCGAGGGTGATGCCGAGACGTTTCCGCCAAAGCTTGCCGGCCAGGTCGAGCTGCGCAACGTCAGCTTCGGCTATTCGGTGCTGGAGCCGCCGCTGATCGCCGATTTGTCGCTGACCATCCCGGCCGGCTCGCGCGTCGCGCTGGTCGGCGTCTCCGGCAGCGGCAAGTCGACGCTCGGCAAGCTGATCTGCGGGCTGTACCGGCCGTGGGCCGGCGAGATCCGCTTCGATCGGTGGACGCTGTCGGACATTCCCGCGCAGGAGTTCGCCAACTCCGTCTCCTATGTCGATCAGGACATCTTCCTGTTCGAAGGCAGCGCGCGCGATAATCTGACGCTGTGGGATTCCACCGTCGAGGAGCGCGACCTGATCGGCGCGGCCAAGGACGCACTGGTGCATCATGACCTCGCGAGCCGGCCGGGCAATTACGATTGCCACGTCAACGAAGGCGGCAGCAATTTCAGCGGCGGCCAGCGGCAGCGGATCGAGATCGCCCGCGCCCTGGTCTGCAACCCTTCCGTCCTCGTGCTCGACGAGGCGACCGCCGCGCTCGATCCGATCACCGAGAAATCGATCGACGAAAATCTGCGCCGCCGCGGCTGCACCTGCATCATCATCGCGCATCGCCTCAGCACGGTGCGCGATTGCGACGAGATCATCGTGCTGGAGCGCGGCAAGATCGCCGAGCGCGGCACCCATGAGCAGCTGGTGGCGCTGCAGGGCGCCTATGCACGACTGGTGGCGACGGAATGAGCGATCTCCTCACCAGCGATGCGACAACCGCCGCCGCGAGCCGGCTGACGATCGATCCGCGTCGCCCCTTGCTGCTGAACGATCCCGACCATATGCTCAGAATCTGTAACGGGCACGTCGACGTGTTCGCCGTCGAGACCGGCGCGGCTGCGGGCATGCGGCACCATCTGTTCCGGCTCGAAGCGGGCGAGACCATCCTCGACCTGCACAGCGCATGCGAAGTCTCCGGCGGACGATTGCACATCGTCGCGATCGGCAGCCAGGGCGCTGAGCTCACAGCCATTCCGCGCAGCGATGCCGGCACGCTCGACAGCGTCGCCGGCTGGATCGCCCGGCTCGCGGCGCTGATGACCGATCCGGTGCCGCTCGACAACATCGCCGAATTGACCGGCGCCACCGAGCTGCAGCCCGGCGAGCGATGCCGCGGCCCGAAGCGGAACATCGCGTGGGCGCGTGTGATCGCGGGAACGGCGACCGTTCTCGATTTCCAGCCCGGCCTCACCTTGAGCGATCCGCCGCTGCCGCTGACGTCGGGCCTTTGGCTCGAAGCGGGCGCACAGGGCTGCAAGCTTGTCGCCGATGCGGCGACGCCAAGTGCTGAACTCGCATGGGCGGGTATCGACCGCCTGCATGTCGCTGTTATCGCGAGCCTGGAACGGACGCTGACCCGACAGCGGTCGCAGCAGCGCGAGCAACTGGCGCGGCGGGCCGGGCTGACCCAGGCACGCACGCGCGACGCATTCGAGCGGCTGTCCGAGATCGTCACACGGCAAACCGCGCGCAGCGAGACCGAGGTCGACGCCGCCGATCCGCTGCTGAGCAGCTGCCGGATCGTGGCGGACGCGCTCGGCACCACGATCACCCATGCGAGCCGCGCGAATCCGACCGGACAGGCTTTCGGCGACATCCTCGAGATCGCGCGCGCCTCGGGCCTGCGCGTTCGCCGCGTGCAGCTGCGCGATCGCTGGTGGAACACCGATGCCGGTCCGCTGCTGGCCTGGCACGGGCCGGCCTCCGATCCGGTCGCCCTGATCCGCAGCGGCAACCGCTACACCATGATCGACCCGGCACAGGACGGGCGGCGCACCCTCGACCGCGCGGTCGCGCAAAGGATCGCACCGGAGGCGATCAGCTTCTACAAGGCGCTACCGGCCACCCCGTTGCGCTACCGCGATCTCTTGACCTTCGCGATGGGCGGGATGACAGGCAGCCTCGTCCGCATCGCGCTGGTCATCATCGCCATCGGCCTGTTGTCGCTGGTCTCGCCGCTGATCACCAATTTCCTGGTCAACTCCGTCATCCCCCGCACCGAGTTCGACCAGCTCGTGGTCTGCACCGCGGCGCTCTGCGTCACCGCGCTGGCGATGGCGAGCCTGCAGGGCATGCAGGGCCTGGTGATGTTGCGGCTCGAGGGCCTGCTCGACTATCGGCTGCAGGCCGCCATCATCGACCGGCTGCTGCGGCTGCCGACCTCGCTGTTCCGCGACCACACCACCGGCGATCTCGTCAGCCGCGCGATGGGCATCGAGGCGGCGCGCCAGGTGTTCACGGGCCGCACGCTGCGGGGCATCACGTCGGCGCTGTTTGCGATCTTCAGCGTCGGCCTGATGTTCTATTACGACTGGAAGCTCGGCGCGATCGCGCTGCTTCTGACATTCGTCCGGGCGATTGCGATCCTCGCCACCAGCGCGGTGCGCATCTTCCACGAGATCAAGCAGTTCAATCTGCAGGGCAAGGTCGGCGGCTTCGTGCTGCAGCTGATCTCCGGCGTCAGCAAGCTGCGGGTGGCGAGCGCCACGGCGCGCGCGCTGGCGCGCTGGTCGGGGCAGTTCGCGACGCAGAAGCGCTCCTTCATCGCCTCGCAGCGCGCCGGCAACGTGCTCGGCGTGTTCGAGACCGCGTTCCCGATGCTGGCCACACTTCTGATCTTCGCACTGGCCTCCTACTTCAAGAGCACGCTGCTGACCGACCTCGGCGCCTTCCTCGGCTTCCTCAGCGCGTTCGGCCAGGCCACCGCCGCAATCGGCGGCTTTGCCACGAGCCTGAGTGAATCGCTGATCGCGATTCCCAGCATCACGCGCATGAAGCCAATCATCGCGGCCGCCGCCGAGATGACCGAGGACCGCCGCGCGCCCGGCGAGCTCTCCGGCGAGATCGAATTCTCCGGCGTCACCTTCCGCTACATCGAGGGCGGCGCAAAGGTGCTCGACGACATCACGCTGCGGATTCCGCGCGGCGAATATGTCGCGATCGTCGGCCCCTCCGGCAGCGGGAAATCATCGCTGTTCCGCCTCCTGCTCGGCTTCGAGCGGCCGGAGGCCGGCACCATCTTCTATGACGGCAAGGCGCTCAACACGATCGAGATCAATTCGGTGCGGCGCCAGCTCGGCGTGGTGCTGCAGGACACCAAGCTCGCCAGCGGCAGCCTGTACGACAACATTTGCGGCGGCGTCGAGCTGACGCAGGAGCAGGTCTGGGAGGCGGCGCGGCTCGCCGCCGTCGACAACGACATCCGCCAGATGCCGATGGGCCTGCACACGCTGGTGTCCGAAGGCGTCAACACGCTATCCGGCGGCCAGCGCCAGCGGCTCTTGATCGCGCGTGCGCTGGCGCGGAGCCCGCGCATCCTGCTGTTCGACGAGGCCACCAGCGCGCTCGACAACCAGACCCAGGCGGTGGTCGGCGACTCCTTGCAGCAATTGAGCATCACGCGGATCGTGATCGCGCATCGGCTGAGCACCATCCGCTACGCCGACCGCATCGTGATGGTGTCGGGCGGCCGGATCGTGCAATCCGGCAGCTATGACGAGCTGATGGCCGCGGGCGGACCGTTTGCCGAATTCGCGCGCCGGCAACTCGTGGGGTAACGCGTCACTTCCGCAGGCTGGCCCAGACGCCGCCGAGGATCAGCAGGCCGCCGACCAGATGCATCAGCGTCGGCGGCTCGCCGAGGATCGCGAACGACAGCAAGGCGCTCGCGACCGGCCCGAGATAGAGCACCAGCGACGTCCGCACCGAGCCGTAGCGGCCGGCAAGCCAGGCGAAGCCGCCATAGGCAATCAGGCCAGGAACGATGCCGGAGAAGACGTACGACGCGAACGCCTTGGCATTGAAGACATCGGCGGGCCTGCTCACCATCTCCCAGATCGCGGGCGGCAGCGAGCAGAGCGCGCCAGCGGCGGCGAACAGGCTGATGCGCGCCAGCAGCGAGGCCCCGGTGGCGACGCGCCACTGCAGCAGCGTGTAGCCGGACCAGCCGAGCATCGCGATCACCACGAGGCCGTCGCCCGAGGCCGCCTCGAGCTCGAACAGCGCCTGCCAACGCCCGCCGGAGATGATGAGCAGCGCACCCGCCAGCGCCAGCGCCGTGCCGAGCCATTGCAGCGGGCCGATGTGCTCGATGCGGAGCGCAGCCGAGATCAGCAGCACCGTGATCGGCGACAGCCCCATGATCAGCGCGATGTGGATCGCTGAGGTGTGCGCGCCGGCGATATAGACCGGGCCGCCGCACAGGAACATGCCCATGCAGCCGGCGGCGAGGATCAGCCAGAGATTCTTCGCGAGCGGAATCCGTCCGTCGCGGATCTCCGCGAACGCGAGCGGCGCGAGCCCGACCGCGATGATGCCCCAGCGGAAGAACGCCAGCGAGAACGGCGGCACCGAGCCAGCCAGGCCGCGCGCCAGGATCTGGTTGGACGCCTGCGCGGTCGCGACCAGGATGAAGCCGGCCAGTGCGATCGTGCCGCTCCAGCGATCGAGCGTCGACGGCGTGGCCGCCGTCACGGATTGATCGCTCCCTGATGCCGCGCTGCTCATGGGACATGGAATATCCCACAGGGATCACCGCGAGAACCCGGCGAACCGTCGCGACATGGGCATATGTTGGGATTGCAAGGCTTCGCGCTAGCGCCATCCCGGTTGCCGCGCTGGCCCGGCGCCGCGGCCGCGACAGCCGCCTCCCTGACTGCGCCGGCCGGACGCAGGCAGTCGTATACAGTTCGTTAACGCGGCCCGCCTACTCCTTAACGAGAATAAGGCAAGGTCGCGACATGCTGCCGGATCATCGATGAGAGAAGACCATGCCGCCTCGGGTCTGTCGGACGAGGCTCGCGTCCGCCTCTACGATCAGGCCTTCGGCGTCGCCGGCATCGGTGCCTGGGAGTGCGAGCTCGAGACGGAACGCCTGACCTGGACCGAGGGTGTCTACGGCATCTTCGGCTACCCCGTCGGCAACCCGCTGCGGCGCGCCAACATCGTCGATCTCTATATCGAGGAATCGCGGCGTCACATGGAAATCGCGCGTGCCGAGGTGATCCGGAGCGGGCGCCCGATCACGCTCGATACCGAGATCAGAACCTGGCGCGGCGAAAAGCGCTGGATGCGCCTCTCGATCAATGCCGTGCGGGAGCACGGGCGTCCGGTGCGAATATTCGGCTCCAAACAGGACGTCACCTTCGACCGGCAGGCATTGGAGTGCCTGCGTCAGCAAGCCGAGACCGACCCGCTCACCGGGCTCGCCAACCGCTCGGTGTTCCAGGCGGCCTACCGCGAGGTCGTCAGCGACAGCCTGAATTATGATTTTGCGTCCGCACTCGTTCTGATCGACCTCGATCGCTTCAAGGAGCTCAACGATACCTTCGGCCATCTGGCCGGCGACGCGTGCCTGTGCGAGGTCGCGCAGCGTCTGCGGCGGGCCTTCCACAATGCCGGCCTGATCGGCCGGCTCGGCGGCGACGAGTTCGCGATCATCCTGCGCGCGCCGACGAGCCCGGCCCGGATCGCACGCGTGCTGCAGCACACCGCCGTGATGCTGAGCCGTCCGCTGTTCTGGAACGGTCTTCGCATCGAGGTCAGCGCATCGATCGGAGCGGCTCTGATCAGCCGCCCGCATCGCCGCCGGATCACCGAACTGTTCGCGGAGGCCGACGTCGCGCTCTATGACGCGAAGGCCGCCGGCCGCAACGCCGCCCATCTGTTCAGCGACGAGGGGCGCAGCCGGGCGGCCTAGGGCACATCACACCTCGCCGAAGACGCTCACACCCAACCAGTCGCGGCAGGCTGATGCCGGCAGCCCGGCGCCGAGCAGGACACTGAGCTTGGCCAGCGCGACCTCACGGGTCATTCCACCGCCGCTCACGACCCCGGCTGACTTCATCAGGTGATCGGTCGCGTAGTGGCCGAACGCCACGGCGCCCTCGGGACACTGGCTGATCGCAACGACCACCATGCCGCGGGCATGCGCCCGCTCGAGCGCCGCGATGAAGCGCGGGTCCGCAACGGGGCCGGTCCCGGAGCCGTAGCATTCGAGCACGCAGCCGGGAATGCCGGCCTCGACGAGCGCTTCAAGCGCGGCCGGCTCGAAGCCGGGGTGAAGGGGCAGCACCGCCACACGGGCCGGCGCGACCAGCTTGCGATAGGTCCAGGGCGGCGACGCGAGGGCAGACAGCTCGGCGGTCGGGCGTAGCGTCCTCACGAAGGCATCGGTCGTCTGCGTCCGCCACTTGCTGCAGTGAACAGCCGGGATCTGCTTGCCCGCAAAATAGACGTAGCCCCCCGCCGGCGGGCCGCTCGCCAACAGGTCCAGCGCGCCCGTGACATTGTCCCAGCCATCGCTCCCGACCTCGCCGATCGGATGCATCGCGCCCGTGAGCACGACCGGCACGGGCAAACCGAGCAGCAGGAACGCCAGTCCCGCCGCCGTATAAGCCATCGTGTCGGTGCCATGGAGAACCAGGACGCCGCTGCACCCTTCATCCTCGACGAGCGATACCACCGCCGCGGCGATGCGGCCCCAGAATTCCGGCCCTGCGTTGGCGCTATCGATCAGCGGCGACAGTTCGACGAACGGCCCGACGCGCTCGCCCAGCGCATTGCGCAGGCACGCATCGAGACCGGCCTCCGGCGCCAGTCCGGCATCGCCGGGCTGCATGCCGATGGTGCCGCCGGTAATCAGGACGCCGAGCCTGCCATTGGCCGTCATGACCCATCCGATATCGCGGCGAGATCGGTGCAATCCACCAGCGCCTCGGCAACGAGCTGGGTCACATCGACCAGATACTTGGTCGTCTCGAGATCGGCGATCAGCGGCAATTCGGTGCAGGCGAGCAGCACCGTATCCGACTGGATGCGGCCGAGCAGGCTGGCAAACCGATCGCGCAAGCCCGGATGCTCGGCGCCGTATTGCTTGACGTCATAGATCAGCTGATGGAGCGTCATGCGGCCGCTCTCGTCCAGCGGCTCGAAATCGACGACGCTGCGCAGGCACCGATAGGGCGACCACGCGCCGAGCTCGGCAACCGTCCGCGCGCCCAGCAGAGATACGCGCGTTGCACCGCGCCGCCGCAGGTAGGCGCCCAGCACATCCGCGAACGAGATCAGCCGGGCCGTCAGCCCGAGCTCGTTCAGGCGCGGCGCAAACACGTTCAGCGTATTGCAGGCGATGGCGTAGGCGGCCACGCGGCCATCGAGCGCCTCGGCATCGGCCCGCAGCGCCGACCACACCTCCGATTCGGTGCGATCGAGCTCCATGGACAGGCCAAGCGCCGGATCGGAGATGATGTCGACCGCCGGCGCATCGGTGTCGTGACGGAATTGCGCGCCCATCCGGCGGCGGTTCTCCCGAAGCACCTTGGTCCAGAGATCCACACCGGCCTCGGGCCCCGAACCGGTGATGATCCCGATCCTGGGCCTGGCGACATAGCCTGCGAGAGCGATGTCTGACGATGGAGGAGGGACGGACGCGTTCATGATCATTGGCACCGTTGACGACGCAGCTGATGTGCCGCGCGGTCGGACACGGAGCAATTTCGCAACTGGTGCGGCAGTGGCGCGAGTTGCCCAGGGATGCTGGCGCAACCTGTTGCCCCCTCGATAGCGTTTTCAAGCGAAGTGGACACCGGTTCGCGTGAAGAAAACGCGTCAAAGCAAAAAAATCTAAAGCCCGTGTCGATTCATCGAAACGGGCTTTAGAGCACCGAGAACAGTCCCTGGTCGAACCGGGTTTGCTGCAGGCGCCGCCGGACATCGAGATCGATTTGCGCGTCATCGAGCGCAAACAGGCCGAGCTTGCGATAGGATTGAATGCGGGCGACCTTCGGCCCCAGATAGTCCCACACCACCCGCGAGCAACAGGGCGCGCGCTGGTCGGCCGCGCTGACGCCGAGCTTCAATCCGTTCAGGCGCGTGATCCGGTTCTTGAAGCTCGGGATCAGCACCGTCTGCGTGATCTCGTTGGAGGTCAGCGACTCATAGTCGACCACGAAGATGCGCTCGTTCAGATAGAACGCCGTGCCGAAATAGTGGCACAGCACATGCCGCGCCGGCTCGCCCGCGTCCTGCAATCTCTCGGTCCGCTCGCAAACCGAATATCCGCCCGTCTCGTGCAGATGCACCAGCGAGCGCAGGATGCGCCCGGGCGACGACATCGAATAATAATATTCGAAGTAGTAGCCGGCGTACTTCTTCAGCGTGTCGGAGGAATGCCGCCGCAGCGTCTCGATGTGCTTGAGCGGCGGCGCGCTGAGCGCCGCACGGGCCGAGGTGCTAACACGCACGCCGATCAGCTGCGCGAACTCCTCGTGCGGCCGCACGATCTCGCTCTCCTCGACGCCGAAGAAATCGCAGACGCGCTTGAGATTGTGAGCCGTCGGCGCGGTCTGGCCGCTGAGATATTTGTTGAACTGCGCCCGGTTGACCTTGAGCCGGCGACAGACCTCGGCGATGGATCGGTAGTGGCTGCAGAGCAGCTTCAGGTTGCCGGGAAAATACGCGTTAGTGAACATCTGATGCGCGGGCCCGCCTCTTGCCAAATGGCGCGTTGGTAGCGTCAGGTTGCACCATTCGTCGACAGCTTGCAAAATTGCGGCGCCTTGGGGTCCCTGCTCAGGATCGAGCTTCTCCGATCAAGGATCAGGGCGCTCCATGACCAGTCCATCTCTTTCAAATGCTTTCCCCGCAGCTAGTCCCTCCAACGACGCATTGTACAAGAAGGTGGGATGGCGGCTGCTTCCCCTGCTGATGGTGTCCTACATGGTCGCCTATGTCGATCGTGTCAACATCGGCTACGCAAAGCTCCAGATGGCCGAGCTGCCGTCGTTCGACGACGCCGTGTACGGCTTCGGCGCCGGGCTGTTCTTCGTCGGCTACGTGATGTTCGAGGTGCCGAGCAACATGCTGATGCAGCGGATCGGGGCCCGCAAGACGCTGCTGAGGATCATGTTCATCTGGGGCCTCGTCGCCGCCGGCATGATGTTCGTGCACACGCCGATGCAGTTCTACGTCATGCGCTTCCTGCTCGGCGTGTTCGAAGCCGGCTTCCTGCCAGGCGTCGTGCTCTATCTGACCTATTGGTATCCCGAGCCACGGCGCGGACAGGTGCTGGCGATCCTGATGGCGGCCGTGGTCGGCGCCGGCGTGTTCGCGGGACCGGCATCCGGCGCGATCATGAAATATCTGAACGGCGTCGGCGGCTTGGCCGGCTGGCAGTGGCTGTTCCTGACCCAGGGCCTGCCCGCCAGCATCCTCGGCATCACCGCCTATCTCTGGCTGCAGGATCGCCCCGAGGAGGCCCACTGGCTGACGAGCGAGGAGAAGCAGACCATCAAGGCGGACATCGAGTATCACCGCCCGACCACGACGGCTTCCAGCAGCGCGCTCAAGGCGCTGTTCCGCGACTGGCGCGTCTATGCGCTCGCGTTCTCGGATTTCCTCCTTATTGCGGCGAACTATGCGCTGGTGTTCTGGATCCCCAGCCTGATCAAGGCCTGGGGCGTCGAGGACCTGCTTCTGGTCGGGATTTGCGCAGCAATCCCGCAGGCCGTCGGCATGATCGCCATGATCACCGTGGGCCGGCATTCCGACCGGACCCGCGAACGCCGCTGGCATTACGCCGTGAGCACCTTCATCGCCGCGGCAGGGCTCGGGATCTGCATCCTCACGCAAGGCAATTTCGCGGGCTCCCTCGCCGGCCTCTGCGTGACCATGCTCGGTCTCGCCTCCGCTCTGCCGCTGTTCCTGACCGTCGTCACCGAATATCTGGCCAAGCCCGTCGCCGCCACCGGCATCGCGTTCATCAACAGCCTTGCGCTGCTGGGCGGTGTCGTGAGCCCGATCATGATGGCGCAGATCAACAGCCGCACCGGCGACCCCGCGATGTCGATGTACTTTGTCGCGGGGCTGTTTGCGCTCGCCGGGGTCATGATGCTCGTCGCGCTGCGTCCCGCGCCCGCGCGTACGACCGAATTTCAGGCCGAAGCCGGCGCTGAGGCATAGTCCGAAAAGAAGACATCGTACAACGCGCGTTGGAAGCGACAGCTTCCAACGCCTTCCATCAGATCTCTCCGCCTCTCTCGCACATCTTCGGTGACCGACCATGCGAATCTTTTCGGCTCTGTTTGGCACGGAAACCAACACGTTCTCGCCGTTTCCGACCTCGATCGACCAGTTCGAGCCCAACGAGCGCAAGCCGGGCGAGTATCATCTGTTCGGCCAGGTGCTTCGCGTGCTTCGCGAGCGCGCCGAACAGGAGAAGCTGGACATCGTGCAGGGACGCGGCGGTTTCGCCGAGCCCAACGGCATGACGACCAGGGCAGCCTATGAGACGCTGCGGGACCGCCTGCTCGCGGATCTGCGCGCCGCGATGCCGGTCGATATCGTCGCGCTCGCCATGCATGGCGCGATGATTGCCGACGGCTATGAGGATGCTGAAGGCGACCTGATCGCCGAAGTCCGCCGGATCGTCGGACCCGACGTGGTCATCGGCGTCGAGCTCGATCTGCACGGCTTCCTGTCGAAGAACAAGGTCGAGAACGCCGACATCCTGATCTTCTTCAAGGAATATCCCCATCTCGACATCCTCGACCGGGCCAGGGAGCTGGTCGACCTCTGCCTGCGCACGGCGCGCAGGCAGATCAAGCCCGTCATGTCCGTCGTCCCCTGCAACATGATCGCCCAGTTCATGACGCTGCGCGAGCCGATGAGCTCGTTCGTTCGGCGCATGAAGGATCTCGAAAGTACGGACGGCGTGCTCTCGATCTCGTTCGTCCACGGCTTTGCCTGGGGCGACTGCTCCGAGCTCGGATCGAAGATGCTGGTCATCACCGACGGACAAAAGAGCCTCGGCGATGCCGTGGCCGCGCAGCTCCGCGACGAACTCTTCGCCATTCGCGAGCGATGCTTTGCGGAATATCTCGACATCGAGACCGCACTGACCGAGGCGACGCAAAGTCCAGCGCATCCGATCGTGCTCGCCGATGTCGCCGACAACAGTGGCGGCGGCGCCGCCGGCGATTCGACATTCGTCCTCGAAGCGATGCTGAAGCGCGGCGTCACCGAGGCCTGCGTCGGCCCGTTCTACGATCCCGGCGCGCTCGCGATCTGCTATTCGGCCGGCGTCGGCGCAAAACTCCCCGTCCGCATTGGCGGAAAGCATTCGCTCGCCTCGGGCAGACCGCTCGACGTCGAAGCGCGCGTGCTGAACTGCGCGCCGACAGCCGACATGCTGAACTGCTTCGGCTCCGGAGGCACCACGCCGATGGGCCGTTCGGTGCGGATCGACGTCGCTGGCATCGACGTCGTGCTTGTCGAAAGGCGCATCCAGGCGCTCGGCGACGTCTTCACCCCGCTGGGGATCGATTGGCGGTCCCGCAAGATCGTGGTGGTGAAATCGGCCAACCATTTCTATGCCGCCTACGCGCCCTCCGCCGCCAAGGTGCTGTTCGTCGACTCACCCGGCGGCGCCAGCATGAACTGGAAAGAGCTGAACTATCGGGCGCGGCCACGCAATCTCTGGCCGATGGATTGAGGTCGGGAGCCGGCGGACCGACATTATCTTGCGGCTTCGAGTTTAGGTGCGATTCCGCGCAACAGAGCGGAAAGCACATTGACGGACTATGCCAATTCTCGCATAATTCGACCATGAAGGAGGTGCAGTGGCACGGTAGCAGCCGATCCGAGGTTGAAGCATTCCCGGCCGACGCCCGACGCGAGGTTGGATATCAATTGTTTCAGGTACAGATCGGCGAAGAACCGTCTGACTGGAAGCCAATGACGTCTATCGGCCCCGGCGTTCGCGAAATCAGGATACGTCAGGCATCAGGTGCATATCGCGTCATCTATCTCGCGACCATCGGCGATGCCGTCCACGTCCTGCACGCGTTCCAGAAGAAGACACAAGCAACGGCCAAGCGGGACATTGATCTCGCCAGGGCACGGCTCAGACAGATCAGGCGACCATGATGGCAAAGTCAGTATTTCACGACCTTTTCCCGGCGGAAGAAGCGGCCGAGCTCGAGATGCGCGCCAAGCTGCTCTCCGGAATCAACAAGTGGCTGAGCAAATCCGCCCTGACGCAGATCGAGGCGGCAAAGCGTCTCGGCGTCACTCAGGCTCGGGTGTCCGAGATCAGGAATGGAAAGATCAACCGGTTTAGCCTGAGCATGCTGGTCCGGCTTGCCGAACGCGCAGGGCTGCGTCCCGCTATCAGGTTTCAGAGAGCAGCGTGAGGGCGCTGGCAGTTGCTCTGGCGTGACGCTTTCCTGACGGTGCTCGTTGCGCTCATTGCCTTGAGCTTTGTGCCGTCGCTTCGGAGATCGCGGCGTCGCCCGGTTCGGTTCGATCCCAATCGGCCTTATCAGGCCTATACCCGAGAGTTCGACGTCGAAACCAAGACCGACGATCTGGATGCGATCCTGGCGACGCTCCCTGAGCCTGACCGGCGCTGGGCCGAGCGCTATCCACCGGTCGATCCCGGACCGCTGTACGATCTCGAAACGGACCTTGCTGCACAGCGTGCGGACATGGGGGCCGCGCCGCCGCAAGACAGCTCCCCTCCTGCTGCTGATGCGATCGTGTCATTGCTCATCGATCATTCCGGATCAATGCGCGGACAACCGATGCTGTTCGCGGCCAAGGCCGCGCTGGTCGCCTCCGACCTGCTCGACGGCCTCGGCGCAAAGCAGGAAGTGCTCGGCTTCACGACCGTGCGCTGGAAGGGCGGCCAGAGCCGAGAAAAATGGCTGAGCGACCGTCACCCCTCCTATCCCGGGCGATTGAACGACCTGCTGCACATCATCTATTGCAGCGCCGGCGAGGCGCGACACTGCGCCACGATGCTGCGGCCTAGCCTGCTTAAAGAGAACATCGACGGCGAAGCCATCGAATGGGCTGCGTCGCGTTTGCGCCGACGCGACGAAAGGCAGAAATGCCTGATCGTGCTGTCCGATGGTGCGCCGGTCGACGATTCCACATTGTACGAGAATGGCGATAGGTATCTGCCCGAAGATTTGCGCCGCGTCGCCAACGAGATCGAGCAAGCCGGCGACATTCAACTCGCGGCAATAGGCATCGGCCACCCGGTCGGGCAGTACTACAAGCAAGGCATCACCATCGACTCGCCGGAAGAGCTGGAGAGCACCCTGATTCAGCTCATCAACCGACTATTGCACCCGGCGCCTTGATGGTGCGGCGCATCGGTAACGCGCAGGACGGGCCAAGGAAATCGATGAGGGGAGGCACTCCCCCCGCTTCGCAGCAGCGCTCCGACGTGATTGACTGCTCACATGAAGCACGAGCCGATTTCGGACGAGACCACACCTTTGCCGTCTACACCCGACGGATGGTTTGATTATGCCTATGCTGTGCTTTGGAACGGTGATTTGGCGGTGGTGCGCACCGATGGCGACGTCCATGCGGAGGTCGCAAGCTGGTACGACCAAATTCAGCGCGGAAATACCCATGCGCCTCATCCGGGTTTTCAAGGCAGGCACCTGCGCCTTAGCACCTTCGATGGCAACACAGAGAGCGGTGCGATCGAGATACCGGCCTGTCCTTGGCCACGGGTCGACCGCCTTCCCGATGGGCGGTGGCTGGTCGCCAAGCGCCGCGCGGAGCCTGACGCCAGCAATGCTTGTTTATTTGCTGCCGATGGAACGCCGGCCGGCACCTTTGCGATGGGCGACGGCATCGCACATATCCAGTGCGCGGAGGACGGCACGATTTGGGTCGGCTATTTCGACGAAGGCGTCTTTTCCGGCGCGTCCGAAGGTGGAAGCTGGCCGGTCTCGTCGTCAGGCATCGCGCGCTTTGGATCGGATGGCAGCGTCCTGTGGAAGTTCAACGATCACGCGCGCGACAACCTCTTCATAGCCGATTGCTATGCGCTGACTATTGATGGGTCTCCGCTCTGGTGCTGCGCTTATGAGGGCTTCCCAATTGTCAAAGTCGAGCGTGGTGTGATCCGACATTGGCGGAACGAGGTCGCGGGCGCGAAAGCCTTGGCTGTCGACGGCGATCTTGTTCTTCTGGCCGGTGGCTACGGTGACCAATCGGAGCGGATCGCGCTGCTCCACCTTGGCGACGATCATCAGGCCCAGCAGATCGGCGAATCGCAATTCCAGAGGCCTGATCGAAATAAAGCACGGCTGGTGCAGGGGCGCGGGGCAACGCTGCATATTGTTGGACAGGGGAACTGGACCAGGCTGAGTGTAGCCGCGATCAACGCAAATCGAATTCGCGGGCGGTAGGCAGATTAGCGTCACCGGGGGTGAGCGGGCGGGCTGTTCGATCGACGCCCCGACGCCGGGGCCACGTTAGTTCAGGCGGGCGACATGGATGAGTCGCTTCGCTTCCCAGCAGTCGTGGATGCAGCAAAGTGACCACCGCCCATCGCGTTAAAGGAAGTATGAAAAATCAACAACCTCGCTCGCGTGTCGATTGTGAATGGAGCGATGGCATTGACGACGGGGAAGGCTAGCAGCATCTCGCCTGCAGATGAAACCCCGGCCGGCACGTTGCGGACCGTATGCCGACCAATCTGCATCTCCCTGATGAGAAGGGTTGGCAGGGTGCGGATCGTTCCATCCGCCATCTTGAAGCGAACAGCTTCCTGCCGAACCCCATAACCATCGCGAACAATTCTGGCAGCAACAGCCTCTGACACCAGGCACGTTGTCGCGCCAGTATCCAACAGCATCCTGAGCGGCTGGACGCCCAATACCACATCTATCATCGCCGACGTGCCATTATTGGTTGGATAGATCGGCACACTATCGACGACCGGAGCCGATTTGGTCGTTGCGGCGATAGTAGGTGCGGCGATCGTAGGTGCGGCG
This sequence comes from Bradyrhizobium jicamae, assembly GCF_018130695.1. GTDB lineage: Bacteria > Pseudomonadota > Alphaproteobacteria > Rhizobiales > Xanthobacteraceae > Bradyrhizobium > Bradyrhizobium jicamae_B. The sequence goes on along the minus strand of NZ_JAFCJX010000007.1, from coordinate 13,321 downwards.
ACAGGGGTTAAGGCAGCCTCGAACCGTGAATGCCACCCGGCTTTGTCGGCGACGTAAAGCACCGCGCCCAAGGCGGCTGCCATCATGGAGAGGCGATAGAAGAAGGCGTCTGTCACAGGCGATTGTTCGCTCTCAGTGCGAAGTCTGAGGACACTGCGCACCAGGAAGAAGAAGACTGCCATCGCCAGAAAGACGATGCTGTAAGGATCGACCTTGACCATTGTTCGCCCATTCCAGAGGCCGCCGGCAACGCGGAAACAAAGAACCAACGGGCCAGCCAAATTACCGCAGCCCGGTTGATCGCTCCGAACTAGTTTGGAGTACCTCGTTGGCGGCATCTTTGTTTGGAGCTGAGTGGGCCGTCAAACCCCGCATTTGGCGCTGAGGTCGCCCCGGCCATTAGACCGCTGATTTGCCCGACGGCGCAAGGCCGCGCAACAAAACATATTTTGCTTTACTGGAATTTCTGCTTATTCCAACAATAACTCCGTCTCACCCGACACGAGGGGCATTGCGCAACATCCGGAACGTGGGCCGCGGCGGCTGCGCACCGAATCGACAATTTGCCTTGGGTCAATCGAGCGGTCGATTTTGACCGTGCGAGGTGAGGCCGAGAATGGCGCACTATCCAGAATAACGCCACGAACCTATACCCGGTTGAAATTCCTTGTGATTTTGTACCCACCCGACAAGGCGCCGATCGTCGGCGCCAATCTCGGCCCTGTGCGCGCGTCACAACTCTGCGCGCCTTGGCGGCTCCGGGGTGCTAGTATCTTCGAAGCCGCAAGACTCAAGGATTCGCGTACGCGATCGAATCGCGGACAGGGAACGATGCACCCGAAGAGGTGCACTGCAAAAACAACGCCCGACCGTCATTGCGGTTGATCGGCCGGGGACATGGAGGACGCTATGGCATGGCGCGACGACAAGGCCCGGGCAACCCTGATCCGCGATGCAGCAGGCAGCGTGCCGCCGGGCAAGAGCCCACGGGCCTTTGCCGAGCCTCTGTTCGGCTACACCAATATCGAGGATCTCGACAATTTCGATGCCGACTCGCTTGCCCTCCTGGCGGAGCAGGCCTGGGAGCACGTGCAGCGCCGCACGGCCGGCAGCGCCGATATCCGCGTCGTCAATCCGACATTGCCGAACGGGCGCGAGATTTCCGTGCTCGAGATTCTCAACGACAACATGCCTTTCCTGTACGACTCCACGATGGCGGAAATCGCCGAGCAGGGCATCGAAGTCACCCTGGTCGCCCACCCGATCATCGCCGTGGAGCGCGATGATGAGGGCAAGCTGCTTCGGTTCTACGGCGAAGCGCTGCCGGAGGGAGCAAGGGGCGCGCGCGAAAGCCTGATTCACCTCCACATCACCCGCCTGGACGCCGACGCCGACCGCCAGAAGTTGATCGACGGCGTGACCAGGACGCTGAACAACGTCCGCGCCTGCGTCACCGACTGGCGCGCCATGCGTGACCGGGTCGAGGAAGCGATCAAGACGTTCTCCTCCAATCCGCCGCCGCTGCCGATCGACGAGGTCGCCGAAGCCAACCAGTTCCTGCAATGGCTGTGCGCGGACAATTTCACCTTCCTCGGCGTGCGCGAATATCGCTTCTCGCCCGACAGCGATACGTCCGACGACATCATGACCCGCGACGGCCTCGGCATCCTCAGGGATTCCGACGTCAAGGTGCTGCGCCGCGGTAGCGAAATGGTGGTGATGACGCCGGAAATCCGCGAGTTCATGCACGAACCGACGCTGCTGATCGTGGTCAAGGCCAATGTCAGTAGCCGCGTCCATCGCCGCATCCGGATGGATTATGTGGGCATCAAGCTCTATTCGCCCGACGGCCGGCTCGAAGGCGAATTGCGCGTCGTCGGCCTGTTCACCTCGGGCGCCTATACCCGCTCGGTGCGGCAGATCCCTTATGTCCGCCACAAGGTCTCGCGGGTGCTGCAGCGCGCCGGCTTCGACCCGAACGGCCATTCGGGCAAGGCGCTGATGCATATCCTCGAGGATTATCCGCGCGACGATCTGTTCCAGATCGACGTCGACACGCTCTACAATTTCGTCATCGAGATCCTGATCCTCTATGAGCGCCCGCGCGTCCGGGCGCTGGCGCGGGTGGACAAGTTCGATCGCTTCGTCTCCATCCTCACCTTCATTCCGCGCGACAAATACGACACCGACGTCCGCACGCGCGTCGGCGCCTTCCTGGCGCAGGTCTACAAGGGCACCCTGTCCGCGTCCTACGTCTCGTTCCCCGAAGGCGCGCTGGCGCGCGTCCACTTCATCATCGGGCGCTATGAAGGCAAGACGCCGGTCGTCGAGCGCGCCACGCTGGAAGCGGGCATCAGCGCCATTGCCGCGACCTGGGCCGACAAGCTGAAGGCCGCGCTCAGTGCGTCGACCGACGGCATGCGCGCGCGCATGATCGCCAACCGCTATGCCCAGGCCTTTGGCGGCGGCTACAGCGAGGTCTTCACCGCGGAGCAGGCGATCGCCGATATCGCGACCATCGAAAAGCTGACCCCGGCCCGCCCGGTGACGATCTCGGTTCACCGCGACAAGGACGAGGACGATCCCAGGCGCTTCAGCCTGAAGGTGTTCTCCGACGCCGCACCGCTATCGCTGTCCTACCGCGTGCCGGTGATCGAAAATCACGGCCTGCGCGTGGTCAACGAACGCAGCTATCAGATCGTGCCCGGCAACAGGCCGGAGCCGGTGTGGCTGCACGAGATGACGATCGAGACCAGTGATGGCCAGCCGATCGAGATCAATCGGGAATTCAGCCATCGCCTGGAAGCCTCGATCATGGCTGTGGTCACCGATCGCGCCGAATCCGACGGATACAATGCCCTGATCCTGCGCACGGCGCTGGGCTGGCGGGAAGTCTCGACCATCCGGGCGCTGTCGCGCTATCTGCACCAGATCCGCGCGCCGTTCACCCAGGATTACATGTGGCAGACCGCGCGCAAGAACGCCGCGATCACGGCGAGCCTCGTCGCGCTGTTCCAGGCCCGCCTCGATCCGCGCCTCACCTCCACCGATGCCGAGCGTTCGGCGCGCGAGACCGCCCTGCTCGCCGAGATCGAGGAGCAGCTCAAATCCGTCGCCTCGCTCGACGAAGACCGCATCCTGCGTCGCTTCACCAATCTGGTGCAGGCGACCATCCGCACCAATCTGTGGCAGATCGGCGAGGATGGACATCCGCGTCCGGTGATCTCCTTCAAGTTCGACGCGCGCCGGATCGACGATCTGCCGGCGCCGCGACCGCTCTACGAAATCTTCGTCTATTCGCCGCGGGTCGAAGGCATTCACCTGCGCTTCGGCAAGGTCGCGCGCGGCGGCCTGCGCTGGTCCGACCGGCCGCAGGATTTCCGCACCGAGATCCTGGGCCTCGTCAAGGCGCAGCAGGTCAAGAACGCCGTGATCGTGCCGGTCGGCGCCAAGGGCGGTTTCGTGCCGAAGCGGCTGCCGCCGCCGTCCAATCGCGACGCCTGGCTCGCCGAAGGCACCGAGGCCTACCGCATCTTCGTGCGCTCGCTGCTCGAGCTCACCGACAATCTCGACGGCGACGCCGTGGTGCCGCCCGATTCCACCGTGCGCCATGACGGCGACGACCCCTATCTCGTGGTCGCCGCCGACAAGGGCACTGCCACCTTCTCCGACGTCGCCAACGCGATCTCGACCGAAAAGAACCATTGGCTCGGCGACGCCTTCGCCTCCGGCGGCAGCCAGGGCTACGACCACAAGAAGATGGGGATCACGGCGCGCGGCGCCTGGGAGGCGGTCAAGCGCCACTTCCGCGAGCTCGGCACCGACATCCAGACCATGCCGTTCACCACGGCCGGCGTCGGCGACATGTCCGGCGACGTGTTCGGCAACGGCATGCTGCTGTCGCCGGCGACGAAGCTCGTGGCAGCGTTCGATCACCGCGACATCTTCATCGATCCCTCGCCCGATCCGAGCGCCAGCTTCGCCGAGCGCAAGCGCCTGTTCGACCTGCCGCGATCGAGCTGGCAGGACTACGACAAGTCGCTGATCTCGCAAGGCGGCGGCGTGTTCTCGCGCACGCTCAAGGCGATCCCGCTCGCGCCGGAAGTGCGCAGCCTGCTCGATCTCGACAAGGAGCAGGCCACGCCGTTCGAGGTGATGACGGCGATCCTGAAAGCGCGCACGGACCTGCTGTGGTTCGGCGGCATCGGCACCTATATCCGCGCATCAGCGGAGAGCGACGATCAGGCCGGCGACCGTGCCAATGATCCGATCCGCATCACCGGCACCGACGTTCGCGCCCGGGTGATCGGCGAAGGCGCCAATCTCGGCGTCACCCAGCGCGGCCGCATCGAAGCGGCGCAGAAGGGCGTCAGGCTCAACACCGACGCGATCGACAATTCGGCCGGCGTGAACACGTCCGACGTCGAGGTCAACATCAAGATCGCGCTGGCACGCCCCGAACGCGAGGGACGCCTCAGCCTCAGTGACCGCAACACCCTGCTTGCCGCGATGACCGACGAGGTCGGCACGCTGGTGCTGCGCAACAACTATCTGCAGACGCTGGCGCTCTCGCTCGCCGAACGCAAGGGCGTGGCCGAGACCGGCTTCCTCACCCGCCTGATGCAGTCGCTCGAGCAGCGCGGCCTGCTCAGCCGCGCCGTGGAGTTCCTGCCTGATGACGCCGCCATTGCCGAGCGCACGCGGCGCGGCCAGGCCCTGACACGGCCGGAGCTCGCCGTGTTGCTCGCCTACGCCAAGCTGACGCTCGACGAGGACCTGCTCGCGACCGGCGTGCCTGATGATCCCTATCTCGCCCGCAGACTGTCGCTGTATTTTCCGCGCGAGATTCTCGACAAATTCCCGACCGCGGTCGAGCTCCATCGCCTGCGACGCGAGATCATCGCGACCAGTCTCGTCAATGCCGTGATCAACCGCGGCGGCCCGGCCTGCATCGTGCGTCTGACGGACGAGACCGACGCCGATATCTCGACCATCGTCATGGCGCAGGTTGCGGTGGACGGGATCTACGAGCTCAGGCGACTCAATGACGCGATCGACGCGCTCGACACCCGAATCGACGGGCAGTTGCAGCTCAGCCTCTACGCGGCGATCCAGGACCTCCTGCTCTCCCGCATGGTCTGGTATGTACGCAATGTCGATTTCAAGGATGGCCTGGGCGCAGTCATCGCCCGGTTTGGCCCTGCCGTCCGCGAGATCGCAGCCGCGCTCGACGACGCCCTGCCGCCGGACATGCAGGCCGCGCGCACCAAGCGCCGGCAGGACCTGACGGATGCCGGCGTCGGAAGCGGCCTAGCCGGCGACCTTGCCGACCTCGATGCCCTGGTCTCGGCACCTGATATCGTGGTGGTCGCCGAGCGCACCGGTCGCAGCATCGGCGATGCCGCAGCGACGTTCTTTGCCGCCGAGGCCAATTTCCGTCTCGACCGCATCATCGCCGCCGCGCGCAGCGTGCCGGTCAGCGATTATTTCGAACGCCTGGCGATCGACCGCGCCGTCGAGCTGATCGCTGCAGCCGAAAGACGCCTGGCCGCAGACATGTTGACCATCGGACAATCCGGTCAGCAGGCTGCCGAGACCTGGCTTGCGGCTCATCCTGAAGCCACCCGCATCCGCCGCGCGGTCGAGGAGATTGCCGCAGGTGGCCTGACGCTCGCCAAATTGATGGTGGCGGCCAATCTGCTGGGCGATTTGGTCAAAGGCTGAGGGGCAAAGGCTGACGGGCGCACGGCTCGAATATGACGCAGTAAGGCCCGGTGTGATATGTGTCACTGTCGGATCCGCAGGCTTGCTCCATCGTATCTTTGTCAAGACATACTTGGCGTTCCAAATTTTGGCTTTCCAATTTGAGGAGTTGATCAGATGACGAAGAAGCCGATCAAGGACCTGGTCGAAACGAAAGACGTAACCACCGAGCTGAAGAGCGACGAGCTGAATGCGGTCAGCGGCGGTCTCATCAACACCCGCGGTCTCACCACCATCGGCGGCGTCGCGAGCAAATCGATCACCCAGTTGACGGACGAATAGTCCAGCACAGGATGATCCTCATCATCGGCGAGCCGGGCGACCGCCACGTGCGCCACGTCACAGCGCGGCTTGATGCGCGCGGCTCGCCGTATTTCCTGTTCGATCCGCGGCGGTATCCATCATCCGCCGAGCTGACCGTCGATTATGATCGGACGGGTGCCGTGCGGCGGTTCCTGACCTGCGCGGACAAGCGCCTCGATCTGGCGGATGTGCGTGCGGCCTGGCACCGCGCACGGGTACGGCCGACGCCCGCTCCGGACGTTCCGGAAGACCAGGCCTGGTGGGTCGCGGAGACCTGCGCGCGTTTCCTCTCGCAGCTCTATGAATGCCTCGATTGCCGTTGGATTCCGGAGCGACCGGCGTCGGCATCCGCGCCGCTTTACCAGGAGGACGCCGATCCACCGGCGTGCGCCCCATGGGCGGCTCTTCCCGTGCGGAATCAGGCTCCCTCGCCCGAAAACAAGCTTCATCAGCTGTCGGTGGCCGGACGCGTGGGTTTCGCCGTGCCCCGCACGCTCGTGACCAACAGTCCCGAGCGGTTTCTGGATTTCTACGACGCGTGCGACGGCGGGCTGATATCGAAGCGGGCCGTCAACCTCGCGCCGCGCGTCGGCGGGGTCGCGACCCGACCGTACACCGTCTCGGCACGGCGTCGCGACGCTGCCAACAGCAGTGCCGTGCGGCACGCGCCGGTCATGTTCCAGGAGAAGGTGCCAAAGCGCCTCGAGCTCAGGGTGACCGTCGTCGGACGGCGCGTGTTCGCCGTCGAGATCCAGTCCCAGGACAGCTACCGGCAGCAGACGGACTGGCGGCACCATCCGGAGTACGGGCAGTCGCAATTCTACGCGACCCATGTGCTGCCGGAAGCGATCGAGCGACGGTGCGTGCAGGTGGTCGAGGCGCTCGGCCTCACCTTCGGGGCGATCGACCTGATCCTGACACCCGACGGCGAGTACGTGTTTCTTGAGGTCAATATCAATGGGCAGTGGGCCTATCTGGAGGACATGCTCGCTCTGCCGATCAGCGATGCGATCGCCGAGTTGTTGATTGACGGCACGGCTTATCTCGATTGCACGATCCCCGCAACTGCGGAAAATCCCGGGCCAGGCGCATGACTGAAGCTGTGGAACAGGCTCTTGCCGAGGCGCTTGCGCTCCTGCGTGAGCTGCCGCGCCATCGTCACGGGGAGCGGGCGGCGCGGGCGCGCTTCGCGCAATTCAAGACGTCGCATCCCGGATTGCCCTGCCGCTTGCTGATCGAGGCGAAGCCAGGCTCGGACGATCTCGACTACGACATCTTGCTGACGATCGCAGGTGCCGGCACCGCGGCGCTGTCCTGGCATCCCGACCATGGCATCCCCTGGACGGCGCGCTATGCCGATCACTGGGCCGCGAATTTCGTTCTGACGATCAATGGCAGGTCGACCACGATCCAGTCGGCGCTGCTCTATCTGAGCGCGCGCCTGCAGCCGCGGCCCGACCTGATGCGGGATCTGGTCGACCGCGCGCTGCTCTTCGCAGCCATCGAAGATGCGCCACCCGACATCGGCGAGGCGGAGCTCGAGGCCGCCGTCGATACGTTCCGCATGCGGCAGCGCCTGTACAGCGGCGCCGCCATGCAGCAATGGCTCGACGACATGCAGCTGACGATGGAAACGCTGCAGGAGCTGGTTGCGCAGAGCCTGCAGTTGGAGAAGTTCAAGATCGCCCTGGTGGCGGATCAGATGCGTCCGCATTTTGACGCACATCGGCGCGACTTCGACCGCCTGACCGTGATGCGGCTGGAAACGAAGACGCCCGCCTCCGCTCGTCGCCTCGCCGCGACGTGGCGGCGCTCAGGAACCTGTCCCGTTCTCGACGGCAAACAGGCGCCGCGGGACGCGAGCGGACGATTGGAAACTTTGTTCGCCTGCGACTTGCCGGCGGCGTTCGCCGGCGCCGAGAACGGCAGTGTCATCGGCCCGGTGGACGACGGTGGCACGTTCTGGGTCGGGCAAGTCCTCGCCCGCCAGGCTGCGCGCTATGATGACCCGACCCGCGAACGGATCCGGGACCTGATCATCGACGCGTGGCTCACCGCCCAGAGGTCGAAGGCGACCATTCACTGGCATTGGGTCTGACGCTCTGCCAATCGCGGTGACGTTGCGCGAGTTCGCACGCCGGAGTTCCACCGAGACCGCCCCACCTTCCAATCGTCGGATTTTCTTTGGCCGGGCAAGCCTCCTCAATGTCATCAGCTGTCAGTGTGGCCTATGGGACGACTGCGCCACGTTGCTCCCACGGCCCCGGATTGAGAACCGCGCCGCTGATTTTTCCGGTGGCATCGCGCGTGAACGCGATCCGCGTATGATCGCCGCTCCCAACTTGGAATTCATCGTTCGAGCGAACCACCACCGGCGTCGGCCGGCCCCTGTCGAAATCGAGGATTGACCAACCGCCTGTTGCCTCGACGACGAGCTTGCCGTCTGCGACACTGACTTGAAGCGCGACACTCTGCGCAGGAACCGCCTCCCGGGCAAAGGTAACAACGAGCGGACCGCTCTGCGTCGCGCGGATGATCTCGAACTTGATCGCGGCGTTGACCGGACCTGAAATCCGACGAAAGGCCGCTTCCAGGGTCAGGCCCTTGATCGATCTATCGCCGATCGCGGTGATGAGATCTCCCGCCATGACGCCTGCTTTCGCGGCAGGGCCGGTGTCGGCCAATTTGATCACCCTGAGGCCATCGGTGCCCGCGATAACGGACTCAAGCCCGGTCCAACCATTGCCGTCGGCGACCGAGGTCTGCCTGTCCAGCGAACTTGCAGACCCGCCGAAAACGTAACGTCCGACGTATTCGGTGAGGGCGCCGGCATTTCGTTGCCCGGCTGCGACCGGCGCCGGCGCTTCAGGCACCTTCAGCGCCGCATAGGGCAGGCGACGGACGGCGTTGAAATAGAAGCCGTTCTCACTGTGCTCGCTCCGCTGCATCATCATGATCAGGATCAGCTTCTGTGCCGGATCGACTGAGAAGAACGTGCCCCAGCTTCCCTGCCAGTTGAAGCTTCCGACTGCGCCCGGAATCAGGCTGAAATCGGGGCTGGTGCGGACTGCGAAACCGAGCCCCCAGCCCGTACCGAAGGCCGGACCGACTTCATGCCCCGCAATGTGCATCTCGGGTGGCAGCGAATTCGTCGTCATCAGCCGGACCGTTTCGGGCTTCAAGATACGCACGCCGTCAAGCTCGCCGCCGTTGAGCAGCATCTGGCAGAAGCGCAGAAAATCAGGAACCGTGGAGACGATGCCTCCGCCGCCCGAGAAGAACGTCTGCGGCTTGCCGACGTCGCTATTCGCGAAAGGGGGTTGGGGCTGCGGCCCCGGCACGGCGACGAGACGGGCAAGCTTGTCCTGCGGTACCGAGAAGCCGCTATCGACCATATGCAGCGGCGCGAAGAGGCGGCTTTGCAGAAACTGATCGAAGGGCTGTCCCGACACGACTTCAATGACGCGGCCGAGCACGTCGTAGCCGATGGCATATTCCCAGACTTCGCCCGGCTGGTGCAGAAGCGGCAGGGCGCCGAGGCTCGCGACGAAGTCCGCGATAGGCTTGTCGCGCCGGAACGGCGCCCTGGCGCCGTACAGTACGTGAATCGCGGCATTCTCAAATCCGGGATCGGCGTAGTCCGGCGAAGCATAAACGAGGCCGGACGTATTGCGCAGCAGGTCCCGGATCGTCATCGCACGCTTCGCCGGTTCAAAAATATTCCGCGCAACATCCGGGAGGATCGGATCCCCGGTGACCGGATCCTTTTTGACGACCTGCATATCCCTGAGTTCCGGCAGATACTGCGCCACGGGAGCGTCGAGGTCGAGCTTGCCGTCGTCGACCAGCATCATGGTGGCGACGCTGGTGATCTGCTTGGACATCGATCCGATGCGAAAGATCGAATCCGGCCGCATCGGCATTTTCTTGTCGTGGTCCTCGAAGCCGGTGGCTTGCAAATAGGTGAGCTTGCCGCCCCGAGCGATCCCCACGACAAAACCGGAGGGATCGCCTTTTGCGCTCTGCGCTTCGAACCAGGAGGTCATGCGCGCCAGTCGCCGCGCCGAGAAACCGAGACTGTCCGGATCGCCGACGGTCTGCAAGCCATCGGCAAGCGCCGCCCCTGCCAGATAGAGCGTGAGCGCCGCCAGCGCGGTCAATGAAACGGCAAATCGCTGATATCGCATGGGCAGCCCCGTTGTCGCAGCTATTGCGAGGAAAGACCGCCATCAGCCTGTCAAATGTTGTCGATCCCTTCTCGCCGATTCCTGCAATTCGGCTGGCCGATTCCTCAACCCGACTGGCCGATTTTCAATCGATCGTTCACCGGGGCCGCATTTCCCGACATGGCGAGGCGGCGGAATTCGGTTGGGGTCAGATCTGTCGCGGCCTTGAAGGCGCGGTTGAACGGCCCGATCGACTGGAAACCTGTGTCCATCGCAATTGTCAGCACCGGGACTTCCACTTGTTCGGGGTCGACCAGCGCTGCCTTGGCTTCGCCGATCCGGTAATGATTGAGAAACGCATTGAAATTGCGGTAGCCGAGGCCCTCATTGATGAGCTGCCGCAACCGGTAGTCCGGCACGCCCAACTCGGCGGATAGCGATCCAATCGTCAATCGCTCACGCCGGTAGATGCGCTCGACGGTCATCAGCTGTTCCAACCGGCGCAGGAGAGCCGGTTCAATCGTGGCAGGCTTGCGCTGATCGTCAGACGCCTTAGCTGGCGCGCCGAAGCGGACATTTGTCGCGGGCAGCAGGATTGAACCTCCTCGCGTCCCCGCTTCTAGCAGATTCCATGCGCTCAAGCCGACCAACACGAACAGAGCGAGAACGTTGGCGACGCTAGTCATGGAAAAAGTGGGATACGAGGGCTGCTGCAGGAAGCTCAAGTAAGAGTTGAAAACGATTTGGGCCGACGCCCCGATCAATACGACCAGCCGGAGCCGACGCCGGCCCTGCACCAGGTCCGCCGGCCAGGTGACAAGCGTCTGCGCTACCGCCAACAACGCCAGGCCGAGAGAGGCGAACGGCAGCGTGCGTTCGATCGCAACCTCGATCGCGGCCGATCGTGTGATGCCGCTGGTGTCCAGCCATTGCGCGACGACGACGGCTGCCCACAAGACGCCATGCCAGAACCGCGGGACGAAATCGTCATCGAAGGCAGCACGCGCCCATAGCCAGAACACAACACAGTTCGCGCTGGACAACGCCAGTAGCAACAGGCCCCACCACGCAAACGGCCGCGGGAATGTCGGCGCCGAGCAGATCATCGAAGCCGCGGCGCCGATCGCGAGCGCGGCTCCCAGCAACGCGGCCGTGCTGTCACGGCGATCGCGCAGCGCCAGGGCTGCGATCAGCAGACACAATGCGACGACGGCGCCCCGCAACCCCAGGTCGATCGACATCAAACCGCTGGTGCCCACGACCGGAAATACTCCGAATGCCATTGTTGACGCCAAGCCGCGTAGGTTCGCTCATACGCCCTTGACGCAGCTAACGTCGAGTCGGCGGGTGATTTCAAGCGGCTACGAAGTGGACGGGAGGTGCTGCGCCTCAAACCAAGAGGTCGTGTGTTCCAAGCGCCGCGCCGAAAAGCCGAGACTGTCCGAATTGCCGACGGGGCCGGGCATTACGGTGACAGTGCTGGACTGCACTGTCACCGTAATGGCCGGTTTTCTCCACCCCATCCACGCTGACAGTGAACGCCAGCCGGAAGCGAACATCCCCGCCGCCTTTGTCGCAGGCCCTGTACAACAACAGCACGCCAACAAGCAGGACCAGCCACAGGACCGCTTTTCTGTTCATGCGAGCAATCCCTGCGACCATCTATCCAGCCCTTGCCATGCGCTCGCGTCGGCAGTGGTGGTGGTCAGGTTCGGTCGCATCAGTCATCGGTTACTCTCGTCCGTTTCAATCTGGCTCGTGCGGTGGGGCTTGAAGATTCCGCTCTTGGAATAGACCGTGCTCTTGGGCTTTTGATCGATCCTGATCTCGTCCAGCCACGGGGCTCTGATTTCGAGCCTGGTCAGCAGCGGTGCGTCGGGCGCCGCTTCGATGGTGACCGACCGCAATTCGATATCGGCGCCAATCGCGCGGGAGAATTCCTCTGGGCAGAGCTGCTGCGCGCGCTCGTAGGGCTGACCATACGGAAACCAGATGAAGGCGGGATAGGAATCGTCCGTGAGATCACGCTTGTCCCCGCGGAGCCTGGCGAGCGCCACCGGCTCCAGGCGGAATTTGCCGGGCAATGACTCCGCCGTGAGCGGTTTCTTGCAGGCCAGTCCATACTGCTTCTTGCGCCTGAACCATTCCTCGCCATCGGAAGCCATCGACGCGACCAGTGTGCCGTACTGGCCAAGGTCGATGACGGGGGTAACGCCGTTAACGACGGTATAGGTCGCCTCACCGGTCCCCCAGGAGGCTCCTCCCCTCCAGTAGCGCACCGCGATGATACTGGAGCCGGACTTCGTCGCCCCATTGACGCTGACCGAGAAGGCCAGCCGATAGCGAAAGGTGGCGTCGTTGCCGCCGCAAGCCGCCAGCAACACCAGCGCCCCTCCGAGCCGCGCCGCCGCGACGACAGCTTTTCGCCGCGTCGTCATGCCGCGATCCCTATACGCGCCGACGGATTTTCGTTCGTGTGAGAAGATGACTCGTCAAACCGATCGCAGATGAACATCAAATTTTTCCGGTGACGCCGTGATGCTTCTGACCAGCCCTCGTCGGGGTCAGGACCAGTGCCATGAACAATGCTCGATCATAGCATCGGCAAGCAAATTGGTGTGCTTTGTGGCGACGCTTATCCCTGCGTGTACCCATCAATCTCACCCGGTGCTTTCCAAATCGCTAAGACCTGTGACAAATTCGACACGACGGGCAAATCAGTTCGGGTTGCCGGAATCGTGTCAAGCCCCGAACTCAAAAATAATTCGCTTTACACAAATTCTGATTATAGTAATATGCGCCCGTCTCACCCGACACGAGGGGCGCTCGCCATCGCCACGAACGCGGGTGCAGATGCGGTGGACGCCGAGTGTGCGCTAGGCGAGTGCATATGAGGCGTACGGCGAAGTCGTGTGGGCCTGCCGCCCCGATGCTGGTGGCAAGTCCGTGAGGGATGAAAGTTCCTTGCGGATGATGGTGGCACAAAAGCAGAGTCTCACCAGGGCGAGCACGTATAAGCCGTAAAGCCATCGCGCAGGGAAGGCCGGCGTGCCTCCGCTGCATTTGTATGCCCGTGTGCGCCCCTTTCT
>NZ_JAFCJX010000066.1 GCF_018130695.1 Bradyrhizobium jicamae | reverse complement strand
ATGCTGCAAAGTGAAGATTCTCCTTGCCAACCCGGAGCCGTCCACACATCGCGTCAGTTAGTCCGATGCAGCGGTTTGTCTGGAGTTGGGGGTAAAGCCGACCTGTCGGCTGAGCGCCCGGACCTCCTCGTGATTCAAGGTCGGGATGATACCCGAAGCAAGAGAAGTCCACCTTTCGAGGAAAGATCGCAAGGTGCTTGAGGCGTGCTGTCGCTCACCGGTGACGTTGCAGCGCGATTTGAAGCGGGCGCGGATAGTTCTGTTGGCGGCGGATGGGCGCAGCACCCGGTCGATCGCCAAGGAAGTTGGGGTCCAGCCGCGGATTGTCAGCCTTTGGCGGCATCGCTATGCCGACCATGGCCTTGAAGGGCTGCAAGACAAGCCGCGGCCTGGCAAGCAGCCGATCTATACGAAGACGACCGACAAGCGGATTCTGAAGCTGCTGGATAAGCCGCCACCGCAAGGGTTTGCGCGCTGGACCGGCCCCCTGCTGGCCGAGGCGCTGGGCGATGTCGATGTCCAATATGTCTGGCGGTTCCTGCGCAGCCACAAGATTGACCTGGTGGCTCGCAAGTCCTGGTGCGAGAGCAACGACCCGAACTTTACGGCCAAAGCCGCCGATGTTGTCGGCCTCTATGTCGCGCCGCCGGCGAAGGCCATTGTGCTGTGCGTGGACGAGAAGCCCTCGATCCAGGCTTTGGAGCGAGCGCAGGGTTATCTGAAGTTGCCCAATGGCCGCGCCTTGACCGGCCAAAGCCACGATTACAAGCGGCATGGCACCACAACATTGTTTGCGGCGCTCGAAGTCGCCACCGGAAAGATCATCGCGACCCATTCAAAACGCCGGCGCCGCGTCGAGTTTCTCGATTTCATGAACAGCGTCACCGCGGCTTTTCCGAACCGCAAGCTTCACGTCATCCTCGACAACCTCAACACCCATAAAAAGAACGAGGACTGGCTCAAGGCCCACCCCAACGTGCAATTTCATTTCACGCCGACAAGTGCGTCATGGCTCAATCAGGTCGAAGTATGGTTTTCCATCTTGCAGGGGCAGTCGCTCAGCGGCACCTCCTTCACGA
>NZ_JAFCJX010000065.1 GCF_018130695.1 Bradyrhizobium jicamae | reverse complement strand
ATCTGCACCAGCGGCATCAGCTGCTCGCGGTACTGCACCATGTAGCGGCCGTTCGAGAGCTCGATCTTGTCGGTGGCGATCTCCTCCAGGCGGGTGACCAGGCCGAGCGGCACCGCCTTGGGCTGGCTGGTGCCGGCGCGGAACACCAAGAGCGAGGTTAGTTGCTCGCCCGAGGAGGCGTGCGCGGCGGCGCTGTCCTCGGCCATCTCATGGGCCGAGGAGCCGGAGGCGCCCAGCGCCTTGGCGATGCCGTTGGGGTCGATGATCATGATCACCGCGCCATCGCCCAGGATCGTGTTGCCCGAGAACATGTCGATGTGGCGCAGCTTCGTGGACATCGGCTTGACCACGATTTCTTCGGTGTGGAAGACGCCGTCGACCACGATGCCGAAGGTCTGGCTGCCGACCTGGGTGACCACGATGAAGCCGTTCTCGGGATCGGAGGCGGCGCCGTCGTCGATCTTCAGGAGCTTCTTCAAATGGATCAGCGGCAGCAGCTTGTTGCGCAGCCGCAGCACCGCGGTGTCCTTGATCCGCTCGATGCGGTGCTCGGAGTTGGCACGGGCGCGGACGAGCTCGACGACAGACAATTGCGGGATCGCAAAGCGGTCGCCGGCGGCTTCGACGATCAGGGCCGAGACGATCGCAAGCGTCAGCGGGATCTTGATGGTGACCGACGAGCCCTCGCCGGCCACGCTCTTGATGTCGATGGTGCCGCCGATCTGGTCGATATTGGTGCGCACCACGTCCATGCCGACGCCGCGGCCGGAGACCGAGGTGATCTGGGCGGCGGTGGAGAAGCCCGGCGCGAAGATGAACTTGTGGATCTGGGCTTCCGTCATCTTCTCGAGCTCGGCCTCGGTGACGAGACCGTTCTGGACGGCTTTCGCCTTGATCCGCTCGGTGTTGAGCCCGCGGCCGTTGTCGGCGATGCAGATGATGATGTGGCCGCCTTCGTGATAGGCGGACAGACGAATGGTGCCCTGCTCGGGCTTGCCGGCGGCGGAGCGCTCGGCGGGCGTCTCCAGGCCGTGATCGGCGGAGTTGCGCACCATATGCGTCAGGGGATCCTTGATCAGGTCGAGCACCTGGCGGTCGAGCTCGGTGTCGGCGCCGTGCATCTCCAATTCAATCTGCTTGCCGAGTTCGCCGGAGAGGTCGCGGACGATGCGCGGCAGCTTCTGCCAGGCATTGCCGATCGGCTGCATGCGCGTCTTCATGACGCCTTCCTGCAGCTCGGCGGTGACGTTGGAGAGGCGCTGCAGCGGCACCTTGAACTCGGTGTCCTCGTTGCGGCGGCTAATCTCCAGCAGCTGGTTGCGGGTCAGCACCAGCTCGGAGACCATGGTCATCAGGTGCTCGAGGGTGTCGACGTTGACGCGGATCGACTGGTTGGCGATCTTGTCGCCTTCCTGGACCTCGCTCTCGACAGCCACCGCCTTCTTGGCCGGCTTCTT
>NZ_JAFCJX010000064.1 GCF_018130695.1 Bradyrhizobium jicamae | reverse complement strand
CCCACCCTACGAGACTGTGACTCTTTCAGGCGGATATGATTCTCTACGCAAATTGATTTGCCGGAGAGAATGATGGCTGACGAGAAGCTGTTTGGCGAATTGCCGGAGCAGTCGGCGCCACGAGCCGAAGCCGAGCCGCGGGGCGCGCCTCGGTTGCGCGAACCGGTGCGCGATCAGGTCGAATTGCGAGCGGTCGATATCGATAGCCTGATCGGGCAGGATCATCCTGCGCGGGTGATCTGGGCCTATGTCGAAGGGCTCGACCTGAGCGAGCTGGAAGATCGCATCAAGGCGCGGGAGAACCGGCCGGGTCATCCGGCGCCATCGCCACGACTGCTGCTGGCGCTTTGGCTGTACGCCACGAGTGACGGCGTTGGCAGCGCGCGAGCGCTGGACCGGCTCTGCGACAGTCACGACGTCTACCGCTGGCTCTGCGGCGGCGTGTCTTTGAACTATCACGCGCTGTCGGACTTCCGGGTCGGCTGCGCAGACTTGCTCGACCGCTTGCTGGTCGAACATCTGGTGGCCCTGAACGAGGCAGGGCTGGTCGATCTGGAGAAGCTGACCCAGGACGGGGTGCGGATACGGGCGAATGCCGGGACCGGCTCGTTCCGGCGGGAGGCGACGCTGGATCGGCAGATGGCGCAGGCCGAGGCCGTGGTGAAGGAGCTCAAGCGCGAGGTCGATGCCGATCCGGAAGCCAGCAATCGGAGGATCCGGGCCGCCAAGGAGCGCGCGGCGCGGGAGCGCAGCGAGCGGGTGCAAGCTGCGCAAGCGGCGCTGGCCGAGATCAAGCGCAAGCGAAAGCAGCTCGATGACAAGGGCGGCAACGGCAAAAAGCCAAAAGAGCCACGGGCCTCGACCACCGACCCGCAGGCCCGGGTGATGAAGATGGCCGATGCCGGCTTCCGTCCAGCCTACAATGTGCAGGTGGCCAGCGCGGCCGGTGAACTGATCGTGGTCGCGATCGATGTCGACAACAGCGGCTCAGATCGCGGCTTGCTGCGACCGATGCTGGAGCGAACGCGCGCTCGGCTGAAGCGCTTGCCACGCCGCTACCTCGCCGATGGCGGGTTCTGCAGTGGCGAGGACATCGAATGGGCGCATAGCGAAGGCGTCGAGGTTTACTGCCCGCCGCCCAACTCCAGGAGCGGCGTCGATCCCTTTTTACCCCGGAGCAGCGACGGTCCCGGCGTCGCGGCCTGGCGTGCTCGCATGGCCAGCGAAGCTGGCAAGGCACAGTACCAAGCCCGCACGATCTGCGAATGCATCCATGCCCGATGGCGGAACTGGGACCTCAGGCAATTGACCGTGCGCGGCATCGAGAAGGTCCGTGCCGTCGTGCTCTGGTACGCCCTCACCAACAACATCCTGCAAGGACACCATCTCGCAAAAGCATAGACCGCAGAAGTACCCGACGGCCGACGCCGTTGGCTCTGACATCAAGGGGCGCCAACGCTCCTTGATGTCGAACGCCAAAACGAATTGGCTCTCAGGCTCTACG
>NZ_JAFCJX010000063.1 GCF_018130695.1 Bradyrhizobium jicamae | reverse complement strand
GTATCCCTCCGGCGTCGGCCGCCTTGTGTAGTTTGAGAGGCGGCCCGAGGATTTGACCTTAAGTCTAGCTTTAAGGTCACGTGGCGAATGCAGGTCAATGTGTTGGGCGCCGAGCGTCGGCGGCGATGGAGTTACGACGAGAAGGTTCGTCTTGTCGAAGAGACCTTGCAGGCTGGCGAGACGGTCTGCGGCGTGGCACGCCGGCACGGGGTGGCTCACGGTCTGCTGTTCACCTGGCGTCGACAAGCGCGTCAGGGGCGACTGAGCGGAGATTCCGTGCCAGCTCTCGTTCCGGTCGAGATCACGCCGGTGGCGGCTCCGATCTCAAGCGACGCGCCACAACCGACGTCTTCCCCGCCTGTGCAGCGTGCAAGGGCTGGAATCATCGAGATCGAGCTTGGCGGCGGCTGTCGCGTTCGCGTTGACCGTGACGTGGACGTTGAGGCGCTGCAGCGAGTTCTTGAGCTGCTGCGGCGACGATGATCCCGATTCCGAGCGGCGTCAGGGTCTGGATCGCTACTGGCCACACCGACATGCGTCGCGGCATGCGAAGCTTGGCTCTTACGGTTCAGGAGATTCTAAAGCGCGATCCGCACGCGGGCGATCTCTACATCTTCCGGGGCCGCCGCGGCGATCTGGTCAAGATCCTCTGGCATGACGGATTAGGCATGTCGCTCTACGCCAAGCGTCTGGATCGCGGCAAGTTCATCTGGCCGTCGGCGTCGGCCGGCGCGGTGTCGATCTCTGCGGCGCAGATGGCTTACATGCTCGAGGGCATCGATTGGAGGAATCCGCAACTGAGCTGGCGGCCGCAGAGCGCGGGCTGAGCGAAGAAACTACGGATGCAGGCATTTTGGGGAGTCCCAACGCATCCAACTTGTGATTCACTGCGTCGCATGGATGATGATCGCGACGCTGTTCCGAATGACGTTGCCGCCCTGAGAGAGGCGCTGGCGGTCGAGCGCGCGAAGGGTTTGGAGATCGCCGCCGAGCTCGCGGTTGCCCGCGCGAAAGCGTCGGAAGACGAAGCGCTGATCGCCCAGCAGCAGTTGCAGATCGCCAAGCTGAAGCATCAGATCTATGGGCAACGGTCGGAGCGTTCGGCGCGGCTGATCGAGCAGTTGGCGCTGACGTTCGAAGAGCTGGAAGCCGACGCCACCGAGGACGAGCTTGCGGCGGAACGAGCCGTGGCGAAGACGACGACGGTGCGCGGATTTACACGTAAGCGCGCTGAGCGCCAGACCTTCCCTGAGCACCTTCCCCGGGAGCGGGTGGTGATCGAAGGACCTACGGCTTGTGAATGCTGCGGCAGCAATCGCCTTCGCAAGCTCGGCGAGGACGTGACGCGCACGCTGGAAGTAGTGCCGCGCCAGTGGAAGGTGATCGAGACGGTCCGGGAGAAGTTCTCCTGCCGCGATTGCGAGAAAATCAGCCAGCAGCCGGCGCCATTCCATGCCGTCGCACGGGGATGGGCCGGCCCGAGCCTCCTGGCCATGATCATGTTCGAGAAGTTCGGCCAGCATCAGCCCTTGAACCGCCAGGCCGAGCGCTATGCCCTCGAAGGGGTGCCGATCGCGCTGTCGACCATGGCAGATGCCGTGGGGTCGGTCTGTGCGTCGCTGGATCCCCTGCTGCGCCTGCTGGAAGCCCATGTCATGGCAGCCGAGCGCCTTCATGCTGACGATACGACCGTGCCGGTCCTGGCCAAGGGCAAGACCGACACAGGACGATGCTGGATCTACGTTCGGGACGACCGGCCGTTTGGGGGCGCGGGCCCACCAGCAGCGATGTTCTACTACTCACGCGACCGCAAGGGCGAGCATCCGCAGGGGCATCTGGCCCGGTATGCCGGCATCCTGCAGGCCGACGCCTATGACGGGTACAAACAGCTCTATCTGGCCGGGCGCCAGCCCGGACCAATCCGGGAAGCTGCCTGCTGGTCGCATGGGAGGCGCCCATTCTTTGCCATGGCCGACATCGAAGAGAATGCGCGGCGCAAGGGTGCCGGTAAGAAGGAAATCCCGCTCTCTCCGATTGCGATCGAGGTTGTGCGGCGGATCGATGCGCTGTTCGAGATCGAACGCTCCATCAATGGCAGGAGTCCCGAAGGGCGTCTGGAGGTGCGACAGACGCTGAGCCGGCCTCTGGTCGAGGACCTTCAGATCTACATGCGCGAACAGCTCGCTAAACTGTCTCGTGGTCACGATCTGGCCAAGGCGATCAACTACATCCTGAAGCGCTGGGCGAGCTTCACGCTGTTCCTGGAGGACGGACGTGTGTGTCTCTCCAACAATGCCGCCGAACGGAGCTTGCGAGGCATCGCTCTTGGACGAAAGTCCTGGCTGTTCTGCGGATCTGATCGCGGAGGGCGGCGCGCCGCAGCTATGTACAGCCTTATCGTCACGGCGAAAATGAACGGCATCGACCCGCAGGCCTGGCTCACCGATATCCTCGCCCGCATCGCCGCCCATCCGGCTCATCAGCTGGACGAACTTCTGCCCTGGAATTGGGCGCCGGCATCAGCCTTCTCCGCTCGAGCGGCATGACCACGCACGTTAACAAGGTCCATCACGTCACCACCATCACACAGGTCGCCAAGGACCTCGGCGAAGACGAAGATTGGTTGTGGGACATCGCCACCGAAATGCAGATCGAGGACGGCGTCATCTGGGTCTACGGTGTCGGAGAAGACGGCGTCATGGCGTTCACCGACTTCGGAATCGAAAACCTCATCGAGCTGATCAGCTTCTACAAAGAGAACCCTGGACTGCTCAAGCGGTAACCCTGCGGCCTACGCCGAATGGATAC
>NZ_JAFCJX010000062.1 GCF_018130695.1 Bradyrhizobium jicamae | reverse complement strand
ATCGAGCTGATCAGCTTCTACAAAGAGAACCCTGGACTGCTCAAGCGGTAACCCTGCGGCCTACGCCGAATGGATACCCAGCCGCGATCGATCGCGCATTTCAGGCCGGCCCCATATTCTGCGGCCGCGGCCTTGTCGCCAAACAGGAAAGGCGCATGATGACCTCGATATAGACCCTGCCGTCTTGAACTGGCTCGAATGCGCGTGCGTGCTCCATCAGGCGGCGCGCGGCCTTATCCGGATCGGCGTAGGGGCGGGGCTCGACGTGCTTCATGCAACCGCTCTATCGCGTTCTGTTGTGATCTGGAAAGGCGTTCCTCATGGTCGGCTCGGATACTCCCCTGATCTTGGCACCGCGCTGCCCGCAGACCCTTGCAGATAGGCGTGAACGAGAGACCAGCCGAGCAGGCAGATCTCCCGTCCAGAACTTGGAGCAACTTCTATTGATGGGAAAACGAGCCGGTGAAACTGCCGTTGACGCCGTTGGCTTGGACCGTGTTGTCACCGCTAGAGAGAAGCGCACCGCCGTTCAGAGAGACCAGGCCGTAGTCGTTACCGACTATCTTGGAGCCATCCGCTCTGACAGTGACGTTCGGACCAATTGATCGGACGCCGTAGAGATTGCTCGTCGACCTCGTGTTAGCCATCATGACGCCAACGGGCGAATGTCCCGCGGAAGTTGTTGCGACGAGACCATCATTGGCGTTTCCACTAAGAATGCTGTTCGCGATCGTCATGTTGATGCCGTTCGCGCTCGTGCTGCCATCGACTGCTACGCCGAATGCGTTGCTGACTATAGTGACGTTATCAAGGTGAACGCGAGCTGCGCCAGACGCTTGCGGCAGGATTCGAATCCCCGCTCCAGAGCCGCCGGTGATGTTTCCATTTCGAGCAAAGAGGCTATTTGTTACTTGCAGTTTGGCAGGCCCGTTTGGTTCGAACAGAATACCGGCGGTGACAAAACCAGTTACCTTGACGTTATCTAGAACCAGAGTGCCAGCCCCCTTAAAATCAATCCCCGGGACGGAATAACCGAAACTGTACTCGTCACCGTGAAAATTGAGACCGCGCACAATCACAGCGTCATTCGGACCAATGTTGACGTTGAAGTTGTAAGCACCTGTTCTAATAAGATTGGTGCTTAGTTGTATGTCGCAGGTGATCGTGATCGACTTAGTTATCGTCACAAACGGATTATAGTTTGCATCCTTACACTGCACTTCACCGCCAGCCTGGGTCTGATCGATGGCGTAACTAACCGTTCTGCAAGGGTTATCGATTTCACCGCACCCGGCGGCATTTGTACCGGTGCTGGCATACCAACTATGCCAGTTGAATTGCGCGGCAGCCGGACTTGCACCCCACGACCATAGCGCGGTGGCGACGACGGCATATGCCGCCCATGTTCTTGTGAATTGCCGATCGACTTGGCCGGTTCTTAGAACCTCAAGAATACGCATAATTACGACCTCCTGTGCCGAACACTTGTCGGAGTTGCCAAAACGACAGAGGGCGCATTCGCGGGATCTGAAAATCAAAAAATAAATTGCAGGGTGGAAGGCCCTCAGCGATCGGAGGCTATCATGATGTTGGCGGAGAACTCAAAGGGCTGAAGTTTTCGCTGCTGAATCCATATGCCTAGGGGCTCGCCAGAACGGCATGGCCGCCTCAACCCCGCACGCGGGCAGGGAAAAATTCCGATCGACCGGCTCTTCTGCGGGTGGTTTGAGCCGAAATCCCGTTGCACGTCAAGGTCCACCAGTCCGCGGGAGGCCCGTGCGGCTCCGGCTTCATTGGGACGACCTCATAGGCCTCGTTCGGGTCGTTGTCGGGATCAATCGGCATGGATCCAATGATCGCGCCAATTGCACACGGTGAGAAGCCGCTAGCTATCGCAGCCATCAATGCTTACTCAAACAAGGGATTGGTCAAGGCGCAACGAAGGTGTGTCGCTCTCGCAACGTCTCAATTGTTCCGTTGGCTTTAGATTCGCTTTTGACTTCACTGGGCGGCAAATCCGACGTTTGATAAAGGCGGATCTGGAGGCAAGGGATTTTATCTCGAAGCCATTTTATTTGAGGCCAGGTTCAAGAGGCCGCTGTCCAGCGCCAGCGGTCTCTTCGTATTGCTTCAGTATTTTTGCGAGAGGTAAAATCCGATGCCGCCACAGGTATGGGCTTTCGCTACATCAATCACCTGGACGGCCGTCGTTGCCGTGCTTCTGCTTTATACGATTTTCAGTCATGGATAGAAGGCGCGCGAGGATACGTGCTTGTGCCTTCGGTGAGAACTTGTGGGGCTGGACTCTAGTGCCGCGAGTACCAAAAAGACGGCCCCAGCCGGAGCTTGGCTGAGGCCGCATTCCATTTGTCGCGCTCTTTCCGAGACAGAGCACCACGCCCACGACTTCACCAAATAATATGGCCAGTCCAATGTTCTAATTCGGAAAAGTGGGTGTCCTAACTAGGACAGCTCGCGACACATTCATCCGACCAGCGACGAGTAATCGCGCCCCCCCGGGGCAGCCGAAGGTATGTTATGGTTCTCGCGGCTTTGTCGGAAAATTCCGACGCCTCTCGGCTTGTTTGAAGGTCCGCGCCGAAGGAAAATTGGCCTGACCGGAGCCGGGCCGCATGAATGTATCGATCCGCTTCTACCTCTTCGCCGACGATGGAGTGTTTCGAATAAGCCCGCAACTGATGATGCGTCTCATCCATGACCGGGATGCGATGCCTAAGTATGCAGGGACGAAGCAGAAGGCCGTAGATGTCATCATTGAACTTGAGAATGGCAAACCGGTCCGTATTGCCCGAGCCGATGGCAGCTACCTTACATTTGATGAGAAGGGGCACATTCATGGCAGCCTGATCGCATCCGGGTCCGCGGCGATGGAAACTTACGACGCGCTCGACAAGGAATTGAAGAACCCTCCGGGGAAGGTTGTTGAAATTGGAGCCAAGCTGAACCGCGAGAAGTGGGAGAGGGAGAACAGGTGGACGCTTTCAAAAACTGCTGATCGCGGATGACATTTGGAGGCGCAAGCGCATTGCGACGATCAAGATTCAACGAGCGAAAGGGATCGAACCAAAGCCGCCTCAGATCACGTTTGAAGCCAAAGAGGCGATGCGCGATCTCCAGGACCATGTCATGCGGATCGGTATCAAGGTCGAAATGCAGACGGAAGTGACGCTTAAGGGCTTGGCCTTCGAGGCGCGCAGACGATCAAAGGACGACTTTGACGACCCTGTTTGGCGTGGCGTTGCTGAGGCTGCGGATAGGCGCAGAGGGATACTCGTTCGTCATCGTACCGCGGCGGCTGCTGACAGAACACGCAAAAAGCCTCAGCGCTGAACTCAGTGTGGACGCTCGGGTCGTTTGCGAACTGGAGTGGGAAGATGATTGACCCCGCGATCCTCCTGAGCCTGGCCGGCGAAGCGCCGCTGCCAGCTAATTTTAGGCGGGAAAACCCCGCGAATAGCGTGGACGTGCCCAAAAGGCGCTTCCACGATTCGGAGTGAAAATCGAAATCGGATACCTTGTTAAGGGTGGGGCGAATGCTGAAGGCCGTTTGCACCGGCTGTCGTAGCTCAGCTGGATCAGCTAAGGCAACTCACCGAATTCTAGCAATTTCAATGAGTTGAATGGTGGACGCACAAGGGATCGAACCTTGGACCTCTCCCGTGTGAAGGGAACGCTCTCCCGCTGAGCTATGCGTCCGGGATTTTGACGTGCGGAGGGCCCCAAGGGACCGGTCGAACAGGCGCTTCGTCAGAGCCCGCGATTTACGAAGTACGGGGCAGGGGTGTCAAGTCAAAGGGGCAGGCAAAAGTGGGTGTTTCACGCGCCCTGCTGGCGAGCGCGCGAGGCGTGGGATTGCAGCGCCCGGATGCGCTCGGCAAGCGTTCCGCCGCCTTCCGGCAGGCTCGCGACCGGCGCCGCGCCATTGGCCGGCTTCGGTGCGGGTTTCGCCGGCACCGTCTGGTCCGCGGCCAGCATCGCCTCGATCGCCGAATTGGGGCCTTCGAGCTGGATGGCGAGCTTTGCGACCTCGGCGGCGATGTCGTTGATACGCTCACGCAGCAACGCATTCTCCATCCGCTCGGTCGCCCAGGAGCTTTCGGCCTGCTGCTGGATCGCGTTGATGTCGCGCTGCAGTTTTGCCCGCTCGTCGCGCGCGACACGGAGCTGCTCTTCGGCCGCCGCTTTTTCCTGGCGCAGCTTCTCGACCACCGACGACTTGCCGCCGCCTGCGCCGAGTTCCTCGCGGAGCTCCTTGATGGTGCGCTCGCTGACTTCGGCGGCCTGCTTGAGCTGGTTGTTCTCGAATTCGCGCTCGGCCAGGATCTTGCCCTGGGTCGCGAGCCGTCCCTCGAGATCGCTGACGCGGTTGCCGAGCATCTCGGCTTCCTTGACCTGGATGATCAGCTGGCGGTCGAGATCGGTGACGCGCTGGCTCAGATTCTCGACCCGGCCGCGCGCGTCGGTGAGCTCGCGGGTGGCGGCTTCCGACTCGCTGCGCTCCTGGGCGAGGCGGGTCTGCGTCGCCGCGAATTCCTTTTCGGCATCGCCGACGCGGCTCTTCAGTTCCTCGATCTGGGTCCGTACTGTGACCAGCTCGACCTGGCGGCTGTCGGCGACCATCGAGCGGTCGTTGAGCTCGGCGTTGATCTTGCCGAGCTCGGATTGCTTGTCGGTCAGCGCCTGCTCGGCGTTGCGCAGCAGCTCGGTCTTGGCGGAGAATTCCTCCTCGGTAGCGCGAAGCTGCTCCTTCATCGCCTTCTCGCGCGCTTCCATCGCAAACAGCGCGGCGTTCTTCTCGCCGAGCTCGATCTTCATGCGGTTGATCGCGTCGGTCTTCTTGCCGAGCTCCGCGAGCTGGCTGGTGGTCTTGTTCTTGAGCTGGTCGACGCTCATCTCGAGCCGGCGCGCGGACATCGCGAATTCGGCGCGAAGCTGGTCCTTGTCGGCCTGGATTTCGGCCATCGACAGCGGGGTGGCCGCCTCCATGCGGCGCGTGGTCAGACGGACGGCGCGGTTATGCACCAGCGGCACGATCATCAGGCCGCACAGCATCGACAGCAGGAAACCGATCGCCAGGTACATGATCGGTTCGATCATGAAGCGTTACTCCAGTCGGAAAGAAAGAATTCGTTAATCACAATGGCACGACGGGCCGGCCAAAGGCCAGCCCGTTGCCGCGTTAACCTGAATCGCTAACCGCGCTCGCCTCGGTCAAAACACCCGGTGGATCAGAATGGGTTCCAGGTCGCGCGCGGGGTGTATTTGAGGTAGCCGACATTGGCGCCGAGCCGCAGCCCGATGCCGGAGCGGATCGGCACCAGCACGATGTTGTTGGCGGTGAGCGCGGTCATGCCGAAGCCGCCGACGATGTAGGCCGAGCCGTCGATGCCGACGAAGCGCTGATAGATCGCGTTGGTGGAGGGCAGGTTGTAGACCAGCGTCATGGTGCGCGCGCCGTCGCCGCCCCAGTCGAAGCCGACCGACGGACCCTGCCAGTAGACGCGCAGGTCGCCGGCGTTCTTGGTGTAGAGCGTGCCTTCGCCATAGCGCAGGCCGGCGACGAACGCGCCCGAGCCTTCCTCGCCTAGCACATAGCCGTTGGGCAGGCCCCATTGGCTGACCGCGCGCTCGATCACCGAGGCAAGACCGCGCGAGACGTTGCCGAAGAATTTGTGGCCGGCGCCAACCAGTTCGTCCGGCCCGTAAGTATACGGGGTCGGCTCACGCTGCGGCGGCGGATATTGCGGCGGCGGGGCATTCTGGGCGGACGCCGGTACAATCCAGCACATCAGCGCGGCGAGCGCGACCGCGGCGAGGCGTGATGCGAAAGTCATAAAGAACCCCTGGTAGCGATATTCTGGACGTCGCCTTTAACCTGACGCCAATAGGCACGGCTCTAGGTTGCGTCCAGTGTCCCCTCGACTCGGATGTTATCGGTACCAACTATGACGGTACAACGGCAGGAAAGATATGGGTGGCGCCGCGTAATGGCCATTTTCGGCCTGTTGGCGGGCATTTTAGCGATTCTCGGACCCGATTGGCCGGCGCGGGCCGCGACGACGGAACGGGTGGTGGCGAACCGCTATTCCGGCCTCGCCATCGAGGGCTTCGATCCCGTCGCCTATTTCATCGATCGGACGGCAACCCAGGGCGTGGCGGAATTCGAAGCCCAACAGGGCGGTGTCGCCTGGCGCTTCCGCAATGAGGGCAACCGCGCCTCCTTCGTGGCCCATCCCGAGGTCTATGGTCCGCAATTCGGCGGCTACGATCCGACCGACGTGACGCGGGGGGTGACCGTTGCCGGCAACCCGCGCTTCTGGGTGATCTCTGGCAATCGGCTCTATCTGTTCAGCCGGGAGCAGAGCCGCGATGCCTTCGCCGCCGATCCCGCCCGCTTCCTGAAAGAAGCCACCGCGCGCTGGCCCGAGCTGGTGCGGACGCTTGCGCAATGATTACGTTGCCGCCGCCGGATCGCCCCAGGCGATGAACTCCGGCACCAGGAAGTCGGCGCGGCCGAGTCCGAAATGCAGCGGCGCGCCCTTCGAATCCGTCACCTTGCCGCCGGCCGCGACGACGACGGCATGGCCGGCCGCAACGTCCCATTCCGAGGTCGGCGACAGGCGGGGATAGATATCGACCTCGCCCTCGGCGACGCGACCGAATTTGACCGCCGAGCCCAGCACGGAACGAACCGCGCCGCCGCGCTCGGCAATGAACGTCTCGGTGCGCGCGTCGCCATGGGAGCGGCTGACCGCCACCGTCCAGGGTGACCCGTGCGGCGGGCAGGGGCGGGTCCGAATCGGCTCCGCGAGCGGCAGTCCCGACGCTTGCAGCGTCAGCCGCTCGGCGCCCTTGCCGACGATGCCGCGCCAGATTAGCCCGAGCGCGGGCGCGCCGACGATGCCGAGCAGCGGGACACCGTGGGTCACCAGCGCGACATTGACCGTGAATTCGTTGCGTCCAGCGACGAACTCCTTGGTGCCGTCGAGCGGGTCGATCAGGAACAAGCTGTCCTTGTAGGGCGGGTTCGCCAGGTGGACGCGCTCTTCCGACAACAGTGACACGCGCGGCGCCAGCCGAGCGAGGCCCTCGACGATGATCGTGTCGGCGGCGAGGTCAGCCTCCGTGACCGGCGAGCCGTCGCTCTTGCCCTCGACCTTCATCGCCACGCGGTTGACGGCGAGAATCGCCTCGCCGGCGCGGATCACGAGTTCGGTCAGCGGTTCGATCAGCGCGGCCGCGGCGTCGCAGTCGACGGCGGGCAGGCGTGCCTCATTCATGAGCGGGTTCCATATCCTGTTTGTCTTCCCCTTATCATCCCCGCCGCTGGCTGGCAGCACGCGCTGGCGCAGTGTATCAAGCCGCTTAGGCATGCGTGATTCGCACTCTTGCCGCGGTGTGCGGCTTTCCAGGAACAATCTCCAGGATCTTTTTTATGTCTGGCACTTCGTCTCCCGGCCCCGCCCCCGATGCCCTCGAGCTCGCGGCGCTGCTTTGCTCCCGCGTCTGTCATGATCTCATCAGCCCGGTCGGCGCGATCGTCAATGGTCTCGAGGTCCTCGACGACAATCCGAAGCCGGAAGACCGCGACTTCGCGCTCGACCTGATCCGCAAGAGCGCCAAGACCGCCTCGGCGCGGCTGCAGTTCTGTCGCCTGGCATTCGGTGCGGCCGGTTCTTCCGGTGCGCAGATCGATCTGGGCGACGCCCAGAACATGGCGAAGGGCCACATCGAGGACGGCAAGATCACGCTGACCTGGAATCTGCCGCGGCTGCTGCTGCCGAAGAACCGCGTCAAGCTGCTGCTCAACATGCTCGTCATCGCGCAGCAGACGATCCCCCGTGGCGGCACCCTCACGATCGATCCGATCGGGGAAGGCGAAAGCATGAGCTTCCGCATCACGTCGAGCGGGCTCAACGCGCGCGTGCCGCAGAACATCGTCGATCTGCTCAATGCAAGCTCGACCCACGCCGTCGATGCGCATGCAGTGCAGCCGCATTACACGCGACTGCTCGCTCAGGCTTGCGGGCTCAACGTGACGCTGGTGCTGGAAGGCGACAAGGTCCTGATCACTGCCGCCTAAGGCGGGCGTTGCCGCCCCGGCATGGTTAAGCAACGGTTACGATCGGGCGCGCGATTTGATGTCGCGCGCTTATGTCTTTGTTGATCCCGTTCTTTTCCATTTGCTCAACCAATATTAAACGGTTTGCATAGAAGCTGGCCTGGTTCCGACAGGCGCGTCGATGTCGCGCGCCGCTGCGTTCGAAGGCCGATTTCATGGATGATTTGCTTCGGGAGTTTTTGACCGAAACCAGCGAGAGCCTGGACACGGTCGACAATCAGTTGGTGCGGTTCGAGCAGGACCCCAACAACGCAAAAATCCTCGATAACATCTTCCGCCTGGTCCACACCATCAAGGGCACTTGCGGCTTCCTCGGTCTACCCCGGCTCGAAGCGCTCGCTCATGCCGGCGAGACCCTGATGGGCAAATTCCGCGACGGCATGCCGGTCAAGGCCGAAGCCGTCACGCTGATCCTGTCGTCGATTGACCGCATCAAGGAGATTCTCGCCGGTCTCGAAGCCACCGAAGCCGAGCCGGAAGGCAACGACCGCGACCTGATCGATCAGCTCGAAGAGATGGTCGAGCGCGGCATGGCCGCGATGTCAGCGTCGGCTTCGCCGATCGCGGCAGCCGTGCCTGTCGCTGAAGCTGCTCCGCCGCTGGTGCCGGAGGCTCCCGTGGTCGAAGCCAGGGCGCCGGAGAAGGCGATGACCCACGGCTCGCTGGTGGATCAGACGCTGGAGCGTCCGCTGCGCCCCGGCGAGGTCTCGCTCGACGAACTCGAGCGCGCCTTCCGCGAGACCGAGATCGAGGCACTGGCGCCTGCCCCGAAGCCCGTTGCCGCCGCAGCTGCGCCCGCCAAGGCCGCCGAGCCCGAAGCGCCGAAGAAGCCGGCCAAGAAGGCGGTGGCTGTCGAGAGCGAGGTCCAGGAAGGCGACAAGATCGCCAACCAGTCGATCCG
>NZ_JAFCJX010000061.1 GCF_018130695.1 Bradyrhizobium jicamae | reverse complement strand
ACCTTAAAGCTAGACTTAAGGTCAAATCCTCGGGCCGCCTCTCAAACTACACAAGGCGGCCGACGCCGGAGGGATACGCGGCTGGCTCGAGCTACACGAAAGCGGGACCTACGTGCGGATCCTGCAGGCCGGCGCGGACCTGTTCGCGTGACGTGGTCTCGGCAGTTCGACACACCGATCGAACTGCCGAGGAGGCCCCTCAGCACGCTCAGGGAAGCCGCAGAATACATCCAGGCCCTGTGCCCAGGGCCGAGCAAACCCTACCCCACTGGCAAACCGCCGTTCAGCACCTGATCTATGCTGCAGAGAGATCGGAGGCCTGGGTTATGCTGGCGCGGATCGCGATGCTCAAGGCGCTGCACCACGGACAGCCGGACGAGCCCCCGGCGCCGCGACGGAAAGCTGTCAGGAAGAACCGGATCATCTCATGACCGAGCGCTGCCCCACATGTGACGGAGGCGGATGAGTTTGCGAGAACCATCCGGACCGACCATGGCAGGGAGATCGGGCCTGCACCTGCGGCGGCGCCGGCATGCCCTGCCCTGTCTGTAACCAAGCCGATGAAGGTGAGACACCGCGGCTCCCACGCGGCTTCCGGACCGAGTTCGATAAGGGCGGTTGGCCGCACTAACCGCGAACGACTTCAGGGGGAATCAAAAGATGATGGATGGCGAGCCCTGGCGCCATGACCAGACCAATCAGGCATAGTCTCGAAACAACGCGACCGGCCCCATCGGGTCATGAGGCGCGGCCTGCCAGTTAGAGCTACTCCCATTGCTCTCAGGACGGCCCGTAGATCTACGGATTGCAATCAACTCCTGGTTCCATCCCACTATCTCGAAAATTCAAAAAATCAAACCCGCATTGCCCGGAGGATGAAATGCGTTTCGTCTTTGTCCTTATCGCATGCGCTATTGCAGCTCTTTCATCAGCCAAGGCGCAAAACCTTCACAGCTGGGTCTCTGCACAAGGGAACGATTCGAGCGCCTGCACCATGGCTGCTCCCTGCGCGACCTTTTCAGGAGCGTATCAAAAGACAAATGCGGGTGGCGAAGTCAGCTGTTTGAATTCTGGAGCCTTCGGCGGAGTGTTTATACAAAAATCCATTACATTCGATTGCAGCGCGGTTCACGCCGAAATCGGATTAAACACTCCTAACTTTGGTTCGCTGTTCTCTGTCCAGATCGCACCGACTGACACCGTTATTCTTAGGGGCTTGGATTTGGATTGTGCGGCCTACAGCAATGCAACTGCGTTCCAGTGTATTTCGATGGCTGGCCCCGGTCTCCTCATCGTCGATCACGTCAAGCTTAGCAACTCTTCGGTGACGACGGGCAGCATAAGCGGATTAGATATCGTTCCCTATCAAGGGGTAGCCAAAGTCGTTGTCACGGATAGCATATTTGTGCGGAACGGAGGTCCTAGTGGTGGCGCCGGCATCAGAGCGGCGCCAACCTCGTCCGGAGGCGCGCAGGTCACTATCAATCGGGTCGTCGTTTCCGGAAATACATTCGGCATTGCGTTCGACACCTCGCAATCGGGGCAGCAAGGCATCAATGCCACAGTCAGCAACAGTACAATAACCAGCAATGCGAACGACGCGATCGTAGCAACAACCAGTTCTAGCGGTGGCCCAATAGGCGTCACTGTTAGACATTCTGCACTAACGAATAACGGATATGGTATTCGATCGATCGGCTCGGGCGTCACCGTTCGGGCAGACGGCAACGCAGTAATTGGTAACAACATCGGCGTTTCAGCCATCAGTGGAGGCGCACTCTTAACGGCTGGAAACAACATCGTCCAAGTGAATGGGTCCAATGGCAGTTTTTCCGGACCTGTGCCACTTAACTGAGATGCAGACGACTGGCGCTCGATAGACTTTTTTTCGAGATAGTTTCTTGGGAGGCGGACATGCGGTTTGTCTTAGTCTTCACGATGTTCTTTTTTGCGGGCTTATCCTCGACAAAAGCGCAGAATCTCCACAGCTGGGTTTCGCCGCAAGGAAGTGACGGCAACGCCTGTACCGCGGCTTCACCGTGTCTAACGTTCTCGGGAGCGCTTCAGAAAACAAATGCAGGCGGCGAAATTGGCTGCTCGACATCGGGGTATTACGGCCCCGTGTACATCACGAAATCGATAACCATAGACTGCAGTGCTGTTCACGCGGAGATCAGTCAAAATTCCTTTCCAGGTGGAATTCAAGTCGCGATAGCCGCATCCGATACCGTCGTGCTTAGAGGCTTAGACTTGGATTGTGCCTACTTAAGTGGACAGGGTTCTATTCCGTGTATTGCCCTCGATAGCTCAGGAACTCTCATCGTTGACCACGTCAAGGTCAGTGGCTCGATCGGCTCCAGTCCTCTGTATAGCGGCTTATGGGTCAGCAATAACTCAGCAGGGTTGGCCAAGGTGGTCGTGACTGACAGCATCTTTGTTCACAATGGCGGCTCGACGACTGGAGCGGGCATACTGATCAGGCCAATCAGCGCCGGAGGCGTCCAAGTCAGCATCGACCGGGTCACCGTGGCCGGCAACACATTTGGAATTGCGTTCGACACATCGCAGACACAAGCGGGAATAAACGCGACGGTGAGCAACAGCACCGTATCGAGCAACACCAACGATGCGATCGTAGCAGCGAATGGCAACGGACCAATCGGTGTTACCATCAGAAACTCGCAATTAATCAACAATGGTTTTGGCACGCGTTCGATCGGCACCGGCGCTACTGTTCGTGTCGAGAACACGGCGATAATTGGGAACAGCGTAGGAATTTCTGCTCTGAGCGGCGGAACTCTTTTGACGGCTGGAAATAATCTTGTTCAAGCGAATGGAACGAACGGAACATTCACCGGTGGCGTTCCGCTGAACTGATTTCAGAAGCGAAGCCCTAGCGATCGGCGCCGCCGCCGGCAGACTGGCGGAAAGGCGCTTGCTGCTCCTCGCCTTTCCACCCCAACACGCGATCACCACGTCCGCCCAGGCTGCGTTTTCGATGATTAGCGAACTCTCCGCGCCCGGATGATGGCGCTACCTTGATTGGTGCTGACAGTGAATATGCTTTGGATGACCGCCCAAACCTGCGTCGTAGTCGCGTTGGCGACTGATATACGATACGGGGCGATGTTTACATTGACCGTGGTTGCTCCATCAAAAACCGTGGCGGGAATCTGAGTTTGGTTCAGTCTGCCGAGGTTGCCGGAGATTGTCGCCGATGCGGTTCCCAGCGATACAAGGTACTTGGTAACGCTGGTCGTATTGGCGGGGAAAAACCCGCGGTTATATCAACGTCCCAATCGCCAGCTGTTAGCGTAGGAGTTGACCTGGTTCTGGACGAGAGACCTTTCTGCGGTCTCTCGTTCACGCGTATTCATCTGAAGCCACGCGTAAGGCCTTGATGTGCCTGTCGAAGGCTGCGTGCTGACCCGGCCCCCGGCGTGCGAGCCCCTTCCAGGTTGGCACCTCCCGCAACGCAACAAGGGCTTGGGGTGTTGCTACCCCTGGATAACCCGGTCCGCGGGGTTCCAAGACTGACAACGTCGAGCAAGCACACCGGAAAAATCCGGAGGCGGTACAGGCTTTTATTTGCGTTCCGTCTCGGCTAGTTTCGCGGGAACTCGCGGGGGCGGGGACGTTTGATGCGCAAGAGTAACGACTACATCTTGAGCCTGCGGCCGTGGTCGATGTCCACGTTTGTCGCAGCGCTGCTGGCAGTCGCGTTGGCCAGCACGATGCAGGAAGTGCTGGCCAGCTTCGGCACGCGCTTCTATTTCGCCGGCTTTGTTCCGGCGATCCTGATTGCCAGCCTGCTGGGCGGTGCGCCGGCGGGCATCTTCGCGACGGTCATCTCGATTCCCATCGTGTGGTGGGCATTCATCCCGCCCTATTTCGCGTTCGAGTGGCCGACGCCGCAGGACTACGACAGCTTCTCGACCTTCGTGCTGGCAAGCTCGCTGATGATCTGCTTCTCGCAGCTTTATCGGGAAGCCATTGGCCTGTTGCGCAGATGAATGCGCGCCGGCGCGACCCGCGCGCCGGACAGATCGTTGCGGGGACGGGCTTCGATGACGCCGCAGAAACTCGTGGTGATGCTGAGCACGCTGGTTGGTGGCGCGGTCGGTCTGTTTGCGCCGATCGGCGTGGTCAAATGGATCATGCGGACCGAGCCGGAGGATGCCGGCATCCTGACGCTGTTCTTCCTTCCGGTCTGGTTTGTGGTCGTGGTGCTCGGCCTCGTGGCCGGCCGCAAGCTCGGCCTGCTCGCCAGCGGCGGCGAACGCCTGTTGCAGAGATAGCAGGCCGTCTTCAGATCCCGAGCATCCAGACCGCCGCGATGGCGGCCAGCGTGATGACGCCGCTGATGGCCCAGCCGGCAGCGTAGGAAGCCTCTTCATGGCCGGTGCCGAACATGGCGTCGGTCGTTTCCGTCTCTGATCGCCAGCGCATGCCGCGTCTCCTCGGAACTCCTCCCCGGGCGACAACGTGGTGCCGGGTTCCCGGTTCCATCATGGCGCGCGTGATTGGAGTTGGCAACAACTTGCATCACCCCCGCGGCCCATCCGAACGCGAGAGCATCCTGCGCCGCGACGTCGGTCACGCACGGCTCACGGACAACTGATGACGGCGGCGGAACGGAATGCACGTGCTTCCGTTGAGGCGCGCCGGAAAACATCTCGGGAGATTCATCCGATGCGAAAACTGATCCTCGCCGCCTCTGCGCTCGCTTTCCTGTCCTCGACCGCGTTTGCGCAAACCACCGCGCCCGCCCCGCCAAGCGGCGACGCCGCGGCCAAGAGCGACACGGCCAAGGACACGGCCAAGGCGGCGCCGAAGAAGAAGACCAAGACCGCCAAGGCCGCGACCAAGAAATCGAGCGCGACAAAATCGGGCGAGGATGCGACCAAGCAATAACGCGAAACAGCATGCGCTGCTCGATCACGCAAAAGGCCGCCCCGAGGGCGGCCTTTTCACGCTGCGGAATGTTAATCATTCCCGAGATGAGTGCGGAGGGGGAGCGAAAGTGAAGTTGGAGCCAGCAATCGGCACCGCCATGGGAACGTACTGAAAAAGACCACCAGCTCCGGTTATTGCTCCACCTGCCGCGTGTCTGGTTTTGGCGCGAGCGCCTGCGCGATGCATGATCCAAACGGGCTATTGCATTGCAATGCCCGTAGTAATCCGCAGTAGACTTAATGCTGAGAGCGCGTGTCATTCCGATGACAATCCGCATTCCCGCAAGCGTTCGGCGAACCAGATCGATTGCTGGCGTTCGACGACGCCGCCGACATAGACCTCGGAAAAACTCACGCCCTTGCGCGCCAGGATCACCAGCACGCCGATCCAGTAGGCGAACCAGACATGCGGGTCGGTCAGCGCCTGCAGCTTGTGCTGATCGTGCTCGAGCGACTGGTGGTTGCTGTCCTTGCGCGCCTCGATCGCCATCAGATTGTTCGGGATCTCGCGCTGGTGCACGACGATATCGGGATAGATCGATTTGCCGAGATGATCGTCGGTCGAGATCACCGTGCCATGCGGCAGCCGCAGCGTGCGCTCGCCGAGCCGGTCGTAGTTGCAATCGACCTGCCAGCCGGTGAACTGCTTCTCGACGTAGACCGCGAGGCGATGCGTGAGCGCGCGCTCACCGAGATCGCGCTCGAGCAGGAACGTCTCCTGCGCGTAGAATTCCTGCACGGCGGCGATCACCTTGTTCAGCTCGGTCTGCATCAGGCCTCCGACTGAGATGGCGCCGCCGCCGCGGCATGTCCAGCGAGCGTTCTACATCCGCACTTCGATCAGGCGCGGACCCGGCTCGGCGATCGCTTCCGCGAGCGCCTTGTTGAACTCGTCCGCCGTCGTCACCGCCCTGCCCGGCACGCCCATGCTCTTCGCCATCCCGACGAAGTCGAGCGTCGGATTGTCGATCTTCAGCATGTCCTGCGCGCGCTTGCCGGGCTCGCCGGCGCCGACACCGTCGAACTCGCCGCGCAGGATCTGGTAGATGCGATTGGCGAACACGATGGTGACGACGTTGAGCCCCTCGCGCGCCTGCGTCCACAGGGACTGGATGGTGTACATCGCACTGCCGTCGCCAACCATGCAGATCACCTTGCGATCCGGACAGGCCACTGCCGCGCCGGTCGCAACCGGCGTCGAGAAGCCGATCGAGCCGCCCATGTTCTGCAGCCAGTCGTGTGGTGCTGCCGCCGCGGTCGGCGGGAAGAAGCCGCGCCCCGTCGTGACTGATTCATCGACCATGATCGCGTTCTCGGGGATCGCGCACGCGATCGCCTGCGCGATGCTGGTGTGATTGAGCGCGCCGGTCGGCTTCACCAGTTCCTGCAGCGCTTGCGGCTTGACGTCGGCAGGCTTCGCATGAACGGCGCCGGCGAGCGCCTCCAGTGCCGCGACCGAATTCTCGCCCCACGCCGTCATGCGATGCACCTCGCAACCTTCGGCCTTCAGCATACTCGGCTTGTTCGGATAGGCGAAGAAGGCAACGGGATCGTTGGCCTCGACCAGGACAATATGACGAAAATTTTTCAGGATCGGCACCGCCAGCTCGATCACATAGGGAATGCGGTTGATCGAGAAGCGGCCGGCGCCGCGCGCCATCCGCGGGTGAAAGGTCTGGCCCATCACGGTGCAGCCGGTCTTGCCGGCGATCCGCTCGGCGAGCGCCAGCCCCTGCGCGGTCAGCGCACCGCCGGTGACCAGCAGCAGCGTATGCGCGGCATCGCCGTGCAGGATTTTTGCCGCGCCCTCGACCGCCTGCGGCGAATAGCTCGGGCGCTGCGCCTCGTGCGGCACCTCGGCGATGCCATCGGCCTCGTTCCAGGCGGTGTCGGCCGGCAGGATCAGGGTTGCGATCTGCGGCGGCGCGCTCCGGGCGGCGGCGATCGCGGCCGCGCCGTCGGCGGCGACGGATTTGGCATCCGGCGAGGTCCGCACCCAGGACGACATCGGCCGCGCCAGCCCTTCGATGTCCGACGTCAGCGGCGCGTTGTAGCCGATGTGATAGGTCGCGTGCTGGCCGACGATGTTGACGATGCCGGAATGCGCCTTCTTGGCGTTGTGCAGATTGGCGAGGCCGTTGGCGAGGCCGGGACCGAGATGCAGCAAGGTCGAGGCGGGCGTGCCCTTCATGCGGAAGTAGCCGTCGGCAGCTCCCGTCACCACGCCCTCGAACAGGCCGAGCACACAGCGCATGCCCGGCACCTTGTCGAGCGCGGCGACGAAATGCATCTCCGAGGTGCCGGGGTTGGTGAAACAGACATCGACGCCGCCTGCGACCAATGTCCGCACCAGGCTTTCCGCACCATTCATGGCCTCTCTCCCGCTCAGAGATGTTGTTCGATTGGTATCCCGATCAACCATTGTTCGTCCGTTTCGTCAAAGGCTGGGCCCGACAGGGCAGCCATCGCGTTTGAAGTGTTGCCTTTTTTAACCGCCGGCACACGAAAATGCCGCGGTCACGCGCTCGTCGCTTGCGAAGCGGCGGCATTTGTGGCCTGTCTGACGGCATATTTGATTTTTCGCGAGGACGACCATGCTCCGCCAATCCACTTTGACGTCGGCTGCTTTGACCTCCGTTGCAGTGACGTTTGCCGCGCTCGCCATGCTGGCCACCGCAGGCCAGGCGCGCGCCGAAGGCTGGGACTCCCGCGACATCATGGGCGGCGGCCCGAACTTCTTCGGCAGCGGCGCGAGCTCGATCCCGCGCACCACCGTGATGTACCCGACCAATTACGCGCCCGGCACCATCGTCGTGAACACCGGCGAGCGCCGGCTCTATCTGGTGCTGCCGAACGGCCAGGCGTTGCGCTACGGCATCGGCGTCGGCCGCGACGGCTTCCGCTGGAGCGGCACCCACCGCATCACCGCCAAGAAGGAATGGCCGGCCTGGACGCCGCCGTCGCAGATGATCGCCCGTCGGCCCGACCTGCCGCGCCACATGAAGGGCGGCATCGAGAACCCGCTCGGCGCGCGCGCGATGTATCTTGGCTCGACGCTCTACCGAATCCACGGCTCGAACGAGCCGGAGACGATCGGCCAGGCGGTCTCCTCGGGCTGCTTTCGCATGACCAATGACGACGTCACCGACCTCTACGGCCGCGTCTCGGTCGGCACCACGGTCGTCGTGAAGAACTGATATCGATTCGCCGGAACCCGGCGCGACCAAAGCGCCGGCATGACTGAAGTAGACTTGCCTCGGCGCAAGCATTGCGGCAGCGTCGCTCGAATGCGCCGAAATCTCCAGTTCCTGCCTTTCATCGCGGTGAGCCTCGCCGCGATCCTGCTCGACGGCGTCGTGCCGCTGGCCGCTTTTGCCGGCGAGATTCCGGCGATCACCCAGCGCCAACGCACCGAGAGGAGGACTTTTACAGACACCGAGATCGTCGAGGGATTTTTCAAGACCGCGTTCGGCGCCGAGTACCATCTCGCCGGCCGGGTCGACCGCATCCGCAAATATGACGGCCCGGTGCGGGTGTTCGCCGACGGCAACCGCAACGACCGCAAGGCGCAGCTCGCCAGGATCGTCACCGACATCGCCGGCAAGGTGCAGCACCTCAACATCGCGATGACCGACGATAACGAGGCCGCCAACGTGCTGGTCAAGCTGGTGCGCGACCGCGACCTCTACCGCACCATCACCAGCTTCTACGGCAGCGAGCGCGCCCGCGAGATCCGCTCCTCGCTCGACCCGCAATGCCTGTCCGGCTTCCGCAAGAACGAGAACTACGAGATCGAGCATTCCGACGTGATCCTCACCGTCGACAATGGCGACTTCGTCTTCCTCGACTGCGCCTATGAGGAGCTGCTGCAGTCGCTCGGCCCGATCAACGACACCGCCACGGTGCCGTGGACCATGTTCAACGACAACGTCTCGATGGGCTATTTCGACGTCTACGACCAATATTTGCTCAATCTGCTCTACGACCCCCGCATCAAGGCCGGCATGACCGTGCCTGAGGTGAAGGCCGTGCTGCCCGACGTGCTCGCCGATGTGCGGGCCTGGGTGAGGAAGGTGAATAATCTGGCGGAGTGAGGTGGTCCGCGCGCTTTCGCGCATGCCGGTCGCGTAGGGTGGGCGCGCTTGCGCCGTGCCCACCATTCCCGGCGTGCTCGTGATGGTGGGCACGTCGCTACGCTCCTTTGCCCACCCTCATATGGGGATTTGTGAGTCAAGGCCCTTCGATTGGCTTGAGTGAGGTTGGTACGGTGCGAGG
>NZ_JAFCJX010000060.1 GCF_018130695.1 Bradyrhizobium jicamae | reverse complement strand
CTTGTAAGTCCGCCCCATGGCAACACCTCCAGTCGGAAGTGTTGCACTTCGTTTGTGAACTCAGGGGACCCATTACCACCCGGTTTTGTCGTGAACGGGATCGCGGCCCCAGCATCGCGCAATAATTCCCATTTGGGGCAATGGGTCCTGGCTTTCGCCAGGACGACGCCGAGTGTGTTGCACGATCACCACGTATCAACACAGGGCCGCTTGCGGCCCGCGCGGGGCTCCGCTTTCGGCACCGAACGCAGGCCCGCCATGATCCAGTGCCGCGTGTCGGCGGGATCGATCACCTCGTCGATCTCCAGCACGGATGCGATGGAGACCGCCTTGCCGTTGGCGTAGAGCTCGGCGACCTTGGTCTGGAAATATTTCTCGCGCTCGACCGGATCCTCGATCGCTTCCATCTCCCTGCGGAAGCCGAGGCGGACGTAACCCTCGAGGCCCATGCCGCCGAATTCGCCGGTCGGCCAGGCCACCGTGAAGAACGAAGCGTGGAAGCCGCCGCCGATCATCGACTGCGCGCCGAGGCCATAGCCCTTGCGCAGCACGATGCCGAACAGCGGAACCGTGATGCTGGCGCCGGTGACGAACATCCGCGCGACGTGGCGCACGATCGCGGTCTTCTCGGCTTCCGGGCCGACCATGAAGCCCGGCGTATCGCAGAGAGACAGAAGCGGGATATCGAAGGCATCGCACAGCTGCATGAAGCGCGCGGCCTTGTCGCCGGCCGCAGCGTCGATCGCGCCGCCGAGATGCCTTGGATTGTTGGCGATCAGGCCGAACGGTTTGCCCTCGATGCGGATGAAGGCGGTGATCATGCCGACGCCGAAATCACGGCGGATCTCCAGCACCGAGCCTTCGTCGGCGAGCAGATCAATAACGTTCCTGATGTCATAGACCCGCAGACGATTTTCGGGGATCGCGCGGCGCAGCAGCCGTTGATCCGGCGCGGTCCAGTTTGCGACCGCGCCCTGGAAATAGGACAGGTATTTTTGCGCGGCCGCCGTCGCCTCGGCTTCGTCCTCCACGAGAATGTCGACCACGCCATTCGGCGACTGGAACGAGACCGGCCCGACCTCAGCCGGATGATAGACACCGAGCCCGCCGCCCTCGATCATCGCGGGGCCGCCCATGCCGATCGAGGCGTTCTTCGTGGCGATGATGACGTCGCAGCAGCCGAGCATTGCCGCGTTGCCGGCAAAGCAATAGCCGGAGACGATCCCGACGACCGGCACCAGCCCTGAGAGCTTTGCGAACTGCACGAAGGACGGTCCGTCAAGACCCGTCAACCCGAGCCGGTCGGTATCGCCGGGACGGCCGCCGCCGCCTTCGGCATAGAACACCAGCGGAAGACGCCACTGCTCGGTCAGCGTGAGCATGCGGTCGATCTTCTTGTGATTCATATGCCCCTGCGTGCCCGCGAGCACGGTGTAGTCATAGGAGATCACCATGCAGCGCGCGCCCTCAGGCCCGAAATCATCAGCGTTGATGGTGGCAACGCCGGTGATCAGGCCGTCGGCCGGCGTGTTCTTGATCAGGTCCTCGATCTTGCGGCGGCGGCGTTGGGCTGCGATCGCCAGCGATCCGTATTCGACGAACGAGCCGTCATCGACGAGATCAGCGACATTCTCGCGCGCGGTGCGCTGGTTGGTCTTGCGGCGGCGCTCGACCGAGGCCGGACGGTTCTCGTCGAGCGTGATCGCCTTGCGCGCGACAAGCTCGGCCAAATCAGGGCGGATGTGGTCGAGATCAACAGCCGTCTCCTCTGCCGCCTCGTGGCCATCGACATCAGCCGGCTCCAGGAACAGGATCGGCTCGCCATGCATCAGCGTGACGCCCGCGCCGCCCGCGATCCTGGTGACGCGGCCGCCATGCGGGGCGTTCACGAGATGCTCCATCTTCATCGATTCCAGCACCGCGATCTGCTGGCCTGGACGGACCAGATCGCCCTCCGCGACATCGATCGCGACGATCGTGCCCTGCAGCGGCGCAGGGACCGCGACCGAGCCTTCCGGCGCGGCTTCGGTCGCAACCGACTTTATCGCGGTAACCGCGCTCACCTCGACCAGCGGCTCGGCGTGCTGCTTCGCGGCTCCGACCAGCGCCGCGACATGGGTGTCGATGAAGCCCGTCGAGATGTGGTTGCGGAGGAATTCGCGATGCGCCAGCACCGCGGCGAGGAACGGGATGTTGGTGGCAACGCCGCCGATACGGAAGTCGCGCAAGGTTCGCGCGCCCTTGTGCACGATGTCGGCCCATTTCGGGCTCGACGAATGCACGATGACTTTTGCCAGCAGCGAGTCGAAGGCCGCGCTGGTGCGGTAGCCGGAATAGCCAAACGTGTCGATGCGGACGCCGGGCCCTGACGGCAGATCGAACACGGAGAGCGTGCCGCCGGTCGGCTTTGTCACGCCCTTCTCGTCCATGGTCTCCATGTTGACGCGCAGTTGCATCGCAAAGCCGCGCGGCGACGGGATCGCGGCCTGTGCCAGTCCGAGCGAAGCCAGCGTGCCGCCGCCGGCGACGGCGAGTTGCGCGCGCACCAGATCGACGCCGAGCACTTCTTCCGTGACGGTGTGCTCGACCTGCAGCCGCGGATTGGCCTCGATGAAGGCGAAGGCACCCTCGCCGTCTCCGGCCTCGTCATCGACCAGGAATTCGAAGGTGCCGAGATTGTCATAGCGCGCCGCAGTCGCGAGCTGCTTGGCGGCCTCGATGATGCGTGCGCGCAGCCCTTCGCTCAGCGAGGGGCTCGGCGCGACCTCGATGAGTTTCTGGTTGCGGCGCTGGA
This sequence comes from Bradyrhizobium jicamae, assembly GCF_018130695.1. GTDB lineage: Bacteria > Pseudomonadota > Alphaproteobacteria > Rhizobiales > Xanthobacteraceae > Bradyrhizobium > Bradyrhizobium jicamae_B. The sequence continues at coordinate 13,241 of NZ_JAFCJX010000060.1, read as the reverse complement.
TGGTGCATTCACGCTCCCAGAGATGGCTGATCGCACCATGCCTGTCGCCGATGATCTGCACCTCGATGTGGCGGGCCTTCCGGATCAGCCGCTCGACATAGACGGCGTCGTTGCCGAACGCAGCCTTGGCCTCCGACTGGCAGCGCGCATAGGCGTCAGCGAGTTTTGCCGCATCGTCGACCACGCGCATGCCGCGACCGCCGCCACCGGCAATCGCCTTGATCATGACGGCGCCGCCGGGCCCGAGCGACGCGAAGAACGCCTTGGTCTCCTCGAGGCTGGTGGCACCGCTGGTGCCGGCAATGATCGGGACCCTGCATTGCTTCGCCAGCGCCTTGGCCTTTGCCTTGTCGCCGAACAGGTCGAGCGCCTCCGACGACGGACCGACGAAGACGATCTTCTCTTCCGCGCAGCGGCGGGCGAGACCGGCGTTCTCACTGAGGAAGCCGTAGCCCGGATGCAGCGCATCGCAGCCGGCCGCCCTGGCTGCCGCGATCACAGCCTCGATGTCGAGATAGGCACGCGCGCCGTGGCCGGGAATTTCATGCGAGCTATCTGCAGCGCGGACATGCAGCGACGCCGCGTCGTCCGCCGGATAGATCGCGACGGCGGCAATGCCGCCGTCGGCGGCGGCGCGTGCAATGCGGATGGCGATCTCGCCGCGGTTGGCAATCAACAGCTTCTTGAAAGGCATCTCTCTTCCCGTTGAAACTCTTGTTCACCTCTCCCCGCAAGCGGGGCGAGGTGACTTCTAACGATCCTTCTTGGTCGGATCGCACACGATACGCAAGGCTCCTCTGCAAGCGAAATTTCTCCCGCTTGATGGAATTCATGAGGACTTGATTGGGGTTAGCCGCAGGTGAGCTGCGTTTCGAACCAACCCTGCAGCGAGGCCGAGACCGGCGGCCATGCCCGCAGGAAATGCCCGTACTTGCCTGCACTCGCGCGAAATTGGCCGCGGAGCTCCTGCTCGATCGCGGACACGTCAACGCCCCGGCACTGACCCTGGCTCGCGATCGTATGTCCGTCGACCACGACCTCCTGGATCAGCGACGCATTGCCGCGCGCAAACAGCAAATCGATGGGGTCGACCGGCATGATCTGATCGCGATCGAGGCGATCGAGATCGATGCTGACGAAATCGGCTGGCGCGCCTGGTGCAAGCTCACCAGTGCCGGGCGCACCGGTGGCGCGGCGACCGTTGCGGATCGCCAGCGCGAAAAACTCCTGCGGCGTCCAGCTGCGCTTGAAGCCGAGCCCGCCATGCATCATCTGCACCAGCCGCATCTCGCGCAGCACATCGTCATCCTCGTCGAGCGCGAGGCCGTCGACCCCGACGGCAATGGCGCAGCCGCAGGCGTGCGCGGCGGCGATCGGCGCAAGCCCCGAGCGCAGATGCATGTTGGAGGAGAAATTGGTGACGATGCGCGCACCTGAGGCCGCGATCATGTCGATCTCGTCCGGGCGGGCATGGATGCAATGGGCGAGCGTCAGCCGCTCGGAGAGGAAGCCGATGTCGCGGAGGTAGCGCACGATCCCATCAGGAAAATGTCGGTCGGCCCAGGCTCGCTGGTAGATGGTCTCCAGCAGATGCATGTGGATGCGACGGCCGGTCTGCGCGGAGTTTTCCGCAACCGCCTCGAGCAACGGCTTCGAGCACCATTGCACGCCGGCCGGTCCGAGCTGCACATCGATCTTCGGGCCAGCGATCGCAGCCGCAATCGCGTCGGTCAGCTCGATATAGGCTTTTGGCGACATCGGCGCACGGACGAACAGCTCCTCAATCGTCTCGCGGTCTTCGCGCGATAGCGTCGACAACACCGGCTCGGCATCGCCATAGACGATCGGATTCTGGTCGCGCACCGCAATGGCGAAGGCGATGCGGAGGCCGACATCGGCCGCGGCGCGGCCGATCGCCTTGGCCTCATCGAGCAACGGCATGGTGCCGCTCGGGCGGGTGTAGTGCACCATCATCGCGGCGCAGCCAGCTTGCGCGGCGCGGGCGAAAGCGGATGCCGCGGTCAGATAGGGATCGACGGGGGTGCCGACCGCTGTACGGAGGATCCAGCTTTCCAGGGGCATGCCGAGCGCGCCGAACGAGGACGCACGCGGCCGCGCGTGGTCATGGGCGTTGACGAAGGCTGGAATGATCAGGGAGCGTGGGCCGGACGCGGGCGCGGCGTCGTCGGAGATGCCGGTAATGACACCGCCGTCATGGCGGAGCACGACATTGTCGCGGCTGCTGCGGTCAGAACCGGAGAACAGGCAGGTTGCGGCAACGTCCATTGTCTCGGCATCTCCCGTTTGCCTGGAATACTACTGTCTGCCGTTCGCGTGGCGTGCATGTTTTTTTGACCGGGCTGATGACGGAATTGCACATAATCCGGGCTGCCGACCCTGCGCGCTTGCGCTAGGGTCGCATCGCCCTGGAGTCGTTATCCCGTCATGCCCCCGCCATCCGCTCTCGATCTCGTGTTCCGCAACGCCGTGCTGCGCTCATCGGCTACACCCGTGGATATCGGCGTCGCCGGCGGGCGGATCGCTGCGATCGCGCCACGGCTGGTTTGCGAGGCCGTCGAGGTCGATCTCGGCGGCAGGCTTGCTCTGCCCGGCTTCGTCGACAGCCACATCCATCTCGACAAGGCCTGCCTGCTCGGCCGCTGCGGGCATGATCACGCAAGCCTCGGCGATGCGATCCGCGCGGTGTCGGCGCTGAAGCGCGATTTCACGGTCGAGGACGTCTACGCCCGCGGCGCCAAGGTGATCGAGCGCGCGATCGTCGCCGGCACGACACGGATGCGCACCCATGTGGAGATCGATCCGCGGGTCGGCTTGCGCGGCTTCGAGGCGGTGAAGGCGCTGAAGCGCGACTATGCCTGGGCGCTTGATCTGTCGCTCTGCGTGTTTCCGCAGGAGGGCCTGACCAACGATCCCGGCGCCGAGGAATTGCTGATCGCAGCACTGCGCGACGGCGGCGAGGTGATCGGCGGCTGTTCCTATGCCGACACCGATCCGACCACGCATCTGCAGAAGATATTCGATCTTGCGCAGGAATTCGATGTCGACGTCGATTTGCATCTCGATTTCGATCTCGATCCCTCCTGGTGGCACTTGGAGGAGGTCTGCCGGCAGACCGAACAGCGCAACTATCAGGGCCGCGTCGCCATCGGCCATGCGACCAAGCTCTCGGCATTGCCGCCGGAGCGGCTGCAGGCCGCGACCGAACGGCTCGCCAAGTCCGGCGTCGCCGTCACGGTGCTGCCCGCGACCGACCTCTACCTGATGGGCCGCGACGCCACCCACAACGTGCCGCGCGGCCTGACGGCGGCGCACCGCCTGGTCAAGGACGGCGTGCTCTGTTCGGTCGCGACCAACAATGTGCAAAACCCGTTCACGCCGTTTGGCGATGCTTCGCTGCTGCGGATGGCGAACCTCTATGCCAACGCGGCGCATGCCGGGATCGACGAGTTCGGCACTTGCCTCGATCTCGTCACCGATCTGCCGGCCCGGCTGATGAACCTCAGGGATTACGGCATCGCGGTCGGCCATCCCGCCGATATTGTCGTGCTCGACACCGACAGCGGCACCGGCGCGATCGCCGAATTGCCCGACGTGCTGATGGGCTACAAGCACGGGCGAAAGGTATTCGAGCGGCAGCGGGCGACAGTGTTCAGGCCGTAGGTCTACCTGTCGCTGTCGGTGGCTGCATCCTTCGAGACGCGGCCAAGTGGCCGCTCCTCAGGATGAGGGTAAATACTTGCCGCGCGGTGAGTCTCAGACCCTCATGGTGAGGAGCGCGGCAACGCCGCGCGTCTCGAACCACGAGGCCTGCACTGCCAGCCAATCTGCCCTGCTCTCACGCGATTGACGCCCTGCCCGATCCGTTGTTGTTATCGGCCAAACAACAAAAGACCGGGCAGGAGACCATGAGCAAAGCCACATCAGTCAGATCAGTCGAAACGCTCGCTTGCGACGCCGGTTGGCGGAACTATCACTTCGTCAAGATCACCACCGAGGACGGGCTGGTCGGCTGGAGCGAGTTCGACGAGGGGTTTGGCGCGCCGGGCGTCTCCACTGCGATCGAGCGGCTCGGCGCGCGGGTGGTCGGCAAGAACGCGTTTGGGCACGAGCGGATCTATGCCGAACTGTTCGCCGCAACCCGGCCGGCTGCCGGCGGCGTGGTGGCGCTGGCGCTCGGCGCCATCGAGAACGCGCTGCTCGATGTGAAGGCCAAGGCGCTCGGGGTGCCCTGCTACGATCTGCTCGGCGGCAAGATTCGCGACCGCGTCCGCGTCTACTGGTCGCACTGCGCGACCTGGCGCATCAATCATCCCGACTATTACAAGCCCGCCATCACCGATCTCGACGGCGTCAAGGCGATCGGTAACGAGGTGCGCGAGAAGAAATTCTCGGCGATGAAGACCAACATCTTCGTCTACACCGACGGCAAGCCGATGGGCTGGCGACCCGGCTTCGGCGCACCGTTCAAGCCCGAGATCAATGTCGACCGCACCGTGCTGCGCAATCTCTGCATGCATCTCGAGGCGATCCGTGACGGTGCGGGGCCGGATGTCGACCTGCTGCTCGACCTCAATTTCAACGCCAAGACCGAAGGCTATTTGAAGATCCTGCGCGCCATCGCGGAGATGGACATGTTCTGGGTCGAGATCGATAGCTTCAATCCGCAGGCGCTGGGCTACATCCGCCGCCAGAGCCCGCATCCGATCTCATCCTGCGAGACGCTGCTGGGCCTGCGCGAATTCATGCCCTATTTCACCGAGCAGGCGATGGACGTCGCGATCATCGACACGCCCTGGAACGGCGTCTGGCAGTCGATGAAGATCGCGGGTGTCGCCGAGCATCTCGAGGTCAACGTCGCCCCGCATAATTTCTACGGCCACCTCTGCACCATGATGAACGCCCACTTCTGCGCGGCAGTGCCGAATTTGCGGATCATGGAGACGGATATCGATCGGCTCGCATGGGACCACGAGCTGTTCACCCATGTGCCCGACTATGTCGACGGCCATCTTGTGATCCCGGATCGCCCGGGCTGGGGCACCGAGCCGAACGAGGAAGGCTTGCGCGCGCATCCGCCAAAGAACAAGGGCGGGCTGTTGAATTATGGGCTGAAGAAGTAGGCGCTGCTGCGAAGCATTGAAAGTCACCTCGCCCCGCTTGCGGGGAGAGGTCGGCGCGTAGCGCCGGGTGAGGGGGAGCTTCCGCGAACTCCACTCTCACCGTTCTCGCGGAGGGTCCCCCTCACCCGAAACGCATCTAACGATGCGTTTCGGCCTCTCCCCGCAAGCGGGGCGAGGCGAAGCCCCTGCCCCTCACTTATCCTCCCCCACAGTCGCAAACGCGCTTTCGATCACGTCGCCGATCGGCTGCCAGGCGGTGCCGTCGAATTGCACTAGCCGCATCTGCTCGATCGGGCGGAAGTCGCGCGGGCCGGTGTTGATGGCGATGCCCGGCAGCATGATTGCGTTCTTGTAGTTCTTCAGCGACTGCGCCTGCCGCATGATGTTCTCACGCGACAGGTCGTCGCCGCACTGGGTCAGCACCTGAACCAGGGTCTCGGCGGCGGCGTAGCCGAAGATGGCGTAGCTGTCGTCCCTGTCGCCGTCGGGATAATATTTGTCCATGAAGGTGAGCCAGTCCCTGATGGCCGGGTCGTCCTTCCAGGTGGCATCGTCGGCATCCTTCAGGAACGAGGTCGAGATCACGCCGACGGCGTTCTGCAGTCCGGCCGGCCGCAGTGCGTTCGCGATTGAGGCCGCTGCATTGACCAGCACCACCGCCGGATACCAGCCGAGTTCGGCCGCGCGGCGGATGGCGCGCGCCGAGATCGGCGGCGCGCAGTTCAGCACCAGCACCTCGGCGCCGGAATTCTTGAGGATGTCGACCTGGCTGTCGATCGACATGTCCGCCTCAATCGCGATGTCGGCAACGATCTTGTTGGCGGTGACGCCAAGTCCCTCCTGCAATCCCCGGAACAGATCGCGGCCGAACTGGTCGTTCTGCCAGAGCACGGCGATCTTGCGGTCCGCATAGGAGGCCTGGATGTAATTGGCGTAGATGCGCCCTTCCGCGCGGAACGTCGGCTGCCAGCCCATCGTCCACGGAAACTGTCTTGGGTGCGCCCACTCCTCGTCGCCGGACGCGACGAAGAGCTGCGGGATCTGCCGCTCGTTGAGATAGGTCCGCGTCGCCAGATTGCTCGGCGAGCCGAACGATCCGAACATCACATGCACGCGCTCCTGCTCAACCAGCGCGCGGGTGTGCTCGACCGCCGTTTGCGGGTTTGAGCTGTCGTCACGGGAGATGAATTTGATCTTGCGCCCGTTGATACCGCCGCGCTCGTTGATCATGTCGAAATAGGCGCCCTCGGCCCGTCCGATCGACGCGAACGCGGCCAGCGGTCCCGTATAGGGCATGATGTTGCCGATGCGGATTTCGGTATCGGTCACGCCGGCGGACAGCGCGGGCTGTCCGCCAAGAGCCGACACGAACAACGAAGCGACGATCAGGGACATCGAACGCGCGATTTGTTTTTGTGTTTGCATCAACATCGCCACAAACGCCGGCACCGCTGCCAGCGCCCTCCCGAGCGATCCGACTTTACCGCCCAAGCGAGCGCCGGAAAAATGAAATGTTGATGGCAAAACCGGGGGGCGCTTCACCTCGCCCCGCTTGCGGGGAGAGGTCGAAATTCGCGCTAGCGAATTTCGGGTGAGGGGGAGCCTCCGCGAACTCAATTGTCACCATTTGCGCGGTGAAAGCCCCTCACCCCAACCCTCTCCCCGTAAGAACGGGGCGAGGGGGCGCAGTTCCCGCTCGGTAATCAGCGCAATGTTATATCCAGCCAACCGAGCGCATTGACCGAGACGCGATCGCCGGTATCGACCAGCACCGTCGTGGTCTCGGCCTCGATGATCGCGGGACCGCTCAGCGATTGCCCCGGCTTGAGATCATCGAGCGCATAGACCGGCACCTCGCGCCAGGCGCCGAACCAGGCCTGCCGCCTGCCGCGCGGCGTGCAGGTCGCCGTCGACGACACGGCCGCGACATCGGCCCCAGTCGGCGCGACCTTGCCGACAGCGGCGACGCGGGCGTTGACGAACACGACCTCCTGGCCGGGTGAGGCGTAGGTGTACAGCTCCTCGTGGCGGCGGTGGAAGCGCTCCTCGATCTGCGCCACCAGATCCGCGGCGCCGAGATCGAGATCACTCAGGGGCACGTCGATCTCGAACACCTGCTCGCCATAGCGCATCTCGGCGGAACGCTCGATCGCGATATCGCCCTTGAACCAGGAACGCAGCCGGCCGGCGGCCTGCTCTTCCAATGCGGCGAAGAGCTCGCGGACTTCGCCTGCGGAAATCTTGCTCGCACCGTAACGCGTGCGGCTGACCTCGTAGCGGAGATCGCTGGTCAGCATGCCCCAGGCCGACAGCACGGAGGCGACCGTCGGCACGATGATGCGCTTGATCTCGAGCTCGCGCGCGACTTCGGCCGCGTGCATGCCGGCCGCGCCGCCGAAGCTGAGCAGCGCGAATTTGCGGGGATCGACGCCACGGCGCAGGGTCATCAGGCGAATGCCGTCGGCCATCTTCAGATTGATCATCTTGTAGATGCCGGCCGCCGCCTCCAGCCGCGACAGTTCCAGCGCAGCGGCGATGCGATCGACGGCGGCTTCCGATGCGGCGCGGTCAAGCGGCCGTGCGCCGCCCATGAAGGCGCTCGCATCGAGATAGCCGAGCACGACATTGGCGTCGGTGACGGTGGCGGCCGTGCCGCCATTGCCGTAGCACGCCGGCCCCGGCACCGAGCCGGCGCTCTCCGGCCCGACCCGCAAGGTGCGGCTGCCGTCGACACCAGCAATCGAGCCGCCGCCGGCCGCGATGCTCGCGATATCGAGGCTGCGCAGCGCGATGCGCTGTCCCGCGAGCATTCCGTCCGCGGAGAGCGAGGCCTGCCCGTCAGCAATCAACGAGATATCGGTCGAGGTGCCGCCCATGTCGAACGGCACCAGGTCGGGAATGCCAAGCAGGTCCGCGCAGCGCCGGCTGCCGGAAATGCCGCCGGCCGGACCTGACAGCACCGTGCCCGCAGCGAGCCGCGAGGCCTCCTCCACCGGCGCCATGCCGCCATGGGAGAGCACGACGAATAGCGATCCCGCAAAGCCGGCCTCATGCAGGCGCTGCTCGAGATTGGTGAGATAGCGCCGCACGATCGGCGCGACATAGGCGTTCACGATCGTGGTCGAGACGCGCTCATATTCCTTGATCTGCGGCAGCACGTCGCTGGAGCGCGAGACGCTGACGTCGGGCAATTCCCTGGCGAGATGCTCGACGGCCGCGAGTTCGTGGGCAGGATTGAGATAGGCGTGCAGGAAGCAGATCGCGACGGAGGTCGCGCCTGACGATTTCACCACGGAGATCGCATCGCCAAGCGACGCCGCATCGAGCGGGACCAGCGCGCTGCCATCGGCCTTCATGCGCTCGTGCACGGCGAGGCGTCGGTCGCGCGGCACCAGCGGCTCCGGCGGCGGCGTGCGCAGGTCGTAGCGATCCGGCTTCAGGCCTTCGCGCATCTCGACGACGTCGCGATGGCCCTGTGTAGTCAGCAGCGCGACTCTTGCGCCCTTGCGCTCCAAGAGTGCGTTGGTGGCGACGGTGGTGCCGTGCACGAGGCGATCGGTCTCGGCCAGCATTGCCGCACGGGTCACGCCGAGGCGCTTCGCCAGTTCGTCGAGTCCTGCCATGACGCCGATCGACTGATCCGATGGTGTCGACGGCGATTTCGCAAACACAGTGCGCCCGGTTTTATCCGTGGCAACGAGGTCGGTGTAGGTGCCGCCGACGTCGACTCCGATCGTGAACATGTTTGGCTTACACCGTTTTCGAAACCAGGCCCTGGGCTGCATCGCGCGCCCGCGCATCTGCCGAACGCTTCTCCGGCGGTCCCCAGCCGCCGCCACCGGAGGAGCGGAATTCGAGGCAATCGCCGGGGTGAAGATCGATGCCGGTTTCCTTGGTTTTCAACACGCGCGGCTCGCGTCCTTCCGAGAGCAGGCGATAAAGATGCGGCTTGCCGTCCTCGCCGCCGAGCATGCCGCACGGACCGTGCCGCGCGCCGTCGCCGGCGGTGTTGCCCTTCGCGGGCTTTTCAATTTCCAGCACCATGTCGAGCGCGACGCCGAGGCCGCCGCGATGCTGGCCGTCGCCGCCGGAATCGGGACGGAATTCATGCTGGCGGAAATGCAGGGGGAAGCGCACCTCGGCGACCTCGATGCTGCCGAACTTCAGACCACCCACCGAGTGCCACTCGCCGATCGACGAGTAGCCGTCGCCGCCCGGCGACGCACCGCCGCCCGGACGCGCCTGGAACATGTGCCAGATGAAGCCGCGGCCGTTGCGCGGATCCTCGCCCTGGATCGCGATCCGGAATCTGCGGCCCCAGCCGCCCATCACGCGATCCGGACAGGACGCCGACATCGCCTTGATGATGGCCTCGACAATCTCGTTGGAGGGATGGCTCGTGCACAACGTCACCGGGCGGCCGGGATCGGCCCAGACGATGGTGCCCTGCTTCGCCACCACTTTCAGCGGCCGCAGCGCGCCGGTGTTCTTGGGAATGTCGGCGTCGATCAGATAGGCAAAGGCCATCGCGACGGCGGCCTGCATGTTGGCATGCGAGGAGTTCACAAAACTGGTCGACTGCGGATCGGATCCGGTGAGATCGACCTCAATGTCGCTGCCGCTCTTGGTCACCTTGGCTGCGATCTTGATGTCGGTGCGGCCGTGGCCGTCGTCATCAAGCAGCGCCTCGCCGTGGAACACGCCGTCCTTCCAGGTCGACACCACGGCGCGGGTCTGCTGCTCGGTGGCGTCGAGAATGGCTTCGATCGCGGCCTCGACCGTGGCAGCGCCGAATTCGCTGAACAGTTTTGCCACCCTCCGCTCGCCGAGATGTGCGGCGCCCAGCATCGCCGCGAGGTCGCCGCGGAAATCACGCGGGTTGCGCACGTTCAGCGCCAGCAGGTCGAGCAGATCCTCGCGCAGCTTGCCGGCTTCATAGAGTTTGATGGGCGGAATGCGGATGCCTTCCTGAAAGATCTCGGTGGCGGCGGGATTGTAGGCGCCATGGGTGGCGCCGCCGATGTCGCTCTGATGTGCGCGCACGATGGTCCAGAGCAGCCGCTTGCCGTCGGCGAACACGGGCACGAAGGCGGTGACATCGGGCAGATGGCTGCCGCCGTAATAGGGATCGTTGAGCAGGATCACGTCGCCGGGCGCGACGTCGTGAAAGCGTTCCTCGACGGCGAGCGTCGCCCAGGGCAGCGCGCCGACATGGACGGGAATGTGGTCGGCCTGCGCGATCAGCCGCGCACGCGTGTCGCAGATCGCGAGCGAGAAATCGCGGCTGGAATTGAGGATCTGTGAATAGGAGGTGCGAAGCATGGCTTCGCCCATTTCCTTCACGATCGAAGACAGGCGGTGCTGGACGACGGAACGGGTGATGGGATCGATGGCGGTGGGCATATCGGGTTTATTCTAGCGTCGGCTTCGGCGACGTATAGAGCAAAAACAACAGCGTGCCGATCAGCGTTGCCGCAGCCATGAACAGCAGCACAGCAGGCAAACCCGCCAGCGCCGCCACCGCGCCGGTGGTCGATTGCATCAGGGCCGTGCCGAGAAAGAAGGCGAGATTGACCGCAGCCAGCGCCTTGCCCGCGGTCTGCGCATCGACCAGTTGCCGGGACATGCCGAACAGCAGCGGCTGCGCCGAGGTTGCCAATCCGATGAGCACGAACAGCACCAGATCAAACTGCGGCGGCATGACGCTGACGCCGAGCAGCGTTGCAACCGGGTAATGCGGCGCGCCGAGCGCCATCAACGCGAGGAGGAACGCCGCTGCCATGTGGCAGCCGGCGACCACGGCGCGGCGGCGGCCAACCTTGCGATCGATCATGCCGATGCAGAGGGGACCCACGATCATCGCGAGCGTGAAGGCGCCGAGCTGGTTGCCGGCCTCGACCCGCGACAGGCCCTTGACCTCCATCAGCCACGGCCCGCCCCACAGGCCCCGCAGCACCAGCGAGGTCGCAAGCGACACCATCGCCAGCGCAATCAGGCCGCGCAACGGCCGCGACAGGCCGAGCCGCAGCACCGCGATCATCTGCGACAGCGGCGAGGAATCATCCTTGTGCTCGGCCGGCTGGTTCGGCACCAGCACGAACACCGCTGTTGCCACCAAGATACCGGCGGCGGCCGAGATCCAGAACCCGGCGCGCCAGCCATGGTGATCAATCACGAAGGCGAGCGGGCTCGACGACAGCAGCATGCCGATATTGCCGATCGAGAGGATCGCGCCCGACCACAGGCCGAATCTCGCCGCCGACAATTGCTTTGCGGCGAGCGTCATCGGGCACATCAGCATGCCCGAGGTGGCGATGCCGAGCAGGAGTTGCCCGAAGGCAAAGCTCGCCGGTCCGGTCGCAAAGCCCGAGGCGGTCGCGCCAACCACGGTGCCGGCGAGCAGGCTGAGCGACACCGGACGCACGCCAAAGCGATCCATCGCGGCGCCGACCGGGATCTGCGCGGCGGCAAAAGCGAAGTGATAGACCGACGTCAGGCTCGCCAGCGCCTGCGGCTCGATGCGGAAGTCGGCCGCCATCAAATCGAGGCTGACCGCCGGGATGGTGCGCAGCAGGGTCGAGAGCATGTGGCCGCACGCCAGCGCCACCAGTGCAAAGATCAGCGCGCTCGTGCCCTCTCCCGCCTCATCCCTGGCCACGCCGCCCATAAGAGTTTCATCCCCGATGATTTGGGGCGGCGTTACACCATCGGGACGCCCGTGCCAACCTCGGCACGAGCAGGGCAGCTCACCTCTCCCCGCCCTTCAGCGGGGAGAGGTCGAAATTCGCGCAGCGAATTTCGGGTGAGGGGCAAGGCACGAGAGCGCCGCAGCGACATCCTGTCCGAGTCGTCGAATGACGAACGCCATCGACGATCGTTGCGCGGAGAGAGCCCCTCACCCCAACCCTCTCCCCGTGAAGAACGGGGAGAGGGAGCGCAGTGTGCCCGCGCGTCAGCTCTTATGGAACACCAGCGTGCGCAGCTCGATGCTTTCACGCAGCGCGGCATCAGTGGGCGTGGTGGGGTCGACGAAGGCCGTATGCGGCCCAAAACGCGTGCGGCCGTCGGTCGCCGAATCGTAGCACTTGAGCAGGATCGCCTCATCCGGCGTCATCTCGGGGATGTAGAACCAGCGATGGTTCGGATTGTATTTCACCGAGTAGGTCTCGCCACGGCGGTTCGGATAGATCAGGTCGGAGGCAACAAGATCGTCCGGCGAAACCGTGGTGCCATCGGCCATCGCCAGCGGGGAATCGCGCAGAGGACCGCGGATCGGGCGCCACAGATTGATCACCTGCACGCGTCCCTTGACCAGTTCATCGGCCTCCTCGGGCAGATGTTCATAGACGCGGTTGCGGCCGGAAACGTCGGTCTGGTCGACATGCACGCGCGTCGCAGGCTGGCGTGGCCCGGCGCCACGGATGTCGGCGGCGCCATCGACGCGCTTGCGCACGGTGTGATCGAAGATCACGACACGATCGGCCTTCAGCGTCGCCTTCAGGAAGGCTTCCACCGCGGGGTAGTACACTTTCCGCACTTCGTTGTCGTCGTAGAAATTGCGAACGATGGTCGGATGCCTGACCAGCGCAAAGCCTTCGCGGTCGAGCGAGAAACTGTCCGCAATCAGGCGGCCGTCGAAGATCGGCACGTTGTGAGGTTCAGGAAGCGAGGTCGACTTGGGTTCGCCTGGTGGCGGATCGAACGCGTAGGTGCGCGGCTTGCCCGGCGTCGGCGCGAGGTAGTTCAGCTCAGCAGTAACGAACGGCAGCGACTCGATGCGAGTTTGTTGAAGGCCCATGGTGATCTCCCGGACTCGGTTGTTCGTTCTGTTGGATTTTGGGGCCGCGGGCAGTTCCGCAAGGGGATGCGTGAAATAGCAACGTTGTCGTTCCTGAATGCGGGAAGTGAGGAAAATCCTTGCCGGACGCGCACCGCGGAGCGAATGGATGTTTTGGCGGATCACGGATTCGTTAGCTGCGGCGATTTTTGCCGTGCCCGCTCCACACCCGTCGTCCTGGCGAAAGCCAGGAGGTGGATTCACATTCGAAGTGCAACACTTGAGCAGCAAAGACCTCTGCCGGGGTCTTGAAGTCAAGGCAT
>NZ_JAFCJX010000006.1 GCF_018130695.1 Bradyrhizobium jicamae | reverse complement strand
AGAGTCTCACCAGGGCGAGCACGTATAAGCCGTAAAGCCATCGCGCAGGGAAGGCCGGATGCCTCCGCCAAACCTGTATGCTCGTGCGCGCACTTCTTCTGTGCACATGGCGCGCGAGACCGCGGGTGCGGCGTGCACCCGGTCTTCCCTGCGCCCTCGCTATCGAGAGAGGGCGGAACGAGATGGACAACTCGGGCAAATCATGCCGCGAGAATGCGAAGCTGTGTCGAGTGCCGTAGGGTGGGCAAAGCGACCCCGTCACGCCGTAGCTCAGCGAGCGAAGGCGGAAGCGTGCCCACCATCACGAGCACGCCGGAAATGGTGGGCACGTCGCTGCGCTCCTTTGCCCACCCTACGGCACTGCACTATTTCGTCGGGCACCATTCGCAACGCTCATCAACTTCACCATTGCCCGCCGCCGCATCTTCAGGCAATGCATTCCCGCAATGAACAAGAGCTTCGAGGAAACGGCCGCACGCCTGGCGCCGGCGATATTTGTCGTGCTGTGGAGCACGGGATTCATCGGGACCAAATACGTCATCAACAACGCCGAGCCGCTGACCTATCTGTCGATCCGGATGGCGATCGTGGTCGTCGTGATGACGGTGATCGCGGCGATTGCGCGGCCGCGCTGGCCGGATGCGAGCGGCGTGTTCCACAGTGCGGTGGCCGGCATCCTCGTGCACGGCATCTATCTCGGCGGCACCGCGATTGCGATCGCGCATTCGATTCCGGCCGGGCTGTCGGCGCTGATCCCCGGCCTGCAGCCGATCCTGACCTCGACCATCGCCAACCGCTGGCTCGGCGAGCGCGTCACGCCGCTGCAATGGGGCGGGCTGGTGCTGGGCTTGGCCGGCGTCGCGCTGATCCTGCACGACCGGCCGATGACGGGGCAGGCGGGCTGGGGCTGGTTCGCCTCGGTGATCTCGCTGATCAGCATCACGCTCGGCACGCTCTATCAGCGCCGCTACTGCAACGCGATCGACTGGCGCGCCGGCAACGTCGTGCAGTACATCGCGGTGACGATCTTCTTCGGGATCGGCGCCTGGCTGTTCGAGACCAATGTCGTGCACTGGACCACCGAGTTCGTGCTGGCGCTGACCTGGCTGGTGTTCGCGCTGTCGATCGGCTCGATCGGGCTGTTGTACTGGCTGATCCGCCATCATGCCGCAACGTCAGTGGCGAGCCTGTTCTATCTGGTGCCCGCGGTGACCGCCCTGATGGCGTACGTTCTGTTCGGCGAGCGGCTAGATCCCGTCGCAATCGCGGGCATGGGGGCCTGTGCGGCGGCGGTGTTCCTGGTCAATCGCAGGACCTGAGCTCAATCCTTGCCGCGGATTTTGGCGTAGGCGGCGAGCGCACGCTCGCGGCCAACCTTGTGGTCGATGATCGGCTCCGGATAGGTCTTGCCGAGCGTGATATTCGCGCCGGCCAGTTCGATCGGCGTCGCAGTCCAGGGCTGGTGGATGAGATCGTTGGGCAGATCAGCCAATTCCGGCACCCAGCGGCGGATGTAGACGCCGTCGGGGTCGAACTTCTCGCCCTGCAAGATCGGGTTGAAGACGCGGAAATAGGGTGCAGCATCCGCGCCCGAGCCTGCCACCCACTGCCAGTTCGCCGGATTGCTGCCGGCATCGGCATCGACAAGCGTATCCCAGAACCATTGCTCGCCTTGCCGCCAGTCGATCAGCAGATGCTTCACCAGGAAGGAGGCGACCACCATGCGCACGCGGTTATGCATCACGCCGGTGTGCCAGAGCTGGCGCATGCCGGCGTCGACAATGGGATAGCCGGTCAGCCCGCGCTGCCAGGCCTTCAACGCCTTCGTGTCGCGCTTCCACGGAAACCCGTCAAAACTCTCCTGCAGGTTTCGGCCGGCCATGTCAGGCACGTCGAACAGCAGATGTCGGCAGAACTCGCGCCAACCGAGCTCGCTCAGGAACTTGTCGATGTCGGCGGTGAGGCGAGGGTGCTCGGCCGCGGCAAATCGCGCGGCATGCCAGATCTGCCGCGGGCTGATCTCACCGAAGCGCAGATGCGGCGACAGGCGCGAGGTGCCGTCGCGGTCGGGCCGGTCGCGGTCGTCGGTGTAGCCATGCACGCCCTTGCCAAGGAACGCTTTCAGCCGCGCCTGCGCAGAAGCTTCGCCCGGCGTCCAGCTCTCGCGCAGCCCGCCGGCCCAGTCCGGCCGCGTCGGTTCGAGTTTCCAGTCATCGAGCGCATCGCTTGCGACCTCGGGGCGAGCCGTGAGCTTCCGCGGCGCCGGCAGTGGTTTTGGCGGATCGCCAAATCCCTGCACCCGGCGCCAGAACGGCGTGAAGACGCGCAGTCCGCGGTTCTCCTTGTTGCGGATCGCCTTGGGCTCGACGAGCAGGTCGCCCGCGAAAATTTGCGAGTCGATGCCGTCATTTGCAAGCGCCGCTTGAATCTCCGCCTCAACGGCTTGATGCGGCGTATGCGCGATTGTGTTCCAGAACACGGCGCGGGCGTCAGTTTCGCGCGCCATCGCCGCGATGACGTCGGCTGCCGCGCCTTCCCGCAACACCAGCGGCACGCCACGGGCCTCGAGACTCCTGGCCAGCGCGCGCAGCGACTGCGCCAGCCACCAGCGCGCCGCGCCGCCGAGGGACCGCGCGGCCGGCGCCTTCAGCGCGCGGCTCTCTTCATCCAGAACGTAAAGGCAGATCACCGGCGCGCCGCGCGCGGCGGCTTCATGGAGCGCGGGATGATCCGACAGCCGCAGATCGTCGCGAAACCAGACGATGATCGGCTGCACACCACGCTCCATCCAAAACCCCTCGTTAACGTCTCGGTAACTTCCGGGTTCCCGGACCCCACTACCATTAAGCCGATCGTAAACAAAACCCATCAAATGTTGGGCTTTCAGGGGATTGATCTTATGGCCGCGTCGTCGATTGGGAAGTACCTGCCTTCGCTGAAGCTCAAGCTCGGCACGAAAGCTGTGGTCAGCGCGGTCTTCCTGATCGCGGTCAATACCGCACTGGTGATCGGCGCCGCCTATTGGTCGCTGTCCGAGGAATTCGCCGATCGCGCGCGCCGTGACGTCGAGGTCAATCTGCGCACCCTGGCGCTGGCGTTCGGCGAGAGTTTTGGCGAGGCCAGGATCACGCTGAAGGACGGTGCCGTCGTCCGCGCCGAAGCCCCGAAGATGCCCGAATTCAAGGACCATGCGATCGTCGACCGCGCGGTGTCCTATGTCGGCGGCAATGCGACCCTGTTCGTCTATGACGATGCCTCCGGCCAGTTCGTCCGCCGCTCCACCAATGTGAAGAAGCAGGACGGCGAGCGCGCCGTCGGTACCCAGCTCGCGGCCGATCATCCCGGGCAAGCACCGCTGCGGCGGGGCGAGGCCTATAAGGGGCCGGCCAATCTGTTCGGCAAGTCGTTCATGACGGCCTATTATCCCGTCGTCGGGCCGGCCGGAAAGGTGATCGGCGTGCTCTATGTCGGCATTCCGATGGAGCAGCTCGACGCGATGCTGGCGGAAGCGCTGCGCAACATGCTGATCGCGGCCGGCGTTGCCGTGCTGCTGGTGCTGATGCTGACCATGCTGCTGGTGCGTCGGGTGACGAAGCCGCTGAGCTCGGTGACGAAATCGCTGACCGCGATCGCCGAAGGCAACAACGACGTCGTGATCGATTGCGACCACCGCGCCGACGAGATCGGCGAGATCGCGCGCACCGTCGCGGTGTTCAAGAACAACTCGCTGGAGCGCCGCAAGATGCGCGACGAGCAGACGGCAGCTGCGGTCGCGGCCACCGAGCAGCGCAAGGTCGAGCTGCGTCGCTTCGTCGACGCGTTCCAGTCGGGCGTCGGCGGCATCCTCGACAAGGTGCTCACTTCGTCCAGCGAGTTCGAGCGCGTGGCAAGCCAGCTCACCGACGCGGCGCGGACCACCGCCGGCCTGTCGCAGGAATCCGCCAATGCCTCGGAGATCGCCTCCGACCACGTGCGCACGGCGGCGGCCGCCTCCGACGAGCTCTCGAACTCGATCGCCGAGATCACCCGCCGGGTGCAGGAGTCGAACGGCATCGCGGCCGACGCCGTCAAGCAGGCCAACGCGACCGACGCACGCATCACCGAATTGTCGGAGGCGGGCGCCCGGATCGGGGACGTTGTCAAGCTGATCACCTCGATCGCCGAGCAGACGAATTTGCTGGCGCTGAACGCCACGATCGAGGCGGCGCGCGCTGGCGACGCGGGCCGCGGCTTTGCGGTGGTGGCGCAGGAGGTCAAGAGCCTCGCCGGCCAGACCGCGAAGGCGACCGAGGAGATTTCCAGCCAGATCGCGCAGATGCAGACCGCAACCGAAGAGTCGGTCGGCGCCATCAAGGCGATCGGCCAGACCATCGAGCGCATCAGCGACATCGCGACCTCGATCTCGGCCGCCGTCGAGCAGCAGCGCGGCGCGACCGCCAACATCGCCCAGAGCGTGCGGGCTGCTGCCAGCGGCACCGCCGACGTCGCCGCCAATGTCCGCAATGCAGCCCAGGGCGCCAACGAGACCGGCGAGACCTCGAGCCGGATGTTCGCCTCGGCCCAGGCGCTGTCCAAGGAAAGCCTGCACCTGAAGGGCGAGGTGCAGAAATTCCTCGACGGGGTGCGGGCGGCCTGAGCACTGCGGACCGTGAAACCCGCCGGCCAGTCGGACGTAACTATGACGTCCGCAGCCTGCGGGGACGGAGATATCCGTGAATCGATACGCCGTGCTCTATCTGGCGACGCTGCTGGTGCTGGTGCCGCTGGACTTCCTGTTCCTCGGCATCGTCGCCAAGGACTTCTTCACATCGCAAGTCGGCAACATGCTGGGCGAGATCAAGCTCGCGCCGGCGATCCTGTTCTATCTGCTCTATGTCGCGGGAACGGTGATCTTCGTCAGCGGCGGGCAGGGCGCAAGCTGGCCGTCGACGCTGCTCTATGGCGCGCTGTTCGGGCTGTTTTGCTACGCGACCTTCGACCTGACGTCGCTGTCGCTCTTGAGGCACTGGACCTGGCCGGTCGCGATTGTCGACGTCGGCTGGGGCGCGGCGGTCACGGCGGTCTCATCGACCGCCGCGCTGTTGATTGCCGACTGGCTGGTGCCGCGGACTTGAACTTACTTCGGCTGCGGTACGATGCGGATGTAGGGCTTCGGCGCCTTCCACCCCTGCGGGTAAATCGTCTTGGCCTCGTCGTCGCTGACCGAGCCCGCGATGATGACGTCCTCGCCGTGCTTCCAGTCGGCCGGCGTCGCGACGCGATGCTTGGCCGTCATCTGCAGCGAGTCGATCGAGCGCAGGATCTCCTGGAAGTTACGGCCGGTGGTCATCGGATAGACCATGACGAGCTTGATTTTCTTGTCAGGCCCGATGACGAACACGTTGCGGACCGTCTGGTTGTCGGCAGGCGTACGGGTCAGGGGATCGCCGGAGGTCGAGGCCGGCAGCATGTCGTAGAGCTTGGAGACGTTGTAGTCGGTGTCGCCGATCATCGGGTAGTTCGGCGCGGCACCCTGGGTCTCCTTGATGTCCTCGGCCCATTTGGCGTGGCGGTCGACCGGGTCCACCGAGAGGCCCATCAGCTTGACGCCGCGCTTGTCGAATTCCGGCTTCAGGCGGGCCAGCGCGCCGAGTTCGGTGGTGCAGACCGGGGTGAAGTCCTTGGGGTGCGAGAACAGCATCGCCCAGCTGTTGCCGATCCAGTCGTGGAATTTGATTTTGCCCTCGGTGGTCTGGGCTTCGAAATCGGGGGCGGTGGTGCCGATGGGGAGTGCCATGGTTCTACCTCATGTCGTTGAAGTTGCTGATGAATTTATGTTCGAGGTGATACGAAGAGTATAAGGCGCGGCGGGGCGTAAGTGAACCCGGTTCCGCAAAAGGTGAAATCCTTCTCCCTGAGTGGGAACTTCTAGCATTTTCCTTCGATCCATGCCCCTGCGGCGAAATAACAACGCGAGACGAAAAGCTTGGATTTGCCCAGATATTGCCTGATATCGCCGCCATCACGCCGGCCCCGGGTGCTATACGACCGAACCATGACAGGGGTCATAGCGACCAAACAGCAACCATCTCGAAATGTTGGGAAACGGGTTTCGAATCCTTAACCACTCGTTTACGCCCGCATGGAAAAGCTGGTCATCAAAGATAGGGAATTGAGAAGTCTCATTATGTCTGCCCCAAGTACCAAGGCCGCTGAATTGACCAGCGGCGCATTGCAACCGTCCTGCCGCAAGACCGCCGCCCACGCACTAACCATCGTCCGCGACGGCGTCATCACCGGCGAAGGCCCGACCACCAAGGGCCGTATCCATTTCTCCCGCGCCCTCGATGCCGATGACGCCGCCTGGTGCGCGCGCATCCTGACCGCGTCCGCGGTCGAGCATCAGCCCGTCAGCCGGGCCGAGGCCGAGGCGCTGTTCGAGATCAACGAGGCAGCCGCCGAGCGGACCGATGACGGCCGCTTCGACGATCTGCTCGCCAAGGCGATCGCCCATCATGCCGCCTCCGAGTCCGGCCTGCCGGTGCCGCCGCGCACGGTCGCACTCGCGCCCGACACCGATATCGAGAGCTGGGCGCCGAAGAAGGCGACCAACATCGACACCAAGGTTCTGGAGTGGATCGCCGGCCAGATGCAGGGCAAGCGCCGCAGCAATCGCGCGCTGACCGCGATGGTCGCAACCCTGGTTGGCGCCACCGCGCTGCCGCTCGCAGCCCAGCTGCCGAGCGTGCTCGACATCGGGATCATCTAAGCGATCATCCCGATCGAGTTGAATTCAGCGAGCGGCGGGGATCACTTCCTCGCCGTTTTCTGTTCGCCCTCGAGCCCCAGCGTCCGCCCCGGGAATCCCGCGACGTCGAAGTAGCGGGTCGAGAGCACGCGCTGGAATTTCAGCACGGTGCGCAGGCCGTTGGCTGCAGGCTTCGAGGTGATGGTGCCGTCGGCCATCTTCGGCACGATACCGTTCGGCAGCGCCTCCGACATCACCCGCCCGATCAGGCCGCCATTGTTGGGCGCGCGCAGGCCGAGCAGCTTGGCGGCGGTCATGCCGACGTCGGCATTGCTGACGGGAAGCGCGTCGACATGGCCGGCCTTGAAGTCCGGGCCGATCGCGGCGGTGAAGTTGAAGGTGTCGCCGCGGCTGAAGCTGCCATGCATGCCCTGGCCCTGGCGCAGGATGGTGTCGGCGACCTGCACCGAGCAGTTAGTCGGGATCTCGCAGCCGCTCGACCAGGAGCGGAAGTTGACCACGATCGCCGGGTGAGGTGTCACCGCCTTGCCCTTCAGGTTGAGCGCCGACATCGGCAGCGTACCGGGGAAGCGGCCGAGCTTGTCGTCGACGAACAGGCCGCTGACATAGTCCTGCTCGATCAGCGCCTTGATGACGCGGTCGGCGAGCTTTTTGTTGTCCTTGCCGGGCAGATAGATCAGGTCCGAGCCGCCATTGGTCGCGATCACGATTTCGGGCTTGGTCGGATCCTGGCCGAGCACGCCGTTGCCGGCCTTCGGATGCGCGTTGTCGGCGACCTTGGCGTTTTTGTCGTTGGGATCGTAGAGCGGCAGGTTCAGCGCCTTCGCGAGATCGATCGCGAGGAAGCCCATCGGCAGGAAATCCTTCGGCGTGTCGTCATAGGAAATTTTCGCCGAGGGGCTCGTCTTGCTCTCCTTCGAGATCGTCGAGAAGCCGTGGTCCGAGGAGATCATGATGTTGGTGTCGGCGGCGAGGCCGAGCTCGTCGAGCGCCTTGCGCAGCTGGGCGAGATTGTTGTCGGCATTCTTGATGCCGGCCATCGAGGTCGGGCCGTTGATGCCGGGCGTGATGGTGTTGAGGCTGTCGCCGGTGTTGTGCTGGCTGCCGTCGGGATCGCGCGACCAGAACACCAGCACGAACGGCTTGTTGCGCGCCTTGAACATCGGCAGCACGACCTTGGTGGCGACGTCGGCCATGTAGGCCTGCTGCGCAACATTCGCGCTGGTCGTGCCCGGGGTCTTGGCGTCGCCGGCCTTGGAATTCTCGCCGCGCGGCGGCGTCGCTACCGGCAGACCCGCCTTGGTCAGCGCGTCCTTCATCTCGTCGGAGAGCGGCACGCCGGTCTTGCCGCCGGTGGAATCGTCGATCACGATCGTGGTCTTGCCGCGATCGGTGTGGTCGAACAGCAAGGTCGGGCCGAGCTTGCCGATGGCGGCCGTGCTGAAACCCTGGCCGCGCGCCATCTTCAGCAGCGTCTCCTCGTTGAGATAGTCGCCGTTGAAATGGTCATCGATGTCGGCGAGCACCGCGTCGTTCTCGATGAAGGGCACGACGGTGTCGCCAGCGGGCACCGAGCTGTAACCGGTGTAGATCGTGTTGGAGAAGGTGCCGGTGTCGCCGAGATAATGGCCGGTCGACAGTGCGGAGCCGTTCGCCATCGTGAAGGTCGGGAACAGCGAGTGCGAGTTCTTGAAGTTGACGCCCTTGTCGCGGACCTCGGCCATCGCGGGCGCGGTCTGCGGCGTCACGATGCCGCCGCGCAGGCCGTCGGGGACGAACAGGATGAGGTTGCGCGGCTTGGCGTTCTGCGCCGAGGCGGCGCCTGCGGATAGCGCGATCAGGCTGGCGGACAGCAGTGAGAGTGCACGGCGCATGTTGTTGTTTCCCCATCGAGAGCAGATCGCGGCGGTCGCCGCCGCCTTCGTTTAGTTTTGCCACATGACAGAAATGTTACAACGGGGGCACGGCTGAATAACAGCCGCGATTTTGCCTGTGGAGCGCCGCTCGGCGTCATTCGGCCGGCTGAACGGCAACACTCCCGCTCCGTGCACCGCTTCGCGCATGACCATATCGCGCATAGAGCGCAGGCAGAACCGCGAGCGTCAGCAGGGTTGCGCTGATCAGGCCGCCGATCACGACGGTGGCCAGCGGCTTCTGCACCTCGGCGCCGGTGCCGGTCGCAAACGCCATCGGCACGAAGCCGAGCGAGGCCACCAGCGCGGTCATGACAACGGGGCGGAAGCGGGTGAGGGCGCCTTGCTCGATCGCGGCCGCGAGCGGCAGGCCTTGCGCGCGCAGCTGACGAATGAAGCTCAGCATCACCAGTCCGTTCAGCACGGCGACCCCCGATAGCGCGATGAAGCCGACCGCAGCCGAGATCGAGAACGGCATGCCGCGTAGCCAGAGCGCGGCAACGCCGCCGGTGAGCGCCAGCGGCACCGCGCTGAACACCAGCAGCGCGTCGCGCGCCGAGCCCATCGCCGCAAGCAGCAGCAGGAAGATCATCGCAAAGCAGGCCGGCACGACGAGACCAAGCCGCTGCCGCGCTGCTGCGAGATTCTCGGACTGGCCGCCCCAGGTCATCCAGTAGCCGGGTGGCAGTTTCACGTTTTGCGCGACCCGGGCCTGCGCCTCCTCGACAACCGAGCCGAGATCACGGCCGCGGACATTGGCCGTGACCACGATGCGGCGTTTGCCGTTCTCGCGGCTGATCTGGTTCGGCCCCTCCGTGAACGAGAATTGCGCGACACGGTTGAGCGGCAGGCTCTGCACCGGCGCCGTCGGCATCGCCTTCGGCAGCGCGACCGGCAAATTACTGAGCGCCTCGAGGTCGGAGCGAACGCTCTCGGGCAGCCGGACCACGATGTCAAAGCTGCGATCGCCCTCGAACACCACGCCGGCCTCCTGGCCGCCGACCGCGGCGCCGATCACGTCCTGCACCGCGGAGACGCTGAGGCCGCGCCGCGCGATGGCGGCCTTGTCGACCTTGATCTCGAGC
Organism: Bradyrhizobium jicamae; assembly: GCF_018130695.1. Lineage (GTDB taxonomy): Bacteria > Pseudomonadota > Alphaproteobacteria > Rhizobiales > Xanthobacteraceae > Bradyrhizobium > Bradyrhizobium jicamae_B. The sequence continues at coordinate 303,829 of NZ_JAFCJX010000006.1, read as the reverse complement.
ACGGGAAGCCCGCCGGCCTGTTCCACCTTGACGTCGGTTGCGCCGTGAACCGCGCGCAGGCTCGCCGCCACCTCATTGGCGGCCTTCAGCATCGGCGCAAACTCATCGCCGAAGATCTTCACCGCGATATCGCCGCGGACGCCGGCCAGCAGCTCGTTGAAGCGCATCTGGATCGGCTGGGTGAACTCATAGACATTGCCGGGTAGCCGGCCGACGGCTTTCGATATGTCCTCGATCAGCTGGTCCTTGGTCAGCGATGGATCGGGCCATTGCTCGCGGGGCTTGAGGATGATGAAGGTGTCGGAGGCATTCGGCGGCATCGGATCGCTCGCGACTTCTGCCGTGCCGGTCTTGGAGAACACGAACGACACCTGCGGAAAGCGGCTCACGGTTTTCTCGACCGACAGCTGCATCGTCTGCGACTGCGACAACGCCGTGCTCGGAATCCGCAGCGCATGCATCGCGATGTTTTTCTCGTCGAGCGAGGGGATGAACTCCTGGCCAAGACGGGCGAAGCCGAACAGCGCGGCCGCGAACAGCACGACGGCGATGGCGATCACCGGTATCGGCGTCACAATCGAGCGGCGCAGCAGCGGCCGATAGATGCGCTTCAGGCCCGCGACCAGGCGGTTTTCCTTCTCCTGCACGCGGCCGGTGATGGCGAGCGCGATCAAGGCCGGCACCAGTGTCAGCGACAGCACGAAGGCCGCGGCGAGCGCCAGGATGACCGTGAGGGCCATGGGCTCGAACATCTTGCCTTCGACGCCGGTGAAGGTGAGGAGCGGCACGTAGACGAGCAGGATGATGGCCTGGCCGTAGAGGCTTGGCTGCACCATCTCGACGGCGGACGCGCGGACCGTCGCGAGCCGTTCGTCGCGGGTGAGGATGCGCCCGAGCGCCTGCTGCTTTTCAGCGAGATGTCGCAGGCTGTTCTCGGTGACGATGACCGCGCCGTCGACGATCAGGCCGAAATCCAGCGCGCCGAGGCTCATCAGATTGGCGCTGATGCGGCCCTGCCACATGCCGATCGCAGTCATCAGCATTGCGAGCGGGATCACGAGGGCGGTGATTAGCGCCGCGCGGAAATTGCCGAGCAGCAGGAATAGCACCGCGATGACGAGCAGCGCGCCTTCGCTCAGATTGCGCGTCACGGTACCGATGGTGGCGTCGACCAGCTGGGTGCGATCGAGCAAGGTCTTGACCTCGACGCCCGGCGGCAGCGACGGCGCGATGGCGCGCAGCTTGGCGTCGACCGCCGCCGATACCGACCGGCTGTTGGCGCCGATCAGCATCAACGCGGTTCCGACCACGACCTCACGTCCGTTCTCGCTGGCGCTACCGGTTCGTGTCTCGCCGCCGATCGAGAGCGTGGCGAGATCGCGGATGCGGACGGGAACGCCGCCGCGGGTGGTGACGACGACGGCGCCCAGCTCGTCGATATTCTCCAGCCGGCCGCCGGAGCGCACCACAAAGCCTTCGCCGTTGCGCTCGATGTAGCGCGCGCCGCGGCTGACATTGTTGCCCTCGATCGCCTTGGCGACGTCGGCGAAGGTCAGCCCGAGCGCGATCAGCTTCGCCGCGTCGGGATGCACCTGGTACTGCTTGAGGTAGCCGCCGATCGAATCGACGCCGGCGACGCCAGCCACCATCTTGATCTGCGGCTTGATGATCCAGTCCTGCACGGTGCGCAGGTACGCGTCCTTCTCGACGTCACTGCGCAGCACCTGGCCGTCGGCGGTCAGGAAGCGGCCATCGCTCTGCAGGCCGGGCGCGCCGTCGGTCGGTGCCTTCTCGCCGGAATAGTGCACGGTCCACATGTAGATTTCGCCGAGCCCCGTGGAGGTCGGGCCGATCCGCGGCTCGATGCCCTGCGGCAGGCGGGCGCGGACCTCGGTCAGGCGCTCGCCGATCTGCTGACGTGCGAAATAGATATCGGTGGATTCGCTGAACACGGCCGTGATCTGCGAAAAGCCGTTGCGCGACAGCGAGCGGGTGCTCTCGAGCCCGGGCGCTCCGGCCAGCGCCGTTTCGATCGGAAAGGTGATCTGCTTCTCGATCTCGGCCGGCGACAGCGCGGGCGCCGTGGTGTTGATCTGCACCTGCTTGTTGGTGATGTCGGGCACGGCGTCGATCGGCAGCCGGGTCAGCGCGAAGCCGCCGAGCAGCATCAGGATCGCAGCGAGCGTGACGACGACCCAGCGGTGCCGGATCGAGAAGTCGATGATCCGCTCAATCATGGTCGTGCTCCGCTTCACCCTTCTCCAGTTCGGCCTTCAGCACAAAGCTGTTGTCGATGGCGATGGTCTCCCCGGGTGACAGGCCATTTACGATCTCGATGTCGTCGTCATCCTCGCGGCCGGTACGGACGGACCGGGCCTCAAAACCGTCGGTATTGCGGACGAAGACGGTCGGCGTGCCCTTGATGGTCTGCAGGGCCTTCTTGGAGATCATCACGTTCGACGGTGCGCCGCCGAGCGGGACTTCCGCGGTGATGAAGGTGCCGGGCTTCCAGCGGTGATCCTTGTTGGGCAAGGTCGCGATGACGCGGGCGTTGCGGGTCTCGCGGTCGAGCAGGGGGCTGACGAAGATCACGTCAGCGCTGGCCTCGTCATCGCTGCCGATGGCGCGGATCTTCACCGGTACGCCTTCGCGCACCGCTGCGATGTCTTCCGGTGACACCGCGAGATCGACCCAGATGTCGTCGAGATTGACGATGACGAACAGCTCGCTCTCCTGGCCCTCGCGGCCGATCAACCCGCCGAGATCGACGCGCCGCTCGGAAATGCGGCCCGAGATCGGTGCGCGCAGCGATTGCTTTCGCAGGCTTTCCGCCGGCTGGTTCGGCAGGTCGGTGATCTCGCTTTCGGAGAGGCCAAGCGCGAACAGTTTTTGCCGCGCGCCATCGAGCTTGATCTGGGCGTCGTTGGCGGTGAGGCGGGTGCGCAGGAACTCGTTCTCCGAGACGGTGCGGCTTTCGACCAAAATCTTCTGCCTGTTGTAGAGTGTCTGCTGCAGGTCATTGGTCAGGCGCGCGGCGAGGTATTCGCTCTTGGCGTCGGCGACCTCGCGGCTCTCGATCACGGCGACGACCTCGCCCTTCTCGACGCTGTCGCCGAGGCGCTTGCGCAACTCGGCAACGGTGGCGAGCACGCGGACTGACACGCGGCCGATATGGTCGGCATCGGGGATCAGCGAGCCCGGGGCCAGGAAGTGGCGCTTCAGCAATCCACCGCTCACCGGCGACAGCGTGATGCCGGCCTCCCTGATCTGGTCGTCCGCAAGCTCGATATGGCCGGGACCATGATGCTTGTCCGGCGCTTTGGCATCGCCGCTTGCGGCGGTGTCTTGGGCGGCCGTGGGGAACACGACAGGCCACCGCAGCCATCCGGCCGACGCGGTGACGAGCCCAATGCCGGCAGCCACGCCGGCGCAGAACAGCACGATACGTTTCATATGCGCCTCTCCACGGCGCGGCCGAATCGTGCCGGCGCCGTTGCAACATCGATGTGCGGGAACGATCTCGCGGCGGCGCTCTGCGGGCCGCGAGATATGATCAGTCAAACGACCGGATCAGGCGCGAGGTGGTTTGAAAGGAGAGAGCAGGTCGGCGGAGGCCGGCGCGCGCACGCTGACGATGCGATAGGCGTGCGCACCGTAGTCGATCCCAAGCACGGCGTCCTGCGTGGCGACCGATGCGACATGGGTCAGGCAGTGATCGCCGTGCGGCGAGGGCGGATGGGCCGGCGACTTGCCGCTGGCATCACCGCTCGACTGGGCGACCGAGAACGCCGGGCCGCCATCATCGGTGTCGAAGGCCCAGCCGTGGAAGAACGACAACACCAGCGCCAGCGAGATCAAGCCCGCGAACACGCTGCGCCAGCGGCGCGACGGGGTCGTGCGCGAAACAGAATCAATTTTGGCGGGCGAGGTGTCCATCTGCCCTCATTTAGCGCCGGCCTCGCTGCGCTTCAAGCGCCGAGGCCGCGTCATCGCACCGCTGAATAGTATAACGTTACGCCCCGATCGCGTGACGCCGCAGCAGCCAGCGCCGCGCGGCAACGACGGCCCAGATCGCTTCGACCAGTCCGAACGGCCACGCGCCCTGCAGGAAGCCATAGATCGAGCCGAGCCCGCAGGCGACGGCGAACGCCAGGATGAACCAATGGCTGCGCTCCTCGGCGGCATAGCAGACCAGCATCAGGGTCACGGCGAACAGTCCGAACAGTGTCAGTGCATCCATCGGTCTTCTGCGGTCTGGAACGATTGTAAACCGTGTGGCCCGATCGTGCTTGCGAGCGGACGCGCCGGCCCCTATGGGTAGCGCGCCGCTATTCAGCGCCGTAAGCGTCTCACGTCAAGCAACGCATCACCCGTATGATCGGGCGACTGCGGATATTTCAAATGACGTGATTGACCGATCGAACTTCGCAAAGTGAAACCATGATTGCAGTTCGCAAACTGCCGGCGCGCTATGCGCCGGTCGTGATGCCGCTTGTCCTGTCGGTGCTGATGACTTTTGTCGTCTCGATGATCTCGACCTTGAGGAGCCTTGGTCCGACGCAAGCGTTCCTCGCCACCTGGCCGGGCGCCTGGGCCTTGTCGTGGCTCGTCGCGTTTCCGACGCTGCTGACGGTGTTGCCGCTGGTCCGCCGGATCGTCGCGCTTGTCGTGACATCCGCACCATCAGCCAGATGAGCAATGTGCCGGCAACGGTCGTCGTGGCCGTTGCCGGTACCCGCGTAAGAGAACATTTAAATCCTCCATCGTAACATCACGGGGATCGATCACTCCTTTAACCGCCGGTTAACCATGCGGCTTTTGCCATTCGAGGATCCCGAGCGGACCTGGCGCAACATCAAGGCTCAGTGGAAGAAGGACGCTGAAGGCGTCGGCGAGGACTTTGCCACCGTTGGCGGCATCGCCATTTTTGATGCGCTGACCACGAAGGACGGCGACAGCCAGGGCCTCTACTACCTCGCCGACGGCGAGCGGGTGCATGCGGTCTGCCAGGCCCGGCGGCTGCTGATGAGCAAATATCCGACGCCGGCGCTGCGCGTCCGTTTCGTCAACGTATCGCCGATTTATGACCTTGGCCTCGCAAGCACGAGCGACTACGCCCAGATCATGGTCGCGCTGTTCTCGGGCGTGGTGTGGTTGTCCAGAGATTCGCTGTCGGCAAGCCACATCCGCTTTTTCCTGAAGAGCCCGGGCGACTCGCAGTTCTTCGCCGCGCTCCAGGTCGACTCGCCGCTGTCGCCATTCGCGAAGTTCACGGTCGAGGGCGCCCTGATCGAATGCAGCCTGAAAGAGCCGAACGACGCCGCGGCTGCCGAGATGGCAACTGCCTGATTCCGGCAGGCACTTAACGCTTCAATAACCGACTTTCCTAACCGCCCCTTGGGTTGTGTTCCCGTAGAACAACTGCCTGCAGGGGCAGGGAAATGTCAATTCGCTCAACCGACAGCGCAAGCCCGGACCACCGGTGGCTGCCGAACTTCGGTGCGCTACGCAGGATCAGGCTGGGCGCGATCCAGTGGCTGGTCCTGAGCGCCGGATTGCTGGTGCTCGCGATCATGCTGGGCACCGGCTACCTCGCACTGCAGTTTCGCGAGCGTGCGCTGGAGGTGACCGAGCGCGAGCTGAACAACACGGCGCTGCTGCTGTCGCGCCACTTCGATCAGCAACTTTCCGATCTGCAGCACGTCCATGAGGACGTCGTCGCCCACATGCAGGCCGGGAACATCGAGACCGCCGAGCAGTTCGAGCGGACGATGTCGCTCTTGACCGCGCACGAAATGCTGCGCACGCGGCTTGCGGCATTGCCTCATGTCGGCTCGCTCAACATCTTCAATGCCAAGGGCTGGCTGATCAACTCGTCGGAGATGTGGCCGGTCACCGACATCAACATTGCCGACCGTCGCTACTTCAAGGAGTTCACCTCGGGAAAGCCGACGCCTGACGTCATTGTCGAGCCGGCCATCAGCCGGGTGACCGGCAAGTGGACCACGATCTTCGCGCGCAAGATCGTCAACAGCTCCGGCGAGATCATCGGCTTTGCCAGCCGCGGGGTCGAAGCCAGCCATTTCGAGGATTTCGTCGCCTCGCTGGCGCTGAGCAGCGAGACCACGATCTCGATGATCCATTGGGACGGCACCATCATCGCGCGCTATCCCGCCGATCCCGGCGTCCTCGGCCGCAACATCGCCAGGCAGCCGCTGTTTCAGCGTGTCCTGAGCCTCGGCGGAAATACGTCGGGCCGCTTCATCAGCAGCGTGGAGGACGAGGAGAATGTCGGCGCCGTCAAGTCGCTGTCGCATTATCCGATCCTGATCCTGGCGACGACCAAGGCCTCCAGCGCGCTCGACGACTGGCGGTCGCAGACCCGGCTGCAGTTCTTCGCCGCCGTGCTCGCGATCGTCGTCGTTGTCGTCACGATCTTCCTGATCGTGCGCCAGCTCAAACGCCAGCACGACGCCGCCCAGCACAAGCTGTCGGAGAAGAGCCGGCATCTCGACACCGCGATCAACACCATGACCCAGGGGCTGCTGCTGTTCGACGCCTCGGCCCGGCTCGTCATCTGCAACCAGCAATATATCGACCTGTTCGGCGTTTCGCCCGACGTGGTGAAGCCCGGCTGCCACTTGCGTGACGTGATCCTGCACCGGCAGGCGATCGGATCTTTCGTCGGCGACGTTGATGAATATTGTGCGCGCTTCACCAACCGCGACACCGATCAGGTTCAGGACACGGTGGTCACCGTTCCCGACGGCCGCAGCATCCGCCTGATCTACAAGCGTTCGTCCGACGGCGGCTGGGCAACCACGCTGGAGGACGTTACCGAAGGCCGGCGCGTGCAGGCGCGGATCGAGCATCTGGCGCATTTCGACGCGCTGACCAATTTGCCGAACCGGACGCTGTTCCAGCGCCACGCCGAAGGCATGCTGCTGCAAGCCGAGAGCAGCCAGTTCGCGATCCTCTATATCGACATCGACGAGTTCAAGCGCATCAACGACTCGCTCGGCCATCTGATCGGCGATGAATTCCTCAAAGGTGTCGCGGAGAAGCTGCGCGCCTCGGTCGGCGCTGACGATTTCATCGCCCGCCTCGGCGGCGATGAATTCGCCATCGTCCAGCACAACATCGCCTCCGATGCCGATGTCAGCGATCTCGTTGGCCGGCTCTACCAGGCGCTGCGCACGCCGTTCGATTGCCACGGCCACCGGCTGTCGAGCGACGCCAGCATCGGCATCGCGGTGGCGCCGCGCCACGGCTCCGACCTGCTCGCCCTGCTCAAGAGTGCGGATCTTGCGATGTATGCCGCCAAGGCCGCCGGCCGGCGGACCTATCGCTTCTTCGATCCGGCGATGGAGAAGCAGGCCAATCTGCGCCGCGAGCTGGAAGCCGACATGCGTGTCGCGCTGGTCGATGATGGATTCGAGCTGCACTACCAGCCGCTGGTCGATTTGCGCAGCGACGAGGTGACCGGCTGCGAGGCGCTGCTGCGCTGGCGGCATCCGGTGCGCGGCATGATCTCGCCTGCCGAGTTCATCCCCGTCGCCGAGGAGACCGGCCTGATCGAGGAGATCGGGCAGTGGGTGCTGCGCACCGCCTGCACCGAGGCTGCGACCTGGCCTGCGCATGTGCGCGTGGCCGTCAACGTCTCGCCGGTGCAGTTCAGGTCGGAAACGCTGTCGCTGAAGGTCGCGGCCGCGCTCGCCGCGAGCGGGCTCGATCCGCGCCGGCTCGAGCTCGAGATCACCGAGGCGGTGCTGATCGCCGACGACGATGCGGCGCTGGTGGCGCTCAACCAGCTGCGCGCGCTCGGCGTCCACATCGCGCTCGACGATTTCGGCACCGGCTATTCCTCGCTGCAATATCTGCAGCGCTTCCCGTTCGACAAGATCAAGATCGACCGCTCCTTCGTCAAGGAGGTCGCGCGCAACTCGTCGTCGGCCTCGATCATCCGCGCCGTCGTCTCGATCGCCGCCGACCGCAACATGATCACGACCGCCGAGGGCGTCGAGACCGAGCAGCAGCGCGACACCGTGCAGCTGCTCGGCTGCACCCAGATGCAGGGCTACCTGTTCAGCAAGCCGGTGCCGGCAAGAGACCTCGCCGCGCTGCTTGCCGCCGACGCCGTCGAGAACGCAGCCTGAAATCTCCCGTCAACATCGCCTGAACCGGGAACCGAATCGCCGGAACCGCGTTCCCTTGCGGGGCTGACCGGCAGGCGATCCATGAAAACGATTGCGGCTTCAGCCGTTCTGCTGCTGTTTGCCTCCTCCGCGGCAAGCGCAGAGAGCGGGATTGCGTCCTATTACCGGGGCATCGGCAAGAGCGGAGAACTGACCTGTGCGCATCGCAGCAGGCCATTCGGCAGCATGATCCGGGTGTCCTATGGCGGGCGCTCGATCCAGTGCCGCGTCAATGATCGCGGTCCTTTCGTGCGCGGGCGGATCATCGATATCTCGACCAAGGCGGCGCGGGCGCTCGGCATCCTGCAGATGGGCGTCGCGCATGTGATGATCGAGTAGATCGGAAGGAAGCTGGTCAGGCGCGCGTGGAGGTCTCGGTGATCGCCTTCCGCAGCGTGCGCGACAGCGCCTCGACCGAGTAGGGTTTCTGGATCAGCTCGAAGCCGCTATGGGCGCTTTCGGCGAGCACGTTGCTGTAGCCGCTGGTCAGCACCACGGGCAGGCCGGGGTAGCGGTCGCGGATGATGCCGGCGAGCTCGACGCCGTTCATGCCGGGCATGATCACGTCGGAGAACACGAGGTCGGCGGAGAATTCGTCCTGCGACAGGATCGCCAGTGCCGCATTGGCATTGGCTGCGCGCTTGACGGAATAGCCGAGATCCTCGAGCAGCTCGGTGGAGAAGCGCCCGACGTCGTCATTGTCCTCGACGACGAGGACGCGGTAGCCGCGGCCGATGCTGGCCTGTTCACTGCCTGCAGCCGCAATGATCTTCTCATCGCTCGGCCGCGTCGCCTGCGGCAGATAAATGGTGAATCTGGCGCCCGCACCGGGCGTGCTCACGACATCGATGTCGCCGTCCGACTGCTTGGCGAAGCCGAAGGCCTGGCTGAGGCCGAGGCCGGTGCCCTTGCCGACCTCCTTGGTCGTGAAGAACGGCTCGAAGATCGCGTCGATATGGTGCGGTGAGATACCGCTGCCGGTGTCTTCGATCGACACCGCAACGAAATCGCCGCTGCGTGGCGGCTGGGCGCGCAGGGCAGGGATCGCCTGCACCTTGCTGACGCTTATCGTGAGGTGCCCCTCGCTGTTCATTGCGTCACGCGCATTGACGGCGAGGTTGATCAGCGCGGTCTCGAACTGGCCGATGTCCGCGATCGCAAAACAGTCCGCATCGTAGATCCTGACCTCGATGGTGATGCGGCCGCCGACCAGGGGGCGGATCAGTTGCGCGACGCTGTCGACCTGGGCACCGACATTGAAGACTTCCGGCTTCAGTGGTTGCCGGCGCGCGAAGGCCAGCAACTGCGCCGTCAGCTTCGAGGCGCGCTCCACGGTCTCTGCGATCGCGTCGATGTAGCGGCGGCGACGCTCGTCCGGCAGGTCGCGGCGGCGCAGGAAGTCGGTCGCCGAGCGGATGATGGTGAGCAGATTGTTGAAGTCGTGCGCGACGCCGCCGGTCAGCTGGCCGACCGCTTCCATCTTCTGCGCCTGGCGCAGCGCCTCTTCGCCTTTGCGCCGTTCGGTGATGTCGACGGCCTCCGGCACCGCGCCGACGATGGCGCCGTCGCGATCATGCAGCGGCCGCATCCCGAAATCGAAATGGCGGTCGCCGATCGGCAGCCGCACCGCGATCTCGGTCCGGAATTCCTCGCCGCGCATCACCGCGGTGAAGGCGTCCTTGACGGTTTGTGCCACGCCCTCGGTGGTGGCGAACCAGGGCGTGTCCCAGAACGGCTTGCCGGCCACATCGCTTGCGTCGGCGCGAATCCCTGCCAGTGCGGTCTTGTTGGCATAGAGCAGGTCGCCATGCTGGTTGAGCAGCCCCTGATACTGGTGACTGGTCTCCAGAATGGCGCGCATCTGGGCTTCACGCGATTCAAGCTGTGCGGTGCGCTCCTGAATCCGGTGCTCGAGCGTCTCGTTGAGCTTCCTGAGTTCGATCTCCGCTTCCTTGGCGGCGGTGATGTCGTGGGCGACGCCGATGAAGCCGATATGCTTGCCGTTCGGGTCCCAGCGCGGCTGCGACTCCGAGCGCAGCCAGCGCCAGTCGCCCCTGGCGTCGCGGTAGCGCGCCTCCAGCACGAACGGCTTTAGCGAGAGCTCGCCGGTGATCTGCTCCTGCAGCACCCGCGGCAGATCGTCGGGATGCAGCGCCTTGCGCCAGTCGAACACGATCGCCTGCTCGAACGGCAGGCCGAGGAAATCCAGATAGGCCTGGTTGGCGAAGGAGCGGGTGCGGTCGAGCTTGGTCACCCAGATCGGCACCGGCGCGCTGTCGGCGATCAGGCGAAAGCGCTCCTCGCTCTCGCGCAACGTCTCCTGCGCCAGCATCTGGTCGGTGACGTCGAGATCGGCGCCGACCAGCCGCAGCGCGCGACCGCTTTTTTCGCGCTCGATCTTGGCGACGACGCGGATCCAGCGGTGCTCGCCGTCATCGGGGCGGATGATCCGGTAGACCGCGGTGTAGTCCTCGCGATCGCTCTTCAGCACCTCGAACAGATGCCTGATGGTGCGCTGGCGATCCTCGGGGTGGATGCGTGCGATCCAGTCCTCATAGGCTTCATTGGCGGCCTCCGATGGAAGCCCATGGACCAGCAGATATTCGGGAGAGCGACGGTTTTTGACGCCGTCGCGGAAGTCGATCTCGAGGCCGCCGACCTTGGCGATGCGCTGGATCCGCGCCAGCTCCGCCTCGCGCTCTTGCAGCGCGCGATGGGCCCGGTCGCGCTCGCGGGCGATCTCTTCCAGATGCTGCCGCAGCCGTTCGGCGGCCTCAGCCTCGGGGAGTGCATCGGAGGGATCGGGAGGACTCATTCGCGCCGGCAACCTCTGAGATGCAGTCTCACATATCACGAGGCTGCTTTGCCAGCGCGATTTGCCGGCTCATGTCGCCGCTTGCTTGGCCTTGGGTTACTTGGCCTTCGGTTACTTTGCCTTGGGCGGGCGACAATTATAGGCCCTGCGGAACCCGGCGGCCTGCGCGTCGTCCTCCGAGCAGAACCAGCGGTCCGGATTACCGAGGCCCGGATAGCTGCGGCACGCCTGCAGGTGATAGATGCCGAGGTTGCCGGTGACGCGGGCGCGCACAGCATATTTGCCCTTGATGTTGCAGCCGGCGGGCATCGCGATGTCCTGCGGGAAGAGCGCTTCACGGATCTGCTTGTCGCGATCGGCGGGGCAGGCGCCGCCGAGCAGGGCGCCATCCGACTTGCCGACGCGGAACTCGCGCGGCGCGACGAAGCAGCCTTTCCACAGCCCCAGACGATTGTCCTTTGCCGCGGCTTCGTCCGGCTTGAAGCGTCCGGTTGCGGAGGCCTCGACATTCAGCGCAAAGCCCTGACGCACCAGCAACTGGCTGAGGCTGGTCGGATCGCCCTCGATCTTGCAGACACCGAGACGGCGCTTCTTGGTGGTCGGGTCGACGCCGATGTCGTCACAGCGCACCTGCTTGCCGCCGATCAGCTTGGCGAGCTGATCGCGCGCCTCGACGCCGCAGGTCCAGGGGTCGGCATGCTCGTCGATGCACAGCTGGTCGAACGCCGGTGCGTCGATGCCGTCGAGCCGGTAAGTGACATTGCCGAGCTGGAGCGTGTTGCCGTCGCGGACGACGGCATTGGCGGCGTAGCCTTCGCCGGTGGAGAGAATTGCCAGCAGCAGCGTTGCAACGAGGGAAATTCCAAACCGCATTGTCTCACTTTAAATCGTTTTGAGCAGGCGCACGCTCTTCTATCACAGGCCTGTGTCGACAAACCAAGCGATGTCGCGTTGCGAACGTGCGGCAGATCACATCTGACGGGATGAACGGGGCGTAGAAAAGGCCAGGCATTGCAATTGAAGGATGCAAGCGCATGGCCGAACTCGTCATCGATATCATCTTTGAAGCCATCACCGACTGGCTGCTGTTCCTCGGCCGGCCGTTCCGTCGCAAGAAAAAGACGGCTGACGAGGGCGATCTCCGTCAAACAGCGGATTGACGAAACCAGAACGAAATAAGAACATAGGGCCTCCAAGGGAATCCCGGAACGATCTCATGTCCTCATCTGCCAAACCCCAAACCGAGGACAACGACGGCCTGGAAGCCGCGGTCGATCAGGCGATTGCGGCCTGCGGCGGGGATTTGCGCGCCACCGTCCGCGCGCTGATCGTGGCCAATGAGTATCTGGAGAACGAGGTCAGCGAGCTGATGAAGGCGGTATCGCACGCCTACACACGGGGGCGCTTCCAGACCTATACGGGCTGACGACCTGCTCGGGCTACCGCCAAGGGCGGGGGTAGGATCAAATTAGACCAGTTGCCTCCGAGGCGTTTTGCTGTACCACGGAGGGGTTGCCCGCGCCCCACTGCGCGGGGAGGATCCTGCCCAAAGTCAAAAGCCAGCAAGAAGAGCATGTTCAAACGAATCCTGATCGCCAATCGCGGCGAGATCGCCTGCCGGGTCATCAAGACTGCGCGCCGCATGGGGATCGAGACGGTTGCCGTCTATTCCGAGGCCGACCGCGACGCGCTGCATGTCGAGATGGCCGATGAGGCCGTGCTGATCGGCCCGCCGGCCGCGGCCGAGAGCTACCTTCTGATCGACAGGATCGTCGAGGCCTGCCGCAAGACCGGGGCGCAGGCCGTGCATCCCGGCTACGGCTTCCTGTCCGAGCGCGAGGCGTTTCCGCGCGCGCTGGAGGCGGCAGGCATCGTCTTCATCGGCCCGAACCCCGGCGCGATCGCCGCGATGGGCGACAAGATCGAGTCCAAGAAAGCCGCCGCAAAGGCCAAGGTGTCGACCGTACCCGGCCATCTCGGTGTGATCGAGGACGACCGCCACGCCGTGCAGATCGCCGACGAGATCGGCTATCCCGTCATGATCAAGGCGTCCGCCGGCGGCGGCGGCAAGGGCATGCGCATTGCGCATTCGAAGGCCGAGGTCGCCGAAGGCTTCAATCTCGCCAAGGCCGAGGCCAAATCCTCGTTCGGCGACGACCGCGTCTTCATCGAAAAATTCATCGTCGATCCCCGCCACATCGAAATCCAGGTGTTAGGGGACAAGCACGGCAACGTGATCTATCTCGGCGAGCGCGAATGCTCGATCCAGCGCCGCAACCAGAAGGTCATCGAGGAGGCGCCGTCGCCGCTGCTCGACGAGACCACCCGCCGCAAGATGGGCGAGCAGGCGGTCGCGCTGGCCAAGGCCGTGAATTATGATTCCGCCGGTACCGTCGAGTTCGTCGCCGGCCAGGACAAGAGCTTCTACTTCCTGGAGATGAACACCCGCCTGCAGGTCGAGCATCCCGTCACCGAACTGATCACCGGCATCGACCTCGTCGAGCAGATGATCCGCGTCGCGGCGGGCGAGAAGCTCAGCCTCGCGCAGAAGGACGTGACCCTGACCGGCTGGGCGGTGGAATCGCGCGTCTATGCCGAAGACCCGTTCCGCAACTTCCTGCCCTCGATCGGACGCCTCGTGAAGTACCGTCCGCCGTCGGAAGCGAGCCATGACGGCGTCACCATCCGCAACGACACCGGCGTGCAGGAGGGCGGCGAGATATCGATCCATTACGATCCGATGATCGCCAAGCTCGTCACCCACGCCCCGTCACGGGCCGCCGCGATCGAGGCGCAGGCCACCGCGCTCGACGCCTTTTATGTCGACGGCATCCGCCACAACATTCCGTTCCTGTCGGCGCTGATGAATCATCCGCGCTGGCGCGAAGGCCGGCTGTCGACCGGCTTCATCGCGGAAGAATTCCCGAAGGGCTTTTCGGCACGCGCGCCGGAAGGCGAGATCGCGCGGCGGCTCGCTGCCGTCGGCGCTGCCATCGACCACGTGCTCGGCGAGCGCAAGCGGCAGATTTCCGGCCAAATGGGCGGCCGTATCGTGCAGCGCGAGCGCCGCCGCGCGGTGTGGCTCGATCGCGAGGAGATCGCGCTCGATGTCGCCCGCGAGTCCGACGCCATCGCGGTGCGCTTCATCGGCAGCGACGGGCTGCCGGGCAATCCGCACAACATCGTCTCCAACTGGGCGCCGGGCGAACCGGTCTGGCAGGGCACCATCGACGGCCAGTTCGTCGCGCTGCAGGTGCGCGCCATCAACAACGGCTTCCGCCTCGCGCATCAGGGCTTTGAGGTTCCGGTCTACGTCTTCACCGAGACCGAGGCTGCCTCGGCGCGGCTGATGCCGGTGACCTCGGCCGCCGATACCGGCAAGAAGCTGTTGTGCCCGATGCCCGGCCTCGTGGTCTCGATCGAGGTGAGCGAAGGGCAGGAGGTCAAGGCCGGCGAGACGCTGGCCGTGGTCGAGGCCATGAAGATGCAGAACGTGCTGCGCGCCGAGCGCGACGGCACCGTGAAGAAGGTCCACGCCGCCGCCGGCGCCACGCTCGCGGTCGATGCGTTGATCCTGGAGTTCGCATAGACGCAACCCCTTCGTTGCGAGGAGCGTCTGCGACGAAGCAATCCATACTTTCCTTGCGGTACGATGGATTGCTTCGCTTTGCTCGCAATGACGGCGGATAGAACAGAGGGCACCATGGCTTTCCGTCAGCGCCGAGAGAAACTACGCGCCATCCTCACCGGCTCCGGCTGCATCCGCCCGGGTTCCGTCTACGACGCGACCTCGATCCGCATTGCCGAAGACCTCGGCTTCGAGCTCGGCATGTTCGGCGGCTCGGTCGCCTCATTGGCCGTGCTGGGCGATCCCGACATCGCGCTGATCACGCTGACCGAACTCGCCGAGCAGATGCGGCGGATGTCACGTGCAGCACACCTGCCGGTGCTGGTCGATGCCGATCACGGCTATGGCAACGCGCTCAACGTCCGCCGTACCGTGCAGGAGCTGGAGGCGGCAGGCGCCGCCGGTCTCACCATCGAGGACACGCTGCTGCCGCAGGCGTTCGGCGAGTCCAAGACGCAACTCATCTCGCTCGAGGAGGGGGTCGGCAAGATGAAGGCTGCGCTCGACGGCCGCAGCGATCCGTCGCTGGTCATCATCGGCCGTACCGGCGCGGTCTCGATCACCAATCTCGAGGACGCGATCGTTCGCGCCAGGGCCTATGAGGCGACCGGCGTCGACGCGTTGTTCTTCACCGGCATCAAGTCGCGCCATGAACTCGAGGCGATCTCTGCTGCCACGACATTGCCGATCGTGCTCGGCGGTGCGCCCGAGGAGATGACGGGGCTGGATTATCTGATCAGCCAACGCGTCCGCATCGCGCTGCAGGGCCACGCGCCGTTCGCGGCCGCAACGCAAGCCGTCTACGAGACGCTGAAGGCGCTGCGCGAGGGGACCTCGCCGAAGAACCTCAAGGGGATCGCGTCGGCCGAGTTGACCAGCCGCGCGATGCGCGAGGCCGAGACCAAGCAGCGCAGCGGCGATTTCCTGGGGCTGAAGACGTGAGCGGCGTGATTCGCCACGTCACGATCAGCGGCCGGGTGCAGGGCGTCGGCTATCGTGCCTGGGTGGAATCCGAGGCGACCGCGCGCCGTCTCGAAGGCTGGGTGCGCAACCGCCGCGACGCCAGCGTCGAGGCGGTGTTTTCCGGCCCCGAGGACGTCGTCGCCGAGATGATCGCAACCTGCCGGCGCGGACCGTCATCGGCGCGCGTCGACAGCGTGCAGGAGAGCGCAGGCACGCCTGACCTGCTGAAGCTGCGCGGAGCAGGCGAGCGCTTCGCGTTCCTGCCGACGGTCTGACCTAACCGACCGCCGAGATCACCAGCGCCTGAATTTTCCCGTCGATCGGGCCGTTGCCGAAGCGGCGTGCCAACGCTTCGGTCACACGCTGCGTTACAGCGTCGAGACCCGGCTCGCCCCGCGCCTCGATCTCGCCGCGCATCGGCGTGCCCTGGCAATAGGCGGTGGCGGCATCCTGCGCCGAGGGCGAGGGGCTGCGAAGCGTGAGCGTCTCGATGGCAATGTCGCGAAAACCAGCGGCCGTCAGGTCGGCGCTGATACGCTGGGGATCGTGATAGCCGTGCGGCGTCCGCGCCATGAATTCGGGCGGGTCGGCCGGGAACATCTGCCGCAGCGTCTGCTGCATGACGTCAGCGAACTCGTTGTCGGCGATCTTGTCCCATGCGTTGAACAAAAACCGTCCGCCAGGCCTGAGCACACGGCGCGCTTCCGCATAGCATTTGACGCGGTCCGGAAAAAACATCACGCCGAACTGGCAGGCGACGATATCGAAGCTCGCATCGCCAAAGGGCAGGGACAGCGCGTCGGCCTGCTGCCACGTGATGTTCGTCTTGCCTGCAAGATGTGTCCTGGCCTGCGCCAGCATCGGTTCGTTGAGGTCGGTCGCGGTGATGCGGGTCTCGGGCAATTCGGCAGCCAGGACCGTCGTGACGGCGCCGGTGCCGGCCGCGATCTCCAAGAGGTCGCGCGGCCGGTGGCCCTTGATGCGCTGCGCGAGGTCGCGGGCGTAGGGCGCAAAGATCATCGGCACCATCAGCCGGTCATAGATCTGCGGGACCGAGCCGGCGAATACCTTGTCGGAAGAGGGGGCCGTCATGAAGGCTCCTTTGGGGAATGCGGGTGGCCGATCGAGGCCGTCACTGTCAGCGCCGTCCTCAAATTATGAACCAGCGATCCGCCCGGGCCAACGCCTCAAATCTGGCAGGGGAGGCCCCAATTCCGGGGTGCCGGGCGCTTGACTTCCGCTCCGTAATATCTGATATTTCTGTTATGACAGAAATAACCGCCAAGAAGAAACTTCCCGCCGCCGTCGAGCGCTTCATCCTGCATTGGGGCGACATGGGCGACGAATGGGGGGTGAACCGCTCGGTCAGCCAGATCCACGGGCTGCTCTATCTGGCGGAAGCGCCGATGACGGCCGAGGACATCGCCGACACGCTCGGCATGGCCCGCTCCAACGTCTCCAACTCGATCAAGGAGCTGCTGTCCTGGGGACTGATCCGGCGGGTGCCGATCCTCGGCGACCGTCGCGATCATTTCGAGGCTGAGACCGACATCTGGGAGGTCGCGGCCAGGATCGCGGCCGGCCGCAAGGAGCGCGAGATCGATCCGGCGGTTGCGGCGCTGCGTGCCTGTGTTTCCGACGCGGCCGATGATCCGACCATCAGCACGGTCGCGAGCAAGCGGCTGAAGGAGATGCTGGCGTTCACCGAACTGGTCGACCGCTGGTACGTGCAGATGCTGAACGTGCCGCGGCCGCGGCTCGTCGCGCTGATCAAGCTCGGCGAAAAGATCGTGAGTTTTCTGCCGATGGGCAAAGCCAAATAGGATCGGCGTAACGGGAGTAAAGCGATGACGTCAGCCAGGATAGCCAGCCTCAAGACATCCGCTCCCGACGCAAAACTGCTCGACGATCACAGATTCCGCGCGCTGCTCTGCGACGAGGATTGGGGCCGCCTGCCGGTGGCGATCTGGCGGCGTTTTTCAAAGCGCTTCGAGGACGGCAACACCGTCGTCTATGTCGGCGAGGTCGACGAGGCCGAATTCAGCCCGATCGGCTGGTGGCTCGCGCAGTCCGCACGCCTGATCGGTGGCCCGCTGCCGACCGGGCGTGAGACCGGCGTGCCGATGGTCGTCACGGTCACCGAGGATGCCGCCAGCGGCGGCCAGGTCTGGACCCGCATCTGCGCGCGCCGCGACGGCTTTCCACAGGTCATTCATTCCGCCAAACGCTTCGACGGTCCGACCGGGCTTGAGGAGTATGTCGGTTTCGGCGTCAGCATGGCCTTGCGCATCGCGGTCGAGCACGAGGCGCTGGTGTTTCACAGTGTCAGCTATTCGTTGCAGCTCGGCCGGCTGCGCCTGCCGCTGCCGGAATGGCTCACGCCCGGCGATCTCACCGTCACCCATTCCGATCTCGGCGGCGGCACGTTCCGCTTCACGCTCGAGATCGTCCACCCGCGTTTTGGCCGGCTGATCCGTCAGTCGGCCGTGTTCAGGGAGGCCACATCATGACGCCGCTGCTTTGGACCCTCATCGCCATCCAGATCGCGATGGGCGTGTTCGACACCTTCTATCACCACGAATTCACCGAGCGGCTGGCCTGGCGTCCCTCGCAGCGTTACGAGCTGAAGCTGCACGGCCTGCGCAACATGCTCTATGCGCTGCTGTTCCTGGTGCTCGGCTGGCTCGAGGTGCACGGCATCTTCGCGATGGCGATCATCGCCGTGCTCGTCGTCGAGGTCGTCATCACGCTGATGGACTTTGTCGAGGAGGACATGAGCCGCAAGCTGCCGCCGAGCGAGCGCATCAACCATACGCTGCTCGCGATCAATTATGGTGCGATCCTGATCCTGCTGGTGCCGGTCTTGATCGACTGGGCGATGCTGCCGACCGGCGTGACGTCGGCCTATATCGAATGGCTCAGCCCGATCGCCGCAGCATCCGCAGTTGGCGCCGCGCTGTGCGGCGCGCGCGATTTTGCCGCTGCGGCGCGCCTCGGCCGCATAACGTCGACGCCTGCCGAGAAGCTGGTCGACAAGCTGCCGCCGCGGCAGACGGTGCTGGTTACCGGCGCCACCGGCTTCATCGGCAGCCGCCTGGTCGCGAGCCTCACGGCATCAGGCCATCAGGCGATCACGCTGGTCCGCAATCCGGCGAAGGCCGAGATGCTGCCGCCGCCGATCATGCTGATCACCAGCCTCGATCAGCTGCCTGCCGACATCAGGATCGACGCCATCGTCAATCTGGCGGGCGAGCCGATCGGCAACGGCCTGTGGACCGAAGCCAAGCGCCGCGAGATTTTGGCCTCGCGCATCAATATGACGGCCGATGTGATCAAGCTGATCACTCGCCTCGAGCGCAAGCCGGCGGTGCTGGTCAGTGGCTCTGCGATCGGCTGGTACGGGCTGTGGCAGGACCAGGTGCTGACGGAGTCCGCGAAATCGCACGCCTGCTTCAGCCATGAGCTCTGCGAAGCCCTGGGAGGCCGCGGCGAAGCCCGCGGCCGACCACGGCGTGCGCGTCGCCTATTTGCGCATCGGCCTCGTGATCGGCACCGATGGCGGCTTCATCACGCGGATGCTGACGCCGTTCGAGTTCGGCCTCGGCGGTCCGCTCGGCTCGGGCAAGCAGTGGATGTCATGGATCGAGCGCGACGACCTCGTGCGCCTGATCGCGCACGTCATCGCGAAGCCCGAACTCACTGGCCCCATCAACGCCACCGCGCCGATCCCGGTGACCAATACGACATTCACGGCGGAGCTGAGCCGTCGCCTGCATCGCCCCGCGATCTTCCGCATCCCGGCGGCGCTGCTGCGCACAGTCGGCGGGGATTTCGCGGAAGAGCTTTTGCTCGGCGGCCAGCGCGTGCTGCCGAACAAGGCGCTGAGCAACGGCTTCGTGTTCCGTCACGAGACGCTACGCAGCGCGTTCGAGGCGATTTTGTGAGGAGTGGGGGATGGCAGGTCTTCGTGCGATCGGCGGATGGCTCGCTGGATGCATGGTCGCAACGGCCGTCATTCTAGTATCGCCCATCCTTGGGGCAGCAGGCTCATCTAGTCTTCACTGGGGCGGCGTTGTGGCTGGCGGTCTTTTGATCCTGGTGATGGGGCCAATCTTGGTTTTCCCCGTCGTCTTCGCAATGTCGGCGATCCCCGCGCTGACGACCATTTGGTTGGCGGAGCTGTTGCGGACGCATTCGATTTTGTTTTTCGTTGGTGCCGGTGCGGCGACGGGAGCGCTGTGCATCAGTGCGTTCGCGGGACCCGATCGAGCTTGGGCTTCAGGTGTTGGTTGGATCTACGTCATAACTGGGGTCGCGGCGGGCGCGACGTATTGGGCCGTCGCGGGACGCTATGGCAGTCGCGCTTCTCAGTTCCGAGACGGGCAGCCCTAATGCCTACGCACCAACGGCAACACTGCGAAACGTCGCCGCCAGTATTCGTAGCGCCGCGAGCTTAGCGGGATCGCTGACCTTCGAGTGCAGCATCACCTTTGACGGTCCGAGCTTCGGCAGCTTGTGCGCCGCTCCGATGTCGATCAATCCCGGCGGCGCAATGCGGCGGGCGAGGGGCGCGACAGCAAGTCCTGCCAGCGCGGCGGCGGCCACCGCTGTGACGCCGCCACCGACAAAACTTTCGCTCCAGGCGATGCCGGCCTTGTCGAGCGCGCGCACCGCGATGGCGCGGACACCGCAGGGTGGGGCCAGTGTCGCGAGCGGCAGGGCATCGCCGCGCGGCCAGACGAAGCGTTTTGTCGCAAACCAGCCGAATTCGTCCTCGGCCAGTTTCTCGCCGCCGCGGCGGCTGCCTTCCTGGCGGACGATCACGGCGTCGAGCTCGCCGGCATCATAGGCGTCGAGCATCTCGCGCGAGAAGCCGATGGTGACTGACAGCGCGAGCTGCGCAGCCATCGCATGCAGCCGCTCCAGCAGCGGCACCAACTCGGGGCCGGCGGCGTGGTCGCTGATCCCGAGCGTGAGCTGTTGCTTGGCCGGCTTCTCGCCCGACAGCGCGCGGTCATGCGCTTCGATCAGCGCGCGGGCGTGCTGCAGGAAGGCCGAACCGTCAGCCGTCAGTCGCACCGCGCGCGGCGACCGCTCGACCAGCCGCTTGCCGAGCACGGTCTCGAGCCGCTGCAGCTTCATGCTCACAGCGGCCTGCGTGGTGCCGAGCGCCTCGGCGGCGCGGGTGAAGCCCTGCAGCTCGGCGACCAGCAGGAAGGCCTGCACCGTATCGATATCGAGCGTCGTCATGATCAATGATCGTTATCATTGTTATCGATAGAGATAAGATACCAAGATGGTGGGAGAAGGTCTAGATATCTCGGCAAGGCTCATTGAGCCCTTCAAGATCAAGGAGAACGATCATGCCCCTCATCACCGTCACCTATTCCAGCGTCCGCAAACGGCCGTCGCTGAAGGCCGAGATCGCGTCCGCGGTCAGCGAACTCACCGCGCGGATCCTGCGCAAGGATCCCAAGGTCACCGCCGTCATCGTCAAGGCCGTCGATGCGGCCGACTGGTTCGCCGGCGGCAAGTCGCTGGCCGAGCAGAGTCTCGCGAGCTTCTGGCTCGACGTCCATGTCAGCGAGGGCACCAACACGAAGGACGAGAAGGCCGCCTATCTCGCCGCGCTGTTCACGCGGATGGGCGAATTGCTCGGGCCGCTGCACCATGAGAGCTATGCCCATGTCGACGAGGTCAGGGGCGACGCCTATGGATTTGGCGGCCTGACCCAGGAGCGGCGCTACATCGCAGGCCAGCTCGAGGCCGCGCCGCAACGGGCGGCAGCTTGAGGCGGTTACGCTTCAATGTTGGGCCATAGTCCTTCGGTCTGCATGCGTGCCTTGAAGGCCTGCAGAGTACGGGGTCGAAAGTCTTCGTACTCTGCCGGGAGGTTCTGCGGCGGCAATCGACCTTGGATCCATTCATCGATGACGGGTGCGATCACGGCAAGGTCGTGCCGAGAGATCGATTGTATCGCTATGATCAAGTGGTTGCTCAATCCATACGCCTTGATGGCCAGCTTGTGGCCTTCGGAGCCGGGCATTCGCTTCGCAGACCAAAACATCAGTTGCTGGACGACATTGATCTCGTCGTAGGTCTTGAACCGAACCTCGCCGCGCTTGCGCAGGCTCGCAACGATCACGCCGGCCACACAGAGAATTCCAACGATGGTCACGACTGCAGACAAGATATGACGGCTCGGTGCTGGAGGACGGGCGGGCCGGACCTCAAACGATGACGTGCGGAACCGGGTGGAGAGCCTCTGTCGCGCCGAATACCTCGGTGAACGCCTGCCGAAGCGCGATGTCGACGTCGGCGAGCGTGACGGGCAGGCCGAGATCGACCAGCGAGGTCACACCATAGCGCGGGTCGACCACGCCGCAGGGGACGATGGACTGGAAGTGGGAGAGGTCCAGTTCGACATTGATGGCGATACCGTGGAACGAGACCCAGCGCCGCAGCCGGACGCCGATCGCGGCGATCTTGTCCTCGAAATCCGGCCCCTTGTCGGGGCGTTTGACCCAGACGCCGACGCGGTCCTCGCGGCGCTCACCGCGGACGTTGAAGGCGGAGAGCGTCCGGATGATCCATTCCTCGAGCGAGGCGACATAGGCGCGCACGTCGGGCCGTCGCCGTTTCAGGTCCAGCATCACATAGGCCACCCGCTGGCCGGGGCCGTGATAGGTGACTTGGCCGCCGCGGCCGGTCTGGAAGGTCGGGAATCGTGGATCGAGCAGGTCGGCCGGCTTGCCGCTGGTCCCGGAGGTGTAGAGTGGCGGGTGCTCCAGCAGCCAGACCAGCTCGGGCGCGGTACCAGCCGCGATCCCGGCCACCCGGCGGTCCATCTCGGTGAGGGAATCGGGGTAGGGCACAGGACGGTCGGAAATCCGCCATTCCACCGCGCGGTCGCCATTGGGGCGGGCAAAAGTCGTCAAATCAAGGTCTTGGCGGTCATTAATCATTGGCTAACCATAACGTGGTCAGGTGCATCCATCATCTAGTTCCAGTTCGGCGGTTCAGAAGTGGCCACCCTCGATAAAGTCAGCGTCGATCTCATGGTGGTGCTGGGCACCACGACCATGCCTATCCACCAGGTCATGCGGCTGTCCCGCGGCGCCATCATCGAACTGGATGCCACCGAGGCCGACGAGGTCAAGATCCTCGCCAACAACCTGCCGATCGCCAGCGGGGTCGTCCTGGTCGACCGCAACCGGATTGCGGTCGAGGTCAAGCAGATGCTGCCGAAATTACCGGGCGTTCGGTAGTTAATTCCGTCGTTTATCTCCTTGTCCCTGCATCCCTGATTTGTTACATGGCGCCGTCGATCCGGTGGCGCCCTCAGAGGTTCCACCCGGAATCCCAAGCGCTCGTGGCGGAATTGGTAGACGCGCTGCCTTGAGGTGGCAGTGAGTAAAATCGTGGGGGTTCGAGTCCCTCCGAGCGCACCAGGAAATCATACGGTTTTGGCCTCCCGACCGCGTCCGGGACGACATTGCATGGCGCGCCCCTAGTGCTGCCGGCGATTTTCGGGACGTTGGAACCGGTCGGTACCCTCTGTAATACCATTCGCGTATTCTTCGCAGATAGATGGCTTGCTGGCCGGGCGCACCCGGCCGGACGAGGCTGATTCTGTGGATTGCGCATCCAAGCTTCGCGCGGAGCACCTGATGACGTTTCTGAGCTACGCCTACCGCATCGTCTCGAACTTCGTGTTCCTGGGGCTGGTCTATTTCAGCCTGAACTTCCTGGAGAAATACGAGCAGCGGGCGATCGTGGCGATTCTGGTGCTGGTCTATGCGGCGATGCATGCGGCCTCGGCGCTGCGCTCGTTCTATTTCTTCCAGCGCATCGAGCGGCTGGAAGGCGAGACGCGGCGGCTCGCGGGAGTAGCGGCGGAGGGACCGAACGCGTCAGCTTCGCGCAAGCAGATCGTCGGCGAGGTCACCGAGCTCCGCCACGCCGGCGAGATCAAGGCCTATATCGATCTGCTGTTTCTTGCGCTGGTGATTCTGCTCTGCATTGCGAAGATCGTCACGAACTAGCGCTTCTTCAAATTTGCGATCCGCAGCGGGCGTCCGGTCTTTTTGCCTGCGTCGGCATGTTTCGTGCCCTTGGCTGCGTGTGGCGGCTGGTGCACCGCGTGCCGGGCACCTGCAGCGCCTGCGACGGGCTTCGCCCGCGCCGACACCGCAAGATTGGCGCGCGGCGGCCGTGAGCGCGACGCCAGCAGCGTCAACTGCCGTCCCTCGGGAATCCTGAACACGCTGGTTGCCGGAATCGGCAGCGTCGCAACCGAACCGGCTTGCGCGAGCCGCACCTGCGGCCATGCGGTGCGCTGCGGCGCCGCCACGCGCGCCTGCACGGCGTGCGCGATCAGCTCGGCGTCGCGCCAATCCATCTCGGCGAGCACGGGAGCGGGCAGCGTCTTGCTCGTGGTGAAGACGAAGTTCGGCACCGGCGGCCAGCGCGTGATCGCGACATTCTCGGTCGGCGGATGCATGAACCATTGCTGCGGCTCGGTCGGAGTCGCCGGAAGCTCCGGCGTCGCCGGCACCACATGCACGATGCGATAGCCGCGCGCCTTCAACTCGTTGAGGATCCGCGGCAGCGCCGCGACCGTTCGCGGCTGGATGTCGTGCAGCAGCAGGATGCCCTTGCGCTTGGCCTCGATGCGCTGGATCGCGAGGTCGTAGACCCGTTGCGGCGAGACATGGCGCCAGTCGTCGGCCGGGAAATCCGCGCTCCAGACTTGCAGTCCCTGCGAGGCCGCATAGTCCTCCGGAATCTGCGCGCGCAGCAGGCCGGGGATCCGGAAGAACGGCGCAAGCTTGCTTTTGTCACCGTTGAGCGCCGCGAGCGTCGAGGCGATGCCGCCATCGATCTCGGCCTGCGCCTTCTCGGCCGACATCCGGTCGAAGGTCAGGGGATGGTTCTGGCTGTGCGTGCCCACCGTATGGCCGGCATTGACGTATTTGCGCACGCCTTCCGGATTGGCATTGGCCTGACGGCCGACGATGAAGAAGGTCGCCTTGACGCACTGGCTCGCCAGAATCTGCAGCACCTGGTTGCTGTATTTCGGCAGCGGGCCGTCGTCGAAGGTGAGCACCACCTCGTGATCGGCCAGCGGAAGCGTCTCGCGATATTGCATCGTGCCGATACGCGGATGCGCCTTCGGATCGACCACCAGCGTCCGCGAGGTGCCGAGCGCGTTGGGATTGCCGGGGCAGTCGGCGGCCTGCGCGCAGGCGCTGCCCAGCACAGCAAGGCAAAGCACGGTCAGGGACCGCCTGCGGACACCCACCAAAACGCTAGCGATCATAGAACCCCGGCATTCCAAACGAGCTATCAAATCCATAACCCCGGCGCCATGAACGCCGCATGAATCGTCTGTAATCGGTCCGCAGCTCCGGGTTCAACGGGTCCGGTCGGAAGCGGTCTTGGCGCCCACTGGCACGATATGCACAACGCGAAAATTGTGTTCACGCAAATATCGCAAAAAGGCCGGCAGCATCGCCGCCGTCTGCGCCTTGGGGTCGTGTAGCAAAATTATCCCCTTGCGGGCAATCTCGAGCCGTTCCGTGAGCAATTTCAGCTCCTGCTCCGGCGTCATCTTGTTCCAGTCGCTGGCCCAGAAATCGGCGCCAAACACCGCGATTCCGCGCTTTTCCAGCCGTTCCAGCAGCTGCGGCGTCGAATCGAAATAGGGGAAGCGGAAAAACGGCGTGCTCGGGGTCGTGTTGGCGGCGCCGTGCAGGGCGGTCTCGACCGCCGCGATCCCGCGGTCGATGTCGGCCTCGGCCTTCTCCGGGCTCAAATATTTGAGATTGGGATGCACCCAGGTGTGATGGGCGATGGTGTGGCCGAGGCTCGCCATCTTGCGCACCAGCTCGGGGTGCTCGGAGGCCGAGCGGCCAATGAGAAAGAATGTCGCGCGCACGCATTCGGCCGACAGCGCCGCGAGCACCTTTTGGTCGGTGGCCGGCCAAGGGCCGTCATCGAAGGTCAGCACGACCTCGTGATCCTCCAGCGGCAGCGTCTGCGGAAAGCTCTTGGTGCCGACGCGCGGTGTCTTGGCGGGATCAACCACCAGCACCCGCGAGGTGCCGAGCGCATTCTTGTTCTGACAGTCTGCAGCCTGTGCGCGCGCGATCCCGACCAGGCTCGCAGCAATGAGCGCGATCGCGCTGATGATCTGGCGTTTGGACATATTTCTCATTGCGCTCTGCAGGGACGATTGGGTATTGCCCCCTAATCAGACCAGTTCTCCCATCCTGTCAAACCGGCGAGGCGCGGCATGGCCGAGGATATCGACGTTGCCCGACCCGCTGCGACCGATCTGCTCGATCGCATTCCGATGCGGAACGAGGAGGGCGAGCTCCGTCACGAATTCGTCGAGGAGATCGCCAACGCCATTCATGAGGCGGATCGGCCGCTGCTCTGCGAGGTCGTGGCCGAGCTGCATGAGGCCGACCTCGGCGATCTCATCGCGGCGCTTGCGCCCGACGACCGCGTCACGCTGGTCGAGATCACCGGCACCGATTTCGACTTCTCGGCGCTGAACGAGGTCGACGAGACCGTCCGCGAGGAGATCCTCGAAGAACTCGAACCCGAGACCGTCGCCGAGGGCGTCCGCGAGCTCGAATCCGACGACGCCGTCGAGCTGCTGGAAAGCCTCGACGAGGCGGATCAGGAGGAGATCCTCGAAAAGCTGCCGGCGGCCGAGCGCGAGGAGATCGAGCGCAGCCTGCTGTATCCGGAGAATTCCGCCGGCCGCCGCATGCAGACCGAGTTCATCGCGGTGCCACCGGATTGGACGGTCGGCCAGGCGATCGACTACATGCGCGACACACCCGATCTGCCTGATCGATTCTACGAGATCTACGTCGTCAATGGCGACAGGCACTGGCAGGGCGCGGTGCCGCTCGACGTGCTCCTGCGCACGCGCCGCCCGGTGCCGATCACCGACCTCGTCGACGAGGACCGCCGCCGCGTCTCCGTGCTGGAGGACCAGGAAGAGGTCGCGCGGATGTTCGGCAAGTACAACCTTGTCGCGGCGCCGGTGGTCGACACCACGGACCGGCTGGTCGGCGTCATCACCATCGACGACGTCGTCGACGTCATCGAGGAGGAGGCCGACGAGGACCTGAAGGCACTCGGCGGCGTCACCAGCGACGAAGAATTGTCTGATACCGTCTGGACCATTGCGCGCGGCCGCTTCAACTGGCTGCTGGTCAATCTCGCCACCGCCTTCCTCGCGTCCTCCGTGCTCGGCCTGTTCGAGGGGCAGCTCGAGAAGATGGTCGCGCTCGCGGTGCTGGCGCCGATCGTGGCGAGCCAGGGCGGCAATGCTGCGACCCAGACCATGACGGTCGCGGTGCGCGCGCTCGCCACCCGCGAGCTCGGCTCCTTCAACGCCATGCGCGTGGTGCTGCGCGAGGCGATGGTCGGCCTCGTCAACGGCCTTGCCTTTGCGATCATCACCGGCATTGCCGCGGTGGCCTGGTTCAAGATTCCCGGCCTCGGCGTCGTGATCGGCCTCGCCATCATCTGCAACCTGGTCGCCGGCGCGCTCGGCGGCATTCTGATCCCGATCGTGCTCGATCGGGTGAGGGCGGACCCTGCGGTGGCCTCCGGAACTTTTGTCACGACGGTGACCGACGTGGTCGGGTTCTTCTCGTTCCTGGGGATCGCGACCCTGTGGTTTGGGCTCAAATAGCATAGCGTTTTCAAGCGAAAGCCTGTCCCGCACTTGATGCGGGATGGCGCCCGGTTCGCGTGAAGAAAACGCGTCAGACCAAGGGGCATTTATCGTTAATCGAGTCTTAACGGGCTTGCCCGATGATGCCGCCATTCCCAACCAGGGGCACATCATGCAGCGCTTGCGGCTCAAGGCAGACGGACGGATCGTCGAATTGCGCGACGGGCAGGAGTTTCCGCTGGCGCCGAAGCTGCCGGCTGAAACCGCCTCGGTCGCCTCACAGCCCGCGGTCCGCGACCTGCGCCGCCGTGCCCAGCTGACCCAGCTCGAATTCGCCGCCAAGCTCGGCGTGCCCGTCGAGACCATCCGCAACTGGGAGCAGGGAAAACGTGCCCCGCGCGGTCCGGCCCGCGCACTGCTCGCGGTGATCGCGCACGCGCCGGAAACGGTGTTCGCCGCGCTGTCGAGCGAGCCGACGGCGGCTTGAGGCGACGCGACACGCTCACAACCGTCGCGCTGGTGAAGGCCAGGGGGCGCATGACCACCGATCGCGGCCCCAGCGTCGCGTAACAACCGACACTCGGCGTAACAGGCCCCGGCCTTCGCCAGGACGACGAAATGTGGTGCGCCGTCAAACACGGACGAGACCACGGCCGGAGCTGAGAACTTTCGGCCGTGGTCCTGTCGATCCGTGAGCGCGGGGCTGCGCGCTGACAACATCGAGCGCGCAAGTTAGACGATCAAGCTGACACAGACCTGAAAACTCGAAAACAACCCCATGCACAGTAGCCGGCATTGGAATCTTTATTTCGTATTTGCGAAAATTGTTTGACGCGTCGGGCATTGTCCGCGCGTTTGCGCGGCGACCTGCGGCTTCGTGACCTCCGGCACGGTGATGCGATCTCCGCCCGTGCGAGGGTCTGCCGCAGATGAGCACGTCGCTCATCATTTCAAACGTGGAGAGAACAATGACCAACAATTTCAGCTTCCAGGCCGATCGTCGCGCCGTCGGAAGCCACGCGCTGAAGACCCTCGAAGACGCCGCGCTCGCTGTCATCAGCGGCGGCGGCGACACCGACAAGAGCTGGCGCAACGATTATCATTTCTGCGCGAACGGATCGGCCGGTGGCGGTCGCCCGGGCCTGTATCCGCTCTACATCAAGTGCAAATGATCCGCGCGATCAGCCCGGCTGATTGACATGCGTGCAAGCTCCCGGCGCAGGATTGCGCGGGAGCTTGTATTGCTTTAGCGCGCTGGCAAGACTTCCAATTGATTCCGGTGACGCGAGCCTCAATGACGCGTGACGTCCGGCCGTCGCGGGCTCCTTCCGGGCGGCGAGCTCTTGCGGCGTCGCGCGCGCTCCGCGGCCAGCTTGGCCATCTCATGCCTGAGGCTGAGCTCGATCCAGCGGGCATCCTGGGCAATCGCCTCGAACTCGTCCTTGACCCGGGCGGCCTTTGCGAGCGAGCGAAGCTCCCTGGTCTCCTTGACGGTGAGGCCGGCGAGAGGCGCGGGTTTTGGTTTCATGGCCAATGATGTCATCCCCCGGATGAATTACGTCAGATCAATAGTTCGGGGCTGCAATAAGCTTCAAGAATCGGCGCGCATTAAGCTTGATACGCGCGACGGGAGTTAAATCTGGAACAGCCGAGAATGGCGCATTGTTACTCCCGATTGAACCATCCGTGGAGTCCGTACGACTGCGGTAAGACCAATCCGCATGTCCGGGGCATCCCCAATGGCCAAATCGCGCCTGATTGCTGCATCGCTTTGCCTGTCCTCCTGCC
The DNA here is from genome assembly GCF_018130695.1 of Bradyrhizobium jicamae. Classification (GTDB taxonomy): domain Bacteria; phylum Pseudomonadota; class Alphaproteobacteria; order Rhizobiales; family Xanthobacteraceae; genus Bradyrhizobium; species Bradyrhizobium jicamae_B. The sequence continues at coordinate 274,739 of NZ_JAFCJX010000006.1, read as the reverse complement.
TCTCGCTCGGCCTGCTCGGGCCGGCGCGCGCGACCGCAGAGGCGCCGGCGGCGGAGCAGGCGGTCCTCGGCTGCAACCGGCCGGCGGCGGCACCCGACGATGTGATCGCGAGCTGCTCGGCGCTGCTGGCGTCGGGCGCGCTGGACGGCCATGCGCGCGCCGTGGCGCTGTGGCGACGGGGCTATGCCTATCATCGCAAGGGCGACGACGTTCATGCGGTGGCCGACTACAGCGAGCGGCTGAAGGCCGAGCCTGACGACGCCGGCACGCTGCTCAATCGCGGCGATGCGCTGCGTAACCTGAAGGAGAACAGCCGGGCCATCGCCGATTACAGCGAGGCGATCCGCCTGGCGCCCGACAATGCCGGCGGCTGGCAGGGCCGCGGCTTCATGCGGATGGTCACCCAGGATTTCGACGGCGCGATCAAGGATTTCAGCGAGGCGATCCGGCTGTCGCCGAAGGTCGGCGCGGTCTATCTCAACCGCGGGGCGGTGCTGAGCCTGACGAGCCAGTATGCCCGCGCGCTGGCCGACGAGGACATGGCGATCCGCCTCGAACCGAACCATCCGATCGGCTACGTTAATCGCGGCCAGACCCTGAAGAACCTCGGCAACGCCGTCGCCGCGCAGGCCTCGGTCGACAAGGCGCTGCAGCTCGCGCCCGGCTTTGCGCCGGCGCTCGACGTGCAGAAGAAAATCAGCGGTGGCAAGAAGGCAAAGCCTGTGGCCGAGCCGTCGCGCGAGGTGGCCCAGCGCAGCTACCAGCGCTGCTCATTCCCCGTCACCGATCTCGGTCCGGGCACCGAGGAAATCAAGCGGGTGATCGAGGCCTGCACCGTGCTGATCAATTCGAGCGGCGGCAACGCCGAGAACCGCGCGCTGGTGCATCTGCAGCGCGGCAGCATGTACCGGAGGCTCGGCAAGTTCGAGCTCGCGCTGGTCGATTTCAGCGAGTCGCTGCGCTATGACCCGAACTCCGCGCTGGCCTACACCGGCATGGGCAATGCCTATCGCGGCCTGAAGCTGCTCGACCTCGCGCTCGCCCAGCATGGCGAGGCGATCCGCATCGACGGCAGCGATGCGAGTTCGTACAACAATCGCGGCAATGTCTGGCAGGATCTGAAGGACCACGCCAAGGCGATCGCCGACTACGACACCTCGATTAGGATCAATCCGAACTACGCCACCGCCTATTACAACCGCGGTAATTCGAAGCTCGAGCTCGGCGACAAGGATGGCGCGGCTTCCGACTTCCGCGCGGCGATCAAGCTCAACCCGGCGATGAAGCAGGCGACCGAGATGCTGCAGAGCATGGCGGCGAAGTTGTAGGGTGAGTTTGGCTGATGCGGGCTACGACGCTTCTACGATCCGAATGCAGACGGCAACGTCCTCTCCTGTCCGTGCAAGCCTCCGAACGCGCGTGTCGTCCACCGAGGACGAAACATCTCGAACGAACTTCATCACTTCGGGATCGAGCTTGGCGGTATTGACGATTTCGATGACGTAAGGGGGCTCAAGGGCATTGATGCCGCCTGCGACCATCGAGTCGATGAAAGCTGCCGCCGTTGTACCGTGCCAGCCCGGCGCTCCGATCGCCGCCTTGAGCGCCGAGGTAAAGTCGCTCATCGTGCTCCAGCCACTGGCGTCGAGCTTTATGGTTCGCATGATCTCACCGGAGCAATGCGGTTCGCCGGGACGACTTAGTGAGCCAAACAGACGTAGAGAGACTGCGCGTCCGGCGTAGTCGTGAGGCTCAACCGCAGGCGGGAAGAGACGCTATTCGCTGCAACAGGTCAAGCCACTGCCGGCGACGGGTCGCCGCGTTTGCCCTTGAAGCGGGCCACGCGAATTTCGCCGGCGCGCTTGCGCGTTTGCGCGATGTCGAAACTGTTTTGCATCCGCATCAACGTGTCCATCGAGACGCCAAAGGCCTTCTCGAGCCGAAGCGCCATCTCGGGAGAAAGATCGGCGCGTTGGTTCAGCAATGCCGACAGGGCAGGCCGGGTGACGCCCAGCACCTTGGCGGCTTCGGTGACCGACAAATCAAGGGGATCGATGATCTCGCTTTTGACGAAGCCACCCGGATGAGCCGGATTTTTCATGCGAAGGCCGTGCGTGGTCATGCCTAATCCTAGCGAGCGTTGCCTGGACGAGCGATAGCGACATCCGGGAACGGTCGTCCCGCATATCGCTATCGCTGATGCGGGCTACAGTCTACCGCCTGCCGCTGCGCTTACGCCGCATGGCGTTGGGGTCGGCCTTCAGCACCTCGACGGCTCGGGCTCTGGCGGCCTTCAGGTAGAGCTCGATCCAGCGATCGTCCAGCCTGCCGGCGGTGAACTCCCCGTAGCCACGAATGATGGCCGGGTCACCCAGGCGCTTGAATTCCTCTTGCTCGGCTTTCGAGAGAGCCGACAAGTCGATCCAGTCGTTTGAATATTCGGAGCCCATGCACCGGAGATGTGACAGGGCACGTCACCGGGAACAATAGCCCAAACAGGCTACAACTTACTCCCTTGAGTTGGCATCGCCGCGTCATGCGCGCATAATGGGCGCATGAACGTCATCAACGGCAACGGCGCCAAAATTCCCGCCATCGGGCTCGGCACGTGGGAACTGCGCGGGCGCGCCTGCGCGCGGATCGTCGAGCAGGCGCTGCGGCTCGGGTATCGCCACATCGATACCGCGCAGGCCTATGACAATGAGCGCGAGGTCGGCGAGGGCCTGCGCGCGTCGGGCGTGAAGCGGGACGAGGTGTTCGTCACCACCAAGATCTGGACCACGCATTTTGCGCCGAATGATCTCGAACGGTCGGCCAAGGAGAGCCTGGCGAAGCTGCGGTTGACCGAGGTCGATCTGCTGCTGCTGCACTGGCCCAATCCGCAGGTGCCTTTGTCGGAGACGCTGGGCGCGCTGGCGCACGTCAAGCAGCAGGGGCTCGCCCGCAATATCGGCGTGTCGAATTTCACGGTGGCGCTGATCGAGGAGGCGGTGGCGGCGTGCCCGGAACCGCTCGCCTGCGACCAGGTCGAGTATCATCCCTATCTCGACCAGGCCAAGGTGATCGAGGCCTGCGCGCGCCACGGCATGGCGCTGGTGGCCTACAGCCCGATCGCCAAGGGCCGGATCAAGGGCGACCGGGCGCTGGCCCGGATCGGCGACCGCTACCGCAAGACAGCGGCGCAGGTTTGCCTGCGCTGGCTGGTGCAACAGAATGTCTCGGCGATCCCGCGCACCTCCCGGCTCGAACGTCTGCAGGAGAATTTGAACATCTTCGATTTCGAGCTGTCCGAGGAGGACATGCGCGAGATTTCAGCGATGGGCAGCGCCAGCGGACGGCTGACCGATTTCGGCTTCGCGCCGAAATGGGATTGATAAGTCGACCGCGCGGACGTCACGCTGCGGGATCCTGCTTCCTGACCGCGGTGGCCGGCGCCATCGCCTTCCAGGCGTTGGAGGCGAACTGCCGCCGCCAGGTCACGATCACGACAGCGCCTGTCGTGACGAACAGCACCCAGGGACTGACGAACCAGCCGAGATAGCCGAGCGCGAAGAAGAACGCGCGCTGGCCGCGGTTGAAATGGCGGGCGGCGGCTTCGAACAGCCGCGTGGTGCGCATCACATGCGCTTCCGCCTCCACCGTGTCGCGCTGGCTCGCCGGCGGCATCGCGCCGAACAGGATCGCGACATAGTTGAACAGGCGATAGGCCCAGGCGAATTTGAAGAAGGTGTAGATGAAGATCAGGATCAGCCCGACGCATTTCACCTCCCACAGCGCGGGCGAGGGGCTGAGATTGACCGGCAGCGCGCCGAGCACGGCGAGCGCGTCATTGGTGGCGCGGAGCAGCGCCAGCGCGCCGCCGATCGCGATCAGGCTGGTGGAGGCGAAGAACGCGGTGCCGTTCTGCAGGGACGCCATGATCTGCATGTCGACCATCCGCGCCTCGCGCGCCAGCAGGTTGCGCACCCAGATCTCGCGATAGACATGCATGCGCGCCGACAGGCTGTCGCGGGCGTAGGCGGTGTGCTCCAGCGTAATGGCGTAGACCCACCACTCGATCACGAAGAAGCCGACTGCTGCGATATCGACCCAATAGCCCGTCATCGTCCTGATCCCTTGCGATGCCGCCGCGCTGCGTGATGCGCAGCGACGGCTATTGCGGTGATGTACAGGTTGAATGTGTGCAATGCACTATGGCAAACTGCACGCACAACAGGATTCCCCGCAAAATGTTGAAGCTCGTTATCGGCAACAAGAACTATTCGTCATGGTCGATGCGGCCGTGGCTCGTGCTGCGCGCCAACGATATCCCGTTCGAGGAGATCTTCGTCCCGCTCTACACGGATCAGGCCGACAAGGACCGGCTGCTCAGCCACAGCAAATCCGGCAAGGTGCCGGCGCTGATCGACGGCGACGTCACGGTGTGGGACTCGCTCGCGATCGTCGAATATCTCGCGGAGACGCACGCGGACAAGAACATCTGGCCGACCGAGCGCGCTGCGCGCGCGCATGCGCGGGCGATCTCGGCCGAGATGCATTCCGGCTTCATGGCGCTGCGTGGCGAATGCGGCATGAATTTGCACCGGCCGATCCGCGCCGTGACGCTGTCCGACGATGCGAAGGCCAATGTCGCGCGCATCCAGGACATCTGGGCCGATTGCCATCAACGCTATGGCGGACCGTTCCTGTTTGGCCAGTTCAGCGGGGCGGACGCGATGTTCGCTCCCGTCGTGCATCGCTTCCGCACCTATGCGATCCCGGTCCGCGCGGAAGCGCAGCACTATTATGACGCGATGCTTGCGCAGCCGGCGTTCCAGCAATGGACGCGCGAGGGCTTGGCGGAGACGCTGGTGATCGAGAAGTTCGAGACCGTCTGAGCGCAGGCCGTCCGAAGCGAAGGTCACGGCAACGTCAGACGGCGGCGCTTGACGGGCCGCGGCCAAAGGCGTCTCAATCCGCCGTCCGCAATGTCGCGCGCGAGGGATTTGTCATGGGCATTCTCGATGAACTGGGCAACTCGCCCGCGCTGAAGGGCATGCTCAGCCAGCTCGGATCCGCCGTGATCCCGGTGGTGCTCAGCGAGGTGCTCGGCAATGGCAGCCAGGGCGGCCTGTCGGCAATCGTCGCCAAGCTGGAGCAGGCCGGCCTTGGCGACCAGGTCAAATCCTGGATTGGTACGGGGCAGAACCTGCCGATCACGGCCGATCAGCTGCAGCAGGTGCTCGGCAGCGATACCGTCCGCCAGCTTGCCGCGAAGTTCAATATTCCGGTCGACGAGCTCGCCAAGGTGCTGGCCCAGCAACTGCCGGCCGCGGTCGACCACGCCAGCCCCGACGGCAAGTTGCCCCATACCGCCTGATCGGGCGCCTTCTGATACCGGCAACTTTGGAACCCCGCTTTCGGGCAGGGCAGGCGGACGATTTGCGCAAGGCGCGTTAATATCCGTCTATCGTATTGAAACACATAGAAAAATATCGATTCAGCGTTGCCTTAATCCTGCTGGATTTCAGGGGGGCCGGTGTGCTAGGTTGCCGCAGGGTTTTCAATAAGTTGGCTGCCGCTACCGGGACCGTAGAGCGTGGCCGACCTCCTAAAAAGATGGAGAGGGCGTTGAAGCATAAGTACAACGTGGGTGAGGTCGTCTACTTCACCGCGAGCAACGTGGCCCGTCCGGCGGCCAGTGGCACGTATCAGGTGATCCGCCTGCTTCCGACCGATGGCGACGACTGCCAGTATCGCATCAAGAGCTCGACCGAAGCTTTCGAACGGGTGGCCAAGGAAAGTCAGCTGGCGCTGTCCTGATACCGTTGCGCGCAATCGGACGGCTGTTTCGCCTCCGTCGCCGTCAAAAGGCCCTGTTCGCAGACGCATTCTGCCGGAAGTTGGACGCCGGGATGGCGGCGTCCAGCATCTCCTGTTGTATTATGCTGCGTGAGGGACACCGCGCATGAATTGGGCTTGGGCTTCTTCGCTGGATCAACTCTGGCGCGCGCCGACCTTCCCGATGTGGCTGACGATGGCCGCGGCGGGATTCTTCGGAATTGTCGTTCTGGTCACGCTGTTGCGGGCGGAGAAATCCGTCGCCAACGGCGCGCTGGCCGTGATCACGTTGCTATCGATTGCAGTCGCGGTGGCCTCGACCGTTCGCGGCTTCGGCCCCAGCAGTGGGCAGGGGGGCGCCAGCGACATCCATGCGGTCCAGTCCGGCGGACCGGCGCTGCCGGCGCTTGCCTGTATCGACGATCTCGCAGGGGATGCGGTGCTGTCGGCCTGCGAGAAGACGCTGTTCGGCACGGCGGACTCGGCGGCCGCCGCCGTCGCTTACGCCGCGGCGCAGATTTCCCGCCTGACCTCGTTCGGCGATGTCGCGACCGCCGACCGCAATGCGACCACCGAGGTGCAGTCGCTGCGCCGCGCGGTCGAGCGCGATCGCTACGGGCTGATGGCCTATGCGCTGACGGCGCGGGATCATTGCACGCCGACGAGCTGTGCGGCGTTCCGCTCGCTCAGTGACAGCAGGCAGATCGCCTCCAACATGAACGACCACGTCTATGAGAGCCTGGTCACCCGCTACGCGGCGTCGTGGAACGCGCCGGCGATGGCGCAGGCGCCGGCCGCAGGTCTGGTCGCGGCGTTGCCGTCCTCAATGCCGACGGGCCGGCCGACCAATGCCGAATTCCCCAGCGCGAACTCAACGCCGCCGGTCAGCATCATGTCGGCGGAACCGCCGGCCTCCGCGGCCACCCGGCCGCCGGCCGCCGCACCTGCCGCGCGTCCGGCCACGCCGCCGGCAGCAGCGGCGCCGACCGTTGCCGCAGCGAAGCGCCCGCCGGCACCGAAGCGGCCGCCGGTGCAGATCGCACCTCCCGCCGCGCCAGCTGCCGCCAGCGCGCCGCCGGCTGCGGCGAGCGACGACAACAACTAACCTCTATCAATCCGCGCGCAGACGCGCTTTGCGTTCTGCGCGCGGGATAATCGGTTGACGGCTCCGGCTCTGGCCTTTTCAACAGGTCCGCCTGCGGCTAAATCGCAGGGCATGCCGTTACATCTCATCAAACTTGCCGTCGGCTGCGAGTCCGTCAAGGAACTCAAGGGCTGGGTTGCCGAACGGATGGCGACCGCCAGGAAGAAGGGGCTGCCGCTCCGCCACGTCCACGTCACGCGGATGACGCCGAAGCGCGACGAGGAGATCCTCGCCGGTGGCTCGCTCTACTGGGTGATCAAGGGCGAGATCGCCGCGCGCGAGAAGATCATCGCCCTCGAGCCGTTCCGCGACAAGGATGGCATCGGCCGCTGCCGCATCGTGATGCAGCCGAAGGTGATCGCGGTGTCGCCGCGCCCGATGCGCCCGTTCCAGGGCTGGCGCTATTTGACCGCAGACTCCGCGCCCGCCGATCTGACCAAATCCAGCGCCGCCAACATCGCCGCGATGCCGGAGCCGATGCGGCGGGAGCTGCGGGATCTGGGGTTGCTGTAGCGATATACCTGACAGGTATGACGCACGCCTTATCCATGAGGCACACGTGCCTGCTAAGTGTATAATTCTCCCAGCGAGGCTAGATCGGCGGCGTCACGAGATGCAGCCGCGCCCAGTCGGAAGGCGGCAGCTCGACGTAATTGTGGTCCGCGGAGCTCTGTTCCATGATGTCGATCAGTGTTTCGTCGACGCCCATGTCGTGCAGGTACATCCGGAACTGCTTGCTGTAGAGCGCGGTGAGGCCGACGCGGCGTTCCTCGGAGACGTTCGGCGCCAGACGGTTGCGGATCGACATGCCGGTCACCACCACATGGCTGTCCGCCGGCAGGCTGCGATGCACGCCGCCCGCCAGCATCAGCACACAGGCGAAGTCACAGACCACTCCCGACACCTCTTCCCTGGCATCGAGCGGCCCGCCGGGGCGCTTGAGCGCAAAGCACTCGGCCTCGGATTTTCCCTTGCAGGCCTCGACCTCGGTGATCCCGGCCCTCGCGTCGATGCCGCGATCGCGCAGGATCCGGCCAAGGCTGGCCGCGACGTTGAAGCTGGACTGGCCTCTGGCGTTGATCACCACAGGAAGCTTCCGCCCCGCCTGCCGGTCGAGAATGTTGATCAGCCGCTTGAAGGTGTCGAACTGCACGGTGCCTTCGGCGGCGATCCAGTCCGAGCAGCCGGGTCCGCAGGCATCCGCCGGCCCGTGGGCGACATAGAAGATCATCGCATCCGCAGCCGACCCGATGCCGCCGATCGCAGGCCGCTCCGGCGCTTGTGCCTGCGCATGGCCGGCCGCCGCCAGCATCAACAGCCCGCCGAGAACAACGCGTCCCAATCGACCGCCCATCGCACCTCTCCGCCGATACCGCGATCATTCACAAGCGGTGCATTGATGCAAGCGCAACCTAGACGGCGATATTGTCGATCAGCCGCGTGGTGCCGAGCCTTGCGGCGACCAATATCCGCATCGGGCCGTCCTTCAGCGCGGCGATCGGCTGCAGCGTCTCGGCGTGGCGGACATCGAGATAGTCGAGGTCGAAGCCGGCCTGCTTGATGATCGTCTCGCCGGCGGCGATCGCGCTGCGGACGTCGGCGCCCTCGCGGAGGCGGCGGGCGCTCTCCTTCATGGCCCGGTGCAGCTCGGGCGCCACCTTGCGCTCGTCCGCCGACAAATAGACGTTGCGCGAGGACATCGCGAGCCCATCGCGCTCGCGCACCGTGCGCGAGCCGATCACCTTGACGCCGAGATCGAGATCGCGGGCCATCTGCGTCACCACCCGCAACTGCTGGAAGTCCTTCTCGCCGAAGATCGCAACATCGGGGCGGACCTGCGTGAACAGCTTTGCCACCACGGTCGCGACCCCGCCGAAGAAATGCGGCCGGAAGCGATCCTCCAGCCCGACCGTCGCCGGCCCTTCCGGGACGATCTTCGTGGCAAAGCCGTCCGGATACATCGCCTTCAGCTCGGGATACCAGATCAGCTCGACACCTTCGGCGGTGAGCTTTTCGACGTCGGCCTTCCAGGTGCGGGGATAGGAGCCGAAATCTTCCGTCGGAGCGAATTGCGTCGGGTTGACGAAGATCGAGACGACGACTTTCCGGGCACGGCGCCGGGCGATGCGGACCAGCGACACATGGCCGTCATGGAGCGCTCCCATGGTTGGCACCAGCGCAACCGTGGCTTTCCGGGCGCGCAAGCCGTCAACGGCGCGACGCAGGGCAGGGACGGTGCGGACGACCATGGGGGTGCGGGGCATCGGGGATCCTTCGGGGGAGTGGCGGGAGTTTGCCTGGTGATGCAGTGCTGCCGGCGTGGGCAGCGCGAACCGTTAATTGCTTAACGGCCGCAGACATGCGGGTGAAGTTTGGCGGGATGTTGCCGAACGGTGCGCGTTTTCCTCGCAGCGATTCATGATTAAGGCGGACGCCTATCGATTTCGTCGTCGCGTGATGCAATTCACTTGACCGAAGCCTTGCGCGATTTGAAGATATTGGTGGGGGTTTGAATCATGTTGGTGCAGGCTAGTCAGGGTCAATCCGGCTCTGCACATGTTGTCGTGCTGGGCAACGAGAAGGGCGGTTCGGGCAAGTCCACCACCGCCCTGCACATTGCTGTCGCGCTTTTGAAGGCCGGCCAGCGTGTCGCCTCCATCGACCTCGACTGCCGCCAGCAAAGCTTCACCCGCTACATCGCCAACCGCCGCGCCTGGGCGCGCCGCACCGGGATCGATCTCGAGCTCCCCGTCCACACCTGCATCAAATACGGCGAGACGATGCAGATCGCGGACAATGAGAACGCCGAGTTCCAGCAGTTCATGGAAGCGGTCGCCGCCGTCGAGCGCACCTTCGACTTCATCGTGATCGATACCCCGGGCTCCGACAGCTATCTGATGCGGCTGGCGCACTCGATGGCCGACACGTTGGTGACGCCGATCAACGACAGCTTCCTCGACTTCGACGTGCTCGGCACCGTCGATCCCGCGACCTATGCGGTCACGGGCGAAAGCCACTACTCTGAGATGGTGCGCGAAGCCAGGCGCAAGCGCCGCCAGCTCGACGGCGCCAGCACCGACTGGATCGTGGTGCGCAACCGCCTCTCGATGCTCGGCTCGCGCAACAAGCAGCTGGTCGCCGACGGGCTGAAGCAGCTGTCGCTGCGGCTCGGCTTCCGTTCGGTCGACGGCTTTGCCGAGCGCGTGGTCTACCGCGAATTCTTCCCGCGCGGCCTGACCGCGCTCGACGACATCGACGAGGCCACCCTCGGGACCCGGCCGAGCATGGGCCACGTCACCGCGCGCGAGGAGGTGACGAGCCTCCTGCGCCAGCTCAAGCTGCCGCTCGACGAGCGCGGCCGCCGCCGCGCCGCCAACCGCGCCGAGTGGTTCAACCAGGTCGACAAGCCGCTCGAAGTCCACGACATCCTCGGCAGCTAAGGCGCGACGAGCCGGCTATTCCAGCCAATACCCCCCTGCGTCTCAGTTCAAATTTCTCGATCGGTTCTTGAAGGTCGTAGTTCATAGAACTATAGTTCGAGGTGCGGGTGATGCTTGCGGATATATAAACTCAAAAAGGTCGCTCAATTCGCGAAACGCGAGCGGATCACCGACGGGAACCTGATCGAGGCGATTGCTCGGGCCATGCGCGGTCTCGTGGACGCCGAATTGGGCTCCGGTCTGATCAAGCAACGGGTTGCTCGCGAGGGACAGGGCAAGAGTGGTGGCTACCGCATGTTGATCGCGCTTCGTTCGAGCCAACGCGCAATCTTCCTGTTCGGCTTTGCAAAGAACGATTTGGGCAACATCGATCCGACTCAACTGAGAACGCTACGTGAAGCAGCTGGCATGTGGCTGGAGGCCGACGAGCAGAAGATCGCGGGTGCGGTCGAGGCAGGACTTTTGATCGAGGTACACGATGGCAAAAAAGACTAAGACGAATACGCGCCTGACTAAGGAACTGCTGCAAATGGCGGAGGGGATGCATGAGGTCGGAATCATGGACGATGCCGCCTATGAAAAAATCACCATGCGTCACCTCGGCGGTCCCGAACGGGCGACTGCGAAGGCTGTCACTCCAAAGCAAATCCGTGCCATGCGGGAAAAGGCAAACCTCAGTCAGGCGGTCTTTGCGCACTATCTCAACTTGACCGTTGGGTATGTGTCGCAGCTTGAGCGCGGCGCCAAGCGGCCGAGCGGCCCTGCATTGGTGCTGCTCGATGTGATCCGCCGAAAGGGTATCGAGGCAATCTTGTGATGAACTGCAAGAGGTTCACCCGGGCAGGGGGGCCTTACCACACTACCGGCGAGCGAGCCCCAGCCCGCTGATTACGGGCATGCGAGTTGCCCCCAACAAAGAACCGCCGCCTAGCGCGATCAGGTCCCCGGTCGGAATTCCGTAATCTTGCGGTGATTTTGGCCATATCACCGCCAAGATGCGGGAACAATTCGGGGGTGAACAGGGTTTTCCCTCGACTTTTAATTGATCACCGAACCGAAGCTTGAGCGGTCGCGTCGTAAGCTCAGGAAGGTCGATTTTTCCGGAACTTAGGAGGATCTGCCCAAGGTCTAGGTGCAACGCACAATGATCAGGCTGCGAAATCACAACATTTAGACTTCCTGTCACGCAACCGTGACATATATGCTGAACAAGGCGACCGAAGAGTCTCCGGCCAAGAATAATGCCCTTGCAGGTGGGCACCCTTGAGGACGTCATGAAGCGTGGAATTACCGTTCTGCTCTCGCTCTCCGTGGTGTTCACGGTCGCGTACGTTACCGCGAGCAAGTGGGCGATCCGTCATGAGACGATCACGTTCAAGGATCCGTCGCGCGACAACCGTCCGGTCGCAGTCGACGTCGCCGTGCGCTTCGACAAGGAGCTGCAGGCCAATGCCGGCATGATCACGCTGCCGGTTGCGATCCTCAATCACGGCAACACCGTCAAGTTCACCGAATACTCATTCCTCGCGAACGTGTTCGCGGCGCGCGGCTATCTTGCCGTCAGCATCCAGCACGACCTGCCGACCGATGCGCCGATGGTGACCAAGGTTGGTGAGCTCTATGTCGGCCGCCTGCCGCAGATTCAGCGCGGCATCACCAACATCAAATTCGCCATCGAGGAGATGAAGAAGGTCCAGCCGAACGCCGACTACAGCAAGGTGACCATGGTCGGGCATTCGATGGGCGGCGACATCTCGATGTATTTCGCCAAGCAGTATCCGGACGAGATCAAGAAGGTCGTGACGCTCGACAATCTGCGCGTGCCCTTCATGACCGACGGCAAGTTCAAGATCCTGTCGTTCCGCTCAAAGGACACGCAGTTCAAGCCTGATCCGGGCGTCGTGCCTGACGACGAGCAGTGCGAGAAGGCCGGCATCACGGTGGTGAACACCGGCTTCCAGCACAACGACATGCGCGACACCGGTCCGGACGAGGCCAAGAACTCGATCCAGGCCATGCTCGATAAATTCCTGGCCGACACCGACAGCGATGTCGCGCCGGTCGACACGCGTGCCGCGCCGCCGAAGGTCCTCGAGCCCGGCCCGGTCTCGCTCTACGTTCCGGTCGAGAAGACCAAGGCCAAGGACAAGAGCGTCAAGAAGACCGAGAAGGATCCGTCGGCGATCACCAACTGACGCCGCGCCGCCGGCTCGCAGGCTGGCGATGGTCGCATTGACCGCTCCACATTGACCGGCCCACGATGACGGCCCACATAGAGCTTGCTGCAGGGAGCAAGCGCTGATGGCCGGCGAACCCACCAAGTCGAAATCTGCCGACGACAGGCTGCCCGAAGCGCAGCAATCCAGCGCCGACGACATTGCGGCCTTTGTCGCCAGGGCGCATCAGATGTCGCCGCATCGCGAGGGCGCGCGCGGCCGCCTTGTGTTCGCGCTCGACGCCACCATGAGCCGGCAGCCGACCTGGGACATGGCGTGCAAGCTGCAGGCCGACATGTTTCGCGAGGCGGGTGCGATCGGCAGCCTCGACATCCGCCTGGTCTACTATCGCGGCTTCAACGAGTGCCGCGCGACGGGATGGATTTCCGACAGCGCGGAGCTGGCCAGGCTGATGAGCAAGATCGATTGCCGCGGCGGCGACACCCAGATCGGCAAGGTGCTGTCCGAGGCGCGCCGCGAGGCGGTCGCCTCCGGCGTGCGCGCCGTCGTGTTCGTCGGCGACGCGATGGAAGAGAAGGTCGACGAGCTCTGCGCCAAGGCCGGCGAGCTCGGCATGCTCAAGGTGCCCGTGTTCATGTTCCAGGAGGGCGGCGACGCCACAGCCGAGCAGGCGTTCCGCGAGATCGCGCGCCTGACCGGCGGCGCCTGGTGCAAGTTCGATCCGGGCGCCGCCGCACAGCTCCGCGACCTCCTGCGCGCGGCGGCGGCCTATGCCGCCGGCGGCCGCGAGGCGCTGCTGAAGCTGTCCAGGAGCGCGAGCGGCGCGGCCAGGCTGATCGGCCAGATGAAGTGATCGTCGTGACGCGGTGAGGCGAAGGGCTCGCATGCTTTTCGCGCGCGGCCTATATTGCCGGCATGCCTACCCTGATCGCCGGCATCGTCGCCGTTATCGTTCTCTACTCGCTGCTGCAGATGTTTCGTGCGGCCAACCCGGCCGTGCTCGCGCGCACCATCAAGATCGTGGGCGGCGTGATCTCGCTGGCGGTGGCGGCCTTCACCGGCATCAGGGGCGAGCTTGCGGTTGCGATCCCGCTCGGGATTTTCGGCGCCGGGCTGCTCGGCTGGTCGCCGTTCGGCAGCACGGGCTTTCCCAATCTCGGCGGCATCTTCGGCGGCAGCCAGCGCACGCAGGGACAGAGCTCGCGGGTGCGCTCGCAATATCTCGATATGAGCCTGGATCACAATAGCGGCCAGTTGCGCGGCCAGATCGTCGACGGCCCGCAGGCGGGCCGCATGCTCGACGAGTTCGACCTGCCGCAGCTGCTGGCGATGGCACCGAGCTTCGATGCCGAGAGCGTGGCGTTACTTGAAAGCTATCTGGACCGCCGGTTTCCCGCGTGGCGTCACAACCAGCAGGGCAACGGGACAGGGGGGCACCGTCGCCCGGCGACGGGGAGCAAAATGACGGACGAGGAGGCCTATCAGATCCTTGGCCTGCAGCCGGGGGCGTCGCGCGACGACATCAGTCGGGCCCACCGCGCCCTCATGAAGAAACTGCATCCCGACCAGGGGGGGTCGACGTACCTCGCTGCCCGTGTAAACGAGGCCAAGGATACTCTGCTTCGCACGCATCTCTAAACTCCGGCAACGCTACCTGACGCCACAAGCCGAGAGCTGCTGCTGTCATTCTCCGAGTGATGCCCCGATCCGTCTTCTGCGGATCATGTACGGTCGCCAGCCGTTGTCCGGCGTGGTCGATCCTTCATTCTCCAAAACTTAACCGTAAATTCTTGACGAGAAGTTTGCGCGGGTTCCGCACACGGCAATCCCTGCATCACGTTCTTGAGTGTGTGCCGAAAGCAACAAGGCCGGCGCTTGCGGCGCCGGCCTTGTGATTTCAACGATAAGGCGTTGGATCAGTTACGAACCGTGATGCAGGAGATGTCGGCGCGCTTCAGCGCTTTGCAGGCAGCTTCCGCCTGATCGCGCTCGAGACCGGCGAAGCGGGCGCGGAACAGCGTGCGATTGTCCTTGGCGACGACCGTCTCGGTGAACGGATCGGCCTTGCTGAGCAGGCCGCGGGCGGAGGAGCGGGCGAGATCGATGCGCTGCTTGGCTTCGCTCTCGCTCTCGAGCGCGCCGACCTGGATGATCCAGCCGGAATGCGAGGCGGCCGCGGCGGGCTTCTGCTGGACCGGCTCGGGGCGCGGCGTGGTTTCAAGCGAGGCGACCGCGCGCGGGGTCGGAGCAGGGGCCGCGGGGACGCTGTTGGCCGGCAGCACGCCGAGGATGCCGTTGCCGGTGCCGAAATTGGCCGGCTGCGGCGGCATCTCGGGGCGGCTGGTCTCGGTGGCCTTGGCGACCACGGCGCTCGAGGTTTCGGCGATCTCGGCGCGCGGTGCGATCGTGCTGGTGATCGCGGGCTGGGCGGGACCTGCGGCGGCGAGCTTGATCGCGCCGGCCTTGACCTGAACAGTCTTCACCTTGACCGGCTTCATCGGCTCGGCGGAGCCGGGGATCGCCGCGATCGGCTGGGTCTGGATCACGCCCGATGTCAGCGGGGCGGGCTCGGGTTTTGCCTGCGCTTCGACCTTGGCGGGCGGTGGCGGCAGGGCGGCGGCAGCAGCGGCCATCAGCGAGGCCCTGGCGGCCGGACGCGGCGGCGCGGCCTGCATCGCGGCGGCGCTGGGCTCGGAGGCGGCGGCCATGCTGACCTGCGGGGCCTCGGCAGCGCGCGGCGCCTCGGCTTCGGCGACGGCGACCGAGGCTTCAGCCGAATTGCGTTCGGTGATGGCCGCGACGGTGCGGGTGGTGGCGCCCTTCTCGAGATTTTCGGCGAGCAGATTGCGCATGATGGCGTCGCGCGAGCCGCCGCTGCGGCCGCCCAGCACCACGCCGACCAGATGGCGGTTGCCGCGGCGCATCGAGGTCACGAGGTTGAAGCCGGAGGCGCGGGTGTAGCCGGTCTTGATGCCGTCCACGCCCTCGACATTGCCGAGCAAATGATTGTGGTTGCGGATCGACTGGCCACGCCAGTTGAACGTCGAGGTCGCGAAATAGCGATAGTAGCGCGGGAAGCGCTCCTGGATGGCGCGGCCAAGCGTGGCCTGGTCGCGCGCGGTCGTGACCTGCTCGTCGTTGGGAAGGCCGTTGGCGTTGCGGTAAACCGTCTTGGACATGCCGAGCGCGCGCGCCTTGCGCGTCATCATCGCCGCGAAGTCGTCCTCGTCGCCGGCGATCGCTTCGGCGATCACCACGGCGGCGTCGTTGGCGGAGCGGGTGACGAGACCCTTGATCGCGTCCTCGACGCGAATGGTCTGGCCGGCACGCAGGTTCAGCTTGGTTGGATCCTGATCGGCGGCGTGTTGCGACACCGGCATCTCGGTGTCGAGCTTCATCTTGCCGGACTCCAGGCGCTCGAACAGCAGATAGAGCGTCATGATCTTGGTAAGCGAGGCGGGATGTCTGATACCGTCGGGGCTGGTTGCCTGCAGCACCGCGCCGGAATTGCCGTCGACGATGATCGAGGCGAATTGCGGGCTGTAGCTTTCCCGCGCCGGTTGGCTGTGATGCGCCCGGGCGTAGTGGCGATGCCGATAGCGCCGCGCTTCCGCGCTGTCGCTAGTGATCAGTATTGCCGTGGTGAAGGTAATGAGCCCGAGAACGCCAACTCGCAACGCGCGCGAGGAAGCCAAGGTTGTGCGAAGCATTTACTTCCCCGTCCCAATTTCTATCTTGATCACTGGCTCGTGAGGCAAAATTGTGCCCACTCCCCGCCGATCATTGCCTGCGCAACCATGCCGATCCCTGTTCGACCAGGGGCCCCGGTGGCCGTGGCAGTCGCTGTTCTAGCTAAGTTGCTGTTCACAAACAGATTTCGGTCTGTCTGTCGGAAGGCGAACAAGTCCGGGAATCAGGTTAGGCGCGCCGAGTTTCCAAAAGATTAAGCAACCGTTGCGTAGTCCCCCGGGGTTTACGGCAAATGTCCGTAAAATCTGGCATTTGTGCGACGCACAATTGTCCTTGACTTTATTGTGCAGTGCACTATGTTCGCCTTTGTCAGGGGGCCGGGAGCTTCCCGGCGTTGGGAATCGCATTTCAAGTCTGGGAAAGGACTCCACATGATCAAGTTTGAAGACATTCAGGGTTACGGCAAAGAGCACATCGAGAGCGTTCAGGCTTCGGCCAGCAACCTGCAGAGCGGCGTGCAGGCGATCGCCACCGCCTATGGCGAGTACGCCAAGAAGTCCTTCGAGGACTCCAAGTCGTTCGTCGAGAAGCTGTCCGGCGTGAAGTCGCTCGACAAGGCGCTCGAGGCGCAGACCGAGTACGTGCGCTCGGCCTACGAGACCTTCGTCGCGGAATCGCAGAAGATCGCCGGCCTCTACACCGATTGCGCCAAGCAGACCTTCAAGCCCTTCGAAGGCCTGGTCTCCAAGTTCACCCCGGCTCAGTAAGCCCCAGGGGTTGCTCAGATACGAAAAGCCCGGCCATTTGGCCGGGCTTTTTTGTTGTCGCGGTGAGGGGGCTTTGTCCTGCGCCTTACCTGTAGACGCGCAGCTTTGCCAGCGAGGTGCCGATCGCGGTGAACACGGTCAGCGTCTGGCTCGCGGTCGTGACCAGGTAGAACTTGTCCGAGCCGCTGGCGCAATACTGCAGGACAGCGGAGGTCGGATCGGCACTGGTGCCGGTCCCGGTGTTGACCTGCACGGTATAGATCGTGACGCCCTGCGCCTTGATGTTGTCGCACAGGATCCTCTGGCGAGCGTCGATCTGGCCGTTGAACTGGGTCCGGCCGTCGCCATAGGCGGGCCAGCGATCCTCGGTGTTCAGACCGTCCGACAGCAGGATGATCGCCTTTTTGTAGGTGTAGTTGCCCGTGTCTTCCGCCGGCGCGTTCAGCGGCGCGGTCTGCTGCAGGGACTGCCAGGCCCAGGCGAGGCCGATCGGCTGGTTGGTGCCGCCGGTCGGCTGCATCGCGTTGATCGTGGTCTTGAGCGAGGTCCAGTCGTAGCTGAGCGGAACGATCTGCTGCAGCATCGGGCTGTTGCCGGGTTTGCAGTAGGTCTCGCTGTTCTCGTAATACTCTTCGGCCGGGAACAAGGTCGCGACCGTGGTCTGCGTCGGCGCGGTGTTCTGGGTGTCATAGGGCTGGGTGCGGTCGGTGACGCAGCCGGTCCAGGTGCTGTGAGCGTTGGGCGTCCAGGTCCGTTGTGTGCAACGGTTGTAGCTGTCCCTCTGGGTGCAGACGTTGCTGCCGTTGGCGGCGTCCCAATCGGTCCAGTCGATCCAGGTGGCGTTGTAATTGCTGGCGCCGACGTTGACGTCCTTGGCGAAGGGAATGACGGAAATGTAGACGTCGCCGGGATTTTTGGCGAGCGCGCTAAGCTGGTCGACCAGGCTGGAGGCCGCGGTTCGCAAGGCTCCGATCTTGCCGTCCGAAGCCATTGAGCCCGTGTTGTCGAGGGCCATCGCCACGCGCATCCGCACATTGCCCCAGGCCGCGGTCGAACTGGTGCCGAAGCCGAGATTGGGGAAGCCGGCGACCCGCATGAAGTCGGTCTTGATCGAGCCCGCCCCGTTGACCAGGACGGTCGAGCCGTTGCCGGCATTCTGCGTATAGCTCGCGGTGACCGTCACCGATTTGGCCTCGGTGCTCGTATAGAGCGCGGTGAAATAGGCCGTCGCCTTGGCCTGGATCTGCGAGGTCGTGATGGTGCCGTCGGTGAGGTCCTTGGCGACCATCAGCGCCGTTGAATCGAGCGCTGCCTGCATCGAGGAGCGGGCGTTGTTGGCGCGCGAATAGTCGATCGCGGCGCCAACGAAGCTGATGATCGGGAGCAATGCGAGCGCGAAAATGATCGCGATATTACCTTCGCGGGCCTCGGCAAAACGACCGGCGGCCGGCCGAACGCGACTGAAAATGGCTTGACCAAGCATGACGCTACTCACCGCTATTGGTTGTAGCGCCATCTCCCCGCGCGCGACTAAACAGACAATGAATCGTTCCGCAGAAACGTGGTGAAACGCCCGGCAATAGATGAAAATGCGGGCAAAAGCGGCCGCTATCCTCAATGCTCGTTAAAGGGGAATGCCGGATTCTTTGTCAAAATCGGCGGAAACGATTAACCTTGCCGGGGTCCCCGGCCCACAGAATCGGGCCGGATCGGGTGTGTATGGACCGTGCTTCCGCGCTTGCGGCAGGCCGCCGTCGGGCCCATATTCGGCAAGCCGACCCGGCCGCCGGGGCGGACCGGGAGTGGCAAATTCGGAAGACGCGTTGCTTTGAGGTTCCGCGAAAGCGCCTGCGGCGATCGCGAAACGAGATTGACGCACCATCCGGTTTCCCCCGGGGAGTTCGAACGCCTGAACCATGCCGCACGCCACGTCCACAGACCTTTCGTCCCTTCCGGCCGCCCAGGCCCGTTCCGCGCTCCGCATGAGCGCCGACGAACCGCGCAACGGCGGGGGGGCCGGTAGCCCCTCGACGTCGGTCATCACCAAGGTCAAGCCGAAGACCAAGCGGCCGAACCTGTACCGTGTGCTGATCCTGAACGACGACTACACGCCGATGGAATTCGTCGTCCACGTGCTGGAGAAGTTTTTCCAGAAGGACGCCGAAGCCGCCACCAAGATCATGCTCCACGTGCACCATCACGGCATCGGGGAGTGCGGCGTGTTCACCTACGAGATCGCCGAGACCAAGGTGACGCAGGTGATGGACTTCGCACGCAAGCACCAGCACCCGTTGCAATGCGTGATGGAGAAGAAATAGCTGCTTGTTCTCCGAGCATGATCCGGAAAAGGGTGAAGCGGTTTTCCCTCGCGACAAACGCCGAAGGCGTTTGCGCAGAGATCATGCTCAAACAAGGAGCCGAAGCGCGATCCCATCGCGCTTCAGTCGGCCCGCCGGAGTTCGGAACGGGTCTTGCATTGAATTCGTTGTGACGTTTCGAGCGGTGCCCCCGTGTGATTGCGGGGATGCGCTTGCGCGACATTGCCCCTGCGACAATGTGCTGTGGCGTTGTGTGCGACTCGTTTGTGCCTGAATTTAGAGGAAAACTAGCCGTTCGGAACCGCTCTTCCACTGCGAGGCGGCGTAACTATATCACCGGCAACGACAAAGGTTGTTGTTGCCTGACCCGGTAATGGCGATCATGATGGCCGGGGGCCATAGAGGACGCGAATGCCAACTTTTTCCCAAAGCCTTGAACAATCCCTGCATCGTGCATTGGCGATCGCAAACGAGCGCCACCATCAATACGCGACGCTCGAGCATCTCCTTTTGTCGCTGATCGATGACTCGGATGCGGCTGCGGTGATGCGGGCATGCAGTGTCGATCTCGACAAGCTGCGCACGAGCCTCGTCAACTATCTCGAGACCGAATTCGAAAACCTCGTCACCGACGGCGCCGACGACGCCAAGCCGACCGCCGGCTTCCAGCGCGTGATCCAGCGCGCGGTGATCCATGTGCAGTCGTCCGGGCGCGAGGAAGTCACCGGCGCCAACGTGCTGATCGCGATCTTCGCCGAGCGCGAAAGCCACGCCGCGTATTTCCTGCAGGAGCAGGACATGACGCGCTACGACGCGGTCAACTACATCAGTCACGGCATCGCCAAGCGGCCCGGCGTCTCCGAGGCACGCCCCGTGCGCGGCGTTGACGAGGAGACCGAGGCCAAGGGCAACGAGGACGCCAAGAAGAAGGGCGAGGCGCTCGAGACCTATTGCGTCAACCTCAACAAGAAGGCCCGTGACGGCAAGATCGATCCGGTGATCGGCCGCAACGCCGAGATCAACCGCGCGATCCAGGTGCTGTGCCGCCGCCAGAAGAACAACCCGCTGTTCGTCGGCGATGCCGGCGTCGGCAAGACCGCGATCGCCGAAGGCCTCGCCAAGCGCATCGTCGACTCGGAAGTGCCGGAAGTGCTGGCAGCTGCGACCGTGTTCTCGCTCGACATGGGCACGCTGCTCGCCGGCACCCGCTACCGCGGCGATTTCGAGGAGCGGTTGAAGCAGGTGCTGAAGGAGCTGGAGGCGCACCCCAACGCCATCCTGTTCATCGACGAGATCCACACCGTGATCGGGGCAGGGGCCACCTCCGGCGGGGCGATGGACGCCTCCAACCTGCTGAAGCCGGCGCTTGCCGCGGGCAACATCCGCTGCATGGGCTCGACCACCTACAAGGAATACCGTCAGCACTTCGAGAAGGACCGCGCGCTGGTGCGGCGCTTCCAGAAGATCGACATCAACGAGCCGACGGTGGAAGACGCCATCGCGATCCTCAAGGGCCTCAAGCCCTATTTCGAGGACTACCATCGGCTGAAATACACCAATGAGGCGATCGAGGCTGCGGTGCAGCTGTCCTCGCGCTACATCCACGACCGCAAGCTGCCCGACAAGGCGATCGACGTGATCGACGAGTCCGGCGCGGCGCAGATGCTGGTCGCCGAGAACAAGCGCAAGAAGACGATCGGCATCAAGGAGATCGAGACCACGATCGCGACCATGGCGCGGATCCCGCCCAAGAGCGTGTCGAAGGACGACGCCGAGGTGCTCAAGCATCTCGAGCAGACCCTGAAGCGCGTGGTGTTCGGCCAGGACAAGGCGATCGAGTCGCTGTCGGCCTCGATCAAGCTGGCGCGCGCGGGCTTGCGCGAACCGGAGAAGCCGATCGGCTGCTACCTGTTCTCAGGGCCCACCGGCGTCGGCAAGACCGAAGTCGCCAAGCAACTGGCGGCCTCGCTCGGCGTCGAGCTGCTGCGCTTCGACATGTCCGAGTACATGGAGCGGCACACCGTGTCGCGCCTGATCGGCGCGCCTCCCGGCTATGTCGGCTTCGACCAGGGCGGCCTGCTCACCGATGGCGTGGACCAGCATCCGCATTGCGTGGTGCTGCTCGACGAAATCGAGAAGGCGCATCCGGATCTCTACAACGTGCTGCTGCAGATCATGGATCATGGTCGTCTGACAGATCATAACGGCAAGCAGGTCAACTTCCGCAACGTGATCCTGATCATGACCACGAATGCGGGCGCCGCCGATCTGGCGCGCCAGGCCTTCGGCTTCACGCGCAGCAAGCGGGAAGGCGACGACCACGAGGCGATCAACCGGCAGTTCGCGCCGGAATTCCGCAACCGTCTGGATGCGATCGTCTCCTTCGCGCACCTCAATGCCGACGTGATCGGCATGGTGGTCGAGAAATTCGTGCTGCAGCTCGAAGCTCAACTCGCCGACCGCGACGTCACGATCGAGCTGTCCGAGCCCGCCAAGGGCTGGCTGATCGAGCATGGCTATGACGAGCAGATGGGCGCCCGCCCGATGGCGCGCATCATCCAGGAGCACATCAAGAAGCCGCTGGCGGACGAGGTGCTGTTCGGCCAGCTCAAGGGCGGCGGCCATGTCCGTGTCGTGCTCGTCAAGGACGAGACGACGCAGAAGGACAAGATCGGCTTCGAGTTCGTCGAAGGCCCGGTTACGCCGAAGCCGGAGAAGCTGCCGAGCGCCCGCAAGCGCAAGCCGCCGAAGTCCGGTGGCAACGATGGCGGCGGCGGCTCCAAGGGCCCCGCGCGCGGACCGCTGGTGAAGGTCTGAGCGCGAACGTGATTGAGTTGAAGAAGGCCGGCTGCAAAGCCGGCCTTTTTGCTGGTGGTGTGTGCGGCTGTCCGTATCAGTTCAGACCTGACCAATCCTTCATCGGAAGGGCCGATGGGAGCTATCGAATCTTCCCGCTTCCGACCGCATTGTCAGCCAACTAAATTTTCGCGACGAGAACACCTCGTCGTGGAGGGTGGAGGCCATGTACAGATGCGTCGGTTTATTGCGTGCAGGTGCGCTGGTTTCGCTTGGGGCCGCTTTGAACGCCTGGCCGTTGGGCATCAGCAGGTCCATCGCCCAGGAGGAGAACCGTCCCGCCCTTGTCGTCGTCGAGCGAACCGCAACGACGGGCGAGGAGTCCATTCAGGAGCAATACGCGAAATTGGCTCGCGAGATTCTCCCCAAATACGGCGCACGGTATCTCGCCCGCAGCCAGCGCAATACGCTGCTTGAGGGCGATGGCCAAGTTCCCTGCTGCATCGCCATTCTGCAATTCCCCACCGTGGAGGCGGTACGCCGCTGGTATGACTCTCCCGAGAACCAGTCGGCCGCGAAGATTCGCCAGCGCGGTGCAAAGTTTCGGATCATCGCAATCGAGGGCCTGCCGGATCAAAGATAGCATGGCCATTGCGACCGGCCAGCTAAGTCGCCAGGCTGTGGCGCGCCACTTCGAGGAAGTGGCGAAGGGCTGGCGGCGGTAAACGCTGCTGCCGCCACCGCATCGAAACCGGCATTTCCTGCTGCGCCGGCCAAGGCAACGCAACAAGCTTGCCGGCCGCGAGCGCTTCCCGCGCGGTCGAGGCCGGCAATAGCGCGCAGCCGCCACCTTGTTCGACGATATTTCGCATTGCCGCAATGCTTGCAAATTCGGCGACGATGCGAGGACACTTGTGCTTGGCAAATGCCTTCTCGAACGCAGCGCGAACCGGGCATCCCGTGATGGTCACAAGAAAATCCTCTCGCGCAAGCTCATCGAGCGTGACCGAGCGCTGACCAGAGAGACGATGATTCGGCGGTCCGACGAGCACGATCCGCTCTGTGGTGACGTTTTCGCTCCGCAGGCCCGTCTCTTCAGGCGAGATGCCGAAGGTGAAGTACACATCGAGCAATCCCGCTTTGAGACCGCCATACAAATCGGTCGTCTTTCCTGCACGGAGCGTGACACGAACATCCGGAAAGTCGGTGCAGTATTTCAGAAGGAGCGCGGGAAGGCGCTCCGTGCATAGGCTTTCGACGCCGCCGACCACGACACCGCCAATAACCTCGCGCGCTTCATCCAGCGCCGCACCGCGTGCCTCGTCGCTCAGGGCCATAATTGCACCGGCGTATTCGAGAAGCCGTGTTCCCGCGGGCGTTAATGCCCACTTGCGCCTCGAACGATCAAACAAGACGGTGCCGATGTCGCTTTCAAGCGACTGAATCTGTTCGGTTACGCTGGATTGGGAAAGATGCAATTTCTCGCCAGCGCGAGTCAGATTGAGCGTGCTCGCGACGGCGAGAAAGGTTCGGAGATGCTTCAACTGCATTTGTCCGCCTCCACTTGAAATCGACCGTCTTGGAAATATGGTTTGACCGCCGGCGGATACCACCATCGCACGCCAAAGTTCCAACAAGGGCTAATCCCCCCGCAGGCGCTGCTCCTCCTTCACCCGCACCTGCTCAGCACCGCGCGCGCCGGCGTCCGACAGCCGCAGCATGCTCAGCATCGCGCCGCATAGCGCAAAGCCTGTGCCGACGAGGAGTGCGATCCGCGTGCCTTCCTGCGGATAGCGGCCGAGGAACAGCGCCACCAGCGCGGCGCCCGTGGTCTGGCCGAGCAGCCGCGCGGTGCCGAGCATGCCGCTTGCGCCGCCGGCGCGCTCGCGCGGGGCGGCGGCGATCATGGTGCGGTTGTTCGGCGTCTGGAACAGACCGAAGCCGCAGCCTGCGAGCGCCATCCGCCAGATGATGTCGAACGGCGTCGGCGCCGCCGGCAGGAAGGCGAGCGTGCCGAGCCCGCAGGCGAACAGGGTGAGGCCGATGCCGCCGAGCAGGCCGACCGGATAACGCTCGACCAGGCGGCCGGCGAGCGGTGCCGCGAAAGCCAGCGCGATCGGCCATGGCGTGATCAACAGCCCCATATGCACCGCCGAATAGCCGAACCGGCTCTGCAGGTAGAATGGGATCGCGGTGAAGGCCAGCATCTGGCCGCAGAACGAGGCGATCGAGGTCGCGATCGACAGCGCGAACACCGGGATGCGCAACAGGTCGACCGGCAGCAGCGGCGAGGCCATGTGGGTTTCGCGATAGATCAGCAGCGCGCCGGCGATGATGGACACGCCGAACTCGATCAGCCAGATCATCGCCGCCTCGCCATGCCCAACGCTGTCGATCGCGGCGATGCCGACGCCGAAGGTGATCGCGGACAGTCCCGCGCTCTGCCAGTCGAACGAATGGCTGGCGGGCGTGGTGTGGGGCAGGCTGCGCAGGCCCAGCGCCAGCGTCACCGCGCCGAGCGGGATGTTGATCGCAAACAGCCAGGGCCAGCTGCCGACCGCGAGGATCCCGGCGGCCAGCGTCGGGCCGACCGCGGCGGAGAAGGCAACGACCAGCGCATTGAGGCCGATGCCGCGGCCGAGCAGGGCGCGCGGATAGGTGAAGCGGACCAGCGCCGAATTGACGCTCATGATGCCGGCCGCGCCAAAGCCCTGGATGATGCGCGCGATCGTCAGGAGCGGCAGCGTGTTCGCGACCGCGCAGAACGCGGATGCGACCGTGAACAGCACGAGCCCAACCAGGTAGACGCGGCGGTAGCCTATGATCTCGCCGAGCGAGGCCAGCGGCAGCAGCGAGATCGTGATGGCGAGCTGATAGCCGTTGACGATCCAGATCGAGAACGCCGGACTGGCATTGAGGTCGGCCGCGATCGTCGGCAACGCGACATTGGCGATGGCGCTGTCGACGACGGCCATCAGGATACCCAGCGCAATCGTCAGGATCGCCTGGTTACGCTGGGGTTGCGGCAGGCCGTCGGCATGCTCGATCGGTGCGGGCGACATCAGGGGAGCGAGCTCGATTGGAGCCGGGATCAGTCCCGGATTAGGAAATTGCGCGAGCGCCTGCAAGACGCGCCAGGCGCCATTAACGTTCCATTAGCATTGCGGGCAGACCGCCCCCCGTACGGCTCCGGTTGGACGGTTTCGGTTAAGTCCGTCTCCACGATCTGGTTGCATGTTACCAGCGGACTCCTCAGGATACCGCCATGTCCGAACTGAAACCGATGCCCCGCGGCCGCACCTTCCTGGCGGGCAAGGTCATCTCCAATTACGGCCAGTCGTCGATCGATTGCATCGTCCGCCGCATCTCCGATGTCGGGGCTGAAATCGAAGTCGAGAGCGCGCTGGGCGTTCCCGAGCGGTTTCATTTGCTGATTGCGGGCGAGGGCGAGCCGCAGCCGTGCCGGCGCATCTGGCAGTCGGAGAAGCAGCTCGGTCTGAGCTTCGAGCTCGCTGAGGCGGCCAGGGAGGACGCGGCGAGGGAGGCCGCCGGCGAGGCCAAGGGGGCCGATCAGGTCGTGCGCGGCCAGCTGCTGGCGCTGCGCGCCGCGCTCGACGTCATCGACATCGGCATCCTGCTGCTCGACGCCGACCTGAAGGCGCAATTCATCAACCGCGCGTTCCGCCGCATGTGGGCGCTGCCCGATGCGGTCGCCGACCGCAACCCGGCCTTCGTGGCGCTGATGTATCACGGCCGCGACACCGGGGCCTACCAGGTCGCGCCTGAGGATCTCGACGATTACGTTGCCGACCGTGTCCGCCAGGTGAAGGCCGGCGATATCGCGCCACGCGACCTGCGCCGCACCAATGGCGAGGTGATCCGGGTGCAGTGCGCGTGCCTGCCGAACGGCGGGCGCATGATCAGCTATGCCTATGTCACAGATATCGTCCGTCATGCCGACGAGCTGGAAATGCTGCGCGGCGCGCTCGATCATGTCAGCGAAGGCGTCGTCATGCTGGACCGCGATCTCAATGCGCGATTCCTCAACAAGCGGATGCGACGATTCTGGGGCGTCACCGACGAGCAGGCCACGCGCCGCCCGTCCTACGAGTCCCTGATCAGGAATTCGGTGCGCACCGGCGCCAGCGGCCAGACGCCGGAGGAACGGGAGGCGCTCCTGGCCGGTCGCGTCGCCGCCGTGCGCGATGGCGACGAGACGCCGCGGGACCTGCAAACCACCGACGGCCGCCATATCCGCGCGCATTGTGCGCCGCTGAAAGACGGCGGCCGGATGCTGACCTATTGCGACGTCACCGATCTCGTGCGCAACGCGCAGCAGATGGAAGAGCTCGCGACCACCGACGCGATGACCGGGCTCGCCAACCGCCGGCATTTCTGGACGCTGGCTGCGGCGGAATGGAGCCGGTTCCAGCGCTACTACCGGCCGCTCTCGGTGCTGATGATCGATGTCGATCATTTCAAGGCGGTCAACGACCGCTATGGGCACGCGGTCGGCGACGACGCGCTGGTTGCCGTCGCCAATGCCTGCCGCGCCGGCAAGCGCAGCTCCGACATCGTCGGCCGGCTCGGCGGCGAGGAGTTTGCGATGCTGCTGCCCGAGACCGATCTCTATCAGGCCAGGATCGTGGCCGAGCGGGTGCGCAGCACCATTGCCGCGTGTGCGTTGAAGGCGGGCGATGTCGATTTCAACATCACCGCCAGCATCGGCTTTGCCGCGGCGACGCCGAGCATGTCGGGCTTCGAGGCGCTGCTGCACGCCGCCGATCAGGCGCTGTATCAGGCCAAGACGGGCGGCCGCAACCGCACGGTGGCGTGGTCGCCGCCGCCGCCGGCCAGGCTCGCCGCGGAATAGGCGTCGGTGACTGTTCACAGACTATACGGCGAACTCGCCGCTTCGCTGGTGCGCGGGCTCGTGAATTGCTGTGAGCTGGGCGCCGCGCCCGTCCGCGCGGGAGCTGATCTGGGTGGCCAGGGCAGCCAGTCTGCCTTCGAAGGTGCCTGCCTCGTGCTCTGGAAGTTGGGGCTGGCTACGCTTGAGGACAAACTGCTGATCGATGGCGACCAGGTTGTGGAGTTCATCTCGGATCGATCACAGGCCGGCCACGCCGATTTGCCGCCCGTCGACGATGTTCTGGCCGCATGGCTGTTGTTATTTGCCAGCCAGTGGGATCATGCCTCGGCAAAGCGGCTTCCTTTTGTCCCGCATGACGGGATCAGGCCGGTGATGTCGGCGCTTGCCAGGCTCGGTTACGCCGAGCCGCTCGGCCATGCCTTCATCTGGACGGACAGGATCGGCCCTGCGATGCAGATGTGCGGCCTCTGGGACCAGAACAATTTGTCGCATGAAGAGCTCGACGAACGGGACGTCGATCTGGAGATGCGTGCGGCCTATGCGTCGATACCCGAGGATGTCAGGCAGGCGGCGCTGAGAGATGATCGCATCGCCGTGGCCAGCGCCTTGGCCGAGCGTTGGATCGACGGTGCGTGGTTGCCCGATTCTGCCGATGGAGTGCCATGGTGGCGTCTCGGCGACGTCGGGGCTCAGGCCAAGCGATTGGTGGAGCTGGTCGCCGCTGACGCCCGGCCGATGCGCGATGTCAACTAAAGCGCGATGAGATTGAGTTGAATCATCATCGCGCTTTAGCTCTTTGTTTGCGCATGATCTTTTCGGAAAACCGCTTCACACTTTTCCGGATCATGCTTTAGGCGGTGGCACCGGGGAGTAATCCGTTAGAGTAAGGCCGACGGGATGCCGATGGGTTAATCTCGACCGACGAGCCGCGACCCGGCATGCAACACGCATGTTGGCTCCGCAGCATGGACACCCCTCGACCGACAGAGAGGCACACCATGGCGCATCCTCCGACTGAACAGAAACCCTTGCCCGAAGGGCCTCAACAGCTTGCGGCAGCACCGCAATCAACCCAGCGGCTTCTCGTCCCGCGCCGCATCGATGTCTTCAAGGACGACAAGACGCCGGACATCTTCCTCAAGATGGAGGTCAACGACACCCTTACCGTCGTCGTCCCGATCGGGCCACGGTTGGCTGCGGGGCTGATCGAAGGGATTGATCGGGCGCTCCGCGCAGTGCCGCCGCCATCCAGAGTGCAATAGCGATATTGCAGCATCGGAGCCGGTCGCGCCGGCGGGCTGGCTGATCGTCTCCGATTGAGGCCAGGTCCGCGCTGGCGTCAGCGTTGGCCGATCAGTTCCTCGATCCGGCGCTGCAGCTGGCGCTTCTTGATCTCGCTGCGGCGCAGCCGTTCGTCGAGGTCGCTGACATGGTTGTCTGACGTCATGATGCGGAAGGCGAGGCCGACCTTGTTGGCCTGCCGCCAGATCAGCCGCGCCAGGAAGGCACGACCCTTGCGCGCGATCTTGAGCGTCATCTGCTCGGGTAATTTGGCAGTGGAGTCGAATTCGACGCAGGCGCCACGCTCATTGATGTTGCGCACCACGCAGTCCATCGTCGAGCCGCGATCGTTGATCTCGGCAACGCCGCCATAAAGCACCTTGTCGCGCGCGCCCTGGCGACGATCCTGCATCGAACTTCCTCCCGATGAACGGTGCGGACTGTATCCGGGTGCGCGACGAAAAGAAGGCGGCACGCGGCGGTTGTTGCCGTTAACGTAAATCCTTCTCAGCCGCGATCTGCGGGAATTCGCCACAATTTCCGCGCCGGAAACGATAGGAGGTCTGACCTTCACCTCTCCCTTGGGAGAGGTCGGCGCGAAGCGCCGGGTGAGGGGTAAGGTCTCTCATTGGAGCAGCGGCCCCTCACCCGATTTGCTGCGCAAATCGACCTCTCCCCGTCGGGGAGAGGTGACAACCACCCGCGTCAGTTCGGCAGCTTGCTTTGCCGGAAATCCCGCGGTGACAGCCCAAAATGCTCGCGGAACACGCGGCCGAAATGCGAGAGGTCGTTAAAACCCCAGGCAAAGGCGATCTCGCCGATATGGCGATGGGCGTGTGCGGGCGAGGCGAGGTCGCGCCGGCAGTGTTCCAGCCGCTGCGCCAGCACGAAGCGCTGGAACGAGGTGCCTTCGTCCGCAAACAGGCTGTTGACGTAGCGCGGCGAGATCCCGAGCGCGGCAGCCGTTTCCGCCAGCCCGAGCTCGGGATGGGGCAGATGTGCCAGCACATGCGCCTTCAGCCGGTAGAGCAGGGCCGAGCGATGGGTCGAGGCCGGCAGCGCGTTCGGGCCGAGCCGCTCGTTCATCGCCATCGCCACCAGATCGACCGCCTGGTCGGAGAGGCGGATCGCGCTGTCGGCGTCGAGCCGGTCGGCGACGTCGGCAAGGCCTGCAATGAACTGGAAGGCGAGCCGCTCCACCGGCCGCTCCGGCGAGAACGACGTTGCGGTGAGGTGGTGGGTGCCGGCGAAGCGCCGGTGCAGCATCTCGCGCGGGATCTGGAAGATGGTCTGGGTGAAGGCGTCGTTGAATCGCAGCTCATAGGGCCGCGTCGTGTCGTAGAACGCGAACTCACCTTCCTGGATCACGGTCTCGCGGCCGTCCTGCAGCACGGCGCCTGAGCCCCTGCGGCCCAGCGCGACCAGGATGAAATCCTCCGACGCACGCGAGATCCGCGACGGCGTGCGGAAGACGCGCTGCCGCTCTGAGGTGACTTCCGAGCATTTCACCGCGCCGAGCTGCGCGCTGGTGATTGCGCCATGGAAGGCGCCGCCGAGGTCGGACTTGCAGTCGAGCTGCACGAAGACATCGCAGACGATGTCCTGCCAGAGCGCGAGGCGCCGGTGGGTCGGCGCCTGATCGGTGGTGAACAGGGCCTGCATCATGTCCTCCTGTCACGGTTCAAAACGCTGGCCATCCCGACCAAAAGCAAGCTCCGTACCGGGCCGCACGGCCACCCCGGCTGTGCCCGGGCAGTCGACTTTTCCTTCCGTCCCGGTCGAACGGCGCTTCGGCATTCGGGTCAGCATGATGTCAGAGGCCGAGGGGGCCGATCAAGTGCGAACCGGCGCGTTCCGCGGCCGGGCGAGGGAGGACATCATGGGCATTCAGCATCCAAAATATAAGGTCGCCGTGGTTCAGGCAGCACCGGCCTGGCTCGATCTCGATGCGTCGATCGCCAAATCGATTGCACTGATCGAAGAGGCGGCCGCCAACGGCGCCAAGCTGATCGCCTTCCCGGAGGCGTTCATCCCCGGCTATCCCTGGTACATCTGGCTGGACTCGCCGGCCTGGGCGATCGGTCGTGGCTTCGTGCAGCGCTATTTCGACAATTCGCTGGCCTATGACAGCCCGCAGGCCGAGAAGCTGCGGCTCGCGGTGAAGAAGGCCGGCCTCACCGCTGTGCTCGGCCTGTCCGAGCGGGAGGGCGGCAGCCTCTATCTGGCGCAGTGGCTGATTGGTCCGGACGGCGAGACCATCGCAAAACGGCGCAAGCTGCGTCCGACCCATGCCGAGCGCACCGTCTATGGCGAGGGGGACGGCAGCGATCTGGCGGTGCATGACCGCCCCGGCATCGGCCGGCTCGGTGCGCTGTGCTGCTGGGAGCATCTGCAGCCGCTGTCGAAATACGCGATGTATGCCCAGAACGAGCAGGTCCATATTGCGGCCTGGCCGAGCTTCTCGCTGTACGACCCCTTCGCGCCGGCGCTCGGCTGGGAGGTCAACAACGCAGCTTCCCGCGTCTATGCCGTCGAAGGCTCGTGCTTCGTGCTGGCGCCGTGCGCGACGGTGTCGAAGGCGATGATCGACGAGCTCTGCGACCGCGACGACAAGCATGGCTTGCTGCATGTCGGCGGCGGACACGCCGCGATCTACGGTCCGGACGGTTCTTCGATCGCGGAGAAATTGCCGCCCGAGCAGGAAGGACTGCTCTACGCCGATATCGATCTCGGCGCGATCGGGATTGCGAAAAATGCCGCCGATCCGGCCGGGCACTATTCGCGGCCCGACGTGACGCGGCTCTTGCTGAACAAGAAGCCGTCGAAGCGGGTCGAGCATTTTGCGCTGCCGGTCGACAATGTCGAGCCGGAGATCGACGCGGCCGCAAGCTGACACATCAGCAAATTTGATCCGGAGGCTGCCATGGAATCCGCCATTCCATCTCATCTGCAGACCGCGCGTTCGCGCCACCGCCGCGTGCCCGACGATTATGCGCCGCCATATCCGTCCTTCGTCGCGCGGCACAAGCCCGCGGTGAAGCGTGTGATCATGGCCTATTTCGGCGTCCAGGTTCGCGGCGCTGCCACGCCGGCAGTGGCTGCGGCGCTGGCCGAGATCGCCGCACGCTTTGCGGCCGACAACGGTCCCACGCATTGGGATCGCGCCGAATATGTCGATCAGGCCGGCTTCACCAACGTCGTCTCGGTCGCTTATTGGGACGATGCCGCGCGCTTCGACGCCTGGTTCTCGTCCGCGCGCGAGGGCTGGACCGGCGGGCAGGGGAGCGGCGTCGGCCGCTTCATCGAGGTGCTGCGCCCGCATGTCGAGCGCTACGAGACGCTGTTCTCATCGCCCGACCGTGCCGAAGGCGTCGCTGTTCTCGCCGACGCCATGAGCGGGGAAGTGCAGGAGCACGCCTATTGGGGCGGCATGCGCGACCGCATCCCGCTGTCGCAGACCGACGCGATGGCACCGGGCGGCGAGCCGCGCGCGATCCGAGAGGGCGGGCGCATCCGAATTGTCGCGCATGACAATCTCTGCCTGATCCGCTCCGGCCAGGACTGGAGCGACACCGAAGCGTCCGAGCGCAGGATGTATCTCGACGATGTCGAGCCGGTGCTGCGCGAGGGCATGGACTTCCTGCGCGACGACGGCTTGGCCGTCGGCTGCTACGCCAACCGCTACATGCGCGTGGTCGATGCGACTGGGAAGCCGAACGAAAAATCCTACGGCCAGAGCTGGTGGAAGAGCCTTGCCGCCCTCGAGCGCTGGGCGGAGTCGCATCCGACGCATGTGAAGATTTTCGGTGCGGCGATGAAGTATCTGTCGACGCTCGGGCCGAGCGCGAAGCTCAGGCTGTATCACGAGGTGACGGTAGCTGCGGCGGACGAGCAGTTCTTTGAGTACAGAGACTGTCATCCGAAGACCGGGATGCTCGCCGGCGTCAGCTTGTAGTTCGGTCGCGCGGCGAGTTTGGCTGCACCCTCTCCCCCTGTGGCGCGGGAAGACGCCGGGCATCGGCTGCAAGTTGCCGACGTAACGGTTGACCAGGCGGAAGAGCGCGAGGATGGCGGCTTGGTCAACGCCTTCCGCCTTATCGCACGGCTCACGCATCCAGGCATCGTGCTATTCGTGGGACCGCCACCAAATCGGGCTTTCCTATACGGCTATCACTGGCCTGCCGTCCTGCGCATTCAAGGCAAGCTGAAGATTACGCTTCGTTAGCATCAGCCTTCCGTCTGTCGAAAAACCTTCTTTGACGATATCGGTGTAGGAAGCAGCATGAATAATATCCTCGCCTTCGCTAAACAGAACGAACGATATATAGGGCTCGCCGTTTTCGTGGATCATCAGTCGATGAATATTTTGCCAGCCGTCGCGCTGCAAATTTCCGGTGAGCGCGCGACGAACGCCGTTGGTCAGAATATCGACGAGTTCGAGACCATACTGCGTTTGGGCAGAAAACGTAACGTCCTTGAGCAGTAGCTTTAGCGAAGTGCCTGCTTCGCCCTTCTCGTCCACAGAATTGAACTTTTCGTAGAACGTGTAATCGACGTTAAAGCCCTCGGGCAGCATCCAGGCCGGCCGTCTCTTTGACATACTCGCAAGCGCGCCTTGCGCGTAGTGCGCCCACCACTCCTCCCATCTGGTGACCTTGGTCGGCTCTTTCCCGTCAACAATCCACGAAAATGAGCCAAGCTCATATGGCTTCCTTTGCGCGAAGAACGTCGTTGCCCGACTGATAACTCGGTGCAGCACATTGAATGTCGTGAGCGCTTGCAGAAAAAGATTTAGCGGGGCTTGCAAGATATATTCGCTGGCCGCTTGGACCTCTGGACGAACGTCCTCTCTAAAATTAGCTACCTTGGCCAGCATTTCCTCGCCGAGCTTCCGCTTATAATCGCGGACAGCAGCTTCTTGATGCAAACCGAGATCGAGCGCCGTAATCTCAAACAGTGCTTCATTGCGCATTAGAAGCGTAACGACTTTGTCTACCTGCTTTTCGCTAAGGAGCCTTCCTTTCACTTCTCCGTTTTCTTTCGGTAACCCGTCCCGAAATTTCGCATACTTCTTTTCGATCTTGCCCATCATCACGTCTGGGATCACCAACGCCCCAACAACGCTGACGGAATTGGCCTGAAACCCGCTAAATGTTCCGCTCTCGTCGATGAAAATGCGCATGTTATCTCCGCACGTCTCTCGGTTTTGGACCCCGAGAAGGTATGGCCAGCAGGCTTTATGCTCCTCGCCTCCAAAGGCAGATGCCATCGATGCGGGGATCGAATCTGCCTGGCAAGTCGTCGCGGAAACCAACCAAGCTGACGTCGCTTTGCACAATATTCCGGAGCTGAGCTTTCCAGTGATCTCCTTCGCAGACGAAGTCAGCGAAGGCCCAGTCATGATCCTTTATCTTTGGTCGTAGTTCTACTGCGAAGTCATGATCGCTGTCTGCGCGCGCCGTGCGTCTTGCTCGACTGCCGAACAGCCAAAGCGCGGCTACAGCATCAGTGTGCGCGGCCCATTCTGCCAACCGGCGGGCTATTTCGTCATCAATCATGAAGCGCTTTTTAATGAAGAAACGTTGCCCTCCCAAAGCGCGCCATGGATCGCTGCTTCCAGCGATTTCATGAGGGGCTCGCCTTCTTTCGCCAGAGCGTCGCGCGCGACCGTCAACCTCGGTATTACGTGTTCAGAACTGTTGATCTCGTGCTCGACGAGTGCCTTCCAGATGAGGTCGGATATCTTGTCAAATTTTTCCTTCATGTCGCTCGGCATGAATATTCCATTTTTTAGCACATAAACGTGTTGCTCCCTACACGCCGCGCGTGCCTCACTGGCTCGGTGAAAGAATACAGCTTTGATGTAGTAGTCGGCCTTTTTCGCCGTGGCCTTGATCTCGTCACGCTGCCACTTCGCGAGGAAGCTACCTTCAAGGAATTCATCAAGTTGGGGCCCGGTCATCCGGTCTAGGTCAGGATACTGCTGAAGGGCAGTAATGAGCGCCGAGACTTGGTTCTTGCATTCGACCAACAAAGCCCACGCGGTTGGTACCACCTCGAATTCACGTTGGTGTAACTTCGTGGTTCGATCAAACAAGGAGTTGATTTTGAAACGCAGGTTCTCCATTTCGACTTGCTGGGCATGTTTGAATTGTTCGAGCCTCTGATTGAACTTAGAGGTCAACCATTTATCCGCCAAGTAACGCAATGGTCCAAGGATTAGAGCAGCGGCTCCGCCGCCTGCGAGCACGGCAACTCCAACCGCTTTCAATAGAACGTCCAACAGGTCCATTTGCTTACGAAACCCCGCAATGCGCCCCACGAATCACGAGCGATTACGGTAGAACAATGCAGGGTAGCAATGCGAGCGCCGGGACGCTTGTCCCGACTAATTACAGGGACTGAGCCCGCCGCTAGTGCAAACAAGCTCTTAGTCCGACGCAACGACTACATGCACCCGCACTCTGGGATGGTGCCAGTACCGAGCCGGAGGGGTCGATTGACTGCCGGGCATTGATCACGTGTAGATCCTTCTGCACCGTGAACAGCCCAATCGGCGTACCGTCAGTATTCAGCTCTATAAAGACGTGAGCGCCCATTCGGTCGGCGAAGGCAAGGGCTCTGTTTCCGGCGCCAGGCGAGATGCCGATCCGCGCGTATTGACCGTCGCTCTGATTGGTGTCGGGCGAGGTGGTGATGAAGATCTTTTCGCTGAAGCCATCGATTTTGCACTTCATCACATCGGCGCGCAAAAGACTGGGGGCAAGCGTTTGAGCGCCGGTAAAGCAAATAACTAGCGTTAGAAGAACTGCATGCTTCATTTAGTTTGGTCCGACATTGAGGTTGGAAGCGTTTTGCGGCAACCCAACTAGGTTCAGTCTTCCATGAACTGCCGGATTAGGGAGCGGAACTCCTGCTCCGATTTGCAGGGCGAGTTCTGCACGTCGCAGTTGAGGGGGCCAAAGCTGCCGTAGACCTTGTTGTCGTTCACATCGACTAGCGTGAGCAGTTTGTAGGACTTGCTCGCGCCCGCGTCCTTCATGGTCATCGTGTTTTCTTCGAGCATGAAGCAACGGTTCAGCCGGACGTTATAATGGTTCTCGAACTGTTCGAGCCCTTTCCGCTCACCGACCGGGAAATCTTTCTCGAATATCTGCTCAGCCCGTTTACCGCACCGCTCTTGCAGTTCGTAGATTTCCTTGCGATTTTGCGCCTGCGCCGAATTGGCCATCGCCCATGTAGCGATGACAACGAGAGAAATAAATCGCCCCATATAGCCCCCGGCCCGCTATTTGAGCATATCGTTATAGTGGTCATCCAAATTGCATACAACCAAATCAGGGCTTTTGGATATTCAAAGACGCTGCGTTAGACGTGGGTTCGACGAAGCCTGTTTGCCTCGGATGCCTGGCGCCATATCGCCGGGGTGCGCCAGGGACACCAGAAGGACAGCTCTTACAGCTTTCATCGAAAAATCAATTGGTTAGATAGATCCCCCCTCTCCCACAAGGGGAGAAGGGAGGCGGGCGCTAAGCCACGCGCTCGCGCAGACCTTTGGCAATCTCCTTCTGCGCATCGAACTCGCGGCGCAGGCGCGTCAGCTCCTCCGGGCTGAGCGCGTCGGCGTTGGAGTAGTCGCGCTTCCAGGAATGATCCTCGCTCCAGCGCAGCGGTGACTGCACCGTGGTCTGCGGCCCCACTGCGGATTCCAGCACGCGCAGCGCAAGCTCCAGCGTGAGCGCCTGTGACGCCACATCATGCGGCTTGCCGGCGGAATTTCCGAGCGGGAAGTCGGAGAACAGCAAGCGCGGCACGGCGGCGTGCTCGGCGATGTCCTTGGCGCAGCCCATCACGACGGTGGAGATGCCGTTCGCTTCGAGATGCCGCGCGACCAGGCTGACAGTCTGGTGGCAGACCGGGCAGTTCGGCACCAGCACCGCGGCATCGACACCGTCGGCGCGGCAGCGCGCCAAAATCTCCGGCGCGTCGGTGTCGATGGTGACGCGGTGGCTGCGGTTGGTCGGCGCGCCGAAGAAGCGGGGGCCAAGGCTGCCGATCCGGCCCTCCTGTTCCAGCCGCTTCAACTGCGCGAGGGGAAACCAGGTGCCGCTGTCTCTTGCAGACGTGTGCACGCGGTCGTAGGCGATGTGGGAGATGCGCACATCATGCGGCTGCGACGTGTCGCCGTCATAGACCGCATAGAATTTTGCGCCGCCATTGTATTTCGCGCCGGGGCCCTGGTCGCCCTTGGCGGGATCGAAGGGGGCGGCGGTGGTGATCAGCGCGACGCGCGCATCGCTGAGCGGCTTTGCCAAGGGCTGAAAAGGTGCAGAGGTATAATGCGCCCAGCGATAGGGCGTGGTGTAGCCGATCGCCGCGTAGTAATCGCGGGTGCGCTTCATGTAGCCGATCGGCGCGTCGTCGTCGGGCGCGAAACCGAGCTGGTCGTCGGAAGGTGCGGCCATTTTGCGCTCCCATTTGCGCGGCATGTTTCATGGTATAGCTAGACGAGGGGTTTTCGGTGTCAAGCGCGGCGGCGCGGAGACGGAACTGCAATGCGGACAGGCCTCTGCGCCGGAGTGGGGATGCTCGCGCTGCTGACCGCCTCGGTCCATGCCGAGGATGCGCCGCCTGATATGACCGGCATCGCCCGGCCGAGCGTCGAGGAGCTCTGGATCTCGCAAGCAAAGCCCGCCGATCAGGAACGCGAGAGCGACACGCGCGAGGCGATGTGCCTGATGATCGAGTCGGCGGCGCGCGCCAACGATCTGCCGCTCGAATTCTTCGCCCGCGTGATCTGGCAGGAGAGCCGCTTCCAGGCCGACGCGGTCGGGCCGGTGACGCGCAACGGCCAGCGCGCGCAGGGCATCGCGCAGTTCATGCCGGGGACAGCGAATGAGCGCGGGCTGCTCGATCCCTTTAATCCCGTGCAGGCGCTGCCGAAGTCCGCTGAATTCCTGAGCGAGCTGCGCAGCCAGTTCGGCAATCTCGGGCTTGCCGCCGCGGCTTACAATGCCGGCCCGAAGCGGATCCAGGATTGGCTCGCCGGCTCAGGATACATGCCGGCGGAAACGCGCAACTATGTCTACGCGATCACCGGCTCCAGCGTCGACGATTGGGCCCGCGCGGGCAACAGCGGCAAGATGCCGGCGCGGGCGCCGACGACGAGCTGCCGCGAGCTGATGGCGCTCTTGAAGCGCGCGCCGAATCCGTTCGTCACCGAGCTCGAGCAGCACATCACGCTGTCGGCGGCGAAAGTCTGGGGCGTGCAGCTCGCCGCCGGCTTCAGCCGCGACAAGGCACTCGCGATGTATGCCCGTGCCATGAAGCGGCTCTCGGCCGTGATCGGTGACCAGGACCCGAGCCTCCTGAGCTCGCGCCTGCGCACCCGCGGCAGCGCGACCTTCTACCAGGTCCGCATCGGCGCCGACTCGCGCCCCGAGGCCGACGGACTATGCGGCCGCATCCGCAAAGCCGGCGGCGCGTGCTTCGTGCTCAAGAACCGGGCGTGATCGCGTAGCCCGGATGGAGCGCAGCGAAATCCGGGACAGCCTATCCGCGGACGCACTTCCCCGGATTACGCTTCGCTCCATCCGGGCTACGAAGCGAAGCGCATAGCCGCCATTCGCTTGACCCCGCATCCCACGAGCCCTAATCCGCGCATATTGCTTAAACCTCCCGGGCTGCCCGTGGCGCTTCCTCCGCTCGATTCTCCGCAATGGCATCATTCGTTCCGCGCCTTCCTGTGGGGTGCGCGGTCGATTACGGCGACGGTGCTGACGCTGGTGCTATTTGCGACCTATCTCGGCATCGGCGCGCTGGCGCATGATTCCGGCTTCTCGCTTCTGTGGACGCTGGTGAGCACGGCGTTCGTCTGGGCCGGGCCGGCGCAGATCATCGTGATCACGACGCTCGGCTCGGGCGCGACCATCCTGCAATCGGCGATCGCGGTCACCGTGAGTGCGATCCGGCTGTTTCCGATGGTGGTGTCCGTGCTGCCGATGATGCGGACGGAGCAGACAAAACGGCGGCATCTCATCCTGGTCGCGCATCTCACCGCGGTGACGCTGTGGGTCGAATGCTTTCGCTTTCTGCCGCAGGTGCCGCGCGAGCGGCGGATCGCCTTCATCCACGGCCTTGGCTGCGGCCTCGTCTGCGTCTGCCTGATCGCCAACACGATCGGCTACGCGCTGGCGGCCAATCTCTCGCAGCTGCTCGGCGCCGGCATCCTGATGTTGACGCCGCTGGCGTTCCTGTTCTCCACCGCGCGCAATTGCCGCGAGCTTGCCGACGTCATCGCGCTGGTGCTCGGGCTGTTGCTGTTTCCTGTCGCCTCGCTGCTCAACAGCGGCGTCGATATCCTGGTCAGCGGCGTCGTTGCCGGCACCATCGCTTATGGCGTGCATCGGGCGAGGGCGGGCGCATGAGCAGCTTCATCGGCGATTGGCATGCGCTGCTGGTCCTGCTCGTCGCGGGCGTGCTCCCGAACCAGATCTGGCGCATGCTCGGCCTGTGGTTCGGCGGCGGCATCGACGAAGGCTCCGAGCTCCTGGTCTGGGTGAGGGCGGTTGCGACCGCGATCCTCGCCGGCGTCATCGCGCAGATCGTGGTGCAGCCGCCGAGCGCGCTCGCGAGCGTGCCGGACTGGCTGCGTTATGGCGCCGTGGTCGCGGGCTTCGCCGTGTTCCTGCTGTCACGCAAGTCGATCTTTGCCGGCGTGATCGCCGGTGAAATCGTGCTGTTATCAGGCAAATACTGGCTCGGCTGATTGCGGCCTTGGTGCAATCGGGTACTGTCGGCGTTCAGACATTGGACATTCCTGGACTCAAGACATGGTACGTGAAATGGAATTGCGGCAAGGCGAGGTTGCGGTGGATGCGCCGGCCGCGCGCGATGCAGGGCTCGTCTTCATCGGCCGGATCCGCACGCCCTGGACCTCGCGGCTGGAGACGCCGCGGCAGGGGCGGCATGACGGCCCGGTGTGCCGGCTGGAAATTTTCGAGCCCTGGGTCGCCGCGATCAAGGGCGTCGATTTCTACAGCAATCTCGAAGTGCTGTACTGGCTGCACGCCTCGCGCCGCGACATCGTGCTGCAGAGCCCGAAGAACAACGGCAACACCCGCGGCACCTTCTCGCTGCGCTCACCGGTGCGGCCGAACCCGATCGGCACCTCGATCGTGAAGCTGGTCGGCGTCGAGGGCAACGTGATCCTGGTCCGCGGGCTCGACTGCCTCGACGAGACGCCGCTGCTCGACGTCAAGCCGGATCGTTGCGAGTTCACGCCGCTGGCCCCGCCGCAGCCGGGGGATTTCGAGACAGAGTAGGGCATGTAGCCCGGATGGAGCGCAGCGAAATCCGGGGCAGACTATCCGAGGATAGACTTTCCCGGATTGCGCTGCGCTCCATCCGGGCTACGAAGATTTCCTACCCCAACGCCGCGATCAACTTCGTCGCGTTGTCCTCGAGCACCTTCACCTCTTCCTTCCGGCTTGCGGGCGGCAGCAGCGCGACGCCGTCCTTGCGCGGCATCACGTGCATGTGGAGGTGGAACACGACCTGGCCGCCGGCGGGCTCGTTGAACTGCTGCACGGTGATGCCGTCGGCGTTGAACGCCGTCATCGCGGCGGCTGCGATCTTGTGGGCGGCGCGCGCGACATGGGCGTAGTCGTCCGCCGTGATGTCGAGGATGTTGCGGGCAGGGGCCTTCGGGATCACCAGCGTATGGCCCGGCGAGCGCGGCATGATGTCGAGGAAGGCGAGCACGTGCTCGTTCTCATAGACCTTGTGGCTCGGGAATTCGCCGCGCAGGATTTTAGCGAAGGGGTTGTTGCTGTCGTAAGCGGCGGGCATGGCGGCGGCTCCTCGGATCAAGTTTCTGATTTGGTAGCAGAAAGCTCAAGCTTCGTCGCCGCTCTTGCGGAACGGACCGGCCTCGGCAAGCTCGCGGCCGACCTCGGCGACATAGGCGCGCTCGCGCTTGAGGTAATCGGCGATCGCACGGCGCAGGCCGGGATCGGCGATGAAATGCGCGGAATACGTCGTCTGCGGCAGATATCCGCGCGCCAGCTTGTGCTCGCCCTGCGCGCCGGCTTCCACCACCTGCAAGCCGCGCTGGATCGCAAAATCGATTGCCTGATAGTAGCAGACCTCGAAATGCAGGAAATTGTGGTGCTCGACGGCACCCCAGTTGCGGCCGAATAGCGTGTCCGAGCCGATGAAGTTGATGGCGCCCGCGATCCAGCGCCCGTTGCGCCTGGCCATGACAAGCAGCACGTCGCGGCTCATGCTCTCGCCGATCAGCGAGAAGAATTTTCGGGTGAGGTACGGCCGGCCCCATTTGCGCGAGCCGGTCTCCATGTAGAAATCGAAGAACGCATCCCACGCATCCTCGGTGATGTCAGGGCCGGTCAGCCAGTGGATGGTGATGCCGGCCGCCACCGCCTCGCGCCGCTCGCGCTTGATCGCCTTGCGGTGGCGCGAGTTCAGCGAGCCAAGGAAATCGTCGAACGTCTTGAAGCCGGCATTGTGCCAGTGGAACTGCTGGTCGGTCCGCTGCAGGAAGCCGTGCTCGCCGAGGAACTTTGCCTCACCCTCGCGGGCAAAGGTGACGTGCACGGAGGAGGCCTCGGTCGCGTTGCAGAGCGCGCGCAGGCCGGCCGCCAGCGCCGACCCGATCTGGTCGCGGTCGACGCCGTCGCGGATCAACAGGCGCGGACCGGTGGCGGGCG
This sequence comes from Bradyrhizobium jicamae, assembly GCF_018130695.1. Taxonomy (GTDB): domain Bacteria; phylum Pseudomonadota; class Alphaproteobacteria; order Rhizobiales; family Xanthobacteraceae; genus Bradyrhizobium; species Bradyrhizobium jicamae_B. The sequence continues at coordinate 233,705 of NZ_JAFCJX010000006.1, read as the reverse complement.
TGAAGGGCACGGAAACCTGCAGCTTCGGATAGTAGCTGCCGCCGGCGCGGTGATAGGCCTCGGCCCAGCCGCGGTCGAACACGTACTCGCCCTGCGAATGCGATTTCAGATAACAGGGCACGACGCCGACGATCCTGTCGTCGAGCTTGGCGATCAGATGCCGCGGCCCCCAGCCGGTGCGCGCGCAGGCCGAACCGGAGGCCTCGGCGGCCGCGAAAAACGCATGGGACACGAACGGGTTATAGGCCGGTTTTGAAGCCGTCCGACAATCAGCTGCCGGCACGGATGAAGCCAGTGTATCCAGAGTCTCAAGACTGTCCGGATCGGGGCGCGGATTGGCGCAGGCATCCCAGTCCGCGGCCGGGATGTCCTTGATGTCTGGAACAGCTTCGAGAGTGATTTCGGAAGACGCCATCGAGAGTCGCGACCGGTCCCTTGCGAGCAGCCACCGCGCATGGCGACCGACCCCTTCCAAGATCGTGCATCGCAGCGACGACTTCAAGGCCGCAAGGGACATGTCAGGTTCCCGGAACAAACCCCTCAAAAATCATCTGATCGGCGTATTGGGCCGCCCGCTCGCGCTGCTCCGGCGTGCGCACGGTCCAGGTCAGGAGCGAGCAGCCAAAGACGTTGCGGGCGATCCAGGGGGCCGGCGACGGCAGCTGGTTGACCCAGTAGGCCACGAAATGCGGCTCGGTGCGAAAGCCGTGGCGCAGATAGAGCATGCTGTCGCGCTGCGCCGGCGTCAGGCGGTCCCAATGGCCGTCGTCATAGCTGCGCTGGGCGACGATGCCGCGGGTCAAATTTGGCATGAACTCGCGCAGCGCCACCACCTGGTCGGGGTCGAAGGACATCCCGACCACAGGCCCGGAATAGCCGGCGAGCACGTCAGCCATCCGGCGGACCAGCTTGCGGTCGCCGCCAAATTGGCTCTTCACCTCGATGACCAGCGGCACCCGGCCGGCTGTGAGGTCGCAGAGGTCGCCGAGCGTCATCATCTGCTCACCCGTCGCCTTGAACTTCACGGCCTTCAGCTCGGCCGCGGTCTTGGTCAAGAGCGCGCCGGAGCCTTCGGTGAGGCGGCCGAGCGCATCGTCGTGATGCACCATCGCCTCGCCGTCGGAGGTGAGCTGGATATCGCATTCGATCGCGAAATTGCCGGCGACCGCGGCGTGCGCTGCGGCCGGCATGTTCTCCATCACGCCGCGCGCGGCGTCATGCAGGCCGCGATGGGCGACCGGCCGCGCCGTCAACCAGTCAGGGGCACGCATCGACGTCAGGCGACCTCGAACACGCCTTCGACCTCGACCGCGGCATCCGCCGGCAGCGAGGCGACGCCGACGGTGGTGCGGGCGTGGCGGCCCTTGTCGCCGAAGGCCAAAACCATCAGGTCGGAGGCGCCGTTCATCACCTTCGGCCCGTCGAGGAAGTCGGGCGCCGAATTGATGAAGCCGCCGAGCCGGACCACGCGCACCACCTTGTCGAGGTCGCCGAGCGCGGCCTTGATCTGCGCCAGCACGTTGATCGCGCAGCCGCGTGCGGCCGCGGTGCCTTGCTCGACGGTGACGCCGGCGCCGCACTTGCCCTTGGCGATCAGCTTGCCCTCGGCGTTGAAGCAGATCTGGCCGGAGACGAACAGCAGATTTCCGGTGCGGACGAAGCCGACATAGTTTGCGACCGGGGAGGCGGGTTCGGGGAGAGTGATGCCCTGTGCCGCCAGCTTCTGTTCGACCGTACCCGCCATTGTTTTTGTCCCCGGTTGGAATTGAGTGCAGCCTGCAACGCGCTGAGGCCGCGCTTTGTTTCGCGCATCGCCTTAACAGTTGCAAGCGAGCGGACGGGGTACGGGTGGACAGAGGATTCACTGCGTCTCCGGTGATGGGGGCACCGGCGCTGGACTCCCTCTCCCGCTTGCGGGGGAGGGTGGGGTGGGGGTGTCTCCACATCGGGATTCCCAATGCGGAGACACCCCCACCCGCCAGGCTCTTCGAGCCCGTCGGCCTCCCCCGCAAGCGGGAGAGGCGAAGAGAAGCCAGCGGATGGCGATAAATCCCCGCATTCCCGGGACGATCCGTCCAATTTTTGTGAAATTTGCCCCAGTTGCGGCGCAATAGACCGGTCTCTATTGTGGCGAATCGTAGCTCGTTTAGGGAAAAAACATGGTCCTGCCGCTCCGCAATGCCTCCCGTGCCCTGGTGCTGAGTTTTGCCGCCGCCGCGGGATCGGGCTTCGCCGGCGCACCAGCCTTTGCTGCGGCGAGCGGACCGTTCCTGTCGCATCAGGCGCTCTACGATCTCAGCCTGCTGAAGTCGCGCGGCAACAACGCGATCAACAATGCGCGCGGCCGCATCCTCTACAATTTCTCCGGCAGCAGCTGCGAGGGCTACACATCCGAATTCCGCCAGGTCTCCGAGCTCGACTCCGGCGAGGGCAAGACGACGCTGTCCGACCTGCGCTCGACGTCGTGGGAGGACGGCGCGGGAAAAAGCTATCGCTTCAAGATCGACACCCGCATGAATGACACGGATTCCTCGCCGGTCGATGGCATCGCCGAGCGGGTCGGCAACCACATCACCGTGAAGCTGAAGGAGCCGGTGAAGAAGACCTTCGATCTCGACGGCAGCATCGTGTTTCCGACCGAGCAGATCCAGCACATCATCGCCGCCGCCCGCGCCGGCAAATCGGTGCTGGAGCTGACCGTCTATGACGGCTCCGACAATGGCGAGAAGGTCTACAACACGCTGTCGGTGATCGGTCAGCCGATCCCCGGCGACCGCGCAGCCTCGTCGCCCGATCCGTCGACCACCAACGACGTGATGAAAACGATGACCCGCTGGCCGGTAACCGTCAGCTATTACGACCGCGACGCGCGCGCCAGGGACGGCGAGCAGACGCCGGTCTACGCGATGTCGTTCGAGCTCTACGAAAACGGTGTCTCCCGCGCGCTCGTGCTCGATTACAACGATTTCGTGATCTCGGGCGCGATGGGCAAGTTCGACGTCAAGGACAGCAAGCCCTGCAAGTAGCTGCGAGGCGAGTGCTCGGTTCACCTCTCCCGGAGGGAGAGGTCGAATTGCGAAGCAATTCGGGTGAGGGCGTCAGGTCTATCGTGAGACCGTAACCCCTCACCCGGCGCTACGCGCCGACCTCTCCCAAGGGAGAGGTGAACTTCCGATGCGGCTCCAGCTCAATCTCATCACGCTCTGGCGCCGCGCCATTCGCTCGGAGCAATGTACGGCTGGCCGAGACCGCCGGACCCGGATAGGCTTCCCTGAACAACAACACGTCAGGGAGGCGTACCATGCCCAAGCTCAATCATCTCCGCCCCAGCGGCCTGCATCACAACCCGGCTTATTCCCACGTCGTCGTCGCCCAGGGCGCCCGCACGATCTATATCTCGGGACAGGTCTCGACCGACGAGGAGGGCCGGGTGGTCGGCCCCGGCGACATCGCCGCGCAGACGACGCAGGTGATGACCAACCTCGGCCTTGCGCTCAAATCCGCCGGCGCGAGCTATTCCAACATCGTCAAGATCACGACCTTCGTCGTCGACTACAAGCCGGAGCTCCGCCCGATCATCGGCAAGGCCCGCTCGGCGTTTTTCGAAGGCATGGAGCCGCCGGCCAGCACGCTGGTCGGCGTGACCGCGCTCGCCGCGCCGGAGTGGATGATCGAGATCGAGGCGGTGGCGGTGGTGGATTGATCCATAATCGCGCCTAAATTGAACTGATATACTCAAAGAAGCAATCGCGCGTTGCGACAACTCGCCTCGCACCCGTAGGGGGCGATGCGAGCGCGGATATCGTGAGGGGTACATGAGAGCCGTCGGTCACGCCGTCGCTGTATTTTGTTTCATCGCGACGGGATTTATTGCGGGGGTTTCCAAAGCCGAAGAGCCGGCGATGGACGAGGCAAAGCTTAAAGCCGTTCAAATTGCGCGAGCCTACGTGGCAACCCGTTTTCCTGACTTCGATCTCGCAGGAAGGGCGCCGCTGATCAGAAGCGCGATCGCGGCGGATTACAGGGCAGATTTCAGTGGTAGGCCCGTAGCAGAGTTCGCTTGGCCGCCAAGCGTCGGAAGCACGCACGAGACTTGGACGGTGGAGTACCCGTTGCCGGAGGGATGGCTCGGCGGCGGGCCGGTGGTGATCATTGACAAGAGAAAGCTCACGGTCTTGCACGCCTATAGTACTCAATGAGGCGAGAGGCCAAACTGTTCCAAGATTGCCATGAAACACAAAGCACTAAGCAGCGAGCATTTTTTGAACTGTCATGTGCGATGGGAGAAGTTTCGCAATCGTGACCTTACTCGCGGCGAGCAGACTTCGAAATGGAATGAGACTCAATGTGAGTCTTGCGCGTACTATGTTCCACTCGTAGGCAAATTCAGTGAAGACTATGGCGCTTGTACCAATGGAATTTCGCCGTTTGACGGGAGGATCATGTTCGAGCACGACGGATGTGGCGAACATTCCTTGAGCGACCATTTCCTTCAATTTTCGATATCATACAAGAATGGCGACCCATAGACCGAATACGCCCGCGTAATCGGCTCCATTACGTGACAGTCATTACGGTGCACTTTATTTGCGTTGCTGAAGCCCGCCGCGGTCGTCCCGGAAGTCTCATGGCCGCGATTGATGGCGCAGTTGTCGTAGTCGCTAGGGGATTTTGCCCGCTCACTGCTGACAGGACGCTGTCAGCAGCGCTTCGGTACCAAGCGCCGAACGCAGCAAGGACACCTGCTCAAGGAGATCAAATATGAAATTCGCGTCCACGCGCCTGATCGCGCGTGATATCAAGGCCGTGGTTGGGTTTTACGAAAAGCTGACCGACCGAGCATTTCGGTGACAGCACATTTAATTAATAGAACCCATTGCAACGAGGTCGCCCTGCAAGGGCCGTCTACACTGTGCGTTTTGCCGGCGTGATCTATATCCTTCATGCCTTCCAAAAGAAGTCCAGGAAGGGCATTCCGAAGAACGAAATCGATTTGATCCAATCGCGCCTGCGTGATGCGGAGCACCACTACAAGGAGCGAATGGGAAAAGGAGAGCGCAAGCCATGACGAAGCGCAAGATTGAGGCTCATGAAGGCAGCGGCAACGTGTTCGCCGACCTCGGCTTGAAGGATGCCGACGGATTGGCCGTCAAGGCCGATATCCTGATCGAGCTGCGCAGGCTCATCAAGGAGCGTGGTTTGACACAAGTGAAGGCGGCGAAGATCGTCGGAGTTTCACAACCCGACCTGTCGCGTCTTCTTCGTGGTGGCGGCTTCGGCGACTACTCGACCGAGCGACTGTTGAAGATGCTGACCGCATTCGACCGCGACATTGAGATCGTGGTGCGGCCGCATCGCAAAGCCGGCAAACGCGCGCGCATCAGGCTCACGGTCGCTGCCGCTTGATGTGCGACCGACCTGCCTGTCCGGTTACCGCGGTCGAATGGGACAGGGCCGCCGTCAGACATCGCTATTTCAACGGCAGAAACACCTCCGCCACCGTTTCGTGCTCAGCCACCTCCGGGAAGAAGCTCAGCCGCTGGCAATAGATCGGGAAGTCACGGGCTTCCTCGCCGCTGGCCGGAAGCCAGTCGCGATAGAGGTAGAGGGCGGCGGGTTCCAGATTGTCGGTGTAGCCGACGACGCGTAGCACCGCGCAGCGGCCGCCTGGGATTTCGCCGGCCTTGACCTGCTCGCCGTTAGCCTCGATCGGCTGGTCGGTCCCGACGCAAAGGTCGATGCAATAATCAGCCTGCTGCGCAGGGCGCCCCTCGGAATGCCAGACGTTGAACGTCGGACTTGTCCTGGGGGGCAGGTTAGCTGCCTTGCGCCACGCGATGAAGCGCTGGATGGTGGCGCCGAGCGTCGCCGGGTCGCCCCGGTGCTCCATGATCGCCACCGGCGTTGGGGGCACATCGCGGATCGTCACGTCGTCAATGGTAAAAGTCTTCTGCATCAGCTTGCTCCTCGCGTTGTCGAGAGGTCCGAAGGCCGCGAGCCACGGCTTCCAGTCGGGAGACTTCCGGAACGATGACGGTGATTGCCCAAAGCGCTGCCGAAAAGCGCGGGCGAAGGCATCCGGTGCATCGTAACCGGCATCCATCGCTATGTCCGTGACGCTTTGGGCGTCCATGTAAGCCAGCCGGTGCGAAGCGCGCTTCATACGGGCAAGCTGGATATAGCGATGCACGGACAGCCCGAAGGTCGCCGTAAACTGCCGGTGGAAATGAAATTTTGAGAAGGCCGCGATGCGGCTCACCGTTTCCAGGTCCAGATCCCTGTCGAGATGCCGGTCGATATGGTCCAGCACCCGCTGCATCCGGGCATGGTAGTCTTGCAGCGCCGCCTTCATCGTTCCGTTCTCCGTGGCAGCGCCAGCTAAGCGCAGTTGAGACGCGACACGCTCGACTGATCTTGCGGTCTTGTCGGGATTTGCGGACGTTGCCCATAGCTGGCCGGAACGGAAGCCCTTGCACTATGGATCAACGCCAATTGTTCGAAGCCGCTTCGCGCCGATGAAGGTTCGATACTCGGCAAGCGCGAGGAATCGCGCCAACGGCCAGATCACCGGTTCCGACTGCTTTTTTGCTCAGGTGAATGGCATGGTCCCCGCCGAGGTATAGCGCGATATGCGCTCCCCAGGGATTCTGAGTCCGATTGAAAAGCAAAAGGTCGAGTGGCCTCAACTCGTCTGACACCAAACAGGTCTCGTTGCTATCCTCCCACAGGTCGCTCGATCGGAATGGAAATATTTCAAATCCGAAATGCCTGAGCAGGGCGTACGCGAAATTCTGGCAGTTGGGGCTGTCGGAAATGCTGGGCAGCGTCGGCGTGTCCGGATCGTGGTTTGGGTCGTACCGAATTCGCCAGAACTGCTCCGGGATCATGTCCGCCGAGATGCTCTTCATCATCTTGAACCTTCTGCGGCGAGGCCCCGCTCGCCGCCGTCGCCCGTGGAGGGCACGAACATGGCAGTGCCGGCGCCTGGATGATTCTTGGGACGCCGAAACGGTCTCCGTCAGTCTACCTCCAAAGGATGAGGAGGTGTTACTCCACTCGCTTCCTTCACAGGATGTGCCCAAACTGCGAGTCTGGGAGACGGCTGCAGGTTTTGCGGGATGCCTTATGGATTCCTCGAAACCATGCGCAGGTTCGCCGGGCACGACCCCACGGCCAAACGCGACACGATGGGGATGCGGTCATCGGCGAGACGAGATCGGAAGGCGCGGCGGATGTACCCGAGTCTGATGATCCTGAAGGGCCCCGACGTGTCACGGCGTCGGGGCTCTTTGGTCAGTGGCCATCCTGACCGCCCGGTCCATCTGACCTGGTTGCATGAACTGGCCGATAGACCCCAGCGATCAAATGCATCGCGTTTCGGTGACACTGCACTATTGCAATGGGGCGTTCCGCAAGTCTCTCGACGGTGATTCAAGCGCGCCATAAGCGCCGAGACTGCCGAGCAGGTTCGCGAAGTATTGGTTCGGATCAACCGAGAAGTCGGACGGCAGGATGCCGTAGTTGCGAAGATCTCGGTCGACCTTGTCCCAGCCGGCCGACGCAGCCAGATCGAACGCCTGGAGACCTTTTTCAATGCGCTCGGCGGTGTCGGAGAAACTGGAAAAGACGAGGGGCGTGGGACGCGGAAGGTAAGCGAAGGAAATCCGCGGCCTCAGGGCCATCGCTTTAATGGCGGGCCAATCGAACTCGGCAAACGCCTTTTCGACGGCAGGTCCGACAATGGTCGCCTGCTCCCACAAAAAGAACGCCTCGAACAGCGAGCGGCGCTCGCGATCGGACAAGGTTCGTCCCGCGCGGCGCGCTGCGTGGCACCGTGCCATCTGGCTCAGGAGATCAGAGGGGATCAGTCGTTCTGCTGCGGGCAGGAGAGAATCTGAGCTGCTGAGATGGTAGATGAAATATGTTTCGACACAGACGCGCCGATTGATGTCGCGGAAGTCGTTGGCGAACCTGGTGAGACGCTGCATCAATTCCCGACGACGGCGCTGGTTGCCCGCAGCGGCATGGGCCCATGCGAGGATCGAGCCCACGCGCATTCCGGATCGGAAGTAACCGCTCGCCCAAAGCGCTCCATGCGCTGCGAGCAACGGAAAGCAATGATTGGCTTCGGAGTGCTGGTACAGATGATGGTAGACGCTCGCGCGCTGAGCGAGGTCGCCGAGTCCTCCTGCCAGCGAGGTGGCTTCCTGTCGCAGTGCTGCGACCGCATTTTCGATGTCCGTCGAGGCGCAATTCATGGTTGCGAATAATGGAGGCGTCCCGTTATCGCGCGATGAAGGAGGCGGTCTTGCTTGGAGCGTGGTGAAGGCTCTGTAAACGCTCAAGGACTCCTGGACACCAAATATCCATTCAGGTAAATAAATACCGTCGATCCCGATTGTTGATCTGCTCGTGTGGGTCGACCGTTGAATATTCCGCTTTACACGAACTTCCGAATATGCTAACAATGGCCCGTCTCACCCACCGAGGGGCGTTGCGCAATGTCACGAACGCGGGTCGAGACGCGGTGGACGCCGAACGTGCGATAGATGTGCGCATGCGAGGCGTACGGTGAAGTCGTGTGGGCCTGCCGCCCCGATGTTGGTGGCAAGTCAGCGAAAGGTCCAAAGCCGATCGCGGATGATGGTGGCACAAAAGCAGAGTCTCACCAGGGCGAGCACGTATAAGCCGTAAAGCCATCGCGCAGGGAAGGCCGGCGTGCCTCCGCTGCTCTGTATGCCCGTGTGCGCAACTTCCTACCCATTGCGCACGGGACCTCGGGTGCAGCGTGCACCCGGCTTTCCCTGCGCCCTCTTTCAGGAAAGAGGGCGGAACGAGAGGAAAAACTCGGACAAATCACGTCGCGAGAATGCGAAGATGCGTCCTCATATTCGTTGTCACCTTGACTGGGCTGTTTGATAAGTGAATCGGCCGTGTACTGCGTCATTGCGAAGAATGCAGCGCCGACGCGACCTTACGAGCTATTCCAGCAGCGCTCGGACGCACGAGGCAGCCCGCAAATACTCCCAAGATGGCAGCACCGGCGAGCCAATGATCCCATTGGGGCTCAGCATGCCCCATGGCTTTGAGAAGCACCCTGTATGTGATCAAAAACAGCACCGCGGCAAAGACAAATCGTCGCCAAAACTCCCGGACCAACGAGAAAAGCATTCCGAACACAAATCCAACCAGCATGGCCGGCCAATAGGTCGTCAACCACTCTACCATGGCGTCCTTCGCGGCTAGTCCTCTTCAGGCTTCTCCGGCCCATCAAACGCAATCCCCCGGATCACCGCGGCATTGCCGAATTTCTTGCGCAAACTATCCATCGCGCGCTCGGCGTGTGCCGAGCGGCGATCGAGCATGTCGGCATCGTTGGCTTGCGAGCCCGGCCGCAGCGCGCTGACGCCGGCGCCCATCAGGCGGAAGGCGGTGCCGTCGATCTCCTTGGTCAGCATCTCGCGGGTCACGGCAAAGATCTTCGCGGCGAGCTGCGTCGGCGTCTGGATCGATTGCGAGCGGGTGCGCTGGCGGAAGTCGGCGGTCTTCAGCTTCAGCGTGATGGTGCAGCCGGACAGCTCGCTGGTCTTCAGCCGCGCCGAGGTCTTCTCGCATAGACGCCACAGGATTTTTTCCAGCGTCGCGAAATCGCGGACATCCGTCTCGAACGTGGTCTCGCTGGAAATCGTCTTGGCGCCGCGATCGGGCACGACGAGGCGATCGTCGATGCCGCGCGCCAGCCGCCACAGCCGGCGGCCTTCGCCGGCAAACTGCTTCATCAAATCGGTCTCGTCGGCGCGCTGCAGATCGGCGATCAGGCGGAAGCCGCGCTGCACCAGCTTCTCCTGCGTCGCGGGGCCGACGCCGTAGATGAAGCCGACCGGCTTGTCGGCCAGCATCTCGCGGGCTTCCTCCTGGTCGAGCGCGGCAAAGCCGCGGGGCTTGTCGAGGTCGGAGGCGATCTTGGCCAGGAACTTGTTGCAGGAGAGGCCGACCGAGACGGTGATGCCGATGTCGCGCTCGACGTCGCGCGCGAACTTCGCGAGCACCTTGGCCGGGATCATGCCGTGGACGCGCTGGGTGCCGGCAAGATCGAGGAAGGCTTCATCAATGGACAATGGCTCGACCAGCGGAGTCAGCGCCTGCATCGCGTGCCGCACCTCGCGGCCGACCCGGACGTACTTCGCCATGTCGGGTCCGATCACGACCGCATTCGGGCAGAGGTCCAACGCCCTGAACATCGGCATCGCCGAGCGCACGCCATAGGTGCGGGCGATGTAGCAGGCGGCCGAGACCACGCCGCGCTTGCCGCCGCCGATGATCACGGGCTTGTCGGCGATCTCCGGATTGTCGCGCTTCTCGACGGTGGCATAGAACGCGTCGCAGTCGATATGGGCCAAGGTCAGCGCGGGCAGGGTGCGGTGACGCACCAGCCGCGGCGAGCCGCAGTGGCTGCAACGTTTGACCTTGATGTCGAGATTGCCAAGGCAATCCCGGCAGAAACAGAGGGGGCCGTCGAAAGCTGCCGCTGCCGTGGTCACGGCACGTCGCGCTCCCATTTCGGGTCACGCAGGACCTGGTGGGCGGCGGCGATGTTGGTCGGGTGCAGCTCGGAGACCTTGGCAAACGCCTGCACGGTGGCGTCGTCCCGCATCACAAAATCGAGTACGCTGGCCAGGAACTCGGGGTTCGATGCGGCATTGCGCAGCGTCTCCGGACCGATTCCCGACTCAGCCAGGAAAAGGCCCAGCCGCTCGGGCTCGCCGGCGATGAAGCTCAGTGCCTGAATCGCAACGATTTCAGCGACTTCCCGGGGGTTGTGAACAGGCTTTTTCAAAGGGCCAATTTGCCTTTCCGTTAACTTATGGTCTCTATTGAGAAGCCCATCATGCCCGAGTCTTGGAAGCGTGTTCAAGCAAACGCAAACCACGCTTCGGAAAGTGGACCTCGGGTTTAACGGGTTAGAGCGAATCTGGCGCTAGTTTGATTTCACATGTCGACGCGCCCCAAGCGTGGTGCCGGATGCACCGTCGCCGGGCCCGTCTCCTGGATTAGGGAGGGACGGGATGGCCAAAACCGTCCTGATCGTGGAGGACAACGAGCTCAATATGAAGCTCTTTCGCGATCTGTTGGAAGCGCACGGCTATCAGACCTCCGGCACCAGCAACGGTTTCGAGGCGCTCGACCTCGTCCGCAAGCTGCGGCCCGATCTGATCCTGATGGACATCCAGCTACCGCAGGTCTCCGGCCTCGAAGTCACGCGCTGGATCAAGGACGATCCGGAGCTGCGAGCGATCCCCGTGGTGGCCGTGACGGCCTTTGCCATGAAGGGCGACGAAGAACGCATCCGCGAGGGCGGCTGTGAAGCCTATTTGTCCAAGCCGATCTCGGTCGGCAAATTCATTGAGACTGTCCGACGCTTTATCGGATAGGGGAGTACCGTTTCATGTCCGCGCGCATTCTCGTCGTCGATGACGTTCCGGCGAACGTCAAGCTTCTGGAAGCCCGCCTGTCGGCCGAATATTTCGACGTGCTGACCGCATCCAATGGGGCCGAAGCGCTCGAGATCTGCTCCCGCGCGGAATGCGACATCATCCTGCTCGACGTCATGATGCCCGACATGGACGGGTTTGAGGTCTGCCGCCGGCTGAAGTCGAATCCGGCGACGCATTTCATTCCGGTCGTGATCGTCACCGCGCTGGACAGCCCGTCCGATCGGGTGCGCGGCCTGGAGGCCGGCGCCGACGATTTCCTGACAAAACCAGTCTCCGACGTCGTGCTGATCGCGCGGGTGCGCTCGCTGACCCGGCTGAAGATGATGACCGATGAGCTGCGCATGCGCGCCATCACCTCGCTCGAGATCGGCATGCAGGCGCCCGAGCGCAGCGCCATCGCCGACAAGGGCATGGGCGGCCGCATCCTGCTGGTCGACGACCGTCCGGCGTCCTACGAGAAGCTTGGGCCGATCCTGTCGGCCGAACACACCGTTGATGTCGAGACCAATCCGTCGGAGGCGCTGTTCCATGCCGCCGAGGGCAATTACGATCTGCTGATCGTCTCGCTCAGCCTCGACAATTACGACGGCTTGCGGCTGTGCAGCCAGGCCCGCTCGCTGGAGCGCACCCGCCAGGTGCCGATCCTCGCCATCTCCGATGCCGACAACAACGCGCGGCTGATGCGCGGGCTCGAGATCGGCGTCAACGATTACCTCTTGCGCCCGGTCGACAAGAACGAGCTCTTGGCGCGCGCCCGCACCCAGATCCGCCGCCGCCGCTACACCGACCATCTGCGCGACAATGTGCAGAACTCGATCGAGATGGCGATCACGGACGCGCTGACGGGTCTGCACAATCGCCGTTACATGGAGAGCCATCTGGCGACGCTCGCTGAGCAGGCCTCGCTGCGCGGCAAGCCGCTCGCGCTGATGATCCTCGACATCGACTTCTTCAAGTCGATCAACGACACCTACGGCCACGACGCCGGCGACGACGTGTTGCGCGAATTCGCGGTGCGGATCCGCAAGTCGATCCGCGGCATTGATCTCGCCTGCCGCTATGGCGGCGAGGAGTTCGTGATCGTGATGCCCGAAACAGATCTCCACGTCGCCGGCATGGTGGCCGAGCGGTTGCGGCGCTCGATCGCGGGCGAGACCTTTGCGATCGACAAGGGCTCCAAGCGGATCGAGGTCACGATCTCGATCGGGCTGACGACCTTGGAGCGCAAGGGCGAGCCGGTCGGCGACGTGCTCAAGCGCGCCGACACTGCGCTCTATCGCGCCAAGCACGACGGCCGCAACCGCGTGGTCTCCGCCGCGGCTTAGGAGCCGCGCTTGATGGCATCGTAAGCCATCCGTTTGAACTCGAACGAGAACGGATGGGTGAACGCCATCTGCCGCTGTGCCATCATCACGCCGGCCATGTTGTGCCGTGGCGAGATCCACCATTGCGTGCCCGCGACGCCACCCCAATAGAGCTCACCGGCTGCATCGGGATGGTCGACCGCCGACGGCGTCTGGATGATGCCGCCGGCGAGGCCATGCACCTTGCCGGGCTGCTCGCCGAGCAGCGCGAAGCGGATCCATTGTCCCGCCGGCAGCTGGTTGGTCATCATCTGCGTGATCGTCTCGGGCTTCAGCAGCATCTTGCCGCCAGGCAAGAGGCTGCGGATCAGCGCGACCATGTCGGGCATGGTCGACACCAGCCCGCCACCGCCGTTGAGCCGCGCGATGGGCTTGAGATAGGCGCCGGGGAAGGGCGCGTTGTCGGTGCGGGTGAGGCCCGGCTTCATCGGCTCCATCAGATCGGCGCCGGCGTAGTAGGCGACCAGCCGCTTGTGATCCTTTTCCGGCACGACAAAGCCGGTATCGACCATGCCGAGCGGATCGAAGATGCGCGCCTTGATGAAATTGTCGAAGCGCTGGCCGCTGACCACTTCCACCAGCCGCGCGACGACGTCGATCGCGAGCGAATACTCCCACGATGTGCCCGGCTGATAGATCAGCGGCAGGTCGGCCAGCACGTCGACCATCTGTGCCAGCGTCGTATTCGGATTGTGCACGCCGCGCTCGTTGAGCGCCTTGAAGATCATCGTGCCCGGATCGAAGAAGCCATAGCTCAGGCCGGAGCTGTGGCTCAGCAGCTGACGGATGGTGATCGAGCTCTTCGCCAGATCGGTCTCGTCGAGTGACGTGGCGCCCGGCCGCAGCACCTTCCGATTACCGAGCTGCGGGATGAATTTTTCGATTGCGTCATCGAGCCCGAGCTTGCCTTCCTCGAACAGCAGCAGCGCGGCGCAGGAGGTGACGAGCTTGGTGTTGGAGAAAATCCGGAAGATGTGATCCGGCCGCAGCTCGACCTGCGCCTCCTTGTCGGCCCAGCCGACGCAGCTGACATCGACGAGCTCGCGGCCGACCATGACGGCGGAGGAGATGCCCGACAGCAGATTGTTGTCGATGTAACGCTGCATGGCCGCGCGCGCCGGCGCGAAATCGTAGCCGGTGCGGGTCACTTTCAGATCTTCCATGGTCGCTCCCTCGTCGCATCGCTGGCCGGCAATCTCGTGTGACGGAATATGCGCGGCGCTGTCGATGCTACCAACCAAACGGCGCGCGTGGACGCAACCGGAATCAGGCGGGCAGCTTCACCCCGGCATTTTGCAGCAGCACCCGCGCGGCTTCCTTGGCGGCCCGCGCCATCGCCGGATCGTGGCGCACCAGGTCTTGCGCGATCGAGCCATCGACCAAAAGCGCAAGCTGTGTCGCCAGCGCATCCGCGTCGGCGACGCCGAGCTGGGTCAGCAGGTCGCGAAACCAGAGCCGGCGGCTTTCCTTGAATTTCACCGCGGTTTTGCGCACCGACGGGTCCTCGACGCCGATCTCGGCGACGGCGTTCACGAACGGACAGCCGCGAAAATCCTTCGATGCAAACCGCCGCTCCAGCGAATCGAAGGTGCCGAGGATCTGCTCGGCCGGCGGCTTGTCGGAGGGGCGGGGCTGCACGAAGCGCCGCTCCAGATAGGCCGCGATCAGCGCGTCCTTGGACGGAAAATGATTGTACAGGGTGCGCTTGCTGATGCCGATCTCGGCCGCGATGGTGTCGACGCCGATGGCACGAATGCCCTGCAGGTAGAACAGTTTGTCGGCGGTCTCGAGGATCCGCTCTTTCATGGTCTGTTTGGGAGGCGGGGATGCCATGCGTCGGCCGAGATGCTCTTTGCTTGACAGCTGCACCCCTGTATAGCCTAAGTACACAGGTCTGTGTAACTAAAGAAAATGGGAATCGCAGGCGAAAGCCATCGCGCGGCGCCCCCAAGGGAGAACAAGAACAATGCCCCTTTTGCAGGTGCTGCGTCCCACGCTTCCCATCCTGATCGGCGCCTCCATCATGCTCACGCTGAGCATGGGGCTGCGGCAGAGCCTCGGCATCTTCCTGCAGCCGCTGACGCACGACATCCGCATCTCCGTGTCCGACTTCACGCTGGCGCTCGCCGTGCAAAACCTCGCCTGGGGCTTTCTGCAGCCGATGGCCGGCGCGATGACGGTGCGCTACGGCTTCCGCCCGATCATGATCGTCGGCTCGCTGATGTACATCGCGGGCCTTGTGCTGATGACGACCGCGCACGGGCTGGTCAGCGTCATGATCGGTGGCGGTGAGCTGATCGGCACCTCGCTCGCCTGCACGGCGGCGGCCATCTCGATGTCGGTGGCCGCACGCGCGGTGCCGGAGACGGTGCGCTCCACCGTGCTCGGCATGGTCTCCGCCGCGGGCTCGCTCGGCGCGCTGCTGTCGGCGCCAATCGGCCAGATGCTCAATGAAGGCTTTGGCTGGCGCGTCGGGCTCGCCGGCTTCGTGGTGCTCTCGGTCTTCATGATCCCGGCCGCCTGGTACGCCGGCCGCGTCGATCAGATCCCGCTGCCGAAGCCGTCCGGCGACGACATCGGCAACGCGACCGCTGCGACTGCGGCGAAGACTGCGTTCAGCAACGCATCCTTCGTCGTGATGACCTGCGCCTACATGGTCTGCGGCATGCAGCTCGTCTTCCTCACCACGCATCTGCCGTCGTATCTTGCGATCTGCGGTCTCGATCCGATGCTGAGCGCGCAGACGCTCGGCATGATCGGCGGTTTCAACGTGCTCGGCTCGCTGTTCTTCGGCTGGGCCGGCCAGCGCTGGAACAAGCTCGCGCTGCTCGGCGGCATCTACATCTTCCGCTCGATCGCGCTCGCCTGGTACTTCATGCTGCCGGCAACGCCGTTCTCGACGCTGCTGTTCGGCGCCATCATGGGCTTCCTGTGGATGGGTGTCGGTCCGCTGGTTGCAGGCGCCGTCGCCGAGATGTTCGGCCTGCGCTGGCAGGCGATGATCCAGGGGCTTGCCTTCATGAGCCACCAGATCGGCAGCTTCCTCGGCGCGTACGGAGGCGGGGTGCTGTACGACACGCTCGGCTCCTACACCATGGCCTGGCGCATCGGTGTTGCGCTCGGTCTCGCCGGTGGCATTGTCCAGGTCGCGTTCGCGCTGATCAGGCCGGCGCAGCCGCCGATCCTGAAGACCGCGTAGAAACGCAAAACGGGGCCGCGAAGGCCCCGTTTGAAAATCCGCGAGAAGCGATCTTACTTGATCTTGGCTTCCTTGAACTCGACGTGCTTGCGCGCGACCGGGTCGTACTTCTTCTTGACCAGCTTGTCGGTCATGGTGCGCGAGTTCTTCTTGGCGACGTAGTAGAAGCCGGTGTCGGCCGTCGACACGAGCTTGACCTTGATGGTGACCGCCTTGGCCATGTGCAAAACCTCGAAAATCAGGGGGTATCGGGAGCCGGCCAAATCGGCCCGCGTTTGGCCGGGAAACTAGCCACAAACGGCCGGAAGTCAAGGTTTTCCCGGCCGAAACGGCCCTGATTCCGGGAAATTTTGCCCCGAAATGGGCGATTCCCGTCGAACCCAGTTGATATCTGCGCCGACCATAGCCTGTTCCCATTTTGAGCCTGAGGACAGGATGACGGTTGCAATCACCCATGACGACCAGCGGCTTCGCGTCGAGTGGCTGAAGGAATGGTATTTCCGCCTGTTCGCTTTGCCCTTCCTCGCAGGCAGCAGCTACTTCCTTTACTACATCGGCATCGTGCTGAAGGGCGACCTGACGGGCACGCGTTACTGGAGCGAGGACTGGGCGGGGCTGCTGATCCTGGCCGGCTTCGCGCTTTTGATCGGCGTGCCCGGACTGATCCTGGCAACGTTCCGCTATTTCATTGACGTCGATCCGACCTCTGCGCGTCTGTTCGTCATCAAGCAATTCGGCCCGCTGAGGTTTCGCAACGAGCGTCCGCTCGGCGAGTTCAAGTTCATCAGCGTCACCGATCACAGCGACTCCGATGGCAACTACACCGCCTATCACGTGGCTCTCTGCGGCGGCCGCGGTACCAAGCCGGTCATGGTGTCGTCCTTCGACACGCGTGCCGAGGCGAAGACGTTCGCGCGCAAGCTCGGGTCCGAGCTGAAGCTCGGCGACAGGGATTATGTCGGCACCGAACCGGACGCGCACTGATCGCAATCGCGCGTCCCCGCTCAGCTCTCGAAAAACCGGTTCTTCGGCCGCGGCAGGCCGAGATTGTCGCGCAGCGTCTTGCCCTCATACTCGGTGCGGAAGATTCCGCGCCGCTGCAGCTCCGGCACCACCTTGTCGACGAAGTCGAACAGGCCTTCCGGCAGATAGGGAAACATGATGTTGAAGCCGTCGCTGCCGCGGCTGGTCAGCCAGTCCTCCATCTGATCGGCGATGGTCTGCGGCGTGCCGACAAAGGCGAGGCCGCCATAGCCGCCGACGCGGGCCGCGAGCTGGCGTACCGTGAGCTTGTCACGCGCGGCAACGTCGACGATGCGCTGACGGCCACTTTTGCTGGCATTGGTTTCCGGGATCGGCGGCAATTGCCCGTCGGGATCGAAGCCGGATGCGTCGGTGCCGAGCACGACCGAGAGTGATGCAATCGCGCTGTCGTAATGCACGCGGCTGTCGAGCAGGGCGCGCTTCTCCTTGGCTTCCTCGACGCTGTCACCGACCACGACGAACGCGCCGGGCAGGATCTTCAGATGCTCGGGATCGCGGCCGATTGTCTCCATGCGGCCCTTGATGTCGGCATAGAGCTTCTGTCCGTCAGCGAGGCTACCGCCGCCGGTGAACACGGCCTCCGCCGTTTCAGCTGCGAGCTGCCTGCCATCTTCGGACGCACCGGCCTGCACGATGACAGGCCAGCCCTGCACGGGCCGGGCGATGTTGAGCGGGCCGCGCACCGAGAGATATTTGCCCTTGTGATCGAGCACATGCATCTTCGAGGGCTCGAAGAACAGGCCGGACTCGACGTCGCGCACGAAGGCGTCGTCGGCGAAGGAATCCCAGAGGCCGGTGACGACGTCATAGAACTCGCGGGCCCGCTTGTAGCGCTCGGCATGCTCCATGTGATCGTCGAGGCCGAAATTCAGCGCGGCGTCGGGGTTGGACGTGGTGACGATATTCCAGCCCGCACGGCCGCCGGAGATGTGGTCGAGCGAGGCGAAGCGGCGGGCGACGTGATAGGGCTCGTCGAAAGTGGTCGAACCGGTGGCGATCAGGCCGATATTGTTGGTGACTGCTGACAAGGCCGACAACAACGTGAACGGCTCGAACGACGTCACGGTGTGGCTGCGCTTCAGCGCATTGACGGGCATGTTCAGCACGGCGAGGTGATCGGCCATGAAGAAGGCGTCGAACTTGCCGGCCTCGAGCTTTCGGATCAGCTGCTTGATATGGTCGAAGTTGAAATTGGCGTCGGGCCAGGCCCCGGGGTAGCGCCAGGCGCCGGTGTGGATGGAGATCGGCCGCATGAACGCGCCCAGCTTGAGTTGACGCTTCGCCATTTGCCCCGTTCCGTGATCGTTGTCGTTAGCGGAACAGATAGGCACCACACGCGGCGGCGCCACTGGGAAAGTTATTTTGTTTTTGGGCGGGTACTCAAAACGCCGTCATTCCAGCAAGGCGCCTAGGCGCCCAAAATATCCTTCTGCATCTTGCCGCCGTAGAAATGGAAGAACGGCACCGGCGCGTCGTGGCGCAATGGGCCGGTGGCGAGGCGTCGGTCGAGCTCGGCGAGCACGTTCTTGGTCATGGCATGCGCATCCGCCAGCGGCTCGGAGCCGATCTCGACCCAGACGAGATCGACCAGCTCGGCATCGGCATGCACCACGCCCTCGACGCGGTGGGCGATCGAGGAAGCGTCGGCGGTGAAGAATCGGGTGTCGAAGCGGCGGACGCGGCCGGGCGGGGTGATCGCGCGCGCGATCAAGAACAGGCTCGACGGATCGGGCAGCAGGCCGGCATTGGCGAATGGCGCCCAGGGCCCTTCGAGCTTGCCGGATTTGTCGACCTTGCGGCCGAGGCAGAGACCGGTCTCCTCGCAGGCTTCGCGGATCGCGGCATTGGCGAGCGCACGCGCGCGGCCGGGCGTGATCTTCGGCGCGCCCTTGAGCAGGTTGGCTTCGAGCTCGGGCGTGATGGGAGCAGCCACCGGCACGCGATTGTCGGCCTTGTCGACGCGGCCGCCGGGAAAGACGTATTTGCCCGGCATGAACACCACCTTGTCGTGGCGCTTGCCGACCAGCACTTTCGGTTTGGCACCGGAGCGATCGATCAGAATCAGCGTCGCCGCATCTTTCGGACGAAAATACGGATGGTGATCGGCTTCTTTTTCCCCTTGGTGGACGCGGGCGGCAGCTTCAGTCATCTCTTCCCCGTTTCGTTCCTTGCGTCCGGTTTAGCTAGACCGGGGGGATGTCGCTAGGGGGATTCTCGTCGAAGCCATGCATACGTAGGGCCCACTGGAAGCCTACCACGGCGCCTTTGATCGGCTGCAGCAGCACCAGCGACAGGATCAGCGTGAGCGGCAGATAGATCGCCATCTGCAGCGCGATCGGCGGCGAATAGGCGGTCTCGATCGCCAGCGCCAGCGGAACCACGATGTGCCCGACCACGACGATCACGAGATAGGCGGGCAGGTCGTCGGCGCGGTGCGGCGTGAAATCGAGGCCGCAGGCGGAGCAGGTGTTATCGACCTTGAGGAAGGCGCGAAACAGCCTGCCTTCACCGCAGCGCGGGCAGCGGCAGTGAAAACCGCGCTTCATCGCACTCCAGAGATTGCGCTTCTCGAGTTCGACGGCCGTCTCGCGGCTCCAGACCACCGTCGGCTCAGTCACTTTGTCCATGACTTGCCTCGCTTCGATTTGCCGGACTTCTGCTTGGCCGGCTTGCGGTCCTTCTTTGTCTTGCGCTCTTTCCGCTCCTTGTGCGGCTTTGGGCTGCGACCGATGCGTGCTGCACCGTCGCGTTTTCTGCCACGCGGAATGACCTGACCGTCCGACAATAGCTCAAAGCGCAACGCGCCGGCCACCGGTGCGGCCTCGACCAGCTTCACGTCGACGACATCGCCGAGCCGGTACATGGTTCCGCTGCGCGAGCCGATCAGCGCATGGCGCGTCTCATCATAGTTGAAGTATTCGGTGCCGATAGTACGGATCGGAACCAGGCCATCGGCGCCGGTATCGTCGAGCTTCACGAACAGCCCGGCGCGGGTGACGCCGGAGATGCGGCCCTGGAACGAGGCGCCGACGCGATCGGCGAGGTGATGCGCGATTAGCCGGTCCGTTGTCTCGCGCTCAGCCTTCATGGCGCGGCGTTCGGTGGCCGAGATCTGCGCGGAGATTTCGCTCAGCGTCTCGACCGTCTCATCCTGCGGCAGCGCGCCTTCGCCCAGGCCGAGCGCGCGGATCAGCGCGCGATGCACGATCAGGTCCGCATAGCGGCGGATCGGCGAGGTGAAGTGCGCATAGCGGCGCAGGTTGAGGCCGAAGTGACCGTAATTCTCGGAGGAGTACTCGGCCTGTGCCTGCGAGCGCAGCACGACCTCGTTGACCAGCGGCTCGTAATCCTCGCCCGCGACCTGCGCCAGCACGCGGTTGAACAGCGATGGCCGCAGCGCGCCTGATTTGGTGAAGGGCAGATCGAGCGTCTTCAAGAATTCCTGGAGGTTGTGCACCTTCTCCTGGGTCGGCTCGTCATGCACGCGATAGATCAGCGGCAGACCCTTTTTCTCCAGCGTCTCGGCGGCCGCGACGTTGGCGAGGATCATGAACTCCTCGATCAGCCGGTGCGCGTCGAGCCTATCAGGGATGATCACGCGATCGACGGTGCCGTCGGGCTTCAGCAGGATCTTGCGCTCGGGCAGATCGAGATCGAGCGGATCGCGCTCGTCGCGCGCGAGTTTTGCCAACCTGTAAGCGGTCCATAGCGGCTTGAGGATTGGATCGAGCAGGGGCCCCGTGGTGTCATCCGGCTTGCCGTCGATCGCGGCCTGCGCCTGCGCATAAGCGAGCTTGGCGGCCGAGCGCATCAGCACGCGATGGAAGCTGTGCGAGCGCTTGCGGCCGTCGGCGCCGATCACCATGCGCACCGCGAGCGCGCCGCGCGGCTCGCCCGGCACCAGCGAGCAGAGATTGTTGGAGATGCGCTCCGGCAGCATCGGCACGACGCGGTCGGGGAAATAGACCGAGTTGCCGCGCAGCAGCGCGTCGCGGTCGAGCGCCGAGCCCGGCCGCACATAGAAGGCGACATCGGCGATCGCGACGTGGACGATATAGCCGCCGGCATTGTTCGGATCGGGATCCGGCTCCGCGTGCACGGCGTCATCGTGATCCTTGGCGTCGGGCGGATCGATCGTGACCAGCGGCACGTCGCGCCAGTCCTCGCGGCCCTGCAAGGTCGCAGGCTTCGCGTCCTCGGACTCGCGGATGGCTGACGGCGAGAACACCTGCGGGATGTCGTGGGCGTGGATTGCGATCAGGCTGATCGCCTTCTCGCTCGACAGCGAGCCGAGCCGCTCCTTCACCTTGCCCGAGGCGAGGCCGTAGCCACGGCTGCGCACGAGGTCGACGGCGACGAGGTCGCCGTCCTCGGCGCCGCCGGTGTCGTCCTTGCCGATATGTAGCTCGCGGCCGACCTGCTTCTTGTCGACGGGGATCAGCCGCCCGCCGCCGGCGGGGTGCGGGCGGAAAATGCCGAGGATGCGGGTGCGCGCGTGATCGATCACCTTGATGACGCGGCCGCGATAGGGCGTGCCGTCGGTCTCGTCGGTCTTCTCGATGCGGAGCAGGGCGCGATCGCCGACACCTGCGGCGGTGCCGGGTTTCGGCCGCCGCGGCGTCTCGATCCGGATCTTCGGCGCGGTGCCGTTCTCTTCGGTGTCCCACTCGGTGGGCGAGGCGATCAGTTCGCCGTCGCTGTCGCGGCCGGTGATGTCGGCGAGCACGGTCGGCGGCAGCTCGGCCGGCTGATGGATCTTGCGCCGGCGCTTGGCGATCGTGCCGTCATCGGCGAGCTCGCGGAGCATCCGCTTCAGCTCGATGCGGTCGGCGTTCTTCAGGCCGAACTCGCGGGCGATCTCGCGGGTGCCGACCTTGCCTGGATTGGCGCGGATGAAGGCGACGATGGCGTCCCGGGCCGGAAAGCCATGGTCGTGTTTGCGTTTCACTTACCCTCGTGCCTTGCCGGCGCTTTTCTTCGCGGGCGCCCCGTTCTCGGCCGCTGGCTTCGCAGCTGAGGTTTTCGAGGCCGATGCCACCGGTGCGCGCGCCTTGCTGGCGGCATCCGCCTTCGGCTTGGCGGCGGCCTTCGCCGGAGCCTTCTTGGCGGGCTTCGCCTCGGCGTCGCCTTCTGATTTGGCCGCCTTCGTAGCCTTCTTCGGCGCGGCCTTCTTCTTGGCCTTGCCGCCGCCCTTGGCTGCGCGCTCGTCGATCAGCGCGATGGCTTCGGCGAGCGTGACCTCGTCAGGCGCCTTGTCGCTCGGGATCGTGGCGTTGACGCCGCCCGCGGTGACGTAGTGACCATAGCGGCCGTTCTTCATGGCGACTGCGCCAAGCGAGGGATGATCGCCGAGCTGCTTGCCGGGATCGGAGCCGAAGCGGCGTCCGCTCGGACCCTTTGCGACCTTCTCGGCGATCAGCGTCACCGCGCGATTGAGGCCGATATCGAACACCTCGTCGCCGGCTTCCAGGCTGGCGTAGGTCTTCTCATGCTTCACGAACGGGCCGAAGCGGCCGATGCCGGCCGTGATCGGCTCCCCGGTCTCCGGATGCCGGCCGATCTCGCGCGGCAGCGACAGCAGCTTCAGCGCCAACTCGAGATCGACATCGCCGGGCGAGGTGCCCTTGGGGATGCCGGCGCGTTTCGGCTTCTCGCCTTCCTCGTAATCCTTCTGCTCGCCGAGCTGGATGTAGGGGCCGAACCGGCCGGCCTTCACCGCAACGTCGCGATCGGTCTCGGGATCCTTGCCGAGGACGCGGTCGGCACTCTCGGCGCTGTCGGCCGCGAGCGGACGGGTGTAGCGGCACTCCGGATAGTTCGAGCAGCCGACGAAGGCGCCGAACTTGCCGGCCTTCAGATTGAGCCGGCCGGTGCCGCAGGTCGGGCACTGCCTGATATCGCCGCCGTCCGCGCGCGGTGGATAAATGTGCGGGCCGAGCATGTCGTCGAGCGCATCGAGCACCTCGGCAACGCGCAGATCCTTGATGTCGTTGACCGCGCCGTTGAAGCCGCGCCAGAAATCCTGCAGCACCTGCTGCCAGGCGATCTCGTTGTTGGAGATACGGTCGAGCTGCTCTTCGAGCGCGGCGGTGAAGTCATATTCGACGTAGCGGGCGAAGAAGTTTTCGAGGAACGCGACCACGACGCGGCCTTTGTCCTCGCCATGCAGGCGCTTCTTCTCCAGCTTGACGTAGCCGCGGTCCTTCAAGACCTGCAGGATCGAGGCGTAGGTCGAGGGGCGGCCGATGCCGAGCTCTTCCATCCGCTTCACCAGCGACGCTTCCGAGAAGCGCGGCGGCGGCTCGGTGAAATGCTGGGTGACGGCAAGGCTCTGGCGCTTGACCGCTTCGCCTTCGTTCATGGCGGGCAGGCGGCGTGAATCCTCATCCTCCTCGTCGTCATGGCCTTCCTGGTACAGCGCGAGGAAGCCGTCGAACTTGATGACCTGGCCGGAGGCACGCAGTTCCAGCACGCGCGAGCCGGCGCGGGCCTCGATGTCGACCGTGGTGCGTTCGAGCTCGGCGGATTCCATCTGGCTGGCGATGGTGCGCTTCCAGATCAGCTCATAGAGACGGGCCTGATCGGCATCGAGCCGGCGGCCGATGTTCGACGGACGACGGGAGAGGTCGGTCGGGCGGATCGCTTCGTGGGCTTCCTGCGCGTTCTTGGCCTTGGTCTGGTACTGGCGCGGGGCGTCCGGCACATAGGCGTTGCCGTAATCCTCGCCGATCACCTTGCGCGCCTGGGTGATGGCGGAGGGGTCGATCTGCACGCCGTCGGTTCGCATATAAGTAATGAGACCGGTGGTCTCGCCGCCGATGTCGATGCCTTCATAAAGACGCTGCGCGATGCGCATGGTGTGTGCCGGCGCAAAGCCGAGCTTGCGGCTGGCTTCCTGCTGCAGGGTCGAGGTGGTGAAGGGCGCTTGCGGATTGCGCCGCGCGGGTTTTGCTTCCACCGACTTGACGGTGAAGTTTGCGGCCTCGATCGCCTTCTTGAAGTCTTCGGCTTCGGCGCCGGTGCCGATGTCGAGGCGGGCGAGCTTCTTGCCGTCGGCGCCGACCAGGCGGGCTTCAAACGTGTCGCCGCGCACGGTCGTCATGGTGGCGACCAGCGACCAGTATTCCCTGGGTACGAACTTCTCGATCTCGAGCTCGCGGTCGCAGACCAGCCGCAACGCGACCGATTGCACGCGGCCGGCGGAGCGGGCGCCGGGCAGCTTGCGCCACAGCACGGGCGAGAGGGTGAAGCCGACCAGATAGTCCAGCGCGCGGCGCGCCATATAGGCATCGACCAGCGCACCGTCGATCTCGCGCGGCGCCTTCATCGCGTCGGTGACGGCCTGCTTGGTGATGGCGTTGAACACCACGCGCTCGATCTTCTGATCCTTCAGCGCGCGCTTCTCCTTCATCACTTCAAGCACGTGCCAGGAGATGGCCTCACCCTCGCGATCAGGGTCGGTTGCGAGAATCAGGCGGTCGGCGCCCTTGAGCGCTTTCGCGATGTCGTTGAGCCGGCTGGCGGCCTTCGGATCGACCTCCCAGATCATCTGGAAATTGGCTTCCGGATCGACCGAACCGTTCTTCGCCGGGAGGTCGCGAACATGGCCGAACGACGCCAGGACCTCATAGGAGGAGCCCAGATATTTGTTGATCGTCTTGGCCTTGGCTGGCGACTCAACGATGACGATATTCATGTCATTCCAATAGCTTACGGGAAAACCTTGAGGCGGGTTCCGCTAGACTCGCGGCCCGCCGTTTCGCGGCGAACATGGGTGCTGGGGACCCCGCTGTCAAATCGCCAGATATTGATTGATGTTCCGTGGGTTAGCGGGACGTATCCGGAAAGTAGCAAAAGTCGTCCTATGGTTGTGGGCAAAATGGGGGTATCGCTAGCGTCATCGGGGATTTGGGTACGGTTTTGAGCAGGACAGGAGGCGGCCGGAAACGTCGGGGATCCGGCCGCAAACAAGCATCGAAGGACGAGCCGCATGCGGAGGTCATTCCGGATGAGGCACTGGCGCTGATCGCGGCGGCCGTGAGCAAGTTCGGCCGGCTCGCGCAGCACCATGGCTTCGACGTGCTCGACCATCTGATGGCGATGGCGCGGCTGGAGGCCGACGAGCTGATGCGGCTGCGCAGCCGCAGGAAGTTGTCGTGAGGTAGTTCACGGCGCTCCATCCCCATCGTCGTCCACCGAGTTTAGTTGTGGAAGGGATGGTGGCCACAGCATCGCGCGACAACTCACATTTGGGGTAATGGGTCCTGGCTTTCGCCAGGACGACGAGTGTGTGGTGCGCGCAGCTTCAATAGCTCGCAGCTTCTCGTTCTCGCGACATGATTTGTCCGAGTCTTGTCTGTTGTTTCGCGCTCTCTTGATGAAGAGGGCGCAGGGAAAGCCGGGCGCACGCTGCACCCGCGGTCTCGCGCGCAATGAGTAGAAGAGTGCGCGCACGAGCATACAGGTCCAGCGGAGGCACTCCGGCTTTCCCTGCGCGATGGGTTACGGCTTATACGTGCTCGCCCTGGGGAGACTCTGCGTTTGTGTCCCCATCGTCCGCGACAGGCGTTAGCCTGTTCGCGTGCTTACCACCAGCATCGGGGCGGCAGGCCCACACGACTTCGCCGTCCGCCTTGCGCACACACGTCTCTGCACGCTCGGCGTCCACCGCATCTCCCCCACGTTCGTGACGTTTCGCGAAGCGCCCCTCAACGGGTGAGATGGGGGCATTAGATCATTGATTTGGGGCGGAGTCAAATGATATTCGTCGAATCGGAATAAAATTTCCGCTAATCGTAGGGCGGATTAGCCCAACGGGTCCGCGCAAAGCGCGGCCCGATGACAGGCTCCGGCGTAATCCGCCAACTCGTGTCGCGGCAAAGGACGGCGGATTACGCTAGCGCTAATCCGCCCTACGCCACGACACGCCGTCGGGGCTTCGGCCGTGGCTTCATCATCGTGTCGGCGGCGCTCAGCAACCGGCCGTCCTGCGAATACAGCGCGAGCTTCCTCACCGGCTTGCCCTTGTCGCGGTCGACCAGGATGGTGCCGATCTCCTCCGGGTGCTCGTCGAATTCCTCGCTCCATTGCCGGAGCGCGACCATGATCGGGAACAGGCCGCGGCCCTTCGGCGTCAGCACATAGTCCTGATAGGCGCTGCCGTCGGCGGCGGGGACCGTGGTCAGGATCCCGCGCTCGACCAGGGTGCGCAGCCGCGTGGTCAGGATGTTCTTCGCAAGTCCGAGGCTCGCCTGGAATTCGCCGAAGCGGCGGCGGCCGAGCATGGCGTCGCGGATGATCAGGAGCGACCACCAGTCGCCGAACACGTCGAGCGCGCGGGCAATCGGGCATTCATCGCCGGCCAGGCTGGTTCGTTTCATCGCGATCTCCGGTGTGCGTCATCACGCGCTTGTGTGGTTGCAATATTAAACCAGATGGCTTACGTGGGCAACGAAGTTTAATAATGCAACCACCTAGGAGTCGGACATGAGACTGGCAGGCAAGACGGCACTGATCACCGGCGGCAACAGCGGCATCGGACTGGCGACGGCCAAACTGTTCGTCGCGGAGGGCGCGAAAGTCGTCATCACCGGGCGCAACAGGGAGACGCTGGCGGCGGCCGCGAAGGAACTGGGGCCCAATGCGCTGGCCGTCGTGGCCGATGCCACCGACGTCGCGGCGCTGGAAGCAGCGGTGAAGCAGGGCGCGGAAAAGTTCGGCAAGTTCGACGTCGTGTTCGCGAATGCCGGCATTCCCGGTCAGACCCCGGTGGGTGGCACCACGCTATCCGCTTTCGAAAGCGTGATCCGCACCAATCTCACCGGCGTGTTCTTCACGGTGCAGGCGGCCGCGGCGCATCTCAATGACGGCGCGTCGATCATCCTCAATGGCTCTGTGATCTCCGTGCTCGGCAATCCCGGCTACTCGGCCTATGCGGCGAGCAAGGCCGGCGTGCGCGCGATGGCGCGGGTGATGGCCTCCGAGCTGTCGCCGCGCAACGTCCGCGTCAATGTGGTGGCGCCGGGCGCGGTGCGGACGCCGATCTGGGGCGCTGCGACCGCAACGCCGGAGGCGGAGAAGGTGTTCGAGAAACGGATCGGCGCGGTCACGCCGCTCGGCCGCATCGGCGAGCCCGACCACATCTCGAAGACTGTGCTGTTCCTGGCCTCTGACGACTCCGCCCATGTGCAGGGCCAGGAGCTGTTCGTCGACGGCGGCGCCACTGCGTCGCCTGCGGGCGCACCGATCTTTCGCGGCTGATTTGATTTGAATTGTCGCTGACGTGATCGGGAACTGTGAAGCGCAATTCCGAAAGATCACATTCAAACAACGGCCGACGTGATCTGGGTCACGTCGGCCGTTTCAATTGTCTGCTACCGTGCAGAAAGCTGCCCGACCCGTTGAACCTTCGTCGGGCTGCCAAGACATCAGAATGAGGGCAGGGGAATTTTCATCATCGATTTCACCTGGAGTGCAGCAATGCCCAAAGCCGCTCGCATCCCGACCTCGGTTCCGGTCTCGTCCGAAGCCGAGCAATCAGATACCGGTCAATTTGTTTCAGTCGCGTTGTTTTCAGGAATTGGTCTTTTGATCTCGCTGGTTGCCGTGATCCTCGGGATCAACGGCGCCTGGTTCTAATTCTATTCCAGCATAACTGTCCCAACCCTCATCCTGAGGAGCCCGCGAAGCGGGCGTCTCGAAGGATGCAGGCCACGAACGGGGCCTCATGGTTCGAGACGCGCTACGCGCTCCTCACCATGAGGGGGAAGACCTGTCGCTCTCCAAGAAGCGCCCGCCGCCGCTGTTGCCGCGACGGCAGGCATCATCCGATCCGATCAGGCTGCGTTGAGCGCGCTGGCCGCCTGCAGCGCGCCGGCGACGGCTTTCTCGCGATGCTCGGGGCCGACCTGGACGCCGTCGGCCGGGATGAATTCGAGCTTCGTCACGCCGATGAAGCTGAACACCGCCCGCAGATACGTCTCGAGATGCTCGAACGACGCCGTCGGCATGTTGGCGCCGTAGAAGCCGCCGCGCGAGACCGCGATGATGACGCGCTTGTCACCGGCGAGGCCCTGCGGGCCGTTCGGGCCGTAGCTGAAGGTCTTGCCGCGCACGGCGATGCGGTCGATCCAGGCCTTGAGCTGGGAGGGGACGGAGAAATTGTACATGGGGGCGCCGATCACGACGGTGTCGGCTGCGAGAAATTCCTCCAGCACGGTCTCGCCGAGCGCGAGGTCGCCCTGCAGCGCGGCTTCGGCCGGCGCGCCTTGCGCGACCGCGAGGTGGGAACCCGAGAGATGGGCGAGCGGGGTCGTGGTGAGGTCGCGATAGGTCACGTCAGTCCCGGGATTGGCCTGGCGCAGCCGGTCGACGATGGCGGCGGAAACCTGGCGGCTGACCGAGTGGGGGCCGAGGACGGAGGAGTCGACATGCAGCAGTTTCATGGTTGGTGTCACCCTTGGTATGGATTTGTAACTGGCGCTATATGAGTGACCACCCTAAATAGGCGCAAGAACGCACATTTTTGAAACCCGAGCACATCCATGAGACCCGAGCACATCGATGTAACCGCCCCGGAGGTGACCGCCCCGCCGCGGCGCCCGAGTCCCGATCACAGCGACTGCCGCGCCGTCGCTTCCGTGCTGGCGCGGGTCGGCGACAAATGGAGCGTGTTCGTGATCATGATGCTGATCGACGGACCGAAGCGCTTCAACGAACTGAAGCGGATGATCTCAGGCATCTCGCAGCGAATGCTGACGCTGACATTGCGCGGGCTGGAGCGCGATGGCCTCGTCACCCGCACCATCTTCCCGACCATCCCGCCGCGGGTCGACTATGAGCTGACCGATCTCGGTCGCGGGTTGGCGGAGCCGGTGAAGGCGCTCGGCAATTGGGCGTTTACGCATCTGCCGGCGATCGAAGGGGCACGGAAGCAGTTCGATAAACGGAATGGCGCGGATTGAGCGCTCAGCTTTCACCCCGTCATTGCGAGCGAAGCGAAGCAATCCATTGTCACCGCCTATGTTGAAGCATGGATTGCTTCGTCGCGGGCGCTCCTCGCAATGACGGGGAGAGAGCTTAGACCAACGACACCAGCCCGCCGCCGTGGCGCTCGAGGCGGCCGGCGAGTTCGAGCTCCAGCAACACGGCGCGGGCGACGGCCGGTGAGACGTCGGCCATCCGGATCAAATCGTCGAGGCTGATCGGGCTCGGCCCGAGCAGGTCGATGATGCGGGCGCGGTCGGAGGCGTCGGTCGCAAAATCCAGCGGCTCGTCGTCCTCGTGCGCGCCGAGCATGAGCGGGCGCTCCATGATCGGCTGGACCGCGTTGATGATGTCGGCGGCCTCGGTCACCAGCGTCGCGCCCTGCTTGATCAAATCGTTGGTGCCGGCGGCGCGCGGATCGATCGGCGAGCCCGGCACGGCAAACACCTCGCGGCCCTGTTCATTGGCCATCCGCGCCGTGATCAGCGAGCCCGAGCGATGCGCTGCCTCGACGATCACGACGCCGAGGGCCGCGCCCGAGACCAGGCGGTTGCGGCGTGGAAAGTCGCGCGCGCGGGCGGTGTGGCCGAGCGGCATTTCCGTGATCCCTGCACCATGTTCGAGCAGGGCGGCGAGCAGATCCGCATGCTCCGGCGGATAGATCCGGTCATGGCCTCCGGCGAGCACGGCAACCGTGCCGCTTGCGACCGTGGCGCGATGTGCCGCGCCGTCGATGCCGCGGGCAAGGCCCGAGATCACGACGAAGCCGGCCTCGCCGAGATCGCGGGCCAGCATCCCTGCAAATTTCAATCCGGCGCCGGAAGCGTTGCGCGAGCCGACGATCGCGATCATCGGCCGCGCCAGCGTCGCCAATGCGCCGCGCACGCCGAGCAGCGGCGGAGCATCGTCGATGGTGGCAAGCCGTGGCGGGTAGTGCGCCTCGTCGGGCGTGACGAGGCTGATGCCGGCGTTGGCATTGGCGGCGAGTTCGGCGCGTGCGTCGGCTTCGCTGCAGATCCCTCCCGCGCCGGTCGCGCCGCCCCGGCGCGCGAGATCGGGCAGCCGTTCCAGCGCGGTGGCGGCATCGCCGAAATGGCGCAGCAACGAGATGAAGGTGCGCGGCCCGACATTGTCGGAGCGGATCAGCCGCAGGCGGTTGAGCCGTTCGGTGTCGGAGATGCTGTGGGGCGTTCGGTCATGCATGCGTCGGCAGCTTCGCCCAACCGCAGATTGCAATCAACTGGTCTGTCGGCTTGCCGCGCGGTGCCGGTCTGCCTACAAAGGTCAAAACAACAAGAGGATGTGCGCTGATGATCTCACTGTCCGACCTTCAACAGCGCATCGCTGCGGGCGCATTGTCGCCGGATGCCGCCATCGCCCAATCGCTCGCCGCAATCGCGGCGCAGGACAAGACCATCGGCGCCTTCGTCTGCGATGACGCGCAGGCGCGCGCGCAGGACGCGGGGCCGCTGCGCGGCATTGCGGTCGGCATCAAGGACATCATCGATACCGCCGATTTCCCGACCGAGATGGGCGCGCAGATCTATCGCGGCCACCAGCCGCGCGCCGATGCGCCCGTGGTGATGGCGCTGAAGCGGGCGGGTGCGACCATCATCGGCAAGACCACGACGACGGCGTTTGCTTCCAATGATCCGACTGCGACGATCAATCCGCACAATCACGCGCATACGCCGGGCGGCTCATCATCGGGCTCGGCGGCGGCGGTCGCGGCCGGGATGATCCCGCTGGCGCTGGGCACGCAGACCGGCGGCTCGGTGATCCGCCCGGCCTCCTTCTGCGGCGTCGCCGCGATCAAGCCGAGCTACCGCCTGCTGCCGACGGTCGGGGTGAAATGCTTCTCCTGGACGCTTGACACGGTCGGGCTGTTCGGCGCCGGCGTGCGCGACGTTGCCTGCGGGCTTTCGGCGATGACCAATCGGCCGGAATTGCTGGTGCCGGGAAGTCTCGCAGCCCCGCGCGTCGGCGTGGTGACGCAGGCGTTTGCCGACGCGCCGGATGCGTCGAGCGCGGCGGCGCTGCAGACGGCGTCGCGGGCGGCGGAGCAGGCGGGCGCGTCGGTGCGCGAGCTGGCGATGCCCGAGATCGTCGCCGAAGCGTGGCGGATCCACACCGTCGTGCAGGAATTCGAGGCGCACCAATCCCTCGCCTGGGAGTATCGCGACAATTACGAGGCGATGCCACCGCTGCTGCGCGGCCGGCTCGACGAGAGCAAGGGTTTTACGCCCGCCGACTATGACGCGGCGATGGACGTCACGTTGCGCGCACGCCAGGCGCTATCAGCCGTGTTCGACGAGGTCGACGTGATCGTGACGCTCTCTGCTCCGGGGACAGCGCCCGAGGGCTTATCGTCGACCGGCGATGCCCGCTACAACCGGCTGTGGACCTTGATGGGCGTACCCTGCGTCAACGTGCCGACGCTGATCGACGGCGGGTTGCCGGTCGGCGTCACCGTGATCGCAAAATTCGGCGCGGACGCGCAGGCGCTGGCCGCGGGCGCGTTCGTCGAGGATGCGTTGAAGCGTTGATCGCTACTTCTTCTCGCCGATCTTGCCTTCGGTGCCGGCCTGCAGCCGCTTGATGTTCTCGCTGTGCTTCCAGAACAGAAGCAGCGTCAGCACGACGAACAGCGAGGCCAGCGCCGGGTGGCTGAACCACCACAGGAACAGCGGCGTCACGAAGGCTGCGATCAAAGCCGACAGTGACGAGTAGCGGGTGGTGAAGGCGGTGGCGAGCCAGATCGCGCAGAAGATCAGTGCGGCTGGCCAGAACAGGCCGAGCAGCACGCCGATATAGGTCGCAACGCCCTTGCCGCCCTTGAATTTGAGCCAGACCGGGAAGAGGTGTCCGAGGAACGCGCCGAGCGCGGCCAGCATCGCCGCATTCGGTCCGCCGAAATAGCCCGCGATGACAACGGCCACCGTACCCTTGAGCATGTCGCCGATCAGTGTCGCCGCGGCGAGGCCCTTGCGGCCGGTGCGCAGCACATTGGTGGCGCCGATATTGCCGGAGCCGATCGAGCGCAGATCCTCGGTGCCGGCGAGTTTTGTCAGGATCATGCCGAACGGGATCGAGCCGCAGAGATAGCCGATCAGGAGTGCGACGATCAGGAAGGCGTCACCCATTGCGATGGCTCCGGCGCGACTCAGAGTCTTTCATTGGCGCGTTTTCTTGACGCGAACCGGTGCCCACTTCGCTTGAAAACGCGCTAGACGTGCTCATAGACCGTCCGTCCGCCGACAATAGTCCTGACCACGCGGCCGGAGAAGCGGGCCTCGTCGAACGGCGTGTTCTTGCACAGCGATTTGAGGTCGTCGCGGTCGAGCACCCAGGGAACGTCGGTGTCGATCACGATCACATC
This sequence comes from Bradyrhizobium jicamae, assembly GCF_018130695.1. Classification (GTDB taxonomy): domain Bacteria; phylum Pseudomonadota; class Alphaproteobacteria; order Rhizobiales; family Xanthobacteraceae; genus Bradyrhizobium; species Bradyrhizobium jicamae_B. The sequence continues at coordinate 201,239 of NZ_JAFCJX010000006.1, read as the reverse complement.
CGCCGGAGCGCCGGCGCGCAGCGTGCCGCCGGGCAGCCCCAGCAGTTCCGCCGGCCGGGTCGACATCGCGCGGATCAGGGTCTTGAGTTCCATCTCGCCATTGTGGATCAGCCGCAGCGCCGCCGGCAGGATGGTTTGCAAGCCGACCGCGCCGAAGGCGGCCTCGGCGAACGGCAGGCGCTTGACCTCGACGTCCTGCGGATTGTGGTCGCTCATCACGACGTCGATCAGCCCCGAGGCGAGGGCAGCCACCAGCGCCTGGCGATCCTGCTCGGTGCGCAGCGGCGGCGCGAGCTTCAGGAAGGTGCGGTACGGGCCGATGTCGTTCTCGTTGAGGGTCACGTGGTTGATCGAGACCGAGGCCGAGACGTTGAGACCGGCGTCGCGGGCGCGCCTGAGGATCTCCAGCGACTCGATCGAGGACAGGGAGGCGGCGTGGTAGCGGCCGCCGGTCAGCGCCGCGAGGCGCATGTCACGCTCCAGCATGATCGACTCGGCGGCGGCCGGAATGCCGCCGAGGCCGAGCCTTGTCGCGAACTCGCCCTCGTTCATCACGCCTTCGCCGACCAGGTTCGGGTCCTCGGTGTGATGCACGATCAGCGCGTCGAAATCGCGGGCGTAGGTGAGTGCGCGCCGCATCACCTGCGCATTGGTGACGCTGCGGTCGGCATCGGTGAAGGCGACGGCGCCGGCGGCCTTGAGCAGGCCGATCTCGGTCATCTCCTGGCCCTGCATGCCCTTGGTCAGCGCCGCCATCGGGTGGATGTTGACGATCGCGGTGTCGCGGGCGCGGCGCATCACGAAGTCGACGGTCGCGGAGTTATCGATGACGGGCGACGTATCGGGCTGGCAGATGATGGTGGTGATGCCGCCGGCGGCGGCGGCCTGGCTCGCGGACGCAAAGGTCTCGCGGTGGCTGGCGCCGGGCTCGCCGACGAAGGCGCGCATGTCGATCAGGCCGGGGGCCACGATCTTGCCGGCGCAGTTGACGATGTCGGTCCCCTCCGGGACGCCGGCGGCGCCGATGCCGCGCTTGGCGTCGCGGATCACGCCGTCGGCGATCAGGACGTCACCGGGGCCGTCGAAATCGCGCGAGGGGTCGATGACGCGGGCATTCGCGAGCAGGATAGGGCGGCGGTCGGTCAGCATGGCTCTCACGCGTTTGGCAGGTTGCGGGCGAGTGCTTCCAGCACCGCCATGCGTACTGCCACTCCCATTTCCACCTGTTCGCGGATCAGCGACTGCGCGCCATCGGCCACGAAGGTGTCGATCTCGACGCCGCGGTTCATCGGGCCCGGATGCATCACCAGCGCGTCGGGCTTGGCGTAGCCGAGCTTCTTCTGGTCGAGGCCGAAATAGTGAAAGTATTCGGCCGTCGACGGCACGAAGGAGCCGTTCATGCGCTCGCGCTGCAGCCGCAGCATCATCACGATGTCGGCGCCGTTCAAGCCTTCGCGCATGTCGCGCGCGACCTCGACGCCCATCCGCTCGATGCCGCGCGGCAACAGCGTGGAGGGGGCCACGACGCGGACGCGGGCGCCCATGGTGTTGAGCAGCAGGATGTTGGAGCGCGCCACGCGCGAATGCAGCACGTCGCCGCAGATCGCGATCACGAGGCCCTCGAGCCGGCCCTTGTTGCGGCGAATGGTCAGCGCATCGAGCAGCGCCTGGGTCGGATGCTCGTGGGCGCCGTCGCCGGCATTGATCACGGATCCGTCAACCTTGCGCGCCAAAAGCTCGACCGCGCCTGAGGCGTGGTGGCGTACCACCAGGATGTCCGGATGCATCGCGTTCAGCGTCACCGCGGTGTCCATCAAGGTCTCGCCCTTGCGGGTCGACATCGAGGATACCGACATGTTCATGACGTCGGCGCCAAGCCGTTTTCCGGCGATCTCGAACGAGGACTGGGTCCGCGTCGAGGCCTCGAAGAACAGATTGACCTGGGTGCGGCCGCGAAGCGAGGCGCGCTTCTTGTCGACCTGGCGGTTGAGCTCGACATATTCCTCGGAAAGGTCAAGCAGGCCGGTGATGTCGGCAGCGGAAAGTCCCTCGATTCCCAGCAGATGCCGGTGCCCGAGGACGAAGGTCGATTTCAATGATGGGGTCATTAAAGCCATGGCTATAGGCGGGGACGGCCCACGGGGCAAGCGCCAATAGGCCGCTTGTGAGTTATCCCCCGGTCTGTCAGGACGCATGGCGCGCGGTGCCGTAGTCTCGCGGCCCGGAATGTGTCGGGAAAAGCTTGTGATGCGGAATTTGAAGCGCCTTGTCACAATGGCGTTAGCGGGGCTGGGCCTTGTGCTCGCGGCTCTATCGGCGCGCGCCCAATCGCTGCCCGGGGACTTCGTGTTCCTGCGCGACATCGACCCGACCATCATCCAGGACATCCGCTATGCCGGGCCGAACAATTTCATGGGCCGGCCGCTCGCCGGCTATGGCGCGGCCGAGTGTGTGGTGAAGCGGCAGGTGGGGCTGCGGCTCAAGGCGGTCCAGCAGGAACTTTTGCGGCAGAAGCTGTCGCTGAAAATGCTCGATTGCTACCGGCCGGCCCGCGCGGTCGCCGACATGGTGGCCTGGTCCAAAAACGGGACGGAGACGCCGGCCGAGCGGCGCTACAATCCGGCCTTCTCGAAGACCGATCTGTTCCGCCTCGGCTACATCGCCGACCGTTCCCAGCACTCCACCGGCGGGGCGCTCGACCTGACGCTGGTCGATCTTGCCGCCGACAATTCCGCCAGGTTCGACCCGACGAAGGATTATGCCGACTGCACGGCGCCTGCCGCGGCGCGGGCGCCCGAAGGCAGCGTCGACATGGGCACCGGCTATGATTGTTCCGACGCCAAGGGCCATACCGCGGCGGCGACGATCACGCCGGCGCAGCGGCGCTGGCGGACCCTGCTGGTGACGGCGATGTCGAAGCAGGGATTTGTGAACTATTCGAAGGAATGGTGGCACTTTTCGCTGCCGGGGGTGGGCACGCAGGCCTATGATTTTCCGATCACAACGCGCCGCAATTGATTCCTGACCCGGACCATCGCCATGACGCAGGACTCGTTTGCAACCCACGACGTCTTCAACCAGTCGCCGCCGTTCGAGGACGTCGATCTCTTCGCCTGTGACGCGCCGCTGGTGGCGGCGGTCGCGGCCAATGGCGGCGCCGGCGCGCAGGCGGAACTGTCGGATTTCGGCAAGCATTGGGGCTCCACCGCGATGGCCGCGCGCGGCCGTTTCGCCAATGAGAATACGCCAAAGCTGCGGACCTTCGATGCGCGCGGCGTCAGGCGCGACGAGGTCGAGTTTCATCCGGCCTATCACGAGCTGATGGCGCACAGCGCGCATGCCGGCGTGCACAATTCAACCTGGAGTGCGGACGGCAGACCTGCCGGCGGCGCCGCCGAGGTGGTGCGCGCGGCAAAATTCTATATGGCCGCGCAGGTCGAGACCGGGCATCTCTGCCCGATCACGATGACGCGTGCCGCAGTCGCGGCGCTGGCCTCGCAGCCGGATATTCTGGCGAAGACGATGCCTGTCATCGCCGCGCGAGCCTATGATCCGAGCTTTGCGCCGTGGTGGCGGAAGCGCGGCATGACGCTCGGCATGGGCATGACCGAGAAGCAGGGCGGCACCGACGTCCGCTCCAACATGACGCGGGCCGAGCGCGACGGCAGCGCCTACCGGATCACCGGGCACAAATGGTTCATGTCGGCGCCGATGTGCGACGCGTTCCTGGTGCTGGCGCAGGCGGAGGGCGGCCTGAGCTGCTTCTTCATGCCGCGCTTTGTTTCCGACGGCTCGGTGAATGTCATCCATTTCCAGCGGCTGAAGGACAAGCTCGGCAACCGCTCCAACGCGTCCTCCGAGGTCGAATTTCACGGCGCCCATGCCGAGCTGATCGGCGACGAGGGCAAGGGCATCCGCACCATCATCCAGATGGTGCAACTGACGCGGCAGGACTGCGCCATCGCTTCCGCTGGACTGATGCGCTCGGGGCTGGCGCACGCGCTGCATCACGCCCGTCATCGCAGCGTGTTCCAGAAGCATCTGGCCGATCAGCCGCTGATGCAGGCGGTGCTGTCGGACATGGCGTTGCATGTCGAGGCGTCGATCGCGCTGGTGATGCGGCTGTGCCGCGCCTTCGACCGTGCGCCGCTGGATGCCGCGGAGGCCGCCTATATGCGGCTGCTGACGCCGGCGATCAAATACTGGATATGCAAGAGCGCGCCGGCCTTCCTCTATGAGGCGATGGAATGCCTTGGCGGCAATGGCTATGTCGAGGAGGGCATCCTGGCGCGCCATTACCGGGAGGCGCCGGTCAATGCGATCTGGGAGGGCTCCGGCAACGTGATGTGCCTCGACGTGCTGCGCGCGCTTGGCCGCGAGGCGGACGCTGCGCTCGCGGTGCTGCAAGCGCTCGCGGGCGAGACGCAGGGGCTGCCGGGTGCGGCAGAAGCGGTGGCCTTCATCGGAAAGTCGTTCCGCCGTCCGGACAGCGAGCGCATTGCGCGGCTTGCGGTCGAGAAACTGGCGCTGCTGGCCGCCGCCGCGGCACTCAATGCCATCGCACCGAAACATGCCGAACTGTTCGCGGCGACGCGGCTTGCCGCCACCCATGGTGCCATGTACGGCGCAGTGGAGTTTTCCAATCACGACGTCAGCGCGCTGCTCGCGCGGGCGCTGCCTTAGAGCATGATCCGGACCCGGAGGGCCGCGTTGGCGCAAAGTGTGAAGCGGCTTTCCGAAAAGATCATGCACAAAGAATAAGGGATATCGAATGGACGCTCTCACGCCCGATCTGCCGCCTGCTGCCATCGACTCCGTGCGCCCGCCGCGGGTCTGGAAGTTCTGGGGCACGTCGCTCTGGGGCCTGTTCGTATTCGCAGGCATGTTCATCGGCCAGATTGCGGTGATCGGATTTTTCATGCTGCGGCACGGTTCGCTCGACATGACGGATGCGATCCGCGTCGTCGGCGGGGGACTGACGATCTCGCTCTCGGTGATCATGGGCCTGCCGACCGTGATGCTGGCGCTGTGGATTGCGATCCGGCCGACGCGGATCTCTTTCGCCGATTATCTCGGCCTGCACTGGACCTCCTGGACAAACGTCATCATCGGCATCATCGCACTGGTGGTGCTGGTCGGCGGCTGGGACCTGGTCTCGCGAGGCCTCGGCCGCGAGGTGACGCCGGGCTTCATGGGCGAGGTGCTGAAATCGGCGCGGGCCGACGGCGCGCTGTGGCTGCTTGCGATTGCCTTCAGCGTTGCCGCGCCGATCTCGGAAGAACTCTTAGCGCGCGGCTTCCTTTATCGCGGCTGGTCGGAATCGTTCCTGCGCCCGGCCGGCGCGATCGTGCTGTCCTCGATCGCCTGGACCTCGCTGCACCTGCAATATGACTGGTTCTTCTTCTGCGAGATTTTCTCGATCGGCTTGCTGTTCGGCTATATCCGCTACCGCACCGGCTCGACCTGGCTGACGATCCTGCTGCACGGGCTGAATAATTTTGCCGCGACGGTGCAGACGTTCTGGCTGGCGGGGCAGTGAGGTTTGGCGGGGTCCGCAACGTCAGACGCATGCGATGTGCATATGCGGACCTATCGCAAGCATCTTCATCGCCTGAACCGCACTTTAGCGGAGCAATATATTTGCGAGCACAGTCACTATCTGTCGACGGCCCTCGAAGAGTTGGCCAAAGCCGTTCCTGTAGCCCTTGCCATTGCGCAGCTTCACGATTCGATCCGTCGTTCGCCCGCGAGAAAGTTCTGGCCCGTCATCCGCGAAACGAAGGGCACACTCTTCATTCGATCAACCGATATCGGCCGGGAGTGCCCCCGGCCATGGCGGCGAACAAAGAGCGGCAACATGCGCTATGAACTGCCAGGATACCTGCTTTTCTCGCCGTGGCCCCCAAATTTCCGCCGCAGGGTGAGCGGCGGCATGCGCTGGCTTCAGCAATTGACGGATCAGACCCAAATCCTGACTTGCGTGAACGATGGTCGGTACACAATCCTTGCTTCGGCCATTTGGCACGCAACGCTCGGTTCGAAGCAATTCGTTCCAATGATCAAAGCGTTTCAAGGGCTTGTGATGGCGGACAGCGTAGCGGCTCTGGACAGATGGTCCGATGAGCAACAACGTGGTTCAAAGATCGCGGTGCGGATTTCGCCGGGCACGCTCGTCTATAGCGACGGTCAAGATCGTTGCGAAATCGTAGTCCCCGATGCGCTGAGCGCGCCGCTCTCGGTCCCGTCGGTGCCTAAGCCTTTCGAACAGCTTTGGGTTCAGGCTGGAGACCGAGCTTATCTGTAGGGGCTACGGTCCAATTAGCGCAATCGCGATCGGCATCGTGATCGCCGCCAGGATCGTCTGCAGCGTGATGATCTGAGCGAGCAGGGGAGCGTCGCCGCCCATCTGGCGGGCGAGCACATAGGCCGACGGGGAAGCCGGCACCGCGGCGCAGGCGGTGACGATCGCGAGGTTCGAGCCGGTCAAGCCGAACACCAGCGCGAGCGCGACCGCGAGCGCCGGCATCAGGATCAGCTTCAGTGCCAGCGCGACGGATGCGGCCAGACTCGGGCGGAACATGCCTTCGAGATGCAGCCCGGCGCCGGTGACGAGCAGGCCGATCGCGAGCGAGGACTGGCTCAGCGCATTCGCCACGTCATGCCAGAGCTTCGGCAGCGGGATATGCGCGACGTTGACGACGAGGCCGATGACGCAGGCCCAGATCAGCGGGTTCTTCACCACGGTCATCGAGATGGCGCCGGCGGATTGCTTTTCCGGTGCGGCGTAGTGGGCGAGCACCGCGACGCTGAAAACGTTGACCAGCGGAATGATTGCGACCATCGCCACCGACGCCAGCGCCAGTCCGGTATCGCCATAGAGATTGGCCGACACCGAGAGCGCCACATAGGTCTGCCAGCGCGTCGCGCCCTGGAAGATCGAGGTGAAGGCCGGGCCGTCGACGCCGGCGCGGCCGAGTGCGGGGCGCAGCGCCAGGCAGAGCAGCGACATTGCCAGCGCCGAGACGAACAGAGCGCCGCCGACGCCGGCGACCGGCACCTTTGTCAGATCGGCCTTCACCAGGGTCTGGATCAACAGCGCCGGGAACAGCACGTAGTAGGTCAACCGCTCCAGCCCGTGCCATTGCGTGTCCAGCCGCATCAGCGTTCGCTTCAGGATGAAACCGAACACGATCAGCAGGAACACCGGCAGCAGCGCCGCGATCACCACCGCCATGGTCAGCGGTCTCCGCGCAGCTTTGCCAGCCGGTCGAGCGCGCCCTGCAGGATGAAGATCGCGGCGTGCTCGTCGATCACCTCGGCGCGGCGGGCGCGGCTGACGTCCATGCCGATCAGTTCGCGCTCGACGGCGGCGGTCGACAGACGCTCGTCCCACAGTCCGATCGCAAGCGGGGTGACGTTGGCGAGATTGCGAGCAAAGGCGCGGGTCGACTGCGCGCGAGGGCCTTCGCTGCCGTCCATGTTGATGGGCAGCCCGAGCACGAAGCCGACGACACTGCGTTCGCTTGCAATGGCGAGCAGCCGCGCGGCGTCGGTCTTGAACTGCTTGCGCTGGATGGTCTCGACGCCGGTGGCGAGCCGGCGGTCCGGATCGGAGACGGCAACGCCGATGGTCTTGGTGCCGAGATCAAGCCCGATCAGCGCGCCGCGTTCGGGCCAGTGCGGGGCAGCGTCGATCAAGGGAAGGATGGGGGCGGGCATGGTCTGCGCTTAGCACGCCGTGCACTCCACAAGCAAAGCACTTGCGTCACACTCCCAAGGGAGAGGTGAAGATCACGCCGCGGCCGATGTGCCGCGCTCGTCCAGGCACGACACAAAGCCCTGCAGCGCACTGTATCGATGGGCGCTGCGGCGCTGGATGAACAGCGTGTCCACGCGGGCGTGCTGCGGGCTCAGCTTGTGGATGTTGACATTGCGCTGCACGTGATCGCGTTCGACGACTGCGCGCGGCAGCATCGTCACGCCCATGTCGGCGGCGACGCAGCCGATCATGCCGTCGAGCGTGCCGAGCTCGAAGCGCGCAGCCGAGGGCCAGCCGAATTCGGTGAAGACCTGCTCCAGCCGCTGCCGGTATGTGCAGCCGGTGCGGAACACCAGCGCGGTCGGGCCGGACTCCGGGATGCCCGCGCGTAGCGCAGCGAGTGTCCTCCAGCGCTGCGAGGTGACGAGCACGAGTTCCTCGCTGAAGGCCGTGGTCGCAACCAACTCGGCGTGCTCGATCGGTCCAGCGACGAAGGCGCCATCGAGCGAACCATCGAGCACGGCGCTGACGAGATCGGCGGTCGGCGAGGTCCGCAAGCTGAGGCGCACAGCCGGAAAGCGGCGTTGGAATTCGGCGAGCAGCGTCGGCAGCCGCACCGCGGCGGTGGTCTCCATCGAGCCGATCGAGAGCGGGCCCTTCGGCTCGCCATCGTCGCGTGCGGCGAGCACGGCCTCGCGCGACAGCGCGGACATTCGCTCGGCATAGGGCAGCAGCCGGCGGCCGGCACCGGTCAGGGTCATGCCGCGGCTGTGGCGCTCGAACAGCGCGGTGCCGATCTCGGCCTCCAGCGCCTTGATGCGCTGGGTGACGTTGGACTGCACGGTGTTGAGCTCGTCGGCAGCGCGGGTGATGCCGCCGAGCCGGGCGACCGTCGAGAAGGTGAGGAGATCGGTCAATTCCATCGCCGGCTCCGTTTCCTATATGAGATCGCTACGTTCTCTAGTATTCATTATTCGAGAATGGTAGTTCGTTCTAGGCTTGCTGTCCAGAACCGGAGGGCAAGGACATGCCGATCGCGACACCGCTGACGAGTCTGCTGGGTATCCGTCATCCGATCCTGCTGGCGCCGATGGATATGCTCGCAGGTGCGCGATTGACGATGGCGGTCAGCGACGCCGGTGGCTTCGGCATTCTCGGCGGCGGTTATGGCGACCGCGGCTGGCTGGAGCAGGAAACTGCGAAGCTCAGATCGTTCAGGTCGCCGTTCGGCATCGGCTTCATCACCTGGAGCCTCGCCAGGCGCGCGGATCTGCTCGACATCGCGCTGGCCGCGCGTCCGCGCGCGATCATGCTGTCGTTCGGCGATCCCGCGCCGTTTGCGCCGATCAGGGATGCCGGCGCGCGATTGATCTGCCAGGTGCAGAGCGAGGATATGGCGAAGCAGGCGCTCGATGCCGGCGCCGACATCCTGATCGCGCAAGGCACCGAGGCTGGCGGACACGGCGCCTCGCGCACGACGATCGATATCGTGCCTGCGATCGTCGATCTCGCCGCCGGACGGGTTCCGGTAGTGGCGGCCGGCGGCATCGCCGACGGACGCGGGTTAGCTGCGATGATGATGCTTGGCGCATCCGGCGTGCTGCTCGGCACGCGCTTCTATGCAAGCGTGGAGGCCGATGGGGCTGAGGAAGCGAAGCGGCGGATCTGCGCAGCGAAAAGCGGTGAAACGGTGCGTGGCATCCTCTTCGACCTGTCGCGAAACAATGTCTGGCCGGCGCCGTATACCGGACGCTGCCTGGTCAACGATCACGCGCGGCGCTGGATGGGGCGAGAGGTCGAGCTGCTGCAACAGGTCAATGCGGTCGCGGCCGACTATGCGGCGGCGAAGGCGGCGGGCAATTTCGATGTCGCCGCCGTCATCGCCGGCGAGGCGGTCGGGCTGATCCATGATATTCCACCGGCTGCGGAGATCGTCGAGCGGATCGTGACCGAGGCGGATCAGATCTTGCTGGGCCGGCGCAACTCGGCAATCGCAGCACAGGCGTAAGCGCGTACCAACCTCTGAGGATAACAACCATGTGGCCTGACCGTCGATTGATCGACCTCTTCAAGTCCGAATTCCCGATCGTGCTGGCGCCGATGGCCGGCGTGATGGATGCGCAGCTGGCGATTGCGGTGGGAGAGGGCGGCGGCGTCGCGTCGCTGCCGTGTGCGATGATCTCCGCGGAGAAGGCGCGCGAGCAGGTCCAGGTCGTCCGGCAGCGCGTCAAGTCATCAATCAATCTGAACTTCTTCACCCACACGCCTGTCGATGCCGATCCGGCGCGCGAGGCGGTCTGGCGCAAGCGGCTCGCGCCTTACTTCCGCGAGCTCGGGCTCGATCCGGATGCGCCGATCAATGCCGCCAACCGCGCGCCGTTCGATGCCGCGTTCTGTGCGGTGGTCGAGGAGCTGAAGCCGGAGATCGTCAGCTTCCATTTCGGGCTGCCGGAGCCAAAACTGTTGCAGCGGGTGAAGGCTGCAGGCGCCATCGTGATGTCGTCGGCGACGACGGTGCGGGAGGCGATCTGGCTGGAGGAGAACGGTGCGGACGTCATCATCGCGCAAGGCGCGGAAGCCGGCGGTCATCGCGGCATGTTCCTGACCGATGTGATCGCCGAACAGCCCGGCACCTTCGCGCTGGTGCCGCAGGTGGTCGATGCGGTGAAGGTGCCGGTCATCGCGGCGGGCGGCATCGCCGATGGACGCGGGATTGCGGCAGCGTTCGCGCTGGGCGCCGCCGGCGTGCAGATCGGCACGGCCTATTTGCGCTGTCCGGAGTCCACGGTTGGTCCCGCCGCGCGCGTCGCGCTGGCGCAGGCCAAGGACGATACGACAGTTATCACCAACGTCATGACCGGGCGGCCGGCGCGTGGCGTGCCCAACCGGGTGATGCGTGAGATCGGACCGATCGCGGCCGAGGCGCCGTCATTCCCGCACGCGGCAACGGCGCTCGGACCGCTGAAGACCGCGGCCGAGAAGCAGGGCAAGGTCGATTTCACCAATCTGTGGGCGGGGCAGGCGGTACGGATGGGTCGCGAGATGCCCGCGGCGGAGCTGACCCGGGCGCTGGCCGGCGCCGCGCTGGCGCGCTTCAGCGCGCTGGCGGGCGGCTAGACGGCTTGCTGCTCGCTTCAGGCGAGGCAGGCCAGATAGACGATGGCGACGCCGAGTGCGGCGCCGATGGACCAGATGGCAGGGTCCCAGCCTTCCCGCTCGCGGGAGGTTTCGAGGGTGGACATGACGCGCTCCGAATTCTTTTGATTGGCAACGAGTAAGCGCCGCCAATGTTTCCGGACGACTGCGTCGAGGGCCGAAAATGGTTTCGTTGCGGGGGTCTGCCGCCCAAAATGCCGGGCGGTGGCCCGGTTTTAGGGCCCGGATACCGGCCGGGCCGCGGTTGCGGTGCAAAACCGGCGTCTGCTATACGGGCTGAATTCTCACGCCCGAGGCCCTATATAATGTCCGTCGACGCCACGACCGTCCGCCGCATCGCGCATCTGGCGCGGATTGCGGTCAGCGACACTGAGGTTCCCCATCTGCAGGGCGAGCTGAATGCGATGCTGGCCTTTGTCGAGCAGCTGTCGGAGGTCAATGTCGAGGGTGTCGAGCCGATGACCTCGGTGACGCCGATGGAGATGAAGAAGCGCCTCGACGTCGTCAACGACGGCGAGATCGCCGACGACATCGTCGCCAATGCGCCCGATACCGCGGACCATTTCTTCATGGTGCCGAAAGTCGTCGAGTAACTCTTTATTCTGGGACGAATGTCCGATGTGTCTGCTCTGCGACGATGAGAAGGCCTACAAGGCCTATATGGACTTCCTCGACGCGATGGAGCGGAAGGGCAAGGCTGCCGATCCCAATGAGGCGATCGATGCCGTGCTCGACCAGCTCGAAGCGCTCGATGCCGAACGCGCCAAAGCGAACAAGGCCAATAAGTTTCCTTTGCAAGACGACCCCGCCAACGACAAGACCCTGTCTCCGTTCTTCTGCAGCCCGATCAATAAATGACTGATTTGACATCTCTGACGATCGCCGAGGCCCGTGCGGGCCTGGCGAGCAAGTCCTTCACCGCCACTGAGCTGACCGACGCGCATCTTGCCGCGATGGAGGCTGCGCGCCTGCTCAATGCCTACATCCTGGAGACGCCGGACCGCGCGCGCGAGATGGCGAAGGCGGCCGATGCCAGGATCGCCAAGGGCGAGGGCGGGCCGCTCGCCGGCATTCCGCTTGGCATCAAGGATCTGTTTGCGACCCGCGATATCCGCACCACGGCGTGCTCGAAGATTCTCGGCGATTTCAAGCCGCCGTATGAATCGACCATCACCTCGCAGCTCTGGCGCGACGGTGCGGTGCTGCTCGGCAAGCTCAACAATGACGAGTTCGCGATGGGCTCGTCGAACGAGACCTCGTGCTTCGGCCCCGTCGTCAATCCGTGGCGGCGCGAGGGCAGCAACACGCATCTGGTGCCGGGCGGCTCGTCCGGCGGTTCGGCCTCAGCCGTGGCCGCCTCGCTGTGCATGGGCGCGACCGCGACCGACACCGGCGGCTCGATCCGCCAGCCGGCAGCGTTCACCGCGACCGTCGGCATCAAGCCGACCTATGGCCGCTGCTCGCGCTGGGGCATCGTGGCGTTCGCGTCCTCGCTCGACCAGGCCGGCCCGATCGCGCGCACGGTGCGCGATAGCGCGATCCTGATGCGCTCGATGGCCGGTCATGATCCCAAGGATACGACCTCGGTCGACATCGCCGTGCCCGACTATGAGGCCTCGATCGGCAAGTCGGTGAAGGGCATGCGGATCGGCATCCCCAAGGAGTACCGGCTCGACGGCATGCCCGCCGAGATCGAAAAACTCTGGAAGGACGGCGCGGACTGGCTGAAGGCGGCCGGTGCCGAACTCGTCGAGGTCTCGCTGCCGCACACCAAATACGCGCTGCCGGCCTATTACATCGTGGCGCCGGCGGAAGCGTCCTCCAACCTCGCGCGCTACGACGGCGTGCGCTATGGCCTGCGCGAGGGAGGCCGGAACATCATCGACATGTATGAGAGCACCCGTGCCGCAGGCTTTGGCGCCGAGGTGCGCCGCCGCGTCATGATCGGCACCTATGTGCTGTCGGCAGGTTATTATGATGCCTACTATCTCCGTGCGCAGAAGGTGCGGACGCTGATCAAGAAGGACTTCGAGGACTGCTTCGCCAAGGGCGTCAACGCGATCCTCACCCCCGCGACGCCGTCGGCGGCGTTCGGCGTCGGCGAGAAGGGCGGCGCTGATCCGGTCGAGATGTATCTCAACGACATCTTCACGGTGACCGTGAACATGGCCGGCCTGCCGGGCATTGCGGTGCCGTCAGGGATGGACGCGCAGGGCCTGCCGCTCGGCCTGCAGCTGATCGGCCGCCCGTTCGACGAGGAGACGCTGTTCTCGCTCGGCGAAGTGATCGAGCAGGCGGCCGGTCGCTTCACTCCGTCCAAATGGTGGTGAGTGATGGCGGAGTTCCGCGCCAGTCTCGCTGAGGCCGCGCCGGACACAACGCTGTCGCCACAGCTCCGCGCGCTGTGGTGGGCCGCCAAGGGCGATTGGGATCAGGCGCACAAGATCGTCCAGGACGAGGACGATGCGAACTCCGCCTGGGTGCACGCCTATCTGCATCGCGTCGAAGGCGACCTCGGCAATGCCGGGTACTGGTATCGCCGCGCCGGCCAGCCGGTCGCAAAGGATACGCTCGAGGCCGAGTGGGAGCGGATCGTCAGCGCGCTGCTGTGAACGCGGCAACACTGCGACAATTAACCGTGATGGTTCCGCCATCTCGCCGCCTGAATTGCCCGCGATAGCCTTGTCGGGAACCGGGGGCGGGGGCCAGCGGCAGAGTACGTTGTGCGTGTGGGTTTGAGGGCGTGGCTGTCGGTCATCATGACGGCCGTGGTCGCGGCGGGACTTTCGGGATGCGCGACCTATAATCTTCCCGGCAATGCGCCGCTTTCCGACGCGCTGGCCGAGGCGACATCCCGCGACATTCCGACTTACGACGATGATGTGCTGCTGGCGCTCTCGTTCTCCGGCGGCGGCACGCGCGCGGCGGCGTTCTCCTTCGGCGTGCTGAAGGAGCTCGATCGGGCGCATGCCGCTTCTGGGCAGGGCAAGTCGCTGCTCGACCGTGTCGACTTCGTCTCCGGCGTGTCGGGCGGATCGATCACCGCGGCCTATTTCGGCCTGAAGAAGCGCGCCGCGCTCGATGACTTCCGCGAGCGCTTCCTGTTGCGCAATGCCGAGGAGGCGCTGAAGACCCAGCTGTCGCCAGGCAATATCGGCCGCGCGCTCGGCGGCGGCATCAACGACCATCAGTTCACCGACTGGCTCGACCGCAATTTGTTCGACGGCGCGCGCTTCGACATGCTGCCCGAGAGCCGGCGGCCGCGGGTCTGGATCAACGCCTCCGACATCTACAACCGCACGCCGTTCGTGTTCGGCAAGACCGCGTTCGACGCGCTGTGCAGCGACATCCGCTCGTACCGCGTTGCCGAAGCCGTTGCGGCCTCCGCCGCGGTGCCGCTGGCGTTTGCGCCGATCGTGCTGGAGACCTATCCCGGCGGTTGCAACACTCCGCTGCCGCCCTGGCTCGATCGCGTGCGGCGCGATCCGAATGCGCAGCCGCTGCTGCGCTCGTTTGCGGAGGCGCAGGCGCGCTACCGCGACGGCTCGATGAAGTATGTGAAGCTGCTCGATGGCGGCCTCGTCGACAATTACGGTCTGTCCGGCCTCAGCATCGGCTTGCTGGCGGCGCAGCGTCCGTATGAACCGCTCACCGAGCGGCAGGCGGTGAAGCTGCGCCGTGTGCTGTTCCTGGTCGTCGATGCCGGCCGCGGCATCTCCGGCGACTTCGTGCAGACGCTGGAGGGACCGAACGGCGTCGAGCTGGTGTCGGCCGCCGCCGATACCGCGATCGATGCCAGCGTGCGCTCGAGCTACGCGGCCTTCTCGGCGCTGGCGGAAGACTGGAACGGCAAGCTGAAGCGCTGGCGCTGCGGCCTGTCGGCGGCCGAGCGCGCCCGGCTCGGCGTCTCCGGCGCCTGGAGCTGCGGCGATGTCACCTTCTACGTCGAGCGGCTCAGCTTCGATCAGCTCGGCGCCGCGCGCGCCGGCGAATTGAACGCGATCCCGACCCGGTTCTCGCTGCCGGCCGAGCAGGTCGACCTCCTGATCTCGGGCGGGGGCGATGCCTTGCGGCTCAGCAAGGCCTATCAGTCGTTCCGGCGCGGGCTTTGAGGCACTTGGTGCCCTGATCTCCGGCTTGACTGGGAGGAGCGGTTGCGCGAAGCCCAAGGTCTCCCAGATATCAATGCGGATACCGAGAGCCATGAACGCACCTGCCGCTCCCCATAAACTGATCAAAGGCGCAACCGGCGACTGGGAAGTCGTGATCGGCATGGAGATCCACGCCCAGGTCACCTCCAATTCAAAGCTGTTCTCGGGCGCCTCGACTGCGTTCGGTGGTGAGCCGAACACCCATGTCTCCCTCGTCGATGCCGCAATGCCGGGCATGCTGCCCGTGATCAACGAGGAGTGCGTCCGCCAGGCGGTGCGCACCGGGCTCGGGCTGAACGCCAAGATCAATTTGCGTTCGGTGTTCGACCGCAAGAACTATTTCTATCCGGACCTGCCGCAGGGCTACCAGATCAGCCAGTACAAGTCGCCGATCGTCGGCGAGGGCGAGGTGCTGGTCGAGCTCGACGGCGGCCGCAGCGTCACGGTCGGGATCGAGCGGCTGCATCTGGAGCAGGACGCCGGCAAGCTGCTGCACGATCAGTCACCGACCATGACCCAAGTCGACCTCAACCGCTCCGGCGTCGCGCTGATGGAGATCGTCTCCAAGCCCGACATCCGCGATGCCGAGCAGGCCAAGGCCTATGTCAGCAAGCTGCGTTCCATCCTGCGCTATCTCGGTACCTGCGACGGCGACATGGAGAAGGGCAACCTGCGCGCCGACGTCAACGTGTCCGTACGCAAGCCGGGCGGGCCGCTCGGCACGCGCTGCGAGATCAAGAACATGAACTCGGTCAACTTCATCGGCCAGGCGATCGAGTACGAGGCGCGGCGCCAGATCGAGATCATCGAGGAGGGCGGCGCGATCGACCAGGAGACGCGGCTGTACGATCCGAACAAGGGCGAGACGCGCTCGATGCGCTCCAAGGAGGAGGCGCACGACTATCGTTACTTCCCCGATCCGGATCTCTTGCCGCTCGAGTTCAGCCAGGCCTTCGTCGACGATCTCAAGGCGCATCTGCCGGAGCTGCCGGACGAAAAGAAGTCCCGTTTTATTACGGGACTCGGTCTGTCGCCCTATGACGCGAGCGTTCTGGTCGCCGAGCGCGAGAGCGCGGACTTCTACGAGACGGTGCTGTCAGGTCTCGCCGACAGAGCGCGCGACGGCAAGCTCGCCGCCAACTGGGTGATCAACGAGCTGTTCGGTCGGCTGAACAAGGAAGGTCACGACATCACATCCTCGCCGGTGTCGGCAGCGCAGCTTGCCGCGATCGTCGACCTGATCGGCGAGGGAACGATTTCCGGCAAGATCGCCAAGGACTTGTTCGAGATCGTCTGGCAGGAAGGCGGCGATCCGCGCGCGCTCGTCGAAGCGCGTGGCATGAAGCAGGTCACCGATCTCGGCGCGATCGAGAAGGTGGTCGACGCCATCATCGCCGCCAATCCGGACAAGGCAGCAGCGGTGAAGGACAAGCCGCAGTCGCTCGGCTGGTTCGTCGGCCAGGTGATGAAGTCGTCGGGCGGCAAGGCGAACCCGCAAGCCGTCAACGACCTCCTGAAGTCCAAGCTCGGCATCTGAACGCACGCGAGAGACGATCGTTGCATCGTCTCTCCAACATGTCCTGACGTTCATGTTGACGCGCATCGCGCGTCACCGGCACCGCTCCGACACCGTCACGACGTCCATCGCGCCCGAATCGCCGGTTGCGCGATTCGGTGCCAAAATCCGGTTTTGGCCAGCGCGGATGCGACCAAAGCGGCTTACCCACGAAAATTTTTTCGTTGCCAAAAATCCCGACTCAGCGTCGGCGGCGCGCCGCTTTCCGGCAATCGCGTCGACTCACGCGCGTCGTGCTCGCACATCGCGCGGCAAAACCGGAATGCAGGAATCACCTTGAATAAAGGCATTTCCTGCGATGTTGACAAATGCCGATGTCGGCGGCGTCGGCACTTTTCGCATCGTCGCGCAAACGTGTCGGCGTTTGCTTCGGCGAGGTGCGCTGCATTTGCGGCCATCGCTGCGTCAACACTTCCTTAAGCGAGACGCTGTTTTTTTTGCCGTGTTGGTGTATTCGGGATGTCGTGCATCTCGATCCCGAGTGCACGCGACGAAGTAGAGCCATCTCACACACACTGGAGGGCAACATGGCTAAGAAGGCAAAGAAGGCGAAGAAGGCGAAGAGCGCAGTGAAGAAGACTGCGAAGAAGACCCGCAAGGTCGCCAAGAAGAAGAAGTAACCCTCTCGCCTTTGAGAGGATTGCCGGCGGCTTGATGCCGGCACGTCACGCGGGCCTTCGGACGATCTGCTGAGAGGCAGCTGCCCCGGAAAGCCCAAGTCGACGAAAGAGGGTGTCGGCGAGACATCAGGTCAAACGGCTGGATCGACTTTCGGAACGAGCTTGCTCTTCCAAACCGGTCCGGCAGAAGAAACGAGAGGTTTCTTCGTTCGGTGCGGATCCGGCTTTGGCTCCGCAGTTTCACCGGCGCAAATGCCTTAAGTGAAATCTGGTCCTGACGTGTTCGCCGACGCCCTCGTCCCCGCGCCCCGCGGTGGTTGGACGACATTCATTCCCCCCACAATCTGATCCGGAATGCTTGCAGGCCGACCGGCCTCGCTTTCCCATGACGTGGCGTCCGACGATCGGGCTGCCAGGGCAGGCGAAGCGCGCTTGTCCGTGGTGCGACGTGCCGCGTCCACCCCCCGATGCCGACCATCCGCGCCTCCCGCGGCCCAGGCGTTTGTCGGCAATGGTTATCGTTGTCCGAAAACGCGAGGGTAAACCGATCTTCACGAATGACCAGAAGTGCCTGTGCCGCAGGGCTTTCTGCGATTCCCGGAACCGCGCGCCGCGCGCCGATTTACATCCCGTTCATCGCGATACTTAAATCGCTCTTCAAATTTGATGGGTCATGATCATCCCAACAAGCCGGCCAACGGCGAGGCGCATGATCGCCAAAAAATTGGCGATCAGCGCGAGGGGACAAGGCGATATCAACAGTGGACGGGGGCCGCGCTCGGGGGAGGGCGGTCAACAATAAAAAGGGGAGTTGCGACAATGTTTCAGGGGTTCATCGATCAGGACGCGGCCATTCCGGTTGCCGCCACCGCCATCCAGGACGTGCTGTTCGAGCGCGGTCTGTATTGGGCCAGCGGCCGCTCCGGCGTCGTCAATCTGGTCGCCGCGCACAAATGGTTCAACCTCGCTGCCCTAAAGGGCCGGGCTGACGCGATCGCGATGCGTCGCGAGGTCGCCGAGCAGATGTCTGAGATCGAGATCTCCGCCGCCCAGCGCGAAGCCCGCGCCTGGATGATCACGCACTAAGATCCGACGGGCGGCATATCGTTGCCGCCGATTTGAACGGGCGTAACACGGTTCCAGCTTGTGGCGCCGTGGCCCTCGCATCACATCAACCGGACAACCGGAACAGATGCGATGCGTCTCGCCTTGAGCCTCGGTTTATTGGTCATGCTGTGGAGCGTCGTAGCTGACGCCGCCACGGTGCATCATCCGCGCGGGCGTCAACACGTCATCGCGCGTTCCGCTCAAGAGCCGTTCTCCCGTCCCGACGACGCCGTGGTGCCGCCGGGCTGGTACAAGTTTCCGGGCCACAAGCCGATCCCTCCCGAGGAGAACAGGAATCTCGACCCGTCCAACCGCGGTGGCGCTTGAGCTTTGCGGAGAGGATTTGCCGCGTGGCGGTTCAGCAAACGTAGCGCGGGTTCACCTTGCCCTGCAGGGGAAAGTAGTTCTTGAAGAGCCACTCCCATCCCGCCCGTTCGGCAGGCGAGATGAACCGCGCGCCGCCGGACACGGTGTCCATGTCGGCGGCCGTCAGCTCGCGCGCACCGGCATCGGCTATGCAGTTGCTCATTCCCCGATCTGATCGCGTCATCCTGCACTCCCTGGGTTAGCGGGGCGGGAAGCCGAGGCCGGTCTTCGGCACAAGCGGCTTGTGGAGGTCGTTGATCAGCTTCGCGCCGAGGTCGGCCATGTACTTCTCATAGGCCTTGATCACGATGTCCATCATGGAGCCGCCGCTGGTCTGGTCGAGCTGCTCGATCGAAAGCTCACGCGTATCGTTGGTCATGGGTCTCTCCTGAACTGGCTGAGGGGTCGGATTGTCAGTGGTAAGTGAAGGGAGCCGGCCTTGCGAACACGTCCCTCATCGTCCAGCCGCCGACCGGATACGCCGCCAGCCGGAGCTGGGGTGAAAGGGCGTCTTCGAGCGCGCCGCCGACGACGATGTCGAGCTGCGCCATGTCGATCTGCTCAAGCGACAGGTTGTCGCGACCTGATGTCTTCCTGGTCATTGCCATCTCCCGCGTCTGAAGGAGGGGACCATCCCCTCGCGATCCGTGGCGACAGCTTTAGGACGAGGGGAGCGGCGGCGCGGTGATGGAGATCACACAGCAAGTCCGTGTCGCCGGCGGCATCGCAACGATCGGGAGCAACCGACCGGCCGAAACAAGCGGCGAGGCGGGGACCGGAGCTTGTCAATCTGACCTAAAGCCTGACATATCAATCCAGGCCCGACAGATTCACGCTGTGCGATTTCAATGATCAGGATTCTTTTGCAGATTGTCGGAGGCGTCTGCATCGTCGCCGTCTTCTTCTTCGGGACGCTGTACTACCTGAATTCAAGCGATGCGACATCGCGCGACGCAACGCGGGTCGCGAACGTCAGGCTGCTGAAGAGCGCGCTGGATCGTTATCGCGTGGCGAAGGGGCGGTATCCAGCTCCGTTTCCCGACAACCCGGTCGAAGACTTGAAGCCGGCGCTGGTCGATGGCGGCTTGCTGAAATCCCTGCCCGCCGACCCATCCGACCGTGTCATGAGGTACAGCGTCGGTGGCGGGACTGAGGGGAAGCGCTACGCCTTGAAGGTCCCGCTGGAAACCGGGGACTGCGTAACGGGAATAGGATTCGAGCAGAGCGGCTGGTACGCGCCCGCGCCGCCATGCCCGTTCTGAGCTTCGTCCTTCGTGCGCCGGCGTTGCCAGTTGCAGATGATCTGACCACGTGAAAGGCGCTGACAGGTCCGCTCGTCACTGAAGAGGATGGTGTTGCCAGCGGTCACCGAGCTCGTGCCGTCGCTGTACAACGTGGTGCTTCCGCTCCGCACCGAGCTGCTATCGTCGGAGCTGATCACGGTATCGTCGCTCCAGATCACGCGACTTCCGGAGCGGTGACCCGATAGGCCATCACCGCACTGGATCGAATGCCTCGACGTGAAGCAATTCCGCAATCGATCCTGAGCAGGAGCTTGTGCGGCTGGACGGAGGTGGGCTGTCGCAAAATGCAGACTGCTCGCATGACAACCCCCCGGTTGTCGGGCGATCGTATCGGCTCGCAGGAGAAGGTTAAAAGCGGCTTCGCGCGCGTGAGGCGGCGCATCGCGCCATATGGCGGAGACGGAGGGATTCGAACCCTCGATAGGCCTTTACAAGCCTATAACGGTTTAGCAAACCGCCGCCTTCAGCCACTCGGCCACGTCTCCAATGAGGCCGATATGCCCGACACGGCGGCGCGCCGCAAGCGGCCAATTCAGGTTACGCCAAGGTCATTTAGCGGCGGCTCGGTCCGCTGCGCGCTTTGAGAGGCGGGGCCGTGCCGGCGATGAGGTGCCGAGTCATTATAATCGGCACCCATCCTGGCAGCCTGGAGGGCCTTCTGATGGGGGCGATCCGGCCCTTGTGGCCACCTAAAATGGTGTTGTAGCAAAGACTTACGCCGATTTTTGCACCTTATTGTGCAGTTTTTGCCAGGATCGGTTGAAGGCCGCGGCCGTTGCGGTCACTCGACGCTGGCGCCACGGCGTAGGTCGGCCTCGATCTGCAGCCGGGTGCCGCCGCCGAAGCGGGCGCGGTAGACCTGCAGGTTCTCCATGATCCGCTGCACGTAGTTCCGCGTCTCCGAGAAGGGAATCAGCTCGACCCAGTCGACCGCATCGACCTTGGGGTCGCGCGGATCGCCGTAGCGATCGATCCACTTCTTCACGCTGCCGCGACCGGCATTGTAGGCGGCAAAGGTCAGGATGTAGGAGCCGCGATAATCCTCCAGCAGGCCGCCGAGCTCGGCGGCGCCCAGCATCGCGTTGTAGACCGGATCGGTCTTCATCCGGTTGAGGTCGAAGCCGATGCCGGCGCGCTTGCAGACGTAACGTCCGGCGTCCGGCGTCACCTGCATCAGGCCATAGGCCTGCGCCGGCGAGACCACGGCCGGATTGAACGCGCTTTCCTGGCGCGCGATCGCATAGACGATGCTCGGCTCGACCTCGGGGCCGACCTGGCGGAACGACGGGATGCCGTTGACGGGATAGGCGTAGTGATCGAACGGCAGGCCGCGATTGAGCGCGGACTTGCCCATCAGCAGCATGCCGCGCGCATCGCTGTAGCGCTGGGTCAGCTCGCCGAGGCCGGCCAGCGCTTCGGGATCGCCGTTGTCGCCGAGGTCGCCGAAGATCGGGATCGCAAGGTCGCGCTCGTCGAGTTCGTAAAGCAGCGCGACGGCGCGCACGATCTCGAGCCGCTCGGCGCCGCGGCCGCGCGGTGCGCCGTTCAATTCGATCTGCGGCAGGCCGAGTTTTGCGCGCGCGAGTTGGCCATAGTAGCTGGTCGACTGCTCGGCGGCACGCGTGTACGCGGCACGGGCCTCCTGGCCGCGGCCGGCGGCTTCCGCGGCGCGGCCCTGCCAGTAGCCGGCGCGCGCCAGCGCCGTCGGGTTGGCGCTGCCGACACCGATGCGCGCGAAGTGCTGCGCGGCGACCGCGGGATCGTTGAGGAAGCGTAGCGCGATCCAGCCGGCAGTGAATTCCTGCTCGGTCTTGTAGATGTCGCGGGCGGGCAGCGCCGCATCGCGCGCGATCAGATAGGCGGTGCGGAATTCGTTGGTGTCGATCATCTTGCGCGCCAGCAGGCGCCGCTCGATCCACCATTCGTCGACGTTGCCGAGCCGCGCCGGATCCTTCGGCGCGCCGAGCACCAGCTGTGCGGCCTCGGTGAATTTCTCCTCGCGGCGCAGCAGCTGGATCCTGGCGAAGAGGAAGCCGGTATCGCCGCGCAGTTCGCTCGGCACCGCCTCGATCAACGCGCGCAGATTGCCGCCCTTGCGGTTGGCGGCGACGCGCGCTTTCGCCAGCGCCACGTAACCGGAGCCGAGCCGTTTGGCTTCGCGCATGCCGGCGGCCTCGTTGTCGGTGCCGTACAGCATGGTGTCGAAGCGCGCCTTGTGGTCGCCGCCGGTGAGGAAGGAGCCAAAGGTGTCGAGCACGGTGCTTTCCGTGTCCTCGCTCATGGGATCGCCGCGCCAGGCCTCGCGCACCAGCCGCTCGGCATTGGCGCGGTCGCCGCGCGCGATCATCGCCTTGGCGAGCGCGAGGCGGCCCTTCGCCGAGATCGGCGATTCATTCTCGAACCACGCCCACACCGCGGCGTCCTCGCGGTGATCGTCCCACAGCGCGGCCTCGAGACGGCGGCGCATGAAGGTCTGCGACGGCCAACTCGGATTGGCCGAGATGAAGGCGCGGTAGCGCTCGACGGAGGCGCCATTGTCCTCGGCGCGCAGGATCAGCCATTCGGCGAGCTTGCGTGCGACGGGATCCGAAATCGAGGCTTCGGCCTGGGTGGCGTCGCCGGCCTTGCGCTTGCGCAACAGCGCGATGACGCTTTCCAGCGCTTCCTTGTCCTCTTGCGAGGTGGAGGCGGTTGCAGCTACCGCGGCCGGTGTCACCGGCTTGCGAACGGCGGGTGCGACATGTTTGCGCGTCGCAGGCACCAGCGCCGGCGCGGTGGGCGCAACGGCTGCGGTGGTTTCCGGCGCGCGCGCCGTCGCCACTGGGGCGGCCGTCTTTGGAACCGTGTGGCGGGAGATCGGTCGCGGCTTCGGCAAGGGAACTGTGGCCCAGGCCTCGACGCTCAGCGCCGACAGGCCGACTGTCAGCACAAGACCTGTTGCGATGGCGGTCGATCGCAAGGCGGCTGCGCGGGCGGAACGGGTCACGGCGGTCCTCTGCGGCGTCGAATCATCTGATCGCTCGGGCGAACAGGTTCTTAATTGATGGAATATGTGGACAAAATGCTAAAAAGCGTCGCTGGCCGCCGGTTTGCCGCAACACCGCGGCAAAATCGCGGCTGGGACAGGCGATCCGCGGGCCTTTCGCCGCCCGGTCAGACCCGGTATGAATGGCCTTTCGCGGCGTTTTCCTGCGGGGCGGGGGCCTCTTTCGCGAGCGGAAACGCAAGTTCAGACGAGATCGTCAGTCAGCCGTAAGCCTAGAGCGTTTGGAGGAAGTCCATGGCAGCCAAGACAAAATTCCGGGGGTCCTTCACCGCCTTGGTCACCCCCTTCAAAAATGGCTCGGTGGATGAGGCCGCCTTCCGGAGCCTGGTGAACTGGCAGATCGCCGAGGGGACCCACGGCCTGGTACCGGTCGGCACCACCGGCGAAAGCCCGACCTTGAGCCACGACGAGCACAAGAAAGTCGTCGAATGGTGCATCGAGGAGGTGAAGGGCCGCGTGCCCGTGATCGCCGGCGCCGGCTCCAACTCGACCAAGGAAGCGATCGAGCTCGCCGAGCACGCCGAGAAGGCCGGTGCGAATGCGGTGCTGGTGGTGACGCCCTACTACAACAAGCCGACGCAAGAGGGCATGTACCAGCACTTCAAGGCGATCAACGACGCGATCGGCATTCCGATCATCATCTACAACATCCCGCCGCGCTCGGTGATCGACATGTCGGTCGACACCATGAAGCGGCTGTGGGAGCTGAAGAACATCGCCGGCGTCAAGGACGCCACCGCCAGCATGGTGCGGGTGTCGCAGCAGCGCGCGGCGATGGGCGAGGACTTCAACCAGCTGTCGGGCGAGGACGCCACCATCATCGGCTACATGGCGCATGGCGGTCATGGCTGCATCTCCGTGACCTCGAACGTCGCGCCGCGCCTGTGCTCGGAGTTCCACATTGCCTGGCAGAAGGGGGACACCAAGGCTGCGCTCGCGATCCATGACAAGCTGATGCCGCTGCACAACAACCTGTTCATCGAGAGCAATCCGGCGCCGGTGAAGTATGCGATGTCGCTGCTCGGCAAGCTGGATGAGAAGCTGCGCCTGCCGATGGTGCCGGTCGCCGAGTCCACGCGCGCCGCGGTCCGCAGCGCCATGGTGCATGCCGGTCTGATCAACTGAGGCGGCGCTCGGAATTTCATCGCCACAGGTAATCAAGGGGGGACAACGATGCTCAAGGAATTCCGCGATTTCGCCATGAAGGGCAATGTGATCGACCTCGCGGTCGGCATTGTCATCGGTGCGGCTTTCACCGGCATCGTCAATTCGTTGGTCAACGACATCATCATGCCGATCATCGGCATGCTGGGCGGCCTCGACTTCAACAACTACTTCATCGCGCTTGCCAAGAGCGTGACCGCGACCAATCTCGCCGATGCAAAGAAGCAGGGCGCGGTGCTGGCTTACGGCAGCTTCCTCACGCTGGTTGTGAACTTCATCATCGTCGCCTTCGTGTTGTTTATGGTCATTCGCACGATGAACCAGCTGAAGCGCAAGGAAGAGGCCAAGCCGGCCGAGCCGCCGAAGCCGTCGGCGGAGGTCGTGCTGCTGACCGAGATCCGCGATCTCCTCAAGAAGAGCTAAAGTGGCTGACAAGAACGAACGTCCGATCAAGGTCGTCGCCGAGAACCGCAAGGCCCGCTTCAACTATGCGATCGAGGACACGATCGAGGCCGGCATTTCGCTGACCGGCACCGAGGTGAAGTCGATCCGCTCGGGCAAGAGCACGATCGCGGAGTCCTACGCGGACTCCAAGAACGGCGAGATTTGGCTGATCAACGCCAATATCCCGGAATATCTGCAGGCCAACCGCTTCAACCACGAGCCGAAGCGGCCGCGCAAGCTGCTGCTGCACAAGCGGCAGATCAGCAAGCTGCTCGGCGCGGTCGACCGCGAGGGCATGACGCTCATTCCGCTCAAGCTGTACTTCAACGAGAAAGGTCGTGCGAAGCTGCTGCTCGCGGTCGCCAAGGGCAAGAAGCTGCACGACAAGCGCGAGAGCGAGAAGAAGCGCGATTGGGGCCGCGAGAAGGGCCGTCTGCTGCGGGCGCGGGGCTAAGAAATTGTAGGATGGGTGGAGCGGAGCGATACCCATCATCTCACCACGCGGTGCAAAGGTGATGGGGATCGCTCCGCTCCACCCATCCTACAGCAGTGTTCGCAGCCCTCACGGAGCACGACATGGCTCAACCGAATCTCACTGACGTCGACTGGAGCAAGATCCCGGCGCCCACAGACGATGGCGGCGCGGCGCACCTGAAGGGCTTGACGCTCCCGTCGGTCACGCTGCGCGCGACCGACGATACGTCAGTGACGCTGTCGGCGTTGCAAGGACGGACCGTGGTGTTCGCCTATCCGCGGACCGGCGAGCCCGGCAAGATCGCCCTGGTCGATGATTGGGACATGATCCCCGGCGCCCGGGGCTGCACGCCGCAGACCTGCGCGTTCCGCGACCTCTTCGCCGAGTTGAAGGCGGCCGGCGCGGCCCAGGTGTTCGGCCTGTCGACGCAGAGCAACGCCTACCAGACCGAGATAGCCTCGCGGCTGCATCTGCCGTTCCCGGTCCTGTCGGATGAGCGCCTGCAACTCACGCGTGCGTTGAATTTGCCGACGATGGAGGTTGCCGGGCTGACGCTGATCAAGCGAATGGCGCTGATCATCGACGACGCCCAGATCGCGCATGTGTTCTATCCGGTGTTTCCGCCGGACCGGAATGCAGCCGATGTGCTCGATTGGCTGAAGCTTCATCCACAGAAAAGCTAATCGAGATCCTTCCGCACGTCCGCGAATACGTTTCGGAACATGTCTGTCGTCAGCACGCCTGTGTTCGTATTGTAGCGCGAGCAATGATAGCTGTCGTAGAGCTTGAGGTGACCCGCCATATGCACGGCACCGTGCGCAAAGGGGGCGGCGGCGAGACGAATGCCGAGCGCCCGCAACGCTGATTCGTGGGCGATGCGGCCGAGCAGCACGATGGCGCGCAGCTTCGGCATCGTCGTGATCGTCGCGGTGAGGAATTGCCGGCAGGTGTTGATCTCGACCGGCAGCGGCTTGTTCTGCGGCGGCACGCAGCGCACCGCGTTGCTGATGCGGCTGTCGACAAGCTTCAAGCCGTCGTCAGGCCGCGCCTGATAGACGCCTTTCGCAAATCCATATTCGAGCAGGGTCGCATAGAGCAGGTCGCCGGCGTAGTCACCGGTGAAGGGACGGCCGGTGCGATTGGCGCCTTGCATTCCCGGCGCGAGCCCGACGATCAGGAGGCGCGCGTTGGGATCGCCGAACGACTCGACGGGTGAATTGAACCAGTCGGGATGCCTTGTGCGTGCTTCGGAGCGGAATTCGGCGAGCCGCGGACAGAGCGGGCAGTTGCGGTCAGGTCCGGCTGAAAGCGCGACGAGACTACTCGTCGAATTCGTCATCAGCTCCCCGGGGCGCCATGGTGGTCGCGCGCTGCAGGAATTGCGGAGCGTGATGACGCGCCTCGCGCTCGCGCGGGGCGGGGCGCTCGGACGGATCGCGACCGAGCTTGGACTGCAGTTCTACAAGGTCTGTGAAGACGTCGGCCTGACGGCGCAGCTCGTCGGCGATCATCGGCGGCTGGCTGGCGATCGTCGAGATCACGGTGACGCGGACGCCGCGGCGCTGCACGGCCTCGACCAGCGAGCGGAAGTCGCCGTCGCCGGAGAACAGGATCATCTGGTCGATATGCTCGGCGAGCTCCATCGCGTCGACGGCGAGCTCGATGTCCATGTTGCCCTTGACCTTGCGGCGGCCGCTGGCGTCGATGAATTCCTTGGTCGCCTTGGTGACGACGGTGTAGCCGTTGTAGTCGAGCCAGTCGATCAGCGGACGTATCGACGAATACTCCTGATCCTCGATGATCGCGGTGTAATAGAATGCGCGGAGAAGGGTGCCCCGGCCCTGAAATTCCTTAAGCAGTCGTTTGTAATCGATGTCGAAACCGAGCGTCTTGGCGGTGGCGTAAAGATTGGCCCCATCGATGAAGAGCGCAATCTTGTTGGAGACAGGTGACGACATCAAAGTGTTCTCACGTAGTTGTTAGCGTTTTTAGCGCAGCGGCGACCGACCGCGCGCAATTTGCGTTGCTGCCTAAAGCTCGGTGAATCTTCCCCACGACAATCACCACCGCAATTATGGTGAGGCGAGGGCAAAAAGCCTAGAGTTTTGACATTCAATGAAGAGATTTACTTGTCTGGCGCGGCAACCCGAGCCAATGCCGCCAGACGCTCCGACCATCCTGGTCCCGACAGATTGAGTTATCAGAGCCGAAACGGAAGGCAAATCACAAATTTTGCCTTGCGAAACGGCCCCTGTCCCTATAACTAACCCTGATAACCCACATATTCGGTCCCATTACCCACGGAGCGACTGCAAATGGCTCGCGTCACCGTCGAAGACTGCATTGATAAGGTCGACAATCGCTTCGACCTCGTGCTGCTGGCTGCCCATCGCGCCCGCATGATCTCGTCCGGCTCACAACTTACGGTAGATCGCGATAACGACAAGAATCCGGTCGTTTCCTTGCGGGAGATTGCCGATCAGACGATCTCGCCCGAAGACCTCAAGGAGGAACTCGTGCACTCCCTGCAGAAGTTCGTCGAGGTCGACGAGCCCGAGCCGGACACTGTGCCGCTGATCGGATCGGCCGGCGCCAGCGTCGATGCCGACGACACCGAGGTCGCGGTCGAGCGCATGACCGAGGAAGAGCTGCTGAAGGGCCTCGAGGGCCTGGCGCCGCCGGAAGAGCAGCCCGAGGAAGACGAGTAACCCTGAGCGGGTTCCTGCTGCCATCGCCGAGAAAATCAAAAAGGCCCGGACCTCGCTCCGGGCCTTTGCTTTTGTTGACAATTTTGCGGTTACGATGCGTCTTAGAGAAGACGCGTGAATTTGACCGCGGCATGCGCTCAGATGGGGTGCAGCTCTTGGCAAAAGCGCACTAGATTTGAAGTGAGGGCGGGCTTCCCGGCCCGCCGGAAGAGGCGAATTCAGAATGCCGTATCGGCGCCGCAGTTTCAGCCAGATGCAGGCCGCGACCGAGTCCATCGCGGTGGCGCCGGCATCGCCTGCGGTGGAGCGGCCGCCGAAATCCCGCGCCCGGATGATGCG
This sequence comes from Bradyrhizobium jicamae, assembly GCF_018130695.1. Lineage (GTDB taxonomy): Bacteria > Pseudomonadota > Alphaproteobacteria > Rhizobiales > Xanthobacteraceae > Bradyrhizobium > Bradyrhizobium jicamae_B. Next base: position 173,024 of record NZ_JAFCJX010000006.1, on the reverse strand, counting down.
GCAATATGACCTTGTCGAGCGGGTCCGCTCCTATAACCCCGACACCAACGAAGACCTGCTGAACCGCGCCTATGTCTACGCCATGAAGGCGCACGGCACCCAGACCCGCGCCTCCGGCGACCCCTATTTCTCGCATCCGCTCGAGGTCGCGGCGATCCTGACCAACCTCAAGCTTGACGACGCCACCATCGTGGCGGCGCTGCTGCACGACACGATCGAGGACACCGAGGCGACGCGGGCGGAGATCGACCACGTCTTCGGCCACGAGATCGGCGCGCTGGTCGAGGGCCTGACCAAGCTGAAGCGGCTCGAGCTGGTCTCGCGCGAGGCCAAGCAGGCCGAGAACCTGCGCAAGCTCCTGCTGGCGATCGCCGACGACGTCCGCGTGCTCCTGATCAAGCTCGCCGACCGCCTGCACAACATGCGGACCATGGAGTTCATGCCGCCGGCCTCGCGCCGCCGCATCGCCGACGAGACGCTGGACATCTACGCGCCGCTGGCGGGGCGCATGGGCATGCAGGAGATGCGCGAGGAGCTGGAGGATCTGTCCTTCAACGTGCTCGATCCCGAGGCCTATGCGGTGGTGCAGCAGCGGCTCGATGCGCTCGCTGAGCGCAACCGCAACCTGATCGGCGAGATCGAAACCCAGCTGTCGAAGAACCTGGCCAAGAACGGCATCACCGCGCGGGTGTTCGGCCGCCGCAAGGCGCCGTTTTCGATCTGGACCAAGATGGAGCGCAAATCGGTCGGCTTCGAGCAGCTGTCCGACATCTACGGCTTCCGCGTCATCCTCGACGATATCGGCGCCTGCTACCGGGCGCTCGGCGTGGTGCATACCACCTGGCCGGTCGTGCCCGGCCGCTTCAAGGACTACATCTCGACGCCGAAGCAGAACGATTATCGCTCGATCCACACCACCGTGATCGGCCCCGGCAAGCAGCGCGTCGAGCTGCAGATCCGCACCGAGGACATGAACCAGATCGCCGAGTTCGGCATCGCCGCGCACGCCATCTACAAGGAAGGCACGGGCTCGCCGAACGAGCGGCTGAAGCACGAATCCAACGCCTTCGCCTGGCTGCGCCATACCATCGGCATCCTGTCCGAGAGCGCCAATCCGGAAGAGTTTCTGGAGCACACCAAGCTCGAGCTGTTCCACGACCAGGTGTTCTGCTTCACCCCGAAGGGCAAGCTGATCGCGCTGCCGCGCAAGGCCAATGTGATCGACTTCGCCTATGCGGTGCATACCGGCGTCGGCAACAGCGCGGTCGGCTGCAAGATCAACGGCAAGTTCGCGCCGCTGTCCTCGGAGCTGCAGAATGGCGACGAGGTCGAGGTGCTGACCTCGAAGGCCCAGTCGGCGCCGCCGTCGGCCTGGGAGGCGCTCGCGGTCACCGGCAAGGCGCGCGCCGCGATCCGCCGTGCCACCCGCGACGCGGTGCGCGACCAGTATGCCGGGCTCGGCCGGCGCATCGTCGACCGCCTGTTTGCCCGTGCCAAGATCGAATATGCCGACGACAAGCTGAACGGCGCGCTGCCGCGGCTGGCGAGGACCTCGATCGAAGAGGTGATGGCTTCGGTCGGACGCGGCGAATTGAAGGCCTCCGACGTCGCGCGCGCGATGTATCCGGACTACAAGGAAGAGCGGCTGGTGCGCTACGGCGCCAAGAAGGCGGCCGCCGCCAAGCTGAAGACCCAGCCGCCGCATCCGGCGCGCGCGGCCTCCGTAATCCCGGTGCGCGGCATCAATTCCGACCTGCCGGTCAAGTTCGCGCCGAACGGCGGCGCCGTGCCGGGCGACCGCATCGTCGGCATCGTCACGCCGGGCGAGGGGATCACGATCTACCCGATCCAGTCGCCGGCGCTGAAGGATTTCGAGGAAGAGCCGGAGCGCTGGCTCGACGTGCGCTGGGATATCGACGAGACCATGCCGCAGCGCTTCCCGGCGCGGGTGCTGGTGCACAATGTCAACGAGCCCGGCAGCCTCGCGCAGATTGCGACCGTGATCGCCGAGCATGACGGCAATATCGACAACATCCACATGTCGCGCCAGTCGCCCGACTTCACCGAGCTGACGATCGATCTCGAGGTCTATGACCTCAAGCACTTGAGCGCTATCATCGCTCAGTTGCGCGCCAAGGCCGTCGTGGCGAAGGTCGAGCGCGTCAACGGGTGATATCAGTCAATCGTCGCGAGTCCGAAATGTCCAAAGCTCCGCCGCTGCGCCTTGGCGTCAATGTCGATCACATCGCAACGCTGCGCAACGCCCGCGGCGGCGCGCGGCCCGATCCGGTGCGCGCGGCGCTCGCCGCGATCGAAGCCGGCGCTGACGGCATCACCGCGCATTTGCGCGAGGACCGCCGCCACATCCGCGACACCGACATGGCGCGGCTGAAGGCGGAGATTTCAAAGCCGCTGAATTTCGAGATGGCGGCGACCGACGACATGCTGCGGATCTCGCTCGCGACCAGGCCGCATGCGGTGTGCCTGGTGCCGGAGCGGCGCCAGGAATTGACCACCGAGGGCGGGCTCGACGTGGTCGGCCAGCACAATGCGCTGGCGCCCTATATCGCGCGGCTGAACGATGCCGGCATCCGCGTCTCGCTGTTCATCGCCGCCGATCCGCGCCAGATCGAGATGGCGGCCAAACTGAAGGCGCCGGTGATCGAGATCCACACCGGCGGCTGGTGCGACGCCGTGGTCGACGGCCACAAGGACAAGGCCGAGGCGGAGTGGACGCGCATCGTCGAGGGCGCGAAGCTCGCGCAGGCCGCCGGCCTTGAGGTCCACGCCGGCCACGGGCTCGACTACGACACCGCCGAGACCATCTCGGCGCTGCCGGAGATCCGCGAGCTCAACATCGGCTACTTCATGGTCGGCGAGGCGCTGTTCGTCGGTCTGCCCGCCACCGTGCGTGACATGCGCGCGGCGATGGAGCGCGGGCGCAAGCGCCTGGAAGGCGGCACGCCCGCATGATCATCGGCATCGGCTCCGACCTGATCGACATCACCCGCATCGCCAAGGTGATCGAGCGCCACGGCGAGCGTTTCCTCGAGCGCATCTTTACCGATGCCGAGCGGGCCAAGGCGATGCGCCGCGCCAACAACGAGAAGATGGTGGTCGCGACCTACGCCAAGCGCTTTGCCGCCAAGGAGGCCTGTTCCAAGGCACTTGGCACCGGGATCCGGCGCGGGGTCTGGTGGAAGGATATGGGGGTGGTGAACCTGCCGGGCGGACGGCCGACCATGCAATTGACCGGCGGGGCGCTGGCGCGACTCAAGGAGCTGACGCCCGAGGGGATGGAGGCGCGGATCGACCTCTCGATTACGGACGATTGGCCGCTGGCGCAGGCCTTCGTCATAATTTCGGCGGTCGCCCCGGGCAAATGAGCGGGCTGCCGGCCGGGGTGCGTCCAGGATTCAAGGAAAAACTAAAAATCATTGGTTTTTCAATGAATTATGAAGTTTTGACACGGCCATTGATTGCGCGCCCCCCAACAACCGTCTAAAACGCCGCAGGATTTGACATCGAGCGAGACGCGAATTCGGGCTTTCCGCCGGAATTTGCCCTCAACATCAGAATCAAGGCCATTTTCTTGACGCGAGGGGCAGGCGCTTCGCGTGAGGAAAACCTTCTGCCACCGGCCGGGCCGACCGGCCTGTTGGAATTGGGAAAGCGATGAGCGTGACAACCGGGACCAAAACTGAAAGCGGCTTTGGCGAAACCATCCGCGTCGTGATCCACGCTCTCCTGATCGCGCTCGTCATCCGAACCTTCCTGTTCCAGCCCTTCAACATCCCGTCGGGATCCATGAAGGCGACGCTGCTGGTCGGCGACTATTTGTTCGTCTCGAAATATTCCTACGGATACAGCCACTATTCGATCCCGCTGTCGCCGCCGCTGTTCTCGGGCCGCATCTTCGGCTCGGAGCCGAACCGCGGCGATATCCTGGTGTTCCGCCTGCCCAAGGACGACTCCACCGACTACATCAAGCGCGTGATCGGCCTGCCGGGCGACCGCATCCAGATGAAGGAGGGGCTGCTCTACATCAACGACGTGCCGGTCAAGCGCGAGCGCCTGAGCGACTTCATCGGCGAGGATCCCTGCGGCTCGGACGCAACCGCGCGCGTCAAGCGCTGGAAGGAGACGCTGCCGAACGGCGTCACCTACGAGACGCTGGATTGCGTCGACAACGGGTTCTACGACAACACCAACGTCTACACCGTGCCGGCCGGCCATTTCTTCATGATGGGCGACAACCGCGACAATTCGACCGATAGCCGGGTGCTGTCGCAGGTCGGCTACGTGCCGTTCGAGAACATCGTCGGCCGCGCCCAGATGATCTTCTTCTCGATCGCCGAAGGCGAGCATGCGTGGATGTTCTGGCGCTGGCCCACCGCCGTGCGGTGGAATCGCATATTCTCCATCGTGCGATGAACGAGGATACGCCCGCCATCAAGGACCAGCCGACATCCGGCGAGCCGAGCCACACGCCTGACGCCGGCGGCGGTGCCGCGCCGAGGAAACGGCGCAGCAAGGCCACCAAGACGGCGGAGCAGAAGGCTGCGGTCGCCGCCACCGAGGCGCGGATCGGCTACACCTTCTCCGACCAGGCGTTGCTGGCGACCGCCTTCACCCATGTGTCGGCGCTGAAGGCTGCGGGCCGCAACCGCGCCGACAGCTACCAGCGGCTGGAATTCCTCGGCGACCACGTGCTCGGATTGATCGTCTCGGACATGCTGTTTCGTGCGTTTCCGAAGGCCGATGAGGGCGAGCTTTCCAAGCGGCTGGCCGACCTCGTGCGCAAGGAAAGCTGCGCCGACGTCGCCAAATCGCTCGGGCTCGCCGACGACATCAAGCTTGGTGCGGTGAAGGCGGTCGACGGCGCGCGCTTGCGCAAATCGGTGCTCGGCGACGTCTGCGAGGCCGTGATCGGCGCGATCTGGCTCGACGGCGGCCATGATGCCGTCAGGCAATTCGTCGAGCGCAACTGGACCGAGCGGATGCGCAAGCCGCGCCGGCCGCTGCGCGATCCCAAGACGGTGCTGCAGGAATGGGCGCAGGGCAAGGGCTTGCCGACGCCGGTCTATCGCGAGATCGAGCGCACCGGCCCGCATCACGATCCGCAATTCCGCGTCGCCGTCGACCTGCCGGGACTGGCATCGGCCGAAGGGCTCGGCGGCAACAAGCGCGACGCCGAGAAGGCGGCCGCCTCCGTGATGATCGAGCGCGAAGGCGTCGGCACCAATGACTGAAGAGACAAAAGCGCAGGCAGCCGCAACGCGCTGCGGCTTCGTGGCCCTGATCGGCGCGCCCAATGTCGGCAAATCGACGCTGACCAACGCGCTGGTCGGCTCGAAGGTGACCATCGTCTCGCGCAAGGTACAGACCACGCGCGCGCTGATCCGCGGCATCGTGATCGAAGGCCAGTCGCAGATCATCCTGGTCGATACCCCCGGCATCTTCGCGCCGAAGCGGCGGCTCGACCGCGCCATGGTGTCGACCGCCTGGAGCGGCGCGCATGATGCCGATCTGGTCTGCGTGCTGCTCGACGCCAAATCCGGCCTCGACGAGGAGGCCAACGCGATCCTGACCAGGCTCGAAAGCGTCGCGCATCCAAAGATCCTGGTGCTGAACAAGGTCGACCTCGTGCAGCGCGAGAAGCTGCTGGCGCTGGCGCAGGCCGCCAACGAGAGGATCCGGTTCGAGCACACGTTCATGATCGCCGCCTTGTCGGGCGATGGTGTCGCGGACCTGCGTGAGACGTTGGCGAAGATGGTGCCGGACGGGCCGTTCCACTATCCCGAGGACCAGATGTCGGATGCCCCGATGCGGCATCTGGCGGCCGAGATCACCCGCGAGAAGATCTACAGCCATCTGCATCAGGAACTGCCGTACCAGTCGACGGTCGAGACCGACAGCTGGACCGACCGCAAGGACAAGTCGATCCGCATCGAGCAGACGATCTATGTCGAGCGCGAAAGCCAGCGCAAGATCGTGCTCGGCAAGGGGGGCGCCACCATCAAATCGATCGGCGCGCAGGCGCGGGTCGAGATATCAGAGATCATGGGTGTGCCCGTGCATCTGTTCCTGTTCGTCAAGGTCCGTGAGAACTGGGGCGACGACCCTGATCGCTACCGGGAAATGGGCCTCGAATTTCCCAAAGAGTGACAGGTGGCGGCAGCTCCCATGATAGTTCCCAGGAATGTCCTGTGGTTTGAGGTGCTGCAATACGCGTCGTTGCTGCTTGACGCGGTGTCGAGCGCGTTCAGCGACCGCTCGCCAGGGGAGACGGTGGCTGAACAGGGGGCGGCCGCGCCGCCGCCACTGGTCGTGGCAGGCTTCCTCCTGCTGGTCGTCTACTTCGTCTTCCTCGCCGCGCGGCGCCGCAAGAACTGGCCGCGCTGGGTCCTGCTCGTCGTGCTGGTGCTGTCAGCGCTCGGCCTGACGCAGGATATCGCCATGAAAGGCCTCGAGCTCTTCAACGGCGTTCAGATCATCTCCCACGCGCTGGCGGCACTCGGGCTCTATTGCTCCTTCACCGGTGACGCACGCGGCTGGTTCAACGCGTGATCTGCTGCGCGGTTCACGCGCGATAGGCTTGTAACGCGACGACCGCGCTGGCGATGATGACCCAGACGATGAAGCCAATGATGACGCCGAGCGCGGGCGACAGGACGGTTTTCCCCTGAGGTGAGCGCGTAACCCGCGGAATGCCGGTCCAGCCGATCTTGCTGCCCGTTGCCGGGAATTCGACGGTCACCTTGCCGAGGGTTGTCGCGTACACGACCGCGACGGCGGTGAAAAAGCAGACGGCCGGGAGCGTTTTCATCACAATCAAGAACGCCAGTTCGACAACTCCGATCATGAGGTCGACGATCACGCTCGCCATTGTGCTTCCCGGTCGTCTCGAAACTTCTTTGTCGGATCGGATCGCGCTATACTTAGCACATGGAATGGACCGATGAAGGCATCGTGCTGGGCGTGCGGCGGCATGGCGAATCCTCCGCCATCGTCGAACTGCTGACGCGGGAGCACGGCCGCCATCTCGGCCTGGTGCGCGGCGGCGCCGGCTCGCGGATGCGGCCGCTGCTGCAGCCAGGCAACAGCGTCACCGCGGTGTGGCGGGCCCGGCTCGACGAGCATCTCGGCATGTACACGCTGGAGGGCACACGGCTGCGCGCGGCGACGTTGCTCGGTGCCTCGCATGCGGTCTATGGCGTGACGCATCTGGCAGCGATGGCGCGGCTGTTGCCGGAGCGCGATCCCCACGAAGACATCTACGAGATGTTGCAGGGAACACTCGACGATTTTGATGACGCGGGCGTCGCCGCCATTCATCTGATACGGTTTGAGCTGGCGATGCTGACCGAGCTCGGCTTCGGCCTCGATCTGGAGAATTGCGCGGCGACCGGCGCAACCACCGACCTGATCTACGTCTCGCCGAAATCCGGCGGTGCGGTGTCGCGCGCGGCGGGTGAGCCCTGGCGCGACCGCCTGCTGCGGTTGCCGTCTTTCCTTCGCGAAGGCGAGGCGGGTGCCAATGGCTGGTCGGACCAGGATCTGCGCGACGGCTTCCAGCTGACCGGTACCTTCCTGCTCCGCCACGTGCTGGAGCCGCGCGGGCAGGGCCATTCGGATGCCCGAGACGGCTTTATCAACGCCGTAATCCGGCAACGGGCGCGGGCGGTTTCGCAAGGCTGATTCGTGCCCTAGATTCTTGTTTTGACGCGTTTTCTTCCCGCGAACCGGGGCCCATTTCGCGCGGAAACGCTCTAGATTCCCGCTGATTCGCGTCTTGCCCGATTCACCGCAAAAGTTTAACGCCTCCCCATGGGAAAACGACAGCTACCGCCGGAAGACCCGGCCGAAATCCATGATGTGCCGCTGCGGGATGCGCTGGAAGAGCGCTATCTTGCCTACGCGCTCTCGACCATCATGCACCGTGCGCTGCCGGATGCGCGCGACGGTTTGAAGCCGGTTCACCGGCGCATCCTGTACGGGATGGACTCGTTCAACCTCAATCCCGGCGTCACGCCGAAGAAGTCGGCCAAGATCGTCGGCGAGGTGATGGGCTCGTACCATCCCCATGGCGACCAGGCGATCTATGACGCCATGGTGCGTCTGGCGCAGGACTTTTCGTCGCGCTATCCGCTGGTCGATGGCCAGGGCAATTTCGGCAACATCGACGGCGATAATCCGGCGGCCATGCGCTACACCGAGGCGCGGCTCACCGCCGTGGCGCGGCTGTTGCTTGATGGCATCGACGAGGACGCGGTCGAACTCAAGCCGACTTACGACAATAGCGGCAAGGAGCCCGTCGTGCTGCCCGGCGGCTTCCCGAACCTGCTCGCCAACGGCGCGCAGGGCATCGCGGTCGGCATGGCGACCTCGATCCCGCCGCACAATGCCGCCGAGCTGTGCGATGCCGCGCTGCACCTGATCGAGAAGCCCGACGCCAAATCGAAGGCGCTGCTGCGCTGGGTGAAGGGACCGGATTTCCCGACCGGCGGCATCGTAATCGATTCCAAGGAAGCGATCGTCGAGGCCTACACCACCGGCCGCGGCTCGTTCCGCACCCGTGCGCGCTGGTCGGTGGAAGAGGGCGCCCGCGGCAGCTGGGTCGTCGTCGTCACGGAGATTCCGTGGCTGGTGCAGAAGTCGCGCCTGGTCGAGAAGATCGCCGAGCTGCTGGACCAGAAGAAGCTGCCGCTGGTCGGCGACGTCCGCGATGAATCTGCGGAAGACGTTCGCCTGATCATCGAGCCAAAGTCGCGCACGGTTGATCCGGCGCTGATGATGGAATCGCTGTTTCGCCTGAGCGAGCTGGAAAGCAAGATCTCGTTGAACCTCAACGTGCTGGTCAAGGGCCGCATTCCCAAGGTGATCGGGCTCGCCGAGTGCTTGCGCGAATGGCTCGACCATCTGCGCGACGTGTTGATCCGCCGCTCCGAGCATCGCAAGGGCAAGATCGAGCATCGCCTCGAAGTGCTCGGCGGCTTGCTGATCGCCTATCTGAACATCGACAAGGTGATCAAGATCATCCGCACCGAGGACGAGCCGAAGCCGGTGCTGATCCAGACCTTCAAGCTGACCGACCTGCAGGCGGACTCCATCCTGAACATGCGGCTGCGCAATCTGCGCAAGCTCGAGGAGATGGAGATCCGTACCGAGGACAAGGACCTGCGCAAGGAGCTGAAGGGCCTCGAAGGCCTGCTCGCCTCTGACAAGCAGCAGTGGGACAAGGTCGCCGAGCAGGTGACCAAGGTCCGCGAGATGTTCGGTCCCAAGACGCCGCTCGGCAAGCGCCGCACGACGTTTGCGGATGCGCCCGAGCACGATCTTGCAGCGATGGAAGAGGCCCTGGTCGAGCGCGAGCCGGTGACGGTCGTGATCTCGGAGAAGGGCTGGGTGCGCACGCTGAAGGGCCATGTCGAGGATCTCTCCGGGCTTGCCTTCAAAACCGACGACAAGCTCGATCACGCCTTCTTCGCCGAAACCACGTCGAAGCTGCTGCTGTTTGCCACCAACGGCAAGTTCTACTCGCTCGATGTTGCCAAGCTCCCGGGTGGTCGCGGCCATGGCGAGGCGATCCGCATGTTCATCGACCTCGAGCCGGACGCCGCGATCGTCGCGCTGTTCGTCAACAAGGGCGAGCGCAAATTCCTGATCGCGAGCAGCGAGGGCCAGGGTTTCGTCGTCAAGGAAGAGGACTGCGTCGGCACCACCCGCAAGGGCCGGCAGGTGCTCAATGTCGAGATGCCGAACGAGGCCTGCGCGATCACGACCGTGTTGGGCGACACCGTCGCCGTGATCGGCAGCAACCACAAGATGGTGCTGTTCGGTCTCGACCAGGTGCCGGAGATGGCGCGCGGCCGCGGCGTTCGCTTGCAGAAATATTCCGGCGGCAGGCTGTCCGACGTCGCGGTGTTCGACGCCAAGGCGGGCTTGACCTGGAAGGACTCCGCCGGCCGCGAGCACAGCATGACCATGAAGGAGTTGGCCGACTGGCGCGGCAACCGCGCCGATGCCGGCCGTCTCGCCCACGGCCTGCCGAAGTCGAACAAGTTCAACCGCGGGGTGGAGTGACCCGTAGGGCGGGTTAGGCGAAGCCGTAACCCGCCATCTTCACGACGAGATGCGGCGGATTACGCCTTCGGCTAATCCGCCCTACGCAATCCCGTTTGACTGTCATCCTCCGCAGGTAGAAGCTTCCCCGAAGCAGGGGAGGCGGCGATGACGGGTCGAACCTTCGGTTTCTGGCTAGCTGCTTTGGTTCTGGCTGCGCCAGCTGCACTCCACGCCCAATCCATTCCCGGCGCACTTCCTGAATCCACCAAGGCGCTGTCGGAGGGAGAATGGCCGGCTTATGCCGGCACCTATGCCGCCGCGCGCTATTCGCCGCTGACGCAGATCAACCGCGACAATGCCAAGAGCCTGCACATCGCCTGGCGCTGGAAGTCGCCGGACATGGCGATCAAGGCGGCGGATCCGAGCGTCGGGCCCTCGACGTCCAATCAGTCGACGCCGCTGATGGTCGGCGGCACGCTCTACACCTCGACCTCGCTGTCGGAAGTCGCGGCCATCGACGCTGCGACCGGCCAGACCAAATGGGTCTACGATCCCGAGATCTACAAGAACGGTCTCGGCCTTCCGCCGAACCTCGGATGGGTGCATCGTGGCGTCGCCTATTGGCGGAGTGGCGACGACGAGCGCATCATCATCCTCACCGCATTCGGCCACATGATCGCGGTCGATGCCAAGACCGGCAAGCCGGTGGAAGGCTTCGGCAAGAACGGCCGCGTCGATCTGACCGAGGGGCTGCGCCGCCCAGTCGATCGCGACTACTACACGATGACCTCGCCGCCGGTGATCGTCCGCGGTGTCATCGTGGTCGGCTCAACCGTGTTCGACTGGTGGGGCAAGCGGCCGTCGCCGCCCGGCGACGTCAGGGGCTTTGATGCCGCAAGCGGTCGCCTGTTGTGGGCCTTCCACACCGTGCCGCAAGGCGAGGAGCCGGGCGCGGAGACCTGGCAGAATGAGTCCTGGAAGGAGGTGGGCAACACCAATGTCTGGGCGCCGATGAGCGCGGACGAGGAGCTCGGTTACGTCTATCTGCCGGTGAGCACGCCGACCAACGATTACTATGGTGGCGATCGTCCGGGGGACGGGCTGTTCGGGGAAAGCCTGGTCTGTCTTGATGCTGCGACCGGCAAGAAAGTCTGGCACTACCAGCTCGTCCATCACGGGCTCTGGGATTACGATCCGCCGGCCGCGCCGAACCTGATCGACATCACCGTCGGCGGCAAGACCATCAAAGCCGTTGTGCAGGTGACCAAGCAGGCCTTCGCCTTCGTGTTCGATCGCGTCACCGGCGCGCCGGTGTGGCCGATCGAGGAACGGCCTGTGCCGGCGTCGAATGTGCCGGGCGAGCGCGCCTCGAAGATGCAGCCGGTTCCGAGCAAGCCCGCCGCCTTCGACCTGCAGGGCGCAACCGACGACAATCTGATTGACCTGACGCCGGAGATCCACAAGGAGGCGATCACCATCGCCTCGGCCTTTGACCGCGGCGGGTTGTTCACGCCGCCGACGCAGCGCGGCATGATTCAGGTGCCCGGCAATGCCGGCGGCGCCAGCTGGTCGGGCGCGGCGGTCGACCCTGACACCAATACGCTCTATGTCGGCACGCAGCGGCTGCCGACGCTGATCACGATCCAAAAGCCCGAGGCCAGCTGGCAGGGCACCTATGACTTCATCGGCATGCCCAGCTATCTGGCGGGCCCGCGCGGATTGCCGCTGCTGAAGCCGCCATTCGGCAGCATGGTTGCGATCGACATGAACAGCGGCGATCAGCGCTGGCGGATTCCGATCGGCCGCAGCAGCGCGATGGGATCTATCCAGAAGCTCGGCATCACCGAGCAGCTTGGGTTGCCGTTCCGCAGCTGGGCGCTGCTGACCAAGACCGTGATGATCGTGGTGCAGATGGGATATTACAGCCCGCCGCGCTTCGTGCCCGGGCTCAATCTGCCGATCCGCGACCTGCACAATCTCGATCCGCATCTGTGGGTCTACGACAAGGCGACCGGCGAGATGCTGGCCGAGCTTGAGTTGCCCGCCAACGCCGCCGGCGCGCCGATGACCTATCTGGCCGGCGGCAAGCAGTACATCGTGTTCCCGGTCGGCGGCGGCCCGCTGGTGGAGGAGCTGATCGCGGTGTCGCTCTGAATAGTATTACGCGGTTGCTGTAATAGTATTCGAAAATCCGCGCGCTATAACGGCGCCATGGCGCACGACCATCATCACCACGATCACGGCCATGGGAATCATTCGCATGATCATTCCCACGGCCACTCCCATGGCCATGCCGGACACAGTCACGCGCCCACGAGCTTTGGCGCGGCATTTGCGATTGGGGCGTCGCTGAACGCGGCGTTCGTCGTGGCCGAGCTGGTGTTCGGCTATGCCGCCAATTCGCTGGCGCTGGTCTCGGATGCCGTCCACAATCTCTCCGACGTGATCGCGCTGCTGCTGGCCTGGGGCGGCGCCTGGCTCGCGGGCCGGCGGCCGACCGAGACGCACACCTACGGCTATCGCCGCGCGTCGATCCTCGCCGCGCTGGTCAACGCCGGCCTGTTGCTGATCGCCGTCGGCGGCATCGCGGTGGAGGCGATCAACCGCCTGCGCGCGCCGGCCGAGGTGGCGAGCTGGACCGTGGTCTGGGTCGCCGCGCTCGGTATCATGATCAATGGCGGCACGGCGCTGATGTTCATGCGCGGCCGGCACGGCGATCTCAATGTCCGCGGCGCCTATCTCCACATGGCCGCCGATGCCGGCGTCTCGCTCGGCGTGGTCGTTGCCGCGCTCCTGATCATGGCCACCGGCTGGCAATGGCTCGATCCCGCGATCAGCCTCGTCATTGCCGCCGTCGTGCTGGTCAGCGGCTGGGAGCTGGCGCGCGACAGCGTCAACCTCGCGCTCGACGCGGTGCCGCGCGGCATCGAGCTGCGCGCGGTGCGGGATTATCTGGCCTCGCTCGATGGGGTCACCGAGGTGCACGATCTCCACGTCTGGGCGATGAGCACCAGCGAGACCGCGCTGACCGCGCATCTGGTACGACCGGACGGGCATGACGATGCGTTCCTGCATCACGTTTGCGAGGAGCTGTCGCACCGGTTCAGGATTCATCATTCGACCCTGCAGGTCGAGATCAGCAGCGAAACGTGCCGGCTGGCACCGGCGGAGATGGTGTGAGTTCGCCTAGATCAATCCTACCATCCGCGCAGCGATGCCGGCGAGGCACGATCCCGCCAGCACCCAGAGCATCCCGACATTGAAACGGAAGATCGCGGTCGCCGCCGCGATCGACAGGATCAACGCGGGGATATCGACGCTGCTCGGAACCGGCATGTCGAACGACAATCCGAGCGAATGCACCGGCATGGTCTGGCGGAACAGGGTGTGCAGCGCGAACCAGATCGACAGGTTCAGGATCACGCCGACCACCGCCGCGGTGATCGCGGTCAGCGCGCCGGCCAGCCCCTTGTTGCCGCGCAAGGTCTCGATGAACGGACCTCCCAGGAAAATCCAGAGGAAGCAGGGCGTGAACGTCACCCAGGTCGCGAGCAGGCCACCGAGCGTGCCGGCGAGCATTGGCGACAGCCCGTTGGGATCCCGGAACGCCGCCATGAAGCCCACGAACTGCAGCACCATGATCAGCGGGCCCGGCGTGGTCTCGGCCATCCCGAGGCCATCCAGCATCTCGCGCGGCTGCACCCAGTGATAATGCTCGACGGCTTGCTGGGCGACGTAGGCCAGCACCGCATAGGCTCCGCCGAACGTGACCAGCGCCATCTTGGAGAAGAACAGCGCGATCTGGCTGAACACATTGGCCTCTCCGAGCCCGATCAGCAGCGCTGCGACCGGCACCAGCCACAGCGATAGCCAGAACGCGCCGACGCGGAGCGCACGCGGCAGGCTGGGGCGGACGTGCTCCGGTAGTTCGTCGCCGAACAGGCTGTCGACGGCGGCCTTCTTGCCACTTCCGCCATGCTCGGTCGCAGCAAACTCCGGCCGACCGCTGCGCGCGCCGAGATAGCCGATCACGCCGGCGGCGATGATGATGATCGGGAAGGGCACGCCGAAAAAGAAGATCGCGACGAAGGCGATGCCGGCGAGCGCGATCATGATATTGTTGCGCAGCGCGCGTTTGCCGACGCGCACCACGGCCTGGATCACGATCGCGAGCACGGCTGCCTTCAGCCCGAAGAACAGCGCCTCGACGAAGCCGACATTGCCGTAGGCCGCGTAGATGTAGCTCAGGCCCATGATGGCGATGATGCCGGGCAGGATGAACAGGCCGCCGGCCATGATGCCGCCGGCGGTCCGGTGCAGCAGCCAGCCGATATAGGTCGCGAGCTGCTGCGCCTCCGGGCCCGGCAGCAGCATGCAGTAGTTCAGCGCATGCAGGAAGCGATGCTCGGAGATCCAGTGCTTCTCCTCCACCAGGATGCGGTGCATCACCGCGATCTGGCCCGCGGGTCCGCCGAAGGAAAGGCAGGCGACGCGGAGCCAGACCCGGAAGGCCTCACCAAGGCTGATGCGGTGGCCGGCATCGTCGCCGGCCACCTCGGTCATGCTCGCGTCCATTACGATTTCGCCTTGTTGGTCGGCCAGTTGTGGGTCTCGCCGGAGGCGTCGCGGCACCAGCGATAGAAAGCATCATAGAGCAGCATGCCGGCCTCGAGCTGCGCAAGGTCGTCGTCATGGATCCGCGACAGCCCGAGCGAGGCGGCGAGCAGGCCCGGCGCTTCCGGCGACAGATCGAGCCGTGCGGTGTCGGCGGCGCGCACCATGGTGGCGAGCCGCAGCAGCGGCGGCGTCGCCAGGCCAAATTCCTCGATCATGACATCGAAGGTGCAGAGCTCGCCGCGGTGGCTCCAGAACGTGTTCTCGATGTCGAAGGGAGCTGCGTTGAAGCGCTCGCCGACGGCGACAACCTCGGACGGAGCCACGAACAGGAACACGGCGCCCGGATCGACGAAGCGACGGATCAGCCAGGGGCAGGCGATGCGGTCGATCTTCGGCCGTGCCCGCGTCACCCAGACCGTGCGCCCCTTGGCGTCGCGCGGCGGCAGCTTTGACGCGTTCACCAGCGGCAGCCTGGCCTCTTTCCAGCCTTCAAAGCCGCCTTCGAGCGTCTCCGCGGCGACATTGGCATGCCGCAACCAGGCCGCAGTGCCCTGGGCGAGTTTGGCGCCGCGCAGGCAGACGACGATGGCCGAGTCTCCGGAAAAATTGCCGCTCCAGTCGCCGGCATCCTGATGGCTGCGTCTGATTGCGCCGGGAATCAGCCGCTGGTCGGCGGCGAAATCCTCGTCGGTCCGAACGTCGATCAGGGTCGGCATGTTCGCCGTCCCGATCAATTTGGAAAGCTTGTCGGCAGATATCGTGGTGTAGGATGACATGTTTGCGTCCTCGCAAAGCGAAACAGGACGCGATTCTTGGGCATGGCGCCTCGTGGGGAGATCGCTCAATCCCCATGCGGGCATTACAGCCAAAGCCGCGCGGGCTGTCAATCAGGGCAGACAAATTTCGCCGCAGCGCGCGCGGCGCTTGCGCAAGCCGTTGTTCCGACTTAGCGTTGACGACATCGGGGAAATGCAGACTCCCCGTCAGACGGCTCCGTCCAAGCTCTGCGCAGACCTCGCTTCTCGCGAGGAAGCGCGCATGGACGTCAGGATGACGAGCATCTCAACGCAAACAACGACTTCATCGGGCGCGTCCCTGATCGGCTTGCTGTATGCCGCGCGGGCGCTGCGCGGCTTCGGTGACGGATTTGCCATCATCATCCTGCCGGCCTACATGACGGCGCTCGGCTATGACGCCGTCGCGGTCGGAATCGTCGCCACGGCATCGCTGCTCGGAACGGCGGCGCTCACGCTGCTGATCGGCTGGATCGCGCCGCGCTTCGACCTGCGCATGCTGCTGCTGTTCGGGGCCGGGCTGATGATCGCGACGGGAATCGCGTTTCCCAATGTCGAGCATCTCACGCTGATCGCGCTGGTCGGCTTCATCGGCACCGTCAATCCCTCCGGCGGCGATCTCGGCGTCGCCGTGCCGCTCGAGCATGCCGTGCTGGCGCGGACCGCGTCGGATGCGCGACGCACGCAGGTGTTCGCGCGCTACAGCCTGATCGGCGCGCTCTGCGCGGCTGCGGGCTCGCTCGCCGCGTCATTGCCCGACATCATGGTCTCGGCGGGGGCAACCCAGCTCGGCGCCTTCCGCGCGATGTTCTATGCCTATGCCGCGCTCGGGATGATCTGCGCGCTGCTCTACCGGCAGGTGCCGCATGCGCATGCCGAGGCGAGGGCAGGGCAGGTCGCGCTTGGTCCGAGCAAGCGCACGGTCTACAAGCTCGCGGCGCTGTTCAGCGTCGACGCCTTTGCCGGTGGCTTTGTCGCGCAGTCGCTGCTGGTGCTCTGGTTGTTCCAGCGTTTCGACCTGTCGCTGTCGGCGGCGGGCCTGTTCTTCTTCTGGTCGAGCACGCTGAGCGCGTTCTCTTATCCCGTTGCCGCTTGGATCGCAAAGCGCATCGGGCTCGTCAACACCATGGTGTTCACGCATATCCCGTCCAGCATCTTCCTGATCCTGGCGGCGCTGTCGCCGAACCTCTATCTCGCGCTCGGCCTGCTGCTGCTGCGCGCGGCGCTGTCGCAGATGGATGTGCCGACCCGCACCTCCTATGTGATGGCCGTGGTGACGCCGCCGGAGCGGCCGGCCGCGGCTGGTGTCACCGCCGTGCCGCGCAGCCTCGCATCCGCGATCAGCCCGGCGATCGCGGGCGTGCTGCTGACGACGGCTTTTCCCGGTCTGCCGCTGATCATCTGCGGGGCGCTCAAGATCGGCTACGACCTCGCGCTGCTGGTCTCGTTCCGTCACATCAAGCCGCCGGAGGAGGCAGGCTGATTTCTAGTGTTGCGCGACCGCGGTCTTGTCGAGCGCGGCGCGAACACCCTTCGCAAGCTTCACCGCGTCGTTATTGGCCCAGAAATGGACGAAGAACATCCGCGGCTCCTCGTCGAGCATGTGGCTGTGGATCGCGGTGACCTCGATGTCGCCGGCGCGCAGCGCCCGGATCAGCGGATTGACCTCGTTGCCGGTCACGAGGAAATCGCCGGTGATCGCCGCCTTGCCGTTCCCGGTCGGCTGGAAGTTGATCGCATTGGCGCCGCCCATCGCCGTGGTGATCGGCATGCCGCCGTCCTTGACCGGATCGCGGCGCGGGATGCCGAACTGGTAGACCCCGCCGGTCTCCTTCCCCTGGGCGCCCATCGCGGCGTCGATCCCGGCGGTGTCGAGGTCGAGCTTCGGCGGGGCCGCAGCCGTCGTCGCCGGCGGCTCGAACGGCGTCTTGCTGCCCGAGGTGAGCGCCGCGCGGATCGCCGATGCCAGCTTCTCGGGATCGCCGTGTCCGCCGACATGCATGTAGAAGGTCGCGGGCGAGGCGCGGAGAATGTGGTTGTGGATCGCCGTGATCTCCAGACCGGAATCGAGCAGCTTGGTCATGACAGGCGTGATCTCGTTGTCCAGCAGCACGAGATCGCCCATCACCATGGCCTCGCCATGCATCGGCGCGAAGGCGACCCAACCGCCGAGTGCCAGCGCCGGCTTGATGGTCACGCCATCCAGGGTGACGTGGAGGTCGGAGCGGGGCAGGCCGTAGCGGCGAACCTCGCCGCTCACCGTGGCGGTCTTGCCGAGTGCGGCATCGACCTTGCTCCAGTCGATGTCGGCGGCACGGGCCGCCGTAACACTGGATACGATACCGATCGCAAGCGCCGTGAGGATCTGCTTCATGATGTGCTCCTTCGGTAGGCCCCAAAATGTCAGTCGTGCGACAGGAATCCCGGCGCACGGCAGCGTGCAGCCAGGTTCGTCGGATCGATGGTGTGGAATTGATTTGGACATGCGCGCGCCCTCGTCAAAACGGGACGCGATACTTCGGCATGTCGCCTCATGAGGGGATCGCAGCACCCCCAATGGGTGGGGAATAGACCAAAAGCGTCCTCGGATTGTCAACGCGGCCACGCGATTTTGCGTCATGGAACCGCTTCGAGTTCGCGACGAAAACCTCTATATTCCCAGCAGATTCCTTCATGTTCCCAAGAGACGTCTGATGCACTCACATTCAATTGACCAGTGGACCCACGAGCACGTCTTCCTCGGCGCCACGCATGGTCGCAACGAGCGACGGACCTGGATCGTGGTCGCGCTGACCTCGGTCATGATGGTCGGCGAGATCGTCGCCGGCTGGCTGTCGGGATCGATGGCGCTGCTGGCCGACGGCTGGCACATGGCGACGCATGCGGCGGCGCTGGGGATCGCCGGGCTTGCCTATCTCTTCGCGCGGCAGCAGGCGCGCAATGCGCGCTTCTCGTTCGGCACCGGCAAGTTCGGCGATCTCGCCGCGTTCTCGTCCGCGATCATTCTGGCGATGATCGCGCTGCAGGTCGCCTGGGAGAGCTTTGACCGGCTGCTGCATCCGGTGCCGATCGCCTACAGCGAAGCGATCGCGATCGCGGCCCTTGGCCTCGTGGTCAATCTCGCCAGCGCCTGGCTGCTGCATGACGATCACGATCATGGTCATCATCACCATCATCACGGTCACGACCATCACCACGATGATCATGAACACCATCATGATCACCACCATCACCACGACAACAATCTGCGCGCGGCCTATGTCCACGTGCTGGCGGATGCGGCAACCTCGATCCTGGCGATCGGTGCGCTCTTGGTCGCGATGTATGCG
This sequence comes from Bradyrhizobium jicamae, assembly GCF_018130695.1. GTDB lineage: Bacteria > Pseudomonadota > Alphaproteobacteria > Rhizobiales > Xanthobacteraceae > Bradyrhizobium > Bradyrhizobium jicamae_B. Next base: position 154,216 of record NZ_JAFCJX010000006.1, on the reverse strand, counting down.
CAATGGGTGTGGGCCGATCCGCTGGTCGGCATCGTCGGCAGCGTGGTGATCGCAAGCTGGGCCTTTGGCCTGATCCGCGCGTCCGGCGCAGTGCTGCTCGACGTCAGCGCCGACGACAAGCTCGAAGCCACGATCCGCGAGCGGATCGAGACCAAGGGCGACCGCGTCACCGACCTGCATCTGTGGCAGGTGGGACCGGGGCATCGCGCGGCGGTCATCTCGGTCATCTCCGATCACCCGCTGCCGCCGGCGACCTACAAGCGCCGGCTCGGCGGTTTGCGTGGCGTCAGCCACATCACGGTCGAGGTCGAGACCTGTCCGCACCACGATCACGCGCACTGACGGTGCGCCAGGCTGAAAGTCAGTGTCCGCGCTCGGCCCAGGCGCGGAACGTCCGAGTGGTCTCTTGATCCAGCGGGAAGAAGCTCTCGATCCGCAATTCCTGCGTTGTGATGTCCTGTGGAATGCCCAGCGTCGCAATGGTGGTGAACAGCTCCAGGCGAACATCGCCCTTGCGGAATCGCATCGGGAGAACGGGGCCGGGCGGTGACATCGAGGGTGGGGCGCTGATCGCTGCCGCGACGCCGTCATAGGCCAGCAGGCGCTTCAGCAAGTCGGCGGTTGCGGCGGTGCCGTCGGCCGCGGCATCGGCCTCGACGCTGCGGATGAAATAGCCGGCGACCTCGGACCAGTTCGTGAGATACGGCCGCAGCACGTTGGGGGCGACCAGCGCATCGGCGAGATTGACCGGTGTGCCTGGCGCCAGCGGCCCGACCAGGAATTCGACCAGGCGAACGGCCCCCGAATTGGCCAGCAGCAAATTCCAGTGCCGATCGACCGCGACCGCCGGATACGGCTCTTGCTGCGCCAGCATGAAATCCAGCGCATGACGGATCTGGGTGAACTCAGGGGCCGCGAGATCGGTTTGCCGCCAGACCGGCGCGAAGCCCGCGGCGACAAGCAGCGCATTCTGTTGACGCAGCGGGACGTCGAGCGCCACCGCAAGCTTGATGACCATGTCGCGGCTCGGCGCCGCGCGTCCGAGCTCGAGGAAGCTGAGGTGACGTTGCGAAATGCCGGCGCGCCCCGCCAGCTCGAGTTGCGAGTGACCCTTGCGCTGCCGCCACCCGCGGAGGCTGGCTGCGAAATCGGGCTGCTGCGACATGAATACCTGCCAGGTAGTTGCGGAAACGATGCTGACGCGCAAGATGCCACAACGGCAGTCGAAACGCATTGGGGACGGACATTGACCGAGTGGATCGGCGTCGCGCTGGCATTGGTCTCCAGCAGTCTCGGCGGCACGGCCGCTGCGATCACACGCTATCTCGCGGGCAATACCGATCCGATCACGCTTGCGATCCTGCGCTGGGCGATCGGCTTTCTCTGCGTGCTGCCGGCGGCGCTGGTCTTGAAGGTGCGGTGGCCGCAGCGTGCCGACTGGCTCGGCGTTGCTGCGCTCGGCTTCGCCTTCTTCGGCGTGTTCTTCGTGCTCTACAACATCGCGATGAGCTACACGACCGCGGCGCGCGCGAGCCTTGCGCTGGCGACGCTGCCGCTCTCGACCATGGTCGTCGGCGCCGTGCTCGGCATCGAGCCGCTGACGATGCGCAAATCCGTCGGCGTCTGCATCGCGGTGTTCGGCGTCGCGGCAGCGCTGGCGTCAGGACTGTCGTCGGCGCCTGTTGGGGCCTGGCGCGGCGAACTGATCATGATGTGTGCCGTGCTCTGCATGGCCTTCTACAATGTCTGGTCGCGCCCGTTCATCCGCCGCTCCAGCGCGCTCGGCTTTCTCACCGTGGGCATGGGCACCGGCGCGGCCGCACTGGTCATCGTCGGGCTCTTCACCGGCAGTGTGGTGACGCTGAGCCGGTTCGGCGCGTCGCAATGGATGGCAGGCGTCTATCTCGGCGTGGCCGGCGGCGCGCTCGCCTTCATCCTCTGGGTGCTGGCGCTGGAGCGGGCGACGCCGACCCGCGTCGCCAACACCATGACGATCAACCCGGTCGCCGCGGGCCTGCTCGCCACCCAATTGGTCGGCGAGCCCATCACCGCAAATCTGGTGCTTGGCCTGGTCGCGGTGTTCGCCGGGATCTGGATCGCGACGTCGGGGAAATGACCGCTAGCTGCGCGGGACGGATGGCGTGGTCACCGGTGCCGGCGCCGGCGTCTGCTTCGGCTTGAGCGTGCCGGCGAGGAACGACAGGCCGAACACGAGCAGCACCGCGACGAGGTACACCGCATAGGCCTGCGGCGGCTTCATCGCCCATCGTATCCAGCTTTGCGGCTTGTTGGGATCGTTGCTCATGCGTCGCTTGCGCGCGAAATGATCGGTCAAGGGAAGAGCCAATCGTGTCCATCATTTGGTTTCGACCCGCCTGCCATCCAGCAGGAACAGCGCGCCAAGCGCGAGCAGGCTGAGCGCTGACGAGACGATCAGCACGCGGCTGCCGATGACTTCGAGCAAAAAGCCGAACGCGAGCGGCGCAGCCGCCTGCGCCATCCGTGCGGGCGCACCGATGATGCCGAGGCGATAGGCATAGTTCTGCGGGCCGAAGATCGCGAGCGGCAGCGTGCCGCGCGAGATCGTCAGAATGCCGTTGCCGGCGCCGTGGAAGACCGCAAACAGGCTTGCCGCGCCGCCGCCCATCACCGCCACGATGGCGGCGCCGATCGGGTGGGTGAGGCAGGCGAGCCGCGTCGAGAGCAGGGGATGATAGCGGCTGAGCAGCGATGCCTCGACGATGCGGGCTGCGACCTGCGCCGGCCCGATCAGCGCACCGGCGGCAATCGCTGCGACCGGCGTGGCGCCGGCCGCTTCCAGGATGCGCGGGAAATGCGCCGCCATCGCACCTGTCACGGTCCACGCGGTCGCAAACGTGAAGGCGAGCAGGATCATCGGCCGGTCGAGCGGGATGTGCGGCTTCACCGCGTGGGCGACCGCCACCTTCGCGCCGGCGACCGGCGGCAGCATCAGCCAGTTGATCGGCAGGCCGATCAGGAGATTGGCGGCGGCCCAGGCAAAGCAGGTGTCGCGCCAGCCGATATGGGCAAGCCCGAGCGCCGTCAGTGGCCAGCCGACTGTGGAAGCAAAGCCCGCGATCAGCGTAATGCCCGTGATCGGCCGCCGCGCGGCCTCGCCATAGAGCCTTCCGAGCGCGCCGAACGCGGCGTCGTAGAGGCCATAGCCCATGCCGATGCCGAGCAGCAGCCATGCGGCGGCGAGGACGGGGATCGAGTGGGTGAAGCCGAGCAGGATAAGGCCGCCGGCGATCGTCAGATTCGAGATCGACAGAACCGAGCGGCCGCCGACCAGATCAATCTGCCGGCCGATCCGCGGGCCGAGCAGGGCCGATATCACCAGCGCCGCGGAGAATGCTGCAAAAATCCAGTTCGAGGAGATGCCGAGATCCCTCGCGATGGGATCGGCGAGGATGGCCGGCAGGTAGTAGCTGGAAGCCCAGGCCAGCGTCTGTGTGGTGCCGAGCGCCAGGATGATCGGAAGTTGCCGGGCGCTCATGGCGCGGATCAAATCCTCTTGCCGGCAGGCGCCGGTCTTGCATTGTTGCCCCGGCATTTGCATCTGTCACGGAACCAGCGTCAAGCGCGCGCTTGGCGGCTTCCTCCCGCACCAATTGACCGGCATAATCGCCCCATGGAACTGACGCCCCGTCTGCGCCTGATGAACTGGCTGGTCCGCCAGGGTCTGTCTGGCCTGCCCGAGAATGATCTGTTGCGCGGCTTCTGCGAGCGCTGCCGCGCCGAGGGCCTGCATGTGTCGCGGGCCATGGTCTTCATCGATACGCTGCACCCGATCTTCGAGGGCCGCGGCTTTCGCTGGAACGATGCCGAGACCAACGAGAGCACCGCGTTCGAATATGGTTCGACCAGCGAGGGCGAGGCGGCTGACGCCTGGCGGCGCTCGATCTTCTATCACATGCTCGAAAACGGCCATCAGGAGTTCCGGCTCGAGCTCGGCCAGGGCGACTCCAACAATTTCAAGTTCACCGGCGATCTCGCCGACAGCGGTCACAAGCATCTCGTCGCCCATATCCAGCAGTTCGGCGAAGCCGGCACGATGGGGCAGATGGACTGCGTCTATTCCTATTGGGTGACGCGGCATGACGACGGTTTTGGCGAGCAGGGGCTGGAGGCGCTGCGCGACCTCGTGCCGGTGCTGGGCCTTGCGGTGAAATCCGCCGCCCAGGCCGAGATCGCGCGGACCTTGGGCCGCGTCTATCTCGGCCGCGAGACATCGGAAAGGGTGATGCGCGGCCATATCAACCGCGGCGTCACCGAGAAGATCAAGGCCGTGCTGTGGTATTCCGACGTGCGCGGCTCGACCGCGATCAGCGAGCGCATCGGCCCGGACGAGATCATCCCGTTCCTCAATGATTACGCGCAGGCTTCGATCGACGCAGTCCATGACGCCGGCGGCGAGGTGCTGAAGCTGATCGGCGATGGCGTGCTTGCGATGTTCACGGATGAGAACGTGGCGAGAGCCAAGCGCGCCGCGCTGCGCGCCGAGCATCAGTTCCGGGACAACATCAGCAAGCTCAACGCGCGCCGGGCCTCCGAGGGGCGGCCGACCACGACGGCCTATGTCGGCCTGCATGTCGGCGAGGTCCTGTACGGCAATATCGGCAGCGAGGACCGGCTGGATTTCACCGTGGTCGGCCCCGCTGTCAACGAGGTCAGCCGCATCGCCTCGATGTGCAGCTCGGTCGACCGGGAGTTGCTGACCTCAACCGCCTTCCGCACCGGCCTCGATGCCGCCGGCCGCAACTATCTCGTTTCCACGGGCCGCTTCGTCCTGCGCGGCATCAGCCAGGCGCAGGACCTCTACACGCTCGATCCGGCGGTTGCCGCCGACGAGGTGGTGGGCGGCAAGTATGAACGGTATCTGACGAGCTAGCACGCCGGTTCGCCGACCATGTCGGGCTGCCGCGCCAGCGAGACCGCCGGCGACATCAGGATCACCATGGCCTGCGCGGCGAAGATCGCCGCGGCGAGATAGAGGCAAACCTCGGCGCTGTAGAGACCGCCGACGACGGCGCCGAGCGCGGAGCCGAGCGGGCGGGCGCCGTAGCTCATGATGTTGATGGCGGAGACCCGGCCGAGCAGCGAGGGCGGTGTCACCGATTGGCGCAGCGTCGTGGTCGAGATCACCCACAGGATCGGGCCGACGCCGAGCAGGAAGTAGCTGAGGCCGGCGAGCAGCGGCGTCGGAATCCATGTGGTCAGCGCCATCACTGCTGCGGCGACGAAGCCGGTGACGGGACCAAGCCCGATCACGGTGCCGAACGCCAGCCGGCGCATCACGCGTGTCGCAAACAGCGCGCCGACCACCATGCCGACGCCATACATCGCCAGGGTCCCGCCGACGCCAGTCGCGCTCAAGCCGAGATGCCGCACGGCATAGGGCACGAACACGGCGAGCAGCAGGAACGAGGCGGTATTGAAGATGAACTGGGTGACGAACACCGGCCGCAAAAGCGGGTGATGGAACACGAAGGCTGCGCCTTCCCGGATATCCTGCAACGGATGACGCTGCGGGGCGGGCTGCCGCGCCGGCTCATAGATGCCGGCGAGCAGCACGACGGCGATCGCGGACAGGGCGGCCGCGACGCCGAACGCCGGCGCAGCGCCGACCCAGCCGACCAGCACGCCGCCGAGCGCAGGGCCACTGGCGAAGGCGACAGTGCGCGCCAGCTCGATCCGCGCATTCGCTGCGGGCAGTTGTTGCGATGTCACCAGCGATGGCACCAATGCCGGCGCGGCGACGCTGTAGGCGACCGTACCGCACACCGCGACGAAGCCAAGCAGGGCGAGCAGCGGCAAGGTCATCGCGCCAATCCAGAGCAGCAGCAGGATCGCCGCCAGCGCCACAGCCCGCAGCGCCTCGGCGCCTGCCATCGCCCAGCGCCGCGAGACGCGGTCGGCGAGCAGGCCGGCGGGAATCGCGAACAGGATGAAGGGGAGAGTCAGCGCGGTCTGCAGCAGGCCGGTCTGGCCCTCGCCGACGCCGAGCAGCAGCACGGCGACGATCGGCGCCGCCGCGAGTGCGATCTGCTCGGCCGATTGCGCGGCGAGGTTGGACCAGGCCAGGCGGTTGAAGGTCGCGGGCAGGCGTGGCGTGTGGGTGGACATGGCAGGAGTTCCGTGAACGTTGGCTGACCAGGAGCTTCTGCCGTCGGACCGGTCAATCCCACCCGCTTTCCGACAAAACGGCGGGCAATCCCAACAGCTTTGACGAAATTCATCGAAACTGTGAGTTTTCCGGCCGGCCGGGCTGGGCGGTTCGTTAACGGCATTTCTCCGCCAAAAGACGGTCTCCCGGCCGATCACGGGGTCGCACGTTCGATCAAGCAAAGGTGTCGAACATCGTTCGAACCTCCGCGCCGGACGGTCATACCAATGAGCGGACCGGCAGGTCTGCTCCGCCCGCCCCACAAAGCGGTTCCTCGGCCTGCCGTATCGTCCCTCGGCTGGGAGCTGAAAGTGCCTCCATTTTTTGTTTGGGTTAACGGCCAAATCAACCACCGCTGTGGTTGTGCGACAAGGACGTCGCATCTAGCTTTCTGGCCGGACCCGGCTCTTGTGTTGGCCGCTGAGAGATGAGCTTTCGCGCCGCGGCTTGAACGCCTGCGTCGCCATACGCGGTTCCGCCCGGAACTGCCTGATCAGGAGACGACCTCATGTCTACCTCTGCATCGCCGAAGCCTGCGGAATCGACCGCGGTTAACGAGGCCCTCAAGGCGCGCCTCGCGCCGAAGCAGGCGCCGCAGGCCGCGCCCGTCGATATCACCGCAAATCCGGTGGCCAAGATCGTCTTCAATCCGGAAGCCTCGCCGGAGGAGCGCAGCCGACAGGTCGGCGCACTTCTCTCGCCGGAACTCGCCGAGGAGTGCAAGACCTCGGTCAAGCAGCTCGAGTCCTACAAGGAATATCTCGCCCAGCAGCGCACGCTGATGCAGCGCAAGCTGATCGAGCTGTCGTCGACCACGGTCTTTGCCAAGATGAAGCAGACCTTCGGTGACATGAACAAGGGCGTGCTGGATTTCCGCGAGATGATCCGGCCCTTAGTCGACAATCTGGATGCGCTCTACACGCTGCGCACGGCCGGGGACAACGTCGTGCTCGATACCTTTGCGGAGATCGAGGAGGATCGCAAACGCGAGGCCGACTGGGACAAGCGTACCGCCGAGGTCGACGCCGAAACGCGCCAGATCGTCTCCGACCGGGAAAAGCTCGAGCGCGACATCGCCCAGCTGAAGACGCAGACCGGCATCTTCGGTGGCATCAAGAAGTCCGCCCAGGCGGAGATCGCCGCCAAGGAGCTTGTGATCGCCAAGCGGATGGAAGACTTGAAAGCCTGCCGCGACAAGGCGACTGCAATTCTCTCGGAGAAGGCCGAGCACGACGCCAAGCAGGGCAAGTTCAAGGCCGAGAAGGAACAGGTCCGCAAGATGCTCGACATCTCCGGTCCCGAGCATGTCAAGCGCGTCGAGGGCATCATCAAGGCCGCGCTCAACTACATCGACAAGTCGCAGGTCACGGTCTCCGAGCTGCGCGACGAACTCGAAGGCATCGAGGGGCAGGCCGACAAGCTTGTCAAGATCAACTCGCAGATGATCACGGTGGTCGCGATCCTCGACAAGGGTATCGACCTCGCCACGGCCGAGAACAAGGCCAAGGTGCAGGCGCTGTCGACCGCCAAGGAAGGCGAGGACACGCTTGCCCGCCTCGAGCGCGAGCGCAAGAAGAACGATTTTGAGCGCCACGTCACCACTCTCCTGGACAGCGGGCGGAGCACCAAGAAGACCGTTGCCGATCTCGAAAAGGATGCGGTCGACGCCAACACGTTCCACGACGCGCTCGGCAAGCAGAACGTCAATCTGCGCGAACTGTCCAGCGACGGCATCGCCAGCGTCGCCACCAGCCTCAACACCACGATCCAGGCGCTCAACAACTCGGCCCTCAACGAGGCCTCGGAGAGCGTGCGCGATTCGATGCGGGCGATGAACGCGGTGACCGACGACGTCGCCAACAAGGAGGTCATCCGCCAGGCGCTGCAAGTCGACGAGGCCTCCAAGCGGATCATGGAGAAGGTGGAGTCGATGTCGAGCATCGCCGAATCGCTGCAGGCCGCCAACAAGCTGCGCGAAGACGGGCTCTCCACCATCCAGAGCCGGCTTGGCGAGCTCAGCGACGTCACCGCCACCGTGCGCGCCCGGTTGCAGGAGAGCATCGGCATGGACGCCAAGGAGCCCGGAGCTTCCGCCGCAACCGCTGCGTCCAAGCCGGTCGACGACAAGGAAATCACGTTCGGCCAGATCTGAGCCGAACGTGATCGTCCACCGTCTTTAAAGCCCGACCGCCAAAACCACGGAAATCCGCAATGGCCGACAACTTCCTGATCACCGGCAGCGAGATGATCGCCGACCGGAAGAACTTCAAGCTGGTGGGCTGCGCGGGGAAGTTCGAGGAACTGTGCACCATCCTGACACGGATGGAGGCCAACAGCGTCATCGTCTCCGGTCCGAGCGGCGTCGGCATCACCACGCTGGCGCTGGCGCTGCAGGCCCGCAAGGCGGATCCCGACGCACCGTTCGACATCGTCAACAAGCGGCTGTTCTGGCTCGATACCGACGGGCTGTTCGGCCTCGGCGACAACGATGCGATCGTCAAGCAGTTCAAGAGTATCTTCGCGATCCTGAACCGCACCCCCGACAGCGTCCTGATCGTGGAGGATACGCTCGACCTGATCGATGCGCTGCGCAACAGCGGGCTGATGCACATCGTCAATGCGCTGACGGCAATGGTGAAGGCGAAGAAGACGCAGGTTTTCCTCGAGGTGCGCGAGGCCGACCTCACGCAGGTGCTCAAATGCCACTCGGATTTCCGCGACCACTTTACGCTGATGGATCTGACCGAGCCGGCCGGCGCCGAGCTCGAGGAGATTGCGCTGCACGGGGCCAAGGACCTCGAGGAGAGCTATGGGGTCCGGATCGATCCAGCGGCGGTCAAGGTCGCCATCGAGATGTCGAGCAAGTATCGCTCGCTCGACACCGGCCTGACCGCGGCGCAGCCCGCGCGCACCCGCACGCTGCTCGACCGCGGCATGGCGCGTTATCTGCTGCGGGCGCATTCGACGCCGCCGATGCTTGCCGAACTGGAGGCGGAGCTGGCGCGCGTCATGGCCGACGCGCCGTCTGCCGCGAACGACGAAAAAGCCGCGACCTTGCGCGCCGCCATCACCCGCCACAAGGCCGAGTTCGCCGAGTACCAGGTCAAGATCAAGAGCTACTATGCGGCGCAGCGCGAGGGCGAAAAGTCGATCGCGCATATGGAGACCCAGCTGCGCGATCTCGAACAGGAGGAGAAGAAGCGCCACCTCGACGATCCCGCCGGGAAGGCTTCCGCCGGCGATGCGGACTTCGACCTGATCGCCAGGGCATCCGGCTACGCAACGCCGGAGATCCTCAAGCTCCGCGGCGACATCGCGCGGACCCAGGCGGCCGTCGACGAGAACCGGGTGAAATACAAGGCCGTCACCAAGGCGATCAACGACCGGCTGCTCTTCACCGCTGACATGGTGATTGACGAATTCGCCCTCATTTCCGGCATTGACGCCTCCAAGCTGAAGCAGAACGACGCCGTCAAGCTGCTCAACCTCCACGGCTCGCTGCAGCGGCGCGTGTTCGGCCAGGAGGCGGCGCTCGAGCACGTCGATCGCGCGGTCAAGGTGTGGCGGCGCGGACGGCGCACCGACAAACCGCTGCCGTTCCTGTTCTGCGGCGCCAGCGGCGTCGGCAAGACCGAGGTCGCCAAGGGGCTGGCCGAAGCACTGTTCGATACCGACAAGGCGCTGAACCGCTACGACATGGGCGAGTTCATGGAGAAGAACGACGTCACCAAGCTGATCGGCGCGCCCCCTGGCTACGATGGCTTCGCAGCGGGCGGCGAGATGACCAACTCGGTTCGCGCCAATCCCTATCAGGTGATGCTGTGGGACGAGATCGAGAAGGCGCACCCCGACATCTTCAACATCTGCCTCAACATCCTCGACGACGGACGTTGCCGCGACAATCTGGGCCGCAAGGTCGAGTTCGGCGACGTGGTGATGCCGATGACCACCAACATCGGCGCCGATCATGCGCTGCGGGTCGGCACCGGGCCCGGCGATCTGACCGAGGCGGAGGCCTACGAGCTCACGATCGCCGACCTGAAGAAGGCATTCCGCACCGAATTCCTGAACCGCTTCGAGGGGCGCGAGAACATCATCCTGTTCCGCAAGCTCAACATGGATACGATCGAGAAGATCGTGTTCCGCGAAATCTCGCGCATCAACGCCTTCTACGCGCAGCAGGGGATCGAGGTGCGCTTCCCCGAGGCGCAATTGCGCGAGTTCTGCGACAAGACCTATACGCCCGAGATCGGCGCGCGCGGGCTGCCGGGCCGCATCAAGCGGGTCGAGGCCATGATCGTCGAGAAGTTGATGGCGGACGCCGCCTTCGGCGGTAAGCTCGACATCGGCTTCGATCCCACGGGCCGCAATTTCACGTCGAACTGGATTCCAGATGACCGAAAAGCCGCGTGATGACACCGGTGCGTTGCTGGACGGCATCGACAAGACGCTGTCCGACTTCAAGGCCAAGACCTACCAGGCCAAGAAGGCCTACGATCAGTCCGACGTTGGGCGCGCGCAGCGGGAACTGACCGCGCTTGGGCGGTTCTGGTCGCAGTTCGTGCGCTCCTGCGGCTGGATCTACGCGACGTTGATCGCCCCGGTCACCTGGCGGATCTACCGCTTCGTGCGCTGGGCATTCGCCGGCTACCGCAAGCTTTGGGCGCGTTGCGTTTATGCCAAGGACGCCTATGGCGATCCGGTGTTCAGCAAGGCGCGCGGCGGGATGATGATCATCGCGACGATCGCGACCTGCTACCTCATTTATGGTGTCGCCACGGTCGCCGTCACCTTGCCGTGGTACCTCGCGACCGTGCGGCATAACGAGCAGCTCTACCTTTCAAACTCGCAGAACATCACCACAGCTCATATCGAGCAGGAGGTTCACGAGGTCTACGGTTGCGAGACCTTGCCCTGCACGGAACAGAACACCGTGACCTTCCGGGTGCGCGCGACCTGGTTCAACGAGGTCTGGAGCGTGCTCCATCACGGCTCGCTGTTCTATCCCGGCTATGTCGCCGCGGCTGTCAGCCCGGTGCTGAACCGCTGCGTCATCACCTCCTACGGCATCCGCAGGAAGTTCCTGGTGCGGGCTTGGGAACTCTATCCCGACCTCGTGCAGGTCGAATGCATGCCCACCGACGCCAGTGAGCGCGACAGCGAGAAGAAGATCGACAACCGGGACTATCGCTAGATCAGTAGGGGAGCTTTGGCGGGCGGTATCACGTTCTTGATACCTAGATGCAGTTGCAAATGAGTTGCAATAAGGCGCAGGATCAGCCATCTTGATGGTATGGATGCACGCTCGCCTGAAATGCCGCCCGTCTCGTTGTCCAATGCCCTGCCGGGCGCCGCCGGCTGGCGGCTCGATGCCGGTCACAAGCTCAGCCTCCCTGAGGTGAATTCCACGGTCGCGGTGCCCGTCGGCGGGCTGTGGTGGCGGCGGCTGCTGGCGTTCGCCGGACCGGGCTATCTGGTCTCCGTCGGCTACATGGACCCCGGCAACTGGGCGACCGACCTCGCGGGCGGCTCCAAGTTTGGCTACACGCTGCTCTCGGTCATCCTGCTGTCCAACCTGATGGCGATCCTGCTGCAGGCGCTGGCTGCCCGGCTCGGGATCGTCACCGACCGCGACCTCGCGCAGGCCTGCCGCGCGACCTATTCGCCGGCGGTCAATTTCGTGCTGTGGCTGGCCTGCGAGGCGGCCATCATCGCCTGCGATCTCGCCGAGGTGATCGGCACCGCGATCGCGCTGAAGCTGCTGTTCGGCATTCCCCTGATCGGCGGCGCGCTGCTGGCGGCGCTGGATGCCTTCCTGCTGCTGCTCCTGATGAACCGCGGCTTCCGCTTCCTCGAGGCCTTCGTGATCGCGCTCTTGATCGTGATCGCGGTCTGCTTCGTGGTGCAGATCGCAGCCGCTGCGCCCCCGGTCGCCGCGATCCTCGGCGGCTTCGTGCCGTCGAGCCAGATCTTCACCAATTCGGAGATGCTCTACATCGCGATCGGCATCATCGGCGCCACCGTGATGCCGCATAACCTCTATCTGCACTCCTCGATCGTGCAGACCCGCGCCTATCCGCGTACCGAGGAAGGCCGTCGCGACGCGATCAAATGGGCGACGACGGACTCCACCATCGCGCTGATGCTCGCGCTGTTCATCAACGCCGCGATCCTGGTGGTGGCGGCCGCGACCTTCCACAAGAGTGGGCACGCCGACGTCGCCGAGATCGGCCAGGCCTTCGAGCTGCTGTCGCCGCTGCTCGGCCTCGGCATTGCCTCGACGCTGTTCGCCGTCGCGCTGCTCGCCTCCGGCCTCAACTCCACGGTGACGGCCACGCTCGCCGGCCAGATCGTGATGCAGGGCTTTCTCGACCTTCGCCTGCCGAACTGGGCGCAGCGGCTGCTGACCCGCGGCATCGCCATCGTCCCGGTGATCATCGTCACCGCGCTCTATGGCGAGCGGGGGACGGCGGATCTCCTGGTGTTCAGCCAGGTCGTGCTGTCGATGCAGCTGCCGTTTGCGGTGATCCCGCTGGTGCGCTTCGTCTCCGACAAGCGCAAGATGGGGACGTTTGCGATCTCCCTGCCGGTCGCGGCGGTCGCCTGGCTCGTCGCCGGCGTGATCGTGATCCTGAATTTGAAGCTGCTCTACGACACGATCTTCGGCTGAGCCGTGGATCAGTCCTGCGGCTCGGAGATATCGTCGCCGGCGGCGTCGATGCGGAGCCAGCCGGATGGCGCCAGCCGCTGCTGCGGCAGGAAGCGGCCCTTGTAGTCCATCTTCTTCGAGCCCTCGATCCAGTAGCCGAGATAGACGTAAGGCAGGCCCTGCCGGCGGGCGCGGGCGATGTGGTCGAGGATCATGAAGGTACCGAGCGACCGGCTTTCCTGCGCCGGGTCGAAGAACGAATAGACCATCGACAGCCCGTCGCTCAGCACATCCGTCAGCGCCACCGCCACCAGTTCGTCGCCGCGGCCGGTAATGGCGCTGTCGGCATTGCGCTTGCGGTACTCGATGATCCGGGTCTCGACATGTGAGTCCTCGACCATCATGGCGTAGTCGAGCACCGTCATGTCGGCCATGCCGCCGTTGCGGTGGCGGCGGTCGAGATAGGCGCGGAACACCGAATATTGCTCCGACGTCGGCACCGCGCTGCGCTGCTCGCCGATCAGGTCGGCGTTGCGGGCGAGAACCTTGCGGAAATTGCGCGAGCTGCGGAATTCGTTGGCGACCACCCGGACCGAGACACAGGCCCGGCACTGGTCGCAGGCCGGGCGGTAGGCGATCGACTGGCTGCGGCGGAAGCCGCCATGGGTCAGCAAGTCATTGAGATCGCCGGCCTTGTCGCCGACCAGATGCGTGAACACCTTGCGCTCGTGCCGACCCGGCAGATAGGGGCAGGGCGAGGGCGCCGTCAGGTAAAACTGGGGAGTGTCACGCGAATGCTGGGTCACGTCGGGTCGTCGGGCCTCCAGGGAGCCGGGGCGATAAGAGTCAGCTCAGCATCGCGCCCCATAATGTAACGGTCAATTGGTTTAGGCGAACCTAAAACGCTGTGACCACCTCACAGTTTCGAGGGGCCCTAATAGGCCCGTGCCGCTGGCGTGACTTCTGATAGCACCGACCTGTTGATGACTACGGTTCCCAGGATGATGTCGTGCAGCAACCGGCGGCGGCCGCTGAACAGGCCGACCAGCAGCACCAGCGGGGTCAGGAACGAGCAGGAGGCCCAGAACAGCACCGCATGGGTGGCGCCGAGCACGAAGTAGCCGGGCGCGCCATACCAGGTGCGCAGCTCCAGATCCATCATCCGCATGCCAATAGTCGCCGAATGCGGTCCGCCAATCGACGAGCCGTAATAGACGATGGCCCAGATGATCGAGGCAGGGGTTAGCAGCCCGAACAACGCCCACCCCCAAAAGAAGGTGACCAGTCCGAACAAGAAAATGAAGATCACCGCCAGGATCACCGGTACCGAGAGCACGACGAGGTCGATCAGGAACGCGAACACGCGCCGCGTCAGCACCCCGCGAAACAGGTCCGGCTGCGTCATCGGATCGAACGCATGCGGCGGAACGCCGCCGTCATTGCGCCAGGCGCCACCGGACTGGCCGGAACCACTGTAAGACATGCTCAACCCTCCGCTGTCTGTCCCGCGCAGGACATGGGAGCCGGCAAGCCGGCTGCCAAGCCCGCGCAGGGATCAGCAAGCGGAAATATTCCGGCGATTCGGCGGCTGGATCGCGTCAGCTCTCGGCCCTGATCCTCTCCGCCGCCTTCGGCGCGAAGTAGGTCAGGATGCCATCGGCGCCGGCGCGCTTGAAGCCGATCAGGCTCTCCATCATCGCGCGCTCGCCGTCGATCCAGCCATTGGCGCCGGCGCCTGCGATCATCGCGTATTCGCCGGACACCTGGTAGACGAAGGTCGGCACCGCGAAATGGTCCTTCACGCGGCGGACGATGTCGAGATAGGGCATGCCCGGCTTGACCATCACCATGTCGGCGCCCTCGGCCAGATCGAGCTCGACCTCGCGCAGCGCCTCGTCGGAATTGGCGCTGTCCATCTGGTAGGTGCGCTTGTCGCCGGTCAGCGTCTTTGCAGATCCAATGGCGTCGCGGAACGGGCCGTAGAAGGCGGACGCGTATTTCGCCGCATAGGCCATGATCTGCACGTCGACAAAGCCATTGTCGTCGAGCGCCTCGCGGATCGCCCCGACACGGCCGTCCATCATGTCCGACGGCGCGATCACATCGCAGCCGGCTTCCGCCTGGGTCAGCGCCTGCTTGATCAGGACCGCGACCGTCTCGTCATTGAGGATCTTGCCGTCTTCGAGCAGCCCGTCATGGCCGTGGCTGGTGAAGGGATCGAGCGCCACGTCGCAGAGCACGCCGATGTCGGGAAACTCCTTCTTGATCGCACGGACCGACTGGCAGACCAGATTATCGGGATTGAGCGCTTCCGATCCGTTCTCGTCACGCAAGGACGGCTCGGTGAAGGGGAACAGCGCGAGGCAGGGGATGTTGAGTTTCGCCGCGCGCTCGGCGTCGCGCACGATCTGGTCGACGGTGAGCCGCTCGACGCCGGGCATCGAGGCAACAGGCGTGCGGGTGTTGGTGCCGTCGACCACGAACATCGGCCAGATCAGGTCATTCGTCGTCAGCACGTTCTCGCGCACCAGCCGCCGCGCCCATTCGGTCTTGCGGTTGCGGCGCGGGCGGACCGTGAGGTCCAGCGACGGGGGGTTAAGGGCGGTCTGCCGCTTCGGCGCGTCGCGCATCTCGATCGGGCGGCCGAATTTGATCGCCATGTGGGTCTCCTTAGGAGGCAGGCTGATTTGGACCTGATATAATTCTAACTTCTAGCACCTGACAGGGGGGCCGTCTCGCGCCCCTGATTTGCCACTTCGGCAATTGATTTTGGGCCCCCGGCGGGCCAAGACTGCCCGCCATGACCATGGTTTCCATGCCCGACCGCCGCGATTCGCATGTCTGACACCTCCGCGCGCGACCAGGCCCGCGACGGCGCCATCTCGATCGGCGGCATCTCGTCCGACCGGATCGAGCCGGACGAGAATGCGTGGACGCGGCGCCTCGTCCTGTTCCTGCGGATCATGGCCTTCGTCTCGATCGCCAAGGGTCTCTATCACTGGGCCCAGGTCACCGGCTTCGTCGGCGGCGAGGAGGAGGCGTTCGAGAACCAGTCGATGGCCTGGCAGTCGGCCACGATCTATTTCGCCGTGATCGAGCTCGTCGCCGCGGTCGGGCTCTGGCTCGCCACGCCCTGGGGCGCGGTGGTGTGGCTGACTACCGTGGTGTCGATGGCGGTCATCGAGCTGATGTTTCCGGGCATCTATGGCGGCAGCCTCACGGTGGTCGGCTTCGAGGCCGTGATGCTGGCGGCGTATCTGGCACTCGCCTGGATGGCGGCGCGCGAACGGCCGCCGTAGTGCGTGCGGTAACGCTGTTACAAACTGCAATCTGATATCCCCGACAAACTCATTTCATTGCGCAGACTGAGAAGACAGGATTTTCCCGTCTGTTAATCCAGCGCCACAAAGTTCGCTGCGCCATGGTCCCCCATCGAGCGTACGCATTCTTTGGGTGCCGCCGTCGGGGCCGATTACTGGTTCTCGGCACATTCGCTAGTCGGCTTTGCGCTGGCCGGCGGCGGGACCAGTTTCGCGGAGCAGGGTGCCTGAGCGGCGCCGCGTGCACACTCCGCACGTCTCGCCGATAAAATTCTTCAAAAATTTTCTGATAACCCTTTGGTCACCGTAAAGGGTTCCCTCAGACGTATTACGTACGCGTTTCGAATTCAAACGAAGCTGTTTTGGAATGCGACAGGTCGCCTCCGGAAGGCGCAGACGAAGCGTGAACAGCGGGCTCTCACCGTCAATGAAAAGTTGCGAAAAGCCCTTGATCCATGGGCTTAATCCGCGATTCACTGTCTTAAATTCATGATCTCTTTATTCTCTTATTTAAGCTGATCTTCAAACGGCCCCCTTAAGTTGAAGCTATCAGGCGGGACACAAGTTTCGTCGAAATAAGTCGACAAAAACGACAACAGGGGAATGTCATGATGAAAGCCGCGAACACGGCGGTGCAGACCGCTGACCGCTCTGCCGGCGAAGCTCCGGTGCAGCCGCTCTATCTCGAAGCCCTGACTTTGGTGGAGCGGCTGCATCGCCGGCTCCTCGACGTGATCAAGGACGAGTTCGATCGTCGTGGCCGCGCCGATATCAACTCCGTGCAGGCGCTGCTGCTCTACAACATCGGCGACAAGGAATTGACCGCTGGCGAGCTGCGCACCCGCGGCTACTATCTCGGCTCCAACGTCTCCTACAATCTGAAGAAGCTCGTCGAGCTCGGCTTCCTCGATCATCAGCGCTCGCGCGTCGATCGCCGCTCGGTCCGCATCCGCTTGACCGCGCAGGGCCAGGAAGTCCGCAAGATCGTCGACGCGCTCTATCAGAAGCACGTCAAGACGGTCGAGCAGGTCGGCGGCATCTCGAACGAGGAGTTCGCCAGCCTCAACAAGTCGCTGCACCGCCTCGAGCGGTTCTGGACCGACCAGATCCTGTATCGCCTCTGAGCCCATCCTCTTCTCGCCTCCTTGCCTTCAGGCCAAGCCGGCCACGGAAGAAGACCGGCAGCCACCTCCAACAAGCGCATCGGCCGTGCCCGGCCGGTGCGTTTTGTCGTTTTGCAGGTGCGAAAAAAGTTTCGCGCGCGGGAACCAAACGGCCTCTGTAGCGCTTAACCCGTCAGCCAAAGGAGAAGGCAGACACATGCTGGTCGAGCGTGATTTGCGAGTGAGGGATCTCGAAGTGGTCGGCGAGGCCTATGCCATCGCTGCCAATTTCCTGCGCAAATCCGGCGCGCTTCCCGACAGCTTCATGACCAACGAGCGCCTGCTCGGCATCATCGTGAAGCTGTTCCAGCACGGCGAAAACAACAAGATTCGGCTTGCCAACAAGGCGATTGCCAGGTTCGAGGCCGAGACCCTCGTCCTTGCCTGAGAAATCCCTCGCGTGAATGAAACCCCGGAGACGTCAATGGAAGCCGCGATCGATCGCATCATGCAGACCTATGATCTGCTGCTCAATCGCACGACCGCCGCCAGCGAAGAGGCGCGCGCGAAGGTGACCGAGTATGTGCGGACCCTGCATGAGGCCGGCGAGAAGGATATGCATCGGTTGACGGTGTGCGGCCTGACGTATCTGCGGCAGCTCGACGGCACGACGGATCATGTGAAGGCCGGGTATACGGGGCTGTAGGCTCTCCATCATTGCGAAAGTCTTGTAGGGTGGGCGAAGGCGCTCTTGCGCCGTGCCCACCATTTCCGGCGTGCTCGTGATGGTGGGCACGCTTCCGCCTTCGCCAAGGCTTCGGCGGACAAGTCGCTTTGCCCACCCTACGGCAGCGTGCTACCCCATCGTCGTCCTGACGAAAGTCAGGACCCATAACCACCGAATTTGGTTGTGAACGGAATCGTGGCCACAGCGTCGTGCAATAACTTGCATTTGGGGTAATGGGTCCTGGCGTTCGCCAGGACGACGGCGAGGTTGGTTCGAAATTCAAATATCAAACAGCCACTCGGTGTCATCACCCGCGCATGCGGGTGATCCAGTATTCCAGGGACGTTAACGCGTGAGCTGAGAGGCCGCGGCGTACTGGATCGCCCACATTCGCGGGCGACGACAGTGAATATGAGGATATAGGTTCGCATTCTCGCGACATGTTTTGTCCGAGTTTTACTCTTCGTTTTGCCCTCTCTTGAGATAGAGGGCGCAGGGAAGACCGGGTGCACGCTGCACCCGCGGTCCCGTGCGCAATGGGGAGAAAGTGGCGCACACGGGCATACAAATGCAGCGGAGGCACGCCGGCCTTCCCTGCGCGATGGCTTTACGGCTTATACGTGCTCGCCCTGGTGAGACTCTGCTTTTGTGCCACCATCGTCCGCGATCGGCTTTGGGCCTCTCACGGGCTTACCACCAACATCGGGGCGGCAGGCCCACACGACTTCGCCGTACACCTTGCGCGCGCATGTCCATCGCACGCTCGGCGTCCACCGCATCCCAGCCCGCGTTCGTGACATTGCGCAACGCCCCTCAGTGGGTAGGATGAGCAATTATTAGCATAATCGGAAGTTCGCGTAAAGAGGAATATTTTTCACGTCTGGGATGGACTTTGCCGAGGAACCATGAAGCAAAATTGATTTGCCCGTCGGGCAAGGAATTTTGTCCGCACGCGGCGTTGAATGCCGTGCGCATGCGGCCTTGATCTACATCAAACCAGAACGCCCATTCCTGGAGCCTACAGGAAGGGCAGCCCGGATCACTGCCACGCCGGCCTGATCGATCGGGATAACCTTTGAGAGCCTGGGGAGGCGACCCCCGTGTCAACTCTGGGAGTGCAGGCCGAGGGCATCCCGCCAACGCTGCTCTCCCGATTTCGACTTGCACTCCGTCATCTCTACGGCGGGCGCAGCGCGAATTCGCGTCGCTTTCTGTACGCGCTCCTGGTCTTCGACCTGACCTCGCTGCTGTTCATCGTCACGACGTCCTTCCTGCCGCGCAACGATCTGGTGCGGGTTCTCGACGTCAGTTTTGGCATCATCTTTCTGCTCGAGTTGATCCTGCGCCTGGCGGCAAGCCGCCGCGTCGGCCGCGAACTGCTGCGTATGACGACCTGGACGGATATGGCCGCGATCATCTCGCTGCTGGCGGCGGCAGCGAGCGAATTTGCCGGCTTCCTGCGCGTGCTCCGCACCTTCCGGCTGTTGCGCACGTTTCGGGTGGTGCAATTCCTTCGTGAGGACAGCGCCTTCTTCCGCCGCAACGAGGAATTGCTGATCGCCGTCACCAACCTGTCGGTCTTCATCTTCGTGATGACGGGCGTGGTCTACGAGACCCAGCGCGGCGTGAATCCCGGCATCAAGAACTATGCGGATGCGCTCTATTTCACGATCACCGCGCTCACGACCACCGGCTTTGGCGACATCACCTTGCCGGGAACTCCCGGACGCATGATCACGGTGGTGATCATGATCTTCGGCGTCACGCTGTTTCTGAACCTGGCGAAGGTGTTGTTCACTCCGAGCAAGGTGCGGTTCAGCTGCCCGTCCTGCGGCCTGCTTCGGCACGACATCGATGCGGTGCACTGCAAGGCGTGCGGCACCGTGTTGAACATTCCTGACGAAGGGGCGGTGTAGGGGGAAGGTCTTAAAAGTTGCGACAACGGCTCGCGTCGCGCTTCAGAACTGGATGAACATCACCTTCCAGCCTTCATATTTTTCGGTTTGAAGCGGATAGGGTTGGCAGTCGAACGTCGCCTGCAGAAGGTTCTGTCCGATTTCGGGTGTGGGACTCGAAACGATCCGCGAGCCGGGCGCGACGGAGCCATCGCGGTTGAGGTGCAGCTCCAGCCCGCTCATGCCGCTGCCGTTCGTCTTCAGGCAGGCCTTGATCTTCGTCGCCAGGTCCAGAATTTCCTGATGGCTCGGACTGAGCGGGCCGTTGGTGTTCACCGTCAGAACCTTGAGCTCCTTCGCATCATTTTCGGATGGCACGATCGCAGCTGAGGCAACGTCGACCCGCTGCGACAGCTCGACTTCGAGGGAATCCCAATTCTTGTAGGAGATAGGCATCACATACGGCTGACAGGCCTCGATTGCTGCGTTGGCCGCGCGTTGCATGCCCGGGTCGCTCTTGTTGTCGGCGAACGGGATGACCTTGGTCACCTTGCCGTCCTTGTCGATCGCAACGCGATAGCGAAGCGTCCCTTTGAAGTCCTTGTCTGGCCGCCAGCATTTGGAGAGCGAGTCCCTAACGCGATCCACACTTTCGAGAAAGGCGCGCCGTGTCGCCGCCGCGGCAGCCGGGTCTTTCGGCACCATGTAGCCGACAATGTATTTCGGAATCGGTGAGCTACCTTGCTGCTGTGCAGGAGAGGTCTTACCCGCCGCACCGGCAGGACGATTGAGTAATTCGGCAATCCTCTCCACGCCGAAGGTTCGGTCCTTCGCCGGCGGCGGTTTCTTCTCGATCTTGGGAGATTGCGTCGAAGCGGTGGCGGCTGATGCCGGCGCGGCCTGCGGCTGCAGCTTCAGCTTCTCGTTCTGCTCGTTCATCGCCGTGATGGCCTGCTGGCCGTCATGGCCTTTCTCGACCACGAGCTGGGCGTGCTGATCGTCGCCGTAGATCAGCGGAAGCGTGATCCAGTCCCAGTCCTTGCGGTTGAACGACGTTGCTTCGGTGAGCACGTCCCGCGCGACGCCGATCAGGAAAACGCCGTCGCTGATCTTCTGCACGGCGCGGCCGAAGGGAATTCCGATTGAGGTCTCGGTCTGGCGCATGCGAAGCTCTTGAATCTCGCGTACACCTTTGCCACCGGCGAAATCTGCGGGGACAAAGAACGAGACCTGGACGGTCTGGCCGAGCAGGCCGCTACCCGTGTCGTTCTGGAAGACCAGGCTGACCTTCATCCGCCGCTCGGGAATCGCCACATCCGCGCGCGCCACCATCTCCGGCGAGCCGTCGGCGCGCTTGATGGTGTCGTTGCTCCAATGCACGGAGCCGCCGAACCGCGCGGGCTCCTTCCGATCCTTGTTCACCTCCTCGAGATGAACGCGGCCGGGACCACTCGGCGCGAGGCCGGCGAGAGCAGGGGCTGCGGCAGCGAATAGCAGGAAGCAAAGGGCGAAAGGTCTGAACATCGGGCACCGGGCCGAAAACGAGCGGGAGGATGGCTCAGCCCGGTGCCAGAAACAATCTGCAATTGCAGGGTCGCGAGGCGCCCTGGGTTTGAGGTAAACGTGGCGCCGTATCGTTAACGCCATGATCTTGGCCAGGCGCTAGCGAAGTATCCTGAGGGTTGAGCAGCCGATCGAGGCAGCGCGTCGCCTCAAACGGAGCGTTGCCGATGGTCCGACCTACCGGTCTTGCGGTCGCCCTGATGGGCTTTTGTCTGTTCTTACAGTGCGCACTGTCGCGTGCCGACGAAGCGCCTGCCACCGATCAGGCACCGCTGGCCGCACGCCAATGCGTCGACATGAACGGCCGCGAGTTCGCCTGGTCCTGGAGCAACGTGCCGTTTGCCAGCTCCTGCACGGGTGCGCCACCCAGGGAGGCGTCCGTTCGGGAGACGGAAGCCTGCCGCGCCGCGTGCAGCGACCGCTTCGGCGCCTGCTCGGCGGGCTTGCTGGACAAGGCAAAGGTCGACGCCTGCTTCGATGGCATGGAGAGCTGCCAGGCGGCGTGCGCGACAGGTAAGAATTAGCGCCGGTTGGCATTGGTAGTATAAAGTAGTAATATTTGCCCCTCGGAGGAGGCGGCTGTGGCGAGCAAGGTCGAAAAACTAAGCGTGGCGTTGACGGGGGAGCAGGTGTCGTCGCTCAAGGCTGCCGTGGATGCCGGCGAGTACGCCACCACGAGCGAGATTGTGCGAGAGGCCGTGCGGGACTGGCAGCTCAAGCGTGAGTTGCGCCAGGACGAAATCAAGCGCCTTCGCCAGCTCTGGGACGAGGGTGTTGCCAGTGGCTCTGCCGGCGTTCTTGACATGAAGGCGCTGCGCAAGGAGGCGCGCGCTCGGTTGGCCAGGAAGTCTTCCAAGAAAGCTTGAGCGTACTGCCGACCAAACTGATCTGGCCAAATCAGGCATGCGAGGATTGCTCGAACTCTACGTGCCCGTCGAGCAAGGAATTTTGTCCGCCAGCTAGTATTGCTCGCGGGGGTCTGGTCCTTTAGTCCTTTGCTTGTTTCAACACGCGTTCGGGCCGTCGGTAATGATACCGACTTGTTTTTCATACGATTTTCCTGTCAGGTTGTCCTCCACATTGCGTTTCAACCAGGAATACTATGCCAATTCAGAAGCGACAGACTGCATTGTTTTCAGTCGACACAGATGTCGATCTGCTCGACGTAGATGACCGCAAGACGGATGAACTTGTCATCGGATTCGTCGGACCAATCGGCTCCGGAATCTCGTATTGCGCGAGCATATTTAGTGAAAAGCTCAAGTCTCAGTTTGGATATGAAGGGAGAACTTTAAAGGTCAGCGCAATCATTAATCAAAGCGCGAAGGTATTGGGCGAAGAAGCGGTAGAATCAAATGACGGTCGTCGTACCGAAAGACTCCAACACTTCGGAACTAAGCTGCGTCAGACTTTTGGAAACACCTACCTCATCGAGAAGATCGTTGCTCAAATAAATTTAGATCGTGGCGCTCGAGAAGGCGATTTGCCAAAACCGCGCCGGCATTTCACGATTGTCGACTCAATCAAGCATCCTGATGAAGTGAAGCGATTGCGAGAGGTGTACGGTGAGACCTTCTGGTTGATCGGCATCTTTGCGCCGGACGAGGTCCGTCGTAGCCGCTTAGTTATGGAGGGGCACAATGAAAACTATATCGTTGAGATATTTAGGCGTGACGAAGATGAAGGAGTGAGGTCCGGCCAGCGTGTTAGAGATGCAATGTTCTTGGGCGACTTTTTCATCCGGAACGATGGCGACAACGACAAGAATTTGAGCCGAACTGTTGATCGCTTCTTGGACGTTATTTTTGCGATCGGAGTCCAAACGCCGACGAAAGACGAAAGCGCGATGTACGCTGCAACATCCGCCGCGGCAGAATCAGCGTGCCTTTCTCGACAAGTCGGGGCCGTTATCGCTAATGCCGAAGGCGACATCATTGGCATGGGTAACAACGATGTCCCGAAGTTTGGTGGCGGTCTTTACTCCCGGGAGGACGGCGATGACGATCATCGTTGCTTCCAATGGCGAGGAAAGATTTGCCATAACGATTCAAGAAAGGAGGAGATACTTTCGCGTATTGCTGTCGCCCTCGGAGAAGCTGGAATTTTTGATTCTAAGAGCGGAGCGGTGGATGCAAAGAAACAGGCTCGCGCAATTAATGTTCTTCATAATTCCGATGTGAAGAACTTGATTGAATTCTCTCGTGCGGTTCACGCGGAAATGGAGGCGATCATTTCCGTGGCAAGGAACGGTAAAGCCGGCCTGATTGGAGGAACGTTGTATTCAACTACCTTCCCGTGTCACAGCTGTGCGAGGCATATTGTTGCTGCCGGCATTCGGCGGGTGATCTACATTGAACCGTACACGAAGAGCTTGGCGCTTAATCTTCACGAGGATACAATTTCAATAAGCGAGGCCGATCTCGGTAAGAAAGTGGTCTTTCTGCAATATGAGGGCGTGGCGCCCAGAAACATGATCCGTCTATTCAAGGATCGCGGCGCTCGAAAGAAAGAAGGTAGGTTGTTGTTAACGAATCGTCACGAAGCTAAGCCTGTATCGCTTGCGCCACTCGATGGCTTCGAGGCTCGTGAGAGATTAGTGGTTGCCAGACTTATGAAGATTGAGGCTGGAAAGACATCGGGAGAGAAGAATGCCTGAACGACGAGATGATCGTCAGTTGCGTTTGTCACTTCCTGCACAAACGAAATCTGAACCTTCCATAAGCAACGCTCAAATTAGCAAGGGAAGCGTCGCCGATTTAGGCGCTGTCCGTACGCAGAGACACGGGACAACTGTCTTGGAACGTGTAATCCGCGAGGGATTCACGAAGCCAACAAAAAATAGCGAACTCTAATTCGACGCAGCAAAACGTCAAATCAATGGACCAGCCCCGCCGCTGGCACGACGTTTTGCAGTCCGCTCAAACAAGATTTCCGACCACATATCGTAGGTTTCCTGGATCATCTCGTTCAGTTCGTCGAAGGTGTAAAGTTCTTCGCCTTCACTGGAAAAAATTCTGAGCTCGCGCGGCTGATCTTTTGCCGAACTAAACTGAAATATGCGTAGGTCCAAGCCCGCGTAATCGGGATCCCGCACACGGATGTTTTCATGCATCATCGAAAAGACAAACCGCCTGCCACGCGCAGTTAGCCTTTTTCCTCGTCGAGGGTCAAAGAACGGAATGAACGATCGGTCTTGAAACGTGACCACTAAGTCCAACCAATATCGCAGCGGATCAGCAATCGAGGTCGAGACCGTTCCGAATGGCCTGTGCCGAGAAAAGCAACTCTGCTGCTGGGCATGTGCATAAAGTGCGGCAGAGACCGCAAGATTGTTCTCAAACTCTACGGTACTCCGACTCTCGTGAAGTACGCGACTATGGACTTGAGCCCACGGTGTAGGGCTGGAGGGAGGAAGCAGATCGTATTGGGTGTTCAGAATGTCAGGGACTGCAAGCCGTGCGGGAAGGTAGGAATACGGAGACCATCCTTCCTTCTGCTGCAGCAGTGCGCGTCGCTTCTCGTCTCGTGGCATCGGCGCGATGCGCGCGAGATCAGTTTCCGGCAATGGGCGAATCTTCATCAGGCTCTCCGTGCCGCGGTGCGGCCGAAACTGTCACCTTGTGAAATTTAAATCGATCGCGAATCACATTGTCAGGTATCCGGAGACCCAGAGCAACGGATGTTTTCGATTTGTTCACAATGTAGTGCCACGGCGCATTGGGGGCATGGGTGATGTCGACCAAGCGACCCGGGGTGATCGTGCCGTATAGCGCAAGTATCTTTCGAACGTGTCTCATAGCGTCAGGAGCGTCGGCGATCGTTGGCAGACGTAGCTCGCCAGTAACGGGGTCTTCGCTCATCGCGCGATCTTTGATCGGTCTTCCTTCAGAAGACCGAAACGATCGATAAACAATGGGATGCACTGGCCCGTACTTCCACGCTTCGAAAAAGCCGCTAACGAGTGGAGTGCCCGTCTCAATGAGAAAGGTGGCGTGGGCAAAGTAGAGCAACTTCTGCAACGCAAGATTGGACAGACGCTGGCCGTTTCCATCGGCTACGTCGAGCATTAGGTTTGCTATCGCCCTAGGATCAAATGGGGCAGACATCGGACAAACTCGGGCGAATCGTAGTTTCGTTTAGCGTATTAACCTTTGAGCTTGCCGGTCGAGCAGAAACAGCAATTTTTCCAAGTTAGATAGGTTTGGCTGGGTGCTGCTATCGCCCCCTCCCAAATCCCCGCCATCCCCACCATATCTGGCATAATTGGCACCCCGGGACCGCAACGGCTTGGCCATTCCGGGGCGATGTGATATCGCTCTGCGACCAGCTTCGACCGCCACTCGTGACCGCCCGCATTCCGGCTAAAGGCTTGCGGCGGTGGAGATATTTCGCCGATGACCTCTTCGACCAAGACCGCTTCTGCGCCCGACTCCTTCTTCACGGCTGGACTTGCCGAGGCCGATCCGGAGATCGCAGCCGCGATCAAGGGTGAGCTCGGCCGGCAGCGCCATGAGATCGAGCTGATCGCCTCCGAGAACATCGTCAGCCGGGCCGTGCTGGAGGCCCAGGGCTCGGTGATGACCAACAAGTATGCGGAAGGGTATCCGGGCGCGCGCTACTATGGCGGTTGCGAATGGGTCGACGTCGCCGAGAAGCTGGCGATCGAGCGTGCCAAGAAGCTGTTCGGCGCCGGCTTCGCCAACGTGCAGCCGAACTCGGGCAGCCAGATGAACCAGGCGGTGTTCCTGGCGCTGCTGCAGCCTGGCGACACCTTCATGGGCCTCGACCTCGCCGCCGGCGGCCATCTCACCCATGGCTCGCCTGTCAACATGTCCGGCAAGTGGTTCAAGGCCGCGCACTACACCGTGCGCCGCGAGGACCAGATCATCGACATGGACGAGGTCGCGAAGCAGGCCGAGCAGGTCAAGCCGAAGCTGATCATCGCCGGCGGCTCGGCCTATTCGCGCGCCTGGGACTTCAAGCGCTTCCGCGAGATCGGCGACAGCGTCGGCGCGTATCTCTTGGTCGACATGGCGCATTTCGCCGGCCTCGTCGCCGGCGGCGTGCATGCCTCGCCGGTGCCTTACGCGCACGTCACCACCACCACGACGCACAAGTCGCTGCGCGGCCCGCGCGGCGGCCTGATCCTCACCAACGACGAGACGCTGGCCAAGAAGCTGAACTCGGCGATCTTCCCGGGCCTGCAGGGCGGCCCGCTGATGCATGTGATCGCCGCCAAGGCGGTCGCGTTCGGCGAGGCGCTGCGTCCGGACTTCAAGATCTACGCCAAGAACGTGGTCGAGAATGCCAAGGCGCTCGCCGAGACGCTGCGCGGCCATGGCCTCGACATCGTGTCCGGCGGCACCGACAACCATCTGATGCTGGTCGACCTCCGCCCGAAGGGCCTGAAGGGCAACGTCTCCGAGAAGGCGCTGGTGCGCGCCGCGATCACCTGCAACAAGAACGGCATCCCCTACGATCCCGAAAAGCCGTTCGTGACCTCGGGCCTGCGCCTCGGCACGCCGGCCGCGACCACGCGCGGCTTCGGCGTCGCCGAGTTCAAGCAGGTCGGCGGCATGATCGCGGAAGTGCTGAACGCCCTGGCGCAGTCGGCCGACGGCCAGGCGCCGCTGGTGGAAGCCGCGATCAAGGAGCGCGTGAAGGCGCTGACGGATCGTTTCCCGATCTATCAGTAAGCACGCGCATGATCCGGAAAAGTGGGTACCGGTTTTCCGACAAGATCATGCGCAAACAAAAGACCTCTTAGGAATCTCGTTGGATGCGTTGTCCGAGCTGCAACAGTCTTGATACGCAGGTGAAGGACTCGCGTCCGACCGAGGATTCCGCCGTGATCCGCAGGCGGCGCGTGTGCATCGCCTGCAATTTCCGCTTCACCACCTTCGAGCGCGTGCAGCTGCGCGAGCTCACCGTGATCAAGCGCAACGGACGGCGCGTGCCGTTCGACCGCGACAAGCTGGTGCGCTCGCTGCAGATCTCCCTGCGCAAGCGTCCGGTGGAGTCCGAGCGGGTGGAGAAGATGGTCTCGACCATCGTGCGCGAGCTCGAAAGCGGCGGCGAGGCGGAAATCTCCTCGGAGGCGATCGGCGAGATAGTGATGGAGCATCTGCGCCAGCTCGACGACGTCGCCTATGTCCGCTTCGCCTCGGTCTATCGCAATTTCCGCGAGGCCAAGGATTTCGAGGCGGTGCTGGACGAGCTGACCGGCGAAGAGGATCCGCGGGTCGCGACGTTGCGCAAATGATCTTCCGCATTCTGGAAGACCAGTACGCCGAGAAAATCAAACAGGCAAAAGCCGCCGACCAGCGATTCATGGAGCTGGCGCTCGCGCTCGGCCGCCGCGGGCTGGGGCGGACCTGGCCCAATCCGGCCGTCGGCGCCGTCGTGGTCAAGGACGGCGTGATCGTCGGCCGAGGCTGGACGCAGGCCGGGGGGAGGCCGCATGCCGAGGTCGAGGCGCTGCGCCGGGCGGGGCAGGCGGCGCGCGGCGCAACGCTCTATGTCACGCTGGAGCCGTGCTCGCATTTCGGCCGCTCGCCGCCTTGCGCGGACGCGGTGATCGCGGCCGGCATTGCGCGCGTGGTGTCGGCGATCGAGGATCCCAATCCGGAAGTGGGCGGGCAGGGGCATGCGCGGTTGCGCGCAGCTGACATCACCGTCGATCTCGGGCTCGGTGCTGCGGACGCCGCGCGTGACCATGCCGGGCATTTCCGCCGCATCACAGACAAGCGTCCGCATGTGATCCTCAAGCTTGCGGTGTCCGCGGACGACAAGATTGGCGCGGCCGGCCACAAGCCGGTGGCGATATCAGGTGAAGCGGCGCGGACGCGGGTGCATCTGCTGCGCGCGCAATGCGACGCGATTTTGGTCGGGATCGGCACGGTGCTCGCTGACGATCCGATGCTGACCTGCCGCCTGCCGGGCATGGCAGCGCGCTCGCCGGTGCGGGTCGTGCTGGACCGCGCGTTGCGGCTGCCGGGCGCCAGCCGGATGGTGCATTCGGCGCGCGAGACGCCGCTCTGGGTGATGACCTCGGATTTCGCCGAGGCACCTGCTGCGATGGCGCTCGGCGCCGCCGGGGCGCAGGTGATGCGCGTGCAGCCGTCGGCCAATCCGCCGGGGCTCGATCTGCCTGATGTGCTGCATACGCTCGCGGAGAAGGGGATTTCGCGGCTGATGGTCGAGGGCGGGGCGCGCGTGGCAGAATCTTTCATCGCGGCGGGCCTGGTCGATGAAATCTGGCTGTTGCGTGGGCGGGATACGATCGGCGCCGATGGCGTTCCTGCGCTCGGCGCATTGCCGCTGGCCGCAATCACGCAGTCGCAGGCCTTCAGGCTTCGTGCTAGCGAGAGCCTCGCCAAGGACAGTTTGACGATTTACGAGCGCGCCTGATGTTTACCGGAATAGTCACCGATGTCGGTGAGATCACAGCCCTGACGCCGGTGGCGCAGGGGCAATTGCATCGGATGCGGATCGGCTGCCGCTACGACCAGACGACCATCGCCGATGGCGCCTCGATCGCCTGCAACGGGGTCTGCCTCACCGTGGTCGCCTCCGGCGTCGAGGGTGACAGGACCTGGTTCGATGTCGATGCCGCGGCCGAAACGCTCGGCATGACCACGGCCAAGCATTGGGCGAAGGGAACGCGGCTCAACCTCGAGCGCGCGCTGAAGATCGGCGACGAGCTCGGCGGCCATATCGTGGCTGGTCATGCCGACGGCGTCGCCACCATCGTCAAGCGCGACGATCTGCCCGACATGGCGCGCTTCGAGCTGAGGACCACGCGGGAGCTGGCGCGGTTCATCGCGACCAAGGGTTCGATCACGCTGGACGGTGTGTCGCTGACTGTGAATACGGTCGACGATGTCACGTTTTCGGTGCTGATCATCCCGCATACTCTGAGTGTGACGACGCTGGGCGGCTGGAAGGCCGGCAGCGAGGTCAATATCGAAGTGGACCTGATGGCCCGCTATGCGGCCAGGCTGTCGGAAATGAAGTAGCAGCGCCCTTGGCTTTGCCTGCTGGCGCGAGTACATACGCGCACCGTTGACATCCAGCGTTATTGATAAATGTCAACGATATGAAATGGATACAGAGATGGCTGACGCACGGCGTGCACCCCTGAAGGACCAGACCGACATTTCCGGCGCGCGCGTGCTGATCGTCGAGGCGCGGTTCTATGACGACATCCAGGATGCGCTGCTGGAAGGCGCGGTGACCGAGATCAAGGCGGCCGGTGCGACCCATGAGGTGATCACGGTGCCCGGCGCACTGGAGATCCCGGCGGCGATCGCGATCGCGATCGATGCCGCCGCCGAGAAGGGCAAGCCGTATGACGCGGCGATCGCGCTCGGCTGCGTGGTGCGCGGCGATACCATCCATTTCGAGATCGTCTCGCAGGAATCCTCGCGCGGCCTGATGGACCTTGCCATCGCGCGCAAATTCCCGCTCGGCAACGGCATCCTCACCGTCAACACCGAGGCGCAGGCGTGGGCGCGGGCCCGCGCCAGCGAACTCAACAAGGGCGGCGATGCCGCGCGCGCGGCGCTCGCGATGCTGCGCATCAAGCGCCGGCTGGCAAAGGCTTGATCATGGCTGACAGCAAGAAGCCGGCGAAAGGTCCCGACAAGAAAGCCAACCGGCGCGGTGCCGCGCGGCTCGCGGCCGTCCAGGCGCTCTACCAGATGGACATCGGCGGCGCCGGGATCAACGACATCTTCGCCGAGTTCGAGAGCCACTGGCTCGGCAACGAGGTCGAGGGCGACAAGTACCTGCCGGCCGAAGCCGCGTTCTTCCGCGACGTGGTGTCGGGCGTGGTGCGCGACCAGGCCAAGCTCGATCCGCTGATCGACGACGCCCTGCAGAAGGGCTGGCCGCTGAAGCGCATCGACGCGATCCTGCGCGCGGTGCTGCGCGCCGGCTCCTATGAGCTGGAGCACCGCAAGGACGTGCCGGGCCGCGTCGTCGTCTCCGAATATGTCGACGTCGCGCACGCCTTCGTCGAGAAGGACGAGACCGGCATGGTCAACGCCGTGCTCGACCAGATCGCCCGCCAGTTCCGCGCCGACGAGTTCGTGCGGGGATAACTGCCTATTCCGGTGTCATCACCCGCGAATGCGGGTGATCCAGTACGCCGCGGCGGTTATGATAACGGGCGATGACAGCTGAGGGTGCGGCGCGCTTCATGACCAATCGTCAAGACAAGCACTCCGGCGAAGACTCCCTCATCGCGCGCTATTTCAAGCCGCTCGCGACCGATCCCGGCGCGTTCAAGCTCGACGATGATGCCGCGGCGCTGATGCCCACCGGCGACGACATCGTCGTCACCACCGACGCCATCGTCGAGGGCGTGCACTTCCTGCCCGACGATCCCCCGGACACGCTGGCGCGCAAGGCGCTGCGGGTGAACCTCTCCGACATCGCGGCCAAGGGCGCGGTGCCGGCCGGCTTTGTGCTGACGCTGGCGCTGCGCGCGGTAGAGGAGGGCTGGCTGAAGCCGTTCGCGCAGGCGCTCGGCGAGGATGCGGCGCGCTATCGCTGTCCGCTGCTCGGCGGCGACACCGTGTCGACGCCGGGGCCGCTGATGATCTCGATCACCGCGTTCGGACGCGTGCCGCCCGGCAAGATGGTGCATCGCTCCGGCGCTAGGGCCGGCGATCAGGTGGTGGTGACAGGCACGATCGGTGACGCCGCGCTCGGCCTCGACGTGCTCAAGGGCGGGGCGGCGGCATCGCTCGGCGCCGGCGACCGTGACGCGTTGGCCATGCGGTATCGGGTGCCGCAGCCGCGCAATGCGATTGCGACCGTCGTGCGCGACCACGCCAGCGCAGCGATGGACGTCTCCGACGGGCTCGCCGGCGACCTGACGAAGCTCTGCGCGGCCTCCGGCGTCTCCGCCATCATCAATGTGCCGAAGATCCCGCTGTCGCAGGCTGCCTCCGCGCTGCTGGCGCGCAAGGCGATCGGCATCGAGACCCTGATCGCGGGCGGCGACGACTATGAGCTGCTGTGCACCGTCCCCGGCGATCGCGTCGCGCCTTTCATCCAGGCTGCCCGCCGCCTGGGCGTCGAGGCGACCGCGATCGGGGGAATCATCGCAGGCCACGCGCCGCCGAGTTTTCTCGATGCCCAGGGCAGGGAACTGGTGCTGAAACGGCTGTCCTACAGCCATTTCTAGGATTTGGGCCGAAACCTTCGACTTTCCTTCTAAATACCTGCCGAAATCGGTCTTTGCGGCCTTTGGTGGCGTTGCACAGGGATGGCGATTTTGGCAAGGTCGCGCCCGATTTGAGGCGGCCCTTTTTGGGGAGGGTCGATCTCTTCGAATAAGCGCCTGCCGCTCTGCGGAAAATAACGGCGCGGGGGTACATCAAGGATCTGAGGCAAAATTCACATGACAGCTCTATGGGTGATTGTGCTCTGCGGGGCGCTTTCGATTGTCTACGCGATCTGGGCTACTTCGTCGGTTCTGAACGCGGATGCGGGCAACGCGCGGATGCAGGAAATTGCAGCCGCGGTGGCCGAAGGCGCGCAGGCCTATCTGCGCCGGCAGTACACCACGATCGGCATGGTCGGCGTCGTGATCTTCATTCTGCTGGCCTTCTTCCTCGGCATGCCGGTGGCGGTTGGCTTCCTGATCGGCGCGGTGCTGTCGGGTGCGGCCGGCTTCATCGGCATGAACGTCTCGGTGCGCGCCAACGTCCGCACCGCGCAGGCGGCGACCACCTCGCTCGCCGGCGGCCTCGAGCTCGCCTTCAAGGCGGGTGCGATCACCGGTCTGCTGGTCGCAGGCCTCGCGCTGCTCGGCGTCACCATCTACTTCATGATCCTGGTCAAGTTCATGGGCCTGGCGGCCGACAGCCGCACCGTGATCGACGCGATGGTCGCGCTCGGCTTCGGCGCCTCGCTGATCTCGATCTTCGCCCGTCTCGGCGGCGGCATCTTCACCAAGGGTGCTGACGTCGGCGGCGACCTCGTCGGCAAGGTCGAGGCCGGCATCCCCGAGGACGATCCGCGGAATCCTGCCACCATCGCCGACAACGTCGGTGACAACGTCGGCGACTGCGCCGGCATGGCGGCCGACCTGTTCGAGACCTATGCGGTGACCGCGGTTGCCACCATGGTGCTGGCCGCGATCTTCTTCGCCAAGACGCCGATCCTGGAGAACATGATGATCCTGCCGCTCGCGATCGGCGGCATCTGCATCATCACCTCGATCATCGGCACGTTCTTCGTCAAACTCGGCGCCAGCCAGTCCATCATGGGCGCGCTGTACAAGGGCCTGATCGCCACCGGCGTGCTGTCGCTGTTCGGCGTCGCCGCCGCCATCAACTGGCTGGTCGGTTTCGGCAAGCTCGCCGGCGTCGAGTACACCGGCATGGCGCTGTTCGAGTGCGGCGTGGTCGGCCTCGTCGTTACCGGCCTGATCATCTGGATCACCGAATACTACACCGGCACCGACTATCGCCCGGTGAAGTCGATTGCCTCGGCCTCGGTCACCGGTCACGGCACCAACGTGATCCAGGGCCTCGCGGTCTCGATGGAAGCAACCGCGATGCCCGCGATTGTGATCATCGCCGGCATCCTCGTCACCTACAGCCTGGCCGGCCTGTTCGGCATCGCGATCGCGACCGCCACCATGCTGGCGCTGGCCGGCATGATCGTCGCGCTCGACGCCTTCGGTCCGGTGACCGACAACGCCGGCGGCATCGCCGAAATGGCCGGCTTGCCGAAGGAAGTGCGCAAGTCGACCGACGCGCTCGACGCGGTCGGCAACACCACCAAGGCGGTGACCAAGGGCTACGCGATCGGCTCCGCCGGTCTCGGCGCGCTGGTGCTGTTTGCGGCCTATAACCAGGACCTCAAATTCTTCATCGCCGACTCCGCCAACCACGCCTACTTCAAGGGCGTCAATCCGGACTTCTCGCTCAACAACCCCTACGTGGTTGTGGGCCTCCTGTTCGGCGGCCTGCTGCCGTATCTGTTCGGCGCGATGGGCATGACGGCCGTTGGCCGTGCGGCCGGCGCGATCGTCGAGGAGGTGCGTCGCCAGTTCCGCGAGAAGCCGGGCATCATGCAGGGCACCGACAAGCCGGATTACGGCAAGGCGGTCGACCTGCTGACCCGCGCGGCGATCAAGGAAATGATCATCCCCTCGCTGCTGCCGGTGCTGTCTCCGATCGTGGTCTACTTCCTGATCTACGCGATCGCGGGCGGCGGTGCGGCCGGCAAGTCGGCGGCATTCTCCGCGGTCGGCGCCATGCTGCTCGGCGTGATCGTCACCGGTCTCTTCGTCGCGATCTCGATGACCTCGGGCGGCGGCGCCTGGGACAACGCCAAGAAGTACATCGAGGACGGCCACTACGGCGGCAAGGGCAGTGATGCCCACAAGTCCGCGGTGACCGGCGACACCGTCGGCGATCCCTACAAGGACACGGCGGGCCCGGCGGTGAACCCGATGATCAAGATCACCAACATCGTGGCGCTGCTCTTGCTCGCGATCCTCGCGCACTGAGCAGTCTAGCATTCACAGTGAAAGCCCCGCGGCCTCGCCGCGGGGTTCTTCTTTTGGCGGGTCGTCTGCTGCGCGGGCGCCGCCGCTCTGCGTCGGCCGCGCGACTGCAGCGCCCGAAGGCTCATGTCTTGGCTGCCGGTCCATGCCCAGCCACCTGTGCGAACACCTCCTTCGCGGCAAACAGTCCGTTGAGCGCGGCCGGGAACCCGGCATAGACGGCCATCTGGATCAGGATCTCAACGATCTCGTCGCGGGTGAGCCCGACATTCAGACCGGCCTCGATATGGACCTTGAGTTGAGGCGCGGCGTTTCCCATGGCAGCAAGCGCTGCAATCGTCGCGATTTCGCGCGAACGCAGGTCGAGTCCCGGCCGTGAATAGATGTCGCCAAATGGAAACTCAAAGATGTAGGTGGCGAAGTCGGGGGCAATATCGGCGAGCGCGGCCACGACCTTGTGGCCGGCCTGTCCATCGATTTCACCGAGCGCGCGGTGACCGCGCTCCAACCGGCTTTCGCCGGCGCTGGGGAAGTGCTGCATCATAGTCTTTCATCCTCTGTTCCACTTCGGCATAACCGCCGATCTTGGTGTCGAGGACGAGGAGACAAGCGTTCAGTTCGTCGACACGGGTACGCACGCGTTCGCGATGCCGTTCCAGCAGTGCGCGCCGCGCGGGCTCCGTGTCGCTGCCTCGCTCGCGAAGCTCCGCGTATTGGAGCATTTCCCGGATCGGCATGCCGGTCGTCTTCAAACGACCGAGAAACTCGATCCAGAGCAGGATCGAGGCATCGTAATCGCGTCGGCTGGATCGGTCCCTGTCCGCGTAGGGCAACAGCCCAATCCGCTCGTAGTAGCGGATCGTATGGGTTGTCAGCCCCGAACGCCTTGCCAGTTCGCCGATCTTCATGCCCGCGTGTCTCTCGTCACGACGCACGGGAAGTTACGAGTTCGAGCGCACTCTAAGTCAAGAGACATTCCGCAGCCCACCTCCACGTTTGATGCGTCCCAGCGCTGTCGATATGTCGCAGCAGTCGATATGCCGCGGCCAACTGTGAAATCAATTACAGATTGTGTCTCCGATAAAATTTACCTCCGGGCGTGATCAGCGTGGATCACTTCGCCCCATGGAGGTAAGCATGACGCAAGTTGCGAATACCAACCCAAGGCACGGCAGAGCAGGGCGCCACCCGACCAAAGCCGGTCTCAGGCCCTTCAAGGACAATGCCGACCCCGGCCTGTTCGGCCGCATGTTCGATCTGCCGGCGCTCAACGTCGCCGACGACAAGCTGCGCAAGCTCGCAGACGCGATGCGCGACGCCCAGCCCAACAGCCCGGGCGGCGACAATCCCAACATTCCCTCCGGCTTCACCTATCTCGGCCAGTTCGTCGATCACGACATTACGCTCGACCTGACCTCGATCGCGGAGAAGCAGGAGGATCCGCACGCCACGCAGAACTTCCGCACGCCGCGGCTCGACCTCGACAGCATCTATGGGCTCGGCCCCGACGGCAGCCCGCAGCTCTACGCGCGCGATCCCGGCAATCCCACCCAGCCCGGCGCGAAATTCCTGCTCGGCAAGACCGCGGCGACGCCGCGGGCGGCGGGTGATTTCCCCAACGACCTGCCGCGCAATTCGCAAGGGCGGGCGCTGATCGGCGATCACCGCAATGACGAGAACCTGCTGGTCGCGCAGACCCACCTCGCATTCCTCAAGTTCCACAACAAGGTGGTGGATCGGCTCAGTGCCGGCCCCACTCCGCCGCCCACCGACAAGCTGTTCTCGGAAGCGCGCAAGCAGGTCACCTGGCACTATCAATGGATGGTGCTGCACGACTTCGTCGAGCGCCTCACCGAGACCGGCATCGTCAAGAAGATCCTGCATGAAGGGCGGAAGTTCTATCGCTTCCAGAAGGTGCCCTACATGCCGGTCGAGTTCTCGGCCGCCGCCTATCGGCTCGGCCACAGCATGGTGCGCGAGTTCTACAGTCACAACCATGTCTTCACGCCGGGCGGATTCACCTCGGCGTCGCTGAAGCTCGAATTCGCGTTCTCCGGCCTGTCCGGCCTGATCATGGGGCAGGACGCGGCCACCTTGCCGTCACTGCCCGGCCTGCCGCCGAATGTCGCGACGCTGCCGACCGACTGGATCATCGACTGGAGCCGCTTCTACGAGTTCGATCCGCCGGTGGCGCCGACGCCGCTGTTCCTGTTCAACCATTCGCGCAAGATCGATCCGCTGCTCGTCGCGCAGCTGCATGATCTGCCGGGCGGCGGCGGCAGCCTGCCGGACCGCAACCTCAGGCGCGGCGTGCATCTCGGCCTGCCGTCGGGGCAGGACGTGGCGCGCGTGATGGGCATCACCGCACTGACGCCGGCGGAGATCGGGACCGGGCCTGACGGCGCGGTGGCCGCGGCCGAGGGTTTGGATCAGAAGACGCCGCTCTGGTACTACATCCTGAAAGAGGCGCAGGTGAAGAGCGGCGGGCTGCGGCTTGGCCCGGTCGGCGCGCGCATCGTGGCCGAAGTCTTCATCGGCCTTGTCGCCGGCGACACCCAGTCGTTCCTCAGCGATCCCAGCTGGAAGCCGACCCTGCCGGCGAAGACGCCGGGCACCTTCCTGATGAGCGACTTGCTGCGCTTCGTCGGCGACATCAGCCCGATCGATGGGGTGACGACGGGGTAGGGCGTCACGGAGATCACTGACCATCGTTGCGCAGTTGTTGCTTGCGCACCGAGCGAAACTCGTCAAATGGAGAGCCCCGCGGTGCGAGCCGCGGGGTTTTTGCCTGGCATCGACCTCGTTTGCTCCGCATCCGAGAACCAGCACGGAGATCGATCATGTCGCTTTCATCCGCCCGGAATTATGCTCTCCGCGCTTCCAAGTCGCAGGACCAGAAGGAGGCCGCCGAGTTGTTGTCCAAGGCCATCCTCGAGCTGGCTTTGGCGATCGAAGCCACCGATGCCAAGCTCAAGAAGATCAACAAGTCGTCCTGAAGCGCGATGAGATCAGGCTGAATCGTCATCGCATCGGGCGACGTCGTCGATCAGCTCTGTCCAATCTTGCGCAGGCCGATGGTTTTGCCCGTGGCGGTGCGAACAGACATCATCATCGCGCCGCGAGAGGTGACATCGTCCGGAAATTTGAACGAGAAGCCACATTTCCCGGTTGCGAAACCGGCCTTGAGCACATCCCCCCGAGAGGCGTCCGCCGTGACGGAGGCAAGATGCGTCGCGTCCAGCAAGATGTCGAGGACGACGGGGGTCTCCGGAATGTCCTTGTAGTAGATCCAACCGGAAACCCGCTGGTCGGTGAAGACGTCGACGTGGCACATCAGGTTCGACCGCTTGAGCCGTTCCGCGAGCGCCCGATCGAGAATGTCGATGTCCTGCTGGATGGACTTCCGCGTCACCGTGTAGGCAGGCTGCTTCGCAAGCTGGTCGAGCAGTCGCACACGGTGTTCTTTTTGCTGCTCCAGCGCGGTGTAATTCCGCATCTTGACGTAGAGGGCGACAACCGCCTCAAACCCTTCAGCCATAGCCCCCAGTCCCCGATTATTTCTTCAAATTATCGGTTGAGGGTAGCAATGGCTGGTACCTTCTGTCCACCGGTCGCGCCCTTGAATGGAGGCTTACTTCACCTCCATCTGCAGCCCTTCCTTCTCGATGATCGCGGCGAACTTCTTGGTCTCCGCGTCCACGAACTCGGAAAACTGCTGCGGTGTACCGTAGTCGGCGCGGGCGCCCATGCCGGCGACGTTCTTCTTGACGTCGTCGCGCTCGAGCATCGCCTTCACTTGCTTGTTGAGCTCGTCGAGAACGGGCGCCGGCGCGGTCTTCGGCAGGAACACGCCGAACCAGGAGGAGACGTCGAACTTGGCGAGCTCGGCTGCGCTCTCGCGCATGGTCGGCAGGTTGGGCGCGGAATCGCTGCGCTCTTGTGTGGTGACGCAGAGGCCGTTGAGCTTGCCGTCCTGCACCTGCGGCAGGGAGGGATAGAGGTTGTCGAACAGGATCTGGATGTCGCCGGCAAGGCCGGCCTGCAATGCGGGGCCGGCGCCGCGGAACGGCACATGGGTCATCTTCAATCCGGTGAGCTGCAGGAACCAGGCGCCGGTGAGGTGAGGGCTCTGCCCGGTGCCGGACGAGCCGTAGGTGAGCTTGTCCGGGTTCTTCTTCAGATAGTCGATCAGCTCGGGGATCGACTTGATGCCGGTCGCCGGATGCGCCGAGACGATGTTGGGAATCCGGATCATGTTGCTGACCGGCTGCAGCTGATCCGCCTTGTAGGTGAGATTCCTGAAGATGCTGTAGGCGATCGCGTTCGGCCCCGGGTTGCCAATCAGGATGGTGTGGCCGTCGCCCTTGGCGCGCACGACTTCCGACGTGCCGATGGTGCCGCCGGCGCCCGAACGATTTTCGACCACCACCGACTGGCCCCAGATCGGCTGCAGATGCGCCGCGAGCAGGCGTCCCATCACGTCGGTCGAGCCGCCGGCGGCGGCCGGCACGATGAGCCGCACCGTCTCGGTCGGCCGCCAGTCGCCGGCGCCGAGGCTGGCGCGCGGCACGATCGCAGCAGCCGTGATGCCGGCTGCGCCTGCCAATACCGTGCGGCGGGAAAATCGTTTGCTTGTCATGTGCTTACTCCCCAGCTCAAGCCTTCTTTTGCAGGCGAGCGTAGGGGAGCGCTTGCCCCTCGGGCAAGCGGCGACTTGGCGCAGCGCGTCAGCCGTTCGTCTACGTTCCCCAGATGCTGCGCAGCGTGCCGCGCTTGGCGGCGCGGTGCGCTGCTGTTCCGGGTCTATCGGGGAGGTCGGTCCCCGTTCAGCACTGCGGCACGTCCCGCCGCAGTGTGCCCGGGACGCGAGAGCGCCGCACGATGAGGGCGCACGCATCGCTGACGCGCGAGTTCTGACCCGCTGCGTCGGCCTGCACCCGGTGCGCTTACCCTTGCCCTTGGGTCAATTGCTGCAAGATCTGTTGAAACATTTGGGCCGGGTCGCTTTGACCGCCCGATGCGCCTTCGCCATTGCTGGCGGGCCGCACTGTGTATGCCGCCAAAGGGAGACTCAACAAGCCACCAGACACCGCATCGAGCTCGCGCTCACCCAGAACGTCGCTCGTCGCATTGATTGCATCAGTCATCGCATGCCTCCTTGAGTCGGCGCGATCATCCGACGCCGATGCGACCACATTTGGCATCACCGCTCTCGTCGGTATGTGACGGTGATCACACAAAGTGCCTGATGTGGAAGCGTTTGCGGCGATGCCTAGTTGAAGCTGAGCAGCTTGAACAGCGGCGTCAGGTAGGACATCTCCTGACCCGAGGTCGGCGTGGTGCGGCTGATGAAGTCGAAGATCTTGCCGTCCTGCAGGCCGTAATTGGCCAGACGCCGCACCTGCCGGTTCTTGTCGAAATAGATCGCGATCACGCGCTGGTCGACGACCTTCTGGTTCATGAAGGCGATCGGGCGCTCGGAGCGCTGTGAGATGTAATAGAACACCTCGCCGTCCAGCGTCGCGACGGTGGAGGGCGTGCCCATCACGATCAGCACCTGGTCCTGGCTGGCGCCGATCGGAATCTGCTCCAGCGCGCCCTGCGGCAGGATGTAGCCCTTCTGGAATTGCTCGCCGGTGCAGGCGCCGAGCACGGCGCAGGTCAGCGCAATCACCGCGGCGGCGCGGAAGCGCGAAACGAAGCCGCGTGTGGCCACGCGAGGCTGTCTTTGGATAGATAAGGTCATTGGCGGAACTAATCCGTCCCCTTGCATCGCGCGAGGCGTTGACGTACCGGGCAGCTCAATCGATTGCAATACAGGTGAGCCGCCGCAAGGCGACCCAACAAGGGCCCCCCGGCTCGCGCGCGGAACCCAGCATGCTTTGGCCGTTCAATCACTTCAGGAAACCCCGGATAGCCCCGAGCGGCACCATTGAGACCATCTATGGCATGATCGTGACGCAGGCACGAGAACCGTTGTTTTACCGAGGCTTGGCCGTCCCGGACACGGTTAACGGCCGATTCGACCTGCTTCTGATGCATCTGTGGCTGGTGCTGCGGCGGCTGAGAACAGTTGAGGCCGGTTCGGACCTATCGCAGGCGCTATTCGATCATTTCTGCACCGACATGGACGACAATCTGCGCGAGATGGGTGTCGGCGACCAGACGGTGCCGAAGCGGATGAAGGCGTTCGGCGAGGCCTTCTATGGCCGCACCGCGGCTTACGACCTGGCGCTGACCGACAGCGACGAGGCGCTGGCGCAGGCCTTCTCGAAGAACATCCTCCATGGCGAGCACATCGAAGCGGCGCGCAAGCTTGCGGCCTATGCCAAGCGAGTGATGGGCGAGCTCGACCGCGTCGATGCCGCGGCGCTGCTGAGTGGGGCGTGGGCGTTTCCGTCACCTGATGTCGCGGGAGCAGTGGCATGAGCAAGGGCACGCATGACCGCCCCGAGCAGGCCCGCGATCCCTGGCGCGTGCTGATCAATGTGGGGCAAATCCCGGAGACCGGGCTGCATCGCGAGATAGAGGCCGACGCCGGTATCCGCCAGGCGATGGCTGAGGTCGCCGAACTCCGCGAGGTGCTCTCCGCCCGCGCCTCTTTCGACGTCGTGCCGCGGCGGGACGGGCGGGTCACCGTCACCGGGCGGGTGCGCGCGCGGATCGGCCAGACCTGCGTGGTGACGCTCGATCCGATCGAGAGCGAGGTCGACGAGGAGGTCGATCTGGTGTTCGCGCCGCCGGAGCAGATTCCAGAGATGGCCGATCTCGTCGACGATGCCGAGGAGGGCGACGAGAACACGCCGGATCCGCCGGAGCCGATCGAGGGTGGCTTCATCGATCTCGGCCGGGTCGCCACCGACGCACTGTTTCTCGGCATCGATCCCTATCCGCGCAAGCCGGATGCCGTGTTCGAGCAGGCCGTCGAGGCGCCCGACCCGGAGGATCATCCTTTTGCCGCCCTCAAAGTGCTGCAGCAGAAGCCGAGCAAGCGGAGGCCCAAGGGGAAGTCTGTTGGCAAGCCGAAAGCCGATTAAGAAGATCCTGGGGTGGATGAACGGCTTGGCGTCACGCCTGAATTGGGTGGGGCGGCGGTCGAAGATGTTGATTTAAGCCATTGAAACATATGGTTTTGTTTCTAGATTTGGCTGTAAGTCGCCTTTACTACGATCGTTGGCGGCAATGACGGCCAAGAGAGTTGTGTCGGAGCAAGGACACGGTATTGTCGCGGCCCGGCCGGGGCGCCTGTTTGCGCTTCGCCGCGCGCCGTTGAAAGCGGCGGCGTTCAAAGCGCGGCCCAGAGCAGATGACGGGCCGCAAGAGATGCAGGTTTCCGGGACGTTCATGCCTCAAAAGGTTCGAATCGCGCTTGACGCCATGGGTGGCGATGACGGCGCATCGGTCGTCATTCCGGGCGCTGCGATCTCGTTGAGCCGTCACTCCAACAGCGAATTCCTGATATTCGGCGACCAGGCCAAGATCGAGCCGGAGCTTGCGAAGCATCCGGCGCTGCAGAAAGTCTCGAAGATCATCCATACCGACGTTGCCGTCAGCGGCGACGACAAGCCGAGCCAGGCGCTGCGGCGCGGCCGCAAGACCTCCTCGATGTGGTTGGCGATCGACGCCGTGAAGAAAGGCGAGGCCGATGTAGCGGTCTCCGCCGGCAACACCGGCGCGCTGATGGCGATGGGGCGTCTCAATCTGCGGACGCTGCCGGGCATCGACCGTCCTGCGCTGGCGGCGGTGTGGCCGACCTTGCGCGGCGATTCGGTCGTGCTCGACCTCGGCGCCTCGATCGGCGGTGACGCCCAGCATCTGGTTGCGCTGGCGGTGATGGGCAGCGCAATGGCGAGCGTTCTGTTCAACCTGCCACGGCCGACCGTCGGTCTCCTCAACATCGGGGAGGAGGAGGTCAAGGGCCACGAGGAGATTCGCGAGGCGGCGGAACTGCTGCGCGCGATGAACTCGCCGCAGCTCCACTATATCGGCTTCGTCGAGGGCAACGGCATCGGCGAGGGCCGAGCCGACGTGATCGTTTCGGAGGGCTTCACCGGCAACGTTGCGCTGAAGGCCGCCGAGGGAACCGCGCGCCAGATGTTCGCCTTCCTGCGCGAGGCCATCACCTCGAGCTGGCTCGCCCGCATCGGCTATCTCTTTGCCCGCGGCGCGTTCCGGAAGCTGCGCGACAAGCTCGATCCCAACAAATCGAACGGCGCCGTGCTGCTCGGCCTGAAGGGCGTCGTGGTCAAGAGCCACGGCGGCACCAACGCGGAAGGCTTTGCCTACGCGGTCGATGTTGGCTATGACATGGCCCGCAACGATCTCCTCACCAAGATCAATCAGATGCTACATCGCGACGGCAGCGCACTGGTGCAGGCGCCGACCGCGCAGGAGGCTGTCTCGTGACTGCGATACGATCGGTCGTGCTCGGCTGCAGCTCCTATCTGCCGGAGCGTGTGGTGACCAATGCTGAACTGGCGGCCCGCATCGACACGTCGGACGAGTGGATCGTGCAGCGCACGGGCATTCGCGAGCGTCACATCGCCGATGACGACGAGTTCACCTCGCATCTGGCGATCAAGGCGGCGCGCGCAGCGCTGGCGCATGCCAGGCTCGATCCGCAGGCGATCGACCTGATCGTGCTGGCGACCTCGACGCCCGACAACACGTTCCCGGCGACCGCGGTCGCGGTCCAGCACGGGCTCGGCATCAACCACGGCGCGGCGTTCGACCTGCAGGCGGTCTGCTCCGGCTTCGTGTTCGCGCTCGCCACCGCCGACAATTTCCTGCGCACCGGCGCCTACAAGCGCGCGCTGGTGATCGGCGCCGAGACCTTCTCGCGCATCCTCGACTGGAACGACCGCGGCACCTGCGTGCTGTTCGGTGACGGCGCCGGCGCTATCGTCCTCGAAGCGCAGACGCAGCCCGGCAAGACCTCCGACAGCGGCGTGCTGACCACGCATCTGCGCTCGGACGGCCGCCACAAGGCAAAGCTGTTCGTCGACGGCGGTCCCGGCTCGACCAGGACGGTCGGCCACCTGCGGATGGAAGGCAAAGAGGTCTTCAAGCACGCGGTCGGCATGATCACCGACGTGATCGTCGACGCCTTCAATGCCACCGGCATCACCGCCGAGGACATCGACTGGTTCATCCCGCACCAGGCCAACAAGCGAATCATCGACGCGTCCGCGCACAAGCTGCATATTGCGCCGCAGAAGGTGGTGCTGACCGTCGACAAGCACGGCAATACCTCCGCCGCCTCGATCCCGCTGGCGCTGTCGGTCGCCGTGAAGGACGGACGGGTGAAGAAGGGCGATTTGCTGCTGCTGGAAGCGATGGGCGGCGGCTTCACCTGGGGCTCGGCGCTCGTGCGCTGGTAAACGAGTCGATTAAAAGTACAGGTAGTTAGCCGATTTCTTTCATGCGACTGCATGATGGTCGCTGTTGACCATTTGGCGCTAAGCTTTTAATTTCAGTCAACAAATTGTTCGCCGAGAGTGCGGGGCAGGCGATGACCATTGGAACCGGAAAAACAGTCACACGAGTCGATCTGTGCGAGGCGGTCTACCAGAAGGTAGGCCTGTCGCGGACGGAGTCGTCGGCTTTCGTCGAGCTCGTGCTGAAGGAGATCACGGATTGCCTGGAAAAAGGCGAGACGGTGAAGCTGTCGTCCTTCGGCTCCTTCATGGTGCGCAAGAAGGGTCAGCGGATCGGACGCAATCCGAAGACCGGCACCGAGGTGCCGATCTCGCCGCGGCGGGTCATGGTGTTCAAGCCGTCGGCGATCCTGAAGCAGCGGATCAACGGTCATACGCCGACCAACGGCGAGGCCGCCAAGGACGACTGACCCATTCGATCGTGGGATGCGATTCCTGCGAATCGCATCATGATCTAATGTCGTGATGATCCCGGTTCTGGCGGATCATGCATTGAAAGAGGAGCGGGCGTTTGGACAAGGCGCCGGATGCGTTCCGTACCATCAGCGAAGTCGCTGAAGAGCTCGACATTCCCCAGCATGTGCTGAGGTTCTGGGAGACCCGCTTCGCCCAGATCAAGCCGATGAAGCGCAGCGGCGGCCGCCGCTACTACCGCCCCGACGACGTCGACCTGTTGAAGGGCATCCGCCGGCTGCTGTACGGCGAGGGCTACACCATCCGCGGCGTGCAGCGGATCCTGAAAGAACACGGCATCAAGTCGGTGCAGAACATCGCGGAGGAGAACTCGGCGGTCTCGTTCGGCGCGGTGGAGGAGGCGATCGGCGCCAGCCTGAATGAGCCGGATGACGATGCCGCCGAGTTGCACGGGCCCGACGAGTCCGATGAGGTCGACTACGACAACAGCGAGACCGAGATCGACTACCGCTTCGTCGATGTCGACAAGGACGCGATTCTCTCGACCTTCAAGGCCCGCGCCCAGCCCTCGGCCCGCGAGCGCGAGCCGGCGCCTGCCGTGGCCCCGCCGGTGCGCGCCCCGGCGGGCGTCGCCGCCGCCGATCGCGAGCGCCTCGAACGGGTGCTGAAGGACCTGATGGCGGCCCGCCAGATGCTGGATGCCGCGATGAAGGACCCGCCGCAGGACGGGGCGGCCTGAGAGCGCCGGCCCGGCAGTACGGGCGACGCCGCCGTGGTTGGCCGACGCTACTTCATCGTGATGGTGATCAGGGGCAGATTGGCGGACGCCTCGGCGCCCAGTTTGACGCCTCGCAGCTCAAGCACGACGCCCTTCTCATTGCGCAGCTTCACGGCCGAGACGCCTGCCACGACCGCAGCTCCGCCGCCGCTGCCGCTGTAGGTCCCCGCGAGGTCGGCTGGATTGCTGATGTTGGCCGCGGAACCGCGCAGTACGTTTGCGGAAAAGCCGAGGGTCGCACCGATGCTCGCACCTGCGACGATGAAGCCGTAGTGCTTGCCATGAAATGTCAGGATGCCTTCG
Organism: Bradyrhizobium jicamae; assembly: GCF_018130695.1. GTDB lineage: Bacteria > Pseudomonadota > Alphaproteobacteria > Rhizobiales > Xanthobacteraceae > Bradyrhizobium > Bradyrhizobium jicamae_B. The sequence continues at coordinate 109,311 of NZ_JAFCJX010000006.1, read as the reverse complement.
CCGCTGCCGATCGCGCCGACCAGACCCGCTTTGCCGACGACCACACGGAGCATGCCCGTGTCCGCTTGCGACGGGAGTGCCGTCACGGCCCAAAACAGCAGGCTGAGCAGGCCACACAGGGCCGATTTCCGAGGAGACTTGATCATGGCCGCGCCAGCTTTCCCGTGAGCCGAGTTCATCCACTGCGCACCCTGCGCCGGACGGGTGCGTTGATCTAAGTCAACCGGCGGGAGCCGTGGTCTGCCGTAGCCCTACTGCCGGGCCGCACACCAGGCGTCGCGAAGAGTGCCACAAGCGCCGAAGGAGGAATCAGCCTTGGGGGCGGCCGGGGCGGGTTAAGGAACCGGCCTCGAAATGCCCCGGAAAGGTCCGTTCTCGCGCCTTGCGCGCCAGCCGGATCACCGCTAATGGAACGGCATCGGAGCGTGGCGCAGCCCGGTTAGCGCACTAGTCTGGGAGACTAGGGGTCGGAGGTTCAAATCCTCTCGCTCCGACCATTACTTGGCCGGATTTCAGGCCATCCGGATTTCCTCATGGTAACGGCAGATGCCTGTTCGGGGCGCACTTCCCTGACAATGTCAGTTGTACCTTGCCTTGTTCTTATTTTGTTCTAAGCTGTGCACAAATCCAGATTTCTGTGATTTGGCGGGTCGTTGCGATTCTTGGAGCGATTGCGTGTTGCTAAGGAAGAGCGCGGGAAAGAGCGCGTGAAGCACAACCACGAATTTCGAGATCCAATCCACGTCTTCGTCACGCTGGACAGCGATGAACGGCGCGTGGTGGACTCACGACCGTTTCAGCGGCTGAGGTATGTCCACCAGCTTGCAGCATCGTATCTCGTGTTCTCTGGGGCGACCCATCGGAGATTCGAGCATTCGTTGGGTGTGATGCACTTGGCTGGCCAAGTTTTCGACGTCGTGATGGCGCCGGAAAACGTGCACCATTTGATCAGGCCGGAGATGCCGGGGGCTCATCAGCTCGGATATTGGCGTCGTGTCGTACGGCTTGCCGCCCTGTGTCATGATATTGGTCATCTGCCGTTTTCGCATGCGGCAGAGCACGAGTTGCTTCCCGAGGGCTGGAATCATGAGCGGTTGAGCTTCGCCCTCATCAACTCGGACGAAATGCGAGCTATATTTCTCAACTCTGTCCCTCCTATAAATCCAGATCACGTCGCGAAGATTGCGATTGGACAGAAGAAACTTTCAGAGTTTGCTCCAGATGTAAGTTTCTCTGTTTGGGAGACGCTCCTTTCAGAAATCATCGTTGGAGACGCGTTCGGAGTTGATCGAATCGACTATCTACTGCGTGATGCTTATCACGCTGGTGTCGTGTATGGCCGTTTCGATCATCATCGCCTCCTACAGACGCTTCGCATCCTACCTCTGAGTGATCAGGAGGGAGATTCGATTGAGCCGTGGCTGGGCATCGAGTCTGGAGGATTGGAAGCTGCGGAAGCAATGTCGCTTGCACGGTACTTCATGTACAAGCAGGTTTATTTTCACCGGGTCCGACGAGCGTACGATATTCATCTCAAGGATTTTCTGAAGGATTGGCTTGCGGGAAAATTCCCAACGGACATCCAAGAGCACCTGAAGCTCACCGATAACGAAGTAATGGCGGCGCTTCTATCCGCTGCGCGGGACGCCTCACAGAAGGGGCACATCCATGCACGGCGATTTGTGGATCGCCAACACTTCAAGATGCTTTACGAGCGCACCCCTTCGGACCAAAAGGTCAATAGGGCTGCTACGGATTTGCTGTTTGATGAGTTGGTTCGCGAATTTGGAGCCGACTGCATCCGGCGAGACAGCTATACTCCGCGAGCAGCCAGTTTAGGTTTCCCCGTATTGCGCGCGGATAACCGAATCGAATCTTCCATTAACCTGTCCGAAACTCTCCAAAAGATACCCTCAGCAACGTTTGATCTGATTCTGTGCGATCGAACGATTCTGACTAGGGCCACTAGTTTCCTAAAGGCGAATCGGGAAAAGATAATCACGCCCGTAAAGGAAGTTGCGTCATGAGCGCTCTAAATCAGACATCAATCGTTTTGTATGTGATGAAGGCTCTCAAGGCCAACGGGAGCTGGTGTGGGGAGACGCACGTCCAGAAGACTCTATTCCTTTGTCAGGAGCTTTTGGGAGTTCCCTCCCACTTCAAGTTCATTCTGTATAAGCACGGCCCTTATTCGTTTCAGCTTTCAGAGCATCTGCAGGGCTTAATCGCGGATGAATTCGTCTATGTGCGTTCTAGGCCCCCGTACGGCCCGTCCTTGGAATTGTCCGACGATGCAGCGGTTTTCGCTCGTCCGGTTGCTGTCGATGGTCATCTTTCCAGAAGGCTTGATTTTATCGCTGGGAAAGTTGGACGGAAGGGAGTCGGCGAGTTGGAGAGGCTGGCGACTGCCGTCTACGTGAATGAGAAGCATGGAGTGCATCTTTCTTTGGAGCAGCGAGCTGGACTCCTGACATCAATTAAACCGCATGTTGCGGCTGATGCAGCTCGCGCGGCCTTTCTAGAGGTCGATTCGCTTCAGCGGGAATCGCAAAAGGTTGCTGCTTGATTCAAAGCTGCAACTCACTGCTGATCACCGTCAGTCCTGCGCCATCCTTAGCGTGATGGCGACCGAGAGCATCAGATCGAGGTGTGCGCCAACGCCGCGCACGTTGTGCGGCTGGCCGATATCTCCCGCTGCGGGCCCGGCTGCATCGCTGGTGACTGCAGCCATTCCAGGTACATGAAGCGTTATCAGCGCCGGCACGGTCTCACGCCGAGTTAGGCTCACATCTCGAAATCCAACGCCACCTTCACGCACGCCTTCTCGAGGCGGTTGTTCAGGGTGGCGAGCTTGGACGTGAATTCGGTCAATTCCTTTTCCTTGAACTCGTCGAACACGAACTGGCGGAACGCCTTGTGCTGGTCGGCGAGGCTCAAGAGATGCTTCCGCGTCTTCTCTGTCAGCGACATCTGCACCACGCGGGCGTCGGTCGAGGAGGGGGTGCGGCGCAAGAGATCTTTCTGCGCGAGCAGTTTGGATTGCGTGGTGACGAAGGAGGCGTCGACATGCAGCAGCTTTGAGACGACGTTGACCGGCACGCCGTCGCCCTTGTCGAGGTCGGAGACCGCGATCAGGATCATCCATTGCGGGCCGGTGATGCCGAGCGCCTTGCCCCAGAGCTGGCGCACCTCTTCGAGGTGGCGGTTGATCGCCGAGATCTCCAGCGTGAAGCGCTTGATGATGTCGAGGCTCTCGACGCCGCGTGAGCGCGGGGCTTCCTTTTTCATCGCTCGCACAGCTGTCGTCCTCGTGGTCCCAGCTTCACGCTGATTTGATTCTTGCCGCCCCTTGCGGAGAGCCGGATTGTTCACATGTGGGCCGCCCCAACGCAAGGGCGGAGCACTCCCTGGATGACGCCTGGGTGACAAATATTCCCGGAGCGAGGCGCATTCGTTGCCGCGCGGACACAGTTGATCCGGATTCAATTAGCTGAGTTGATAAACTATTTTTCTTAGGGAACTCAGGCATGCATATTGTGCCGCGACGGCGGGAAGAGTCCCGTTCGTCCCGTTGCAACGGTTCGCTTCGCTCCCTCGGCTCGTGGGGGCGCATTCAAGGGGCGAGGCGGCCAAGGCGGTTTTTGCGATGAGCGGCGGCCTGTCGGGCGACGAAAGCTCGAGCCACCGCGGATGGGCAACTTTGGAGGTTTAATATGAAATTGGTGAAGAGCCTCGTGCTCGGCTCGGCAGCGACCCTGGTCGCGCTCGGCGGGGCCCAGGCGGCCGATCTTCCCGTCAAGGCCAAGGCGGTCGAATACGTGAAGGTCTGCTCGCTGTACGGACCGGGCTTCTACTACATCCCCGGCACCGACACCTGCATCAAGCTCGGCGGCTATCTGCGCGCCGAAGTGGGCTTGCTGACCAACAGCAACTACAGCGGCGCGTATTCGAGCGTCGCCGGTGCGGACAACAGGTACAGCAACTACTATCAGTGGCGCTCCCGCGAAGACTTCAACATCGATACCCGCACCGCGAGCGAGTACGGCGTGGTCCGTACCTATTTCGATGCGGTGTTCACCTGGTCGACCGGCTCCTACACCGGCACCGGCTCCGGCACCGGCGCCTCGCTGTACTCCGGCAACGTCGGTCCCGCCGGCGGCTCGGTCAACGGCACCGACGGCAATCCGAACGCCGGCGGTCTCGGCGTCTACTACGCCTTCATCCAGTTCGCCGGCTTCACGATGGGCAAATCGGTGTCGCAGTTCGACGCGCCCTGGACCAACTACCCGGCCAACAATTTCGACGGCCTGGTCGGCGGCGGCGGCACCGTCACCGGCGTGAACCAGTTCACCTACACCGCGCAACTCGGCAACGGCGTGTCGCTGGCGCTGTCGGCGCAGGACCAGGTGGCCTACTACACCACCAACGCGTGGAACACCTCGGGCATCACCGCGTCGGGCGTGCTCGGCGGCGCCTACGGCTCGAATGGCCTCGGCGGCTCGCGCGCGCCGGACCTCGTCGCGTCGATGCGTGTCGATCAGGCCTGGGGCATCTTCCAGGCGTCGTTTGCCGCGCATGACAACCATGTCGGCTATTACGGCGCGACGGAAACCACCGGCCATCCCGACGACAAATGGGGCTGGGCCGCGCAGCTCGCGTTGCAGATCAAGAACATCCCGACCGGTGCGGGCGACAATCTGATCCTGCAGGGCGTCTACACCGACGGCGCCAGCCGCTACAACTTCCAGACCCTGGCGTCGACCTCCTACTCGATGTTCGGCGGCACCAACGTGCCGGGTGCCTATCAGAGCATCGGCTTCGCCGGCGTCGGCGATACCGTCTACGCAACGGGCACGGCGCAATCGACGGTGAAGACCTGGGGCTTCCGCGGCGGCTTCACCCACAACTGGGATCCCTATTGGAGCACGGGCCTCTATGGGGCCTATGCCCAGGTCAATTACGGCTCGACCGGTTCGGCTCTGATCTGCGCCGGTATCGCGGCCACGGGTCTCTTGACGGCGGGCTCGACCTGCAACCCGGACTTCAACATCGCGCAGGCGGGCGTCATCACCCGCTGGACCCCGGTGAAGAACCTGACCTTCTCGGCCGACGTGACCTACACCCATCTCGACCAGAAGTTCTCCGGCACCGCTGCCGTGCCCGCGACGCTCGCCGGCGTCGCCAAGCCGGCCGCTGTGTACGAGCTGAAGGATCAGGACACGGTCAGCGTGCTGCTGCGCGCCCAGCGCAACTGGTAAGCGCGATCGCTCCGGTCACGCGACGACAACAGCCCCGGCGGGACACTGCCGGGGCTTTTTTCTGAAGGGATTCCACGCGCGGGAACGAAGACGAGCCATGCAAAGAGTCTGGCGTAAATGAATTCACTTAGCTGAGTTAGTAAGCTATATAGGTTCCGTCTAACTATTCGAACGACCGATCTCACCGACGCTGCGCCTCCGAAAACCTCCGGCAATGCCCCTGCCGGAGGTTTTTGCTTACGGGAGCAGAGGCCGTGCAAATACCGATTCGGCGCCGTCAAGATTTGACGGAATCGGCTGGCAATGCATTCTCCGTCGTCCATGGGGCGCTTCAAGAACAGCCGCTGGGCTCGCATGAGCAGCGGGCACTATTGCCTGATACGGGATCTCGGCCTGGTCAAAGGCGGCAAGGGGCTGCGCCACCACGAGGTGCTGATCGACCTGTCCTGGCGCGGATTGCTCAAGCTGATCCTCCGCGCGTGCAGGAGCGGGCGGCGCGCGCAAGCGCCGTCAGCGGGCGATCCTCAGGGATCCCCTCGCACGACCTGATCGGCGAACCGTCGATTACATGCCGCAGAACTGAACGTCGAAGGTGCAGTTGCGGTTCTGCGTCACGGAGTTGGTGCAGCAGAACCGGCAATCGCTCTCGTGGGTGCATCGGTTCTGAAACCGCGCCACTTTCGACGGGACAGGCGAGAACATCGAGGGGCCCGCGGGCGGCACGGCGCTGGCGTTCTTCTTGGTCTTCGCATCGGCGCCCGACGTCATCGCGATCGCAACAGTCAAACCAACAACCAGAGCAGCCCACTTCATTCGCATGGTTTCCTCCCAGCAGGATGGCACACGCGTACTTCGCACAGGGTTCCCGTGAAATCAAGGGTTGCATGATTGTGTCATGTGTCGCGGAGGTGTTTTCGCGCTGCACCCGCGGCAACGCCGCGCTGGATCGTTCCCGGCCCGTTGGCTAGGCTTCCTGCCAACCCGGCTCAACGGAATAGCCGGGACGACCGGTGGGATCGCCATCGGCGAAGGAAACAGCGAGGATAGCCATGACGATACGTCCGACCGGCGTGATACCGCCGATGACAACGCCGTTCCGCAAAGACGGCGAGATCGATCTCAAGCTGGTGGCGCCGCAGGTCGACTGGCTGATCGGCGCGGGCTCTCACGGCATGGCGGCCGGCGGCTCGACCGGCGAGGGGCACACGCTGGATCACGAAGAGTATCGCGACCTGATGGCGGCGACGGTGGAGGCGGCGAAGGGCCGCGTGCCCGTGATCGCCGGCATCATCGTCGACTCCACCCGCGATGCGATCAAGCGCGGCAAGCTCGTGCGCGACATGGGCGTCGCTGCCCTGCAAGTGACGCCGGTGCATTATCTGTTCAAGCCGGACGAGGATGCGATGGTCGCGCATTTCCGCAGCATGGCCGACGCGACTGGCATGCCGATCATCATCTACAATGTGGTGCCGTGGTCCTATCTGTCGCCGGCGCTGTTGACCCGCATCATGACCGAGGTGCCGCTGGTGGTCGGCGTCAAGCAGAGTGCGGGCGACCTCAAGCTGTTCGCCGATCTCATGATGATGGCGCCGGACAAGTTGATCTACAGCGCGGTCGATGCGCTGATGTATCCGTCCTACACGCTCGGCGCCCACGGCTCGATTGCCGCGATCCTCACCGCTGCGCCGCATGCCTCCGTTCAGCTGTGGGATGCGGTGAAGGCCGGCGATCACGTGAGGGCGCTCGACCTGCACAAGAAGCTGCTGACGCTGTGGAACGCGGTGATATCAGACAACCTGCCGGCCTGCACACGCTACGCCCAGACCCTGCAGGGCCTGCCGCCGACATATCCGCGCGCGCCGATGCCGGAGGCGTCACCGACGCAGCAGGTTGCGATCAGGAAGGCGCTGGAAGGACTTGGCGCGCTCGGCGGCAAGCATGCCGAGGCGGCCGAATAGCTCGGCCGCCATCGTCTTCAGTTCGATTCAGTGGGTGGCGGGATAGCCCGCCGCCTGCAGGATCAGGTCGGCGATCTCTCTGGGGTGCGAGATCAGCGAAACGTGGCTGGAGTCGAGCTCGACGGTGGTCGCGTTCATCCGCTTGGCAAGGAAGCGCTCGAGATCGGGCGAGGTGGTCTCATCGTTCTTCGACACCGCATAGAACGACGGTTTGTCGTGCCAGGCCGCCTGCGTGGTCTTCGACGCGAACAGCGTATCGGAGATACGGCCCTGCACGGCATAGAGCGCTTCCGCCTTGCCGCGCGGCAGGTCGCCGGCGAAATTGTGGATGAAGGCGTCCTCGCTCAATTGCGCAAAGCCGCCCTGGTGCACGATGCCCTTGCTCGCCGGTGTCGCGGGAAATTTCGCGGCCAGCGCCGGATAATCCTCTCCGGCATCGGGCGCGCGCGCCGCGATGTACACGAGCGAAGAGACCTTCGGATCATTGCCGGTTTCGCTGATGACCATGCCGGCATAGGAATGACCGACCAGCACAGTCGGGCCATCCTGGAGCGCCAGGATGCGTTTGGTCGCGTCGACGTCGTCGGCAAATGAGGTCAGGGGATTCTGCACGGAGGTGACGTGCAATCCGGCCTTCTGCAGCAGCGGGATCACGTCCGACCAGCTTGATCCGTCGGCATAGGCGCCGTGCACCAGCACGACATTGCGGGCCTTCGGCGGCGCCGGCTGCTCGGCGCGCGCGGCTTGCGAGAGTCCTGCCGCGAGCGTCATCAGCGCCGCGGCGACGAGTTTGTTGATTGTATTCATGGCGACCATCCTGTTGGGTGATGTTGGTCTGTTCGCCGCGAAGTGGCGCTTCGTTACGCCGTGGCATGCCTGATATCAGTGCAATCGGTTCACACACGCGTGAGTGGCTGTGCGCGACCCCCGCGGCGTTGCTGCGCGAACGCGCGCTCTATAGAGTGCGTCACGCAACGGCCGGAACGGCGCTCCGCATTCCGCCAAACGAAAAACAACAAGGGATGAGAACGCCATGAAGGACTTTGCCGGAAAGATCGCCGTGATCACCGGAGGCGGCACCGGGATGGGCCGCGAGCTGGCGCGACAGCTGGTCGCCGAGGGCTGCAACGTCGCGATGTGCGACGTCTCTGACGAGGCGATGGCCGAGACCAGGCGGCTCTGCGAGACCGAGAAGTTGCCGCAGGGCCTGCGCGTGACGGCCCATGTCGCCGACGTCTCGATCGAGGATCACTACACGCGCTTCCGCGACGAGCTGATCGAGCAGCAGGCGACCGACAAGATCCATCTCCTGTTCAACAATGCCGGCATCGGCGGCGGCGGCAGCCTGTTCACCAACACCCGCGAGGCCTGGGAGCGCACCTTCAACATCTGCTGGGGCGGTGTGTATCTCGGCGTCCGCACCTTCCTGCCGCTGCTGGTGAAGGCGGACGAGGCGCATATCGTCAACACCTCGAGCGTCAACGGCTTCTGGGCCTCTGTCGGCATGGGCGTGTCGCACACCGCCTATGCGTCGGCGAAGTTCGCGGTGAAGGGATTCACCGAGGCGCTGATCAACGACCTCCGCCTCAATGCGCCGCATGTCAAATGCTCGGTGGTGATGCCCGGCCATATCGGCACCTCGATCGTGTCGAACTCGCGCAAGGTGCAGCTGGGCACCGACTCAGACGTCATGAGCGCCGACGAAATCACGCAGGCCCGGCAGCGCCTCAAGGGGCTCGGCGTCGACGTTGCCACGATGTCCGACGCCGACATCCAGCAGATGGCGCTCGATCGCGACCGCATCTTCCGCGAGGAGGCGCCGACCACGGCGGCGCAAGCCGCCAAGATCATCCTCGACGGCGTCAAGGCCGATCGCTGGCGCATCCTGGTCGGCAACGACGCGCACATCCTCGACGAGCGCGTGCGCAAGACGCCAGAGCAGGCCTACACCGCCGAGTTCTATCAGGCCGTCGTGGAAGCAACCGGCTGGCGGGTTGGTTGATCCTGGCGGGAACATAAGGAAAAAGGTCGATGCGGGGCGTTCTGGAAGGCGTGCGCGTTCTCGATTTCGGACGCTATATCGCGGGGCCGTATTGCGCGACGTTGCTGGCCGAGTTCGGCGCTGAGGTCATTCGCGTCGAAAAGCGCGATGGCAGTGAGGATCGCTTCGTGGCGCCGGTCGGCGAAGGCGGTGAAGGCGCGCTTTTTCTGCAGATCAACCGAAACAAGAAGTGCATCACGCTCGATCCGATGAAACCGGAAGGGCAGGAGGTGATGCGTCGGCTGGTTGCGACCTCGGACGTGGTCATTGCCAATCTGCCGCCGCAGACTTTGCGCGCAATGAAGCTCGACTATGAATCATTGAAAGCGATCAAGCCCGACATCATCCTGACGACGGCAACTGCATTCGGCGGGCCGGGACCCTGGTCTGACCGCGTCGGCTTCGACGGTGTCGGGCAGGTCATGTCGGGTTCGGTGTACATGACCGGGGCCGGCGATCCGCCTTACCGGGCCGCGGTGAACTGGGTTGATTTCGGTACCGCGCTGCACTGTGCGTTCGGGACGCTGGCGGCGCTGATCGAGCGTGGAAAATCCGGGCGCGGGCAGATCGTCGAGGGCGCCTTGCTTGCCACCGCGCTGTCCTTCACCAACGCAACGTTGATCGAGCAGGCCGTTATCAGTGCCAATCGCGTTCCAACTGGCAACCTCGGGCAGACCGCGGCGCCCGCCGACATCTACCGGACCAGGGACGGCTGGGTGCTGTGCCAGGTGACGGGTCATCCGCTGTTCGTTCGCTGGGCCAAATTGATGGGTGAGGAGAGCCATTGGTTGACGGATCCGCGCTTTGCTGACGACCTCAAGCGCGGCGACAACGGCCCCGTCATCAGCGAGCGGATGGCGCGCTGGTGTGCCGAGCGCACCACGCAGGAGGCTGTCGACACGCTCGGAAAGGCGATGATTCCGGCCGGGCCGGTCCTGAGCCCGCAACAGGCGCTTGATCATCCGCATATTCGCGCCGCCGGCTTCATGCAGGATGTCGATTATCCAGGCCTGCCAAAATCCGCGCCGCTTGCGCGCGCCGCGGTCCGGCTGTCGGAAACCCCCGGCGCAATCGCGACGCGTCCGCCGACGCTTGGCGAGCATACGGATCCTGTTCTGGCCGAGCTGGGGTATGACGAGGCGTCGATTGCGGCGCTCAGGCAGAGCGGCATCATCTAGGGCGTGACTCGGGAAGATCACGCCAAGGCGCTCCAGAGCGCAAGACCCAGAAGATGCCATTGAGGATACGACGGCCACACCCGAGGAACGCCACGCGGCTTGTTCGGCAGCATCGGCTTGATGGCAGCCTTCCGAGTTTCGCGGGGCCCGCACCCGACGCCCACGCCGGTCTGCTGAAGCGGCCACCCCCTGAAATTATTTTTTGGGCCGCGACCCCGGCGCCGGGTTTGCGCCCTCCTGTCTGGATGAATGCGCCATAGCGGCGCGTCACGAACCGGAGCACGGAGCCATGTGGTATAGGAAGAACGTTGGCGGGTGGGAGCGCGCGGCCAGGCTGATCGGCGGGGGCTTGATGCTCATCTGCGGCGTGGTTGCGCTGCACGCTTCGCCGCTCGGGCTCCTGGTCAGCGGTGCGGGTGTGGTGACGCTGGTCACCGGCGTGTTCGGCTATTGTCCCGCTTGCGCCGTCGCCGGGCGCGAGCCACTGAAGGGGTGACCGCCTTGGCGCGCGTATCAGACGATCTCCTGCTCGCGGCACAGTCGGGCGATCGGCACGCGCTCACACAGCTCCTGGTGGCGCTGCAGCCGGACATTCGACGCTACGCCCGGCGCCTTTGCTACCGCGCCTCGGTCATCGAGGACGTGGTGCAAGAAGCACTCATCGTTGTGTACCGGCGCGTGGGCACGATCCGCAGTCCAGCCGCACTCGCTGGCTGGCTGCTCACCGTCATCGCGCGCCTTTGCATGCTGCCGGCGCTGATGCTGATGCGCGGAGTCGAGGAACTCGCCAGCCTGGAAGAGGCACGTGAGCTCGCAAAGGTTCCGCCGGACGAGTTACGCATCGACCTGGTCAATGCGATCGAGTCGCTATCGCCCTCGCATCGCGAAGTGCTGCTGCTGCGAGATCTCGAAGATCTGACGATCGGGGAAATCGCAGGGCGTCTCGGCGTGACGCGCGAAGCGGCCAAAAGCCGCCTGCGCCGCGCCCGCACATTGGTGCGCGAATACCTGCTCGGCACAAAGGACAGCAAACGAGAGAGCACATGAAGTACTTTCGTGGGATAGGCATGTTCGGAAGCGCTTTCCTGGGCGCGCACCTGATGCGCGGCGCAGCTGCGGCGGCGCTACTCGCCTGGGCCATCGTCCACCAGACCGCGCATCCCTGGCTATCCCTGGGCGCGGGCGTTGCCGCCCTCGTCGCGTTACGCGGATGCCCGATGTGCTGGACCGTGGGCCTGGTCGAGACGCTTTCGCAAGGCCGTCGCGATTCAACAGATGCTCTTTCAATCAATAGCGCCGCCAGCGAAAGCATCAGGAGGTGACCATGCAAAGGGTGAGTGCCGTCCTGGGCTCCGCCCTATTCTTTGTGGTTGCGCCGTGTGTGCTCGCCGGGCTGATCCCGTGGTCGATGACCCACTGGGAGTTCAGGCCCGCTTTCTTCGGTCTTGAGGGCGCGCGCTCAGTCGGCGTTCTCCTCATCCTGGTCGGTTTGCCCGGACTCGTGGACTGCTTTGCACGATTTGCGCTTCAGGGCCTCGGCACACCTGCGCCCATTGCGCCACCGAAGAACCTGGTGGTCACAGGTCTCTACCGGCATGTGCGCAATCCGATCTACGTCGCCGTTGTCGCAATCATCCTTGGTCAGGCTGTGTTGTTTGGCGATTGGCGCCTCGTTCTGTGGGGCGCACTGCTCTGGCTCTTCTTCCACCTGTTCGTCGTTGCCTATGAAGAGCCGACATTGCTGAGCTCGTTTGGTTCGGAGTACGAGGCATATTGCGCGAATGTCCGCCGCTGGGTTCCGCGGGTGGTCCCCTGGAGAGCACCGGAGTCTGGTTGGCGACAGCCGGCAAAGCAATGAGGTCGGGCGGTTCTATCAAAGCCTCATCGAGGCGACGGGCTGGCGAGTCAGCTCGGGACGGTCAGGCTAAGCAGCCTTCTCCCGGAGCGGCCCGGTCTCTGCTATGACGAGGTCCTGTGACTCGCGCGGGGCCGTGGCAATGGATGCGCTCATCGTTGTTGACATGCAGATGGGTCTGCATGACGGCACGCCCAAGCATGATCTGCCTGATGTCATTGAGCGCATTAATTTGCTCTCCCACAGGGTCCGCACGCTTGGCGGCGCCGTGATCTGGATCAGACATTGCGGCAAGGCTGGCGATGGATTTGAGCGGGGCACGAGCGGTTGGGAGTTTCTTCCCGAATTGGTCCGATGCGACCAGGACATCGTCGTCGAAAAGACCTTGAACGATCCCTATGTTGGCACGGCGCTCGGCGGGACGTTGAATCGGCTACAGCCGCGTCGTGTGCTCGTCACGGGCTGGGCAACTGATTTTTGCGTCGATGCGACGGTTCGATCAACCGTCTCGCATGATCACCACGTGATCGCCGTCAGCGATGCCCACACCTTGAGTGATCGACCCCATCTGCCCGCGACGACCGTGATCGCCCATCACAACTGGATCTGGAGTGAGCTCATCACGAACCGTTCGGTTCGCGTTGTCAGCACAAATGAGCTGCTTTGAATCGGAGGCGCTGATCTACCCCCGCGCCACCCGCAGCCGCGGGCCGGTGCGATAGGCGAGGCGGGAATGGCCGGTGCAATAGGGCGTGCCCTTGAGCGGCGGGTTGCCGCAGAAGCGGAGGTCGTCGGTCTCGGGGACATCGATCGGCCAGCGGCAGCGCTGCGCGCTCAAGTCGAGGAGCGAGCAGGGATGCGCGCTGGTGACCTTGATGTCTTCGACCGGCTCGTCCTCATAGACCACCTGCAGTAAGCGATATTGCTGCGCGGGCGTGCCTTTCGCCGTGGACTCGGCCGCGGTCTTGCGGGTCTTGCGTTCCGGGGCCGGGCCGCCGCGCGTCAGATTGAGCCGCGACAGCTTGCCGATCACGGCGTTGCGGCTGACGCCGATATTGACCGCGATGTCGCGGCAGGAAAGTCCGTCGGCAAAATAGGCCTTGAGCTGTTCGACGCGCTCGGTGGTCCAGGTGGGTTGGATCGCGATCATGGTCCTGCTTTCTGCAAAACCCGCCGCGTCCAGCCGTCCTCAGGGCGCGCGTCCGTTGTCGCGGATGGACAGCAGCCCGTCCTTGATGGCGAGCCGGATGCCTTCCTCGATCAATGTCTTCGCAACGCCTGGAACGCTCGTGCCGTGGGTGCCCTGTCTCACCAGCTTCTCGAGATACGCGATGGTCGAGAGCGCCAACGTGACTGGTACGCGGTCGGTTTCGGCTTTTTCCGTAGCCATGAGGAACGCTAACTATAAAACTCTGTACTGAAAAGTATCTATTTAGACTCTATTAAGTTATCCACGGGCTCGTCAAGCCGGTTTGGCCGGGGTCTCGGGTCCCGGGTCCGGCTGAACAGGTCCGGGAGCCGGACGATCAGGCTCTTTCGACTGACAAGTGCCCCAACTGATTTTCGGAGTGGCCTCATTTGACCTAGTCTAGGTTGGACAGGTCCAGCTGGAGGCCGGAAGGCATTGACCTCGACCTTTACGCAAGTTGCCGCAGTCACCGCTGGCGTAGCGGTATTGGCCACGGTTTTCATTCTCCCGACGAGCGGGGGATTGCGGAACGGTCTCATCATTACGGTGGCGCTTGGCGTCACCGCAGCCTTGCTATTGGCCGTCGTTCGCCAGTTCGGCTGACGAGCAAGGCCGTTTCGGTGACCTGATCTGAATCCGGGTGTGCGCCGCGGCCGCGGCGTCCCGCCTAGCCGCTCATCTCGACCTTGACCGGAAACTTCTTCAGCAGCCGCTCAGCGGTCTGCGCCTTGTCCGCCGAGGCCTTTACGCGAAGGAACAGGCCGCGCGATGGATCGGTGATCGGCTCGACGCTGACATCGGCGGAGAGACCTTCAGCCGCGAGCAGTTCGCGGGCGGCTTCGCCGGCGGCGATCTCGCGCAGCTTCGGCTTGAAGATCTTGCCGACCGGCGTCACCGGCATTTCCGCAATCACCGAGACCGCGCGTGGCCGCGCCGGCGGCTCCGGGATGTTCTCCTGCACGAAGGCGGCGAGCTCTTGCGGATCGATCGTCACGCCCGGCTGCGTCGAGACGAACAGCATCGGCACTTCGCCCGCATAGGAGTCGGGACGGCCGACTGCGGCGGCGAGCGCGACGCCGGGGAATTGCAGCGCGGCGTCCTCGATCGCGCGCGGATCGATGTTGTGGCCGCCGCGGATGATGACGTCCTTGGCGCGGCCCATGATGTAGACGAAGCCGTCGGCATCGATGCGGCAGATGTCGCCGGTGCGCAGCCAGCCGTCGAGGAAGGCCTCTTCGGTCTGCTTCCTGTCGACATAGCCGGCGAACACCTGCGGGCCGCGCGTCAGCAGCTCGCCGACCGGCGAGGGCCATGGTCCCTGATGCAGCTTGCCGCCGTCGAGGATCGCGAGCTCGACCATCGGATTGCGGGTGCCGACGCTTTCCGCGCGCGGCTTGACGCCATGGACGTCATGCGTGATCGCGCCGGCAAGCTCGGTCATGCCGTAGAGCTGCTGGATGCAGGGGCCGCCCCAGGTCGCGAGATAGCGCCGTTCAATCTCGAGCGGGCAGATCGAGGCGCCCGTGGCGGTGACACGCAGGCTCGAAATATCGGCGTCGCCGACCGGCACGTCGGCGATGGCGCCGAGCGCGGTCGGCACGTTGCCGGCGATATTGACGCGGTACTTCTCGATGATCTTCCAGAAATGCGTGATCAGCGCCGGATCGCGCGCGCCGGCAGGGCCGGGGATGAACATCGTGGTGCCGGCCGACAGCGAATTCGCGACCGTGCAGAACAGGCCGCCGACATGGAACAGCGGCAGCGTGATCATGACCCGCTCGCCGCGATGGAAGTCGAGCGCCATGCGTGATGACAGGGTGGAGGCGACCATCGCGCGGTTGGTCAGCCGCGCCACCTTGGGATGGCCGGTGGTGCCGCCGGTCGGCAGCATCACGGCGACGCGGTCGGGCTCGCTCGCATCCTTCGCGTGGCCGTAATCGTTGCGCCAGGACGGATCGGGCTGCAGCACCTCGCCGTCGAAGGAGATCGTGCCGTCGAGCGGCACGATGACGATGCGCTGCAGCGTCGGGACGTCGCGATGCAGGCCCTCGACCCGCTCGAACAAGCCGCCCGGCATGCCCGGCGGCGGCGCCAGCAGCAGCTTGGCCTTGATGGCATTGAGCTGGGCGATGATGGCTTCGCGCGTGAACAGCAGATTCAGCGGCTCGGCGACGCCGCAGGCGGCGGCACCGAAGATCGCAGCGATCGTCGCCGGTCCCGCCGGCAGCAGGATCGCGACCGCGTCGTCCTTGCCGATACCTTGCGCGCGGAAGAAATTCTCGGCCGCCTTGACGCAGCCCATCAGGTGATCGTTCGACAGCACCACCGGATTCGGATCGAGGGGGCTGCGCAGATAGATGATGCCTTCCGCCTCGGGCGCGCCGAGCGGCCCGCGGGCGATGAGGTCGAGGATGCGCGGGCAGGCGGCGAGCGTCTCCTGCATCTCCTTGTCGCGCGCGGCCTCGTCGGCCGGTGAAAGCCTGTCCTTCAGCATGTCTCATCCCTAATATTCTTGTTTGGTCGGCGGATTGTATCGAGCCGCATACGTCAAAGACAAGTGCGGCTGATGGCCGTCGTCAGCCGTGGACGACTGATTTAGCAATCATGCAGTGGATGCCCTTCGAGCCGTTCACCGTCTGCGTGACGCGCAGGTCGGCGGCAAGGCTGCACAGCGTGTAGGCGTCCTCGCGCGACAGATTCCGTTTTTCGCCGAGGAGGACGATCATGTCGCGCAGCGCGCGCACCACGCATTGGTCGAGGTCGGGATCCATCGCCATGGTCATGTAATGGTCGGCGGTTTCAGCACGCGGATAGGCGAGCTTGAGGTCCTTGCGCAGCGTCAATTTGAAGCGGCCGGTCAGCGCGGTCTCGATCGCGGTGACGCAGACTTCGCCGTCGCCCTGCACGCCATGGCCGTCGCCGCAGGAGAACAGCGCGCCCGGCACGAACACCGGCAGATAGAGCTTGGCGCCGGCCCCTAACTCCTTGTTGTCGAGGTTGCCGCCCATCGCGCGCGGGATCAGCGAGGAGATGCGGCCCCAGGCCGGCGGCGGTGACACGCCCATCACGCCGAAGAATGGCTTGAGCGGCAGGTCCAACCCCCAGGGCATGCGTCCGACCATTCGATCGCGGTCGAGCGGGATGTTGAGGATGCGCATCTCGTGGAAATCGTCGGGCAGGGTGCCGGATAGCGGCTTGATCAGATTGTAGCCCCAGTCCTGGCGGAGCTGGACGTCGAGGATGTCGACTTCCAGCACGTCGCCGGGGGCGGCGCCCTCGACCGCGATCGGGCCGGTGAGGATGTGGCCGGGCACCATCCGCTCGGACCTCGCATGGATATCGTCCAGTTCCGGCGGCACGTGGAATTTGCCGCGATCCGGCACGACGTCCGGCCCGCCGCTGACGGTCTCGATCGTCACCTCGTCGCCGCTTGCGATGGTCAGGACCGGCTTGAGCTTCGCTTCAAAAAAGCCCCAATGGCAGGTTTCGGGAGAGGATTTGAGGTGATGATGGGTCATGTTCGTCTTTTTGATTGGTGACCCCCTTGATTGTGGCCACTTTTGATTGCAACGGCGGCAGCGTATGACTCTGCAGACTTACGATGTCGTCACCCTCATGGTGAGGAGGCGCGCTAGCGCCGTCTCGAACCATGTGGCCCGGCTGCTGGCCTCGTCCTTCGAGACGCTTGCTTCGCAAGCTCCTCAGGATGAGGGGATCAACCGATGATGACGCAACAAACGTAGCAGAACTTCCCAGAGGTTTCCTTGTTTTTTGTTCTCTCCAAGACGCTCGGCATCATGCTGCTGCCGGTGAATCTCCTGATCGGCCTCGGCGTATCAGGTGTGATCCTGCTGGCCACGCGGTTCGCGAGGGCCGGTCGCCGGCTGATGGTCTTCGCGTTGCTGATGCTGCTGGTCTGCGGCTTCTCGCCGCTCGGCAACTGGTTGCTCTATCCGCTGGAACAGCGCTTCCCCGCGTGGGACGCCTCGCGCGGTGCGCCCGACGGCATCATCATCCTCGGCGGCTCGATCGACGCCGATCTCTCGGTCGCGCATGGGACGAGCGTGGTGCGCAGCGCGCCAGACCGCATCCTCACGGCCGCTGCGCTTGCCCGCCGCTATCCGGATGCGCGGCTGGTGTTCACCGGCGGCAGCGCCAACCTGATTTCCAATGATGCGCGCGAAGCCGATTTCGCCGGCGACCTGTTCGAGAGTCTCGGGATTCCAAAGTCGCGGCTGATCATCGAGCGGCAGTCGCGCAACACGGTGGAGAATGCCGAGTTCACGCGCGATCTCGTCAAGCCGAAGCCGGGCGAGCGCTGGCTGCTGATCACGTCCGCTTACCACATGCCGCGCTCGGTCGGCCTGTTCCGCAAGGCCGGCTTTGACGTCGAGGCCTGTCCGGTCGATTGGCGCGTCGGTGGTGCGAGCGACCTCATCAGCTTCAACAAGGCTGCGGTCGAGGGCCTGTCCTCCACCGACATGGCCATGCGCGAATGGATGGGGCTGATCGCCTATCGTCTCAACGGCAAGATGGATGATTTGCTGCCGGGGCCTGTGACGCGGTAGACTTCGTCCAACCACGAAGCAGCGATCCCGGAGCACGCCATGCAGCAGCAGACACCGCCGGAACAGTTCGATCTGGCCGGCATGGTCGCCGATCTCAACAGCCTGTTGCGGCTCAAGACCACGGTGACGGGGATCAAGATGTTCGCCCGCACAGCCGACATGGAGGCGATCCCGAAAATCCGCCGGCCGGGCGCGGTGCACACCACCGACCAGATCGTCAGCATGGCCTCGCGGCTCGGTTGGACCGTCGGCATCACCGCCGACGATCTCGTCGGCGCGCAGTGCCGCGCGGTGATCGGACTGGCGCCGCAGGACGAGAAGTGGCTGTCGGGCGAGAACTATGTCGGCGTCTGGCACGGCACGCTGGAGGATGCGCGCAAGCGCCAGGAGGCGCTCGATGTGGTGCCGTACGGCCAGTACCAGGCGATGGCGGTGAGTCCGCTGACCAGCGGCCGGCTCAATCCGCCGGACATCTGCCTCGTCTATGCGACGCCCGGCCAGATGATCATCCTGATCAACGGCCTGCAATATGTCGGTTACAAGAAATTCGAATGGGGCGTGGTCGGCGAGACCGCGTGCGCGGATTCCTGGGGGCGGGCGCTGAAGACCGGCGAGCCCAGCTTGTCGCTGCCGTGCTTTGCCGAGCGGCGCTATGGCGGCGTGCCCGACGAGGAGATGCTGATGGCGCTGCCGCCGTCGTATCTCGCCAAGGCGATCGAAGGGATGAAGCAGCTCGCCAGGAACGGCCTGCGCTATCCGATCGCGCCCTATGGCATCCAGGCCGATGTGCGCGCCGGCATGGGCGTGTCGTATCCGAAGAAGTAGCCTCCCGCTCGATTGCCAGCGGGGCGAATATGGATTGCTTCGCTGCGCTCGCGATGACAAAAGGGCCTAAATCGCTCCTGAGGGAACTGGATCTATGTCCTCGTCGAAACTCGACATCGTCGTCTATGGCGCAACCGGCTTCACCGGCCAACTCGTCGCCGAATATCTCGCCGCGCGTTACAGCGACGGCAGCCTGAAATGGGCGATGGCCGGCCGCAGCAAGGACAAGCTCGCCTCTGTGCGCGACGCGATCGGCGCGCCTGCGGACACGCCGCTGATCGTCGCCGATGCCAGCGACGTCGCCTCGCTGAAGGCGATGGTCGCCCAGACACAATCGGTGATCTCGACCGTCGGGCCGTACCAGCTCTACGGCAACGAACTGATCGAGGTCTGCGTCGAAGCCGGTAGTGCGTATTTCGATCTGTGCGGCGAGCCGGTCTGGATGCGGCAGATGATCGACAAGCACGAGGCGGCGGCGAAGGCGAGCGGCGCGCGCATCGTGTTCTCCTGCGGCTTCGACTCCGTGCCGTTCGAACTCGGCACTTTCTTCGTGCAGGAGGAAGCCAAGCGGGTGTTCGGCGCGCCGGCATCGCGCGTCAAGGGCCGCGTGCGCAACATGCGCGGCACGCTGTCGGGTGGCACCGCCTACAGTGCGAAAGCGACCTTCGATGCGGTCGCCAAGGATTTGAGCCTGGTCGCCATCCTCAACAACCCCTTCGCACTGACGCCGGGATTTGAGGGAGCAAAACAGCCGCGCGGCAGCAAGCCGTTCTATGAAGAGGACCTGCAGTCCTGGGCCGCGCCGTTCATGATGGCGCTGATCAACACCCGCAACGTCCATCGCTCCAACATGCTGATGGGCTTCCCCTACGGACAAGACTTCGTCTACGACGAGATGGTGCTGACGGGAGCGGGCGAGAAGGGCGAAAAGAACGCCAAGCTGGTGATGGCGGCGAACACCGGCAAGACCGGCCCGGATGCCCCGAAGCCCGGTGAGGGACCGTCGAAGGAAGAGCGCGAGAACGGGCTGTACGATCTGCTCTATGTCGCGATCGCACCCGATGGCCGGACGGTTCGCGCCGGCATCACGGGCGACCGCGATCCCGGCTACGGCTCGACCTCGAAGATGATCTCCGAATGCGCGATCTGCCTGCTGCGCGACACGCCGGATGTGCGGGCCGGCTTCTGGACGCCGGGCGCTGCGATGAAGGACAGACTGATCAAGCGTCTGGTCGACAATGCCGGGCTGACGTTCAAGGTGGAAGCGTAAGGTCGCGCGGCATCTTCCGGTGTCATCGCCCGGCCTGTGCGCTCCTGCGCACATGGACCGGGCGACCCAGTATTCCAGAGACGGCAGCGATTGAGCCGATGAGGCCGCGGCGTACTGGATCCCCGCTTTCGCGGGGATGACAAGTAGAGGCGTTACGCCGCCCGCGGATTGTACGCGTACATGAAGTCCATGCCCTTGGACGACAGCGGCAGCAGCAGCTTCAGCATGTGATCCCGGATCCAGGCGCCGGTGGCGCTGAACTCGCGCTTGCTGTTGCCGTTGCGGCGGGCGAGCGCCACGATCTTCTCGGCGCGGGGCCGACGGTCGAGCTCGAAATTCTGGAAGGTCACGCTGAGCTCCTGCCCCTCGGCCATCAGGCGGCCGAGCCGCAGCGCGTCTTCCAGCGCGAGCGAAGCACCTTGTCCGGCGTGCGGGCTCGTCGCGTGCGCGGCGTCGCCGATCAGCACGGTGCGCTTGCGCGACCAGGTCGGCAGCGTCGCGACGTCGAGCGTATCGGTGACGACGATATTTTCGGCGGCATCGATGATCGCAGGAATCGGATCGTGCCAGCCGGCGTGGAAATCACGGAGGTGCTGGCGGATCTCCTCCTGACTGCGGATGCGATAGGCGGCCGCCGTCATGCCATGCGAGGGCTGTGTGCTCCACCACATCAGGCCGTCGTTCGGACCGTTGCTGCAGAAGCCGTAGCCGAAGAAGCCGCTCTGGCCGAACGTGGTCTCGACCCGCTGGCCGATCTCGCGCTTGCCGAGCACCGCGCGCGGCACGAAACCGCCGAAGCCGATCAGGCCGGTGTCGAACGGCGTCGGTCCATCCGGGATCACGTGGCGACGCACGGCGGAATGCACGCCGTCGGCGCCGATCACGAAGTCGCCCTCGGCGGTGGTGCCGTCGGCGAAATAGGCGATCACGGGCTGGTCGCCGCGATCCTCGATCTTGACCAGCCGCTTCTCGAAGAACACGGACACGTTCGACGCCCAGGCCTTGTCGACCAGCGCTTCATTGAGCGTGGCGCGGCACATGTTGACCGCGGGCTGGCCGAAGCGCTCGCGCATGTTGTGATTGAGCGAGCCGAGCTTCTTGCCGCCCTGCGAATAGAAGTCGAAGGATTCGGCGATCGAGCCCTGGCGGATCAACTCGTCGGCGAGGCCGAGCTCGGCCAGCACATGCATGCCGTTCGGCGCGATCTGCAGGCCGCCGCCGATCCCGGTGGAGTAGGGCCAGGACTCGTAGATCTCGGCCTCGATGCCGGCGCGCTTCATGAACATCGCGGCCACGGGGCCTGCGATGCCGGCGCCGATAACCAGGGCTTTACGGGGATGTCGTGTCATGCCTTGCTCCCTGCGGTCGGGTGGGGTAGGGAAAGATTAGTAGCTAATTCTCTTAGTTACTAAGATATCAAATCGGTAAGAGACAGGACCTTCCTTGTCAAGGACGAAATCGCGCGAGACGCTGTTGCAGGAGCTCGAGGAAGCCATGCGGCGCTCCTCGGCGCAGGGCGTGATGTACGGCCAAGCCGTTGCCAACATTGCCGGAATTGCCCAATCCGACATGGAATGCATGGACATCCTGTTTCTGGAGGGACGCGTCACCGCCGGTCGTCTCGCAGAAGTGACCGGGCTAACGACGGGCGCGATCACCGGCGTGGTCGATCGGCTGGAGAAGGCGGGCTATGTCCGCCGCGAGCGCGACGCCAGCGACCGCCGCAAGGTCTTCATCTCCGTGGTGGTGGAGAAGGCCGAGGAGATCGGCAAGTTCTACGTGCCGATGCAGGCGGCGATGCAGAAGGTTTGGGGTGGCTACAACGACGAGGAGCTGCGGTTGCTGCTGCGCTTCGCCAATGACGGCTACAAGGGCGTGCTGGAGGCGACCGAGGCGCTGAAGGGCGTGATCGAGACGCCGCCCGCGAAGCGCGCCAGCCTCAAGATGAAGCCGCCGATCCGGTAGCGTTGGCGGCGCGCCAGGTTTCCGCGGCGGCGTACATGCCCCACATCGTGCCCAGCATCATCCAGAAATGCCGCCAGTGGTCGGTATCGATGATGAAGGCTTCGCCCACCGTGCCGAGGAAGGCGGCGAAGATCGCCAGATACGTGCGCTGCCAGGGCACGCGCACGAAGACGTAGCGGAAGCCGGTGAGCACGCTGACGAACACCAGCGCCGGATAGCACAGCCCCGAGATCCAGCCGCCCGACATGAAGGCGTTGAGATAGGAGTTGTGAGTGTCCTCGGGGAAATAGTTGTGGAACTGCAGCGGCCCGATGCCGAACGGCAAATCGAGCGCCATCTGGGCGCCGAGGATGTGGCGGCCGAAGCGGCCGAACCGGCCCTCGTCATAGCTCTGGTCGAAGCTCGCGCGCTGCTTGAACATCTGTGCGATCGAGTCGAATGACAGGAGCACCGCGATCAGCGCCACCGCGACGATCACCGCGACCAGCGCCATCACGATGATGCGCGAGCGCTGCGCCTGCGAGCGGCTGGTCAGCACCATCATTGCCAGCATGAAGGCCGAGGTGATGACGAGGCCGCCCCAGGCGGCGCGCGAGAACGCGAGCAGGATCGCCAGCGACATGATGCCGAACGCGATGGCGTTGCGGAAGGCCTTGCCAAATCGGTCCGAGACCACGCTCTGCAGCGCGAACAGGGCAGGCAGGATCAGGAACGCGCCGAGCACGTTCGGGTCCTTGAAGGTGCCGCGGGCGCGATCGTACAGCGTCAGCAGGTCGTAGCCGCCGGGCACCAGATGGAAGTAGCCGCCGATCCCCGCGAGCGAGGCGATCATCGCCCCGACCACGAGCCCGCGCCGGAGCATGTCGAGCCGCGCCTCGGTATCCTCTGATATCACCATGGCGAACAGGATCACGGTGATGGCCATGTACCAGGAGGTGAAGATCCAGTTCATCACCTCCGACTTGTCGAGGAACGGGATCGCGCCGATGCTGTAGCCGGTGTTGAGCACGACCAGTGCGAACAGCAGCGGCATGAACACGAGCCGCATCCGCATGCCGGTGGCGAAGAACAGCACGCTGGCGATCAGCGTGACGATCTCATAGGGGCTCGGCTCGATGAAGACGATGGCGCCGGACGCGCCGGCCAGCCACACCAGCGCCCGCTGCAGCGCCAGCACGCCGGGCGCTGCCGTCGCGTGCGGATATGCAGTGCCGGCTGTCGCCGCATAGGCCATCGGATACTCACGCAACGCAACAGGTACACAAGCCTGCCGGGCACGCGCCCGGCGCAGCGAATTAGTAGGCGTTCTCGTTCTTGGTCAGCAGCGAGATCGGCGTCTTCAGCAGGATGAAGAGGTCGAACAGCACCGACCAGTTCTCGATGTAGTAGAGGTCGAACTCGACGCGTTTCTGGATCTTCTCTTCATTGTCGATCTCGCCGCGCCAGCCGTTGATCTGGGCCCAGCCGGTGATCCCGGGCTTGACGCGGTGGCGGGCGAAATAGCCGTCGACGGCCTCGTCGAACAGCCGGCTCTGCAGCTTGCCCTGCACGGCATGCGGACGCGGGCCGACCAGCGAGAGGTTGCCCTTGAACACCACGTTGAACAGCTGCGGCAGCTCGTCGAGGCTGGTCTTGCGAATGAAGCGGCCGACGCGGGTGACGCGCGGATCGTTCTTGGTCACAACCTTCGAGGCGGTCGGGTCGGCCTGGTGGTGATACATCGAGCGGAATTTGTAGACGTCGATGCGCTCATTGTTGAAGCCGAAGCGCTTCTGGCGGAACAGCACCGGGCCGGGGCTGTCGAGCTTCACCGCCAGCGCGACCAGCGCCATGACCGGTAGCGCCGCGAGCAGCGCGAGGCTGCCGACCACGCGGTCGAACAACCATTTCATGACCAGATCCCAATCGGTGATCGGTGCCTCGAACACGTCGAGCGTCGGCACTTCGCCGAGATAGGAATAGGAGCGGGGACGGAAGCGCAGCTTGTTGGTGTGCGCCGACAGGCGGATGTCGACCGGCAGCACCCAGAGCTTTTTCAGCATCTCCAGGATGCGCGTCTCCGCCGAGATCGGCAGCGCGAACAGCACGAGATCGACGCGGGTGCGGCGGGCGAACTCGACGATGTCGTCGACCTTGCCGAGCTTGCGCGCCCCGGCGCAGGTGTCGAGCGCGCGGCCGTCATTGCGGTCGTCGAATACGCCGAGCACGTGGATGTCGGAATCGTCCTGCGCCTTCAGCGCCTCGACCAGCTGCTCGCCGTTCTGGTCGGCGCCGACGATGATGGTGCGGCGATCGAGCCGGCCGTCGCGCGCCCAGGCGCGGACCAGGCTGCGCAGCGCCAGCCGCTCGATGATCAGCGCGGCGAGGCCGACGAAGAAGAACGACGACAGCCAGACCCGCGAGACCTCGCCGCCGAGTTTGGCCAGGAACGACACGCCGATGAACAGCAGGAAGACGAATGCCCATGACGAGATCATCAGCGTCATCTGGCGGAGCTGGCCGCGGAACACCTGCACCTGGTAGATATCGGCGGCCTGGAAGCACACCACTGCCGCGATGCTCATGCCGAGGATCGACGCGATATATTCCCAGTGGAAGCCGGCGAGCGGCATCACATAGGCGAGATAGAGCCCGACGCCGACCAGGGTGAGCAGCACGAAATCGGCGACGCGCGCGCCACCGGCGATCACGATCGGCGAATAGGCGCCGCGGACCTTCTGGTTGGTGACTTCGAGCGCGGCCGGCGACAAGCGGCGCCGGCGTTCCACTTGCGGACGGCCGGCTGTTGCCGTTGCCGCCGCCGCATCGAGCATTGAGCGAGCGTTGATCTGTTCCACGTCTCTGCGTCCGTTTTCGCGCATGCAATCCAAATAGGCATGCGCTCGCCGGGGCGAAATTCCCCAGCCCTGGAACCTAAGGAGCAAATCGGAAGAAACGGTTACGTCGGTAAGGAATGGTTAACGGTTGGCAAATGCGTCGCGATAGCCGGCGAGCACGCCCTCGACCATGGCGCTTTGCGAGAAATGCTGCTCTATCCGTTCCCGCAGTTTCTGCGCGCGTGCTTGCGTCGCAACGGGATTGTCCAGCGCCGCCTTGATGGCCTCGGCCATCGCGCTGGCATTGCTCGGCGCAAACAGCGCGTCCTTGTGGGTGTCGAAGATTTCAGGGATGCCGCCGACATTGGCCGCGATCATCGGGATTCCGGCCGCGCCGGCCTCGATCACCACATAGGGCATGGAATCGCCGCGCGAGGGAACCACCAGCAGGCTGCCCTTGGAGAAGCCGTAGCGCGCCTTGACATGGCCGATGAAGCGCACGGCATCGCCCAGCGCCAGGCGCCTGACCTGTTCCTTCAGCTTCTCGAATTCCTCGCCATCGCCACCCAGCGTCAGCGTCACCGGCTTGCCGCCGGCACGCAGCTGCGCCACCGCGTCGATCAGGAGATCGGCGCCCTTGATGTGGCGGAACTCGCCGACATAGACGAGGTCGGTGGCGTCATCGGCCTTGACGACAGGCTCGAATTCCTCGGCGGTCACGCCGTTGAAGACGCAGCGCACGAGGCCAGCCGGCGTGCCGACCGTGCGCTGATAGGTGTCGCGGGCGAATGCGCTCTCGAACAGGAACAGGTCGGTGCTGTTCATCTGGGTCCGCTCGAGGCGGGCGTAGAGATTGCCCTTCAGCGTGTCGAGCGGGTAGTGCAGCGAACCGCCATGCGGCGTGTAGATGCGGATGGTCGTCTTCGAGCGCGGCCGCATCCGGACATAGGTGCCGGCCTTGGCGCCGTGGCCGTGCAGCACCTGGGGCTTCAGCTTCATGATCAGGCGGACGATCTGGAGGAACGCCATCGCGTCGCCGAGGCCGGGCTCGCGGCGGATCGCGACGCGGTGCACGCCGAGCTTCAGGCGCGGCGCAAGCTCGGCGAACGCGGCGTCGGCGCGCTCGCCGCCGGTGATGCTGTCGGCGATGATGCCGACGTGATGGCCGCGGGCGATCTGGCCGTTGGCGACGTCGAGGATGTGGCGAAAGATGCCGCCGACCGGCGCCCGCACGACATGCAGGATGCGCAGCGGCGTGTCCCGAACCTGGTCCTGATCTTGCGCCATCGGCTCAGAACCAGCGTTCGCCGACGAACACGGTGTCGCCCGGGCTGATCGGCGTGCCCAGCGGCACGACGAAGCGTCCGGCGCCGGAAGCGTCAGTGTGGGTGAGGGTGACACGGTCGCGCTTGGCGCGGGGCGAGAAGCCGCCGGCGATCGCCACCGCGCTCTCGACCGTCATGTTCGGCACGTAGGGATATTGGCCGGGTGCTGCGACCTCGCCGAGGATGAAGAACGGCCGATACGATTCGATCTCGACGGCGACCGAAGGCTCGCGGATGAAGCCGCCGCGCAGCTTGGCCGAGATTTCTGCGGCAAGCCCTGATGGCGTGCGACCGCGCGCCGGCACGCTGCCGATCAGCGGCATGGTGATCGAGCCCGCGGCGTCGATCGCATAGGTGTTGGTGAGGCCTTCCTGGCCATAGACGACGACGCGCAGCCTGTCGCCGGCGTCGAGATGATAGGCGCCGTCGAACGGCACGGGCGCCGGCTGGGCATAGGCGACGGCCATCGGGGCGGGGGCGACAGACATCGTCTGCACGCAGCCCGACAGCGCGAGCGCAGCAACCAGACAGACAATGGGGGTGCGCAGGCCGCGCATTTCAAAGAATCCTGGGACCAATAACGGGTCCGATTAACGGCTGTCATGGTTAACAAAGCGTCACCGCGCGCTGGCTCGCCGCGGCGGTTTCGCCTGTGAAATGAGTCAATTAACCCAGCGGCAACCTTAATGGAGTGTAATCGGCCGGGTTCACGCAGAGAGTCGTGGCGTCCGCGGGAGTGTGCGATGCGTTTGGCGTTTTGGCAAAAGGGCAAGGACAAGGCCGTGGTGAAGCGGGCGCTGTCGAAGCCCGTGCCGGCTGTCATCAAGGCGGCTCCCGTTTCCGAATCCGGCGATCTCGATCTCCATGCGCTCGGCCAGGCGTTGGTGCGCAAGCGGAATTGGATCATCGTCCCGACTTTGCTGGCGCTGACGGTGTCGCTCGTCGCCGTCAATATGGTCACCCCGCGCTACAAGTCGGAAGTGCGCATCCTCGTCGATGGCCGCGAGAACGTCTTCCTGCGCCCCAACGGCGAGCGCGACCAGGGGGAGCGCTCCGGCCCCGACGCCGAAGCGGTGACGAGCCAGGTGCAGCTGTTGCAGTCGCGCGATCTCGCCCGCGAGATCATCAAGAAGAACAAGCTGGCCGAACGTCCCGAATTCGATCCGGTGCTGCAGGGCTTCTCGCCGGTGAAGTCGCTGCTGGCGCTGGTCGGCATCGGCCGCGATCCGTTCTCGCTGACGCCGGAAGAGCGGGTGCTGGAAGCCTATTATGATCGCTTCACGGCCTACGCCGTCGACAAGTCGCGCGTCATCGTGATCGAATTCCAGTCGCGCGATCCGGAGCTCGCCGCGCGCGTCGCCAATTCGATCGGCGAGGGCTATCTGGTGCTGCAGCAATCGGCGCGGCAGGATCAGGCCAAGTCGGCCACCACCTGGCTGTCGGGCGAGATCGAAAACCTGCGCAAGAAGGTCGCGGAGGCCGATGCCCGGGTCGAGGATTTCCGCTCGAAGTCCGGCCTGTTCGTCGGCACCAACAACACCACGCTGTCCAACCAGCAGATGGGCGAGCTCAACACCCAGCTCAACAATGCGCGCGCGCTGAAGGCCGACACCGAGACCAAGGCACGGCTGATCCGTGAGATGGTCCAGAGCAACAAGCCGATCGAAGCCTCCGAGGTGCTGAATTCGGAGCTGATCCGCCGCCTGTCCGAGCAGCGCGTGACCCTGCGCGCGCAGCTCGCCGAGCAGTCCTCGACGCTGCTCGACGGCCATCCCCGCATCAAGGAATTGAAAGCACAGCTCGCCGATCTCGACCGGCAGTTGCGTGACGAGGCGAGCAAGGTGTCGCGCTCGCTCGACAATGACGCCCGCGTCGCCGGCGGCCGGGTCGAGGCGCTCACGGCGAGCCTCGACCAGCTGAAGAAGCAGGCGTCCTCGAACAACGGCCAGGACGTGCAGCTCCGCGCGCTGGAGCGTGAGGCCAAGGCGCAGCGCGACCTGCTCGAATCCTATCTGGCGAAGTATCGCGAGGCTGCGGCCCGCGAGAACATCGAGACGGCGCCAGCCGATGGCCGCATCATCTCGCGCGCCACCGTCTCCAACCTGCCGGCCTATCCGAAGAAGCTGCCGATCATGCTGATCGCGACGCTGGCGACGCTGCTGCTCTCCTCGGGCATCATCATCACCGGCGAGCTGTTGCGCATGACCGCGCCGCGCGGCGTGCGGACGCCGGCCCGCGCACCGGTTCGTGCCCCTGTCGTCGAGGCGGCGATCGAGCCGGAGCCCGAGTTCGAGATCGAGCACACCTCGGAGGAGGTCGTGCCCGAGCCGGTCGAAATCGAGCGCGTCGTGAGCCCACCTGTCGCGCCGGAGCCCGTCATGGCCAAAACCATCGGCGAGATCGAGCAACTGGCCGAGACGCTGTGCGCGGCCGGTCCCGCCGCCCACAAGGTCACGATCCTCGGCACCGCCTCGGCCGAAGGCATCACGTTGACCGCGCTGACGCTGGCGCGCCTGATGGGCCGCCAGGCCAGGGTCGTGGTGGTCGATCTCGTCGCGTCCTCGCCGACCATGACGGCGGTCGCGGTCGATCCTGCCGCGCCCGGCCTTGCCGAGCTGATGCAAGGCGAGGCCTCGTTCGCAGAGATCATCACCCGCGACAAGCTCTCGCGGGTTCACCTCGTCAGCGCCGGCCGCCCCGGCTTCGATCGCAGCCAGCTGCAGTCGCCGCGGTTGACGCTCGCCATCGACGCGCTGCTGCGTGTCTACGATCACGTGCTGCTCGACGCCGGCGCCGCCGCCGACCTCCCGGCGGAGCTGCTCACCACGCATGCCCGCGCGGTGGTGGTGCCCGATGCGTCGATGGCGCAGGCCGCCCGCACCCAGATGTGCGACCAGCTCCGGGCGGTTGGCTTCTCCGAGGTGACGATGCTGAGCAAGCCGCGCCAGTCATCGGACACTGTCGAGCCCGGGCCGCGCGTGGTCGCGGCCTGAACTCCGCCGTCAGAGCACGCGTCCCATCAGTGTGCCATCGCGGGCTGGGCCATGCTGCGCTCGAAGGCTGCGTCGATCCGTAGCCGCAGTGCGACGATCGCGCCGAGCAATCCCATCGCGGCCAGCAACAGCATTCCTGCGGTGAAGCCGCCGGTCAGGTCCTTCAGATAGCCCATTGCGAACGGGCCGGCGAAACCTGAGAGATTGCCGAGCGAGTTGATGGCGGCGATACCGGCTGCGGCTGACGCGCCGGTCAGGATGCTGGCGGGCATCGGCCAGAACATCGGCGGCACCGCTGAGACGCCGATCTGCGCGAGGCATAGCAGGCCCACGATCAGCACCGGACTGGACACAAGTCCGGCTGCGGCGATCCCGACGGCGGCAAGCGTGAGGGCGCCTGCGACGTGCATCTTCCGCTCGCCGGTGCGATCGGAATGACGTCCGAGCACCACCATGCCGATGGCGCCGAACACGAAGGGCAGGGCGGCGATGAAGCCGGTCTGGGTGTCGGTGACGCCGAACGCCTTGATGATGGTCGGCAGGAAGAAGGCGATGCCGTAGGATGCCGCATTGAGGCAGAAATACACCAGAGCGCAGGCAAGGATGCGCATGTCGGTCAGCGCCTGCATCATCGAGATGTGCTCGACCGCCTCCTTCTTCTGCCGCTCGTAGTCGAGCGTGGTCTGGATCCACGCGACCTCGTCAGCCTCGAGCCAGCTCGCCTCGCGCGGGAAATCGATCAGGAAGACCAGCACGCCGAAGCCGACCAGGATCGACGGCAGTGCCTCGCAGACGAACAGCCACTGCCAGCCCGCCAGTCCCCAGCCCTCGAGGTTGAGCAGCAGGCCGGAGATCGGCGCGCCGATGATGCTCGATATCGGGATCGCCAGCATGAACAGGCTGATGACGCGGGCGCGATAGGCGGCGGGAAACCAGAGCGTCAGATAGAAGATGATGCCGGGAAAGAAGCCGGCCTCGCAGGCGCCGAGCAGCAGGCGAAGGAAGTAGAAGATCCATTCGTTCGACAGTCCGGTTGCCGCGGACATCGACGGGATGAAGGCGAACGCAGCAGAGACGATGCCCCAGCTGATCATGATCCGGGCGATCCAGCGTCGCGCGCCGAACCGTTCCAGCAGGATGTTGGAGGGCACCTCGAAGAAGAAATAGCCGATGAAGAACAGGCCGGCGCCGAGGCCGTAGGCGGCTTCGCTCAACCCGAGCGAGGCGTTCATGTGCAGCTTGGCGAAGCCGACATTGACGCGGTCGAGGTAGGCCACGAAGTAGCACAGGATCAGGAACGGGATCAGCCGCCGCATGATCTTGCCGATGGCGCGTTTCTCTACGGTATCGGTCACGTTTCATCCCCTGTTTTTATATCTCGTGCCCGATCAGGGCCGCCTTGCAACCGGCGGGTTCATTGTTGTGTAATCCACGGCGTGGTGGCTAATGGCATTTCGGAATGGAGCCACGGCGATTTGGTCATGTCGCAGCGCGACATGACCAGGGAACCGCAGGGATGAACACCGCGCCGTGATCAGGGATCTCAAACTGCGCCAGTTGCGCCTGCTGGTCGCGCTCGACAGCGAACGCAAGCTGCAGGCGGCCGCCGAGCGGCTGAATATCACCCAATCGGCAGCCTCGAAGATGCTGGCCGAGATCGAGGCGTTGGCGCGGGTTCCGCTGTTTGAGCGCACCGCGCGCGGTGTGGAGCCTACGGCTTACGGCTCGATCCTGATTCGCGGCGGGAAGAGCGTGCTGGCCGACCTCGATAAGGTCACGGACGAATTCGCGGGCTACAAGTCGGGCGAACTCGGCACGGTCTCCATTGGAACGGTCGCCAGGCCTTGCGCCGATCTCGTCATCGACGTCATCGATTACCTCGGCAAGAAGCATCAGCGTGTGAACATCTCACTCGATGTCAGCACCAGTCCGCCGCTGATCGAGCGTTTGCTCGCGCTGGAGTTCGACTTCGTCATTGCCCGGATTCCCGCCGACGTCGACCCGCGCCAATTCGACTATC
Source organism: Bradyrhizobium jicamae (assembly GCF_018130695.1). Classification (GTDB taxonomy): domain Bacteria; phylum Pseudomonadota; class Alphaproteobacteria; order Rhizobiales; family Xanthobacteraceae; genus Bradyrhizobium; species Bradyrhizobium jicamae_B. Next base: position 78,050 of record NZ_JAFCJX010000006.1, on the reverse strand, counting down.
ACGAGATCGGTGCCGAGGAAGCAGCATTGCTGGTTCGCACCGAGCATCCATTGGCCTGCCGGGAGAACGTCGATCTGGCCGACATGGTCGACCAGCAGTGGATTTGCCAGCCGCCGGAATCCTTCATGCGCCAGGCGCTGGAGCGGCTGTTCTACAGCCGCGGCGTGACGCCGCCCCGGCGCATCATCAACACCGAGTCGTTTCTCGCATCCGTCGGCATCGCGGCAGGGATCGATGCCATCGTGCCCGTGCCGATGCTCGTGTTCGACCTGGTCGATCCGCAGCGCTTCAAGATGCTGCGGATCAGGGACAGGCTGATGCTGGAGAGTTATGGACTGATCAGGCTGCGCAAGCGCACGCTCTCGCCGGCCGCCATGCTGGTGTTCGACGCGATGATGCGGTTCAGCGCGCCTGCGGATAAGGCGACTGAGTCTTAGCGGAACATGCTGCGCAGGTTCTGCGCGATCTCGAACAGGGCCGGGTTGTGCTTGACCGTCCGCTTGGCGCGGTTGACGGTGGACATGAGGCCGCCGGCCAACTTGCCGCGCAGGCTGAGCGGCACGAAGCTGTCGAAGATCACCTCGTCGTCCTTGCAGAACAGCCGCTTGTACTCGTCCGAGCCGATGCCGAGATCGAAGGCGCGATAGTGATTGGCCGAGTAATGATCGATGATGTCGCGCATCAGGATCAGGCCGGGGCTGAACTTCGAATTCGCTGACATCGTGTAGGTGTTGAACATCATCGAGAAGCGATGGCCGTCGGCGACTCCCGCGAAGATCGCGATCACCTCCTCGTCGCATTCGAGCGCGTGGATGTCGATGACGTGGCGGTCGCCGAGCGGGGTCATGCAGGCGGCGCGGATGAACTGCTCGATGCCGGGCTCGGCGAACACGTCGGGCAGCTTCTGCTCGGCCATGCGCTGCGGCTTGACGCGGAAGAACCAGTCGAGCAGGCGGGAGATGTCGGCGCTCTCGGTCGCCAGATAGGAGCGATAGCCGGCCAGCGGCTGCAGCTTGCGCTCCTTGCCCTTGAGGCGGCGGCGGAACGAATTGCTGATCAGCGTGGCGGGCGCAGCGTCCGGCTCCATCACGAGCAGCGGGCAATCGTTGACCGAGGGCTGGTGCGGCAACAGCGCCATCGGATTCGGTAGGTCCTGCCAGCGCTTTGGCTGCTGATGCAACGACAGCACGTCGACGCGCGAGCGCTCGGCGATCGCCTTGACCAGCACGTCGAGATCGGCGGCGGTCGCATTCGCTGCGAAGTCGCGGTCGCACAGCGCCATGTTGAAAGTCGAATGCTTGCCGCCCATGAAGCAGGCGACGCGGGCGCCGGATTGGCTGTGGGTCGCAAGCGGCAGCAGCAGCAACGGCCGGCGCTCGCTGTCATGGGCCACGACGATGAAGGGGCTGAGGCCCTCGCGCTCGCCGACCTGCCGCTGCCAGGAGCTAAGGAAGTCGAAGCGCTGATAGGGCGTATAGGCGTGAGCGGGGGTCTCGAAGCCGCGCCAGGTCGCCTCGGCAGCAGTGAGATCGTGGAAGATGTCGACGCCGGCGATGCGGATCGGCTTCGACCAAGCGCCTGCCTCTGCCGTCTGGCGCTGGACTACCGCGGCCATGGCCATATTCGACCCCGTTCTTTGTAATTAATTGTTTACAGTTTTCGGCTCCAGCGGACCTTCGCAGGGAAATGTCAACAAAGAGTAATAACAATGGAACCGCGGCGCGTAGGGAACCGGCCGTAGTGGGGACGGGACCTTGGCAACGGACGGCGGTATATGGCAGCGGGCACAGATGGAGCTCGCCTGGTTCAGCGGGTCGTTCCGCCTGAAGCCGCGCGAGACCGGCGGCGCCGGCGTCATCCTGCGCTTCGAGCGCGTTCGTCCAGCCCGCTCGGGTGCATTCCAGCCGCTGAAGTCGCGTGAGATCACGCCAAAATTTCTGGACCGCACCATTCGGGCGCTGAAGCGCTGGCGATACGACATCGTCGACCTCGACGAGGCTTGCCGCAGGGCGGTGACGCTGCCGGAGCGGCGGCGCTTCGCTTGCCTGACCTTCGACGGTGCGGCCAAGGACATCATCACGCATGCCTATCCGGTGCTGGCAAAGCACCGCGCGCCCTTCGCGCTCTATTTGCCGACCGCGTTTCCGGACGGCGTCGGCGAAGCCTGGTGGCTGGCGCTGGAGGACATCATCGCGCGCGAGACCCGCATCAGCATGGTGATCGAGCGCAAGGAGCGGCACTTCAAGGTCTGGAGCGCGTCCGAGAAACAGGAGCTGTTCGATTTCCTGTCGAGCTGGCTGCGCGCGATGTCGCCACAGGATCTCTCGTTCGCCATCAACGATCTCTGCAAGCGCTATTCGGTCGATCTCGCCGCCTTGTCGCGCGCGGCATCGATGGATTGGGACGATCTCGCCAGGCTTACGGCCGATCCGATCGTCACGATCGGCAGCGCCACCGTGAACTATCCGGTGCTGGCCAATGCGAAGGACGCGGATGCGCAGCGCGAGATGGCGATGGGCAAGGCGGTCGGCGAGGCGGCATTCCACCGCAACATCCAGCATTTCGCGTTTCCGTTCGGCGACCGCGAGTCCTTCGATCGGCGGCACGTGGTGATGGCGGAGCAGGCCGGATTTTCCAGCGCGGTGTCAACGATCCCAGGGATCGTGGAAGCGCAGGGACGCACCAATCTCCACGCGCTGCCGCGCGTCGCCTGGGACGGCCGGCAGCGCTCGCTCCGCATGATGCGGGTGCTGCTGTCAGGGATGATGTTCGCGCCGGTGCTGCCGACGCAGCATGGTCGCTAAAGCGTTTTCAAGCGAAGTGGGGACCGGTTCGCGTTAAGAAAACGCGTCAGACAAAAGGCCCTAAACGCGGTCGGCGCGCTGCATCCAGGCCACGATCGGCATCGCGGGCAATACCCAGCCAAGGCCCGCGACCACGTAGAAGATCGCCTGCAACAGTCCCGAATTGGCCAGCCACGGCGTCTGCGCCACCGTCATGCCGAGCAGCGACCAGACGAAGACCAGCACGAGCAGCGCGATGGTTCCAAGGAATTTGCGGGTTCGGATGGTCATAAGGGCCTGTAAAACTCGTGATCTCTGCGGCGCTTGCGCGCGGCGAGCGGCGGACTATAAGGGGCCCGAAAATCCAATCAAGCCAGGGCGAAATGACCGGTATTTCCGCAAAGACCACGCATCCCCGCGCCGTCAGGCTGTGGCTGTTTTCGGTCGCGGCCCTGATCGCGCTGATGGTGCTGGTCGGCGGCGCGACGCGGCTGACCGAGTCCGGGCTCTCGATCGTGGAATGGAAGCCGGTCACCGGCGCGCTGCCGCCGATGACGGAGGCGCAATGGAGCGACGCCTTCGAGGGCTACAAGCAGATCCCGCAATATCGCGAGCTCAATTCCGGCATGACGCTGTCGGAGTTCAAGACCATCTTCTGGTGGGAGTGGAGCCATCGCCTGCTCGGGCGCGTGATCGGCGTCGCCTATTTCCTGCCGTTCCTGTTCTTCCTGTGGCGCGGCGCGCTCGGCGGCGAGTTGAAGCGGCGGCTGTGGCTGATCTTCGGCCTTGGCGCCCTGCAGGGCGCGGTCGGCTGGTGGATGGTGGCCTCCGGCCTGTCGCAGCGGGTCGAAGTGTCGCAGTACCGGTTGGCGACGCATCTGGTGCTGGCGCTCCTGATCTTTGCCGCGATCGTCTGGACGCTGCGACGGCTGACCGAGCGGCCGCAAGCGGTCGCCTCGCTGCGGCTGAAGGTCACGAGCGCCGTGCTGCTGGGGCTGACCTTCGTGCAGCTCTATTTCGGTGCGCTGGTGGCGGGCCTGCGTGCAGGACGCGTCTACAACACCTGGCCGTCGATCGACGGCGCGTTCATTCCGTCCGCCGACCGGCTGTGGTTCGAGACGCCGTGGTGGCGCAACCTGTTCGACAACACGCTGACGGTGCAGTTCGAGCACCGCATGACCGCCTATCTGCTGTTCGCGCTGGCGATCTTCCATGCCATCGACGCCGTGACGTCGCGGGCAGGGAAGGCGGTCGTCGCGGGCGCGTGGTGGCTGGTCGCGGCAATCACCGTGCAAGCCACGCTCGGCATCCTGACGCTGCTGCATCAGGTGCCGATCGATCTTGCGCTGACTCATCAAGCGGTCGCGATCGTCGTGCTGACGCTCGCGGTGCTGCAGGTCGAGCGCATGTCCGCGCGGCGGACGGAAGTTGATCCAGCAAAACTCGCGCTGCCTGCTCAGGCCTGATAATCCAGCCCGATATCGAGCGCGGCCGAGCTGTGCGTCAGCCAGCCGACCGAGATCAGGTCGACGCCTGTCGCGGCAATCGCCGGCGCTGTCGCCGCAGTGATGCGGCCCGAAGCTTCCGTGATCACCTTGCCATTGGCCATTGCGACGGCGCGCGTGAGTTCATCCGGCGTCATGTTGTCGAGCAGCACAGCATCGACGCCGATCGCCAGCACCTCCTCGAGTTGGGCCAGCGTGTCGACCTCGACCTCGATCTTGACCATGTGGCCGACATTGGCCTTGGCACGTCCGATCGCGGCGTTGATGCCGCCGGCAAGCGCGATGTGGTTGTCCTTGATCAGCACGGCATCGTCGAGCCCGAAGCGATGGTTGCCGCCGCCACCGGCGCGCACCGCGTATTTCTCCAGCGCGCGCAGGCCCGGCGTGGTCTTGCGGGTGCAGACGATCTGGGCCCGCGTGTCTTTCACGGCCGATACGAGCGAGGCCGTTGCGGTGGCGACGCCGCTGAGATGGCAGAGGAAGTTCAGCGCCGTGCGCTCGCCCGTCAGCAGGCTTCGGGCCGGTCCCTCGATGGTGGCGATGACTTGCCCTGGTTCAACTGCGCTGCCGTCCGGCCGCTCGGCGCGAAGCGTGATCGCTGGTGACACCATCTGGAAGGCAGATCGCGCCACGTCGAGGCCGGCGACGACGCCGGGCTGGCGCGCGCGCATCACCAGCGCTGCCTGCTGGTCGGCAGGCACGATGGCGTCGGCGGTGATGTCGCCGGCCCGTCCAAGGTCTTCCAGCAGCGCGGTGCGCACCAGGGGTTCGTAGATCAGCGGCAGCAGAGGATTGAGTGTCATGAGCGGGCGAGCCTCAGATAGGGAGTGTCAGCGATATCGTGCGCAGCGGCGAGCGCATCAGCGAGCGAGAGCTCCGATGGCTTTGCCGAGCGCAGGGTTTCGGGACGGTCGGTGCGGTAGTGTCCGCCGCGGCTCTCTTCGCGCCGGAGCGCAGAGATGGCGATCATCAGGCCGACGATGGCCGGATCGGACGCCGCGCCATTGCCGCGTGCGATCGGGTAGAGCGCGTGGATGGCGTCTGCAATGCCATCACGATCGCGCAATACGCCGAGGCCGCGCGACAGGATGGGTCGGACGACGGATGGATCGGGCGCTGGCGGCAACGTCGCTGCGTCGTGTGAAGTGAGGCGGCCGGCGTTGGCACCGGCAACACTCTCCGCAACCCAGTGCGCGCAGACGATCGCTTCCATCAGCGAATTGCTGGCGAGGCGATTGGCGCCGTGCAGGCCGGTGCGCGCAGCTTCGCCGCAGGCCCAGAGGCCGCGCACCCTGCTGCGTCCTTCGCCGTCCACGGCGATGCCGCCCATGTGGTAGTGCACCGCGGGCCGGATCGGGATCGGATCAATCGCGGGATCGATGCCGGCCATCTTGCAGAACGCGGAGATCACGGGATAGCGCTGCGCGAAGTCTGCGCCGGGATGAGTTCGCGCATCGAGGAACGTCCGATGTCCCTTGGCGCGATGCCGCCACACCGCACGCGCGACGATGTCGCGGGCGGCGAGCTCGGCGCCCGGTTCGTTCGCCATGAAGCGATCGCCGGTCTCGTCGATCAGATGCGCGCCGTCGCCGCGAATTGCCTCGGTGAGCAGCGGCATTGGGCGCGACGGCCCATCGAACGCGGTCGGGTGGAACTGAACGAATTCGAGATCGGACAGCACAGCGCCCGCATGTGCGGCCAGCGCGAGGCCCTGGCCAAAGCAGCCGGAGGGATTGGTGCTGTCGGCAAACAGACCGCCGATGCCACCGGTCGCGATCACGACGCGCTTGGTGGCGAGGACCACCGGCCCGGCCGCGTTCGCGGCGAACACGCCGGCGATGGCGTTGTCCTCGACCATCAGACGACGTGCCTCGACGCCTTCCAGCAGCGTGATCGACGGCGTGCGGCGCACCGCCGCGATCAGCGCGCGCATGATCTCGCGGCCGGTGCCGTCGCCTGTGGCATGTACGATGCGATTGCGGCCGTGGGCGGCTTCGAGGCCGAGCCGCCAGCTGCCGTCCGCGCGCCGGTCGAAGGCGACGCCGAGTGTGGCAAGGCGCTCCACGGCGGCCGGAGCGGCTTCCACGATCCGGCTTGCCGCGGCCTCGTCGCAGAGGCCTGCGCCGGCTGCGATGGTGTCGGCGAGATGCAGGGCAGGGCTGTCGTCCGCACCGACGGCGGCCGCGAAGCCGCCTTGCGCCCACATGCTGGAGGCCTCGGCGCCGAGCGGGGATTTCGACAGCAGCACGACCGGTGTCGGCGCGAGATACAGTGCCGTCATGAGACCTGCGGCGCCGCCGCCGATGATCACGGGCTGGCCGGCGAGTTTGGAGAGATCAATGCTCATGGCGCCAGCATCCTTTCCACGCTCAGCCGCGCGCGATCGGCGATCTCGGGATCGATCGTGACCTCGTGCCGGTTGGTCTCCAGCGCCTGGCGGATGTTCTTCAGCGTGATCCGCTTCATGTGCGGGCAGAGATTGCAGGGCCGCACGAACTCCAAATCGGGATGAGAGGCTGCGATGTTGTCGCTCATCGAACATTCCGTCAGCAGCACGACGCGCGGCGGACGTTTCGTCTCGACGTAATCGGACATCGCTGCGGTCGAGCCGGCGAAATCAGCCTCGGCCACGACATCGGGCGGGCATTCCGGATGCGCCAGGATGGTGATGCCGGGATGTCCTTCGCGCAGCTCGCGGACATCGGCGGCAGTGAAGAGCTCGTGCACCTCGCAATGGCCCTTCCAGGCGATGATTTTCGTCGTCGTTTGCCTGGCGATGTTCTGCGCCAGATATTCGTCGGGCAGCATGATGACGCGCTCGACGCCGAGGGATTCGACGACCTTCAGCGCATTGCCCGACGTGCAGCAGATGTCGGATTCCGCCTTCACCGCAGCTGATGTGTTGACGTAGGTGACGATGGGCACGCCGGGATAACGCGCCCGCATCAGGCGCACGTCCTGCGCCGTGATGGAGTCGGCAAGCGAGCAGCCGGCACCGGTGTCGGGGATCAGCACCGTCTTGGCGGGATTGAGCAGTTTTGCGGTTTCGGCCATGAAGTGTACGCCGGCCAGCACGATGATGTCGGCATCGACCTTGGTCGCTTCACGCGCCAGCAGCAGGCTGTCGCCGACGATGTCGGCAACGCCGTGGAAGATCTCCGGCGTCTGGTAGTTGTGCGCCAGCACCACGGCATTGCGGCGGCGCTTCAGCGCGAGGATGGCGTCGACGTCGTCGGCGAAGGTCGCCCATTCGAACGGCGGAATGACGCGTTTGACCCGCTCATAGAGCGGTGCGGTGCGGGCGAGGACGGCGGTATCGAGGTCGGCCATTTATACTCTCCGTGAGCATAAGATGGCTTATACTTATCCTGAGCATAAGGTCTGTCAAGTCCGGGAGAGCGGCAGTTTTGTGCCGGCGACGGCGCGTTCGGCCAGAACGCCATGGCGGAAGCGGAACAGTTTTGCCGGGCGGCCGACGGTGTCGGCGGCCATTGCGCCAGTTTCTTCAACGAGTTCCTGCTGCTCGATGAGGCGGCGGAAATTCTGCTTGTGGACCAGCCGGCCTGCGAGCGCCTCAACACTGCGTTGCAGCTGTAGCAGGGTGAACTCTGAAGGCATCAGCTCGAACACCACCGGCCGGTACTTGATCTTGGCGCGCAGCCGCGCAAGGCCGGTCGCGAGGATGCGGCGGTGATCCGAGGTCATCGGCTTGCCCGGAACGACCGAGGTCTCGCGGCCGTTGCCGCGATTGGCTTCCGGGATCAGTCCGGCCTCGTACAGCAGCTCGTAGCGCTGCAGCACCAGCTCCTCGTTCCAGTCGCGGTTGTCGAGGCCGAAGGTGATGGCACAGCGCTGCCAGCGCTCGCGCTGCAGCGGGGATGAGTCCGCGGACTTCGCCCAGGCTTTCAACCGCGGCGTCAGCAGTTTCGCGATGAAGGGCGGAGCACCGTCGCGGTGGTCTTCCCAGGGGAAATAGTCGTACCAGCCCGACCAGTGCGCCGCGAAGCCGGCGCCGACCTGATCCTCGCGGGTGAGGCCGAGATAGCTAATGGAGATGCTGTGCGGCGCCTTGGCATCGCCGCTGCGGCCGCGATCGGCGAAGGTGTAGAGCTGCTCGAGATAACCAAGCGGGTGGCCGGTCTGCGCCTCCACCCAGGCCCGCAGACCCGTCTGCAACGAACGGTGCGTGAACTCGAACGGCCCGCTCGGCAGCGCACTGCCGCCGGCGATGGTCATGATCTTCGGCGCGCCGTCGGTGACCGCGACCAGCACGGCGACGAGGTCTGCGGTGATCGCATCGACCGAGCGCGATGCGCCTGCTTTGGTTGGTGTTTTCGCCAAGTGATTCCTTATCGCTCAGCAGTAGCCGTAGACACCGCAGGCATAGGGCAGGCGGTCCCAATAGTGCACATAGGCGCCGCCGTAATAGGGGCCGGTATAGCTGTAGGAATGCGGCGTACCGTAATAGCCGGGCAGCGCCGTCGAGCCCGGCAGCAGCGGCTCGCCCCGCACCAGCGGGATGTAGGGCAGCGCATTCTGCGGAAACACCTCGGGCTCCTCGACTACGACCAGCTGGCGACCGCGGCGGACATAGGCCGGCGGGACGATCGTGGTCTTGTAGACGTAGGGCCGGTGCGGCAGGCCGGGCGGCAGCTGTGCCGCGGCGCGCGCCGTCGCGCGTTTGGGGGCGACGGCATTGTCGGCGGCGAAAACGGGCAGGGTCGCGGACAGCGCGACCGCGAGCGGCAAAATCAAGCGCAGCATCAATGCTCTCCCGAATCATAAGGAGCCAATCAATGCCACTTTATGCCGGAATGACCGTTAACGAGAGCTGGCCATTGGAGGGTGGGAGCGGCGGCGGGCGCCGCTCCCGACAGGGCCGGATCAGGCGTTCAGGGCCTGGTCGAGGTCGGCGATCAGATCTTCCTTGTCCTCGATGCCGATCGACAGCCGCACCACGTCGGGCGCAGCTCCCGACCTCACCTTGGCGGCGTCGTCAAGCTGGCTGTGGGTAGTGGAGGCCGGGTGGATCACCAGCGAGCGGGTGTCGCCGACATTGGCGAGGTGCGAGAACAGCTTCAGGTTCGACACCAGATTGACGCCGGCGTCGTAGCCGCCCTTGAGGCTGAAGGTGAACACGGCGCCCGCGCCCTTCGGCGCATATTTGCGCGCGAGGTTGTTGTAGGCATTGCCGGGCAGGCCGGCGTAGTCCACCGACGCCACCGCGGCATGGCCGGACAGGAATTCGGCGATCGCCCTGGCATTGTCGCAGTGCTTCTGCATCCGCAGCGGCAGGGTCTCAATACCAGTCAGGATCATGAAGGCATTGAACGGCGACAGCGCCGGGCCGAGGTCGCGCAGGCCGAGCACGCGGCAGGCGATCGCGAAGGCGAAATTGCCAAAGGTCTCCTGGATCTTGATGCCGTGATATTCCGGGCGCGGCTCGCTCAGCATCGGGTACTTGTTGTCCTTCGACCAGTCGAAGGTGCCGGCATCGACGATGATGCCGCCGAGCGAGTTGCCGTGGCCGCCGAGGAATTTCGTCAAGGAGTGCACGACGATGTCGGCGCCGTGATCGATCGGCTTGATCAGATACGGCGTCGCCAGCGTGTTGTCGACGATCAGCGGCACGCCGGCCTTGCGCGCCACCGCTGCGATCGCCTCGATATCGGTGATGCTGCCGGCGGGGTTGGCGATCGACTCGATGAAGATTGCCTTGGTGTGCGGCGTCACCGCCTGCTCGAAGGTGGAGATCTCATCGGGATCGGCCCAGGCGACGTTCCAGCCGAACGCCTTGAAGGCGTGGGTGAACTGGTTGATCGAGCCGCCGTAGAGTTTTCGCGCCGCGATGATCTCATCGCCCGGACGCAGCAGCTGCTGCAGCACCACGAGCTGCGCGGCGTGACCGGAGGCGACCGCAAGTGCCGCCGTGCCGCCCTCGAGCGCGGCGACGCGCTCTTCGAGCACCGCATTGGTCGGGTTGCCGATGCGGGTATAGATGTTGCCGAATGCCTGCAGGCCGAACAACGAGGCGGCGTGGTCGGCATCGTTGAACACGAATGACGTGGTCTGATAGATCGGCGTCGCCCGCGCGCCGGTGGTGGGATCGGGCTGCGCACCGGCATGCACGGCGAGGGTGGAAAATCCCGGAAGACGATCAGTCATTCTGTTATCCTTGTGACCTTGTCGAAACGCGCGGCATGCTGATGGCGACGGCGACGTCCGTCAAGACAAGTTGGCACGCGATCTCGGGTTTGGAATGGATGTGCTTCGCACGATCCCGCAACCGACAGGAATATTCCGCAACTGCGTCAGGTCGTCTCGGTCTTGTTTTTCGCAGCGCGGTCGGATGCCGCGGTCTGGCCGCCGCCGAAGCTGGTGCGGTTGAGCGACAGCCGCATGCCCTGCGTTGGAATCGGTGCGCGCTTGGAGCTGAGTGTGCGCGAGTTCACGCCCATCCATGAGATCTCCGACGACAGCCGGCCATACTCGATCTTCGGGCAGCGGTTCATCACGACCTTGAGGCCTGCAGCTTCGGCCTTCTCTGCGGCTGCATCGTCGCGCGCGCCGAGCTGCATCCAGATCACCTTGGGCGGCTGCGGCAGGCTGAGTGCTTCCTCGACCACCGGCATGATGTGGCTCGAATTGCGGAAGATATCGACCATGTCGATCGGGCGGCCGATGTCGGCGAGCGAGGCCACGAACGGTTTGCCCATCAGCGCCTTGCCGACATGGCCGGGGTTGACCGGGATCATGTCATAGCCGCGCTGCGCCAGATATTTGAACGCAAAATAGCTCGGCCGCACATTGACCGGCGAGGCGCCGACCATCGCGATCGACTTCACGGAGTTGAGGATGCTGCGGATGTAATTGTCGTCGTAGGCGTCGTGGTTCATTTTCTTTCCTTAAGACCCTCATGGTGAGGAGCGCGGAACGCGCGTCTCGAACCATGAGGCCACCGATCGGCCTGCATCCTTCGAGACGCCGCTGACGCGGCTCCTCAGGATGAGGGTCAGCTACTTATCCTGCCACTTCGGCTCGCGCTTCTCGATGAAGGCGCCGATGCCTTCCTCGGCGTCGCGCGCCATCATGTTCTCGGTCATCACTTCGGCCGCGAAGCGATAGGCATCCGCCAGACTCATCTCGGCCTGGCGATAGAACGCTTCCTTGCCGAGCTTGACAGTGTAGGCGGATTTCAGCGCGACCTTCTGCGCCAGTGCGATCGCGGCTTCGCGCTCGGTGCCGGCGGCTACGACGCGGTTGATCAAGCCGATGCTCTGTGCGGTTGCGGCGGGCACCGGCTCGCCGGTGAGCAGCATCTCCATCGCCTGCTTGCGTGGCACGTTGCGCGACAGCGCCACCATCGGCGTCGAGCAGAACAGCCCGATGTCGACACCGGGCGTCGCAAAGCTCGCGGCCTCCGATGCCACCGCAAGATCGCAACTCGCCACGAGCTGACAGCCGGCTGCGGTTGCGACGCCCTGGACTGCGGCGACCACGGGTTTCGGCAGATGCACCACCGCCTGCATCATCGCGCTGCAGGCGTTCATGATCTGCGCGAAGTAGGCACGGCCACGATCGGCGTCGCTGCGGCGCGCGGTCAATTCCTTCATGTCGTGGCCGGCGGAGAAGGCGGGGCCGTTGGCCGCGATCACGACGCCGCGCACGCTGGTATCATCATGGATCTGCTTCAGCGCGCCGTGCAGTTCCGCGATCAGGCCCTCGGAGAGGCTGTTGCGCGCTGCGGGGCGGTTCAGCGTCAGCACGGCGATGCTGCCGACCTGCACGCGCAGGAGGATGGATGGCGGTGCGGCGGGTGCGCGGGCGGCTTGGGGCATTTCCAGTTTTCCGTTAGGTCTTTGCCTGCAATTTAATGTAACCGGGTGGCTGACGCGAGGGCAGGGACGGCATGGCAAATGCGAAAATGAGCGTGGCTGACCTGGTGGAGTTCCTGCGCAGGGAATTCCCGCAGGCCTTCACCAGTGACGACATCACGATCGAAAGCGCCGACGGCCAAACCTGCCTGCTGCGCCAGCGTTTCAGCGAGCGCATGCTGCGGCCGGGCGGAACGGTATCGGGGCCGACGCTGATGGCACTGGCCGATTTCGCGATGTACGTCGTGCTGCTGTCGGCGATCGGTCCGATCGGTCTCGCGGTGACCACGAATCTCAACATCAACTTCCTGCGCAAGGGCCAGCCGGGGCAGGACGTGCTGGCGGTCGCCAAGCTGCTCAAGCTCGGCAAGCGGCTTGCGGTCGGCGAGGTCACCTTGCTGTCGGGGACGTCGCCGGACCCGATTGCCCATGTCACGTCGACCTATTCCATTCCAAATCAATAGGGTTTTCTATGGTATTATTGTACCATATTTATAAGTAATTGTTTTTACTGGCGTAATTTGCGCGCGCGGGCATTGACGTGAGCGCGCCGCTTCTCTAGAAACCCGCCCAGTTCGGCGCACACGGCGCCGATTTCTTTTTTCACGGATCTCACACATGAGCACGTTCTCGGCCAAGCCCGCCGAAGTGACGAAGAAGTGGGTCGTGATCGACGCCAAGGGTCTGGTCGTCGGTCGCCTTGCCACCATCGTCGCGATGCGCCTGCGCGGCAAACACCTGCCCACCTATACCCCGCATGTCGATTGCGGTGACAATGTCATCATCATCAACGCCGCCCATGTGGTGCTGACCGGTCGCAAGCGCGACAACAAGGTCTACTACAAGCACACCGGCTATATCGGCGGCATCAAGGAGCGCACCGCGAAGCAGATCCTCGAGGGTCGCTTCCCCGAGCGCGTCGTCGAGAAGGCGATCGAGCGCATGATCCCGCGCGGTCCGCTCGGCCGCATGCAGATGGGCAACCTGCGCGTCTATGGCGGCGCCGAGCATCCGCATGAAGCCCAGAATCCCGAGAAGGTCGATATCGCGGCACTGAACCGCAAGAACACGAGGGCCGCATAATGTCCGATACGTTGCAGTCCCTCGACCAGCTCTCGCAGGTCAAGCCGGCGGCTCCCGACGCGCCGAAGTACGTCAAGAAGGTCGACAAGTACGGCCGCGCCTATGCCACCGGCAAGCGCAAGGACGCGGTCGCCCGCGTCTGGGTCAAGCCGGGCTCGGGCAAGATCTCGGTCAACACCCGCGAGTTCGAAGTCTACTTCGCCCGCCCGGTGCTGCGCATGATGATCCAGCAGCCGCTGGTCGCCGCAGCCCGGAACGGCCAGTACGACGTGATCTGCACGGTCGCCGGCGGCGGCCTGTCCGGCCAGGCCGGCGCTGTCCGTCACGGCCTCTCCAAGGCGCTGACCAACTTCGAACCGGAGCTGCGCGGCGTTCTCAAGAAGGGCGGCTTCCTGACCCGCGACTCCCGCGCGGTCGAGCGCAAGAAGTACGGCAAGGCCAAGGCCCGCAAGTCCTTCCAGTTCTCGAAGCGCTAATTCGAAAAACGACAATTCGCGGCAATTGCCGCAGATCGGAAATTGAAAAGGGCGCCGAAAGGCGCCCTTTTTGCTTGCGTGGTTTTCGAGCAAAAGCCTGCGCCGCAAGGGCGCGGCGTGATCAGACGTTCGAGAGACGTAAACGGGATCGCATAAAAGGAGGCGAAAAGGCGCATCCTTTTTGCTGTGAGTTTCAAACTGAATTAACGCAGTTTTTCGCGAAAACTTGGGCTTGGGAACAAACGAAATTGGAACTCGCGCCCTCTAGCGTGCACTCGGAACTGGCGCTGCATCACACTCATATCTTGCGCCGGCGAATGTTGCATCACACTGGCAGGGGTGATCTCATGTCATTTGACACGTCGACACTTTATTTGTTCGCGACCATGGTCGCGGGCATGCTCGGCGCCATGCTGATGTTCTTCGGCAAGCAGGAGAGCATCCCGGCGTTGAAATGGTGGGGCACGGCCTATCTGCTCGGCGCGGCGTCGGTTGCGCTGTCGACGGTCGGAGGCAGCGCACTGGGTGCGCCAATGTTGATGGCGTTGCACGCCGTGGGCTTTGCCGCCTGCGGCCTGGTGTGGAACGCCTCGCGCGTGTTCCACGGCCGCAAGCCCAACCTGCCGGGGATCGTGATCGGCCCGATCGCCTGGGTTGGCGCCGTCACCTTCGTCCAGGATGGCGCGATGCGCCTGACCATTGGCGCGGCGATCGTCGCGATCTACGCCGCGCTCACCGCCGCCGAACTCTGGAACGAGCGCCGCCGCTCGATGCAAAAGCGCTGGCCGACCATCGTGGTTCCGATCGCCCATGGCACCGTGTTGATGCTGCCGATCCTGCTCGGCGATCTGCTGCGTCCGCATGACGAGAATTTCGCGACCTCCTTCTGGGTCACGATGTTCTCGGTCGAGCTGGTGCTCTATGCGATCGGCACCGTGTTCGTGATCTTCATGATGGTGTCGGACCGCGCGGTCGCCGTGCACAAGACGGCTGCGACCACCGATCCCCTCAGCGGCATGCTCAACCGCCGCGGCTTCTCGGAAGCCTGTTCACGGGTGATCGAGCGGGAGGCCACGGCCGGCCGTCCGGTCACGGTGATGATCTTCGACATCGACCACTTCAAGTCGATCAACGATCGCTTCGGGCACCCCGCGGGCGATGAGATCCTGAAGCTGTTCGCAACCGTCGTGATGACCAATCTCCGCATCAGCGATCTCTCGGGTCGCATCGGCGGCGAGGAATTCGCAGCACTTTTGCCTTGCTCGCTCGAAGAGGGCGTGCTGGTCGCCGAGCGCGTGCGCGAGGCGTTCGAATCCTCCGGGATCGTCTGCGAGGAGGGACCGGTCGACACCACGGTCAGCATTGGCGTCGCTGGCGGCCCGGCCGGCACCGAGCTCGAAGTGCTGCTGGCCTCCGCCGACACCGCGCTCTACCAGGCCAAGCGCACCGGCCGTAACAAGGTCGAGGCTGCCGAGGAGCTGCCGCTGTCGCTGGAGAACTGGCGGCGCAAGACCGCAGGCCTTCCGGCATCGGCGCGCCAGAAGCCGGTGACGGCGTGAGAGGCACAAAAGTAACTTTCGATTAACCATTCGCCGCCATGCTTTCGTGTATGGAGTCGATCCCTACACGCAATCCGCAGGCTGCCCTGACGTCGCTCGAAGCGGCGGCCACCACCGCACGCGGCGGCTTCGCCTGCCTGTTCTCGAGCTCGGATGAATACGAGACCGCGCTGATCGCCGAGCGGCGCGCGCAGGGTCGCTATGTCAAACGCAAGAGCCTGTGGCCGGTCGCGATGCTCGTCGGTGCGGCGCTGATGGTTCTGGGCGCGGCGCTGCTGCTCCGTTGAACGGTGGTATGATCCGACAGGTCAGGGCGCCCGTTGCGGCGCCTTTTTCTTTTTCACCCGCCGCGCTACAGACAAGCCGTTCCAGGGAGAGGCACCAAGATGATCACCGAAATCGCACTGATCGACGTCAAGCCGGGCAGCGAGAAGGATTTTGAAGCCGCGGTCGCCAAGGCAAAGCCGCTGTTCCTGCGCGCCAAGGGCGGCAAGGGGTTTGAGCTGCACAAATCGATCGAAAAACCGTCGCGCTACCGCCTGGTCGCGAAGTGGGAGACGCTGGAGAACCACACTGTCGACTTCCGCGGTTCGGAGGATTTTACCGCCTGGCGCGCGCTGGTCGGCCCGTATTTCGCCGCATCCCCCGATGTCGAGCACACCGAGACGGTGGTGAGTACCTGAGTCCGGTTCAACGGGCCGGCGCAGGTTCGGCATCCTGCGCCTTGAAGTGATCAATCATCACCTTGGCGATCGCCATCAGCGGCAGCGCCAGCGCCAGGCCCCAGACCCCGAACACCACGCCGAGCAGGATCTGGAACGCGAACAGCGTTGCCGGCGGGATGTCGAGCGCCTGGCGCTGGATGATCGGCGTCAGCACGTAACTCTCCAGCGCGTGCACGCCGAGGAACAGGATGAAGGCTGACAGCGCGGCGATCCATCCGGTGGCGAGGCTCGCCAGCACCACGATGAGGCCGCCGAGCAGCGCACCCACCGTCGGGATGAAGGCGAGCAGGCCGGCCTGAATGCCCAGGATGAACGACGAGGGGATGCCGATGATCGCAAGGCCGACCCAGGTCACGAAGAACACCGCGAACATCGTGATCATCTGCGCAATCAACCAGCGCTCCAGCGTGTCGCCGATGCGGTCGACGATCACGGTGGCGCGCGCGCGATGCTTCGCCGGCATCATGAACAGCAATCCGGTCCGGTAGATGCTTGGCTGCGCCGCGAAGGCAAGGCCAAGGAAGACCACGATGAAGAAGTTGCCGACCGCGCTGACGGTGCCGAGCACGACCTTCAGCGTCTGACCGAGGATCGCGCCGCCGCTGGAGGCCAGCGCGCCCGCGCCCGGCGGCAAATCATGGCTCGCGGATGAACCGGATTTCGTCGGCTGCTCCGGCGTTGCGGAATCCTGCTGGCCGGACAGATTGCCGAACTCAAGATAGCTCGGATCGACGCCATTGCGCTCGAGGAAGGCTTTGACGTTCACGATCTGTGACTTGATCGTGTTGCTCAAGACCGTTGCCTGCTGCGCGATGGTGGTGCCGCCGAGGAACAGGATTCCCGACAGTACACCGGCGAGCGCGAGGCAGACGATCGCGAGCCGCAGCGCATGCGGCAGTTTGACGAGGCGACCGAGCAGGTCGCTCATCGCGGTCAGCGCGACCCCGAGCAGCACGCCGGCGAAGATCAGGAACAGGGTCGCGGCGAAATACCACGAGAACAGCAGCAGCGCGGCGAACAGCACGATCCCGATGCCGCCGATGGCGATCGCCCATGCCTGATCGTTGCGGGCCTGCAGGCGATTGTCAGCCGAGTCAGTCACAGGTGATTCCCTTCTCGCGGCGGTGTCCTGATCCACTCTTTGGCGAAAAACCGGCCCGGATCAAGCTTGAGCCGACGCGCCGGTTTGACGCTGACGCGCTCCTTGTGCCAAGCGGGGGACAAGAACAACAGGGGCGGAAGCGGCACGTGCGCAGCATCATCTTCAAATGGTTCGGGCCGCTGGCGCTGCTTGCTGCGCTGGTGATCGGCGACCAGATCCGCATCAACCGGCCTGGCCACAAATACCGCCTCACGGTCGAGGTCGAGACGTCAGATGGGGTCAAATCGGCGTCCAGCGTGCTCGCGGTTCATCCCGACCGCAGCTACAGCCGCGGCGGCCGCACCCGTACCGTGGGGGACGCCGTCTATGTCGATCTCGGGGGTGCGAAGAATCTGGTCGCGCTGCTCGCTCATCTCGACGAGGGCAAGTTCGATCTCGATGGGATCAACTATGTGGCGCTGCGCGCCCACACCGCGGCCGGCGGCAAGCGGGTATCATTCAATGAAATGAGCCGGCAGTCCGGTGTCGTGAAGGTCGAGGGCGCGCTGATCCCGGTGCTGCTGACGTTCAGTGATCCCGCCAATCCCGGCACCGCGCGCGCGGTCTCGCCCGTAGACAGCGAGGCCGTGCTCGGCAAGGGCGTTCGGCTCAAGGGCTTGACCGCCGAGGTGGTGCCGAACGGATATTGGCCGCTCGATTTCGGCGGCGCGCTCGGCGAACCCGTGACACGGGGCATTGCCGCGAAATTGCCCTGGCTCTCCGGGACTGGCGAGGGGGCGGCGACGGCGCTCAAGGCCGCGGGGCTGCCTGATGTCGCGGCAACCGAGGCGAAGGAGGCGTTTTCGCGCAAATAGTGGCTTCCGGCCGGCGGATCTGCATGTCCGGACATGCCGGCACGCCCGGGCATGCCGGCATGCCCGCAGATGCAGAGGATAAATTGTTGATCCCCGGGGAACTCGAAGGCATGATCACCCCCTGAATCGTGCCCCGTTGAGAATAACATTGCGCGAGACGTGAATAATGAGACGGCCCGTGGTCGGCGTGATTGGAAACGCCCATCGCATCGAAAATCGTTTCGCGGTCCAAATGGTCGGAGAGCGCAATCTGCGCGCCGTCGCTGACGTCTCCGGTGCCGTTCCCTTGATGTTTGCCGGCTCGCCCGACATCACCGATGTT
The DNA here is from genome assembly GCF_018130695.1 of Bradyrhizobium jicamae. Classification (GTDB taxonomy): domain Bacteria; phylum Pseudomonadota; class Alphaproteobacteria; order Rhizobiales; family Xanthobacteraceae; genus Bradyrhizobium; species Bradyrhizobium jicamae_B. Next base: position 59,767 of record NZ_JAFCJX010000006.1, on the reverse strand, counting down.
GCCGCCCTGCTCGACGTGGTCGACGGCGTGGTGCTGACCGGCGCACGCGCCAATGTGCATCCGACGCGCTTCAACACCGAGCCGCACGCCAAGCACGAGCCCTACGACCTGCATCGCGACGATGTCGCGCTGGCGCTGTCGGAGGCCTGCGTCGCGCGCGGCGTGCCGATCTTCGGCATCTGCCGCGGCCTGCAGGAGATGAACGTCGCCTTCGGCGGCTCGCTGCATCCGGAGATCCGCGAGATCCCGGGCCGCATGAACCACCGCATGCCCCGGCTCGAGAACGGCGAGATCCATCCCGATCCCAAGGTGGTGTTCGCCGACCGTCACGACGTCACGCTGACGCCGGGCGGCGCGTTCGCAAGGCTCCTCGGTTGCGAGACCATCCGCGTCAACTCGCTGCACGGGCAGGGCATCCTCGAGCCCGGCGAGCGCGTCGTGATCGAGGGTATCGCCGAAGACGGCACCATCGAGGCGATCCGCATTGCGGATGCCCCGACCTTTGCGCTCGGTGTGCAGTGGCACGCCGAATACGACCCGCAGCGCAATCCCATCAACCGCGCGCTGTTCGAAGCGTTCGGCGATGCCCTGCGCGAGCGGCAGCGGGCGGCGTAGGCCGGCCCAAAGCCACAGCGGGGTGTGGCGTGATAACCCCCGGTTAGCCCAAAACCAAAACCCCGTAATTTTACGGGGGCGAATTTGAGGGCCCGTCAGGCCGGACTCGGGTATTCAACGGAGCATTGCTGCGCCGGAGATGGTCGGCGCGGATCGTTCTTTTCCGATACGTCCTTGCATCCCTTCTGGTGCGGCGAGGCACAATGAGTTGGTCGGGATGAATCTGTCGGGCCGGCTGGCGCTTGGGATGATGGTCCCCGTCGTCGCGACCCTGTGCGCGCTCGGGTTTGGCCAGGTTGGTTCGCCCGGACTGCTGCTCGCGGCCGGTGCGGTCGGGCTGGTTGTGGCGCCCTTGATGGCCGTGGTGACCGGCCGGTCGCTGGCGCGATCGAAGTTCGTTCCGCGGCCGGCTGCCGGCGAGGGGCTCACCGATCTCACCGACCTGTCACGGCTCGGCACCCGGCAAGGCCTGTTGGAGAAGACCGTCGAGAGCATTCGCGATCCCGTGGTGGTGGCGGATGAGTCCGGTGCGATCGTGATCGCCAACGCTGCGGCGAGGGACCTGTTTCGGGTCGATCCCGGCTTCAACAGCCTGACCGGACTGCGCAGCTTCAAATGCTATTTCGCGGACGGGCAGACGCCGATGCCGATCCCGGACTCGCCGCTGGCGCGCGCGCTGCGCGGCGACGACGTCCAGGATCTCGAGCTGGTGGTGAAACCACCGGACGGCGCTGCGGATGTCTCCCTGCTCGCGAACGCCCGGCCGCTGCGTGACGAGACCGGCCGGCTGCGCGGCGCGGTTGCCGTGCTGCACGACGTCACCGCGCGCAAGCGGGCGCATCAGGCGCTGGTGGAGAGCGAGCAGATGGCGCAGGCCATCGTCACCACAGCGCTCGATGCCTTCATGCAGTTCGATGACAAGGGCATCGTGCGCGACTGGAGCCCGCAGGCCGAGGCGCTGACCGGCTGGACGCGATCCGAAGCGGTCGGCTACCGCGTGGCCGAACTGATGGTTCCGGAAGCGCGTCGGCCCGCGCACCGGCAGCGGATCGCCCGCTTCCTGGAGGAGGTTGCCGGCGGCGGCACCGGCATGCGGTTCGAATCCGCGACGCTGCACCGCGAGGGCCACGAGATCGCCGTCGAGGTGTCGCTCAGCGCGTTGCGGCGCGGCGACGGCTACGTCATCAACGCCTTCATCCGCGACATCACCCAGCGTCGCCTTGCCGCCGAGCAGCTGATCCAGGCGCAGAAGATGGAGTCGGTCGGGCAACTCACCGGCGGCATCGCGCATGACTTCAACAACATGCTGACCGTGATCACCGGCACGATCGAGATTCTGGCCGACGGCGTGAAGGACGATCCCGGTCTCGCCTCGATCGCCAAGCTGATCAGCGATGCCGCCGATCGCGGCGCGCAGCTGACGGCGAGCCTGCTCGCCTTTGCCCGCAAGCAGCCGCTGCGGCCGGCGGAAACCGACGTCAACGATCTCGTCGGCGAAGTGGTGCGGCTGCTGTCGCAGACGCTGGGATCGCGGATCGAGATCGCGACCGAACTGGCCCGTGACGCCTGGCCGGCCTTCGTCGACCGCAGCCAGCTCAGCGCGGCGCTGGTCAACCTCGCGATTAACGCCCGCGACGCCATGCCCGAGGGCGGCACGCTCACCTTCGCGACCCGCAACATCCAGCTCGGCATTCCCGACGCGGTGGCGTTCGGCGTCGAGCGCGCCGGCGATCATCTCGTGATCGAGATTCGCGACACCGGCACGGGCATTTCGCCGTCGCATCTGGAGAAGATCTTCGATCCGTTCTTCTCGACCAAGGAGGTCGGCCAGGGCACCGGGCTCGGCCTCAGCATGGTGTTCGGCTTCGTCAAGCAATCCGGTGGCGGCATCGCGGTCAGCAGTGAGGAGGGGCGCGGTACGACGTTCCGGATCTATCTGCCCAAGGCCGACCGCCCAGCGCCGCAGCCTGACGAGGACGAGCAGGACGATCATCCGATCCGCGGCGGCAACGAGACCATCCTGTGCGTCGAGGACGATGCCAAGATCCGCGACTACGTCACCGGCCAGCTGCAGGGCCTCGGCTACAAGGTGCTGGTCGCGGCCAATGCCGATGAGGCGATGCTGATCGTCGAAGGTGGCGCGGCCTTCGACCTGCTGTTCACCGACATCGTGATGCCCGGCAGCATGAACGGCCGGCAATTGGCGGACGTGCTGATGACGGGGCGGCCGACGCTGCGGGTGCTGTTCACATCCGGCTATAGCGGCGGTGCGCTGCCGCTGCAGGGGCGAAGCGGCCACGGTATTCCGCTGCTGACAAAACCCTATCGGCGCGCCGAGCTGGCGCGGATGCTGCGCCGCTGCCTCGATCTTGCGGTCGATCTCGACGGCGATCCGGCGCCGATGCCGTATTCGGTGCAGCCCGATCTCGAGCGCTTCCTGCGCGAGAATCCGCCGGACAAGACATAGCCGCATGACGCCCACGCGGCGCTGGTTCTGCTAGCGTCGCCGCCAACAATGGCGGAGCCGGCGCAACGGCTCGTTGTGAGGGAGCTGATGATGCGGCGCGGCAAATGGTCGAGGCGCGATCTTCTCAAGGCATCGGCGGCCACGGCCGCCGGCATGGTGTTCGCCGAGCCGCTGCGCGCGGCGGCGCCGCCCGCGACGGCGGTGACGCCTGAGTTGATCACAGCTGCCACGAAGGAGGGCAAGGTCGCCTTCTACAGCGCGCTCGAACTGACGACGGCCGAGCGTCTGGCGCGCACCTTCGAGCAGAAGTATCCAGGCATCAGCGTCCGCGTCGAGCGCTCCGGCGCCGAGCGAATCTACCAGCGCATCGCCCAGGAGCAGGGCAGCGGCATCAACGCCGTCGACGTCGCTAACTCCACCGATCCCGCGCATTATCTCGACTGGAAGAAGAGCGACTGGCTCACGGCCTACATCCCTGAGGAGGTCGCGAAACATTTTCCGGCCGACCAGATCGACCCCGACGGCACGTCGGCGACCTCGTGCGCCTGGTTCGAGGTGATCGGCTACAACACCGACCAGGTGAAGCGCGAGGAGGCGCCGAAGAGCTACGCCGACCTGCTCGATCCCAAATGGCGCGGCAAGATCGTCAAGGCACATCCGAGCTACAGCGGCGCGATCATGACCGCGACCTTCGTGCTCGCGCGGGATCTCGGCTGGCCCTATCTGGAGAAGCTCGCGCAGCAGCGGGTGATGCAGGTGCAATCGGCCGCCGATCCGCCGAAGAAGATCCTGCTCGGCGAGCGCGCCGTGATGGCCGACGGCAACGACTACAATCTCGTGCTCGCCAAGGATCAGGGCAAGCCGGTCGAGGTCGTCTATCCCACCGAGGGCGCGCCGCTGATCATCGTGCCGAGCGGCATCTTCAAGAGCGCGCCGAACCCGAACGCGGCGCGGCTGTTCCAGAGCTTCTTCTTCAGCGCCGAGACCCAGCAGATGCTGGCCGACGAGTTCGCACACCGTTCGTTCCACGCGCAGGTGAAAGAGAAGGCCGAGCACGTGCCGCTGGCGAAGCTGAAGATATTGAAGTCCGACCCCGCCCAGGTGCAGGCCCAGGGCGAGGAGATCAAGGCGCGCTACGCAAAGCTGTTCAAGGTGTGAGTGCGGCCGTCACGCGCTGCGACGGCTCATGATCAGGCCGTAGAGGAAGAGCAGGATGATCGCGCCGACGACGGCGCCGATAAATCCTGCGGATTCACCTGGGCCATACCAGCCGACGGACTGCCCCAAAAATGTCGCGACGAACGCGCCGACAATTCCAAGCACCGTCGTCAGGATGAAGCCCTTCGGTTCATTGTCGCCGGGCATGAGGAATTTGGCGATGATGCCGACGACAAAGCCGATGATGATCGTCCACAGGATGCCCATCGCGTTTCCTCCGTCCTGGCGCAGGGGGACCACGCGCATTCTGCGAGCGATCGTGCCCTGGCTGTCTTGACATAGATCAAGACAGCGCGCCGGGCCTGTCACGCTAGATTGACGCGCACGCGCTCGAGCCGTCGCGTCGGCGCGGCCCGGGAGAAGCAGATGGCAATGCTTGGCGAGATCACGCACACCACGACTTACCGTTATGCCAGGCCCGTCACCTTCGGCACGCACCGGGCCCTGTTCCTGCCGAGGCGTGGGGCTTCGGCGCGCCTGCTCAACTGGTCGGCCACGACCAACCCGCCTTCAAAGATTCACTGGATCACCGACTCCAGATCCAACGCCGTCACGGTGATGGATTTCGTCGAAGCGAGCAGCGAACTGACGCTCACCTTCAGGGTTCGCGGGGTTTATTTCGGCATCAAGGGCATCGAGGCGTTTCCGCTGGAGCCGCGCGCCTATGAGGTGCCCGTACAATATACGTCCGACGAGTGGACGGATCTCTCCGGCTATCTGCGGCCGCACGCCGACGATCCGGATTCGAGCCTGGCGGCCTGGACGAAGAGTTTCGTCGCCGGCGACATGGATCAGACGACCGATGTGCTGCGGCGGATGCTGAGCACGTTCCGCGCCTCGTTCAACTACCGCGCCAGAGACACCGAGGGGACCCAATCCCCAGGCGAAACCTTGCGCACGCGATCGGGCACCTGCCGCGACTTCGCTTGGCTGATGATCGAGGCGCTGCGCCGACTGGGGTTCGCGTCGCGCTTTGTCAGCGGCTATCTGTACGACGCGGCGCTGGACGGCGGCGCCGTCGGCATGACCGGCTCCGGCGCAACGCATGCGTGGCTGCAGGTGTTTCTTCCGGGCGCCGGCTGGCTCGACTATGACCCGACCAACCAGATCAATGCCGGGTTTGATCTGATCCCGGTGGCGGTGGCCCGGCATCCGGCGCAGGCGATCCCGCTGTCAGGCGCCTGGTTCGGCGACGCGCAGGACTATCTCGGCATGTCGGTCAACGTCACCGTCCGCAAGATCGGCGAGATCAACGATCCCTCCGAAGGTTAGAGCGCAGTGCGCTTGGGTGAATCATCATCGCGCTTCAGCTCTTCTCTCAAGCATGATCTCCGCGCAAACGCGGCATACGAACCGAAAAGCGCTCGCCGGAGCGCGTTTCGAACTCCAGCGCTGGGTTGACATGTCGTTCCCAATATGGGAACATGGGCGGTGTGAGGATCATCAAGCAATCCACGCTGGTTCAGTTCGCTGCCGCGAATCCCAAGGCGAAGCCTGCGGTCGGGCGCTGGATCAAGCTGGTGAAGGCCGCGCGATGGACCTCCATGAACGACTTGCAGATGACGGTTCCAGGTGTCGTCGTGCTGAACGCCGAGCGTGCACGCTTTGAGATCGCCGGCGGCAATTTCCGGCTGATTGCGGCATTCTCGTTTAAGCATCAGATCGTGTTCATCAAGTTTGTCGGGACCCATGCCGAGTATGACAAGGTCGATGCGTTGACCGTTGCAAAATATTGAGGAGCGAGCCGTGGAAATTCATCCCATCCGGACCAAGGCCGACTATGAAGCCGCAATCGCCGAGATCGAGCGGCTCTGGAACGCTGAGCCCGGCACGGATGATGGCGACAAGCTCGACATCCTCGCGACCCTCGTCGAGCGGTATGAGAACGAGCACTGGCCGATCGATACGTCGCGCGTCGATCCCGTCGATCTCCTCAACTATCTCGTTACTGATGCGGGTCATACGCAGGCCGAACTCGCCGAATTGCTCGGCTCGCGGTCACGCGCCTCGGAAGTCCTGAACCGGAAGCGAGCGCTGACGGTCGAGATGATTCACAGGATCAGCACAGAATGGAAGGTGCCCGCAGAACTCCTGATCAAGCCATATCGGTTGAAGGCTGCGTAGCTCGAAGGCGAGGGATTGCTTCTGCCTTCGTCCTCGCTAAGACGCACATCCCAAAAAACAAAAGGCGCCTCCTTTCGGAAGCGCCTTTCGCAGTCACCGAGCCGCGTTAGCTCAGTGCGAGTAGTACATGTCGAACTCGACCGGGTGCGGGGTCATCTCGAAGCGCTCGACTTCGGTCATCTTCAGCTCGATATAGGCGTCGATGAAGTCGTCGTCGAACACGCCGCCGTTCTTGAGGAACGCGCGGTCCTTGTCGAGGTTTTCCAGCGCCTCGCGGAGCGAACCGCAGACGGTCGGGATCTGCTTCAGCTCTTCCTTCGGCAGATCGTAGAGGTCCTTGTCCATCGCCGGACCCGGATCGATCTTGTTCTTGATGCCATCGAGGCCGGCCATCAGCATCGCGGCGAAGCCGAGATAGGGGTTGGCCATCGGGTCGGGGAAACGCACCTCGACGCGCTTGGCCTTCGGGTTCGCGGTGTAGGGGATGCGGCAGGAGGCCGAACGGTTGCGCGCGGAGTAGGCGAGCAGCACGGGGGCTTCATAGCCCGGCACCAGACGCTTGTAGGAGTTGGTGGACGGGTTGGTGAAGGCGTTGATCGCCTTGGCGTGCTTGATGATGCCGCCGATGTAGTGCAGGCAGGTCTCCGACAGGTCGGCATACTTGTTGCCGGCGAACACCGGCTTGCCGTCCTTCCAGATCGACTGGTGCACGTGCATGCCCGAGCCGTTGTCGCCGTAGATCGGCTTCGGCATGAAGGTGGCGGTCTTGCCGTAGATGTGCGCGACCTGGTGGATGCAGTACTTGTAGATCTGCATGTGGTCGGCCATCAGCGTCAGGGTGTCGAACTTCATGCCGAGCTCGTGCTGGGCGGAAGCGACCTCGTGGTGATGCTTCTCGACCTTGACGCCCATCTTGGCCATGGCGCCGAGCATTTCCGAGCGCATGTCCTGCACCGAGTCCTGCGGCGGCACCGGGAAGTAGCCGCCCTTGGTGCGGATGCGGTGGCCGAGATTGCCGCCTTCATACTCGGTCGCCGAGTTGGTCGGGAATTCCGCGGAGTCGAGCTTGAAGCCGGTGGAGTAGGGGTCGGACGAGAAGCGGACGTCGTCGAACACGAAGAACTCGGCCTCGGGGCCGACGAACACGCTGTCGCCGATGCCCATCGACTTGACCATGGCTTCCGCCTTCTTGGCCATGCCGCGCGGATCGCGGTTGTAGGGCTCGCCGGTGGTCGGCTCGAGCACGTCGCAGGTGATGACCATGGTGGTCTCGGCGAAGAACGGATCGATCGTCGCGGTCACCGGATCGGGCATCAGGCACATGTCGGATTCGTTGATCGCCTTCCAGCCGGCAATCGACGAGCCGTCGAACATCGTGCCCTCGGCGAAGATGTCTTCGTCGATCATGCTGACGTCGAAGGTCACGTGCTGCCATTTGCCGCGCGGATCGGTGAAGCGCAGATCGACGTATTTGACGTCGTTGTCCTTGATCGATTTCAGGACGTCCTTGGCGGTCTTCATGAATACCCCTTTTGGCTACGGGTCGGTTTCCAGCTTCAGCGACGTTATTCCCGCTTGTGGCGAGTTTGGATGACGAGACAAACGAAATCAGGCCGCGAAAGCGGCCTTTTTTCTCAATCTAGTGTCGCAAAATTCGGGATAGCACCCGGCTCAGATAGCGTCCAGCCCGGATTCGCCGGTCCGGATGCGGATCGCCTCTTCGATGTTGGAGACGAAAATCTTGCCGTCGCCGATGCGCCCGGTCTGCGCCGCGCGGCGGATCGCATCGATCGCTTTCTCGACCAGCTCGTCGCCGATCACGATCTCGATCTTCACCTTGGGCAGGAAGTCGACGATGTATTCCGCACCGCGATAGAGTTCGGCGTGACCCTTCTGCCGGCCAAAGCCCTTGGCCTCGGTCACCGTGATACCTTGCAGTCCGACTTCCTGGAGCGCTTCTTTCACCTCGTCGAGCTTGAAGGGCTTGATGATGGCTTCAATCTTCTTCACTGAGCGCCTCCCGGGCATTTCAGATTGCAGTGTCGTGGTCGATGCGCGTGGGGCGCGGTGGTCGGTTCGAGTGTTCGGCTTCGTCAGCTTCCGGCGCAAGGGCCGAAAGCGCCCCAATGGTCGCAGGTGCGCGAGCCAGCGGAGCGGCTTCCTCAAAAGCAGGGTCTATGCCAAGTTGTTAACGTCCCCGATTTTGGAACGTTATCAGCCTTTTAACGAGCAATCGGCTGATATCGAACCGCTTGCGCATCATAGCGAAGCTCAAAGATTAGGCAAACAGTTCAATCCGTATGCAGATTAGTCTCTCAAATACCGCTGCCGTCGTAGGAACTGCCTGTGCAAGAGGCGGTTGGATCGAGGATTCGGCATGCATGTGCTGACCACCCAGGAAATGGAGCGCGCCGACCGGCTCACGATCGCAGCCGGCACGCCCGGCTTTGCGCTGATGATGAGCGCAGGGCAGGCGGTGGCCGAGGCTGCGATGGACATGGTCGAGGAGGGGCCGATCGTCGTGGTCGCCGGCCGCGGCAACAATGGCGGCGACGGCTTTGTCGCGGCCGCCGAGCTCGCTGCGCGCGGCCGCGAGGTCTGCGTAATCCTGCTCTGCGAACGCGACAGCCTGCAGGGCGATGCGGCGCTGGCGGCCAAGGGCTGGAAATATCCGGTACTGCCGTTCAATCCGCAGGCGCTGGGCCGGCCCGCGTTGATCATCGACGCGCTGTTCGGCGCAGGCCTCAATCGTCCGGTGAAGGGCGATCCGCTGGAGATGATCGCGGCGATCAACGCCAATGGCGCGCCGGTGCTGGCGGTGGACCTGCCGAGCGGCATCAACGGCACCACCGGTGCGGTGATGGGCGCCGCGGTGCAGGCCGCCGAGACCGTGACTTTCTTCCGCAAGAAGCCCGCGCATCTCCTGCTGCCGGGACGGATGCATTGCGGACGCGTGCGGGTCGCCGATATCGGCATCGACGCGAGCGTGCTCGACGAGATCCGGCCGCTGGCGGCGGAGAACGCGCCGGAGTTTTGGCGCACGTCTTTCCCGGTCCCGCGCATCGACGGCCATAAATACGCGCGTGGTCATGCCGTGGTGCTGTCGGGTGACGTCGCGTCCACTGGCGCGGCTCGGCTTGCCGCACGCGGCGCGTTGCGGGCAGGGGCAGGGCTCGTGACGGTGGCCTCGCCGCGCGACGCGCTCGCGGTGAACGCGGCGGCGCTGACGGCTGTGATGGTGCGCGCGGTCGACAACGTCATCCAGTTCGCCGAACTGCTGGATGACAAGCGGCTCAATTCTATGGTGATCGGACCCGGCGCCGGCGTCAGCGCGCGCACCCGCGATTTCGTCTACACCGCGCTGTCGGCAAGGCGACATCTCGTGCTCGATGCCGACGCGCTGACGAGCTTTGCCCATGCGCCCGATACGCTGTTCGAGGCGATCAAGGCGTCAGACGGGCTCGAAGCCGTGCTGACCCCGCATGAGGGCGAGTTCCCGCGGCTGTTCAGCGACATCTCCAACAAGCATCCCGGCCGCTCGAAACTCGAGCGCGTCCGTGCCGCCGCCGAACGCTCGGGCGCGGTGGTGCTGCTGAAGGGCGCCGACACCGTCGTCGCTGCACCCGACGGCCGCGCCACCATCGCCGCCAACGCACCGCCCTGGCTCGCCACCGCCGGCGCCGGCGACGTGCTCGCCGGCATCATCGCGGGCCAGTTGGCGCAAGGCGTTGCCGCGTTCGAGGCCGCCAGCATCGGTGTCTGGATGCACGGCGAAGCCGCGAGCGAAGCAGGGCCGGGCTTGATCGCGGAGGATCTGACGGAAGTGCTGCCGGCCGTGTTCCGACGTCTCTATGACGGGTTTGGGATTGAGTATTAGGAGACTCGACCTCGCCGACATGGACGCCGCCGCGCGCGTGCACCGTGCCGCATTTGATCATGCGCTGCCGTGGCTGACCGGCCTGCACACGCCGGAGGACGACCTGTGGTTCTATCGCGAGCGGATGTTTGCGACGTGCACGCTGTGGGGCGCGTTCGACGATACGGCGATGATCGGCCTCGTCGCATTCCACGATGACTGGATCGAGCAGCTTTACGTGTTGCCGTCAGCGCAGGGGCAGGGCGTCGGCAGCGCGCTGCTCGATGTCGCCAGGCAAAGTTCTGATCGGCTGCAGCTCTGGACATTTCAACGCAACACGTCGGCGCGGCGCTTCTATGAGGCGCGCGCGTTCGTGCTGGTCGAAGAGACCAACGGCAGCCGTAACGAGGAGCGAGAGCCGGACGCGCGGTATGTTTGGATGCGCACGTCGGCCGCCTAGCTCACCAGATATTTCGCCACCGCCGACTCGTTCCACTCCATCCCGAGACCGGGACCACGCGCAATCACCGTGCCATCCACGATCTCCGCCGGCCTTGCCAGGATCGCACCCGCAAAATCCAGGAACTCGAGCCAGTGCGCGGTTGGCGTCACCGCTAGGAGATGCGCGCTGACCTCGGCGAACAGGTGGCTCGACATCGGGATCGAGGCGGCATCGGCCTGGCCTGCGACCTGCAGCCAGCCGGTGACGCCACCGACCTTCATCACGTCGGGCATGATGAAATCGGACGCGCCGGCGGCGATCGCTTCCGCGAAGCCACGCGGGAACCACCAGTTCTCGCCGGCCTGGATCGGCGTCGGCGAGGTCTCGCGCACCTTGGCATGGCCCGACAGGCTTTCCTGCGGCACCGGTTCCTCGATCCAGTGCAGATCGTAGGGCGCAAGGCGCGCGATGCGGCGCGAAGCTTCGGCCGGATCGAGCGACTGGTTGAAGTCGAGCATCAGTGCGATGTCGGGGCCGAGCAGGGCGCGCACGCCCTTCACGACGCGCTCGTCATTGGCGGCATCGCCGTCGCCGCCCTTGATCTTGATGCCCCTAAAACCCTGGTCGAGAGAGCGGCGCAGCGCGCGCTCGTCTGCGATGGGATCGACGACGCCGTAGCTGTCATAGGCTTTGATCGGTTTCACGGTGCCGCCGAGCAGTTCGGCCAATGGCCGACCGGCTTGCTGGCCGATGATGTCCCAGTAGGCCATGTCGAGGCCGGAAACGGCCATGCCGACCAGGCCCTGCCAGCTCAGCAAACGAAACTTGGCGTCCATCGCCTTCATCAGCTCGAACGGCGCGACCGGCTTGCCGATCAGCTCCCGGCCGATCTGCTCGATCAGATAGGCAAGCGGCTTCAGCGTGAGCTTGCTGTAGGCGAAGATGTAGGAGCGGCCGGTAACGCCCTGATCGGTCTCCACATCGATCAAGACCAGCGGGCCGGAGTTGAACACGCCGAAGGCGTTCTTCAGGGGACGCTTGAGCGGCACCTCGACGCTTCGCGCACGGACTTCGCGGATCGCTGCAACTGTCTGGCTCATTGAGGCTTCCTTGGGTGTTTCCTCTTGTTCTTATTCGACACTGTACCATCGCAGGAGGCGCGGCGCCGCCCAATCGGTGGCAACCGACTCGATCAGATAGCGCCCGGGATGCTCGGCGAGGAAGGCGATGCGCTGGGTCTCGCCGGGCGCGAGCGCCAGCGTATCGAGCCAGAACGGCTTCCAGCCGTCGTCGAGCCGGTCGAGCAGGCGGAAGTGGTGGCCGTGCAGGTGGAAGACGTTGGTCAGCGGCCCGCGGTTGGCCAGGGCAAGAACCACCGGACGACCGGGCTTGACCTTGAAGGCGGGGGCAGAGGACGGCTTGAAGTCGATCGGCTTGAGCCAGTCGGCGGAATTGCCGAGCGGCAAGTCGACGCGCGCCGCGTTCTTCAGGTCGATGTTGGTCGGCAGGCCGTTGGAGGGCAGCGGCGGTGCCGGCGGCAACGGGGCTGGCCGAACAGGTGCTTCCTTCGAGATGCTCACTTTACCGGCCGGCCGCGCCTCCTTGCCATCGTGGAGCAGGACCGCGAAGCTGGTTCCCGCCGCGCCGACAACATCGACAAAGGCATCGGTCCGGCCGCCGGGCGCGAGGACCAGCGCGCCGTTGCGGGCCGGGAACGGCTCGGCCGGCTGGCCATCGACGCCCATCACGCGGACCTCGAGGTTTTCGATCTTCACCGCCATCACAGTCCGCTGCCCGGCATTGATGAAGCGGAGTCTCAGGCGGTCGTTGGCTCGGGCCGAGATATCGAACGAAGGCTTTCCGTTAATACTATGAAATACCTTAGCATTCTCTGGACTGAGGCCGGAAGCGAGGGCCTTCCCGTCGGGCTTGAGCCACCATTCTTCGATCAGCAGGAGCTCGTCGCGATCGACTGAAATCGGGGTGCTTTCGGTCACTACGATGGCCCGGCTCCGTGCTGGTCTGATGCCGCCATCCCCGAGCAATCCGGCCTCGCACAAGAAGGTGCCTGCATGCCGGAACTGGAGAGGGAACGTTTCGGAGGAGCCGGGTGCGAGCGGCGCCCGGGAAGCTAGCGGTTCGACAGCCGCTGCACCGTCGATTCCCCGCCAGTTCAGCGCGACCGGCCCAGGCTGGCCATTGGTGAAATTGACGTCGAGCAGGTCGCCCCGCTTGAACCGGAGTTCCGGGCCGCCGATCGACCAGACCGGAGTTTCGGCTTCGCCCGGACGCAGCGAAATCTGGTCCGCTTTGGCTTGAAGCGCGAGGGCGGCGCGGGCCTGGGCGACGGCTACGGAGGGCAGCGCCGGGATAAGCGCGGCGGCGCCAATTCCGGCTATCAGCCTGCGTCGATCTAGCGGGAAATCAGCACTTGCCATCGGCCCGATCCGGACCATTTTCTCACCGATCTGTCCAGCCGCGATCGGCCGCAGGGCAGGGTGCAAAACCGGCCATTTTTTTGCTGCGAACCGGTGAGCCCATGTTATAAGCCCGGCCGCCCGCGGCATCGCGGCCGGATTGGGATGCTTTCACGCGGGCGTGGCGGAATTGGTAGACGCGCTGGATTTAGGTTCCAGTGACGAAAGTTGTGGGGGTTCGAGTCCCTCCGCCCGCACCAAGCGCTTATCGCGTTTGCATGACGATTCCTTGGAGAACCTTCGCCCGCAAGGACGTCGGTTCGCCGAACCCACAGACGTTAGGCCTTAAAGGTCGCGCGTTAGATGATTTGAACAGAGTCGCGACCGTTCGGGCCGCGGCGCAAGCGGAAGAAGAAGATGCAGGTCACCGAAACCCTCAACGAGGGACTGAAGCACGAGTTCAAGATCAGCGTCCCGGCATCCGATCTCGATGCCAAGGCCGGCGCCAAGCTGACAGACCTGAAGGACAAGGTCCGCATCAACGGCTTCCGTCCGGGCAAGGTGCCGGTCGCGCATCTGAAGAAGGTCTATGGCCGCTCGGTGATGGCCGAGACCATCGACCAGACCATCCGCGACACCAACACCCAGATCTTCACCGATCGCGGCTTCCGCCTCGCGACCGAGCCGAAGATCACGATGCCGACCGAGCAGAAGGACGTCGAAGAGCTGCTCGCGGGCAAGACCGACCTGACCTACACGGTTGCGATCGAAGTGGTGCCGGCGATCACGCTCGCCGACTTCAAATCGTTCTCGGTCGAGAAGCCGGTGGTCGACGTCTCAGACAAGGATGTCGATGACGCGATCCAGCGCATCGCCGATGGCAGCCGTCCCTACAATGCGAAGGCCGAGGGCGCCAAGGCCGAGAAGGGTGACCGCGTCACCATCAACTTCAAGGGCACCATCGACGGCGTCGCGTTCGATGGCGGCACCGGCGAAGGCATCCAGGTCGTGATCGGCGCCGGCCAGTTCATCCCGGGCTTCGAGGAGCAGCTGATTGGTGTCGGCGCCGGCGAAACCAAGACGCTCAAGGTTGGTTTTCCGACCAACTATCTGAACGCCGAGCTCGCCGGCAAGCCGGCCGAGTTCGAGACCACGGCGACCCAGATCGAGGCGCCCGGTGAGGTCACGATCGACGACGAGTTCGCCAAGAACCTCGGCCTCGAATCGCTCGACAAGCTGAAGGACGCCGCGCGCGAGCGGCTGAAGGCCGAGTTCGCCGGCGCGACGCGCCAGCGCGTCAAGCGCGCGCTGCTCGACCGTCTCGACGAGAGCCACAAGTTCGAAGCGCCGCCGTCGCTGGTCGCCGAAGAGTTCAACCTGATGTGGACCTCGATCGAGTCGGAGATGAAGCAGTCGGGCAAGACCTTCGCCGACGAGGACACCACCGAAGAGAAGGCCAAGGACGAGTACCAGAAGATCGCCGACCGCCGCGTCCGCCTCGGCCTCGTGCTGTCGGAGATCGGCGAGAAGAACAAGATCACCGTGACCGACGATGAAGTGGGTCGCGCCGTGATCGAGCGCGCCCGCCAGATGCCCGGCCGCGAGAAGGAAGTCTGGGACTACTACCGCAACAACGCCCAGGCGCTCGCCCAACTGCGCGCGCCGATCTACGAGGACAAGGTGGTGGACTACATCCTCGAGCTTGCCAACGTGACCGAGAAGAAGGTCACCAAGGAAGAGCTGTTCAGGGATGAAGACGCTGAGAAAACTGCCGCTTAATCGCAGCACCTCGTGTTAATGATGAACCGTGAAAGCGCATCCGCGGCAGCCTTCCGTCGCTAGGCGCGGAGCTACGAATCGGTTTGAACTGACCGGCGTTCAGACCGCCCGTGATCCGGCCTTGCCGCCGGGGAATTGGCGCCTATCTGAACGCCGTATCTGCATCACGGGGCCTCTGTCCTCGCGGCCGGTTCTCAAGCCGGCCCTTATCCGGACAGGTGTCCCATCCAACCCCCAGGGTGATACATGCGCGATCCCGTTGAAACCTACATGAACCTCGTGCCGATGGTCGTCGAGCAGACCAATCGCGGTGAACGCGCCTACGACATTTTCTCGCGCCTCCTGAAGGAGCGCATCATCTTCGTGACCGGCCCGGTCGAGGATGGGATGTCGACGCTGATCGTCGCGCAGCTCTTGTTCCTCGAAGCCGAGAATCCGAAGAAGGAAATCTCGATGTACATCAACTCGCCGGGCGGCGTGGTGACATCGGGCCTTGCGATCTACGACACCATGCAGTTCATCCGCCCGCCGGTCTCCACGCTCTGCACCGGGCAGGCGGCTTCGATGGGCTCGCTGCTGCTGTGCGCGGGTGAAAAGGACATGCGCTTCTCGCTGCCGAACTCGCGCATCATGGTTCACCAGCCCTCCGGCGGCTTCCAGGGCCAGGCCACCGACATCATGCTGCACGCGCAGGAGATCCTGAATCTCAAGAAGCGTCTCAACGAGATCTACGTGAAGCACACCGGCCAGACCTACAAGACGATCGAGGATGCGCTCGAGCGCGACAAGTTCCTCACCGCCGACGACGCCAAGGCGTTCGGTCTCGTCGACAAGGTCATCGACAAGCGTCCTGACGATCCGAGCGCGGCGAAGGCTGCCTGAGATTAAGGGGTACTACTCCGGTGATCGCCGGCGTGCCTGACGCGCCGGCGGCTCGCCAATCCGGTCATTTTGGCCGAAGCGGCCTGCCGATATCTGCACGCAGGCAAAAAGTTCCGCTTTCGTGCTCATTGGCTGCCGTGGTAATCCCGCAACGATTGGCGGATTTCGACGTGTATTCCACGTGCGAAGCCGGAAAATCACGGTATTGTCACGGTCTTGAGGCCGCGGCCCGATTAGCGAATTCTTGATAGTCGCCTGCCAGCATGGTTGGCTGTGACGTATCGGATATGATCGCGGGAGATTCGAATAAACCGTGATTCGCACGGTGTGTATTGCGTAGGGTCTTTTTTGGTACGGAATTTGCTCTATCTACCCCAATGCGCCGGCGTCGTGCCGGAATGGGCCGGTCGAGCAAACTGGGATCGAACGGCGGACGGAGATAATGAATGAGTAAGGTCGGCACGAGCGACTCCAAGAACACGTTGTACTGCTCGTTCTGCGGCAAGAGCCAGCATGAAGTCCGCAAACTGATTGCAGGACCGACCGTCTTCATCTGCGACGAATGCGTCGAACTCTGCATGGACATCATCCGTGAAGAGAACAAGTCCTCGCTGGTGAAGTCGCGCGACGGCATTCCGACGCCGAAGGAAATCTGCAAGGTGCTGGACGATTACGTGATCGGCCAGAGCCACGCGAAGAAGGTTCTCTCGGTCGCGGTGCACAATCACTACAAGCGCCTCAACCACCAGACCAAGCACAACGACGTCGAGCTCGCGAAGTCGAACATCCTGTTGATCGGTCCGACCGGTTCGGGCAAGACGCTGCTCGCGCAGACGCTGGCCCGCATCCTCGACGTGCCCTTCACGATGGCCGACGCGACGACGCTGACCGAAGCCGGTTACGTCGGCGAGGACGTCGAGAACATCATCCTCAAGCTGCTGCAGGCCGCCGACTACAACGTCGAGCGTGCGCAGCGCGGCATCGTCTATATCGACGAAATCGACAAGATCAGCCGCAAGTCGGACAATCCCTCGATCACCCGCGACGTGTCGGGCGAGGGCGTCCAGCAGGCGCTGCTCAAGATCATGGAAGGCACGGTGGCTTCGGTCCCGCCGCAGGGCGGCCGCAAGCATCCGCAGCAGGAGTTCCTGCAGGTCGACACCACGAACATCCTGTTCATCTGCGGTGGCGCTTTCTCGGGCCTCGAGAAGATCATCTCGGCACGTGGACGTTCGACCTCGATCGGCTTCGCCGCCCAGGTGCTCGCGCCGGAGGATCGTCGTACCGGCGAGATCTTCCGCCATGTCGAGCCGGAAGACCTGCTCAAGTATGGCCTGATCCCGGAGTTCGTCGGCCGTCTACCCGTCGTAGCGACCCTGGAAGACCTCGACGAGACCTCGCTGAAGAAGATCCTGGTCGAGCCGAAGAACGCGCTGGTCAAGCAATACCAGCGGCTGTTCGAGATGGAGAACATCGAGCTGACCTTCGCCGACGAGGCGCTTGGCGCGGTCGCCCGCAAGGCGATCGAGCGCAAGACCGGCGCGCGCGGCCTGCGTTCGATCCTGGAAGCGATCCTGCTCGAGACCATGTTCGATCTCCCGGGCCTCGAAGGCGTCGAGGAAGTCGTGATCTCGCGCGAAGTGGTCGAGGGAACGGCCCGGCCGCTCTACATCTACGCGGATCGTTCCGACCGCGCGGTGGAGAACGCCAGCGCCTGACGCGCTGCGACAGCGATATGCCAAAAATGCACGGCTGCCGGGCGTCCCGGCGGCCGTTTTTATTTGTGCTGCAACCGCTTGTTTATCCTGAATTTACGGGCTTTTCTCCGGACTTGACACCCCTGTGCCCGATAGCCACCTAATGCTGTCTGTGACGGGTCCTCGTGTGTCGAGATTCGTCGCTCCAACGATGCGGACAAGGCGGCTCAGACGGCCACGAATTCCGCATCACCAAGGCACCTTGTGGCGGTTGCGCTCCTCAAGCGGGCTGCGAGCAAGGGGGCACAACAAAAGGAATAGGCCATGTCTACGTCATCAAAACCCAGGCCAACGATCGTTCACGGCGAAAGCCACTCCTATCCGGTACTGCCGCTCCGCGACATCGTCGTTTTCCCGCACATGATCGTGCCTCTGTTCGTCGGCCGCGAGAAATCGATCCGCGCGCTCGAAGAGGTGATGAAGAACGACGCGCTGATCATGCTCGCGACGCAGAAGAACGCGTCCGATGATGATCCTGCCCCCGACTCGATCTACGAGACCGGTACGCTCGCCAGCGTGCTGCAGCTCCTGAAGCTCCCCGACGGCACGGTGAAGGTGCTGGTCGAGGGCCTGGAGCGCGCGCGCGTCGAGAAATATTCCGATCGCGCCGAATATTACGAGGCGACCGCGGTCGCGCTCGCCGACACCGACGCCAACTCGGTTGAGGCCGAGGCGCTGGCGCGTTCGGTCGTGTCCGACTTCGAGAGCTATGTGAAGCTCAACAAGAAGATCTCCGCCGAGGTCGTCGGCGTCGTGCAGGCGATCACCGATTTCGCCAAGCTCGGCGACACCGTCGCCTCGCATCTTGCGGTCAAGATCGCCGATCGCCAGGGCATCCTGGAGACGTTGTCCGTCACGCAGCGCCTGGAGAAGGTGCTGGGCCTGATGGAGAGCGAGATCTCGGTGCTGCAGGTCGAGAAGCGGATCCGCTCGCGTGTCAAACGCCAGATGGAGAAGACCCAGCGCGAGTATTACCTGAACGAGCAGATGAAGGCGATCCAGAAGGAGCTCGGCGACGACGAAGGTCGCGACGAGTTGGCCGATCTGGAGGAGAAGATCTCCAAGACCAAGCTCTCCAAGGAAGCGCGCGAGAAGGCCCAGCACGAGTTGAAGAAGCTGCGCCAGATGTCGCCGATGTCCGCGGAAGCGACCGTCGTGCGCAACTATCTGGATTGGTTGCTGTCGATCCCGTGGGGCAAGAAGTCCAAGGTCAAGAAGGACCTCGAGGCCGCGCAGGCGGTTCTGGACTCGGATCACTACGGGCTGGAGAAGGTCAAGGACCGCATCGTCGAGTATCTCGCCGTGCAGTCGCGCGCCAACAAGCTGACCGGACCGATCCTGTGCCTGGTCGGGCCTCCCGGCGTCGGCAAGACCTCGCTCGGCAAGTCGATCGCGAAGGCCACGGGGCGCGAGTTCGTGCGCGTGTCGCTCGGCGGCGTGCGTGACGAGGCCGAGATCCGCGGTCACCGCCGCACCTACATCGGCTCGATGCCCGGCAAGATCATCCAGTCGATGCGCAAGGCGAAGTCCTCGAACCCGCTGTTCCTGCTGGACGAGATCGACAAGATGGGCGCCGATTTCCGCGGCGATCCGTCATCGGCGCTGCTCGAGGTTCTCGACCCCGAGCAGAACTCGACCTTCAACGACCACTATCTCGAGGTCGACTACGATCTGTCCAACGTGATGTTCATCACGACCGCGAATACGCTGAATATTCCGGGCCCGCTGATGGACCGCATGGAGATCATCCGGATCGCGGGCTACACCGAGAACGAGAAGGTCGAGATCGCGCGCAAGCATCTGATCCCGAGCGCGCTGTCGAAGCACGGCCTCGACTCCAAGGAGTGGTCGATCGACGACGAGGCGCTGCTTCTGATGATCCGCCGCTACACCCGCGAAGCGGGCGTGCGTAACCTGGAGCGTGAGCTCTCCACACTCGCCCGCAAGGCGGTGAAGGAGCTGATGATCTCCAAGAAGAAGTCGGTCAAGGTCACCGAGAAGAACATCGAGGAGTTCCTCGGCGTTCCGAAGTACCGCTTCGGTGAGATCGACGACGAGGATCAGGTCGGTATCGTCACGGGTCTGGCCTGGACCGATGTCGGCGGCGAGCTGCTCACGATCGAAGGCGTCATGATGCCCGGCAAGGGCAAGATGACGGTCACGGGCAATCTGCGTGACGTGATGAAGGAATCGATCTCGGCGGCGGCGTCCTACGTCCGCTCGCGCGCGATCGTCTACGGCATCGAACCGCCGATGTTCGATCGCCGCGACATCCACGTTCACGTGCCGGAGGGCGCAACCCCGAAGGACGGTCCGTCGGCCGGTGTCGCGATGGCCACCGCGATCATCTCGGTGATGACCGGCATCCCGGTCCGCCACGATGTCGCGATGACCGGCGAGATCACGCTGCGCGGCAGGGTGCTGCCGATTGGCGGTCTGAAGGAGAAGCTGCTGGCGGCGGCCCGTGGTGGCATCAAGACGGTGCTGATCCCCGAGGACAACGCCAAGGATCTCACGGAGATTTCCGATGCGATCAAGGGCGGCATGGAGATCATCCCGGTCTCGCGCCTGGATGAGGTCGTCGCGAAAGCGCTGACCCGCGTGCCGACGCCGATCGTCTGGGAAGAGGATGCCAAGGTCGACGTCAAACCCGATACCAAGGACGAGGCGGGCGGCGGCCTGACGGCCCACTGAGCCGGTCACCACTGGGCCGGTCTGTGTTGCAAGGACATGAAAACGGCGCCTTCGGGCGCCGTTTTTGTTTCGCCGTTCCATTGTCGCGGTGCAGCTACCGCCGTGTCCGCGCTTGCGCCGCAGGGGCGGGCAGGGCTAAACAGGGCGCCTCAAGGGCGGCTAGCTCAGCTGGTTAGAGCATCTCGTTTACACCGAGAGGGTCGGGAGTTCGAATCTCTCGCCGCCCACCAGCCTTCGCCCTGCGGGCTACGGCTGGGCATGCCAGCCTTCGCGGCAGAGAGTCCTCTTGCTCAATTCGCAGGGCGAAGGCTGTCGCGCCGAAGCTCGAAGAGCGAAGGCGGACCGTCTCAGATGCCCTGCGGGCTGCGGCTCGGCATGCCAGCCTTCGCGGCACTTTTGCCACAAATTCACTGCGCGCAGGGCGAAGGCTGTCACGCCGAGCTCGCAGAGCGTAGGCGGACTCCTTCGGCAGACTCGACGCTCTCCCTCCAAACATCACGGCGCGCCGCATTGGCGCCGTCATCGGGGCGATGGTATGGTCCCGCGCCAAATCCGGGAGCGAAAAGCAATGCGAATTCTTCTTGCCGTGATCATCAGCGCGCTGCTGGCAGGGCCGGTTTGTGCGCAGTCGCAACAGCCGATCCCGAAGTATGGCGAGGAGGACAAGGAGAAGACCCAGGCCGAGAAGAACCGCGAGCGCGACGAGCAGCGGGCCTATCAGCGCTCGCTCAACAACATTCCCGCCAAGGGCAATACCGATCCCTGGGGCACCGTGCGTAGCGAAAACCCGCCGCAGGGGGCCGCGAAGGCGCCCGCCAAATCCGCTGCGAAGACGGCTGCGCCGAAAGCCACCAAGTCGCCCGGTTCGGCGTCGAACTGATCCGGCGGCGCACGCAGCCATGAAATACTATGTCTGCCGATTGACCGGCCCGCGTCCGACCTTCCCGCAGGACATGACGCCTGCGGAGGCCCAGATCATGCAGGCGCATGTCGCCTATTGCGGCGCGCTGCTGCGCGACGGCAAGGCGCTGGTGTTCGGACCGGTCGCCGATCCCGCCGGCGTCTGGGGCCTCGGCGTGCTGCAACTGCCTGACGACGCCGATCCGCAAGTGATCATCGCTGATGATCCCGTCACCAAAGCCAATGCCGGTTTCAGCTATCAGGTCATGCCGATGCTGCGCGCCGCCACGAAAGAGACCTGCTGATGGCTACCGCGACGGGCCACGAACGCAACGCCGACCAGATCGCCTACTGGAACGGCCCCGGCGGCGAGCGCTGGGCCGCGCGGCAGGCGGCGCAGGACATCATCCTCAAGCCCGTGCTCGACGTTCTGGTCGATCGCGCGGCGCCTGTTGGCGGCGAGCGGATCGTCGATGTCGGTTGCGGCAGCGGCGCGTCGAGCTTTGCGCTCGCCGCGAAGGTCGCGCCCGACGGACACGTGTTCGGCGTCGACGTCTCCGAGCCGATGCTGACGCGGGCCCGCGCCAGCGCGCCAAAGGGACTTCCGGTCGATTTCGCGCTGGCTGACGCCACCGTCTATCCCTTCGATCCCGCCAGCTTCGATCTGCTGGCCTCGCGCTTCGGCGTGATGTTCTTTGCCGATCCGGTGCTGAGCTTCACCAATTTGCGCAAGGCGCTGCGGTCGACCGCGCGGCTTGCCTTCGCCTGCTGGCGCGAGCCGCGCGAAAACCCGTTCTTCATGGCGCCGCTGCAGGCGGTCTACAAGCACGTGCCGAAGCTGCCGCCGATGGGCCCCGAGGATCCCGGTCCGTTCGCCTTCGCTTCCGAGGAGCGGGTGAATCGCATCCTCAGCGGCGCTGGCTTTACTGATATCGCGATGGAGGCTGTACCGCTCGCGCTCGATATCGCGATCGGCGGCGGCCTCGACGCCGCCCTGCAGGGCGCACTCGAGATCGGTCCCGCCAGCCGCGCCCTCGACGGCCATCCCGCCGAGATCCGCGCCGCCGCCGTGCAGTCGATGCGCGAGACGTTGACGCCGTACGTGAAGGGGAACGCGGTGCTGCTTCCGGCTTCGATCTGGATCGTGACGGCGAGGGCGGGGTAACCGTCCCGTCATTGCGAGCGAAGCGAAGCAATCCATCTGTCCGCGTGTGCGGGGGCATGGATTGCTTCCGCCTTCGCCAAGGCTTCGGCGGACAAGTCGTCGCGATCGCTCCTCGCAATGACGGGGAGGGAGCGGTGCCCAGCTAGGCCTTCTCCTCCCAGATCATCGCCAGATGCACGATGGTCTGCACCGCCTTTTCCATGTCCTGCACGCTGACCCATTCGAGCCTGGAGTGGAAGGCGTGCTCGCCGGCGAAGATGTTGGGGCAGGGCAGGCCCATGAAGGAGAGGCGCGAGCCGTCGGTGCCGCCGCGGATCGAGGTTTTCACCGGCACAAGGCCGGCGCGCTTGATCGCCTCGATCGCGTATTCGACGATCTCGGGGTGGCGGTCGATCACCTGCTTCATGTTGCGATACTGCTGCTTGACCTCCATGCGCCAGCTCGAGCGCGGGTAGGATGTCATCACCGCCTTGACGATGTCCGCGAGCAGCGCCTCCTTTTGCTTCAGGCCCTCATCGGTGAAATCGCGTACGATGAAGTCGATCCGCGCCTTCTCCAGCGCACCGGAGATTGCGACCGGATGCAGGAAGCCTTCCTTGCCCTCGGTGGTCTCGGGCGAGCAGGTGGTCTTCGGCAGCCGGTCGACGATGGCGGAGGCGATCTTGACCGCGTGCTCCATCTTGCCCTTGGCGAAGCCCGGATGGGTCGAGACGCCCTCGATGGTGATGCTGGCGCCGTCGGCGGAGAACGTCTCGTCCTCGATATGGCCAGCGGTCTCGCCGTCCATGGTGTAGGCGAAATCGGCGCCGAGCTTCTTCAGATCGACCTTGTCGACGCCGCGGCCGATCTCCTCGTCCGGCGTGAACAGGATCTTGATGGTGCCGTGCTTCACCTGCGGATTGTGGATCAGGAAGTGCGCGGCATCCATGATCTCGGCGATACCGGCCTTGTTGTCGGCGCCGAGCAGGGTGGTGCCGTCGGTCGTGATGATGTCGTTGCCGATCTGCTCAGCCAGCGCCTCGTGCTCGGCGGCGCGGATGATTTGCGTGGGATCGCCCGGCAGCACGATGTCGCCGCCGGTATACGCCTTCACGATCTGCGGCTTGACGTCCTTGCCGGTGCAATCGGGCGAGGTGTCCATGTGCGAGCAGAAGCAGATCACCGGCACGGTCTTGTCGGTGTTGGCCGGGATCGTCCCGTAGACATAGCCGTGCTCGTCGAGATGGGCGTCCTTGACCCCCATCGCCTGCAGCTCGGCGACCAGCACGCGGCCGAGGTTCTTCTGCTTCTCGGTGGAGGGGCAGGTCGGGGAATCCGGATCGGACTGGGTGTCGATCACGACATAGCGCAGGAAACGCTCGGTGACGGTGTGCTTGAAGTCGAGGGCCGGTGCCAGCATGTGGTCCACGTCAGATGAGGGTGGGGCTGGAGCTATAACAGAAAAGCGCCACTCCGGGTCCGCAAGGCGCGGTCCGAAGTGGCGCTTTGATTTTTGACCGGGGCGAAGGCTTAGACGGCTTCCTTCAGCTCCTTGGCGGCGCGGAATGCGACCTTCTTGCTCGCCTTGATCTGGATCGCCTCGCCGGTGGCGGGGTTGCGGCCCATGCGGGCGGCGCGCTTGCGGACCTGCAGGATGCCGAGGCCGACGATGCGGATGCGGTCGCCCTTCTTGAGGTGCTTGGTGATGCGGCCGACCATGTCGGTCAGGATGGTCTCGGCCTGCTTCTTGGACAGTTCCTGGTCCTCGGCGATTCCCGCCGCCAGGTGCTTCAGCGTGATGGTCGCCGGGGTCGCTGCCTTCTTCGCCATGTCTGGCCCTCCTCGTTGCTGATGGCTGAATTTTCGTCTTCGGGTGGAACGCGCGCCGCCACGTCGCGTCAGGAAATCGCGTTCATGGGAGTCCCCGAAACCGCCGGTTTTTCAAGGCTCCGCGCCCGGCATGCCTCAGGAAACCCAGACGTATCAGGCCTTATTCGATTCGGGTCTTTGCTGACTACGCAGTTTGCCCTGAAAAGCAGGGCATAATTCGCATCGGCGGCGCGAAAACGGCCATCCCACGGGACGATTTGCAACGTCCTTGACTAACGGGATGCGGGCCTTTATGCCCTCGGTCCTGCGCGGATCAGTCCTGATCGGCATCCGCGGGAGTAGCTCAGTTGGTTAGAGCGCCGCCCTGTCACGGCGGAGGCCGCGGGTTCGAGTCCCGTCTCTCGCGCCATTCATTTCAATGGCTTAGCGCATTCCTCGTTCCCTCCAGCCCAGACGCCGGCTTCAGGTGCGAGCCGTCGCAATGCTCAACGATCATCGCTAGGTTGCAGACTTGGTAGACGCCGGCGCAGAGTCGGCAAATGCGGGTTCGCCATTGCCATCCTTGAGGATTAGCGATGCCTCTCTCCGTTGAGGATCTGCGTTTTGCGGTTAATGATGCGCGCGAACGGCACAAGGCCACGGTTGACTTGATCGGTCGGATCGATCAGCAGGCCTTAAGCTTGTTGCAGCTTTACGTGACGTTGGCTGGCGCTGCCCTGAGTGGGGCGGGCGTGATCCTCCTATCTGCACAATCGGGCTATCCAAGGGCGCTAGGCTTTGGGCTAATCGGATTTGCTGCACCACTAGTCTTCGGAGCGGTTCTTTGCGTTGCAACGATCTGGCCAGCCGCTGTCAATCTCCCAGGCCGTGATCCCGACTTCTGGCTGTGGGCAACCCACGATGGCGTGCAGGCTCAAGACGTGTACCGTTCTTACCTCGAAGCGCTTGCTCCTAAGGCCAAGCAAAATGTTGAGCTGAACCTACGAATGTCTAGGCTAATGCTCGTCGCGAAGATTGCAGGTATCGCTGCGCCGCTTCTAGGTGCCTTCGGTGCGGCGATCGCAATGCGCTCGATCTAGACTTACCTTTCGCGCGGTATCGGGGTCTCGCTCTTTCTGCGGTCAGTATCCGGTGGCGGTGGAGGCGGTGGAGAGGGCGTCGGCTGCCGTTTGTCATCGTCGGCGCTCATCGAACAGTTCTCCAACTGGGTCATCATTCGGTGATAGAGGCTCACCCCAAAGGCGAATCGGGATGTGCCATTTCTATAATAGCGGGTGGAAACGCGCTTGGTATTGGCAACTGCGCAGGAATACCCGCGGGCGTGGCGCTCGGTAAACTGGCAGTTTTCTGTGAATTTCGCGGAATACGCGTAACACGCATTGCGGAAGTCACGCTGGGTGGGACAACCTCGGATCTTTAGGACTTCCGATTCGAGGTTCAGAATGCCCTTTACGTACAGACCGTTACTCAAGACGAAGACAGGCGAAGCCGTAGCTCTCCTGCAGCTATCGACCGAAGACAAGGACCGCATTGAACCAATCTTTAGTGTGGGGGAAAAACCTCCGGCAAATTTCATTGCACGGATGGGGGCGGCGTGGCAGGGGCGCCGTTGTTTTCTCGACGGTTCCTTCAACTACAACGTCACTGGCGGCCCGTCAGATTTCGACACCATGTTTGCTGGACTAGGTGGCGCGGGCATTGCTGCGCTTCCGGTGATCGAGATCGGGGCTCTAGCCAACTATAACTTGGCGGCTTTCGCTCACAGGGGCCAATTCGCACCCGGCCTCATGCTCAAGTGCACCCACGGCCATCTTTCGTCCGCAGCTGGCTGGGCCCAGCAGATGGGGCTGCAACAAGCGCAGATTGATCTCCTAGTCGATGCAGGACACGTGGCAGAATTCGATCCAACCTCATTCGGAGGTTACATTGGCCATATTCTCGCAAACAACTTGCAAGGATCAAACTGGCGGTCAGTAACGCTGGCGACGTCAGCCGCTCCCAAGGACTTTGGCCAGCTCGCTCTCGGAACATCGCTGATTCCTCGCAACGATTGGCTCACCTGGACGCAGATTCAACAGACTGCCAACCCTATTGATTTCGGGGACTTTGGCATTTCACACCGCGATCTCGCCGAGCCACCCGGAGTGGCTATGGCGGGTGCTACCGTGAGTGTTCGCTACACGATCGATGGCGCTTGGGTAATGATCAAGGGAAGACGAATTACGGGCCCTACAGGCGTTGCGATGGGGGATCAGTACCGCCAGCACGCTCAGACACTATTCGCACGTCCGGATTTCGACAGGTTGCCAAATTGCTGGGGCGATCAGCGCATCACCACCATTGCAACCGATCCCACCGCCAGCGCCGGCGGAAGGGCGCAATGGGTCGAGATTAGCGCCAATCGTCACTTTGCTTTCATCGCCTCCACGCTTCCGTGACCAGTGCGGACGGGATTTTAGCGTCTCTCTCACTTCATCTCTTAGGAGTTCAAGAGGCAATTCCCCAGCCAAATAACGAAAAACTTTCTCAGCTGGCGCACTGCGGTAGCCTTTCGAAAGTCCATGCTGATGTAAGATCGTGAGCGCTTCTGACCGCCAAAGCAGGCGCGTCAACTGCAACGCGTTGACCGAAGGATTCAAAGCAGCAGGTCGACCCAGCTTGAGTGCCACGGTCCCATCTGATTCGGGAACGGCGACTATCGACCCCCACCAGTCTGGGACGAGCCCCCGCGACTTTGCAGCATGTTGCTCCGCGACTACTAGCGTGACGCGATCGAACACTTGGCTGTAAAGGTTCTCCTGGGAGGGCAGCCGGAGGAGATTGTCACGAGCGCTTTTTATCTCGTAACCACAAAGCTCTCCGTTGATAACCGCAACATCTACGCGAACCGTACCAGACCAAACACCCATCTCTTCGACGATCATGGTTCTGTCGTCGCCGTGATGTTGTCGCTCGAGTTCTCGGCGCAACGCGGTGCGCACATCGAGATCTCTCATCTGGATAATCCAAAGTTGCCAGCCCATGCGCGCTTAGCGCACCCGCGTATCGTATACAACACAGGGATTTATGGAACCCAAATGCTCCGAGCCACACAGCGACCTGTCAGCGTCATACCTCCGACGTCGATCGCTCAGGCGAAGAATGCCGCGATCGTGCCGAGGTCGGAAGTATCAGGGGTTCCGTTGCACAGATTGGCGTCGATGACGCGGCGGCAGGCCTCGACGGTTTGCGTGTCGCCGAGCTCGTTGGCGGCTTCGAGGATGGACCAGACGGTGTCCAGCGGGATGTTTTCGGCCAGTCCGGTTTTGGAGTCTGACATCATCGGCGGGGGCTTCTAAGGGTTAGAACTCGAAGACGTCGCGGCTGCGGCGGGCGAGCACCTGCAGGTCGGCCAGCGTGCCGCGGACCGCGTTGCAGTGACGGCATTCAATGATCGTGTCGTCGGAGGCGTGCGCCGGGTCGGTCGGCTTGATCGACAGGCTGCCGCAGTCCGTGCAGACGATCTTGAAGCCGGTCGTAACCGTGTCCTGATGCAAATTCATCTCGGTTGGCGTCCCTGTTGACGCTGACCTTAGGGAACAAATTTTAAAACTGGGGTCGTGGGAACCGTCGCAATCAAATGACCGAATTAGGAATTCTTAAACTAACACACTCTCAGTCGACGCGCCCCTGCAAATGTATCGCAGGCTTGCCGAGCGCGCGCGCCGCGCTGCGGACCGTGTCGCTGGCGGCGACCGTCACGATGCCGGCGGCCTCGCGCCAGACCGCGAGATCGGCGCGGCTGTCGCCGGCGTAGATAAATCCTTGCGGAAAGGTCCGGCGCAGCAGCGCGGCCTTGTTCGCGCCCTTCAGATTGTGCTCGCCGTCGGAGGCGAAGACATGGTCGATGCAGGGGATCATTGCGGCGAGTTGTCCGGCGAGCACGGCATCGGCCGCGGTCGCCAGCACGACGCGGCGGCCGGCGGCCTTCTCATGGTTGGCCAGCGCGACGACGTCGTGGTGCAGCTCGATGTTGTCCCAGTTGATCCGGTTGCGCAGCGCGAGCTGCCGCTTCAGCGCGGCACGGCCGCGCAACAGCCAGGCCGCGCAGGCGACCACGATCAGCGGATTGCGGCGCAGGATCGAGAAGAAGCTCTTGTAGAGCAGATCGCCCCTGATCAGCGTACCGTCGAGGTCGAGCACCAGCGGGATCGTGCTGGGCAGGCTGAACACGGTGCCGGCGCGGCCGCGGTGCGGTACGCCGTAATCGTCGTCGATTCCATCGGCTTCGGTGAAGAGATCAGTCACGCGCGCTCACCTGGGTTGATACCTTGCACACATTGATTTCACGCGCGCCGGTCCGGGTTGTCAGGCAATCGCCGTAACCCAATTTGCCGGCAATGGCCGCGCCGTCGGTGTCGGACGCCGAGACGATCAGCACCTGCGGGGCGCCACGGTTGGTGGCGCGGAATTTCGCGACGGAGGCAGCGTCGGGCGCGTCCTGCCAGTCCGGCGTGGCGCGCATGAAGTCGTGGGCCTCCGCATATTGCAGCGGGAAATAGCCGAAATAGCGTGTCGACGGCAGCGGCGACGACAGGCCGGCGCCGTGGCCCGCCAATGCGGCGACCTGTGAGGCATGCAAAGTGGGGCGGATGCGCCAGGCGAACAATTGGCTGTTGCGATCGGCGATCAGATCGGTGCTGACGAAGGTCCGGCCGGGATTGTCGCGGCCGGCGGCGAGCTCGCTCTCCAGCGTCGGCGCCCAGCTGAGATAGGCGAAGGCGCGAACCACGGTCTGACCGATCAGGCCGCACAGTGCCGCGACGCAGAGCAGCCGCGCCAGCGCCTGGCCGGGCTGGCGGCTTGCGATCGCCAGCACGATCGCGATCCCGCTAAAGGGCGCGAGCCGCTCCGACAGCAGCGCCGAGCCGGTCTTCAGGTTGAGCAGCGACAGCGCGACCACGAGGATGAAGAAGGCCGGCCACAGCAGATCGCCCGAGCGGAAACGGCGCAGCGCGATGAGACCGGCAAACGCGACGGCGCCGAGCAGCGGCGCGAGCGCCGCCACTTCCCACCAGGTGAAGGTGAAGAGATAGGTCGCGGCGGCCATGCGGCGGATGATCTGCGCCACGCCGCCTTCATTGCTGGCGGCCTCGCCGGGGATATTCTGGTAGGCGAGCAGGAAGCTTGCGATCAGCAGCAGGATCGGCAGCGCGGCAGCCGCAGCCCAGGCGCCGTCGATGAGGAGACGCCGCAGCGCAGCCTTCGATCCGGAGCGTTCCAGCGTCTCGACGGCACGCGCAATGCCGTCGGCGGCCAGCAGCAGGCAGGTCGCGACCACCGACGTGATGTGAGTGAGGTAAAGCGCTGCCAGGAACAGCGCGGTGGCAATGAACGCGAGCGGATCGCGCCGGCCGTTCAGCGCGCGCCAGAAGCTCGCAAACAGCAGGAACAGCGGAATGCCGAGCGCGAAATTGTAGAAGCCCCAATGGATGAAGACGCCGAACGCGATCGGCAGCAGCATCAAGGTCGGCAGCCACGGACGCTCGGCCTCGGCGCGGCTGATGATGTGGGCGGCGACCAGCCAGAGCAGCCCGTAGAGGCTGAGGAACAGGCTGTGGGCGACCAGCGCGTCGCCGGTGAGGCGGATCAGGCCGGCGAGCAGCAGATAGATCGCCGAGTTCGGCTCGATGCGTGAATTCCACTGATAGAAGGATGCCGCCGGCTCCTGCAGCGCCCCGCCCCAGCCGAACCGCGCGATCAGGTCGGCCTGCGCCAAATGCACCGGCCCGTCCTGGGTCGGCACCAGCTTCACCAGCCAGATCGGGCCGTCCAGAAGCACGAGCAGCCCTGCGAACAGCAGGGCGATCGTGAGGGCGCCGAGATTGGCTTTTGGCGTATCGAGGGGGGCCGCGATCGACATCAGCGGATCCCGCTGAGATGGATCAGGTCGGAGCTGGTCAGGCTGTTGAGCGTGGGCAGGTCGACGAAGGTCAGCACGCCGAACAGTGCCATGGTGACGCCGGCCGCGATCAGCATCGCCGGCTGCCGCATCAGCTCCTCGGGCCGGGCCGCCGCCGAGTCCGGCGTCAGCGCAAGGCGCATGTAGGAGGCGAACAGCGCGATCAAGAGCGGAATGACCACGAGATATTCAATGCGGTACTTCAAGAGGAAGATCGCCATCATGAAGGCAAAGCCCTGGGCGTAGACGAGGCAGCTCGTGACCAGGCTCGAATGGGTGTAGACGGCGAACGACGGACGGTAGGCCGCGAGATTGGCGGTGCCGCCGGCCTCGACGATGGCGCGGTGCTCGGAGACGCGCTTGGCCGCCATCAGGAAGGCGCCGCCGCACCAGTAGGCGAGCAGGATCGACACCGGCGGGGCGATCGCCGGCACCACCGCGAACCAGCCGAACAGGAAGCGCAGGGGATTGTTGAGGGACTCGACGATGACGTCGAGGAAGGCGCGGTCCTTGGCGCGGATCGGGCGCACATTGTAGATCACGCCGAACACCGCAAACACGGTCGCGGTGATCGCGAAGGCGTAGCCGAGCGTGTTGGCGGCCCAGATGCCGGCGGCGGTCAGCAGGATGTACTGCGCGAACACGATGGTCGGCGACATCGCGGTCTGCACCGCCGGCCGCGACCGCTTGGTCGGGTGCATGGCGTCGAAGGGCGCATCGAGCCATTCATTGATGGTGTAGTTGGCCGACGACAGCGCCATCGCCACGAACAGGCAGACCAGCAGGCGCTCGGCGAGCGTCGTGACGTCGATCGGCCCGGTCTGCGACATGATCATCGCAAAGGCGATGCCGGGGATGATCAGCACGTGCTTGATCCAGTGGTCGGGCCTCGCAATCGCGATGTAGTCGGCGATACCGGCGGTCGGCAGCGCGTGATTGGTGAGGGCCATGCAATCCTCCAAAACTCGACCTGTGCCGCATCGGGGCGGATGCGGGGATGAGATGCTTTGGATTGGCAGCGATCATGCCGCGGCGGCCGCCATGGCCCGGGCTCCCGAAAATGGCCGACAACGCGGTTAACGGCGGTATTGGGTGCGGGCCCGCTGCGGGTTTCCGGGGCCATGGCTGGTGTCGGGAAGCCGGGCCTCCCCGGCGTCGGACGGTTGCTCACGGGGCCATGTCGGCCCGGTGCGCCGGAACGGGACAGTTGTACCATTCCGGCCGGCCATCCCGGGCAACAAAAAAAGGCCGCCCCGGGGGCGGCCGAATTTCCTTGGGAGGTTGGATTGAAGGGCCTTAGCGGACCGTCGAGGTCTCCGACGACGTCACGACCACCGGCTTGCCGGCCTTCATGACGTGGGTGGTCTGGGCGGTCTCGGTGAAGTCGGCGTTGGTCCGGGCGGCGATGCCGAAACCGGCAACCGCGATGCCTGCCACGAGGGCGACAATCACGATCTTCAGGTGGGTTCCGCGATCTGCCGAATGAATTGAGTGGTTCATGGTCGCCTCCGGGCGTCTATGCGCCGTCTGTTGGCGACAGGTGTAGGCCCCATCTGTTTCCGGATCGTTTCGTGGTTTCCGTGAAATGGTTTCGTGCTGCGGCCCGTTTGGTTTCGCCGTGGGGTTCGCATTGAGGCGGTGAACGGGGACCGGCCCGGCCGGGGGCGGCAAAAAACACCGTGAAAACAATCAGACGGCCCCGGAATTGATGCGCTCATCCGCGAGCTATCGGCGCCGACGCCGCGGCGTCTGCGTCAACACGTAAGAAACCATACGCGCGTGATCCGGTAGGGACTGCGCGTCGTCGCGAGTCGATGAGAGCGACGTTTTACCTGCCACGTAATCGCCGGTGCGATCACCCTTCGTCATGATCGGTGCATCGGCCGCGCATGGCGTGCCGACCGAACTGCCCAGGGAAAAGCACGATGAATCGTCGGACCGTCCTCGAAGCCACCTTACTCGGAACCGCCTTCGCCGCGGCGTAAGTCGCGAGCGCCCCTGCGACCCCCGCCGCGCGGCCGCTCTATGCGACCGCTAAGGATGGCACAAAACTGTTCGTGCAGGACTGGGGGAGCGGACGGCCGGTGGTGCTGCTGTCAGCCTGGACCTTCGATGCCAGCTTCTGGGGCTGCCATATCGCAGCGCTCAACGCCGAAGGGTTTCGCTGCGTCGCGCCCGACCGGCGCGGGCATGGCCGATCCGACATGCCATCGACGGGCTATGACCTGGATACGCTCACCGATGACGTTGCCGCAGTGATCGAGCAACGGGATCTCCGCGACGTTGCGCTGGTCGGCTTCTCGATGGGGACGGCCGAGGCGGTGAACTATCTGGCGCGCCATGGATCGGAGCGGATTTCGCGGTTGGTGCTGGTGGCGCCGACGACGCCGTTCCTGGTGAAGACCGAGGACAATCCGGACGCAGTGCCGAAGGCGATGATCGACGCCGACAACGCGGCCGTCGCGCGCGACTTCGCGAAATGGATTGCGGCGAACGAGGCACCGTTCTTCACGCCGGAGACGCCGGAGATCACGCGGACCTGGATCCGCGAGATGATGCTGAGCGTACCGCTGCCGGTGGCGCTGGCATGCCGTAGGACCATCGCCTTCGCCGATCTGCGCGCGGCCGCGGCGAAGATCGATCGGCCGACGCTGATCCTCCACGGCGACAAGGATGCCAGCGCGCCGCTGTCGTTGACGGGGGCGAAGACGGCGAAGCTGATCAAGGGCAGCAGACTGATCGTCTATGAGGGCGCACCGCATCCGCTGCCGCTCACCCATGGCGAGCGCCTGCTGGCGGACATGCTCGCCTTCATGGCGGCGTGAGTGCGCCTCAGTTCGCCCGCTTGATATCCGTGCGGATGGTTCGTGCCGCCCAGATGAACAGCAGCGCACCGACGGTGGTCGTCACCGCGGCCGACAGCAGCGAGTAGCGCACCGCGTCGGTGCCGTAGGTGCCCTTCAGCGCGTCGTTGAGCGCGCCGACGACGAGCGGGCCGACGCCCTGGCCGAAGCAGGTGGCGGTGAGCGCGATCAGCGCCGAGGCCAGAGCGCGCATGCTGGGCTTTGCCACGGTCTGTGCGATCGCGAAGATCGGGCCGAGGTGGAAGCCGACCAGGAACGAGGTCAGCGCCAGCATCGCGACCATGGTGGCGAAATCCTGCGTCAGCATGCACAGCGCAAAGACTGGGCCGGCGAGGCCCGAGGTGATCGCCGGCGCCCACAGCTTCCAGCGGTCGTCGCGGCGGCTGATCTGCGCCACGACGAAGCCGCCGAGCAGGGTGCCGGCCATGCCGGCGAGGCCCTTGAAGGTGCCGGCATAGGTGCCGATCTCCGCGCTCGACAGATGATGCACGCGGGCGAGGAACGGCGGGATCCAGGCGGCGGTCGCGTAGTTGGTGTAGGTCGTCAGGCAGAAGCCGATCAGCACGATGATGAAGCTCTGTTGCGAGCCGAGGAAGCTGAGCGTCGGGCCGAGCGGCTCGGGCGTGAAGGTTTCCGCCATCGCACCGCGCTTCGGCTCCTTGATGGTCAGCCACAGCAGCACGGCGAGCAGGATGCCGGGGAGGCCCGCGACATAGAACGCCATCCGCCAGCCATAGTGCTGGTTGACGTAGCCGCCGACGAAATAGCCGAGGAAGACGCCGAGATAGGTGCCGATGGCGTAGATGCCGAGCGCGCGGGGCCGCTCGTTCTTGGCGAAGAGATCGGCGACGATCGATTGCGAGGCCGGCGAGCCCGCGGATTCGCCGATGCCGACCCCGATCCGCGCGAACGCCAGTGACGTCAGGCTGCCGGCCATGCCGCACAGCGCGGTCATCGCGCTCCAGAACGCAAACGCGATCGCGACGATGTTGCGACGGTTGATCCGGTCGGCGAGGCGGGCAATGGGGATGCCGAGCAGGGAGTAGAACAGCGCGAAGCCGAAACCTGCGAGCAGGCCCATCATGGTGTCAGAGAGCGCAAACTCCTTTTTGATCGGCTCGATCAGAACATTGAAGATGGTGCGGTCGAGGAAGTTCAGCGCGTAGACGACGGTGAGCAGGCCGAGCACGTAATAGCGCCGCGCGGACGGCGCGGCGGCTGTGGCCTGCGGTTGCACGACGGCCTGCGGCGCGAGATCGACCATGGCTTCCCCCTGCAATGATTTGTTCGATCAGCTTTCAATCCGGGGCGACACGGACGCCGCTTTTCAATCCGGCTTGATCGATGGCCTTTTGAACGACGCCTGTACGCTTCGCTTCACTGACAATTTCGGCGAGCCGCGCCTGTGCGGCGGCCGATCGTCCCTTGGGCAGCGCAAGGGCTGCTCGAACCGTATTGAACGCGCCCGGAACGATGGTCGCGCCGGGATAGCCGGCTGCAATGGATGCGATCAGGCCGGAGTCCGCGCCGAACACATCCGACTTTCCGGCACGCAGCAGTTCGATGGCATCTCCCGGAAAGTTGGCGCTCAGCGGGATGCGCACCAGTTCAGCCGATTTCAGCGCGCGTGTGAG
Organism: Bradyrhizobium jicamae; assembly: GCF_018130695.1. Lineage (GTDB taxonomy): Bacteria > Pseudomonadota > Alphaproteobacteria > Rhizobiales > Xanthobacteraceae > Bradyrhizobium > Bradyrhizobium jicamae_B. The sequence goes on along the minus strand of NZ_JAFCJX010000006.1, from coordinate 25,203 downwards.
AAACCGGTCGGAGGGACTGTTCTGGATGGTGCCAACCTTGACGCCCGCGCGATCGACCTGATCGGCGGAGGCAAATGTCTTTCCCTCGGCCTCCAGGTAGAGAAGATCGATCAGCCAGACATCGGCGGTGACATCGGCCTTGTCGGCAGGAGCCAATACGCGGGGCCCGATCGCGATATCCCATTCGTCCTTACCGAAGCTTTGCTCATAGGCCTGCGGATTGGGGTAGACCACGGGCTCGAACGATACGCCGAGCTTCTCCGCGACAAATCTGCCGATCGGCTCGCCCACACCGCCGAGCACGCGGATGCCGATCACCGCACCGCGCAATTTCCCTCCCGGGGCGATCTCAGAGCCGGGCATCGGCTGTCCAACGGCGGTCCCGACCGAAAGAAAGGTCAACACAAAGGCAGCAAGCAATCTCCACAAACCGCGCGGCATGACGACCTCCATGTCTAGGCTTCGCGAATGTAATTCCCCGCCTCGAATTCCACCGGCTTGGCATCCGCCGCGAACGACACGCCGATCGGATCCTTGCCTTCAGCAAGCGCTGTGAGCTGATCGCCGAGCATGCGGCGGATCATCAGGATGCCGCGGTCGCTCTGGCCAAAGTGTTCTTCGGAATGGATCGTCGTCGGCCCCTGGCCGACCTGCGCCTCGTAATCGCCGGGGAATTGCTGGTGCTCGCGCTCCGTCATGTCCCACCAGAACTTGCCGTTGAATTTCGATCGCATCCGGCTGATCTCGCCGGCGGTCTTGACGCGGCCGGCGACATAGATGCGGAACGAGGTGTCGTCGATCGGCAGCACCCAGCCGATTGATTCCACGCGGGCGAATTGCGCGACGCGCGGGTTCGGCACCACGCGCAGCGTCGGCAGCGCGGTCTCGCTGACGCGGTAGAACACGCGGCCGTCATCCTGCTTGCGCTCCGAGCGCACCAGCACGCCGCGCGGCGACTTCTCGAACTTCACCTCGGGGATCGAGGCCATCATGTTGGTGAATTGCGGCCCGCTGAACGAGCCGTGCAGCACGGGCACGTGGTAGGGATCGACCACGTTCTCGAAATGCTGCAGCCAGTTGCAGGGGATGATCGCAGGCCCGCCGCCGCCGATCGAGGAATCGTCGGCCTCGACGAACTCGCCGTCGTCCATGTTGTCCAGGCATTCGTAAGCCGGCAGCACCGGCTTCTTTTCGGCCGGCCCCATATAGGCGAAGATTAGGCCGTAGCGCTCCTGGAGGGGATACCAGGGCTGGCGCACCTTGTCCTTGAACAGGCCGCCGTCGGGCTCGCAGGGCTGCTCGAGGCAGCGGCCCTCGGTGTCGAACTTCCAGCCGTGATAGCAGCAGCGCAGCCCGTCCTCCTCGACCTTGCCGTAATACAGCGTGGTGCCGCGATGGCAGCAGCGGGCGTGCAAGAGGCCGGGACGGCCATGCTTGTCGCGGAAGAGGATCAGGTCCTCGCCGAGCGCGCGCACTTTTCTGGGGATATCCGTCGCGTCGGAGACGAGCCCGATCGGGTGCCAGTAACGGCGCAAGAGCTCGCCCATCGGCGTGCCGCGGCCGACCGCGGTGAGCTCGGTGCGGGTCGCCGGCGGCTTCATGGCATAGGCCGTGCCGAGGTCGCGATCGGCTTGCGTGATCGTCATGCGGTTTCCTCCTGCCGCGGCTCTCAAAGGGCCCTGCGGTCGATAGCGTTGACCAAGTCAACGATAGATCGATGACAATGTCAACGATCTCGTCTAGCTTGGCAGCGAGAGCCTTTGTTGGCAGAGGTTGGCGCATGACCGAGAAGCTTCGAGCCACGCGGGCACAGCCTGCGGAAATCCTGTCCGACGCCGAGCTGGCGCCGATCACCGCGATGATGTCGTCGCGGCTGATGGTGCTGGCGAACCTGCTCAAGCGGGGCGCGATGCTGCGCTACAAGCGGCTGACCGGCCTGTCCTCGGTGGAATTCGGCCTGGTCGCCTCGCTCGGCCGCCGGCCGCCGATGAGCGTAGTGCGGTTGGCGGAAGCGGTCGGCATGGACAAGGGCCAGATCAGCCGGGCGCTCGCCGAGCTCGTGGCGCGCAAGCTGGTCGCCAAGGCGGTGAACCCCCGCGACAACCGGGAAACGCTGGTGTCGCTGACCAAGGCCGGCCTTGCCGCCCACGACACCATCGTGGCCGGCGCGCAGGAGCGAAACCGGGCCTTGCTGGAACAACTGAGCCCGCAGGAGCTGGAGCAGTTGCTCGGCCACATCGACCGCCTGACCGAGACTGCCGCTGCCATGCTCGCGGCCGAGCGAGAGATTTGAGCTAATCCTACGGCCTGAAAATCAGGCACCGATCCGCCGCCGAAGCGTTGCTCAGCAAGGGCAGGAGGGGCGCGCCGAGATGGCAAAGACAGACAAGACTGGGACCCGGTAAAGCGTCAAAATTGCTTGTCTTGCGCCCCCTGTTGCGCTGCGCTAAGGCTCAAGAACAATTCCAATCAACGAATCTGCGGCGCTCCCGAAACCGCAGCGAGAAGGCCCCGCCGATGACCGGCATCCTGCAGAATTATCTCCCACTTGTGGTTTTTATTGGGGTGGCCAGCCTGATCGGCCTGGCGCTCCTGATCGCGCCGTTCCTGGTGGCGTTCCAGTCGCCGGACCCGGAAAAGCTCTCCGCCTATGAATGCGGATTCAACGCTTTCGACGACGCGCGCATGAAGTTCGATGTCCGCTTCTACCTGGTGGCCATCCTCTTCATCATCTTCGACCTCGAAGTGGCGTTCCTGTTCCCCTGGGCCGTGGCGTTCGGAAAGCTCGGTGCGACCGGATTCTGGTCGATGATGGTGTTCCTGGCCGTGCTGACGGTCGGATTTGCTTATGAATGGAAGAAAGGCGCGCTCGAATGGGATTGAGCCCCACCGCTGCACATTCGGGGCCGGCGATAGCGCAAGCTCCGAAAGGCATCCTCGATCCGTCGACCGGCAAGCCGGTCGGCGCCAATGATCCGTTCTTTCTCGAGGTCAACCACGAGCTCTCCGACAAGGGCTTCTTCGTGGCCGCTGCCGACGACCTGATCACCTGGGCGCGCACCGGCTCGCTGATGTGGATGACCTTCGGTCTCGCCTGCTGCGCGGTCGAGATGATGCAGGTGTCGATGCCGCGCTACGACGTCGAGCGCTTCGGCTTCGCGCCGCGCGCCTCGCCGCGGCAGTCCGACGTGATGATCGTGGCGGGCACGCTGACCAACAAGATGGCGCCGGCGCTGCGCAAGGTCTACGACCAGATGCCGGAGCCGCGCTACGTCATCTCGATGGGCTCCTGCGCCAATGGCGGCGGCTACTACCACTATTCCTACTCGGTGGTGCGCGGCTGCGATCGTATCGTGCCGATCGACATCTACGTGCCGGGCTGTCCGCCCACTGCGGAAGCGCTGCTCTACGGCGTGCTGCTGCTGCAGAAGAAGATCCGCCGCATCGGCACCATCGAACGCTAAAGGGTGCTGTCATGACCGATCCAGCTGACATGATCGTGCCGTTGCTCCGTGAAATGCGAGCTGAAAACTTGGCGCAGCACGAGCAGACCCGCGTGATGATTGCGGCTCTCGATAAGCGGCTCTGCGTCGAGGGTGCGCAGAGCAGCTTCCGGCAAGCGCTGACGGCCGATTCCCTGTTGAGCAAGCTCGTCACTGGAGAGTTTGAGGAACGGATCGAGGCCCTCGAGAACAAGGTCAAAGAGCTAGAGGGACACAAGTGAGCAAGCTTGCCGAACTCGGAGAAACCATCAAGGCTGGACTGCCGGGCGCCGTGACGGGATATGACGTAGCGTTCGACCAGCTTTCGATCGACGTTGATGCGAGCAAGATCATCGACGTCATGACGTATCTGCGTGACGATGTGGCCTGCCGTTTCGTCAACATCACCGACGTCACCGCGGTCGACTATCCCGGCCGCGAGCGGCGTTTTGACGTGGTCTATCATCTGCTGTCGCCGACCTTGAACACCCGCATCCGCGTGCGTGCCGAGGCCGACGAGACCACGCAGGTGCCGTCGATCATCGAGGTCTTCCCGGGCGCCGACTGGTTCGAGCGCGAGACCTACGACTTGTATGGCGTGATCTTCACCGGCCATCCCGACATGCGCCGGCTGCTCACCGACTACGGCTTCGACGGCCATCCGCTGCGCAAGGATTTCCCGCTCACCGGCTTCGTCGAGGTCCGCTACGACGACCAGGAGAAGCGGGTGCTCTACGAGCCCGTGCGTCTCAACCAGGAATTCCGCAAGTTCGATTTCCTCTCGCCCTGGGAAGGTGCGGACTATCCGCTGCCCGGTGACGAGAAGGCCAAGGCGGAGCCGAAAGCATGAACGAGCAACCGGATCACCTTCGCAACTTTACGATCAACTTTGGTCCGCAGCATCCTGCGGCGCACGGCGTTTTGCGCCTCGTCCTCGAATTGGACGGCGAAGTTGTCGCGCGTGTCGATCCCCACATTGGGCTCTTGCATCGCGGCACCGAGAAGCTGATCGAGCACAAGACCTATCTGCAGGCGATCCCGTATTTCGACCGGCTCGATTACGTCGCGCCGATGAACCAGGAGCACGCCTTCTGCCTCGCGGCCGAAAAGCTGCTCGGCATCGAGGTGCCGCGCCGCGGCCAGTTGATCCGCGTGCTCTATTGCGAGATCGGCCGCATCCTGTCGCATCTGCTCAACGTCACCACGCAGGCGATGGACGTCGGCGCGCTGACCCCGCCGTTGTGGGGCTTTGAAGAGCGCGAGAAGCTGATGGTGTTCTATGAGCGCGCCTCCGGCTCGCGCATGCACGCAGCGTTTTTCCGCGTCGGCGGCGTGCATCAGGACCTGCCGCCAAAGCTGATCGACGACATCGAGGCGTGGTGCGATCCGTTCCTGCAGGTCGTCGCCGACCTCGACACGCTCTTGACCGGCAACCGCATCTTCAAGCAGCGCAACGTCGACATCGGCGTGGTGCCGCTGAAGGAAGCCTGGGAATGGGGCTTCTCCGGCGTGATGGTGCGCGGCTCCGGCGCGGCCTGGGACCTGCGCAAGGCGCAGCCCTATGAATGCTACGCCGAGATGGATTTCGACATTCCGATCGGCAAGAACGGCGACTGCTACGACCGCTATCTGATCCGCATGGAAGAGATGCGCCAGTCGGTGCGCATCATGAAGCAGTGCATCCAGAAGCTGAAGGCAGCGGACGGGCAGGGGCCGGTCGTCGTCGCCGACAACAAGATCGCGCCGCCGCGCCGCGGCGAGATGAAGCGCTCGATGGAAGCGCTCATCCATCACTTCAAGCTCTATACGGAAGGCGTCCACGTGCCGGCCGGCGAAGTCTATGCCGCGGTCGAGGCGCCGAAGGGCGAGTTCGGCGTCTACCTGGTCGCCGACGGCAGCAACAAGCCCTACAAGTGCAAGATCCGCGCGCCGGGCTTTGCGCATCTGCAGGCGATGGACCACATCTGCAAGGGCCATCTGCTCGCCGACGTCTCGGCCATTCTCGGCTCGCTCGACATCGTGTTCGGAGAGGTCGATCGGTGATGGCGCAGCCGCCCATCCAGTTTGACCGCGCCTCAGGGGCCCTCGAGGGGGCCAACCTGTGGGAGCGGACGGCTGCGCTGGCGCTGTCGACGGGATCGAAGATCTCGTCCCACTTCTCGCATATGGGCTACATCGCCTGCGCCAACCTGCTGCGCAAGACGCTGCCCGCGCGCAACATCGCGGTGAAGCTCAACGAGGACGCAACGTTCGAGTTTCCCTATGGCGACGGTTACTGGAGCAAGCTGCTCAACCGCTCCTACATCTATGAGGACGAGCTCGAGCTGTTGTTCGCCGACTCCGCCGACGTCGACTACACCTTGCTCGATTGCGGCGCCAATTACGGCTACTGGTCCGTTCTCGTGTCGAGCAAGCCGTTCGGCACCCACAAGGCGATCGCGATCGAGCCGTCGGGGCAGAATTTCCCGAAGCTCGCCAACAACGCCCGCATCAACGGCAACCGCTTCGAGACCCTGAAATGCGCGATCGGCTCCGGCCGCGGCACCGCGCGTCTCTCCGGCACCAAGCACGAGGCCTTCAGCATCGCCGGCAGCCAGTCGGACGGCGAGGAAGTGCCCGTCATCGCGCTCGACAATCTGATCGACGACGGCAAGGTCACCGCGCAGGGCAAATATCTGATCAAGCTCGACGTCGAAGGCGTCGAGATCGAGGCGATGAAGGGCGGCAAGCGGTTGATGGAAACCGACAGCGTGCTGCTCTGCGAGGAGCATGGCGCCGATCGCGCTCACACCGTGTCGCGCTACATCCTCGAACACACGCCGCTGAAGCTGATCGTGTTCGATCCCTCGACCAATCGCCTTGAGACCGTGAGCGAGCTCTCGATCCTCGATCGCATCAAGACGTCCACCCATGTCGGTTACAACGTGTTCGGCACCGCGAGCGCCTTCTGGCTGGACCGGATCAATGCGCTGAACGCCAAGACCGCACGCCGCACGCAATGAGAGTCTGAACGATGTCCGTCCGCCGCCTTGCCCCGAAGGAATTGCAGCCCGCGAGCTTCACGTTCACGGACGAGAATCTGGCATGGGCCAGGAAGGAGATGACGAAATATCCGGCCGGCCGTCAGGCTTCGGCCGTGATCGCGATCCTGTGGCGCGTGCAGGAGCAGCATGAGGGCTGGGTGTCGGAGGCCGCGATCCGCGCCGTCGCCGACCTCCTGGACATGCCCTATATCCGCGTGCTCGAAGTCGCGACCTTCTACACGATGTTCCAGCTGCAACCGGTCGGCAAGAAGGCGCATGTACAGGTTTGCGGCACCACGCCGTGCCGCCTGCGCGGCGCCGGCGACCTGATCGAGGTCTGCCAGCATCGCATCCATCACGATCCCTTCGAACTGTCGAAGGACGGCAACTTCTCCTGGGAAGAGGTCGAGTGCCTCGGTGCCTGCGTGAACGCGCCGATGGTGCTGATCTGGAAGGACACCTATGAGGACCTGACCAAGGAAACCTTCGGCAAGGTGCTGGACGGCTTCGCCGCCGGCAATCCGCCGAAGCCGGGTCCGCAGATCGACCGCCAGTTCTCCGCGCCGGTCGGCGGTCCGACCACGCTGAAGGAGACCACCTGATGCGTGGGGTGCCAACCAGCGGAACGGGGAGGGCCGAAGCGATGAAAGGCTGGCGCTACATCGCCCTGCATACCGTGGTGGCTGCGGGCTTCATCTTCCTGCTGCAGCGCTACGGGCTCAATGCCTCGCTGGAATCCAGCCTGCTGTGGGCGCTGGTGTTCGGCGGTTGCGCCGCCGGCCTCGCTTATTCCCAGACCAATCGGTGACGTTCGGAAAGTTTTGAGAATGCTCGACGACAAGGACCGCATCTTCAAGAACCTCTACGGCCTCCACGATTGGGGGCTGGAGGGCGCGCGCCGTCGCGGCGCCTGGGATGGCACCAAGGCGATCATCGACAAGGGCCGCGACTGGATCATCAACGAGATGAAGGCCTCCGGCCTGCGCGGCCGCGGCGGCGCCGGCTTCCCGACCGGTCTGAAGTGGTCCTTCATGCCGAAGGAATCGACCGACGGGCGGCCGAGCTATCTCGTCGTCAACGCCGACGAGTCCGAGCCCGGCACCTGCAAGGACCGCGAGATCATGCGGCACGATCCGCATCTGCTCGTCGAAGGCTGCCTGATCGCGAGCTTCGCGATGAACGCGCATGCCTGCTACATCTATGTCCGCGGCGAGTTCATCCGCGAGCGCGAGCATCTGCAGGCCGCGATCGACCAGGCCTATGAGGCCAAGCTGGTCGGCAAGGACAACGTCACGGGCTGGCCGTTCGACATCTATGTCGCGCATGGCGCCGGCGCCTACATCTGCGGCGAGGAAACCGCGCTGCTCGAAAGCCTCGAGGGCAAGAAGGGCCAGCCGCGGCTGAAGCCGCCGTTCCCGGCCAATGTCGGCCTCTATGGCTGTCCGACCACCGTCAACAACGTCGAGTCGATCGCGGTTGCGCCGGACATCCTGCGCCGCGGCGCGTCGTGGTTCGCGGCGATCGGCCGTCCCAACAATGTCGGCACCAAGCTGTTCTGCGTGTCCGGCCATGTGATGCGGCCCTGCAACGTCGAAGAAGCCATGGGCATTCCGTTCCGCGAGCTGATCGACAAGCATTGCGGCGGCATTCGCGGCGGCTGGGACAATCTGAAGGCCGTGATCCCCGGCGGCTCGTCGGTGCGCATGGTGCCGGCCGAGCAGATCATCGACACGCCGATGGATTTCGACAGTCTGAGCAAGCTGCGCTCCGGCCTCGGCACCGCGGCCGTGATCGTGATGGACAAGTCGACCGACCTGATCCGGGCGATCGCGCGCATCTCCTATTTCTACAAGCATGAGAGCTGCGGCCAGTGCACGCCGTGCCGCGAGGGCACCGGCTGGATGTGGCGCGTGCTGTCCCGCATGGCCGACGGCCGCGCCCACAAGCGCGAGATCGACATGCTGCTCGAAGTGACCAAGCAGGTCGAAGGCCACACCATCTGCGCGCTCGGCGACGCTGCGGCATGGCCGATCCAGGGCTTGATCACGCACTTCCGGCACGAGATCGAACAACGTATCGACCAATACACGCACAAGGCCGACATCGACGATGCCGGTGTCCGCGATCCCGTCAATATGGTCGCGGCGGAGTAGAGCAATGGGCGTCCTGACCGACATCCGTTCTGGTAAGCGAGGCAGTCTCGGCCTCGGCTATGAGATCGTGTTCTGGTCGATGGCTGGAATGGCGGCGGGTGCCGGTATTGGAAGTTGGATTGGGTTGAATATGGAGAAGGCGCTGCTGCCTCTCGCACTGATCGGTTTCACGGTCGGGATTTGCGTTGGGTTCTATGCAGCGTTTGGCGCAACGCGGATGGCACGGGTGCTTGCGCTCCCGGGTGCCGCGCTCGCAATCATCGGAATGTTGGTAGGCTTGTAATGACCAAGATCATCGTCGATGGCAAAGAGATCGATGTGCCGCCGGAGTACACGCTGCTGCAGGCGTGCGAGGCGGCCGGCGCCGAGATCCCGCGCTTCTGTTACCACGAGCGGCTGTCGATCGCCGGCAATTGCCGGATGTGCCTCGTCGAGGTGAAGGGCGGCCCGAAGCCGGTCGCAAGCTGCGCCTGGGGCGTGCGCGACTGCCGTCCGGGCCCGAAGGGCGAGCCGCCGGAAATCTCCACCCGTTCGCCGATGGTGAAGAAGGCGCGCGAAGGCGTGATGGAATTCCTGCTGATCAACCATCCGCTGGACTGCCCGATCTGCGACCAGGGCGGCGAGTGCGACCTGCAGGACCAGGCGATGGGCTACGGCGTCGACACCAGCCGCTTCGCCGAGAACAAGCGCGCGGTCGAGGACAAGTATCTCGGGGCGCTGGTCAAGACCTCGATGAACCGCTGCATCCAGTGCACGCGCTGCGTCCGCTTCTCGGCGGAAGTCGCCGGCGCGCCGGAGATGGGCGCGACCGGTCGCGGCGAGGACATGGAGATCACGACCTATCTCGAGCACGCGCTGACCTCGGAATTGCAGGGCAATCTCGTCGACATCTGCCCGGTCGGCGCGCTGACCTCGAAGCCCTATGCCTTCGCGGCGCGCCCGTGGGAGCTCGGCAAGACCCAGTCGGTCGACGTGATGGACGGCCTCGGCTCGGCAATCCGCGTCGACACCCGCGGCCGCGAGGTGATGCGCATCCTGCCGCGCGTCAACGAGGCGGTGAACGAGGAGTGGATTTCCGACAAGACCCGCCACGTCGTCGACGGCCTGCGCACCCAGCGCCTCGACCGGCCCTATGTCCGCGAGAACGGCCAGCTCAAGCCGGCGTCGTGGCAGGAGGCCTTCGCGGCGATCTCGGCCAAGGTCGGCCGCAGCGACGGCAAGCGGATCGGCGCGATCGCGGGCGATCTTGCCGCGGTCGAGGAGATGTTCGCGCTCAAGGAGCTGCTGGCGAAATTCGGCTCGACCAATCTGGCGGTGCAGGGCGGCGATGCCTTCGACGGCAAGGCCGGCCGCGGCGGCTATATCTTCAACCCGACCATCGCCGGCATCGATCAGGCCGACGCGCTGCTGATCATCGGCTCCAATCCGCGCAAGGAAGCGGCCGTGCTGAACGCGCGGATCCGCAAGCGCTGGCGGAGCGGCCAGCTCAAGGTGGCCGTGATCGGCGCCAAGGCTGACCTGACCTATGACTACGACTATCTCGGTGCGGGCACCGACACGCTCGCCGATCTCGCTGCCGGCAAGCACTCCTTCGCTGACGTGCTGAAGAACGCCAAGCATCCGATCGTGCTGGTTGGCGCGGGCGCTTATGGCCGTCACGACGGTGCGGCGGTGCTGGCGCAGGCCGCCAAGCTCGCGGCCGATGTCGGCGCGCTGAAGGACGGTTGGAACGGTTTTGCGGTGCTGCAGGATACGGCCTCGCGCACCGGCGCGCTCGATATCGGCTTCTCGGCGGCAGCCGGCGGCCTGACCGCGGCGCAGATGACGACCTTCGGCACGCTCGATGTGCTGTTCCTGCTCGGCGCCGACGAGATCAAGGCGCCGGACGGCACCTTCGTCGTCTATATCGGCACCCATGGCGATCGCGGCGCGCATCGCGCCGACGTCATCCTGCCGGGCGCGGCCTACACCGAGAAGTCCGGCCTCTTTGTCAACACCGAGGGCAGGGCGCAGATGGCCAACCGCGCGGCCTTCCCGCCCGGCGAGGCCCGCGAGGACTGGGCGATCATCCGCGCGCTGTCGGACGTGCTGGGCAAGAAGCTGCCGTACGACTCCGCGCAGGCGCTACGGGCTGCGATCTTCAAGGCCTATCCGCACCTGATGCGGCTCGACCAGATCGAGGCCGGCGCCGCCGACCACGTCAAGGCGATTGCGGCCAAGGGCGGCGCGCTCGACAGGGCGGCGTTCAAGGCCTCGGTCGAGGATTTCTATCTGACCAACCCGATCGCGCGGGCCTCCGCCGTGATGGCGGAATGCTCGCGCCTGGCATCGGGCAAGTTGCTGACGGCAGCGGAGTGAGCGTGATCTGATGGCTGAATTCTTCGCAAGCTCGTTCTGGACCGGCTTCCTCTGGCCGCTGATCGTCATGGTCGCGCAGAGCCTGCTGCTGCTCGTCGTGCTGCTGGTCGCGATCGCCTACATCCTGCTCGCCGACCGCAAGATCTGGGCGGCAGTGCAGATCCGCCGCGGCCCGAACGTGGTCGGACCGTGGGGCTTGTTCCAGTCCTTCGCCGACCTCCTGAAGTTCGTGCTGAAGGAGCCGGTGATCCCGTCCGGCTCCAACAAGGGCGTTTTTCTGCTGGCGCCGCTGGTGTCCTGTATCCTGGCGCTCGCCGCCTGGGCCGTGATCCCGTTTGATCTCGGCTGGGTGATCTCGGACATCAACGTCGGCATTCTCTACATCTTCGCGATCTCGTCGCTGTCGATCTACGGCATCATCATGGCCGGCTGGTCGTCGAACTCGAAGTACCCGTTCCTGGCGGCGCTGCGCTCGGCGGCGCAGATGGTGTCCTACGAGGTCTCGATCGGCTTCGTGATCATCACCGTGCTGCTCTGTGTCGGCTCGCTGAATCTGTCGGCCGTGGTCGAGGCCCAGAACTCCCGCGGACTGGCGCACCTGATCGGCGTGCCGCAGCTCACCATCCTGAACTGGTATGTCTGGCCGCTGTTCCCGATGTTCGTGGTGTTCTACGTCTCGGCGCTGGCGGAAACCAACCGTCCGCCGTTCGACCTGGTCGAAGCGGAATCCGAGCTGGTCGCGGGCTTCATGACCGAGTACGGCTCGACGCCGTATCTGCTGTTCATGCTCGGCGAGTATGTCGCGATCACCACGATGTGCGCGCTGGCGTCGATCCTGTTCCTGGGCGGCTGGCTGCCGCCGGTGAACCTGCCGCCGTTCACCTGGATCCCGGGGATCGTCTGGTTCGCGCTCAAAGTGTTCTTCATGTTCTTCATGTTCGCGATGGCGAAGGCAATCGTGCCGCGCTACCGCTACGATCAACTGATGCGGCTCGGCTGGAAGGTGTTCCTGCCGCTGTCGCTGGCGATGGTGGTGATTGTGGCCGGCGTGCTGCAATTCGCCGGCATCGCGCCGAAGTGAGGCCGTCATGGGTGTGAATATCAACGCAACAGCCCGTTCGCTTCTGCTGTCGGAATTCGTCTCGGCGTTCTTCCTCGCCATGCGCTATTTCTTCAAGCCGAAGCCGACCCTGAACTATCCGTTCGAGAAGGGCCCGATCTCGCCGCGCTTCCGCGGCGAGCATGCGCTGCGCCGCTATCCGAACGGCGAGGAGCGCTGCATCGCCTGCAAGCTGTGCGAGGCGATCTGCCCGGCGCAGGCGATCACGATCGAGGCCGGGCCGCGCCGCAACGACGGCACCCGCCGCACGGTGCGCTACGACATCGACATGGTGAAGTGCATCTATTGCGGGCTGTGCCAGGAGGCCTGTCCGGTCGATGCGATCGTCGAGGGCCCGAACTTCGAGTTCGCGACCGAGACGCGCGAGGAGCTGTATTATGACAAGGCCAAGCTGCTCGCCAATGGCGACCGCTGGGAACGCGCGATCGCCAAGGCGATCGAGCTCGACGCGCCGTACCGGTGAGGTGAGGGCATGATCCTTCCGGCGCTGTTCTTCTATCTGTTCGCCACGATCTGCGTGGCCTCGGCCGTCATGGTGATTGTCTCGCGCAATCCCGTGCACTCGGTGCTGTATCTGATCCTGGCGTTCGTCAACGCCTCGGGCCTGTTCGTGCTGATGGGCGCCGAATTCCTCGGCATGATGCTGATCGTGGTCTATGTCGGCGCGGTCGCGGTGCTGTTCCTGTTCGTGATCATGATGCTCGACGTCGACTTCGTCGAGCTGCGCGAGGGCTTCATCCAGTATCTGCCGGTCGGCCTCGTGATCGGCGGCATCTTCATGTTCGAATTGCTGCTGGTGGTCGGCGCCTGGGCGATCAACCCGAGCGTGACCAAGACCATCACGGCGGCGATCCCGACCAACGTCACCAATACCGAGGCGCTCGGCCTCGTGCTCTATACGAAGTACATCCATTACTTCCAGCTCGCCGGCATGGTGCTGCTGGTCGCGATGATCGGCGCCATCGTGCTGACACTGCGGCACAAGGTGATGGTCAAGCGGCAGGACATCAACGTGCAGAACGCGCGCACGCCTGAGATGGCGATGGCGATGCGCAAGGTGGCGTCGGGGCAGGGCCTCTCGGATGCCGACGCGGCGGAGTGGGTGAAATGACGATCGGGCTCGGACATTATCTGGCGGTCGGCGCGATCCTGTTCACGCTTGGGATCCTCGGCATCTTCCTCAACCGCAAGAACATCATCGTCATCCTGATGTCGATCGAGCTGATCCTGCTCTCGGTCAACATCAACCTGGTGGCGTTCTCGACGTTCCTGGGCGACATCGTCGGCCAGGTGTTCGCGCTGCTGGTGCTCACGGTCGCCGCCGCCGAGGCCGCGATCGGTCTCGCCGTGCTGGTGGTGTATTTCCGCAACCGCGGTTCGATCGCGGTTGAAGACGTCAATCTGATGAAGGGCTAGGCTCACCAATGGTTCAGGCAATTGTATTCCTGCCGCTGCTGGGCGCTATCCTCGCAGGCATCATCTCGCTGGTCGGTGCGCATGCGCGCAACCCGAGCGGCGATACCGTCGATCATCACGACGATGCTCATGGCGACGCGCACGCCCATGCTGCGGCCGCCCATGACGATCACGGCCACGACGACCATGGCCATGACGACCATCACGTCTCCGAGCCGGCCGCGGCGGGCTCGCGGGCGGCCGAGCTGATCACGACGGGCCTGCTGTTCGTGTCGGCGGCGCTGTCCTGGTACACGCTGGTGCAGGTCGGCTTCATGCATCAGGACGCGCGCATCACGCTGCTGCCCTGGATCACCTCGGGCGACCTGCAGGTCGCCTGGACGCTGCGGGTCGATACGCTGACCGCCGTGATGCTGGTGGTGGTCAACACCGTGTCGTCGCTCGTCCACCTCTACTCCATCGGCTACATGGACGAGGATCCGAACCGGCCGCGCTTCTTCGGCTATTTGTCGCTGTTCACCTTCGCGATGCTGATGCTGGTGACCTCGGACAACCTGGTGCAGCTGTTCTTCGGCTGGGAGGGCGTGGGTCTGGCGAGCTATCTCCTGATCGGCTTCTGGTATCAGAAGCCGTCGGCGAACGCCGCGGCGATCAAGGCCTTCGTGGTCAACCGCGTCGGCGACTTCGGCTTCGCGCTCGGCATCTTCGCGATCTTCGCACTGGTGGGCTCGACCGACTTCGAGACCATCTTCCACGCCGCGCCCGGCCTGACCGGCAAGACCATTCCGTTCTTCGGCTGGCAGGCCGACGCGCTGACCTTGACCTGTCTGCTGCTCTTCATGGGTGCGATGGGCAAGTCGGCGCAGTTCCTGCTGCACACCTGGTTGCCTGACGCGATGGAAGGCCCGACGCCTGTGTCGGCGCTGATCCACGCCGCGACCATGGTCACCGCCGGCGTCTTCATGGTGGCGCGGCTGTCGCCGCTGTTCGAGCTGTCACCGACCGCGCAGGCGGTGGTGATGTTCTTCGGCGCGACCACGGCATTCTTCGCCGCCACGATCGGCCTCGTCCAGAACGACATCAAGCGCATCGTCGCCTACTCGACCTGTTCGCAGCTCGGCTACATGTTCGTGGCGATGGGAGCAGGGGCCTATTCGGTCGGCATGTTCCATCTGTTCACCCACGCCTTCTTCAAGGCGCTGCTGTTCTTGGGCTCCGGCTCGGTGATCTACGCGATGCATCACGAGCAGGACATCCGCAACATGGGCGGCCTGTGGCGCAAGATTCCCTACACCTACGCGGTGATGGTGATCGGCACGCTGGCGCTGACCGGCTTCCCGCTGACGGCGGGCTACTTCTCCAAGGACGCGATCATCGAGTCCGCCTATGCCGCGCACAATCCTTTCGCGGTCTATGCCTTCCTGCTGACGGTCGTCGCGGCCGGCCTGACCTCGTTCTATTCCTGGCGTCTGATCTTCAAGACCTTCCATGGCACGCCGCACGACGAGCATCACTACGAGGCTGCGCATGAGAGCCCGATCTGGATGCTGATCCCGATCGGCGTGCTGGCGGTCGGCTCGATCCTGGCCGGCTTCCCGTTCAAGGAGCTGTTCACCGGCCATCACGGCGTCGAGGAGTTCTTCCGCGAGTCCGTGAAGATGAACCCGCACATCCTCGAGGAGATGCACCACATCTCCCCCGTCATCGCGTTCCTGCCGACCGTGATGATGGTTGCGGGCTTCCTGGTCTCGTATCTCTTCTACATCCGCCGGCCGTACCTGCCGGTCGAGCTCGCGAACCAGCAGCCGATGCTGTACCAGTTCCTGCTCAACAAATGGTATTTTGACGAGCTGTACGAGCTGATCTTCGTGCGCCCGGCCAAGTGGATCGGCTATCAGCTCTGGAAGAAGGGCGACGGCTTCGTCATCGACGGCTTCGGTCCGGACGGCGTCTCGGCCCGCGTGCTCGACGTCACCCGCAACGTCGTCAAATTGCAGACCGGCTATCTCTATCACTACGCCTTCGCGATGCTGATCGGGGTTGCCGGATTGATCACCTGGTTCATGTTCGGCTTGGGAGGCCAGTAATGACAACCTGGCCAATCCTTTCCGTCACGACCTTCCTGCCGGCGCTCGGCGCGATCCTGGTCTACCTGCTGGCGCGGGGAGGCGACGAGACCGCCAACCGCACCGCGCGCTGGATTTCGCTGTGGACCACGCTGATCACCTTCGTGGTGTCGCTGATCCTGGTGGCACGCTTCGATCCCGTGCAGACCGAGTTCCAGTTCGTCGAGAAGGCGTCCTGGCTCGCCACCGGCATCACCTACCACATGGGCGTCGACGGCATCTCGCTGCCGCTGATCATCCTGACCACCGCGATCATGCCGTTCTGCATCATCGCGAGCTGGAAGTCGGTGACATCGAGAGTCAGCGAATACATGATGGCGTTCCTGATCCTGGAAACGCTGATGGTCGGCACCTTCTCGGCGCTCGACCTCGTGCTGTTCTACCTGTTCTTCGAGGGCGGCCTGATCCCGATGTTCCTGATCATCGGCGTCTGGGGCGGCCCGCGCCGGGTCTATGCCTCGTTCAAGTTCTTCCTCTACACGCTGCTCGGCTCGGTCCTGATGCTGCTCGCCATCATGGCGCTGTACTGGAATGCCGGCACGACAGACATTCCGACGCTGATGCACACGGCGGTGCCGCGCAACATGCAGACCTGGGCGTGGCTCGCCTTCTTCGCCTCCTTTGCGGTAAAGATGCCGATGTGGCCGGTGCACACCTGGCTGCCGGACGCGCACGTCGAGGCGCCGACCGCGGGCTCGGTCGTGCTGGCCGCGATCCTCTTGAAGATGGGCGGCTACGGCTTCCTGCGCTTCTCGCTGCCGATGTTCCCGCTGGCCAGCCACGACTTCGCGCCGTTCGTGTTCACGCTCTCGGTCATCGCCATCATTTACACCTCGCTGGTGGCGCTGATGCAGGAGGACGTGAAGAAGCTGATCGCGTATTCCTCCGTCGCGCATATGGGCTTCGTCACCATGGGCATCTTCGCGGTGACGACGCAGGGCGTCGCGGGCGGCATGTTCCAGATGATCTCGCACGGCATCGTCTCCGGCGCGCTGTTCCTCTGTGTCGGCATCGTCTACG
This sequence comes from Bradyrhizobium jicamae, assembly GCF_018130695.1. GTDB lineage: Bacteria > Pseudomonadota > Alphaproteobacteria > Rhizobiales > Xanthobacteraceae > Bradyrhizobium > Bradyrhizobium jicamae_B. The sequence continues at coordinate 8,505 of NZ_JAFCJX010000006.1, read as the reverse complement.
ACCGCATGCACACCCGCGAGATCGCGGCCTATGGCGGCCTGGTCAACCGGATGCCGCTCTATGCCTTCGTGTTCATGGTCTTCACCATGGCCAATGTCGGCCTGCCCGGCACGTCCGGCTTCGTCGGCGAGTTCATGACCTTGCTCGGCACCTTCAAGGTGTCGCTGCCGACCACGTTCTTCGCCACCTTCGGCGTGATCCTGTCGGCCGGCTACGCGCTCTGGCTCTACCGCAAGGTGGTGTTCGGCGCGCTGGTCAAGCCCTCGCTCGCCAGCATCAAGGATCTGACCTTCCGCGAGGGCCTGGTGCTGTTCCCGCTGGTCGCGCTGACCATCCTGTTCGGCGTCTATCCGAAGCCGGTGCTCGACATGTCGGCGGCCTCGGTCCAGCAGCTCGTCAACAATTACAATACCGCCGTGACTGCCGTGAAGGCAGCCGCGCTGGTTGCTCAATAGCGTAGCGTTTTCAAGCGAAGTGGCACCCGGTTCGCGTGAAGAAAACGCGTCAAACAAAAAGGTAAGAACCTCGATCTGAGTTGGGGTTCTCGATTAGGACGATATCATGGGCTTTTCGACCGCAGGTTATCAGTTGCAGCCGGTGCTGCCGGAGCTCGTGCTCGCGGTCGGCGCCATGGTGCTGTTGATGCTCGGCGCGTACCGCGGGCAGGGGACGACACGGCTCGTCACCGCGCTCTCCGTGCTCTTGCTGATCCTGACCGGCATCCTGGAGCTGACCCTGCCGGCCGGCAAGCTCGTGACCTTCGGCGGCAGCTTCATCGTCGACGATTTTGCCCGCTTCCTGAAGATCCTCGCTTTGATCGGCTCGGGCGTGACCTTGATCCTGGCGACCGAATTCCTGTCCGATCCGTCGCGGCGAATCTTCGAGTTCGCGATCCTGGTGCTGCTGTCGACGCTCGGCATGATGGTGCTGATCTCGGCCGGCGATTTGATCTCGCTCTATCTCGGCCTCGAGCTGATGAGCCTTGCGCTCTATGTCGTGGCCTCCAGCCACCGCGACAACGCCAAGTCGACCGAAGCCGGCCTGAAGTATTTCGTGCTCGGCGCGCTGTCGTCGGGCATGCTGCTCTACGGCTCATCGCTGATCTACGGCTTCACCGGCACCGTCAGCTTCGCGGGCATCGCAGCGGCTGCCACGACCGGCAGCGTCGGCATCGTGTTCGGCCTGGTCTTCCTGCTCGCCGGCCTCTGCTTCAAGGTCTCCGCGGTGCCGTTCCACATGTGGACGCCCGATGTCTATGAGGGCGCGCCGACGCCGGTGACCGCGTTCTTCGCCTCGGCCCCGAAGGTCGCAGCGCTCGCCGTGTTCACCCGCGCGACGCTGACGGCGTTTCCGGGCATCGTCACCCAGTGGCAGCAGATCCTGGTGTTCGTGGCGATCGCCTCGATGGCGCTGGGCTCGTTCGCCGCGATCGGCCAGACCAACATCAAGCGCCTGATGGCCTATTCCTCGATCGGCCATATGGGCTTTGCGCTGGTCGGCCTTGCCTCCGGCACCGTCGAAGGCGCGCAGGGCGTGCTGACCTATGTCGCGATCTACGTGGCGATGACGCTCGGTACCTTCGCCATCATCCTGGCGATGAAGCGCAACGGCCAGGCCGTGGAGCAGATCAGCGATTTCGCCGGGCTGTCGCGCACCAACCCGCTGCTTGCCTTCGTGTTCGCGATGCTGCTGTTTTCGCTGGCCGGCGTGCCGCCGCTCGCCGGCTTCTTCGCCAAATGGTACGTCTTCGTCGCCGCCATCAAGGCGAACCTGTTCACGCTGGCTGTCATCGGCGTGCTGACCAGCGTGGTGGGCGCGTTCTACTATCTGTCGATCGTCAAGGTGATGTACTTCGAGGAGCCCCTGCCGAAGCTCGATCCGATGCGCCTTGAGTTGCGCGTCGTGCTGGCGGTGGCCGGTATCTTCGTCATCTTCTTCTGGGTCTATCCGGGACCGCTGGTCAGTGGCGCCGCGGCCGCGGCAAAGTCGCTCTTTTAACGCGCATGATCCCGAAAAGTGGAGACCGGTTTTCGGAGATGATCATGCGCCAAAGATCAACATGACCTTCGCGCTCGGACCCCGGGCCTCATCGGCGGGCTATCGGCTCGCCGCTTACGATCAGATCGGTTCGACCAATGTGGAAGCCATGGCGTGTGCCCGCCAGGGCGAGCGCGGGCCGATGTGGTTTGTCACGACTGAGCAAACCGCAGGCCGCGGTCGCCGCCAGCGGGCCTGGATCGCGCCGCGCGGCAACCTCGCAAGCTCCATTCTCGAGGTGATGGACGTGCAGCCGGCTGTGGCCGCGACGCTCGGCTTTGCCGCCGGCCTTGCGCTGGAGGCGGCGCTGCAGAAGGTCAGCGTCGAGGCCGTGCTTCGGCTTGGCCCGAGCGCGCCGAAATACACGCTGAAATGGCCGAACGACGTGCTCGCTGACGGCAGGAAGCTCACCGGCATTCTGCTGGAGGCCGAGGCCGTCGGTGACCGGCTGGCCGTTGTTGCCGGCATGGGCACCAATGTCGTGGCCGCGCCTGAGGGCACCCCGACGCCCGCCGTGTCGCTCGCAGCCCTTGGCGTGCAGATCAGCGCGGAGGAGCTGTTCGCCGCGCTGTCGGACGCCTGGGTCGAATTCCGCGGCATCTGGGACAATGGCCGCGGCTTTGGCGAGATCCGCCGTCTCTGGCTGGAGCGTGCCGCGGGCCTCGGCGAGAAGATCGCAGTTCGCACCGGGCAAGCGACGCTGGAAGGCACCTTCGACACGATCGACGACACCGGCTGCCTGATGGTGCGCACCGCCGACGGCAGGCTGATGCCGGTCACCGCCGGCGAGGTCCACTTCGGCAATGCCGCCTCCGCGGGAGCTGTCTGATGGCGCGGCCCGACGAGCTCACCTTTGCGCCGCTCGGCGGTGTCGGCGAGATCGGCATGAACCTGTCGATCTACGGCCTCGGCAATCGCCACCAGCGGTCGTTCCTGGCCGTCGATCTCGGCGTCTCCTTCGGCGACGAGGAGCATCTGCCCGGCATCGACCTGATCATGCCTGACATCCGCTTCCTGGAGAAGCAGCGCGACAATCTGATGGGCCTGGTGCTGACCCACGCCCATGAGGACCATTTTGGCGCGATCATCGATCTCTGGCCGAAGCTCGGCTGCAAGATCTACGCGACCCAGTTCAGCGCGGCGCTGTTCGAGGCCAAATGCGCCTCCGAGCGCAATCCGCCCAAAATTCCGGTCACCGTGATCCCGTCGGGCGGCCGGGTCGATATCGGCCCGTTCAACGTCGAGTTCATTCCGGTCGCGCATTCGATTCCGGAATCCCATGCGCTGGCGATCCACACCGAGGTTGGCACCGTCCTGCACACCGGCGACTGGAAGATCGATCCGACCCCGATTCTGGGCCCGCCGACCGACGAGCGGCGGCTGCGCGAGCTCGGCGATGCCGGCGTGCTGGCGCTGGTCGGCGATTCCACCAACGCGGTGCGCGACGGCCGTTCGCCGTCCGAGACCGAGGTCGCCGCCACCATCAAGAAGCTGGTCAGCGCGGCCAAGGGGCGGGTGGCCGTCACCACCTTTGCCTCCAACGTCGCACGGGTGAAGGCGGTGGCGGATGCCGCGCGCGCCGCCGACCGCGAGGTCGTGATCGTCGGCCGCGCCATGGAGCGCGCGGTGCAGGTGGCGCGCGAATGCGGCTATCTCGACGGCGGCTACCGCTTCCGCGGCATGGATGTCTACGGCCACTTCCCGCCGGACAAGGTGCTGGCGCTGTGCACCGGCAGCCAGGGCGAGCCGCGCGCCGCGCTGGCGCGGATCGCCAACAATGATCATCCGCAGGTGACGCTCAACAAGGGCGACACCGTGATCTTCTCCTCGCGCACCATTCCCGGCAACGAGAAGGCGGTCGGCGGCATCATCAACGGCCTGGTGGTGCAGGGCGTCGAGATCATCACCGACCGCGACCATCTGGTCCATGTCTCCGGCCATCCGCGCCGCGACGAGCTGCGCGACATGATCTCCTGGGTTCGCCCCCAATTGCTGATCCCCGTCCATGGCGAGGCGCTGCATCTGGCCGAACATGCCAAGCTCGCCCGCGCCTGCGGCGTGCCGAAGGTGCTGACCTGCCGGAACGGCGATCTGGTCAAGCTCGGCCCTGGCGAGCCCGGCATCATCGATGAATTGCCCGCCGGCCGGCTCTACAAGGACGGCATCATCCTGGAGGATGCAAAATCCCGCGCCGTGGTGGAGCGGCGGCGGATGGCCTTCGCCGGCTGCGCCTTCGTCGCGATCGCGGTGACCGACAAGGGCGATCTCGTCGACGATCCCGAGGTTGATCTTGTCGGCATGCCGGAGAAGAATGCGGCCGGCGAGCTGCTCGACGACATCGTGTTCGATGTGGTGGTATCGACCGTCGAGGGCCTGCCGAAGGCGCGGCGGCGCGATCCGGATGCACTCGGCGAATCGGTGCGCCGCGCGGTGCGGGCGGTGCTGAACGAGCAGTGGGGCAAGAAGCCGCTCTGCTACGTCCACGTGCTGACGGTCTAGCGCATGATCCGGAAAAGTGTGAAGCGGTTTTCCGAACAGATCATGCGCAAATAAAAGAGCCAAGGCGTGACGCAAAATCTGATCGCGCTTTAGAACAGGGAGACGAACATGCTGGGTCGGCTCAATCACGTCGCCATCGCAGTCAAGGATGCAAGGCAAGCCGCAAAAATCTACGGCACGGCATTCAATGCACCGATTTCCGATGCGGTGCCGCTGCCGGAGCATGGCGTAATTACCGTGTTCGTCACCTTGCCGAACACCAAGATCGAGTTCATCGAGCCGCTCGGCGAGGCCTCGCCGATCGCCAAATTCGTCGAACGCAATGCCGACGGCGGCATCCATCACGTCTGCTACGAGGTGGTCGATATCATCGCCTCGCGCGACCAGATGATCGCCGGCGGCGCCCGCGTGCTCGGCGACGGCCAGCCCAGGATCGGCGCCCACGGCAAGCCGGTGTTGTTCTTCCACCCGAAGGATTTTTCGGGCGCGCTGGTCGAGATCGAGCAGGCCTGAGGCGATGGCGTACCAGATCTCCACCGCGGTCGCGATCTACTTCGTGGTGTGGTGGCTCGTGTTGTTCCTGACCTTGCCGTTCGGCGTGCGCAGCCAGCACGAGGACAATGTCGGTGCCCCCGGCACCGATCCCGGCGCGCCGATCCTGGCGCGGATGGGCAAGAAGCTGCTGTGGACCACGATCCTCTCGACCGTGTTCTTTGCTGCGGGCATGTGGGCCTACCACGCCGGCTATCTCAACATCGACCGGCTCGCCAGGCTGATGGGGACGCCGTTTTAGCAGCGGGCTCGGCTTCACCTCTCCCCGCCCTTTTGCGGGGAGAGGTCGAATTCTCGCAAAGCGAGAATTCGGGTGAGGGGCGAGGCACGAGACCAACTACAACGGCAGTGCTCGCCGGATGGAAGCCCCTCACCCCAACCCTCTCCCCGCAAGTGCGGGGCGAGGGGGCGCAGTCCCGTCGCCGCGCCATTTGATCTCGCCTGACCGCGCCTCTAGAATTCGACACCAGTCTTTGGGGGGAGGCGAATGAATTTCCAGAGGATCGCAATCGCGCTTTTCATCCTGCTTGGCGCCGGCCTTGCCGGCTCATTCTACGCCAACTGGAAGACGCTCGGGCAGCTCCGCACCGTGAAAGCCTTCGTCGAAAGCGCCGTCTTCGCCGACGCAGTCGCGGCCTGCGAGCGTGCGCAGAGCACGACGCCGTTCAAATGGAACGGCGCCAAACAGGCCGCGGCAATCGGGCTCAGTTCGGTCAAGCCAAGCAAGGACACCATCATCGCAAGCTACACGCTGGTCGCCGACAGCGTTTACTGCGACTACGATCCGCTGAAGAAGAAAGCCGACATCGGCTCGAACTTCCTCGAGCGGGAATAATTGACCCGCTTCAGGCGCCGGCGATCTCCCCATCGATTGTCGCAAGATCCGTGCGCTGCAGGCTGACCTGGACGCCGACCTGTTCGATCGCATGAGCAATCGGCGGGCTGGATTTCGCAACGGCGACCGTCACGCTGTCCATGCTGACGAAGCGCCGCAGCAGGCCCATGGCGATCGTCTCGCCGAGCGCCTCCAGGGTCTGGAACCTGTTCGACGCTGCAATCTGCACGGCTTCATCGACGACGGCATCATATCGCACGGATGAGTCCAGATCGTCACCGAGGTGGGTCCGCACCTCGCGTAATGTGGCCGAAATATCGAAATTGAACTTTTGTCCGAGGGTTCGTTCCTCCTCGAACAGGCCGTGATAGCCGTAGGTCTGCAGTCCGGTGATTTTGATCGACGTCAGCATGGGCAGCTCCAGACGAAGCGTTTTGATTGGGAGTTTTCCCAATTGCCCAGGCGAACGGCTAATACCTCGCGCTTCCCGATGGTGCTCCATCCGATGTCGCCAGTCACGCGAGAGGCCGCAAGCTAGCAAGTTTCCGCAACGTCCACAATCGGCATCGCGCGTGCTCGCGGCGCCTAGAGTTGAGCGCTGGTCGCCGCAGACATTTTGCGATTATGATCAAGCCGGTACGGGAGCGAGGATCAACCTTGCCCCGCAAGATTCGGAGGAGGCGACCATGGCACCAAAGGAGCAGCAAGACCCGTCCTACCGCATCCTCCACGAAGCCGATCTGAGGGCCTATCTCGCTGATGTCCCCGCCATCGCCGCGCAGCTCGGCGGCGCCGCGGCCGACTGGGCGATCACCGAGGTCGGTGACGGCAATCTCAACCTCGTCTTCATCGTCAAGGGCGCGCGCGGCGGCATCGCCGTGAAGCAGGCGCTGCCCTATGTCCGCCTGGTCGGCGAGAGCTGGCCGCTGCCGCTGTCGCGCGCCCATTACGAGCATCTGGCGCTGGTGCATCAGGCGCGGCTGACGGGACAACTGGTGCCGGCGGTGCTGCATCACGACCGCGCGCTGGCGCTGACCGCGATGGAGCTGCTGACGCCGCACATCATCATGCGCAGGGGCCTGATCGAGGGCATCCGGTATCCACGCTTCGTCGATGATATCTCGACCTTCATGGCGAACACGCTGTTCTTCTCCTCCGACCTCGCGCTGACAGCGGCCGAGAAAAAGGAGGGCATCGCGGCGTTTGCCGGCAACCATGCGCTCTGCAAGATCACCGAGGACCTGATCTTCACCGATCCCTATCGCGTGGCCGAGCAGAACCGCTGGACCACGCCTTGGCTCGATGCGACCGCGCAAGACTTTCGCGACGATCTCGACCTGCATGTCGCGATCAGCCGTCTCAAGCTGAAATTCATGGCGAGCCCGGAGGCGCTGATCCATGGCGATCTCCACACCGGCTCGATCATGGTCACGCAAGACCAGACGCGGGTGATCGATCCCGAATTCGCGTTCTACGGTCCGATGGGGTTCGACATCGGCGCCGTCATCGCGAACCTGCTGATGGCCTATCTGGCCTCCGCCGGGCATGAGCGCGCGCCGGGCGACCGGGCGGTGTTCGAGGCCTGGGTGCTGGAGACGGTCGAGGGTGTCTGGAGCGAATTCGCGCGCAAATTCCTGGTGCTATGGCGGAGCGAGGCGAGGGGCGACGGCTATCCGGTCGCGCTCTTCCCCGGTGAAGCCGGGACGGCGCGGCTGGAGACCGAGCGGCAGGCCTATATGGCGCGGTTGTTCCAGGACACCGTCGGCTTCGCCGCGGCCAAGACCATCCGGCGCATCCTCGGCCTCGCGCACAATCTCGATTTCGAGGCCATCGCTGACGAGAAGCAGCGCGCGATCTGCGAAGCGCGCGCTCTTCGGCTCGCGCGCAGCATGATGCTGGAGGCGCCATCGTTCACGACGATCGATGCGGTGACGAAGGCGGCGCGCGAGGTGCGGGATTGGCAGCCGGAGTTTGCGCGATAGAAGCAGAGCGCTCTTGGGCGGAAATGAGAAGAAACCTGGAAGCCCGCTTATAGTCTGTTGCTTTGTCGCGAGCGACGTAGGCAGGGGGCTTGCAACGGGTCTTAGTTGTTCGTCGGGATCGGAGCGACGATAATAGTGATGATGGTTTCCCACGTATGATCGTTAGGTCGACCAAACGTCCTTTTTGATCGCGGACCATAGTCCGCTCCGGTCATTTCGGGTCAATCCCGGCCAGGAGTGTAGGAGGAACTGTGGCAAATTCGACACGACGGGCAAATCAGAAAACCGTGTCAAGGTCGCCTTGCAGAAAGAATCAGATTTACACGAACTTCCGATTATGCTAACAATGGCCCGTCTCACCCGACACGAGGGGCGCTCGCGAACGCCACGAACGTGGGTGAAGATGCGGTGGCCGCCGGGCGTGCGACAGGCGTGTGCGCGCAGGGCGGACGGTGAAGTCGTGTGGGCCTGCCGCCCCGATGCTGGTGGCAAGTCTATGAGAGGCCCAAAGCCGATCGCGGATGATGGTGGCACAAACGCAGAGTCTCACCAGGGCGAGCACGTATAAGCCGTAAAGCCATCGCGCAGGGAAGGCCGGAT